>NZ_JAIVKX010000004.1 GCF_020524285.1 Alloyangia pacifica
GATCATGCGCCGCATCCTGCGCAAGATCGCCGAGAACGATTACGGCGCCTTGGGCGACACCTCCACCCTCGCCGACCCTTCCGTCGTCGACGACCTCATCGAGAACCGCGCAAACAAGGGGTGAGCGAGATGGATGCAACAACCGTGACCCGCGCCCCCGTGCTCATCCTTCTCGGCCCTCCGGGGGCCGGGAAAGGCACCCAGGCCCGCAAGCTCGAAAGCAAGTACGGGCTGGTGCAGCTCTCGACCGGCGACCTGCTGCGCGCCGCCGTGGCGCAGGGCACCGAGGCCGGCAAGCAGGCCAAGGCGGTGATGGAAGCGGGCGAGCTGGTGAGCGACGAGATCGTCATCGCCATCCTGCGCGACCGCATCGCAGAGCCCGATTGCGCCAATGGCGTGATCCTCGATGGCTTTCCCCGCACCACCGTGCAGGCCGAGGCGCTGGACGCGCTGCTGGCCGAGAGCGGCCAGCGGATCAACGCGGCGATCAGCCTCGAGGTGGATGACGCCGCCATGGTCGAGCGGATCTCGGGCCGCTACACCTGCGCCGGCTGCGGCGAGGGCTACCACGACACGTTCAAGACGCCGAGGGAGAGCGGCGTCTGCGACACTTGCGGCGGGACCGAGATGAAACGCCGTGCCGATGACAAGGCGGAAACGGTGGCCTCGCGACTCGAGGCCTATCACGCCCAGACCGCCCCGCTCATCGGCTACTACGAAGGCAAGGGCGCCCTGAGCCGCATCGACGCGATGGGCAAGATCGAGGAGATCGCCGCCGGGCTCGGCGCGATCGTCGAAAAAGCGACGGGCTGATCCGTCGGAGGCCGCTCAAAGGAGGGGCGGCCGCATTTTCAGGAGGAGGAACCGCCATGGCGGATCAATCAACGCACCATGCGCATGACGCCGAGGAGGCCGGCAAGGCCTACTGGTCGGCCAACCTGCGTCTCATCTTCATCAGCCTGATCATCTGGGCCCTGTGCAGCTTCGGCTTCGGCATCCTGCTGCGCCCGATGCTCTCGGGCATCTCGGTCGGCGGCTCGGACCTCGGGTTCTGGTTCGCCCAGCAGGGCAGCATCATCGTCTTCCTGGCACTGATCTTTTTCTATGCCTGGCGGATGAACAAGCTCGACCGTGAATACGGCGTGGACGAGGAGTAAGGCGTCATGGATCAGTTCACCATCAACCTGCTGTTCGTGGGCGCGTCCTTCGCGCTCTACATCGGCATCGCGATCTGGGCCCGTGCGGGCTCCACGTCGGAATTCTACGCCGCCGGACGCGGCGTGCACCCGGTCACCAACGGCATGGCGACGGCGGCAGACTGGATGTCGGCGGCCTCCTTCCTGTCGATGGCGGGCCTCATCGCCTTCACCGGCTATGACAACTCGGCCTACCTGATGGGCTGGACCGGCGGCTATGTGCTGCTGGCGCTGCTGCTCGCGCCCTACCTGCGCAAATTCGGCAAGTTCACCGTCTCCGAGTTCATCGGCGACCGTTTCTACTCGCCGACCGCGCGCCTTGTGGCCGTGATCTGCCTGATCATCGCCTCGACCACCTATGTGATCGGCCAGATGACCGGCGTCGGCGTGGCCTTCGGCCGCTTCCTCGAGGTGTCGAGCACCACCGGCCTGCTGATCGGTGCGGTGATCGTGTTTGCCTACGCCGTGTTCGGCGGCATGAAGGGCGTGACCTACACGCAGGTCGCGCAATACATCGTGCTGATCCTCGCCTACACCATCCCGGCGATCTTCATCTCGCTGCAGCTGACCGGCAACCCGATCCCGGGCCTCGGCCTCTTCGGCACCGACCAGGCCTCGGGTGAGCCGCTGCTGGCCAAGCTCGACCAGATCGTGCGCGAACTGGGCTTCGGCGAATACACCGCCCACAACGGCGACACGCTCAACATGGTGCTCTTCACCCTGTCGCTGATGATCGGCACCGCCGGCCTGCCGCACGTGATCATGCGCTTCTTCACCGTGCCCAAGGTGGCCGACGCGCGCTGGTCCGCCGGCTGGGCACTGGTGTTCATCGCCCTGCTCTACCTGACGGCCCCGGCCGTGGGCGCGATGGCACGCCTCAACATCACCCAGCAGTTCTGGCCGGAAGGCACTGCGGGTCAGGCCGTCTCGCTCGAGCAGATCGAGAACGATCCGGCCTACGACTGGATGGCCACCTGGCAGCAGACCGGCCTTCTGGGCTGGGAAGACCTGAACGGTGACGGCCGCATCCAGTACTACAACGACAAGAACGCCGCGATGCAGGAGAAGGCGACCGCCGAGGGCTGGTCCGGCAACGAGTTGACCAACTTCAACAACGACATCCTCGTGCTCGCCAACCCGGAGATCGCCAACCTTCCGAGCTGGGTGATCGGCCTCGTCGCTGCCGGCGGTCTTGCCGCAGCGCTGTCGACCGCCGCCGGCCTGCTGCTCGCCATTTCCTCGGCGGTCAGCCACGACCTGATCAAGGGGCAGATCAACCCGGCGATCTCGGAAAAGGGTGAGCTTCTGTCGGCACGGATCGCCATGGCCGTGGCCATCGCCGTCGCCACCTGGCTGGGCCTCAACCCCCCGGGCTTCGCGGCGCAGACCGTGGCGCTGGCCTTCGGCCTTGCCGCAGCCTCGATCTTCCCGGCGCTGATGATGGGCATCTTCTCGAAGGTGAACAACAAGGGCGCCGTGGCAGGCATGCTCTCGGGTCTGATCGTCACCCTGCTCTACATCTTCCTGCACAAGGGCTGGTTCTTCATCCCCGACACCAACAGCTTCACCGACGCCGACCCGCTGCTCGGCACCATCAAGTCGACCTCGTTCGGTGCGGTGGGTGCCCTGGTGAATTTCGCGGTGGCCTTCACGGTCTCGGCGATGAGCAAGCCGATCCCGCAGGAAATCTCCGAGTTGGTGGAAAGCGTGCGCGTTCCGCGCGGCGCGGGCGCAGCCCAGGATCACTGACCGGTGATGGCAGACGGGGGCGTGGCTGCGCCCTCGCCCTAGGCAAATGTCCCGTCCCGCGCTATGCCGGGACGGGATTTTTTCTTCCGCGATTGCCCCTTATCGCACCAGAGGAGCGCCAAGATGCCGATTGAGCCCGACGACCTGCGCCGTTTCCTGACCTCGGTGCACCCCTACGACGCGCTGGAGACAGACGCGCTCGACGTGCTGGTGCCGCAGTTCCTGACCCGCACCTACAAGCCGGGCGAGGAGATCTACGCCGTCGGCACGCAGCTCGAGGGGCTCTACCTCGTGCACACTGGGCAGGTGGAGATTCGCGACGAGAACGGCGTCGCCGTCTCGCTGCTGGGCACGCGCAACTCCTTCGGCGAGCGCGGGCTGATGCGCGAGGGGCTGGCCGCCACCACCGCCAGCGCGCTCGACGACACGGTGCTGCTGCTGCTGCCCGCCTATGCCTTCCGCGCGCTGGTGACCGAACACGCCGCCGCCCGCCGCTTCTTCGACCGCTCGCGCGCCGCGCGGCCGCGCAGGTCCGACCTCGCGCACAGCCGGGTCGAGACTCTGATGGCCCGCGCCCCGCTGACCATCCCGCCCGAGACCCCGGCGCAGCAGGCGGCGCTGATGATGCGCGAAGAGGGCGTCTCGTCGCTCTGCATCACCCGCGGCCGCGACCTGATCGGCATCGTCACCATCCGCGACATCTCGAACAAGGTGGTGGCCGGCGGCATGGACACCAATATTCCGGTCGCCGACATCATGACCCACGAGCCGGTGACCCTGCCGCCCTCGGCAATCGGCTCGGACGTGCTGCACACGATGGTCGAGCGCCGCATTGGCCACGTGCCGATCACCGACGCCGGGCAGCTGGTGGGCATCGTCACCCAGACCGACCTCACCCGCTTCCAGGCCGTCAGTTCGGCCGAGCTTGTGGCCGCCATCGCCCGCGCCCGCAGCCCCGAGCAGATGGCCGAAACCACCGCGCGCATCCCGCAGTTGCTGGCGCAACTCGTCGCCGGCGGCAACCGCCACGAGGTCACCACCCGGCTGATCACCGACATCGCCGACACGGTCACCCGCCGCCTGCTGTCGCTCGCCGAAGAGGATCTGGGCACCGCCCCGGTGCCCTGGCTCTGGCTGGCCTGCGGCTCGCAGGGGCGGCAGGAGCAGACCGGCGTGTCGGACCAGGACAATTGCATGATCCTCGACGACAGCGCCACCGAGCGGGACATGGAATACTTCGCGGAGATGGCGAAGTTCGTCTGCGATGGTCTTGACAAGGTTGGATATTTCAACTGTCCCGGCGAGATGATGGCGACCAACCCGCGCTGGCTGCAGCCGCTTTCGACATGGCGGGGCTACTTCAAGAACTGGATCGACAAGCCGGTCCCCGAGGCGCAGATGCTGGCCTCGGTGATGTTCGACCTGCGCCCCATCGGCGGCACCAAGTCGCTGTTCGAGGAGCTGCAGGAAGAGACATTGGAGGCGGCCGCGAAGAACTCCATCTTCGTCGCCCACATGGTCTCCAATTCGCTCAAGCACACGCCGCCGCTGGGCCTGTTGCGCGGCTTTGCCACGATCCGATCCGGCGAGCACAAGAACACCGTCGATCTCAAGCACAACGGCGTGGTGCCTGTGGTCGATCTCGCACGGGTCTACGCCCTGCAGGGCCGCCTGCCCGAGGTCAGCACCCGCGCCCGTCTCGAGGCGGCCATCGCCGCCGGGGTGGTCTCGGGCAGCGGCGGGCAGGATCTGCTCGATGCCTACGACCTGATCGCCGAAACCCGGCTCGAGCATCAGGCCAGGCTGGTCAAGCGCGGCGAAAAACCCGACAACTATCTCGCGCCGTCCGACCTGTCGGACTTCGAGCGCAGCCACCTGCGCGACGCCTTCGTGGTGATCAAGTCGATGCAATCGGCGATCGGCCACGGGCGCGGCATGCTGGGCTAAGGACAACGAGGGGGGAGAAATGTTCTACGAATTGATCGCCGTGCTGGTGGCCGGTCTTGCCGGGGCCGGCGTGGTGATGCTGCTGAGTAAGGCCACCGGCGGGCGGCTGCCGCGCTGGATGATCCCGGTGGGTGCGGGCGCGGCCATGCTGGCGACCTCGATCGCCAATGAATACGGCTGGTACGGAAGCGCGGCAAACGCCCTGCCCGCCGGTGTCGAGGTGGTCGAGACCCACGAGGCGCGCGCGCTCTGGCGGCCTTGGACCTACGCCGTGCCGATGACGGATCGCTTCATCGCCGTCGATGCCGCCGGGCGGCGCGAGAACGCGCAGACGCCGGGGCTCTATCTCGCCGATCTCTACTTCTTCACCCGCTGGCAGCCGACGCAGGTGGTCGAGGTCATGGTCGACTGCCCCGGCGGCCGCCGTGCCGATCCCATGGGCGGCGACGGCGGGGATCCACGCTGGCGCGAAGTCGGCCCCGAGGACAGCATCGTCGCCGCGGTCTGCTCGGAGGCGCGCACGTGACCCATCTGAGCCTGCGCCTGCGCGTCTTCCTCTTCTTCGTCCTGATTGCGGTCGGCGGCGCGGGGATCACGGCGCTGGCGCTCTGGCTCGGCTACGGGCGCGCGCTCGCCACCACCCCGGCGAACGGCTTCGTCTTTGCCGGTATCCTCGCCGTCTTCGGCATCGTGGCGCTGAGCGTCGGGATCTGGCTGCTGTTCGACGAGAACGTCGCCAAGCCGGTCGAGCGCATCGCCTCGGAAATGCGGGTGCGTGCCCATGCCGGGGTCGAGAAGCAGGTCGACACCCACGGCGCGCGCTATCTCGGCGATCTGGCGCATGCCGCCGAGGCGGTCTCGGCGCGGCTGTCGGAAACCGCGCTGGCCTCGGCGCAGCGGGTGGCCGAGGAGACCGCGCAGCTCGCCGCCGACAAGGAGCGGTTGACCGCCCTGCTCACCGAGATCCCGGTGGCGACGATCATGGTCAGCCCCAAGGGCCGCATCGTGCTCTACGACGGGCAGGCCGCCGAGGTGCTGAGCCAGATCCACGTGCCGCGGCTGAACGCGCCGGTCACCGATTATTTCCTCGCCGCCGGGGTCGAGGCGGCGGTGCGCGAGCTGCACCGCACCGGTCGCGAGGTCTCGCTCACCCTGCGCTCGGTCGACGAGCTGCAGAGCTACCGCGGCCGGATGAAGCCGCTCGACGCGGGCGGCTACCTGCTGATCATCGACGAGGCCGAGGCCCGGATCGCGCCGCAGGCCGAGCGCCCCATGGTCTTCGACTTCTCGCTGCTCACAGCCCCCGCGCCCGCCGCGCTCGAGGACACGCCGCTGCGCGCGCTGACCTACGTGGTCTTCGACACCGAGACGACCGGGCTCCTGCCGCACAAGGACGAGGTGGTGCAGATCGGCGCGGTGCGGGTGGTGAGCGGCAAGATCGTGCCCGGCGAGCAGATGGACCAACTGGTCGATCCCGGCATGAAAATCCCGCAGAGCTCGACCAAGGTGCACAAGGTGACCGATGCCATGGTGCACGGCCAGCCGGATATCGTCGAAGCCGGGCGGCGCTTTCACCACTTCGCCCGCGGCGCGGTGATCGTGGCGCATAATGCGCCCTTCGACATGGCCTTCCTGCGCCGCCACCAGTCCCGCATGGGCGTGGCGTGGAGCAACCCCATCCTCGACACGGTGCTGCTTTCGGCGGTGCTCTTCGGGGCGAGCCAGACCCACACGCTCGACGCGCTCTGCGAACGGCTCGGCGTCATCATCCCGCCCGCCCTGCGCCACACCGCGCTCGGCGATGCGCAGGCCACCGCCGAGGTGCTGGTCAGGATGCTGCCGATGCTGGAAGCGCAGGGGATGACCACCTTCGGCGAGGTGCTGGCGCAGACCCGGCAGCACGGGCAACTTCTGGAAGACCTGAACTGAGGCCGTCGAGCGCGGCCTGAATGGACTCGCGTGGTGCGCTCCCGAGCTGCATGCGTGCCAACGCCGCGAGCCTTGGTTCCAGCGCCCTCAGCCCCGCATGCAGCGCGATGGCGCGGGGGATCACACGGCCCTCGCCCAGGCCCGCACCTGCCCCGGGCAGCGGCCAGTAGGCGCAGACCGGCGGCGGCATCTGCACGGCAACCGGAAGCGCCTGCGCCGAGGCGGCATCGAGGGCGATCACCAGGTCCGCCGCCCCGCCCGCTGCCCCGATCGGCACGCCGCCCGGCGGCGGCACGCCCCAGACGTCAAGCAGCGCCAGCAGCAGCGGATCATAGGCGGAGGCGGGATCCAATCCCGCCGCGTGCAGCCGGAGCTTGCCCCAGAGCCGCCGCCGCGCCAGCGCCGCAGCGAGCGGCGACAGCAGCGCCCCGTCCGAGCAGAGGAACAGCAGCCGCAACCTGCCCGCCGCGGCACGCTCCGGCACACCGCCCGCCCGCCCGAGGGCCAGCTCCGCCCCGAGAACCTCGATCATATACGCCAGCGCCCCCGGCACCGCGTGATAGAGCCGCAGCGGCCCGCGCACCCGTTGCACCAGCAGCCCCGCCTCGCAGAGCGCCGCGAGATGTGCCGAGAGCGTCGACGGCGGCACCCCCAGCGCCCGCGCCAGATCACCCGCCGCCAGCGGGTGCGGCAGGTGACGGATGAGCAGCCGCACCACCCGCAGGCGCAGCGGGTTGCCGAGCAGCGCAAGACGGGCGAGGCAGAGCGGGTCCATGCCTCCCGCATAACGCAGCCCGCTTGAAGGCGGGGTTAACGATAGCGCCCGCACGCGCCCACTTGACCTTTCCCCGGCGCGGCCCTAGCGCTCTGGGCATGGCACAGGCACCCCTTCTCCAGCTCTCCGACATCTCGCTCACCTTCGGCGGCGAGCCGGTCTTTTCCGGCCTCTCGCTCAACGTCCAGCCCGGCGACCGCGTCGCGCTGGTCGGCCGCAACGGCTCGGGCAAATCCACCCTGATGAAGGTCATGGCGGGCTTCGTCGAGCCCGACACCGGCGACCGCATCGTGCCGCCGGGCATCTCGGTGGGCTACATGGAGCAGGAGCCGGATCTCTCGGGCTACGAGACGCTGGGCGACTATGCCGCGGACGGGCTCGGCCCGGCGGAGATGTACAAGGTCGAGGCGGCCGGCGAAGGGCTCGGCTTCGATCCCGCCCGCGCCGTCGCCACCGCCTCGGGCGGTGAGCGCCGCCGCGCCGCGCTAGCCAAGCTGATGGCGCAGGATCCCGACGTGATGCTGCTCGACGAGCCGACCAACCACCTCGACATCAACGCCATCGGCTGGCTCGAAGACGAGCTGAAGCGCACCCGCAAGGCCTTTGTCCTGATCTCGCACGACCGGCGCTTCCTCGAGAACCTGACCCGCGCCACGCTGTGGATCGACCGCGGCGCGGTGCGCCGGCAGGAGCAGGGCTTCGCCGCCTTCGAGGCCTGGCGCGACAAGACCTGGGCCGAGGAAGACGAGGCCCGCCACAAGCTCGACCGCAAGATCAAGGCGGAGGCGAAATGGGCGGTTGAGGGCATCTCGGCCCGCCGCACCCGCAACCAAGGCCGGGTGCGCGCGCTGCAGGCGCTGCGCGCCGAGCGCTCGTCGCAGATCCGCCGCCAGGGCACCGCGGCGATGGAGCTGTCCTCCGGCCCAACCTCGGGCAAGAAGGTGATCGAGGCCGTGGGGCTCTCGAAGGGCTTCGGCGACAAGCAGATCGTCAAGGATTTCTCGCTGACCGTCATGCGCGGCGACCGGGTTGCCTTCGTCGGCCCGAACGGCGTCGGCAAGACCACCCTCATCCGCATGCTGATGGGCGAAATCGAACCCGATGCGGGCAGCGTCAAGCTCGGCACCAACCTGATGCCGGCGATCTTCGACCAGACCCGCGCCCGGCTCGATCCGGAAATGACGCTCTGGGAAAGCCTCACCGGCGATCCCGAGATGCGCGTTTCCGGCAAGGCCGACCAGGTGCTGGTGCGCGGCCAGCCGAAACACGTGGTGGGCTACCTCAAGGAATTCCTCTTCGACGAGCGTCAGGCCCGCGCGCCCGTGCGCTCGCTCTCGGGCGGCGAGAAGGCGCGCCTGCTGCTCGCCAAGATCATGGCCAGCGAGAGCAACATGCTGGTGCTCGACGAGCCGACCAACGATCTCGACGTCGAAACGCTGGACCTGCTGCAGGACCTGCTGGGCGAGTATGACGGCACGGTGCTGCTGATCAGCCACGACCGCGACTTCCTCGACCGCGTCGCCAGCTCGACCATCGCCATGGAGGGCAACGGCCAGGCGATCACCTACGCCGGCGGCTGGAGCGACTACCAGGCGCAGAAGGCGGAGGCCGAAGCCGAGGCCGCGCCGAAGGAGAAAGCCGCCGCCAAGCCCGCCAAGGAATCCGCCGCGCCGAAGCCCAAGACGCAGCCGAAGGGCATGAGCTTCAAGGACAAGCACCGGCTGGAGGAACTGCCAGGGGTGATCGACCGGCTCGGCGCCGAGATCGGCAAGCTCGAAGTGCTGCTGGCCGACCCCGAGCTCTTCACCCGCGAGCCGGTGAAGTTCAAGAAGGCCACCGAAGCGCTGACCGAGCGGCAGGAGAAGCTTGCCGCGGCCGAGGAGGAATGGCTGGAACTGGCGGAGAAGGCCGAAGCCGCGGGCTGACCCCGACCTGTGTCCGGGCCAACTCCGGCCCGCCACGGCCAATTCTCCTCGAGGAGAGTTGCAAGAGCCTCCGAAGGCTCTTGCCCCTACTCGCCAGGCTGGCGCAGCGGCAGGCGCTTCTCGGCGATCACCATCGCGCCCACGGTCAGCAGGATGCGCACCACGTGGTGCAGGCTGACCAGTGCCGGGTTGGCGGCGAGCGACAGCGCGATGATCGACATCTCGGTCACGCCCCCGGGCGCGTAGGAAATCATCAGGTGCAGGAACGGGATGTCGGTCGCCGCGGCCAGCGCCACGGCGAAGGTTCCCCCGACCACCAGCATCCAGCTCACCGACAGCACGCTCAGCCCCAGCGAGCGGCGCAGCATGGCCGCGGTCATGCCGGTGAAGCGCACGCCGAGCGAGCTGCCCACCACCACCTGCGCCGCGGCGATCAGCCAGAACGGCAGGTGCATGTCGACAAGCCCGGACAAGGTCAGCCCCGCCGAGAGCAGCAACGGCCCGGTGATCTGCCCCGCCGGCAGCTTGATCCGCGAGGCAATGAACAGCCCCGCGAAGGCCGCGAGCACCACCACCACCAGCTCGGCGGCGCTGGCCGGGCCGGTCGGCATCACGCTCTCCCCCGCCGCGCTGCCCACCGGGTGGCCGATCCACAGCGACAGCGCCGAGGGCAGGACCGAAATCACGAGGATGATGCGCAGGAACTGCTGCGCGGTGAGCAACCGCAGGTCCGCCCCCGCCTTCTCGCCGAGCACCAGGCTCTCCATCAGCCCGCCCGGCGCCCCGGCATAGAAGGCGGTGGCCCGGTCATAGCCGCCGAGGCGGTGGAAGATCAGGAAGTTGCCCGCCTGGCAGAGCACCACGAAGACGGCCAGCGCCGAGAGCGTCAGCGGCAGCTCGGGCAGCAGGGCGAAGACCTCCGGGGTCACCTGCGTGCCGATCATCACCCCGATCAGGCCGATGAACAGGGTCCGGAACTTCATCGGGTAGGCATAGTCGGCCAGCGCGCTCTTCTGGAACAGCGCCACGGCGATGCCGGAGGTGAAGAGCGAGCCCAACATGTAGGGCATGGGCAGATGGGCGAGCTGTGCGAGCCATCCCCCGATTCCGCCCGCGATCAGCAGGCAGCCGGTGGTGAAGATCATGCGCAGCGACAGTGTGGAAAGATTCATGTCCGGACATAATCCCAACATTGCCGCCAGCGCAATGCCGCCCGGTGGGGCTCGGCGTGCGCGGTCGCAGGACCGGCGGAGGATGCCTGACCGGAGCCGGATCGCGGCCGCCTCCCGTCAGGCATCGTCGCCCCTCCGCGGAACGGGGGGTTACTTGGCTTCCACGTCGCGGAAGTAGCTTCGCGCCGCTTCGAGCGCCCGCAGCAGCTCCTTCGTCGAGCGCGGGATATAGAGCGGGTATTCGAAGATCATGCTCACCTTGAGCTGCGGGTTGATGATCATCGTCTTGCGGATCGTGGTGTCCGGATCCGCATGCGGGTGGATCATCCCGAAGGTATCGGTCAGCAGCCCATCGGGGTCGGAAATGACCGGGAAGCTCACCGGCTTGCCGCTGCGGTTGGACACCAGCTCGCACCAGCGCTCCAACTCGGCCACGCTGTTGCGCGAGATGCCGACGGTGCGGATCCCGGCGCGGCGCAGCCCGTCCTGCACCAGCGTCATCCGGGCCAACTCCTTGGTGCAGATCTCGGAGAACGGATCCGCGATGCTGAAGAAGATCGTCCAGCTGCCGGAGATATAGGGATGGAAGGTGATCTGCCCCATGGTGGACTGGCCAGAGAAATTCGGGAAAAACTCACCAATCCGCGGCGACCACTTGGCCGAGGCCTTGTAGTCCGAGGGCACCTCGACCCAGGTTTCGGGCGCTTTCGTGAAATACTTGTTCTTGTCTCTGAGCATGCTGCCTCTGCGGTCGCTTCTTCCGCATGGCCGCCGCGCGCCGGGCCGGTGCACCCAACTGCAGGACAACCGATGCTACGGCGACGACTTTCTGTTCTCTCGCCAAGAGCGAGTGCAAAATTCTTTTGCACTATTCGCCGTAGAGTGGTGCTCACACTGCCGCAAGGGAAGCTGAGAGGCCGGGGCATGAGAGCGCCAACATTCTAGCAAGAATGCCACAGTGGCGTGATCTAGATGCCTCAATCCGCGGCAGTTATTGAATGCATCCCACCGAAGGGCCACCACCACGCCGGGAGCACCGGGCCACCGGCCCGGCACGCAGATGTGCAGGAGAGGCGCCGCGCCTCAGCGCGCGAGGTCGGAGGCGATCCGGTCGGCGAGCTGGGCGGTCGCGCGGCCCGCGGCATCGGCGATGGCCCCCGCGCTGGCGGCCTGCAGCGGCACGGTGATCTCGAAGCGGCTCACCCGCTCGCGGATCACCCGGTCGTAGGAGGACAGCGCGTATTGGCCCTTGAGGCGGAAGCTGCCGGAGGCGCTGGCCACCGCCTCGGAGACGCGCACGTGCACCGCGGCCTGAGCCGGCTCCTCGAGCGGCCAGGGCTCCGCCGCCACCGTGGCGCCGCTGATCACGCCGAGCCGCTCGGCCAGCGTCTGGGTCATCGCGCGGCGCGGGTCGTCGGCCCAGAGCGCGTCCTCGACCTGGGTCATCGCCCCGCTGGCATCCTCCAGCAGAATCTCCGAGGCATCGGCATAGGCCGGCAGCGAGACTTCGCGCACCTCCAGCGTGCCGACGGCGAGGCGCATCGAGGCGGCAGGCGGCGCGCTGTCCATCCGGTAGCGCGGCTCGGGGCCGCTGCAGGCGGCGGCGAGCATCGGCAGCAGCAGAAGCGGAAGGGTCGTCTTGAAGCGCATGCGGGGTCTCCTGTCAGCGGCCGAAGAGCAGCGAGTTGGGGTTGCGTTCAATCGAGCGGGCGAGCCGGTTCAGCGCCTCGGCGGCGGTCTGCACCTCGCGCAGCGCCGAGACCGTCTGGCGGTTGAAGGCGGAGTTGCCATCGTAGCCCGAGATCACAGACTCCGCCTCTGCGACCAGCCGCTGGATGCGGTTCGACAGCTCGGGCAGCGTGGCGGCGGCCTCTTCGACCGCGGCAGCGGCATCGCGCGCGGAGGCGAGCGTGGCATTGGTGTTCTCGATCACCCCGCCGGCGCGCAGCTCCGCAAGCGCGCCCTGCGCCTCCTGCAGCATCGCCGAAAGGTCGGCGGGGAGCTGGCGGGTGCTGTCCTGATCGACGAACTTGCCGGCACCATCGAGGAATTGCCCGGCATCGGCGATGAAGCTCTCGAGATCGAGCGCCGTCGCCTTCTGGGTGAGCGCGCGCAGATCCTCGAGCAGCCCCGGCACGCCGGCCATGGACTCGTCGACCGAGCCGGCAACGCCGGTGACCTCGTCGGCCGCGGCCTCCGCCGCCTCGAGTGCCGAGACCAGCTGCTGCACGGCTCCGGCGGAGCGCATGTCCTCGATCACCCCGCGCAGCTCGGCCACGGTGCCACGCAGCTCGCCGGGAATGGCCTGGATTTCCTCGTTGCCGATCAGCCCGCGGGCATCCTCGAGCAGGCCGATCACCGCGTCGGGCGCGTCGCGCAGCCGCGGGTTGGCGGTGAAGTTCTCGATCGAGGCGAGCGTGTCGATAGCCTGGTCGAGCAGGTCCTCGACCGGCAGGTCGTTGATGCGCTGGAAGAGGCCCTCGGCGGTGGCGGTGATGTCAGGCAGGTCCGACTCGACCGAGGGAATCAGCGGCGCGTCCTGCGCGAAGATGCCGAAGGTGGCGGGCTCCGCGTCGGGGATCTCGGCCAGCTCCACCACCAGCGACTGGCTGAACAGGTTCTGCGAAGCAAGCCGCGCACGCAGCCCGTTCTTCACGGCGTTCGACAGGAAGGCGATGGTCTCGGACTGCGGCGCCTCCTGCTCGAGCCCGAGCGCACGCGGGTCGATCGAGAGCGTGGTGCGCAGCCGCACGGTCTGCTGCTCGCCCTCGCCGTCGATGAAGGCGCCGATGTCGGTGACCCGGCCCACGCGCAGGCCGCGATAGGTGACGGAAGAGCCGACCTCGAGCCCGCGCACGGATTCGTCGAACTCGGCGGTCAGCTCCACGGCGTTGGAAATGGTCTCAGAGAACAGGCTGTCACGGGCGGCGGATTCGTCATCGTAAAGGTCGAAGGCATAGCCCGCGGGCACCGCGCTGCCGCCCGACACCACCGTGTCGAAGGCGATGCCGCCGCGGATCAGCGCCGCGACCGAGCCGACCGAGAGGTTGAGCCCCGAGGGGCCGAAGTTCACCGAGAAGCCGGAGGTGTCCCAGAACCGCGTCGCGGTGGTGATGCGGCGGTCGTTGGGCGCCTCGATGAAGGCGTCGACCACCACGCCGTTGCCGCGCTCGAGCAGGCGCGGCGTCTCGATCCGGCCGACCTCGATTCCCTGGTAGAAGATCGGTGCGCCCGCCGAGAGCTGCGAGCCGTCGTCGGCGCGGATGGTGATGCGGGTGCCCTTGACGCCCGGACGGACCAAGGGCGTGTCGTCGCGGCCGCGGAAGCTGCGGGCCGAGGCGCCCTCTTGCGGGGTGAATCCGGCTTCGATGTAGACGCCGGACAGCACGGTCGACAGGCCGGTGATGCCCGAGGCCGAGACCTCGGGGCGGACCACCCAGAACTCGGCATCGCTGGGCAGCGAGTCGGCGACGTTGCGATCGATGCGCGCGCTCACCCGAACCTCTGCGAGGTCGTCCGAGAACACCACCTCCTCGACCGTGCCGACGATCACGTCGCGGTAGCGGATGGTGGTTTCCTCGGCGGTGATCCCGGCGGCGTTCTCGAAGGTGATCTCGATCAGCGCGCCGCGCTCGGCAAAGCTCTGCCAGGCGATGAACAGCGTCACCGCGATGGCGGCCAGCGGCACCAGCCAGACCAGCGAGAGGTTGCGCCAGACGGAGCGGCGCTTGGGCTCGACCGACATCTGCGCCGGTTTCGGGTCACTCATTGCTCGGGTTCCTCACTCGCATCCCAGATCAGCCTCGGGTCGAAGCTCTGCGCCGAAAGCATTGTGAATGCAACGGAAAGTGCAAAACTGATCGCCGCAATCCCGGGATTGATCGCGGCGGCGAAGTCCAACTGCACCAGCGAGGCCAGGATCGCCACCACGAAGACGTCGATCATCGACCAGCGGCCGACGAATTCCACCACCTCGTAGAGATGCTGGCGCTTGCCGGGCGAGAGCTTCACCCGGTGGGTCACGCTCAGCGCGAGATAGGCGATGGCGATGAACTTGGCGACGGGGATCATGATCGAGGCGAAGAAGACGATCCCGGCGATGCCGTAGGAGCCGTGGTGCATCAGGTCCACCACCCCGCCGAAGATCGTGCTGTCGGTGGTCTTGCCGAGCAGCGTGGTCTTCAGCATCGGGTAGACATTGGCCGGCACGTAGACCACCAGCCCTGCCCCCAGCCAGGCCCAGACCCGCTGCAGCGAGGTCTCGTCGCGGCTCGACAGGTGCGAGCCGCAGCGCTCGCAGCGCTCGGGGCCCGGCACGTGGACCTTGCCGCATTCGGTGCAGGCGATCATGCCCGCACGGCGCGCGGTCAGGACCGGCGCGTTTCCAGCGTCTTCCATACGGTGACCCTGCACATGAAGGTGTCCTTGAGCACGGTGACAATCACCAGTGCGACGAATGCCCAGAAGGCCGGGCCGATCGACAGATGCGCGAGGCCCGCCACCTTCACCAGCGCCACGGCGACGCCGACGATAAACACCTCGGCCATCGCCCAGGGGCGCAGGTGGTCGGCGAGCCGGAAGAAGAACTCGGCATGGCGCGCCGGGCGGTGGCCGAAGGCCATGGGCGCCAGCACGTAGACCAGCGACAGGAAGCGGATCGAGGGCAGGATGACGATCAGCGAGGCCATGGCGATGGTCAGCGGCGCGGTCATCCCGCTCGAAAACGCGAGGATCGTGTCGAGCAACGAGCTGCGCTGCACCCGACCCGCCACCGATAGCTCGAGAAACGGAAAGAACATTGCCGCCACCATCAGCACCAGCGCCGAGAGCGCCAGCATGATGATCCGGGTCATCGCCATGCTGCGCGGGGCCTCGAGGATCTCGTGGCAACGGGTGCAGCGCGCGGTTTCGCCGACAGCGATGTCGCGCTCCTCGTGCAGCGTGTCGCACAGCGGGCAGGCAATGAGATGCTCGGCCTGCTCCGCGGTGAAGGCGGGCGGCGGGAGGGCCGGATTGATCTGCGGCGGCAGCTCGGAGGCGACGACGTCGGCGAGGCTCATGCGCCCAATCTAGAGCGCGGCGCACGGCAAGGAAAGGGCTTGCGCGCCAAAGCCTTCGCCTGCCCGCCAAGCAGGCATCGCGCGGGCGGCAAGCGCAAGCTCCGGCCGGCTCCATCGACAAGCGCCAAGGCAGCCGCTACCACTCGGAGCAGAAAAAACAATGCCGCACGGAGGTCGAGCCGATGAAATGTTTCTACGCCCCGGAGACCGAGGGCCACGACCCCAGCTTCCGCCTCACCCATGGCACCGTGGTGCGCAACGCCGAACGGGCCGAGCGCGCGACGTTGCTGCTCAAGGGGCTCGAGCAACTCGGCCTCGGCACCGAAAGCCCGCCCGAGGCGCCGCGCGCGGCGCTCGAGGCGGTGCACACGCCTGAATTCCTGCGCTTTCTCGAGACCGGCTGGGAGGAGTGGCAGAAGCTGCCGGGGGCCGGTCCCGAGGTGGTGCCCAACGTCTTTCCGCGCGGATCGGTCACCAGCTACCCCGAAACCATCATCGCCCGCGCCGGCTGGCACATGTCCGACACCTCCGCCCCGATCGGCCCGAAGAGCTGGGAGGCCACCCGCCGCGCCGCCGATTGCGCCGTGGCCGCCGCAGAGGCGGTGATGGCCGGGGAGCGCGCCGCCTATGCGCTCTGCCGCCCGCCCGGGCACCACACCACCGATGACGTTGCGGGCGGACATTGCCTGATGAACGTCACCGCCATCGCCGCGCAGCACCTGCGCCGGGCGCACCCCCACGTGGCGGTGCTCGACATCGACGTGCACCACGGCAACGGCACGCAGGCGATCTTCTACGACCGCGCCGACGTGCTGATGGTCTCGGTCCATGCGGAGACCTCGAATTACTACCCGTTCTACACCGGCTACGCCCATGAGACGGGCAGCGGCGAGGGCCAGGGCTTCAACCTCAACCTGCCGCTGCCGCGCAGCACCACGACCCCCGGCTGGCTCGCCGCCGTGGACGACGGGATCGCGCGCATCAAGGCCTATGCGCCGGGCGCTCTGGTGGTCAGCCTCGGCCTCGACGCGCATGAGAATGACCCCCTTGACGGCATGAAGGTGAGCTTCGATGGTTTCGCCGAAGCGGGCCGCCGGATTGCCGAGGCGGGGCTCCCCACGGTGATCGTCCAGGAAGGCGGCTATCTCTCGCCCGACCTGACCACGTCGCTGACCTCCTTCATGGGAGGTTTTCTCGGCAAGGACCCGCGCGCAGCCTGATGGCGCGCACCACAGGATTTCGGAGTTAACAGATGAACAAGATCCCCAACTCGCTGCATGCCTCGGACATCGCGCACAGCATGCACCCCTATACCAACATGCGCCTCCACGAGGAGCAGGGGCCGATGATCATCACCCGGGGCGAGGGCGTCCACGTCTACGATTCCGAGGGCAAGGAATACATCGAGGGGCTCGCGGGCCTGTGGTCGGTGGCCGTCGGCTTCTCGCAGCCGCGCCTCGTCGAGGCCGCCGCCAAGCAGATGGCCGAGCTGCCCTATTACCACACCTTCGCCCACAAGGCGCATGAACCGTCGATCCGCCTCGCCGAGAAGCTGGCCGAGATGACCCCCGAGGGCATGGACCGCGTGTTCTTCACCAACTCCGGCTCCGAGGCGAACGACACCGTCATAAAGATGGTCTGGTTCTACAACAACGCGCTCGGCCGCCCCGAGAAGAAGAAGTTCCTCGCCCGCAACAAGGCCTACCACGGCATCACCATCGCCTCGGGCTCGCTCACCGGCCTGCCGGCGAACCACAAGGACTTCGACCTGCCGGCGATCCCGGTGACCCACCTCACCTGCCCGCACTACTGGAAGTGGGCCGAGGAGGGTGAGAGCGAGGCCGAGTTCACCGCGCGCCTGCTGAAGGAAGCCGAGGACACCATCCTTGCAGAAGGCCCCGAGACCATTGCCGGCTTCATCGGCGAGCCGGTGATGGGCGCCGGTGGCGTGATGACCCCGCCCGAGGGCTACTGGCCCGGCATCCGCGCGCTCTGCGACAAGTACGACATCCTGCTGGTCTCGGACGAGGTCATCAACGGTTTCGGCCGCTGCGGCACCCCCTTCGGCTGCCAGAAGTACGGCTTCACCCCCGACATCATGGTGACATCGAAGCAGCTCACCTCGTCCTACATGCCGCTGGCGGCGATCATCGTGAACGACAAGGTCTACAACACCATCGCCGATCACACCGCCAAGCTCGGCACCTTCGGCCACGGGTTCACCGGCTCGGGTCACCCCGTCGCCTGCGCCGTCGGCCTCGAGAACCTCAAGATCATCGAGGAGCAGGACCTGATGGGCAACGCCGCCCGTCTCGAGGCGAAGTTCCAGGAGGGCCTGCGCAAGTTCGCCGATCACCCGCTGGTCGGCGAGGTCCGCGGCGTCGGCCTCATCGGCGGCATCGAGATGGCCAAGGACAAAGAGAAGCGCCTCAGCTTCGAGCCCGCGGGCAAGGTCGCGCCGCAGGTGGTGAAGTTCTGCGCCGAAGAGGGGCTGATCCTGCGCGCGGTCTACGAGACCGTCGCCCTCTGCCCGCCGCTGATCGTCACCGAAGAGGACATCGACCAGATCCTCGCCCGTCTCGGCCGCGCGCTCGACCGCGGCTGGGAGTGGGTGCAGGCCGAAGGTCTGGTCTGACCCTCTCTTCCCCGAAGCAAGTGAAAGGGCGCCGCAACGTGGCGCCCTTTTTCCGTGTCCTGCCAGTCCCGTCACAACCCGGTTGCGCTGCGCCACGCGACCCTGACGGGCACGGCTGACCCAAAATCGCGCAGGACGGTCGCCCGCCATGTGATATGCTGGCCTGACACATCTTATTTTGTATTCAGATGGATATATACGTGTTTCAATCCCTTGTCAGCAAAAGCTCTTTTCAGCAATGACACGCCATGACATCCAGACAGGCACAACTCGACGACGCCCTGGCCCGCATCGCCAACGCGATTGACCCCGACTCCAGTGTCGGTGTTCCGCAGCAGTTGCGCGGCGCGCTCGAATTCGGCATCGCCGCCGGCGAGCTGCCGATCGGCGCCCGGCTGCCCTCGGTCAGGGCGCTGGCGCGGCAGCTGAACCTCTCGCCGGTCACGGTCAGCAACGTCTACGCCGCGCTGCAGACCGCCGGCCACGTCGAGGGGCGCGTCGGCTCCGGAACCTTCGTAAGCCCCAACGCTCCGGTCGTTGATCCCGAGAAGTTCCAGGCGCTCGAGCGGGCGATCACCAACCTCATCGCCCTCGCCCGCGACTGCGGCATCGACCGCGCCGACCTCGCGACGCGCATCGGCATGGACCGCCCGCGCAACGCCCGCCCGGTGCGGGTGCTGATGCTGGGCAATTTCGCCGAGGCCACCCGCGCCTATGCCGCCGACGTGCGGCCGCATCTCGCGCCCGGCGACAGTATCGAGCCCATGCTCATCGACGAGATCGCCGGCAATCCGCCTCAGGAGTTCGATATCGTGCTGGCGCCCCGGACCCTGCTGCCGCAGGCGCGCGAACTCTTTCCGCATGCCGAGGTCCTCGGCCTGACCGTCATCCCCAACGAGGCGACCCGCGTGGCGCTGGCCGCGATCCCGCCCGAGGCCTCGGTGGTCGGCTATTCCTACTTTCCCACCTACGTGTCGATGATGAAGGCAAACGTCATGCGCTACGCGCCGCATGTCTGCCGCCTGAGCATGGTGGTGCGCGGCGACGAGAGCGAGGCGGCCCGCGCCAAGATCGCCGGCGCGGACGTGCTGATCTACGCCACCGGCGCGGACTACCTCGCGGCGCGGCTGTCACCGGGACAGAGCGCCTTCGAATACCGCCACACGCCCGACAGCCAGGAGCTGCGCAGTGTCCTGCCGCCGCTGCTCGACCGCTGCCGCCGCCGCGAGGCGCCCGGCCCGGTCGCCTAGCTCGCCCTCCCCCGCTTGCCGCAAAAGCAAACGGGCGGCCCGCCCCGCGGTGCCGCCCGTGTCCGTTGCCGAGGTCTCGAAGGCTCAGCGATAGGCGTGCAGCACGCCCTCCGAGGAGACCACGTAGAGCGTGCCGTTGGCGACGATCGGCCGGGTCGTCGCCCCGCCCTCGATCGCCGTCGTGCCGACCAGCTGGCCCGAGGCCGGGTCGAAGGCGCGGATCAGCCCGTCGGAGGAGGCCACGATCAGCCGCCCACCCGCGAGGATCGGCCCGTGGTTGACGAAGGCGCTGTCGCGGCGTTTCTGCGGCGTGCGCTCCGGCTTGTACCCCGGCAGGTCCACCGCCCAGATCTGTGCCCCCGTGCGCGCGTCGAGCCGCACAAGCTGGTTGAGGTCGGAGACGAGGAACACCGAATCCCCCGCCGGCCAGACCGGATCCAGCGCCCCCATGCGCGCGGTCCAGAGCCGCTCGCCGCTCGAGAGCGACAGCGCCACCACCCGGCCCGAATGGTTGCCCGCGTAGACCACGCCGTTCGAGATCAGCGGATCGCCGGTGATATCGGTGATCGAGGCCAGCGCATTGCCGTTGCGGCTGCCCGCCACGTCGGCGCTCCAGCGGCGCAGGCCGCCCTGCCGGAAGGCCGCCTGCAGCGCCCCCGAGCCGAAGGAGAAGACCACCATCTCGCCATCGGTGGCCGGGGCCGGCGCGCCGGCGACATTGGTGTAGTCCTCGGCGTAGTCGATGCGCCAGCGGATGCGGCCGGTGGCGGTCTCGATCGCCCAGCCTGTGGAATCCGCCGAGGTGACATAGGCCAGCCCGCCGCGCACCGTCGGCGCGCCGGTGGCAGTGCCGCCGAGCTTCTGGGTCCAGACCTCGCCGCCCGTTGCCGCGTCGAGCGCGGTCAGGGTGCCGAAGCCCGAGGAGACGTAGAGCCGCCCGCCCTCGAGCGCGAGCCCGCCGCCCTGTGCCTGCGAGGCCTGATCGCGCGAGGGCACCATGCTGCGCTGCCACAGCACCTGCCCCGAAGCGCTCACCGCGCTGACCGTATGGGCGGAATCCATGGTGAAGATGCGGCTGCCATCCGAGACCGGATCGGCGTTGAGCCGGTTCCGGCGCGTGTCGCCCTGGCCGATCTCGGTGGCGAAGACCGGCTGCAGCGGCAGCGAGAGCGCCGCGTGGTTGCTGCGGGCAAAGGGAGACACCGGGCTCTGGGCCGCGCGTCCGGCGCTCATCGCGCCGAGCGAGATGGCCTGCGCCCGGTTCGCCGGGATCGCCCCATCGGGACCGCCGGACTCGAGAATTTCCCGCGCGCCGAGGCGCTCTCCGGGCAGCACCGCCTCGGGCCGTTCGCAGGCGGCCAGCGCCGTCAGCCCCAGAAGCGCCGCGGAAATCGTGGTAATGCGCAAAACACTGCCCCCGTCGTACTTGGTTCTTGCCGCGGCCCGCTGCGCGGGGTCAGCCCGCATCGGGCGTGCCGCCGAGCGCCACAATCAACTGCGCCGCACGCTGGCGCAAGCCCGCGGTGATCTCGGAATCTTCAAGGATGCGTTGCAGCTTCTCCAGCGCGGCGTCGCTGTCGCCGGCCTTGATGTCGAGCAGCGCAAGCTGCTCTTCCGCGAGCAGGCGCAGCGGCTTGCCGGGCACTGCCAGCGCCTCGAGGCGAATGCGGCGCTCGTCGTCCGAAAGCCCGGAGTCGCTGCGGCTGACCGCCTTGTAGGCGGCGATCTCGCGGTAGATCTCCGGCACCTCGCCATTGCCCGCGGCCTCGTCGAGCAGCGCCGTGGCGGCGGCCCCGTCCTCGGCGGAGGCGAGCTCGGAGGCGGCAAGCAGGTCGGTCACCACCGCGGCCTCGGCGCCGGGCGCCGTCACCTCGGTCAGCGCCGCGGCGCGGTCGGCCGCGGCATCCGCCTCGAGCGCGCCGCGCAGCGCATCACCGAAGACCTCGGCCTGCGCCTGCCGCTGCACCGCGCTGTACTCGCGCCAGGCCGCGCCGCCGACGATCGCCAGCACCGCCACCACGCCGATCCAGCCGTAGCGCTTGAGCAGCGCGAAGAGCCTGTCGCGGCGGACCTCCTCGGTCACCTCGTCGATGAAACTGTCGGTATTGCTCACGGGGCTGCCTCACCTTTCGATTGTTGCCCCCTCTTAGCGCGGCAGGCGCAGGCTGCCAAGGCCAAGCCCGCGACACCATTGCCGGATCGGCCAGCCCCCGCCCCCGATGCCAGCGCGACAGAAGGCCGCTTGATCGGTTTTGCAATTCCTCTATTCTGAACTGGAGAGTTTAGTCACGTCTGCACACATTCCCGGCATACCCCCCGTTCCGCGCGCCAGCTTGCGCAGGCCGGCCCCCGGGAATGGTCCAATCGTGCAGCCCGCACGTAAGGTTCCCCAAACCGGGGCCCGCCAAAAGGCCGGCACTTCGGCCAGTATTCGGCCAGTACTTTGGAAGACCACCATGAAGTTGATTTCGATCCTCACCGCCATTCTCGTCGCGGCGGCGCTCTACGCGGTGGTCCTCGACCGCGAACGGCTCATGGGCTGGGTACACGGCGGGGCGCCCGAAGAGACGTCCGAGACCGTCTCGGACGCCTCCGAGCCCACCGAAAGCGCCCCGGCGGAGGCCGCCCCCGGCGCGGTTTCGGTCATGGCCCGGCATTCGCAGGCGCAGCAGATCGACGACGCGGTGCTGCTGCGCGGCGAGACCCGGCCCTCGCGCGAGGTCGAGGTGCTGTCCGAGGCCTCCGGCCGGGTGATCTCCACGCCGCTGCGCAAGGGCAGCCTCGTCGAAGAGGGCGAAGTGCTGTGCAAGCTCGACCCCGGCACCACCGGCGCGGCGCTGGTCGAGGCGGAGGCGCGGCTGGCTGAGGCCCGGGCGCAGCGCCCGCAGGTCGAGGCCGCCCTGCCCGAGGCCGAGGCCGTGCTGGCGCAGGCAAAGGCCGCGGTGGCCGAGGCCGATATCAACCTCACCGCCGCGCGCGAGCTGTCGCAGGGCGGCTACTCCTCGCGCACCTCCGTCGCCTCCGCCGAGGCCAAGATGCGCGCCGCCGAGGCCAGCGTGCGCAGCGCCGAGGCCGGGCTGGAATCGGCCCGCGCCGGCACCGACAGCCTCGAGGCCTCGATCCAGAGCGCCGAGGCCGCCGTCGCCAGCGCCCGCAAGGCGGTCGAGAACCTGACGATCACCGCGCCCTTCGGCGGCGTGCTGGAAAGCGACACCGCCGAACTCGGGCTGTTGATGAGCACGACCGGCAACGCCACCTGCGCCCATGTGCTGCAGCTCGACCCGATCCGGCTGGTGGGCTACGCGCCCGAGGCCGACGTGGCGCGCATCCATCTCGGCGCCCGCGCCGGGGCGCAGCTCACCGGCGGCGAAACGCGGGTCGGCACCGTCACCTTCGTGTCGCGGCAGGCCGACGAGACCACCCGCACCTTCCGCATCGAGGTCACGCTGGACAACCCCGACCTGACCCTGCGCGCCGGCCAGACCGCGCGCATCCTCATCGAGGCCGATGGCGCGCTGGCGCACCTGCTGCCGCAGAGCGCGCTGACGCTGAACGACGCGGGCCGCATGGGGCTGCGCACGGTGAGCGCCGAGCAGACCGCGAAGTTCGTGCCGGTGAGCATCCTGCGCGACACTCCCGAGGGCGTCTGGATCGCCGGGCTGCCCGACAGCGTCGACGTAATCACCCTTGGACAGGAGTATGTCACCGACGGCGTGCCCGTCGCGCCGAGCTATCAGGAGATCCTCCAGTGACAGGCATCGTCGACTGGGCGGCGCAGCGCGCCCGCATGGTGCTGGCCTTCATCGTCCTGTCGATCGTGGCGGGGGCCTTCGCCTATATCACCCTGCCGAAAGAGGGCGAGCCGGACATCGAGATCCCGGCGCTCTTCGTGTCGGTGCCCTTCCCCGGCATCTCGGCCGAGGACGCCGAGACGCTGATGGTCAAGCCGATGGAGACCGAGCTTTCGGACATCGACGGGCTCGACAAGATCAGCGGCGTCGCGTCGGAGGGCTACGCCGGCGTCGCGATGGAGTTCGAATTCGGCTGGAACCGCACCGAGACCATGGCCGAGGTGCGCGACGCGATGACCAAGGCGCAGGCCAAGTTCCCCGAGGGGGCCGAGCAATACACCATCTCCGAGATCAACTTCTCGGAGTTCCCGATCATCATCGTCTCGCTCACCGGCCCGCTCCCCGAGCGCACCATGGCGCAGGTCGCCAAGGATCTGCAGGACCGGGTCGAGGCGCTGGATTCGGTGCTGGAAGCGGGCATCGCCGGCAACCGCGACGAGATGGTCGAGGTGGTGATCGACCCGCTGAAGCTGGAGAGCTACAATGTCACCGCCAGCGAGCTGATCCAGACCGTCCAGAACAACAACCAGCTCATCGCCGCGGGCGAGGTGCGTTCCGAGCGCGGCACCTTCTCGGTGAAGATCCCCTCGAGCTTCCGCGAGCCGCAGGACATCTTCGACCTGCCGATCAAGGTGAACGGCGAGCGGGTGGTGACGCTGGGCGATCTTGCCGACATCCGCCTCACCTTCGAGGACCGCACCGGCACCGCGCGGTTCAACGGCGACACGGCGGTGGCGCTGCAGGTGGTCAAGCGCAAGGGCTTCAACCTGATCGATACTGCCGCGCAGGTGCGCGAAACCGTGGCCGAGGCCCAGCAGGGCTGGCCCGAAGAGCTGCGCGCCACGGTGGTGGTCGAGGAAAGCAACGACCAGTCGCGCATCGTCGACTCGATGGTCAGCCAGCTCGAAGGCGCGGTGCTGACCGCCATCGCGCTGGTGATGATCGTGGTGCTGGGCTCGCTCGGCACCCGCGCGGCGCTGCTCGTGGGCTTTGCCATCCCCACGTCGTTCCTGCTGTGCTTCGTGCTGCTGGCGGTGATGGGCATCACCGTGTCGAACATCGTCATGTTCGGCCTGATCCTCGCCGTGGGCATGCTGGTCGATGGCGCGATCGTGGTGGTCGAATACGCCGACAAGCGCATCTCCGACGGCGTCGGGCCGATGCACGCCTACGTCGAGGCGGCGAAACGGATGTTCTGGCCCGTCGTCAGCTCCACCGCCACCACGCTCTGCGCCTTCCTGCCGATGCTGTTCTGGCCCGGGGTCGCGGGCGAGTTCATGGGCATGCTGCCGGTGACGCTGATTTTCGTGCTCTCGGCCTCGCTGATCGTGGCGCTCGTCTACCTGCCGGTGATGGGCGGCGTGTCGGGGCGCTTCTCGCGGCTGCTGCACAATGCCTCGCTCACCCTGCGCAAGCGGGTCGAGGGCTGGCCCGCCCGCGCGGCGCTGGTGCCGGTGGCGCTTGGCGGGATGCTGCTCGGGGCGCTGCTGGTGCTGAACCCATCGTTCCTCGGTTTCACGCTGATCGAGGGGCGCGGCGCACGGGTGCCGGGGATCGTGCTGTTCCTGCTCTTTGCCGTCATGGCCTCGATCACCCTCGACGCGGCGCAGATCGAGCGCAGACGCAGCAAAGTCGGCAAAACCTACCGCCGCTCGGTCTTCGGGCGGGTGATCCAGTTCGTCACCGGCAACCCGGTGATGCCGCTGGTGACCATCGGCGCTGTGATCTTCTTCGTCATCTCGGTCTTTGGCTACTACGGTCAGAACAACAACGGCACCGAGTTCTTCACCGAGAGCGAGCCCGAGCAGGCCATCGTCTACGTGCGCGCCCGCGGCAACCTCTCGCTGGCCGAGAAGGACGCGCTGGTGAAGCGGGCCGAAGCGATCGTGCTGCAGCACCCGGGCATCGAGACCGCCTTTGCCTTTGCCGGCGACGGCGGGCTGGAATCGAACACCGGCGGCGCGCAGCCGCCCACCGACACCATCGGGCAGATCCAGCTCGAGGTCGTCCCCTGGGAGGACCGCCGCGACCGGCCCGAGCTCGACGGCGACATCGTTCTCGCCGAGCTGAGCGCGGAACTGGCCACCATCCCCGGCATCGAGACAGAGATCCTCAACCTCGCCATGGGACCGGCCTCGGCCAAGCCGGTGCACCTGCGGCTCAAGGGCGACAACTGGGAGGACCTGCTGGCCGCGACCGAAACCGCGCGCGCCGAGTTCGACGCCATGGCCGGGTTGCGGCTGATCGAGGACACCCGCCCCCTGCCCGGCATCGACTGGCAGATCGACGTCGACGTGGAGGAGGCCGGGCGCTACGGCGCCGATGTCGCCACGGTGGGCGCGATGGTACAGCTTGTCACCCGCGGCGTGACGCTCGACACCATGCCCGTCGACAGCTCCGACGAGGAGATCGACATCCGCGTGCGCCTGCCCGAGCAAGACCGCGTGCTCTCGACCCTCGACAACCTGCGTGTGCGCACCACCGACGGGCTGATCCCGCTGTCGCATTTCATCACACGCACCCCGGTGCCCAAGCTCGCCGAGATCAACCGCGAGGGCCGTAAGCGCTACTTCGACGTGAAGGCCGGCGTGGTCGACGGGCTGGTGAAGTTCACCTCGGGCGAAGAGACGTTCGGCTACGGGCGCGAGGCCGAGGGCGGCGCGCTCACCGTGCACGGAACCACCTACGAGATCACCCGCACCGAAGAGGGCAGCGACAGCGATGCGATCCGCCGGGCCGCCGTGGACGGCACGCTCTCGACTGCGCCGGTCACCGCCAACGAGCGCATCGCCACCCTCTCGAGCCTGCTCGAAGACACGGAGTTCCCGCCTGGCATCAGCTGGGAATGGACCGGCGACCAGGAGGAGGAGGCGGAGAGCCAAGCCTTCCTGACCCAGGCCTTCGCCGCCGCGCTGGGGCTGATGTTCATCATCCTGCTGGCGCAGTTCAACAGCTTCTACAACTCGGTGCTGGTGCTTCTGGCAGTGGTGCTCTCGACCGCGGGCGTATTCCTCGGGATGATCGTGCTCGACCAGACCTTCTCGATCATCATGTCCGGGACCGGGGTCGTGGCGCTGGCCGGGATCGTGGTGAACAACAACATCGTGCTGATCGACACCTTCCAGGACTACTCGCGCTACATGCCGCGGCTCGAGGCCATCGTGCGCACCGCCGAGGACCGCATCCGCCCGGTGCTGCTGACCACGATCACCACCATCGCGGGTCTCTTCCCGATGATGATCGGCCTCAGCCTCGACTTCTTCGGCGGCGGCTATTCGATCAACGCCCCGACCTCGCTGTGGTGGAAGCCGCTGGCCTCGGCCGTGGTCTTCGGCCTGTCGGTCGCGACGGTGCTGACGCTGGTCTTCACCCCCGCGATGCTGGCGCTGCGGGTGTGGCTGTCGACCTACGCGCACTGGCTGGCGCGGCTGCTGGCCATCGCCTCCTTCGGACGCGGCAGCCGGGCTGCGCGGGACTGGGCGCTGCAGCGCGAGGCCCGCAAGGTGAAGGCGCCGCTGATCCTCTGGGACGATCCCGACGCCGAGGGCACCGGCGCGCCCGGGGCGAAAACCACCATGCGCGCGGCGGAATAGCGCAGGGTCTCGCCGCCGCCGCGGTTTGGCGCTTCGGGCTTCGTCTCCTATATGAAAGGGGTGCACCGGACCGCGGTGCCCCCAACGGGAGACCCGCCATGAAGCCCCTGCTCGTTGCCCTGGCCCTGGCCGCCGCATCCGTCGCCCTGCCCGGCCCGCTCGCCGCGCAGGTCAAGGGCTGCGTGGCAGACAAGAACGGCATCACCCGCTGTGCCGGCCCCTCGACCTTCTCCACCGATCAGCTCGGCATCACCCGCGAGCGCCGCAACGCGCCGCAGACCACCGACCGCAACGGCATCGTGCGCGACAATATCGATGGCGGAACGCTCATCGCCCCGGGCGATGCGACCTCGGACCGGGGCGGCGCGGTCAGCTCCAAACGCCCGCCGAGCACGACCCGGCGCGCGCAACAGAACTGTACGACGGATGCGAATGGCGTGGTGCGCTGCGACTGAGCCGCAGGGCACCACGGATCAAGTTTCGCGATCAATCGCCGGCCGGGGCGGTCTCCTCCTGGACAGCGGCGTCCGGTGCGGCGGCCTGACCGGCCTCCGGCTCCTCGCCGTTCGTCGCGTAGGCCAGCCACCACACCAGCAGCAGCGCCACAACGACCATCGCCCCCCAAATTCCGAGCAGCGGTCCACGGTGCTGTTTCTCCTGCGCCTTGGTATTGGTATCGGGTGCGGACATGGGTCTCTCCTTCCCGCGGCACGACCGGCGAAGACCGCGCCGGAGAAGCGTCTCTCCGCCGCGTCCCGACGCCCTGCCGCGCGTCACTGGCATTTCACCGGCGCAGCGGTTGCCGCGCGCCTCTCATGGGCATAACGTCCCGCTGACGCGCCGGTTCCTGCAGGCGCCAGCCCACAGCTTCAGGCAAGGAGACGCCCATGAAGGACGCAAGCCCCCAGACCATCTACCTCAAGGATTACACCCCCTTCGGCTGGACCGCCGAAGAGGTGCATCTGACCTTCGTGCTTGCGCCAACGGCGACCCGCGTCCGTTCGCGCATCCGCTTCGCGCCCAACCCCGACGCGCCGAAACAGGCGTTCTTCCTGCACGGCGAGCAGCTCAAGCCGATCTCCTTCGCCATCGACGGCACTCCCGTCATCCCCGAAATCAGCGACACCGGCCTCACCTGCGCCGTGCCCGATGGGGCCTTCACCTGGGAGGCCGAGGTCGAGATCGCGCCGGTGGAGAACTTCGCGCTCGAGGGGCTCTACATGTCGAACGGCATGTACTGCACGCAATGCGAGGCCGAGGGCTTCCGCAAGATCACCTTCTACCCCGACCGCCCCGACGTGATGTCGGTCTTCACCGTGCGCATCGAAGGCGACGAAAAGGTCAAACTGTCGAACGGCAACCCGCAGGCCAGCGGCGAGGGCTGGGCCGAGTGGCACGATCCGTGGCCGAAGCCTGCCTATCTCTTTGCGCTGGTCGCCGGCGATCTGGTCAACCATCCCGGCAGCTTCACCACCATGTCGGGCCGTGAGGTCGAGCTGAACCTCTGGGTGCGTCCCGGAGACGAGGGCAAATGCGCCTTTGGCATGGAAGCGCTGAAGAAGTCGATGAAATGGGACGAGGAGGTCTACGGCCGCGAGTACGACCTCGACATCTTCAACATCGTCGCCGTGGATGACTTCAACATGGGCGCGATGGAGAACAAGGGGCTAAACATCTTCAACTCCTCCGCCGTGCTCGCCTCGCCCGAAACCGCCACGGATGCCAACTTCGAGCGCATCGAGGCGATCATCGCGCATGAGTATTTCCACAACTGGACCGGCAACCGCATCACCTGCCGCGACTGGTTCCAGCTGTGCCTGAAAGAGGGCCTGACGGTCTTCCGCGACGCGCAGTTCACCTCCGATATGCGCGGCGAGGAGGTGAAGCGCATCTCCGACGTGATCGACCTGCGCGGCCGCCAGTTCCCCGAGGACCAGGGACCGCTCTCGCACCCCGTGCGCCCCGAGAGCTTCCAGGAGATCAACAACTTCTACACCGCCACCGTCTACGAGAAAGGCGCCGAGGTGATCGGCATGCTCAAGACGCTGGTGGGCGACGAGGGCTATGCCAGGGCGCTCGACCTCTACTTCGAGCGCCACGACGGCGACGCGGCCACCATCGAGGACTGGCTGAAGGTCTTCGAGGAGGCCACCGGGCGCGATCTTTCGCAGTTCAAGCGCTGGTATTCGCAGGCCGGGACGCCGCATGTGGCCGTCTCCGAGGCCTTCGAGGGTGGCACCTACACGCTGACGCTCAAGCAGCACACGCCCCCCACCCCCGGCCAGCCCGACAAGGCGCCGCAGGTGATCCCGGTGGCCGTGGGGCTGCTCTCGCCCAATGGCGACGAGGTGCTGCCGACCAAAGTGCTGGAACTGACAGAGGCCGAGCAGAGCTTCACCTTCGAGGGGCTGAGCGCCAGGCCCGTACCCTCGATCCTGCGCGGCTTCTCCGCGCCGGTGGTGCTGGAGCGCGAAAGCAGCAAGGAAGAACGCGCCTTCCTGCTTGCCCATGACACCGACAGCTTCAACCGCTGGGAGGCGAACCGCGACCTCGCCCGCGCATGCCTCGTGTCGATGATCACCGAGGGGGCCGAGCCCGACACCGCATGGCTCGACGGGCTGGAGGCGGTGATCCGCGACAGCGCGCTCGACCCGGCCTACCGCGCGCTGATGCTGGGCATCCCGACGCAGTCCGAGCTGGCGCAGGTGCTGCACCAGCGCGGCGTGACCCCCGACCCCGACGCGATCTGGACCGCGACCGAGACCCTCAAGAAGACCCGCGCCGAGCGCTGGTCGAAGCTGCTGCCGCAGCTCGCCGAGGAAGCCAAGGTCACCGAAGCCTACCAGCCCGACGCAGAGCAATCCGGCAAGCGCGCGCTTGGCTCCGCCGTGCTGGCGCTGACCTCGCGTCTTGATGGCGGCGAGGCCGCCAAGGCGCAGTTCGAAAGCGCCGACAATATGACGCTGCAACTCTCGGCGCTGGCCTGCCTCGTGCAGGCAGGCGCGGGCGAGGACGCCCTCGCGAAGTTCCGCGCGCAGTGGAACGGCGACCGGCTGGTGATGGACAAGTGGTTCGGCCTGCAGGTCGCCGCCTCCGGCCCGTCGGAGACCGCCGACCGCGCCAAGGCGCTGACCGAGGATCCGGACTTCGACATGAAGAACCCCAACCGCTTCCGCGCGGTGATGGGCGCGCTGGCGATGAACCACGCCGGCTTCCACCGGATCGACGGCGCGGGCTACCAGTTGCTCGCCGACTGGCTGATCAAGCTCGACGAGAAGAACCCGCAGACCACCGCGCGCATGTGCTCGGCCTTCCAGACATGGAAACGCTATGACGAGACGCGCCGCGAGCTGATGAAGGCGCAGCTCGAGCGCATCGCCGCCAAGCCCGGCCTGTCGCGCGACGTGACCGAGATGGTCACCCGGCTGCTGTCGTGAGCCGGCTACTTCTGGTCACCGGCGGCAGCGCCGGCATCGGGGCGGCCTGCTGCCGCCTCGCCCCGTCCCGTGGCTGGCAGCGGGTCGCGGTGCACTACGGGCGCGACAAGGCCGGTGCCGAGGCGGTGGCCGAAGAGGTGCGCGCGCAGGGTGCCGAGGCGCATGTGATCGGCGCCGATGTCTCGGATCATGCGCAGGTGGCCGAGCTCTTCGCCGAGCTGACCGCACTGGCGCCGGGACCGCTCGATCTGGTGAACAACGCCGGGATCGTCGCGCCGACCGGATCGCTTGCGGACCTGACGCCCGAGCGGGTGCGGCGGGTCTTCGAGGTCAACGTCTTCGGCGCTATAGAGGTCGCCCGGCAGGCGGTGGCCTACATGCGCGCCCATGCCGGCGGCGGCGTCGTCAACGTCAGTTCCGTGGCGGCGCGGCTCGGTTCGGCGCGGCAGTACATGGACTATGCCGCCTCCAAGGGCGCGATCGACACCTTCACCCTGGGCCTCGCCGACGAGCTGGCGTCCGAGGGCATCCGGGTGAACGCCGTGCGCCCCGGGCTGATCGAGACCGGCATCCACGCCAAGGGCGGCGAGCCCGACCGCCTCGCCCGCATCGGCCACACCCCGCCGCTGGGCCGGGCCGGCACGCCCGAGGAAGTGGCCGAGAGCATCCTGTGGCTGCTGTCGGACCGCGCGGGCTACGTGACTCGCAGCATCCTCGACGTCGGCGGCGGGCGCTGACCCGGTTTGCCGGACGCCGCGACCCCGCGGAAATGAATCGTGGAAACGAAATCGGGCGGAACCATCATTGGTCCCGCCCGTTAATTTCCTGAAACGATCTTCAGCAGATCAGCCTTCGCTCTCCAGCAATTGGCCCTTGGTGGAGATGAAGGTGTTGGCATAGCTCGCATCCAGCGCGCGCGACCGCACCAGCGGGCCGGAGCCGGCGCCGATGTCGTTGGACGCCATGATGCCGGGCAGCAGGCTCACCGGGCGCTCGACCGGGCGCAGCGAGCGGCCCATGCCGGTGCAGTAGGCCTGCGAGCGAGTCCAGGCGATCATGTCCTCGCGCTTCTTGCGCGAATGGAAGGGGCCCCAGTCGGCAGCAACGCCGCGCATGTTGGCGCTGACCACGCCATCGCGGGCGACGGTGCGGGCCATGATGCGCAGGCCGCAGGATAGGTTGGCGCGCGGGTCCTTGAGACCCGAAACCGTCGTCGCCTGGCAGCCGTAAAGCCGTGCGGTGGAGGGCAGAATCTGCATCAGCCCGATCCACTTGCCGCCCCCGCCGACAGCCGTCGGCTTGAAGGTGCTCTCGTGCTTCACCAGCGCCGAGACGAGGCCGAGCCAGAAGGCCTCGCGCTGTTCGCGCGATCCGCTCTCATAGGCCGGGCACCAGGTGTCGATGTCAGCCGGCACCACGTCGGGCAGCGCGTTCGCATGGCCGCGCAGCGACGAGAGAACTGCCAGCGACCAGGTGCTGCGCCCGCCCGACGTGCCCCAGCGGGCCTTCGGGATGGCCATGCGGCGGGCCAGCGGACGCGGCGAGGCGGAGACCGCAAGGAGCGACTCCGGCGCGTCGGGCATCGCATGCGGCGAAACCCGGGGCATCGTTGGGGCCGTCACCGCGAAGGCCGCCTGCGCCACGGGGGCAGGTCCGGTATTCGCATGGGCCATCGGCGCGATCATCAGCGCCGCAAGGGCAGGAATGAAACGGTTCAGCATGCCGGTGAACTTGCCCATCCCGGACAATTCCGGCAAGCCTCGCGCGGTATTATGCGCGGCAGACCGCCTATCGGGACAAAAAGTATTTGTTTTTCCGAAGCTATTCGACAAAGGCGGGCATCTACGGTTTGAACAATTTGCCGCCGCGGCGCCGTGGTCTCGCCGCCGCCTGATCCGGGAAACGCCGCCTCCGCGCCCGAATCCTTCCGCAGCGTCACCCGCATGCCCCATGAGCTTCCACGCCTCCTCACGCAGCTTCCCGAATTGCCCCGGCGGCTGTTCGCGCGCGCCCATCAGCGTGCCGTTGTCGCCCGGCGAACAGGCTCCGACAAGCCGGACACGACCGCGCCGCCGGTCGCCATCCCGATCCGCGCCATCAGCGGTGAGACCGAGGCGCGACGGCAGATATTCCGCCACGGTCTGCGGCTCGCCCGGCAGGAGCAGTGGTCCGCGCTGGTAGATGCCCTGTCTGACGCCGACCGCGCGCGCGCGATGACCCCGGCGGGCACATCCGCCAGCCGGCTGCTCTGCGACGGTGCGGTGCAGGACACCCTCTGCCGCGCCAGCGCCCCGGTGGCACAGGGGGACGCAGAGGCGGCTCGCGGGATCGCGGCGGGGTTCTGCCGGGCGCTCGGCCCCACGACGGAAGCCCCGATGCGTGCGCTGATCGCCGCCTCGGCTCATCTTGGCCTCGCCCGGCTCTGGCGCGCGGCACCGGCGGCCTCCCTCCCCGTCCCGCGCCGCCGCGCGGCCGTGCAGCACCACCTCGAGACAGCCCATCTGCTGCTGCGCCCCCATGCCCCTGACAGCCTCGGCTCTGCGGCATTGCAGGCGGCGCACTGCGCGGTGATCGAAGTGCTGCCCCGCCCCGAGGCCCGTCTCGCGCGGGACTACGACGCGCTGATCGCGTTGGAGCCCGCCTGCCCTGCGCATCTGCGCGCCTACGGAAACGAGCTGTCGCCCCACCGCTTCGGCACCTGGCCGGAGCTGGAACGCCAGGCCCGCCGCATCGCGATGATGACGGCGGAAGTCTGGGGCGGCGGCGGGTATTGCTGGCTCTGGCTCGATGTGCTCGCGGCACAGCCCGAGGGGCTCGCGCATCTGGACACCGAGCTTTTCGTTGCGGGGCTGCACGACCTGCTGCAGATCGGGCGCGGTGCGGATCCCGGCACGCAGGCCGAAGCCTCGCAGGCCCATCAGCACCGAGCCAACCTGCTCGCCGCATGGTGCAGCCGCTTGCGCCACGAAACAGCCCCGGCCAGCGCGCTCCAGAGCCGCGCCCGTGCCCGCATCGCGGCCTGCCTTGACTGGATCGTCTCGGATCACCTGCGCGAGTTGCACCCGGCACTCTGGGCACCGGGCCGGGTACCGGGCGGCGCGCTTGACCCGCGGCTACCGGCTTCCGAAGCGGATGCCCTGACGGCGCAGGGCACCGCCGCCGCGCAGGCCGCGTTGAGAGATCTTTTCGCCCACCACGTGAGCCGCGGGCGCTCGGTTGTCTTCACCGATCAGGGCATCGCGCTGAAGCCCGGCGGCTGCACCTCCTGCACCCTTGCCCCCTGTGCCGCTCTGGCGTATCCCCGTCGCAACCTGAGAGACGAGGACCCCCCATGCTTGACCTGAGCTTCGAGCCCCCCAAACCCAAGGTCATCGCCGGCGCCAAATACGATTGGGAGCTGGTGATCGGGATGGAAATCCACGCCCAGATTTCCACCGAGGCGAAGCTGTTCTCCGGCGCCTCGACCAAATTCGGCGCAGAGCCCAACTCCAACGTCGCCTTCGTGGATGCGGCGATGCCCGGCATGCTGCCGGTGATCAACGAGTATTGCATCGAGCAGGCCGTGCGCACCGGGCTGGGTCTGAAGGCCGAGATCAACCTGAAATCCGCCTTCGACCGCAAGAACTACTTCTACCCCGACCTGCCGCAGGGCTACCAGATTTCGCAGCTCTACCACCCGCTGGTGGGCGAAGGCGAAGTCATCGTCGACATGGAGCCGGGCATCGCCCGCAAGGTGCGCATCGAGCGTATCCACGTCGAGCAGGACGCCGGCAAGTCGATCCACGACATGGACCCGTCGATGTCCTTCGTCGACCTCAACCGCACCGGCGTGGCGCTGATGGAGATCGTCTCGCGCCCCGACATCCGCGGCCCCGAGGAAGCGGCGGCCTACGTGGTCAAGCTGCGGCAGATCCTGCGCTACCTCGGCACCTGCGACGGCAACATGCAGAACGGCAACCTCCGCGCCGACGTGAACGTCTCGGTCTGCCGTCCGGGCCAGTACGAGAAGTACCAGGAAACGCAGGACTTCTCGCATCTCGGCACGCGCTGCGAGATCAAGAACATGAACTCCATGCGCTTCATCCAGCAGGCCATCGACTACGAGGCGCGGCGCCAGATCGCCATCCTCGAGAACGGCGGCTCGGTGGATCAGGAGACCCGTCTCTACGATCCCGACAAGGGCGAGACGCGCTCCATGCGCTCGAAGGAAGAGGCGCACGACTACCGCTACTTCCCCGATCCCGACCTGCTGCCGCTCGAGATCGAGCAGGGCTGGGTGGACGATATCGCCGCCTCGCTGCCGGAGCTGCCCGACGAGAAGAAGGCGCGCTTCGTCAAGGACTTCGGCCTGTCGGAATACGATGCCGGCGTGCTGACCGCAGAAGTGGTCAACTCGGCCTATTTCGAGGACGTGCTGAAGGGCTGCGACGACGGCAAGCTGGCCGCCAACTGGGTGATCAACGAGCTCTTCGGCCGCCTAAAGAAGGAAGGCCATGACATCACCGAGAGCCCGGTCTCGCCGGCGCAGCTCGCGGGGATCGTCTCGCTGATCAAGAAGGGCGACATCTCGGGCAAGATCGGCAAGGACGTCTTCGAGATCGTCTACACCGAGGGGGGAGATCCGGCGAAGATCGTCGAGGAGAAGGGCCTCAAGCAGGTCACCGACACCGGCGCCATCGAGGCGGCCGTGGACGAGGTGATCGCGGCCAACCCGGCGCAGGTCGAGAAGGCCAAGCAGAACCCCAAGCTCGCGGGCTGGTTCGTCGGCCAGGTGATGAAGAGCACCGGCGGCAAGGCCAACCCCAAGGCGGTCAACGAGATCGTCGCGGCCAAGCTGGGTCTCTGAGGGCTTGCGCTCTGCGGAAATCGAAAGGCCGCCCGGATTGGGCGGCCTTTTTCGTCTGAGCTAGCCGGAAGAACGCACCCGCCCGGAATCAAGGCTAGGCCGCCGGGCGCGCGCCTGCCCGTCCCGGCGGGCTGGCGCTTTGCCATCCCTGCGCAACGCTAACGTGTCGTCCGGACCTGGCAGGCACAAAGCGCCCACTACCGAGCGAGCAGCGCCATCCCACGGGCAGGCCCTCGCCCGGCTACCGTCTCGCTTGGGCCCTACCCCCGCGCCGCGAGCAGCGCGCGCAGCTGGCTCGGGAAGAGCTGCAGGATCAGCGTCTCGCTCATCGCCTCGCCCTCGTGCGAGACATAGACCCGCAGGTCGATCGGCTCGTCGTCCTCCGCCGCGATGGCCGAGAAATCGAGATCGAACATCGCCCGCCAGTTCTCGGTGCTGACCACCGGGTAGGCGACCTCGCCCGAGACCTCGCCGCGCGAGGCGCTGACCACCGGCAGGGCACCTGAGCTGCGGTCGAGCTCCTCCATGCCGAGCCCGTCGAAATCGCAGACGATCTTCACCGTATCCGCCGGGCGCGGCTGGCCGGGAATGCCGCCCTTGCCCATGCGCACCGCGATGAAGCGCGCCGCCTGCGGCGGCACCGGGCAGTCCTCGAGCCAGGTGAGCTGGTAGTTCATGCTGTAGGAGCTGCCTGCGGCGGCCGGTTCCGAAGGCGTCCAGAAGGCGACGATATTGTCGTGGATCTCGTCGTCCGTGGGCAGCTCGACCAGGGTGACGGCGCCCTGCCCCCACCCCTCCTGCGGCTTGATCCAGGCCGAGGCCCGGCGCTCGTAGAACACGCCGTCGTCCTCGTATTCGCTGAAGTTGCGCTCACGCTGCATCAGCCCGAAACCCGCGGGATCGGTGGCGCCGAAGGCATTGGCCATCACCCGCGGCGGGTTGTTGAGCGGGCGCCAGATGCGCTCGCCGCTGCCGGTGTGGATCTCCAGCCCGTCGCTGTCATGCACCTCGGGGCGCCAGTCGGCGGCGACATGGCGGTTGTGCTTGCCGAACCAGAACATCGAGGTCAGCGGCGCGATCCCCAGGCGCTCGACGTCGCCGCGCAGGAAGATCTCGGCCGAGACGTCCTGGATCACGCCATTGTCGCGGCGCGAGGCGATGCGGTAGGCGCCGGTGGCGCGCGGGCTTTCCAGCAGCGCGTAGGTGGTCACCGCGCCGCCCTCGCCCTGCTCCAGCCAGAAGCGGGTGAACCGCGGGAATTCCTCGGGGCCGTCGGGGATCGCCGTGTCCATGGCAAGCCCGCGCACCGACAGGCCGAACTGCCCCGAATAGCCCGCCGTGCGCCAGTAGGAGGCGCCGAGGAAAGCCATCCAGTCGAGTCGCTCCTCGGGATCCTGCACGGCGAAGCCGGCGAAGCCTTCGGTCTTTTCCAGACGGTTGGCCGGATTGCCTTGCGGGATGTCGAAAAGATCACGCGAGAAGGGCACCTCGCGCGCGGTGCCGTCCTCGAGCGCGTAGACATGCACCGGCTCGGGGAAGTAGCGACCCGGGAAGAAGAAGCGCACCGGCTGCGCGTCGCCCTGGTCGGCCCAGAGCGCGCGGTCCTTGCGGAAGCTGATCGCGCCGTGGGCGTCATAGTCGATCTGCTGCAGGATCTCGGCGTCGGGCACCGCCATGGGCGTGAACTCCTCCTTGGCGAGGTTCGCCGCCAGCTCGCGCAGCGTGTCGAAGGAGAAGGCCTGAGGCGGGCCGAGCGGGATGCCCGAGGCGATGGCGCCGCTCTGCGCGCGGGCAAAGTCGGGGATCAGGCTGAAGGCCCCCGTGGCGAGGGCGGATGCGAGGAAGGCGCGGCGGTCGAGCGTGTCGGCGGACATGCGGGTCTCCGGAATTGTCATTCCTGAGCAAATTTGGCGCTTTTCCGCGTCGCAGCAATCGCTATTGCCCGGGATGGGCGAGGCTTTGCCGATTTTGCGACGTTACGTCAAGTAGCGGACAGAACGTCCGGCGTTTGCCCGCCCGCACCGCCGGCCTCAGGCGAGCGCGCGCGCCTCGACGTCACGGGCAATGTCCTCGGCCAGCTGCGCCACCTTCTCGCGCGAATCCGTGCGCTGCGCATAGGCACGCAGGCCGAAGATCTCGGCCTGCAGACGGCTGGCAAGGTGCTGCGGGTCGGCCTCGGACCCCAGTTCGCCGCGGGCCTGCGCCTCGCGGAAGGCGCGGGCGAACATCTCCTCCATGCCGCGCATCAGCGTCTCGGTCTGGGCGCGCAGCGTCGCATCGTCATCCGGGGTTTCCAGCAGTGTCTTGACCAGCATGCAGGCGCGCGACGGGCCGGTCTCGCCGACACAGCCGAGCCGGCGGACGTGGTTCGCGAGCCCCGCCAAGCGGCTCGGCCCGGCTTCCATCGCCTCGACGAACTGCGCCCGCGAGGTCTCGGCGTAGAGCGCCAGCGTTTCCGAGAACAGCGCCTCCTTCGAACCGAAGGCGGCGTAGATCGAGCCCGGCCGCATGTCGAGCGCCAGCTCGAGGTCCTTGAGCGAGGTGGCGTGGTAGCCCTTGGACCAGAACAGTTCGAGCGCCTTGGCCAGCACTTCGTGTCTGTCGTGTCGTGCCTGCCTCGCCATGAAATGTGCGCTCCCGATGCCTTGCTGCCGGCCAGTTCACGCCGGATTTGAGTGATTGCTCAAAATATATCTTGAGCGGTCATTCAAGTAAAGCTACCCCTAGGGCCAGAATTTGAGCAATCACTCAAGAATCACGGAGAGACCCGGATGACCGAATTCACCCGCCACACGCTCGACACCGCCCCGGACGCCAGCCGCGCATTGCTCGAGCACTCGCAGAAAGCCTTTGGCCGCCTGCCCGGCCTGCACGCCGTGATGGCCGAGGCGCCCGCGCTGCTCGACGGCTACAAGCAGCTGCACCGGCTGTTCGCCGAGGAGACCAGCTTCGACAAGGACGAGATCACCGTGGTCTGGCAGACGATCAACGTCGAACACGCCTGCCACTACTGCGTGCCCGCGCACACCGGCATCGCCAAGATGATGCAGGTCGATGATGCGATCACCAATGCGCTGCGCGACGAGACCGCGCTGCCGAGCGCCCGCCTCGAGGCCCTGCGCGACTTCACCCTGCAGGTGGTGCGCCAGCGCGGCGCGCTAGAAGACGCGCAGGTGCAGGCCTTCCTCGATGCCGGCTACACGCAGCGGCAGATCCTCGAGGTGATCCTCGCCGTGGCGCAGAAGGTGATGTCGAACTACACCAACCACCTAGCGAACACGCCGGTGGACCAGGTGATGCAGAAGTTCGCCTGGGAAAAGAAGGGCGCCGCGGCGGCCTGAGCAGAAAGCGCCCCGCGACCCGGCCCGGAAGGATGGCCAGGCCGCGAGACCCGCGCCGGCCCTCCCCATGGGCCGGCGATCCGGTTCGACGGTGCGCCTCAGCGCGTGGCCGTGCGAAAGTCCTTGCGCGCCAGTTGCCCGGCCTCGATCGCGTTCAGCCGGTCCGCAGCAGCCTCGGCACAGCCGGTGCGGCGCAGGGCGCTGCGCCAGGCCCGCAGGGCCGAGCGCGGCGACCAGGGCAGCGCCGCCTGCGCCAGCCAGGCCCGAAGCTCGGGCGGCAGCCGGTCATAGGCGGACATGACATCCCCCTCGCGCCGCCGGTTCGGCGGAGCCCCGAGGTTGCGCCGCGGCGCGGCGCTCATGCCGCCTGCGCCTCGCGCCACGCCGGGAAGGGATCGGCCATGCCGGCCCAGAGTGCGGGCTCGTAGCTCTCCTCGGGCACCAGCGCCGCATCGAGTGCCGCGGTGATCGCGGCCCTGTCGAAGCCCGCGCCGATGAACACCAGCTCCTGCCGACGGTCGCCGAAGGGCTCCACCCAATGCTGCGCGAGGTAGTCGCGGAAGGCAGCGTGGCCGGGCATCCGCTCGGGCGGCACGCTGGCCCACCAGCGGCCCATCGGGCGCACCGAGCTGAGCGCCCCGGCCAGCGAGAACTCGGCCAGCCAGTCGGGCCGCGTGGCGATCCAGAAGTGCCCCTTGGCGCGGATCACCCCCGGCAGCGGCCCGTTCAGCACCGCGTGGAACTTCTCGGGCACAAACGGGCGCCGGGCGCGGTAGACGAAGGAGGAGACGCCGTATTCCTCGGTCTCGGGCACGTGGTCGGCGAAGCCGTAGAGTTCCTTGGCCCAGAGCGGGTGCGCATGGGCGGTCTCGAAATCGAAGCGTCCGGTGCCCATGATGCGGGCGGGATCGACCCGGCCATAGTCGGCCTCGACGATCTGCGCGTCGGGGTTGAGCGAGGTGATGATCAGCCGCGCCGCGACCCGCGCGTCCTCGCCCGCGGTCGAGACCTTGTTGAGCACCACCACGTCGGCGAACTCGATCTGGTCGACCAGCAGGTCCACCAGCGTGCGATTGTCCGCCTCGCCAAGGCTCTCGCCCCGGTCGGCGAGGAAGTCGTGGCTGGCGTAGTCGCGCAGCAGGTTGGCGGCATCCACCACCGTCACCATCGTGTCGAGCCGCGCGATGTCGGACAGGCTCTCCCCCGACTCGTCGCGGAACTCGAAGGTGGCGGCGACCGGGAGCGGCTCGGAAATCCCGGTGCTTTCGATCAAAAGATAATCAAAGCGCTTTTCCGCGGCGAGGCGGCGCACCTCGGTCAGCAGGTCGTCGCGCAGGGTGCAGCAGATGCAGCCATTGGTCATCTCGACCAGCGTCTCCTCGGTCTGGGACAGCTCCGCCCCGCCCTCGCGCACCAGATCGGCGTCGATGTTGACCTCGGACATGTCGTTGACGATGACCGCCACGCGGCGTCCCTCGCGGTTGTTCAGCACCTGGTTGAGCAGCGTGGTCTTGCCCGCCCCGAGAAAACCCGAGAGCACGGTGACGGGAAGGCGCGGGTCGGCGGCAGGGGTGGACATGGGCGGCGCTCCTGATTCGTTACGTTATAACATTGCGAATAACCGAACACAGCCGCCGGATGCAAGCCCGCCCCCGCCTTGCCATTCGGCGGCGCGCTGCCTAAGGGCGATAAAGACCCAACGTTAAGGACCGACCATGGCACGACCCTCCGCACGACCCGGGCCCGACCTGCAGAACGTGACAACCGGGGCCATGGTGGCGATCGTCGGGGTGTTCAGTTCCTTCCCCATCGTGCTGCAGGGTCTGACGGCGGTGGGCGCAAACCCCGAGCAGGCCGGGGCCGGGCTGGCGGCGGCGGCGATCTCCATGGCCATCGCGGGCATCGTGCTGGCCTGGTGGCGGCGCGAACCGGTCTCCTGCGCATGGTCGACGCCCGCCGTGGCGCTGCTCGCCGCCTCGCAGCCGCTGGCCGACGGCTTTGCCGGGGCGGTGGCGGCCTTCATCGTGGCGGGCGGGCTGATCACCCTGGCCGGGCTCTGGCCGGCGCTGGCGCGGCTGGTGACCTCGGTGCCGACGGCGCTGGCGCAGGCGATGCTCGCCGGGGTGCTGGCGGGGCTCTGCATGGCGCCCTTCCGCGGGCTGGTCGAGGCGCCCGAGGTGGCGGTGCCGATCCTGCTGTGCTGGTTTCTCTTGGGCCGCGTGAAGCGCATCCTCGCCGTGCCCGCCGCCGTGCTGGCGGCGCTCGGCGTGACGCTCTGGGCGCATGACTTCGCCCTGCCCCTCAGCGGCGTCTGGATGAGCCACCCGGTCTGGGTCACGCCGGTCTTCTCGCCCGAGGCGGTGCTGTCGCTCGGCATCCCGCTGTTCATCGTCACCATGGCGACGCAGAACATCCCCGCCGTCGCCGTGCTGCGCAGCTTCGGCTACACGCCGCCGCCCGGCCCGCTGCTCGCGGGGGTCGGCGGCATCTCGCTGCTGACCGCCCCCTTCGGCAATCCCGCCACCTGCCTCGCCGCGATCACCGCCAGCATGTGCGCCAACGCCGACAGCCACCCCGACCCGGCGCGGCGGTACTGGTCGGCGGTGATGGCCGGGGTCTTCTACGCGCTCTTCGGGCTCTTCGCCGTGGCGGTCACCGCGGTGGCGGCGCTGGCCCCGCCGATGACGCTGCAGGTGCTGGCAGGCGTGGCACTCCTGCCGGTCTTTGCCGCCTCGGCGAGCGGCGCGCTGCAGGCCGAAGAGAGCCGCGAGGGCGCCGCGGTGACCTTCCTCGTGACGGCTTCGGGGATCACCCTCTGGGGCCTTGGCGCGGCGGTCTGGGGCTTGGCACTGGGCGGCCTCGTGCTGGCAACACGATCCCGGAAGAGGTGACTGGATTCAGGGAGTTAACGCCATGGTTGCAAATTGCCCCCGCCCCTTTTCCCACCAGAAATCCGGCTTATGTCGTAAAGCGCCGGGGCTCCGTGAGGCGCCGGTCCCGCCCCCAGCATTGATCGGGGTCACGGGGTAAGTCATTTGTTTCGGGTTTTTTGTCCCGATTTCATGACGCAACCGGGAGGCAGGCTTCGGCCGCTCCCGGTCTTTAAATTTCGGCGCTGTGGATTTCCGGCTATTGGACGTCCGGCCCCCAGAAACCTTCGGGCCCGATATATTCCATCCCCTAGGCTCCCGGACTTTAAGCTCCCGATCCATTCGCCCCTCGGCCCGTAGCCGCCCGGGCTTTACTTGCCGACCCCCAAGTCTTACCCAATGGATCTTACCCATTTGTTAACGCAAGCTGCCGGCCAGCGCGGGTCAGCACCGCGGAAAGGGGCACGCCGAGATGAAAACCCACGAATACAAGGTCCTCCCCGCCCCCACCAAGGGAGAGAAGGCCAAGGCGGCCAAGGGGCCCGAGGGCCGCTTCGCGGTGTCGATGTCGCGCCTGCTCAACGAGATGGCCGAACAGGGCTGGGAATATATCCGCGCCGATATCCTGCCGAGCGAGGAACGCAGCGGGCTGACCTCGACGCAGACGGTCTGGCGGACGCTGCTGGTGTTCCGCCGCCCGGTGCCGCAGGCCCCGGAGGTCGCGCCCTTCCGTCACGAGCCTGTCGTGACGCCGGTCGAACCTCCGAATGCCGTACCGCCAGCTCTGCGAGGGCCCGCCCCCGAAACCCTGCCGGAGGGCTCCACGCCTCCGACGCCCCCCGCCGGCAGCGACCCCGACAAGGTCAACTGAGCCGCGGCCCGCGGCGCCGCTCAGCCCTGCAGGTCGAGCGACAGCGCGTGGATCGCGCCAACGAGGTCGCTTCCCAGCGCCGCATGCACGGCGCGATGGCGCTGGATGCGGCTCATGTCGGCGAGCTCGGCCGCGCGCATGCGCACGTGGAAATGGCTCTCGCCGCCCTCCTGATAGCCGGCGTGGCCCACATGCTTTTGACTTTCGTCGAGAACCTCCAGCTCGGAGGGATCAAAGGCCGCCCGCAGCCGGGTTTCGATCTCGTTCGCTCGCGACATTTTTGGCTCCTGCCTCTTCAAACTCGGTCAGGATTGTCTAAACTCCCTCGTCCGAGTCGAAAAGGTGAGACCATGAGCAGACCCGACCCCTTCGGTTTCGACATGTCGATTAAGTCGGCTAAGAAAAAGAACCCGCGCGGCCGGCGCGGCATGACCGGCGAGCAGGAGACCTCCACCCGCGTGTGCGAGCATGAGGGCTGCCAGGAGCCGGGCAAGTTCCGCGCGCCCAAGGCGCCGGACGTGCTCGACGAATTCAAATGGTTCTGCAAGGACCACGTGCGCGAGTACAACAACCAGTGGAATTTCTTCCACGGCAAGACCGAGGCCGAGATGAACGCTCAGGCCACGTCGGACAAGGTGTGGGAGCGCAAGACCAAGGATTACCGCGACCCCGAACAGCGGGCCTGGGCCCGTCTCGGCATCGAGGACGCGCATCAGGTGCTCGGCGACAATGCCACCCGCAACCCCGGGCGCAAGGCGCCGGGCGGCGGCCGCCGCCTGCCCCCGACCGAGAAGCGCGCGCTGGAGATCCTCGAAGTCGAGAGCGCCGAGACCAAAGCCGAGGTGCGCAAGGCATACAAGAAGCTGATCAAGGTGCTGCACCCGGACATGAACGGCGGCGACCGCTCGCAGGAAGAGCAGTTGCAGGAAGTCGTCTGGGCCTGGGACCAGATCAAGGACAGCCGGAACTTCAAGTGACAGACGGGCCCCGCGGGGCCCGTTTTTCTTGGGCACGCCTGGCCCGGCGCAGGCCACAGCGGAGCGTCCGCGGGCACACCCTGGCCCTGAGTTCGGCCCTGCGTTCACAGACCGCCCTCAAGCTTCCGATTTCCCCATTCCGCAGAGGTCGCGTAAATTCACAACCTATTGGTGTGAATTTCTCGACACATTCCCCAAGGTTGTGCTAGCCTACCTGCGTACGGCCACAGTTTCCCGGCCGGACAAACGTGACGCGAGCTCCCTGTCGTGTCCACTCACGGACCAAGACGGCCTGCACACCGCTCCCCCTGGATGTGCAGGCCTCTTGGGAAACTCCCCCCCCGCATCCCCCGCACCCGACCTGGCTGGCCCACCCAGCCAGGTCGGGACTTCCGCAGTCGGGACGTCCGCAAGGCAGCTCAGGCCGGCACGAAGCGCAGCGCGATGCCATTGATGCAATGGCGCTTGCCGGTGGGCGGCGGGCCGTCGTCGAAGACATGCCCCATGTGCGAGCCGCAGCGGCGGCAATGGCACTCGGTCCGGGTCATGAAGAACGACCGGTCGGGCCTCAGGCCGATGGCACCCGGCAGCGCCTCGTAGAAGGACGGCCAGCCGGTGCCGCTGTCGAATTTCGCCGCCGAGCTGTAGAGCGGCAGGTCGCAGCCCTTGCAGTGAAACAGGCCGCTGCGCTTCTCCCTGTCGAGCGGCGAGCTGAACGCACGCTCGGTGCCCGCCTCGCGCAGCACCTTGTATTCGGCAGGTGACAGGCGCGCGCGCCACTCTTCGGGGCTGCGGGTGATCTCGAACGCCGATTGCGCGCGGGCCGAGCCGTTTGACGCGAGCACGGCCGCGAGACCCGCGAGGACTCCTCTGCGTTTCATCGTCTCCTCCCCTTTTCCTCCGCCCCAAGAGATGCGCTCCCGGCCCGACCGAGGTCAAGCCGGGAGCCTGCGCACCGCCGGGGGATCCGGCACGGAAACGATCACTTTTTACACTTTCCGGTCCGCAGCGGTGCAGCTCCCTCCCGGCCGCCCCGCTTGCGCGGTGGGGCTGCGACGGCCGGGAGGGCCGGTCACCGGACCGCGCAGACGCGGCCACGGCGATGCGCGAGGTCCCTTCGGCGCGCACCCCGCTCCGCCGCGGCGGCAGGCAACGCCTGCGGAGCGTGGTTCGGAGTGCGCTGCGAATGGGCCGTCCGGGGACGTCCTCGACGCAGAACAATCCCGCCTTCTGCGAGCGGGATCAGGCGAAGTCACGCGGCATGGGGACAAAGAGTTTCAGCCGAGGCGTCACACCCACGTGAGGCACCGTGCCCCCGGAGACTTCACTCCGGCGCCAGCCGCCCCAGCGCAATCACCGGCCCGGTGGGCCGGCCCGTGGGGGATCCGCCCGGCGGCTCTTCGGAAAGGGCGATGGCGGCTCCGGAGAGCTGGCGCGCAAGCGCCGGGGGCAGATCGAGGACAGTCTCTGCCCCCTCCGTCAGCACCCCCAGCGAGACCGGCGCCCCCGCGCTGTCCGACAGCAGCCAGAGCTCAAGTGCCCGGTCTGAGGGAAGCTCGCCGGCCTCGCGGCGCACCGTGAGCCTGCGGCTCCGCGGCGCGTAGTCGGCCTGCAGCGCGAGCCCCTGCACGCCAGCGACCAGCCGGGCGTGCAGCTCCGGCCCGGTGCCGCCCGGCGTCATCACGCCCGAGACCATCGCGGCCCAGGCGATCCCGGCCGCAGCGACGGCGCCCAGAAGGTAGGGCGCGAGCTGCCGCCAAAGCGGCACGCGCGGGGCGCGATGAAGCCGTGCCTCGACGCGCGGCCAGAGTCCTTCGGGAGGCGTGACTTCGGGAATATCGGCAGTCAGCGCGGCGAAACAGGCTTGCCAGCTGGCAACCTCTTCGCGCAGACCGGCGTCCCGCGCCAGCAGCGCTTCGAAGGCCTGCGTCTCGGCCTCGGGCAGCAAGCCCAGCACGTATTCCGCCGCGGTCGCCTCCACCCCGTCAGGCGGGTCTGGCTGCGGCCCGCCGGTCATCGGCTCAGGCACTCCCGCAGGCTCATCAGGCTGCGCCGCAGCCAGGTCCTGACGGTGTTGAGCTTGACCCCGGTGGCCTCCGACAGCTCGGCATAGGTGGCGCCCTCGAGATAGGCCCGCCGCACCATCTCGGCGCGGTCGGGTGGCAGCTCGTCCATGCAGAGCGCCAGCGCCTGCACCTCGTCGCGCGCCTCGGCCTGCTGCGCCGGGCCGGGCGCCGGGTCGGCGAAACGGTCGTCGATCTCGAGCGGCTGCACCACCCGCCCCGCGCCGCTGCGGCGGCGACGATCAACGGCGGCATTGCGCGCCAGGGTGATCAGCCAGGTCATCGGCGAGTAGCCGTTGACCTGGTACTTGCCGGCATTGTTCCAGACCTTGAGGTAGGTGTCCTGCAGCGCCTCCTCGGCCAGCGCCCGGTCCTGCAGCACCCGCAGGCAGACCCCGAAGAGCTTGGCCGAGGTGCGCTCGTAGAGCCGGGCAAAGGCGGCGCGGTCGGCCATGGCGACGCGCGCGATCAGCTCCTCGATGTCGGGATGGGGGGACGTCGCCACGTAGGATGCCTGCCATTATCGTGTTCTGCCGCGAGCGTATCGCCCGAAAGGGTCGCGGCGCAAACACAAACCGCCCCGGCTCTGCCCGGCATCGCGGCCCGCCTGCACGTCTCCCGCCCCGCATGGCCGGGCCGGTGACAAAGCCCGCCGCGGCCCCCTTGCCCTTGCCCGCGATATGGGGCACGACGGTGCGCAAGAATTTCTAACGACCGGACAGGGGCACGACCATGGCGGATGGCACGATCGACATCAATGCGAAACCCACCGAGGAAATCTCGGTCCGCGAGGTGTTCGGCATCGACACGGACATGGTGGTGCACGGCTTCCCCGACCGCACCGATCGCGTTCCGGATCTCGACAGCACCTACAAGTTCGACCCCGACACCACGCTGGCGATCCTCGCGGGCTTCCGCAACAACCGCCGGGTGATGATCCAGGGCTACCACGGCACCGGCAAGTCGACCCACATCGAGCAGGTCGCCTCGCGCCTCAACTGGCCCTGCGTGCGCGTCAACCTCGACAGCCACATCTCCCGGATCGACCTCATCGGCAAGGACGCGATCAAGCTGGTCGACGGCAAGCAGGTCACCCAGTTCCAGGAAGGCATCCTGCCCTGGGCGCTGCGCAACCCCACCGCCATCGTCTTCGACGAATATGACGCGGGCCGCGCCGACGTGATGTTCGTGATCCAGCGCGTGCTGGAGACCGACGGCAAGCTGACCCTCCTGGACCAGAACCAGGTGATCACGCCGCACAAGTACTTCCGCATCTTCGCCACCGCCAACACCGTCGGCCTTGGCGACACCACGGGCCTCTACCACGGCACCCAGCAGATCAACCAGGGCCAGATGGACCGCTGGAGCCTCGTGGCGACGCTGAACTACCTCAGCATCGACGCCGAGGTGAACATCGTGCTCAGCAAGGCGCCGCATTACAACAACGAGAAGGGCCGCAAGACCATCCGCCAGATGGTCACCGTCGCGGACTTCACCCGCCGCGCCTTCATGAACGGCGAGCTGTCGACGGTGATGTCGCCGCGGACGGTGATCGCCTGGGCGGCCAACGCCGAGATCTTCCGCAACGTCGGCTACGCCTTCCGCCTGTCGTTCCTCAACAAGTGCGACGAGCTCGAGCGCCAGACCGTGGCCGAGTTCTACCAGCGCTGCTTCGACGAGGAACTGCCGGAGAGCGCCGCCTCGCTGTCGCTGGTCTGAGACCGGCCCCGGCGGCAGGCGGGGGGCGCTGCCCCCGCCCGCTGACGCGGACTTCCCCGGGATGTTTTCGCCATGCGGAAACTGGCAAACGCAAAAGAGGGGCGCGGGCCGCGAGGTCTGCGCCCCTTTGGGTGAGGAGGAGCGAAAATGGCCAAGCCACTCCATATCGGATTGATCGGCGGCATCGGCGTTGCGGCCACGGTGGTCTATTACCAGCGGCTCTGCGCCGCGGTGAGCGCCATGGGCCTGCCGCTCGAGCTGACGCTCGTGCAGGCCGACGTGCAGGAACTGATCCGCAACAACCTCGCCGACAACCGCGACGCGCAGGCCAAGGTCTACGCCCGGCTCATCGACCGGCTGGCGGCGGCGGGCTGCGACTGCGCGGCGATCACCTCGCTCGGCGGGCACTTCTGCTTCGACGAGACCGTGGCACGCGCCGCGCTGCCGCTAATCTCCGCCGTGGCGCCGCTCGATGAGTTCTTCGCCGCCGAGGGCCTGCACCGCGTCGGCCTGCTGGGCACCCGCGTGGTGATGCGCACGCGGCTCTACGGGCAGCTGGCGCGCACCGAGGCGGTGGCGCTCGACGCCGAGACCGAAGCCCTCGGCCAGCGCTACCAGGACATGGCCGTCGCCGGGACCTGCTCCGACGAGGACCGCGCCGTCTTCTTCGACGCCGGGCGGCGGATGACAGACGAAATGGGCGCGCAGGCCATCGTGCTTGCCGGCACCGATCTCAACCTCGCCTTCGACGGCAGCCACGATCCCGGCTACCGGGTGATCGACGCGCTCGACGTCCATGTGGACGTGCTGGCAGGACTCGCCACCGGGAGGACCATGCTGTGAACAAACCCTTGCTTGCCATCCTCCTGCTCGCCTCCGGCGCGGCCCAGGCCGAGGGAGAAAGCGCCGCCGATTGTGCCGCGCTCTGGCAGGGCGTGGCGCTCGAGGCGGCCGACAACCCGAACCTCTCGGGCTCGCCGGAGAGCGCCAGCCTGCTCGCCCGCCAGTTCAGCGTCACCGCCGCCTCCGAGGGGCTGTCGGGCCCGCCGCTGCGCCGCGCCATCCTCGACGCCCTGCCCGGATACCGGCTGCTCTACCGCGGGGTGATCGCCGGGGACGCAGAGAGCCAGGAGGCCTTCGATGCGCTGTCCGAGGCCTGCAGCGGGCTGCTCGCGCAGAGCTGAGCCGCGCGGCGGCACCCGCAGCCGCTCTGCGGGCGCCATCATGCGCATCTCCTCTTGCCAATTGCCCGCCACGGCGCGAAACCTGTGCCCATGGCACGCGACACCGACAACCCCGCAGATCCGTTCAAGAAGGCCCTGGCCGAGGCCACCAAGGTCATGGCCGACGATCCTGAACTCACGGTCAACTATTCCGTCGATCCGGCGGGCGTCTCGGGCGACATCATGCGCCTGCCGCAGGTGTCGCGCCGCATGACCCGCGACGAGGTGCTGCTCGCCCGCGGCACCGCCGACGCGCTGGCATTGCACCGCCGCTACCACGACGGCGCCACCCACACCCGCTACGCACCGCAGGGCGAGATGGCGCGCGAGCTCTACGAGGCGATGGAGACCGCCCGCTGCGAGGCGATGGGCGCGCGCGACATGCCCGGCACCGCCGGCAATATCGACGCCAAGATCGGCCACGAGGCCGCGCGCCGCGGCTACGGGCAGATCACCCAGGCCTCCGAGGCGCCGCTGCCGGTGGCCGCGGGCTACATGATCCGCCACCTCGCCACCGGGCGCGATCTGCCCAAGGACGCCGCCCACGTGATGGAACTGTGGCGCGGCTTCATCGAGGACCAGGCGGGCGGCACGCTCGAGGATCTGCAGGCCAAGCTGTCGGACCAGGCGGCCTTTGCCCGCTTCGCGCGGCAGATCATCACCGACCTCGGCTACGGCGACCAGCTCGGCGAGGATCCGGACCAGCTCGACGACGAGGCGCAGGACGAGGCCGAGCCCGGCACCGAGGAGGACCAGGAACCCGATTCGACCGGCCAGGACGAGCAGGACCAGGACGAGGCGGAAGCCTCGCCTGAACAGTCCCAGGAACAGACCCAGGACCAGAGCCAGGCGCAGGTCTCGGCCGACGAGATGGCCGACCAGGAGATGGGCGAGGAGGCCGAGCTGCCCGAGGGCGACGCGCCGATGGAGCCGCCGCCCCCCGCCCCCGTGTCGGAGGCCGACCCGGGCTACAAGGTCTACGATTCGACCCACGACGAGGAAATCCTCGCCGAGGAGCTGGCCGAGCCGCAGGAGCTGGAGCGCCTGCGCGCCTATCTCGACCAGCAGCTCGAGCCGCTGAAGGGCGCGGTCTCGCGCCTCGCCAACAAGCTGCAGCGGCGACTGCAGGCGCAGCAGAACCGCTCGTGGGAGTTCGACAAGGAAGAGGGCGTGCTGGACGCCGGCCGCCTCGCCCGCGTCGTCGCCAACCCCACCACGCCGCTGTCGTTCAAGGTCGAGAAGGACACCGAGTTCCGCGACACCGTGGTGACCCTGCTGATCGACAACTCCGGCTCGATGCGGGGCCGCCCGATCTCGATCGCGGCGATCTGCGCAGACGTGCTGGCGCGCACCCTCGAGCGCTGCTCGGTGAAGGTCGAGATCCTCGGCTTCACCACCCGCGCCTGGAAGGGCGGGCTGGCGCGCGAGAAGTGGCTCGCCGAGGGCCGCGAGCAGCAGCCGGGGCGCCTGAACGACCTGCGTCACATCATCTACAAGAGCGCCGACTCGCCCTGGCGCCGGGTCCGCGACAACCTCGGGCTAATGATGAAGGAAGGCCTGCTGAAGGAGAACATCGACGGCGAGGCGCTGGAATGGGCGCACAAGCGCATGGCGCACCGCCCCGAGGCCCGCAAGATCCTCATGGTGATCTCCGACGGCGCGCCGGTGGACGATTCCACGCTCTCGGTAAATCCCGCCAACTACCTCGAGAAGCACCTGCGCGACGTGATCGCCATGGTCGAGCGCAAGAAGCAGGTCGAACTGCTGGCGATCGGCATCGGCCACGACGTGACCCGCTACTACGAGCGCGCGGTGACCATCACCGACGTCGAGCAGCTGGCCGGCGCGATGACCGAACAGCTTGCCGCGCTCTTCGATTCCGATCCGCGGGCGCGAGCCCGCGTCATGGGCATCAAGCGCGCGGGCTGACGCCTCGGAACCGAGGGGCCAGCCTCTCGGGCTCCCCGGGATATTTCCATCTGGACGAAGGGCGCATCACCTCGGGCTTCGTCTGGACGAAAATACCCCGGGGTGAATTGCCGCGACGCGGCAAGAGGGGCAGCGCCCCTCCCCCGCTTTTGACATGACTTCAGGAGACCTCCGCATGTTCCAGACATTCGAGCAGAGCGCTTCCCCCGAACAGGGCCCGCCGCGGCTGGCCGCGCTGCGCGCCGAGCTGGCGTCCGAGGGGCTCGACGGCTTTCTCGTGCCGCGCGCCGATGCGCATCAGGGCGAATATGTCGCGCCGCACGACGACCGGCTGGCCTGGCTCACCGGCTTCACCGGCTCGGCGGGCTATTGCGTGGCCCTGACAGACAAGGCCGGAGTCTTCGTCGATGGACGCTACCGGGTGCAGGTCAAGGCGCAGGTGGCGCCGGAGTTCACCCCGGTCGACTGGCCCGAGGTCGGGCTCGCCGAGTGGATCGCCGAGGCGCTGCCCGGGGGCGGCACCGTGGGCCTCGATCCGTGGCTGTTCTCGGTCGACCAGATGCGCGGGCTGGAACGCGGGCTCGGCGCGGTGGACCTGCGGCTCTGCGACAACCTCGTGGACCGGGTCTGGGCCGATCAGCCGGAGCCGCCGATGGGCGCGGTCTTTGCCCAGCCGGTGGAGCTGGCGGGCGAGGCGCATGAAGACAAGATCGTCCGGCTCGCCAAGGAGCTGGGCAAGGCCGGTGCCTGCGTGATCACCCTGCCCGACAGCCTCGCCTGGCTGCTCAACATCCGCGGCTCTGACGTGCCGCGCAACCCAGTGCCGCACGGCTTTGCCATCCTGCACGCCGCGGGCCGGGTCACGCTCTTCATGGCGGCGCAGAAGCTCGACGGGCTGGCTGGTCACCTCGGGCCGCTGGTCGAGCTGCGCGCGCCGGAGGACTTCGTGCCGGCGCTGGAGGCGCTCGAGGGCACGGTGCAGATCGACCCCGCCACCTGCCCCGTCGCGGTGCAGACGGCACTGAAGGGCTGCGAGATCACCGAGGCCCCCGACCCCTGCCTCCTGCCGAAGGCGCGCAAGAACGCCGCCGAGCTGGCGGGATCGCGCGCGGCGCACCTGCGCGACGGCGCGGCCATGGTGCGTTTCCTGCATTGGGTCGACAGCCAGACCCCGGGCGCGTTCACCGAGATCGATGCGGTGGTGGCGCTCGAGGAGGAGCGCCGCGCCACCAATGCGCTGCGCGATATCTCCTTCGAGACCATCTCGGGCACCGGCCCCAATGGCGCCATCGTGCACTACCGGGTGACCGAGGCGACCAACCGCACCACCCGGCCGAACGAACTGCTGCTGATCGACAGCGGCGGGCAATATGTCGACGGCACCACCGACATCACCCGCACCATGGTACTGGGCGAGGCCGGGGACGAGGAGAGGGACGCCTTCACCCGCGTGCTCAAGGGGATGATCGCGCTGTCGCGGCTGCGCTTCCCGGCGGGGCTCGCAGGGCGCGACATCGACGTGCTGGCGCGGGCCGCGCTCTGGGAGGCGGGGCTCGACTACGGCCATGGCACCGGCCACGGCGTCGGCGCCTACCTGTCGGTGCACGAGGGGCCGCAGCGCATCGCCCGCACCGGCACCGTGCCGCTGGAACCGGGGATGATCCTTTCGAACGAGCCGGGCTTCTATCGGGAGGGATCTTATGGTATCCGCATCGAGAACCTCATCGCGGTGGAACCCGCGCCCCCCCTTCCCGGCCAGACCGTTGCGAAGATGCTTCGCTTCGAAACGCTGACATGGGTGCCGATCGACCGGCGCCTGATCGAGACGGGGCTGCTGACCGCCGCGGAACGCGACTGGCTCAACGGTTACCACGCCGAGGTTTTGACACGCATCGCTCCGCTTGTCTCAGGCGCCGTGCGGGACTGGCTCGAAGCGGCCTGCGCGCCGCTTTGACACAGGACTGTCGCATCGGCGCTGGTATATGATGGGCGGACAACGGGAGACAGATTATGTTGAAACAGATTGCCGTCCGCCCGGCCACGGGCACTTGGGTCATCCGCGCCGGCGGGGCCGTGCTCGGTGAAAGCAGCCGCGCGCTGGAGCTGACCGAGGGCGACAAGCCCCAGACCATCTACTTCCCGCGCGAGGACGTGGCGATGGCCTTCCTCGAGCCGAGCGACTACCGCAGCACCAGCGCTGCCCTCGGCGACGCCGAGCACTTCCACATCGCGTCGAAGAGCCGCAGCTACGACAACGCGGTGTACTCCTACATCGATCCGAAGCCCGAGGCAGCGGACATCAAGGGGTACCTGGCCTTCGACCTGCAGGATGGCGTGGCCGTCGAACAGGTCTGAGCGCCTGGGCGCCGACACATGAAAAGGCCGGTCCCGCGGGACCGGCCTTTTCATGTCCGGAGCCTGCCTGCGCCCTACCCCTTGCGCAGGTTGTCCCGCAGGCGGCTCACCTGGTCGCGCAGGGTCAGCAACTCCTCGACGCTCATGCCGCTCTGCTCGGCAATGCAGCCCGCGATATGCGCGCTGCGTCCATGCATCTGCTGCCCCTCCCCGGTGAGCGCGATGCGCACCTGCCGCTCGTCCTCTGCGTCGCGACGGCGGGTCAACAGCCCCATTGTCTCGAGCCGCTTCAGCAATGGGGTCAGCGTGCTCGACTCGAGCTGCAACTGGCGAGACAGCATGCCGACGGTCGGCGGCGCCTCGGCGGCCCACAGCGCGCTCATCACGAGGTACTGCGGATAGGTCAGCCCGAGCTTTTCCAGATGCGGACGGTAGGCCTGGCTCATGGCGTGGACTGCCGAGTAGAGCGAAAAGCAGACCATGTCCTGCGGCGAAAGCGCCTGCGGTGCGGTCGTCCCGGAGTCTGTTGGCGTGGAGGTCTGGGTCATGCGCCGAATATAAATCGCGCGCGATCCTTTCTCAAGCGATTGACTTTCCGATGGGCAGAAATATATATCGTGCACGATTTAATCGACCGCAAAGGATTATCCCATGTCTCTCGATGTGAAATACCGGACCGAAGCGCAGGCCTCCGGCAGCGGCCGCGACGGGGTGACCAGGCTCGCCTCGGGCATGCTGACCGTGACGATGAACAGCCCCAAGGAGCTGGGCGGTTCGGGCAAGGGGCACAACCCCGAAGAGCTGTTTGCCATGGGCTATGCCGCCTGCTTCCTCAGTGCCATGCGCTTCGTGGCGCAGGCCGAGAAGCTGGGCAACGTGCCCGCCGACGCGACCGTCGATGCGCAGGTGGCCATCGGCGCCCTGCCCGAGGGCGGCTTCGGGCTGGCGGTGACGCTGATCGCGAAGATGCCGGGGCTGGAGCGCGACGTCGCCGAGGCAATCCTCGCACGCGCGCATGAGGTCTGCCCCTATTCCAACGCCACCCGCGGCAATATCGAGGTGAACCTCGAGCTGGCCTGAGGCCCGGTTTTGAAAGACGATAAAGCCTCGCGGATACCCGCGAGGCTTTTGGCGCCGGCAAGACCGCGCGCCCTGGCCGTGCTCCCTGTCCGTGTGCCCTGTCCGTCGCGCCTAGGACGGCGTCCGGCCCGGGGCATCCCGCAGCCGTCCCATGACATGCGAGTCGATGAGGACGCCGCCGCGCAGGGCATCTCCACGCCGCGTGCCCTCGATCTCGAAGCCGTGCCGCTGGTAGAGGCGGATCGCGGCGAGATTGTCGACGTTCACGTCGAGCTCCAACCGTCTCAGGCCCAGCCAGTTGTCGGCAATGTCGATGAGCGCCTGCAGGATCGCCGCGCCGTAGCCGCGTCCCACGTGATCGTCGTGGACGATGAGAAAGACCTCGCCCACATGAGAGCGCCGCCGTTGTCCCGGAATCAGGCCACCCTCGGCAACGACGGTCTTCAGCCCATCCCCCGCGTCGATCACCCCGACGAGGAAGTGATTGCTGCCGCTCGCCGCGAGCCGTCGTTCGACACGGCTCCGTGAATCATACGGCATGCGCAGGGTGCCATGGCGCACGCCGGGGAGATTGCCGATCTCCGCGAGAGCCTCGGCATCTCCCGGCTCGGCGGCGCGGATGGTCAGCATCGGAAACTCGGTCACTCTGTCACTCCCATCGAGGTGGCGCCTCGGCAGGCCGCCGTCTCAGCTATGCTCTTCTTCCGCCGTCGCCGCCAGCGCGCGATTGTAGGCCTTGAGCGCGTCGACGTGGAAGAGCGCACCCTGCAGCACCGGCGCGTCATCGGGTCCGCTGCGGGTCACCACCGGCAGGTAGGCCACGCCGGATTTGTCGAAGAGCGGCAGCGCCGCCTCTAGCGTCGCCTGCGCGTTGAGGAAGAGCCCCTGCTCGATCATCCGCAGGCAGGCGGCCTCGTCCGCGGCGCCGTCGTCATTGGGTCTGCGCATCACCCCCTGCACCCGGAACATCGCCAGCAGGTAGGCCTGCGGCCCGGCGGCGAGGTGGACGTTGCGCTTCTCGAGCTGCGACAGGAAGAAGCTGCGGTCGACCAGCCGCGAGGCCAGCGCGGTGGACATCGACACCGAGACCATCACCGCCAGCCCGGTCTGCCAGTCACCCGTCAGCTCGAAGACGATGAGCGTGGTGGAAATCGGCGCGCCCAGCACGGCGGCCGCCACCGCCCCCATGCCCGCCAGCGCGTAGAGCGTGAAGACCGAGCTCTGCTCGGGGAAGATCCCGGTCGCGATATGGCCGAAGGTCAGCCCGGTCAGCGCCCCGACCATCAGCGAGGGCGAGAAGACCCCGCCGCCCATGCGCCCGGCCATGGTGATCGACACCGCCGCCACCTTCACCGCCGCGAAGAGGAAGGCCTCGCTCAGGGTGAGCTGCCCCGAAAGCGCGCGCGAGGTGGTCTCGTAGCCGACGCCGATGATGTGCGGAAAGGCGATGGCGATGGCCCCGAGCAGCAGGCCCGCGACCGCCGGGCGCAGCCAGTGCGGCAGGCCGAGCTTGTTCTGGATCGCCGTGCCGACGCCATCGGACCAGAACAGAGTCTTGATCATCAGCACCGCCACCAGCCCGCAGACCAGGCCCATCAGGAAGAAGGCGGGCAGCTCGAGGTAGAACTGCACCGTGGTGGTGCCGGGCAGCACGAACTCGGTGACGTCGCCGAAGTAGAGCCGGTTGATCACCGTGCCGGCGGCGCTGGCCACCACGATCGGCGCAAAGGCATGCAGGGCGAAGTGGCGCAGGATCACCTCGAGCCCGAAGAGCGCGCCTGCGATGGGCGCGTTGAAGCTGGCCGAGACCGCCGCCGCCACGGCGCAGCCCAGAAGGTCGCGCCCGGTGATGCCGTCGACGCGCAGCAGGTTCGACACCGACGAAGCGATCATTGCCGCGATATGCACCACCGGCCCCTCGCGCCCGGTCGAGCCGCCGGTCGACAGGGTGATCCACGAGCAGAGCGCCGAGGCGATGCCCGCCTTCTTCTCGACCCGCCCGTCGTTCAGCGCCGCGCCCTCGATCACGTCCGAGACGCTGCGCACCCGCCCGTCGGGGGTGAACTTCTGCAAGATGAGCCCGACCACCGCGCCGCCCGCCACCGGGATCAGCAGCACGTAGATCCAGGGCAGCGTCTGCGCGAAGCTGGCCAGCAGGTTCACGTCCTCGGTGCCGTAGACGAAGGCCTGCAGCCTGTGGATCGCGAGCCGGAAGAGCAGCGCCGCGAAGCCCGAGGCGGCCCCCACCAGCAGCGCGATCACCCAGAAGGTGACCTGTCCCGGCCCCTTGTGGCGCAGCGTGTCCCACCCGCGGCTGCAAAGGGCGCGCGTCTCGCGCCACTGATCGGCAATCTGGTGCGGCATTCCTCGGTCCCATGGCTTTCGCAGGGCGCGCGGCGGGGATAAGGTCGCCCCGATTTTCCACGGAGGTTTCTCTATGTCCGTCGCCGAAGCCCTGGAGGCTCTTGATGCCTTCCTAGGCGAACGATTCACCCGCTCCAAGTCCGAACTGGAGCAGCATGGCCGTTCTGAGTCCTATTTCCCACTCACCCTGCCGGATGGGGTCGCCTATCCCGAAACCGCCGAAGAGGTGCAGCGCATCGTGCAGATCTGCGCCGAGCACGGCTGCCCGGTGATCGGCTGGGGCGCCGGCAGCTCGCTCGAGGGCCACGGCCAGGCGGTGAAGGGCGGCGTCGTCGTCGATTTCACCCGCATGAACAAGGTGCTCGAAATCCGGCCCGCCGACATGGACGTGACCATCCAGCCCGGCGTCACCCGCGAGGCGCTGAACGAGGAACTGCGCGCCACCGGCCTGTTCTTCCCGGTCGACCCCGGTGCCAATGCCACGCTCGGCGGCATGGCGATGACCCGCGCCTCGGGCACCACCACGGTGCGCTACGGCTCGATGCGGGACAACGTGCTGGGGCTGAAGGCGGTGCTGGCCGACGGGCGGGTCATCCATACCGGCACCCGCGCCCGCAAGTCGGCGGCGGGCTATGACCTCACCGCGCTCTTCGTCGGCTCGGAGGGCACGCTCGGCCTCGTCACCGAGCTGACCCTGCGCCTGCATGGCATCCCGGAGGCGGTCTCGGCGGGCATCTGCGCCTTCCCCGACATGGGCAGCGCGGTCACGGCGGTGATGGAGACCATCCAGATGGGCATCCCCATGGCCCGCATCGAGTTCGTCGACGCCGCCACCGCCCGCGCCTTCTCGGCCTACTCGGGCATGGAAATGGCAGACAGCCCGCACCTGCTTGTGGAGTTCAACGGCTCGCCCGAGAGCGTGACGCAGGACGCAGAGCGCTTCGCCGAGATCGTCGCCGACAATGGCGGCAGCCCCTTCGAGTGGTCGACCCGCGAGGAGGAGCGCCGGGCGCTCTGGGCGCTGCGGCACAACGGCTATTACGCGATCCTCGCCTCGCGCAAGGGCGCGCGGGCGGTGGTGACCGATATCTGCGTGCCGATCTCGCGCCTCGCCGAGGCGGTCGAGGAGACGCAGGCCGACATCGCGGCGAGCGGCATCCCCGGCCCGATCCTCGGCCATGTCGGCGACGGCAACTTCCACGCCATCCTGCTGCTCGATCCCGACAAGCCCGAGGACCTCGCCGAGGCCAAGCGCCTGTCGCACCGCATGGCCGAGCGCGCCCTGCGCATGGGCGGCACCTGCACCGGCGAGCACGGCGTGGGCCACGGCAAGCTGGCCTACATGGCGCAGGAGCACGGCGACGGCTGGAGCGTGATGGGCGATCTCAAGCGCGCGCTCGATCCGCAGAACATCATGAACCCCGGCAAGCTGGTGCCTCAGGATTGAAACGCGAAAGGCCGGGCCCCGAGGGACCCGGCCTTTTCACTGCAGGCGCCCGGGGTCAGCCGCGCCAGAACCGAACGGTGAACAGCACGAAGACCGCCATGATCTCCAGCCGGCCGACCAGCATGGCGAAGGACAGCATCCATTTGGCGGTGTCGTTCAGCGTGGCGAAGTTGCCCGCCGGGCCGATGATGTCGCCGAGCCCCGGACCGACGTTGGCCAGTGCAGTCGCCGCGCCGGACAGCGAGGTCACGAAGTCGAGCCCGGTGAAGCCGAGCGCCACCGACAGCACCCCCAGCGAGACCACGAAGAAGACGAAATACGCCATCACCGAGCTCAGCACGTCGTCGGCCACCGGGCGACCGTCGAAGCGCGGGGTGAAGACGCCATGCGGCGCACGGATGCGTTTGAGCTGCACCCGGATCGAGGCGAAGAGCAGCTGGTAGCGGAAGATCTTCACCGAACAGGCGGTGGAGCCGGCGCAACCGCCGATCAGCCCGATGAAGAAGAACAGCGTGATGAGGAACGGCCCCCAGCCCATGTAGTCCACCGAGGCATAGCCGGTGCCCGAGATGATCGAGCTGATGTTGAACAGCGACTCGCGGATCGCCTGCTCTGGGTGGTGCGGAAACTGGAACACCAGCGTCACGCTCATCACCGCCACCAGCGCGAGGATGGTGCCGAAGAAGGCGCGCACCTGGCTGTCCTTCCAGATCGCGACGTGGTTGCCGTTGAGCATCTGCACGTAGCGCACGAAGGGCAGCGCGGCGGCGATCATGAAGAAGGCCGCGACGTATTCCGCCGGCCCCTGGAAGGTGCCGAAGGAGGCGTCGTAATTGGCGAACCCCCCGGTCGAGAGCGTGGTCAGCGCATGCACCGTGGCATCGAAGGCGTCCATGCCGCAGACCATGTAGGCGGCCGCGCAGGCCAGCGTCATGCCGACGTAGATGGTCGAGATCGACGAGGCGATCTCGGTGGCGCGGGGCAGGATCTTGCCCATGGTCTCAAAGGCCTCGGAGCGGAAGATCTGCATGCCGCCCACCCGCAGCTCGGGCAGGAAGACCATGGCCACCACGATGATCCCGATGCCGCCCAGCCATTGCAGGATGCCGCGCCACAGCAGGATGCCCTTGGGCATGTCGTCGAGCCCGGTGAACACCGTGGAGCCGGTGGTTGTGATCCCCGACATGGCTTCGAAGAAGGCATCGACGATGCGCGCCTCGGTGGCGCCGAGCATGAAGGGGATGCCGCCGAAGAAGGGCAGGACCACCCAGGCCCCGACGGTCAGCAGGAAGGTCTGCTGCAGGGTCAGCCCGTGGCGCCCGGCATTGGCGCAGGCCAGGCTCACGAGACCCCCGATGAGCATGGTGATCAGCGCGCTTTCCAGGAAGACGTGCCAATGCCCCCGCCCCTCGGCGATGTCCACGAGGAACGGAACCAGCATGCAGCCGCCGAGCGTGGTGACGAGAAGGCCAAGAACGTAGGCGACGGGGCGGACATCGAACATGCGCAGAGCCTTCGCCCGGCGCCGCCTGCCTGTCAAGCGCCGCGCCGCGGCACCGGGTCAGTCGCCGAAGAGGTCGCGGAAGACATGTGGCAGGATCTGCTCACGGGTCAGCCCCATCTCGGCCAGCCGCTCGTCGCTCTGGCTTTCCAGCACGAGGATTTCGTGCATCCGAGCCCGGCGCAGGCCATAGGCATTGATGCCCTGCCCCACGCCCAGGAAATAGGCGTCGATCTTGGCGCGCAGCGAGCCGCGCCCCATGCCGATCGTGACGTTGTCTGCGCTGCTGCTCGTCGCCATGCGGAGACCTCCGGTGGGTTGCCTGCCCTCCCGCTGTCAGCATGGGGGCGCGGCGTCCGGAAATCATGAAGGCCCGCGCAGAAATTGCCGCAACGCAGCAAAATGCCGCCGGAGTAACCGGCGGCATCGGGGAAATGCTCAGGATTGCAGCACGGTCCGAGGCGCGAAGCCCCTCAGCCACGGTGCACCAGCCCTTGTTTCTTAGCCCTGGTGGATCAGGCTCGGCAGCAGCGTTGGATCGAGACTGGTCTGCGCGAAGGTCGGCCCTTGGGTCAGCACCGCCACCGCATCGTGCGAGTGCAGGCTCTCCTGGTGGCTGCAGAGCACACGGAAGTCGCCGATGCGCTCGTCGCCGGCCATCGCCTCGGCGAAAAGACGCGCGGCATCCTCGACGAAGATCGGGTTGGCGGCATTGAGCTCGGCGAAGGCCTGCTCGTCCTCGCGCTTGACCATGACCTGCGTCTCGGTCGGCACCGCGGCGCGGCACAGGCCCACGAGATCCTCGAACCACAGGCAGTCGTCGCTGTCGTCCTGCAGCACCACCGAGACGCGCGCCACCGAGCGCTGCGAGTGCGGCGTGGCAAGCTGGCCGCGGAACTGGCGGGCGTGCTCGGAGAGCTCCAGCGAGCAGGGGCAGGTCGAGCTGTAGACGTAGTCGAGATGCGCAATGCGCTGGCGCACGCCATCGGTCTCGACCAGTTCCAGCGCAAGATCATAATACTGGTAGCCCGACAGACCGGAGCGCAGGCTCTTCATCGTCATCGGGAAGGAGAAGCGCATCTGGATGCGCGCGTCGAAGCTTTCGAGGTCGGACTTGTAGTCGTCCAGCGCCGCCTCGATCACCCCGAAGCTGAAGTTCTTCTCGGCGTGGGTGTAGAAGCTGCGCATGATGCGCGACATGTTGATGCCCTTCTTGTCGGCCTCGAGGCTGACCGTGCCGGTCACCGAGGTCTCGAGCATGAGGGACTTGCCATCCTTCAGCCGGTAGCTGATGGGCAGGCGGAAGTTGGAAATGCCGACGTGCTGGATGCGCACATTCTCGCCACGGATCAGCGAGGCCGGACCGTTCTGCAGGTCGGGCAGCGAGGTCTTGTAGGCATCGTCGACCGAGAATCCTTCGGGATACTGGCGCGAAAAGATCGGGTAATCCTGGGAAGCACCGAGAAGCTTCAGAAGGGCCGGGTCGAGTTCGGTAATTTCACGATCGTCAGCTGCCTCAGTCCATTGGCGAAGCACGGCCAGGGCGGCCTCGGCCTCGTCGCGGCTGGGGTTACGGTCAACTACTGGCGAATACACATTCATGTCCTGCCCTCCCAGGCGGGGGTTCGTTCAACGTACTTAAGATGTTTTACCGAAAAAACCACCATTTAAGACCCTTATACGGGCGCACATATACTTTTGGATCATCTATTGCGGGCAAAAATGTGGCCGGGCAATTGTTAATTGTCCCGGCCGCCTAAAAATTACGCCACGTCAATAGCTTGTTGAATATCTGCAACAAGATCGACCGTGGCCTCGATGCCGACCGACAAGCGGATCAGACCGTCACCGATGCCAAGCCCCTGACGCTGCTCGGGAGACAGCCGCTGGTGGGTGGTTGTGGCCGGGTGCGTGGCGATGGACTTGGCGTCGCCGAGGTTGTTCGAGATCAGGATCACCTTGAGCGCGTTGCAGAAGCGGAAGGCCGCCTCTTTTCCGCCTTCAATCTCGAAAGCGACCATCGTGCCCCCTGCCCCGAGCTGGCGCTGCGCCAGCGCGTGCTGCGGGTGGCTGTCCAGCCCCGGGTAGCTGACGCGGGTCACCTTGGGGTGGCCGGTTACCGCCCTGGCAATTGCCTCGGCAGAGGCGGTCTGGGCGCGCACCCGCAGGTCGATGGTCTCCAGACCCTTGAGCATGACCCAGGCGGTGAACGGGCTCATCGAGCCGCCGGTGTGCTTCATGTAGGGCTCGATCACGCCGCGGATGATCTCACGCGAGCCGAGGATCACGCCGCCCAGCGTGCGGCCCTGGCCGTCGATGTGCTTGGTGGCGGAATAGACCACCACGTCGGCGCCCTGCTCGATGGCGCGGCTGTAAACCGGGGTCGAGAACACGTTGTCGACGACCACCTTGGCGCCGACCGCATGGGCGAGCTTGGCCACCGCCTCGATGTCCACCAGCTCCAGCGTCGGGTTCGACATGCTCTCGAAGAACACCAGCTCGGCGCCCGGCTTCAGCGCCTCTTCCCATTGCGCCAGATCGGCACCGTCGACGAAGACCACCTCGACACCGAAGCGGGTCAGGATGGTCTCGAGCACGTAAAGGCAGGAGCCGAACAGCGCGCGCGCCGCGACGACGCGGTCCCCGGCCTTGAGCATGGCGGTCAGCGCGCCCGAGACGGCGGCCATGCCGGAAGCGGTGGCAAAGGCATCCTCGGCGCCTTCCAGCAGCGCGATGCGCTCTTCGAACATGGCGACGGTGGGGTTGCCGTAGCGGGCATAGATGTACTCGTCCGCCTCGGTCTTGATGAAGCGCGCCTCGGCCTGCTCGGCGCTGTCATAGGCGAAGCCCTGGGTGAGGAAGATGGCCTCGCTCAGTTCCCCCCACTGGCTGCGCTTGGTGCCGCCATGGACCAGCTCGGTCCGCGATGCCTTCTTGAAATCTGCCATGATCTTCCACCTTTCTGTGTCCCGGGCGATCCTGTTGCGCCGGAAATGAAAAAGCCCCGTCCGCGGTCAAGCGAAAGGGGCTCTCTCGTCCGACCTTTTAGCGGCATGTTTTACGTGGCCCGCAATCCGTCAACAAATCGCCACGGCGCGGAGATACGCCCCCTCTGCCTTCCGGTCAAGCACGACGAGGCCCGGTGCGCGACGACACAGCCCGGGCCGGTGCCGCGCGGAGTCTTGTGTTTTCCCGCGGTCCCCCGTCATCATGCCATGCAACGGCAGTCACCAAGCAGGCAAGGTCCGACATGGAAAGCGCGCTCTTCCAAGCCTCTATCTATCTCGCTGCGGCGGTGATCGCGGTGCCCATCGCGACCCGGCTGGGGCTCGGCTCGGTGCTGGGCTACCTGCTCGCGGGGATCATCATCGGGCCGGGGCTGCACCTCGTGTCCCATACCGACGACCTGCGCCATTTCGCCGAGTTCGGCGTGGTGATGATGCTCTTCATCATCGGGCTCGAGCTGGAGCCGCGCGCGCTGTGGGACATGCGGCACCGGCTGATCGGGCTGGGAGGGCTGCAGATCCTGCTGACCATGGCGGCTGTCACCGCCGTGACCCTGTGGCTGGGCTCGATCTGGACCACCGCCGTGGCCGCAGGCATGGTCTTCGCGCTCTCGTCGACGGCCATCGTGCTGCAGACGCTGTCGGAAAAGGGGCTGATGCAGACCGCCGGCGGGCGCTCGGCCTTCTCGGTGCTGCTGACCCAGGACATCGCGGTGATCCCGATGCTCATCCTGCTGCCGCTGCTCGGCGCGCCGCTGGCCTCCTCGATCAGCCCGGACGGGGCGATCCAGGTCGCCGAACAGGGCCACGACGCGCATGGCATGTCGCTGGTCGAGGGGCTGCCCGGCTGGGCCGTGGCGCTGGTCACGCTTGGTGCCATCGCCCTGATCATCGTCGCCGGCATCTACGGCGCCCGGCCGCTGTTCCGGCACATCAGCGCCTCGCACCTGCCCGAGATGTTCACCGCCGTGGCGCTGCTGATCGTCGTCGGCATCGCCTTCCTGATGGGGCTGGTGGGCCTCTCCCCCGCCCTGGGCACCTTCCTCGCCGGGGTGGTGCTCGCCAACTCCGAGTTCCGCCACCAGCTCGAGAGCGACATCGAACCCTTCAAGGGGCTCCTGCTGGGGCTCTTCTTCATCACCGTCGGCGCCGGGCTCAACTTTCAGGACTTCCTGCGCGAGCCCTTCGTGCTGCTCGGCATCACGCTGGGGCTGATCCTGGTGAAAGGTGCGATCCTGCACGTGCTGGGCGGGCTCTTCCACCTCAAGGGCCGCGACCGCATGCTGTTCACCCTGTCGCTGGCGCAGGCGGGCGAATTCGGCTTCGTGCTGATCTCCTTCGCGCTGCAGCAGAACGTGATGACCGAGGCCTTCGGCCAGCGCCTGCTGATGGTGGTGGCCCTGTCGATGCTCATCACCCCGGCGCTGTTCATCCTCTACGACAAGCTCTCGGCCAAGTTCGACACCAAGGCCGACGCCCGCCCGCACGACAAGATCGACCGCGAGGGGCCGATCATCCTGGCGGGGATCGGGCGCTTCGGGCAGATCGTCAACCGGCTTGTGCAGAGCTCGGGCTACCAGACCGTGGTGATCGACCACGACATGCAGACCATCGAGCTGATGCGGAAATTCGGGGTGAAGGGCTTCTTCGGCGACCCCACCCGCCCCGAGCTGCTGCACGCGGCGGGCATCTCCAAGGCAAAAGTGCTGGTCGCCGCGCTCGACGATCCCAAGGCCACCACCAAGCTCGTGCGCTTCGCCAAGCGCATCCGGCCCGACATCTTCATCATCGCCCGCGCCCGCGACCGCACCCATGTCTACGAGCTCTACCAGGCCGGGGCCGACAAGATCGTGCGCGAGATGTTCGACAGCTCGCTGCGTGCCGGGCGCTACGTGCTCGAACAGGTCGGACTGAGCGACTACGAGGCGGCGATCGCCGAGGAGACCTTCTACCACCACGACCGCGAAACCATGCGCGAGCTGGCGACGCTTTGGGATCCGAGCATGCCGCCGTCGCAGAACCCGGCCTATGTGAAGCGCGCCCGCGAACTGGAAAAAGACCTCGAAACAGCGCTCTACACGGCGCTGGAATCACAGCGTCACGACGCGGCCTGAGGCAGCCAGAGCCGGAAGAACGGGATCCCATCGCATGCAATGACCAGATTTTTCCCTTATTCGACATGCAGATAGCCTAAAATTGAGGCGAATTGCCGCATGCGACAGTATACCTCGCGGGAATGTCATCACGAGATGCGGATTCGCCAATGCTGCGGGTGCAGCATTGGTCTATGCGGAGCGGGCCGGAGGTGGACCAAGACCCGCGCACGCGGCGCCGGCCCCGTCCCGCCCTCCGGTCGACAGATCCGAATGCCTCGACCATGTCCAACACTTCCAAGCAGACCCCCAAGCCGCCCCAGATCGTCATCGTGGGCGCCGGCACCGCCGGACTCAATCTCGCGACGCGCCTGAGCCACCGCTTCGGCCATGCCGGCAAGGCCGAGATCACCCTGGTGGACGAGAACCTCTCGCACATGTGGAAACCCTCGTTGCACGAGTTCGCAGCCGGCACCAAGGGCTTCGACGAAGAGATCAGCCTGCTCGAGCATTCGCATCGCAACGAATACAACTTCCGGCTCGGGCGCTTCGTCGGCATCGACCGCGAGAAGCGGCTCGTGCAGCTTCAGGCGGTGAACGACCCCGCCAACCGCCCGCTCGCCCCCAAGCGCGCCCTGCCCTACGACATCCTGGTGCTGGCCATCGGCAGCCGCTCGAACGACTTTGGCACACCCGGCGTTGCCGAGCACTGCATGATGCTCGACACGCCCAATCAGGCAAAGCGGCTGCAGGCCGAGCTGCTGAACCTCTTCCTGCGCTTCCAGACGGGCGCGCTGTGCACCCAGAACGACAAGCTGGAGCTGACCATCATCGGCGCCGGGGCGACCGGGGTCGAGCTGGCTGCCGAGCTGCGCGAGGCCGCCGGCCAGTTCGCCCGCAACGGCATCCACAAGGTGCGCCGCCCCGACGCGGTGACCATCCGCGTGATCGAGGCCGCGCCGCGGGTGCTGGGCGCCCTGCCCGAGAACATCTCGGCCAAGGTCGAACGGCACCTGCGCGAGCTGCACATCGACGTGATGACCGGCGCCAAGGTGGCGCGGATCGAGCCCGGCTCGGTGCATCTCGCCGACGGCACGGCGCTCAGCTCGAACCTGACGGTCTGGGCCGCGGGCGTGCGGGCGCCCGAGGTGATCGGCCAGCTTGACGGGTTCGAGACCGGCAGCCTCGGCCGCCTGAAGGTGCGCCCCACCCTGCAGACCTTCGCCGACGACAACATCTACGCGCTCGGCGACTGCGCCGACTGCCCCTGGCCGGCCAAGGAGACCTCGCTGCCGCCGCGCGCGCAGGTCGCCACGCAGCAGGCCGAGTTCATGGAGCGCCAGATCGCCGCACAGCTTGCCGGCAAGCCGCTCAAGGCCTTCTCCTATGCCGATCACGGCTCGCTGGTGGCGATCAGCAACGAGGGCGCCGTGGGCTCGCTGATGGGCAAGGCGATCGGCACGATCACCATCGAGGGCTGGCTGGCGCGCCGCGCCTACCGCTCGCTGCACTTCCTGCACCGCAAGTCGGTGCTGGGCACCTGGCGCGCCACCCTGGGCGCCCTGCTCGGCGGCGCCTCGCGCCGCATCCGTCCCAAGCTGAAGCTGCACTGAGGGAACCGGACGAGCCTCTCGCCCTCCTGCTGCCAAAGAAAAAGGGCTGCCCCGCGGGGCAGCCCTTTTGATGTCGTCGGAAGTGTCTGCGATCAGGCGGCGCGCAGGCCGAGGACCTCGTCCACCTGACGGGCAGCGGCCACTTCATCGCCACCGGAGACGGCCGCGACTTCGCGGGTCAGACGCTCGAGAGCCGCTTCATAGAGCTGACGCTCCGAGTAGCTCTGCTCGCGCTGGTCGTCGGCGCGGTGCAGGTCGCGCACGACCTCTGCGATGGCGATCAGATCGCCCGAGTTGATCTTCTGTTCGTATTCCTGCGCCCGGCGGGACCACATGGCGCGCTTGACCTTGGCCTTGCCCTTGAGCGTCTTCATCGCCTGGCTCACCACGTCCGGCGAGGACAGCGAGCGCATGCCGATCTCGGTCGCCTTGTGGGTCGGAACCCGCAGCGTCATCTTGTCCTTCTCGAAGGAGATCACGAAAAGCTCCAGCTTGAGGCCGGCGATTTCCTGCTCCTCGATCGACATGATCTGACCCACGCCATGGGCCGGGTAGACCACGTAGTCATTCGGGCGGAATTCGTTCTTCTTGGTCTTGGTCATCCAACAGCGTCCTTAGCAGCAAAACCTTGAGCACACGCGACAGAAGACGGACGGGATGCTAGGAGATGCATTCCGTTCGTCTGGTTTTACGCGAAAAGCTTAACCCCCGGGGTGCAGACCGGCCCGGTCATGTGTGCATGGTTTCAACATGAGTGGCGCAGAACATAGCACAAAATGAACGTCTTTCCTAGGAGCGCCCGGGCCCGGAAAGATGTTTTTTAAACCAAGGCTTTGAGTGCCCGTACACGGCCTCGTGAGCGGGGATTGGCGCTTCGGGCACGAATCGCGCCCCGCGCCAGGCACCATTCAGCCCTGTCAGTCGCCTTCGCCCGGGGCTTCCGAGAAGTACTTGGTCATCTTGTCGGCCTCGCCGTCGCGCTCTTCGGCTTCGGGCAGCGGGTCCTTCTTGGTGATGATCACCGGCCAGAGTTCCGCGTACTTGCGGTTGAACTCCACCCACTTCTCCATGTCCGGCTCGGTGTCCGGGCGGATTGCGTCGGCCGGGCACTCGGGCTCGCAGACGCCGCAGTCGATGCATTCGTCGGGATGGATCACCAGCGTGTTCTCGCCCTCGTAGAAACAGTCCACCGGGCAGACTTCCACGCAATCGGTGTATTTGCAGGCGATACAATTTTCGGTGACGACGTAGGTCATTGCTGTCTCTCAAAGGCTGATAGGCGCTTAGCTAGACCAGCAAACGAGATCATTCAAGCGCCCGGCCACGATCAAGATCGAGTTTCCTGCGGTCGCGCTTGGTCGGACGAGAATTGCCTTCGAGGCGCTGCACCGGCGGAACGTCGTCCTCGGATTTCGGCTGCGGAGGATCAAGATCCTCGTAGAGTTGCTGCGCCTCGGGCGCCGGGCCGCGGCGCTCGCCGAGCGCCACGACCTTGATCACGCGCACCTGGCGCGCCTGGCTGAAGGTCAGCACATCCCCCGGCCCCACGTTGAAGGCCGGTTTCGACACGTTGAGCCCGTTCACCCGCACCCCGGCCGAGACCGCCTTGGCCGACAGGCCCCGCGTCTTGAAGAAGCGGGCCTGCCAGAGCCATTTGTCGATGCGGAGCTTGGGAGCCGGATCAGCCACGCGCGCTGCGCCTCAGGTCTTGTCCTTGAAGCCCATGAGCGCTGCGGCGAAGGGGTTGTCCGGATCGATCCGGTCCTTCTTCTCGGGACGGGATTCGAAGGTCTTGGGACCCTTCGGACCGCCCTTGCCGCCGCCCTTCGGGCCGCCCTTGCCGCGCGGCTTGCCGCCGGCCTTGGGGCCACCCTTGCCGCCGCCGCGCGCCTGGCGACCGCCTTCGCGGCCCCCCTCGCGCGCAGCGTCACGGCCGCCTTGGCGGCCCCCACGCGCGCCGCGGTTGCCACCCCAGGTGAAGGTGTAGAACACCTCGGTCTCGGGGCCGGCCAGCGCCGCATCGGGGGCTTCGCCCGGAAGGATCTCGGTTTCCGAGGCCTCGGGAATGTTGTCGTCGACCTCGACGGCGTCCGGCGTTTCGGCAACCGGGGCCACGCCCTCGTCGTCGATCGTCTCGGAGCCGGCGACCACATCGGCGGCCTCGGGCGCAGCGGCCGGGTCGGCCATTGCGGCGGGGGTCGCCTCTTCTTCCTGCGCGGCGTCGAACACCGGCTCGTCCTCGCCCGGCGTGCCGGAGGGATCGGAGCTCTCGGTCAGCACCTTGTCGGCCGCGCGCACCTTGGTACGCTCGCCCTTCTCGGCGCGGTAGCCGAGGCCCTGCATGAGGTCGGAGAACTGTTCCAGCGTCATGCCGGTGATCGACAGCATGTCGGCCTTGGCCTCGAAGCCGCCGCGGCTGTCCTCGCTGCGCAGCATGTCGGCGAGACGCTCGAGCATGTCGATGCGGATCGCGCGCTCGCCCGCGGGGCGGTAGCCCGACAGGGTGTAATGCGCCATCGGCACTTCGCGCATGTTCGGCACGGTCACCAGGCCCGGCGGCGGTGCCTCGGGGAAGGTGTCGAGACCGTTCGACAGCGACCACAGCACCAGCCGCAGGCGCGTCGGCGCGGGCTTCAGCAGCAGCGGCATGAAGATTGTGTACTGGCCGAAGCGCACGCCGTGCTTGCGCAGCGCGCCGCGGGCGTCCTGGTCGAGTTGCTTCACCTCGTCGGCCACCTGGCCGCGCGGGATGATGCCCATCGATTCGATCAGACGGAAGGCGAAGCCGCGGGCGAGCCCGGTCAGCGTCTCGTCGTTCTGCATGTTCAGCAGCGGCTCGAAGAGCGCCGCGATCTTGCGGTCGATGAAATGCTGCAGGCGGCGTTCGACCTTCTGCGCGACATCGGGGCCGGCTTCGTCGTCGACGAAGACCGCGACGCGCGGCTTCAGCGCGTCGTCACCCTTGATCAGCTTGCCCACGGCCTGGTCGCCCCACATGAGGCCACCCTGCTCGGTGAAGTCGATCTCGGTATCGGGCGCGTTGTAGAAGCGATCCGCCCGCAGGTGGAAATGCGGCGCGAGCGCCTGCAGCGACGCTGTCTTCAGCGTCTTCGCTTCCTGTCCCGTTGCGCCGGCATCCTGCCGGAAGCGGAACCCTTCGAGCCGACCGACGAATTCGCCTTCGACGGTCACTTCTCCGTTCTCGTTCACCTCGGCCAAGAGGGCCTCCTTCTGCTTCAACCGCCGCATGAGCACTGATGTGCGCCGGTCAACAAATCTTTGCGTAAGACGCGCGTGGAGCGCGTCGGACAGGGCATCTTCTACCGCGCGGGTTGCCTCGCGCCAATGGCTTTCGTCATCGACCCAACCTTTGCGTTGCGCCACGTAAGTCCAAGTGCGGATAAATGCCAGCCGTTTCGACAACGCGTCAATGTCGCCATCGGTTCGATCGATGCGTTTCACCTGCCGCGCCATGAAATCGCGCGGAATGCTGCCGCGCTCGTGCAGGTGCTGGTAGATCACCTGCAGCATGGCGGCGTGTTCATTATGACTGATCCCGCGGAAATCGGGAATACGGCAGACGTCCCAGAGCAGCTTGACCGAGGCCGGATCCGAGGCGCGGGCGCGCACCTCCGCCTGCGAGTTCAGCGATTTGAGCGACATCAGGTCGTCCGCCTCGCGCGCCTTGACCAGCGACAGATCGTCCGGCGCCTTCTCGAGCGAGTCGATCAGCGCCTCGGGCGAGCCGAATTTCAGCTGCGGATTCCGCCAGTTGAGCTTCTTGAGCGGGGTGAAGCTGTGGCTGGTGATAGCCTCGACCCAGTCCTCAGGGATCTGCCCGGCCTCGCCGGTGGTGCCGAAGGTGCCGTCGCGCATACCCCGCCCCGCCCGGCCGGCGATCTGCGCCAGTTCGTTCGGCTGAAGCTCGCGCATCCGCCGCCCGTCGAACTTCCGCAGCGAGGAAAACGCCACGTGGTCGACATCGAGATTGAGTCCCATGCCGATGGCATCGGTCGCCACGAGGTAATCGACGTCGCCGTTCTGGTAGAGCTCGACCTGCGCATTGCGGGTGCGCGGGCTGAGCGCCCCCATCACCACGGCCGCCCCGCCCTTGGTGCGGCGCAGCAGCTCGGCGATGGCATAGACGTTGTCCACCGAGAAGCCGACGATGGCGCTGCGCGGCTGCATGCGGCTGATTTTCTTCGAGCCGGAGTACATCAGCTGGCTCATGCGGTCGCGGCGCATGAACTCCACGCCCTTCACCAGCTGCGAGATCGGCCCGCGCATGGTGTCGGAGCCGAGGAACAGCGTCTCGTTCAGCCCGCGCATGCGCAGCAGCCGGTCGGTGAAGACATGGCCGCGCTCGGGGTCGGCGCAGAGCTGGATCTCGTCGATCGCCACGAAGTCGCAGCCCATGCCCTCGGGCATCGCCTCGACGGTGCAGATCCAGTACTGCGCGCGCGGCGGCACGATGCGCTCCTCGCCGGTCACCAGCGCGGCGACCGAGGGGCCGCGGGCGGCTACGACCTTGTCGTAGACCTCGCGCGCCAGAAGCCGCAGCGGCAGTCCGATCATGCCGGTCCTGTGCGCCAGCATCCGTTCGATGGCGTAATGGGTCTTGCCTGTGTTGGTCGGGCCGAGAACGGCCGCGATCCGTGCGCGTTGGGCCATGGGAGGGGGCCTTGTCTTTCCTCTTCCGGTCTTGGCGTCTCCGGCGGGTCAGCCCGCCAGTTCCGTGTGCCGGTGCCTCAGAGTGAAACGCCGTTGACCTGCGTCTCGAGCCGTTCGATGGCCTCGGTGACATCGCTGTCATAGGGCCGAAGCTCAACTACCCGGGAATAGGCGCGATAGGCAAGGTCAAGATCGCCAAGCTCCTCGTGGATCGCCCCCACCCCCTGCAGCGCCCCGAAGTGGTTCGGGTTGAGCGCCAGCGTGTGCTCCAAAGCATCCATCGCCGGGCCGAGCGCATCCGAGGCGTAATAGGCCAGCGCCAGCGTGCTCCAGCCCTCGGCGAAGCCCGGCGCGTGATCGGTGAGCGCGGTCAGATGCTCGATGGCGGTCTGGAAATCGCTCACCTCCAGCGCATCGCGACCGCGCTTGAGCAGCAGGTCCATGGCGGGCGAGCCGGATTTCGACCATTCGCCCATCAGGTCGCGCTCCAGCCGGTCTGCGATCTCGGGGCTCGGCGCCTCGGCCAGCTCGGCCAGGAGCTCGTCCGCCCGGTCCGCGACGGCGGCACCAGGTAGGGAAAACGTGACTAGGGCCAGCGCCGCAAGCGTTCTAGATTTGAATTCGCGGATGAGGATGCTCATAGAGGGAAGTGTAGCGCACAGCTGGCGCTTTGCCAGCACAGGAATTCGTGAGGAGTGCCCGCAGGATGAGCGAAACGGTCAAGGCGGCAGTGGCCGCGCTGAACAGCAAGCTGGACGGAAAGGGATTCGCCGGCGTTGCCAAGTTCGTCATCGAGGGCAAAGGCAGCCTGATCGTCGACGAGAACGGCGCGCGGGTCGGGGATGACGAGGCCGACGTGACCCTCACCGCCGACACCGAGACCTTCCGCGCCATCATCGACGGCGAGAAGAACCCGACCACCGCCTTCATGACCGGCAAGCTCAAGGTCGACGGCGACATGGGCGCGGCGATGCGGTTGGCGGGGGTGCTGGCCTGATGCTCGACCCGGCCCCCTTCCATGCCGAGCTGGCCGATGGACCCGAGGGGGGCAGCGCCTTCTGGCTGCGCGCCGAGGACGGGCTGCGCCTGCGCATCGCCCATTACCCGGCCCCCGAGGCTGCCGAGGGCACGGTGCTGCTCTTTCCCGGACGCACCGAATATGTCGAGAAATACGGCCGTGTCGCCCGCGACTTCGCGGCGCGCGGCTTTCACGTCGTGGCGATCGACTGGCGCGGACAGGGGCTTGCGGACCGCATGCTCGAGGACGTGCAGACCGGCCACGTGCACCTTTTCGCCGACTACCAGAAGGACGTGGCGGCGCTGCTCGACGCGGTGGACATGCTCGGCCTGCCCCGCCCGCTGCACCTGCTGGCGCATTCCATGGGCGGCGCCATCGGGCTGCGCGCCCTGACCCGCGATCTTCCCGTCGCGAGCGCCGGCTTCACCGCACCGATGTGGGGCATCCGCATGCTCGGCCCCGTGCGCCCCGCCGCCTGGGCGCTGAGCTGGTCCGGCGCGCGCATGGGCATGGGGCATCTCTACGCCCCCTCGACCGGGCCCGGCAGCTACCTCGCCCGCACCGCCTTCGAGGGCAACGTGCTGACCACCGACCGCGCCGGCTGGGACTACATGCTGCGGCAGGTCACCGAGGTGCCCGAGCTGGCGCTCGGCGGACCGTCGCTGCGCTGGCTGCACGAGGCGCTGGCGGAATGCCTGTCGCTTTCGCGCCTGCCCGCGCCCGATGTGCCCTGCCTGACCTACCTCGGCAGCAACGAACGGGTCGTGGACCCGGCCCGCATCCGTGCCCGCATGGGCAGATGGCCCGGCGGGCGGCTCGAGATGATCCAGGCCGGCGAGCACGAGGTGCTGATGGAGGACATGGTGACCCGCAGCCGCATCGTCTCGCAGCTCGTGGCGCACTACCGGCAGGGCGCCGAGGAGGCACAGGCCGCCGAGCAGGCCTGATCCGCCGGCACATCTGGCTTCACGCCGCGCGCGCCCTATTCTTCCGGCCATGGCGGACCCGGTTCTCAGCTTCACCGAGCGCGGCATCTACTGCCCCGCGGCGGATATCTACATCGATCCCTGGCGGCCGGTGCCGCGGGCGCTGATCACCCACGCCCATTCCGACCATGCCCGCCCCGGACACGGCAGCTATCTCGCCACCCCGCTCACCGCGGCGATGATCCGCCACCGGCTGGGGGTCGAGGTGCAGGAACTGGCGTTCGGCACCCCGCTGCAGATCGGCGGCGCCACGGTCAGTTTTCACCCTGCGGGCCACGTGCCGGGATCAGCGCAGGTGCGGGTCGAGGTCGGCGGCGAGGTCTGGTTGGTCTCGGGCGACTACAAGCTGGAACCGGACGGGCTCAGCGAGCCCTTCGAGCCGGTGAGCTGCCATGCCTTCATCACCGAGTGCACCTTCGGCCTGCCGGTGTTCCGCTGGCAGCCGCAGGCCGAGGTCGCCACCGAGATCAACGGCTGGTGGCGCGCCAACCGCGAGGCCGGGCGCGCCTCGCTTCTGGGCGCCTACAGCCTCGGCAAGGCGCAGCGGCTGATCTCTATGCTCGACCCCGAGATCGGCCCGATCCTCACCCACGGCGCGGTGGAAGGCAGCAACGCCGTGCTGCGCGCCGCCGGGGCGTTCGCCTGCGAGACGATCCCGGTCACCCCGGACTTCGACCGCAAGGCGCATCCGGCACCGATGGTCGTCGCACCGCCCTCGGCCTTCGGCACCTCCTGGGCCCGAAAATTCGGCCCGGCGCAGACCGGCTTCGCCTCCGGCTGGATGCGGCTGCGCGGCGTGCGGCGACGGCGCGGGGTGCAGCGCGGCTTTGTCATCTCGGATCACGCGGACTGGCCCGCGCTGCTGCGCGCGATAAAGGAAACCGGCGCGGAAAGGGTATTTCCGACACATGGTTACGTGGATATCTTCGCGCAGTACCTGCGCATCGAAGGCTATGAGGCCACCCCGGTGCCCACCGAATTCGGCGGCGACGAAGACAATTCCGAGCAAACCGGAGACGCCGCATGAAGGACTTCGCGCGCCTCTTCACAAAGCTCGACCAAACCACTAGAACTTCTAAGAAAACTGCCGCTCTTACGGAGTTCTTCCGGACCGCGCCCGAGGCGGATCGCCTCTGGGCCGTGGCGCTCTTCTCGGGGCGCCGTCCGAAGCGGGCGGTGACCACCACCTTGCTGCGCGAATGGGCCGCCGAGCGGGCGGGCATCCCGCTCTGGCTGTTCGAGGAGAGCTACCCGATCGTCGGAGATCTGGCCGAGACCATCGCGCTGATCCTGCCCCCCGCCGCATCGCGCGAGGAGCGCGATCTGGCGCACTGGATCGGTGTCGTCAAAGGCCTGGCCGGGATGGAACCCGAGGCGCGCAGGGTAGCGGTGCTGGAGGTCTGGGACCAGCTCGATGCCACCGAACGCTTCCTGTTCAACAAGCTCATCACCGGCGGCTTTCGCATCGGCATCAGCCGCAAGCTGATGACCCGCGCGCTGGCCGAGGCGACCGGCGTGGACGAGCCCGCCATGGCGCTGCGGCTGATGGGCAACTGGCAGCCCGAGGACACCACGTGGGACCAGCTGACCGCCGAGGAGGACGCCACCGAGGACGAAAGCCGCCCCTACCCGTTCTGCCTCGCCTCACCGCTCGAGGCCGAGGCGGCCAGCCTCGGCGATCCCGGCGACTGGCTCGCGGAGTGGAAGTGGGACGGCATCCGCGGCCAACTCATCCTGCGCGGCGGCACGCATCATCTGTGGTCACGCGGCGAGGAGCTGATCACCGACCGTTTCCCCGAGTTCGCCCGCACGCCCGATTTCCTGCCGCCGGGCACGGTGCTGGACGGCGAGATTCTCGCCTGGAAGGACGGCGCCCCGCTGCCCTTCGCGCAACTGCAGCCGCGCATCGGGCGCAAGACCGTGCCGAAGAAGCTGCTGACCGAGGCGCCGGTGCGGATGCTGGCCTATGACCTGCTGGAGCACGAGGGCGCGGACATCCGCGCCCTGCCCCTGTCTGACCGCCGCGCCCGGCTCGAGACCCTGCTGAACGGGCTGCCGGAAGATGCCGCCGTGATGCCCTCGCCGCTTCTGGCCGAGACCGATTGGCCCGCCCTTGCCGCGCGCCGCGAACGCGCCCGCGAGCACCGTTCGGAGGGGCTGATGCTGAAGCACCGGGACTCGGCCTACCGCGATGGGCGCAAGCGCGGCGACTGGTGGAAATGGAAACTCGACCCGCTCAGCGTCGACGCGGTGATGATCTACGCCCAGCAGGGCCACGGCCGCCGCGCGAACCTCTTCACCGATTTCACCTTCGCGGTGAAGGACGGCAACGGGCTGGTGCCCTTCACCAAGGCCTATTCCGGCCTCACCGACGCCGAGTTCGACGAGATCACCCGCTGGGTGAAGCGCAACACCCAGCAGCGCTTCGGCCCGGTGCGGCAGGTCACCCCCGAGCTGGTCTTCGAGATCGCCTTCGAGGGGATACAGGAGAGCGCGCGTCACAAGTCCGGCATCGCGCTGCGCTTTCCGCGCATGGCGCGCTGGCGCCGCGACAAGCCGGTGGACGAGATCGACACGCTGGAGGGACTGAAATCGCTGCTCGGCGCCTATGGCTGAGGCCCGCCGCCCGCCGCGCCGGTCCACACGCAGGCCCTTGACGGGGACGGGTTCAAAAGAAAGAAACATCCGATCATTATAGGGGCATCACACCGCGCCCCGAAGACCCGCCCGGAACAGGGGCCCAAGGCCTCGGCGACCGCACATCCACCCAACGAAAGACCCCCTGTTGGAGAAAAGAATGAAGTTCCGCTTCCCCATCGTGATCATCGACGAAGATTTCCGCTCCGAGAACAGCTCGGGCCTCGGCATCCGCGCGCTCGCCGAAGCCATCGAGGCCGAGGGGTTCGAAGTGCTCGGCGTCACCAGCTACGGTGACCTGTCGCAATTTGCCCAGCAGCAATCCCGCGCCAGCGCCTTCGTCCTGTCGATCGACGACGAGGAATTCTCGCCCGGCCCCGAGCTTGATCCTGCGGTTCTGAACCTACGCAACTTCATCGAGGAGCTGCGCTGGAAGAACGAGGACGTGCCGATCTACATCTACGGCGAGACCAAGACCTCGCGGCACCTGCCGAACGACATCCTGCGCGAGCTGCACGGCTTCATCCACATGTTCGAGGACACGCCGGAATTCGTCGCCAAGCACATCATCCGCGAGGCGCGCAGCTACCTCGAGGGAATCCAGCCGCCGTTCTTCAAGGCGCTGCTCGATTACGCCGAGGATGGCTCCTACTCGTGGCACTGCCCCGGGCACTCGGGTGGAGTCGCCTTCCTGAAGTCGCCGATCGGCCAGATGTACCACCAGTTCTACGGCGAGAACATGCTGCGCGCCGACGTCTGCAACGCGGTCGAGGAACTGGGCCAGCTTCTGGACCACAACGGCGCCATCGGCGAGTCCGAGCGCAATGCCGCGCGCATCTTCAACGCCGACCACTGCTTCTTCGTCACCAACGGCACCTCGACCTCCAACAAGATGGTCTGGCACCACAGCGTTGCGCCCGGGGACGTCGTGGTCGTGGACCGCAACTGTCACAAGTCGATCCTGCACTCGATCATCATGACCGGGGCGATCCCGGTGTTCCTCAAGCCGACGCGCAACCACTGGGGCATCATCGGCCCGATCCAGCGCAGCGAGTTCGAGATCGAGAGCATCAAGGCGAAGATCCGCGCCAACCCGCTGCTCAAGGACGTGGATGCCGACACCGTGCAGCCGCGTATCCTGACCCTCACCCAGTCCACCTACGACGGGGTTCTCTACAACACCGAGGAGATCAAGGGGCTGCTCGACGGTTATGTCGAGAACCTGCATTTCGACGAAGCGTGGCTGCCGCATGCGGCCTTCCACCCGTTCTACGGCACCTATCACGCCATGGGGCGCAAGCGCGGCCGCACCAAGAAGTCGGTGACCTATGCCACCCAGTCGGTGCACAAGCTGCTGGCGGGGATTTCGCAGGCCAGCCACGTGCTGGTGCAGGACAGCGAAGAGACCAAGCTCGACCGGCACCTGTTCAACGAAGCCTACCTCATGCACACCTCCACCAGCCCGCAGTACAGCATCATCGCCTCCTGCGATGTGGCGGCGGCGATGATGGAGCCGCCGGGCGGCACCGCGCTGGTCGAGGAGAGCATCGTCGAGGCGCTGGAATTCCGCCGCGCCATGCACAAGGTCGACGAGGAGTACGGCGCCGACGACTGGTGGTTCAAGGTCTGGGGCCCCGAGGACTTCGACCACAACAGCGACGGCATGGGCCGGACCCGCGACTGGGTGCTGAAGAAGACCGACGCCGAGGGCGTCGAGAGCAGCGGCACTGACAGCTGGCACGGCTTCGGCGACATGGCGCCGGGCTTCAACATGCTCGACCCGATCAAGGCAACGATCATCACCCCCGGCCTCGATCTCGACGGCCGCTTCGACGACTGGGGCATCCCGGCCTCGATCGTCACCAAGTACCTGGCCGAGCACGGCGTGGTGGTGGAAAAGACCGGGCTCTACAGCTTCTTCATCATGTTCACCATCGGCATCACCAAGGGCCGCTGGAACACGCTGCTGACCGCGCTGCAGCAGTTCAAGGACGACTACGCCAAGAACCAGCCGATGTGGCGCTCGATGCCGGAGTTCTGCGCCAAGCACCGCCGCTACGAGCGCATGGGGCTGAAGGATCTGTGCCAGCACGTGCACGCGCAGTACGCCAAGTACGACGTGGCGCGGCTGACCACCGAGATCTACCTCAGCGACCTCACCCCGGCGATGAACCCCGGCGAGGCCTTCTCGCATATCGCCCGCCGCACCACGAAGCGCGTGCCGATCGACGAGCTCGAGGGGCGCATCACCACCTCGCTGGTCACCCCCTACCCGCCGGGCATCCCGCTGCTCATCCCCGGCGAGGTGTTCAACAAGCGCATCGTCGACTACCTGCGCTTCAACCGCGAGTTCGCCCGTGAATGCCCCGGCTTCGAGACCGATATCCACGGCCTCGTGCAGGAGCAGATGCCGGATGGCTCGGTGGAGTATTTCGCCGACTGCGTGGCGGAGTGACCTGCGGCCCGCGGGGCCGAGGGGCGCTGCCCCTCGGCGCTGCGCGCCTCACCCCGGGATATTTTCATCTAGACGAAGGGGCATCGTGCCAGCCGGCACCTTCGCCCTTGAACTGCCGGGGGACAGCCTCTTACCTGTTCCCCAAGAAAGACAACAAGGAGACACGCGATGAGCGTTCGGCCCGTTTTTGATGCAACCGCCACTGCCGGGGGCAAGAACCTCGGCGATCTGCCGGAATGGGACCTGAGTGATCTCTACCCCGCGCCCGACGCGCCCGAGGTGAAACGGGACCTCGACTGGCTCGAAGACGCCTGCGCGCGCTTCGCCGAAGACTACGAGGGCAAGCTGGGCGCGCTCGATGCCGCCGGCTTCCTCGAGATGATCCGCCGCCACGAGAAGATCGAGGCGATCGGCGGCCGCATCATGTCCTACGCGGGCCTGCGCTACTACCAGCTCACGGTGGACGCCGAGCGCGCCAAGTTCCTGTCGGACTGCCAGGAAAAGATCACCCATTACACCACGCCGCTGGTGTTCTTCACGCTGGAGCTGAACCGGCTGGACGACGACGTTCTGGACGGGCTCTTCGCCGCCGACCCCGAGCTCGGCCGCTACAAGCCCGCCTTTGATCGCATCCGCGCGATGAAACCGCACCAGCTGTCGGACGAAATGGAGCATTTCCTGCACGACTTGGGCGTCGTCGGCGATGCCTGGGAGCGGCTCTTCGACGAGACCATCGCCGGGCTGACCTTCACCGTCGACGGCGAGGAGATGAGCATCGAGAGCACGCTCAACCTGCTCACCGAACAGGACCGCTCCAAGCGCGAGGCGGCTGCCCATGAACTGGCGCGTGTGTTCGGAGAGAACATCAAGACCTTTGCCCGGGTGCACAACACCCAGGCCAAGGAAAAGGAGGTCATGGATCGCTGGCGCAAGATGCCCTCGGCGCAGCACGCCCGGCACCTGGCCAACGACGTCGAGCCCGAGGTGGTGGAAGCGCTGCGCAACGCCGTGGTGAATGCCTACCCGCGGCTGTCGCACCGCTACTACGAGCTGAAGCGCAAGTGGCTGGGGCTCGACCGCATGCAGGTCTGGGACCGCAACGCGCCGTTGCCGATGGAAACCGACCGCATCGTCGGCTGGGACGAGGCCGAGAAGACCGTCATGGAGGCCTATGCCGGCTTCGATCCGCGCATGGCCGAGATCGCCGAGCCCTTCTTCAACAAGGGCTGGATCGACGCCGCCGCCAAGCCCGGCAAGGCGCCCGGCGCCTTTGCCCACCCTACGGTGACCGATGCGCACCCCTACGTGCTGCTCAACTACCTCGGCAAGCCGCGCGACGTGATGACCCTGGCGCACGAACTGGGCCACGGCGTGCACCAGGTGCTGGCGGCGGGTCAGGGCGAGATGCTGGCCTCGACGCCGCTGACGCTGGCCGAGACCGCCTCGGTGTTCGGCGAGATGCTGACCTTCCGCGCCATGCTGGCCAAGGCGAAGGACCAGCAGGAACGCAAGGTCATGCTCGCCGGCAAGGTCGAGGACATGATCAACACCGTAGTGCGGCAGATCGCCTTCTACGACTTCGAGTGCAAGCTGCACGAGGCGCGGCGCGGCGGCGAGCTGACCCCCGAGGACATCAACGTGCTGTGGATGTCGGTGCAGGCCGAGAGCCTCGGCGAGGCCTTCGACTTCATGCCGGGCTACGAGACCTTCTGGGCCTATATCCCGCACTTCGTGCACTCGCCCTTCTACGTCTACGCCTATGCCTTCGGCGACGGGCTGGTGAACGCGCTCTATGCCGAATACGAGCAAAGCCCCGAGGGCTTCCAGGACAAGTATTTCGAGATGCTCAAGGCGGGCGGCTCGAAGCACCACAAGGCGCTGCTCGAGCCCTTCGGCCTCGACGCCACCGATCCCAAGTTCTGGGACAAGGGGCTGTCGATGATCGAGGGTTTCATCGACGAGCTCGAGGCGATGGAAGACTGATCTCCCGGGCGGGCCCTGCGGGGCCCGCCCGTTTGCCTTCGCGGATGTCCGTCCGCTCCCCCGAACTCCCCCGTGTTTTCCCGTGTCTCCCGAGGCCCCCAAGGAGCCGCTCCGATGCCCTCCCCGGCCCCCGCTCCAGATGATCGTCAGGCTTCCAAGCCCCCGCGGCGCAGCCTCAAGCGGCGCATGCAGCACTTCCTGGTGCACGTGCGGCGGCGCGTCCCGCCAGGGCTGCGGCTGGTGCTGGGCTTGCTGCTGATCTGCGGCGGGATCCTCGGCTTCCTGCCGGTCCTCGGCTTCTGGATGATCCCGCTCGGCTTTGCCGTGGCGATGCTGGACGTGATGCCGCTCTATCGGCGCGGGCTGCGGCGCGGCAAGGCGCTGCGCGAGCGCGCCGAGCCTGGCGCAGATGACCGCGACGAAGATGCGCCCGGGGACGACGCGCCAGAGGACGGCCCAGAAGACGACAGGCGCTGAAAGCCCCGCCTCGGCAAAGACGACCTTATTTGAGCTGGCTGTCCTTCGAGCCGCGCCGGTTGATGCCGCCGCGCGCCTGGAAGGCGCCATCGCGCTCCTGCTGGCAGTCGATGCAGAGCTTCACCCCCGGGATCGCCACGCGGCGCTTCTCGGGGATCGGTTCCTCACATTCGGCGCAATGGGTCGCGCTCTCGCCCGTCGGGCGCCTGCGCGCCTGCATGCGCGACAGCTCGTCCTTGATGCTGTCCTCGATCTGCTCCTGCACCGCACCGTCGCGGCTCCAGCCTCCGGCCATGGCGTCACCTCCTGAAGGGAAAAGATAGGCGGGGCGCCACCGGGCTCCAAGAGATTTCGGAAATTCCGCGCCGGCGCAGATCCGATCCGCGCCCGGGGCCGTAATCGTTTCATTGACTTCACGTCAGCGAGACTATCTGTGAGCCCAAAGGAGTCGCCCCATGCGTATCGCCCCCCTGCTCGCCGTGATGGCCACCATCGCCCTGCCCGCCCTCGCCCTACCCGGCAAAGCCTCCGAGGCGACGGTTTTCCAGTCGATCGACGGCGGCACGCTGGATCTCGAAAGCTGGCGCGGCGGCCCGGTGCTGGTGGTCAACACCGCCTCGCGCTGCGGCTTCGCCCCGCAGTTCGACGGGCTGCAGGATCTCTATGACCGTTACCGCGCCCGCGGACTGGTGGTGATGGCGGTGCCGTCCAACGATTTCAAGCAGGAGCTGGGCAGCGAGGCCGAGGTCAAGGACTACTGCGAGATCAACTTCGATCTCGACATGCCGATGACCACGATCACCCATGTGGTCGGCGAAGAGGCGCACCCGTTCTTCCGGGGGCTGGCCGAGGACGAGGGCTATGCGCCCTCGTGGAATTTCAACAAGGTGCTGATCGGTCCCGAGGGCGAGTTCGTCGCGGGTTGGGGCAGCACGACGCTGCCCCTCTCCGATCCGATCACCTCGGAAATCGAGCCGCTGCTCAATTAACCCTCGACGCCCTCGGCGTCGGCGGTCAGCAGCGCGTAGATCTCATCTTTCAGCGCAGCGCGCTTCTTGCGCAGGTCGGCCTCGGCGAGCCCCTCCATCGGGGTGAGCCCGCTCTCGGCACCATTCACCTCGCGGTTCACCTCGTAGTAGCGCTCGGCGAGCGTGGCGAAATGGCCGCCCTGCTGCTTCAGCTCGGAGATGCGAACGGCGAACTGCGGGAACTCTTCGGCGAGCGTGTGCGGAACGTGGGACATGGGCCTATGCCTCCTTTTCTTGTCTTCCCCAAGTCTTGTCATGGCCAGGGCCGTCCCACCTTGATGCGGATCAACATGCCCCGAAGTCATGCGACCGATCTGCAGGGGGCACGCTACTGGCGGGCCCTGCGCCAGCCGGCGCTGCGCGCCTGGGCTTCAGAGCAGAACCAACGCTCTCCCTTCCCTTCGTCGATCCGGGTCGGCCCGTAGTGCTTCTGCCCCGGCATGTGGTAAATGGGCGTCCCCTTCGAGGAGATATTGCCCTTGATGACGCACCCCTGCGGTGCCTCGGACAAGGCGGCGGCATTGGCGGCCCGGCGGGTCTCGGCGCGGAACTCGGCGGGGCGCTGCACCTTGGTGCCATGCACCCCGACGCCGCGCACGGCGGCGCGTTTCTCGTCGAGGTCATAGTCGAGCGAGTAGGTGCGATAGGCGAAGGCGAGCCCGTCGGAGACCAGCGCACGGCCCATGTCATCGCCGTCCACCGCGCAACGCGCGACGGCGCGGCCATAGCGGTCGGTGTCGAGCCGCTCGCAGCGGGCACGGCGGCCCTCGTAACGGGCGCGGACCTCGGAGGTGACCCAGGCGCCGCAGGCCCAGTTCCCGGACCCGTTGCCGCCGCAGGTCTGGCCCTGCTCGGGCGCATCGACGCCGAACAGGCGCACGCGGACGTCGCCCACGTCGAAGGTATCGCCGTCGATCACCCGGACCGCGCCGGAGAAATCCGGCTGCGCCGACGCCGCGCCGGCGACGAGGCTGACCCAGGGTGACGCTAGGGAAACGATGGTGAATGAAACGCTTACAAAGCGTGAACAAATGCTGATCATCCGGCCAATCTCGCCGCGCAACGTGGCGAGGACAAGGCGGCCCGATCAGTCTCCCTAAGGGCGTGTGCCGCAGGACACGACGCGCGGATCAGGCGTCGAGCATTCCCAGCAGGCGGTTCTGCGGCAGGCGCGACACCTCCATGCCCCGCGCGGTGCGGCGCAGCTGGTAGCCGTAGCCCTTCATGCGGAAGCGCCACTCGGTCTCGGACAACGACTTGCCGCGCTCGGCGAGCAGGAAGGCACGGACATCATCGAGCGACTCGGTCAATGTGTTGTTGGCAAACATGGTTACATACCCGGTTAAACTGTTTCATTGAGGGAAACTCTTGACCGGGAATGCGGCGCAAATGCGATGCGAACGCGGATTTTTCGTGAACCGGAAACGCTGTGTTTCCAAGGCACGCGGCGGGCCGCCCTGCCCGCTCAGAACTTCGTGTCGGGCCCCGAGGGCGTCACCCGGCGTTTCAGCATCGCCTCGCGCAGGGTGATAAAGAGCACCGAGCCGATGATCACCAGCCCGCCACCGACCACGAAGGGGTCGACCGGCTCGGCAAAGAACAGCGCGCCGATGGCCACCGACCAGACCAGTTGCAGGAAGGTCACCGGCTGGGTGACCGTCACCGGCGCACTCGCGAAGGCCAGCACCATGGCGTAATGCCCGCCGGTGGCAAAGGTGGCCGTGGCCATGAGGATCGCGAGGTCGCTCCAGCTCGGCCAGACCCAGACTGCGAGCGCAAAGGGAAAGAGCCCCAGCGTCACCGAGATCGACAGCAGCGCCAGCGCGATGGAGGGCGAAAGCTCGTCGGTGATGATCTTCGCGATGAGGTAGGAGATGGCGAACATCAACGAGGTGGCGAGCATGGCGAAATGCCCGGGATCGAGCTCGCGGAACCCCGGCCGCAGGATCAGCAGCGCGCCGCCGAGCGCCGCGACGATGGCGAGGATGCGGCGCACCGCAAGCCGCTCGCCGAGCACGAGCACCGCCAGCACCGTCACGTAGATCGGCGTCAGGTAGTTCATCGCCGTGACCTCGGCCAGCGGGATGCGCGTCATGGCGAAGAACCAGCAGATCACCCCCAGCGTCTGCGCACCGCCGCGCAGGGCCGAGAGGCGCCACTGGCGCCCTGTCATCCGAAGATCACGCAGCGACTTCCACATGGGGATCAGGAAGACGAGCCCGAGCAGGTAGCGCAGGAAGGCCGATTCCGCCGCCGGCACCCGGCCGTGCAGCAGTTTGACCGTCACCGTCACCCCCACGAAGCAGAGCCCCGTGAGCACCATGAAAAGGATGCCCCGGACCGGGTTTGCCTGCGTCGTGCGGATCGTGCTCGTCGTACTCATGGCGATGTTGGTAGCGCGCCCTGCGCCAAGCGCAAGGGGCCGCACTCACCCCAGCAGCAGTTTCACCGCGATGAGCCACATGGTCAGACCGATCACCAGGTCGAGCACGCGCCAGGCCACGGGCCTCGCAAAGACCGGCGCCAGCAGCCGCGCGCCGAAGCCGAGCGCGAAGAAGAAGAGCAAGGAAGCCGTCACCGCGCCGAGCCCGAAGTGCAGACGGCTGTCGTATTGCGCCGAGATGGCGCCGAGCAGCATCACCGTGTCGAGGTAGACATGCGGGTTGAGCCAGGTCAGCGCCAGGCAGGTCAGCAGCACGCGGCGGAGCGATCCATGCCCCGGCGCAGCCTCTGCCCGCAACGCCCCGCCGCCGCGCAGGGCCGCACGCAGCGTACGCGCGCCGTACCAAGTCAGGAAGCACGCACCGAGCCAGCGCATGGCCGTCTCGAGCCCCGGCAGATGTGTCGCCAGCATTCCGAAGCCCGCCACCCCGGCCGCGATCAGCACCGCATCCGACAGCGCGCAGACCAGCACCACCGGCAGCACGTGCTCGCGCCGCAGCCCCTGCCGCAGCACAAAGGCGTTCTGCGCGCCGATGGCCACGATCAGCGAAAGCCCGAGGGCAAATCCCGCCGCTGCTGCCTGCATGTGCCTGTCTCCGTTCATCTTATGTATCTTGTTCGGAGCACCGGCTATCACGCGGCAAGCAGGACAGGCTAGTTAAACAAATTCATTCTGATTAAGCTTAGCTAATGCAGTATGATCCTTCCCAGTTGGCCGCACTCGAAGCGGTGCTGCGCCTCGGCAGCTTCGATGCCGCGGCGCGTGACCTGTCGGTGACGCCCTCGGCCATCTCGCAGCGCATCAAGGCGCTTGAGGATCGGGCCGGCGCCGCGCTGGTCATTCGCGCCACCCCCTGCACCGCCACCCCCGCCGGTGCGCGGCTGGCGCGCCACGCCTCGGAGGTTGCGCTGCTCGAGGCGGCGCTGGCGCGCGACCTGGGGCACGACCTCGGGCATATTGCGGGGAAAGCGGCGCGGCTGCGGCTGGCGGTGAATGCCGACAGCCTCGGCACCTGGTTCCTGCCCGCGCTGGTCGGGCACGACCTGCTGTTCGACATCGTGGTGGACGATCAGGCCTTCTCGGCGGACTGGCTGCGGCGGGGCGAGGTCTCGGCGGCGATCTGCGACCACGCGCGCCCGGTGCAGGGCTGCGATGCGGTGCCGTTGGGGCGGATGCGCTACGTGGCGACCTGCGCGCCGGGATTCCGCGACCGCTACTTTGCCGAAGGCGTCACCGCGGAGTCGCTTGCCCGCGCACCGCTGCTGCAATTCGACGGCAAGGATGCGCTGCAGCACCAGTGGCTGCGCCGGGTGACCGGCGGAGCGCTGCTGCCGCCCGCCCATCGCCTGCCCTCGACGCAGGGCTTCGTCGAGGCCGCGCGGCTGGGGCTGGGCTGGGGGCTGAACCCGGAAATCCTCGCCGCGCCGCTGCTGGCCTCGGGCGAGTTGGTGGCGATGCGGCCGGACGAGCCCGAGGACATTTCGCTGAGCTGGCAGGTCAACCGGCTGGTCGCCCCGGCCCTGGCGCCGCTCACCCGCGCGGTTCGGGCGCAGGCGCGTCAGGCCTTGCTGCCGCCCTGATCCTTCTCGACCTCGCGCAGGCCGATCGCGATGACGCCGCCGATCAGGCTGAGCACCGCGAAGCCCGCCAGAGCCGCCACGGGCCCGACGATGGCCAGCGCGCCGCCAAGCGCGCCGGTGAGCAGCAGCAGCCCGCCGATCAGCGTGTTGGCCAGCGCCGCGTAGCTGGCGCGGCCCTCCTCGGGAGCCATGTCCACGAGGTAGGTCGAGCGGCCCTGTCGCACCCCCTGCCAGGAAATCAGCAGCGCGAAGAGCAGCAGCGGCGTCACCCAGATCGGGCCGGTCCAGCCGAGCAGCGCCGCCGCCACCGCCAGCGCCATGGCGCCCGCCCCTGCAAAGCCCGAGAGCATCAGCACCCGGCGCGACGAGCGGTCCGCCAGCCTGCCCCAGACCCAGCTCGACACGAAGCCGGCCAGCGCCGAGGCCAGTACCATCGCCCCGAGCTTCTGCAGCGCGCCGCCGCTGTCCTCGAGCAGCACCAGGTACGGCGGCGCCAGCGAGGTGACGGTGAGCGCACCGCGGCAGGCGATGAAGCGGCGGAACTGCGGGTCTTTCCGCAGCGGCGAAAGGTCGATGGGATCGGCGTCCGCCTCGGTCTCGCTGTCCTGCTCCTCCAGTGTCGAAAACAGCGCCGCCGCCCCGAGCCAGAGCGCGGCCGCGAGGCCGATGGCGGCGGCGATGGGCGGCACGTCCTGCAGGTATCCCGAAAGCAGCAGCAGCGCGAAGACCAGAACGCCAGCCGAGGCCACCGAGCCCGCGGTGCCGGTGATCGAGCCGCGCCGGGTCTTCGAGACGGTCTTGCCCAGCACGTCCTTGTAGCTGACCGAGGCGGCGGCGCGCGACAGCGCCAGCACCGCCAGCAGCGCGCAGAGCGCGAGCCCCGCCGCCATGCCCTGCAGCGTCAGCGCCACGGCGACCATGCCCGCCGCGGCCAGCCCCTGGCCGACCGATCCCGCCACCCAGATCCACTTGCGCTGGCGGCTGCGGCGCACCACGCCGGCCAGCAGCAGCTGCGGCAGCAGCGCGCCGGCCTCGCGGATCGGCACCAGCAGCCCGGTGATCGCCGCAGGCGCGCCGAGCGCCTGTGCCAGCCACGTCAGCACCAGTTTGGGATTGAGCAGCCCGTCGGCGAGCTTGGTCATCGACAGCGATCCCACGTGGCGCAGCCCGTTGCGGGCCTCGGACCTGGGCGCGCCATCGTCGCCTTCGGTCAGCGTGTCGTAGATCCGTGTCTCGTCGAGATGTGTCATATGCCTGCCGCTGCTGTTCCGCCGGTGGGTCCGGCAAAGGAACGCTCCGGCCTCTCGGCGGGTTCCCGCGCAGCGGTCAACATGTGCGGTCTCAGCCGATGCTGCGCGCCAGAACCCGGCTGATGGTCGTATAGGGCAAACCGCTTTCCGCGGCCCAGCTGTTGAACGCCCCTTGCACCGCGGCCAGCGCCTTGCGCGAGGTCGGCGGCTTGTCGATCACCCCCTCGGCGATCAGCCGCCCGACGACGTCGCGGCTCAGCACGTAGCCGTCCTTGCCCATGGCGCGCAGCATATAGGCCCCGGTATTGCCCCCCAGCCGCGAGCCGCTGCGCTTGAGCCAGTCCAGCAGGCCGTCGAACTCTGCCACCGGCCAATCGGCGATCCTGCGCGCAAAGCTGCCCGCCTCGGCGGCGACCTCGGTGACGAAGACGGCATTGTCGCGGATCGCCGCCAGCTTCGGGCCCGAGCGGATCACCCGGGTGTCCGACAGCAGCGCGTCGAAGGCATCGTCCTCGATCATCGCGACGCGGGCCGGATCGAAACCCTGGAAGGCCGCCTCGATGCCGGGCCACTTGCTGTCGACGACGCGCCAGCTGATCCCGGCCTGGAAGAGTCCCCGCGCCATGGCCGCAAGGAAGCGCGCATCGGGCTGGGCGGCGATCTCCTCGGGGCTGAGCGGCGCGGGAATGTCCGCCAGCGCCGCAGCCTGCCCGCCGTGGCGCTCTGAAGCGATGGCGAGGATCTCGTCGAATGTGCGCATGGGCTGTCCCTCCGTGGCTGCGGCCATGGTGGCGCAACCACAGGCATTTGCAAAGCGCCGGGGCGGCGGTTGAGCTTGCGCGGGGGACGTGCAACCTTGCGGCCTTGAAAGATCGAAGCCGGGGACAGGACATGCCTTCGAAGGCCGTGCCGAAGAACAGGTCGGAACTCATCTGCGCGGCGCTGCGCTCGGCGATCCTTGAACGCGCGCTGCTGCCGGGGATGAAACTGCCCGAGGACTCGCTGGGCGAGCGTTTCGGCGCCAGCCGCACGATCATCCGCCAGGCGCTGGAACGGCTCGCGGCGGAAGGGCTGGTCGAGCTGCGCCACAACCGCGGCGCGGCGGTGGCCTCCCCCAGCCTCGAGGAAGCGCGCGATCTCTTCGAGCTGCGCACCCAGACCGAGGAGCTGGTGATCGCCCGCCTCGCCGCCGGGCTGACCGAGGCGCAGGCCGAGCGGCTCGAGGCGCATATCGATCGCGAGGAAGCCGCCGTCGGCGGGCCCGAACCGCAGTCGATCCGGCTCGCGACGGAGTTTCACATCCTGCTGGGCGAGCTCACCGGCAGCCCGGTGCTGATGCGCTATGTCAACGAGTTGAGCTACCGCTGCGCTCTGACACTGTCGCAGTTCTCGCGTCCGCATTCCACCGCCTGCGGCATCCAGGAACACCGCGATATCCTCGACGCCCTGCGCAAGGGCGACGTGGCGCTGGCGAAGACCTGCGCGCGCAACCACCTCGAACAGGTCTCGGCCCGCGCGCAGTTCCAGGAAGGCGGCAAGAGCGCCTTTTCCTATCTCGACGCGCTCGAACCCTACGCCATGGATGTGCGCGACAAGGGCTGAGGCGCGCTACGCCTCGATGCCGCGCGCGGTCAGGATGCGTTCGGCGCTGTCGTTCCAGACATCCATCTTCACGATCTTGCCGCCCTGCACCACGAAACGGTCGACGTAGCGGTTGCCTTCGAAGGGCGTGCCGTCGGGCCATGCGCCGTAGAGGTAACCGGTGGAGTAGACCACCGTGCCCTCGGCCCCCTGCGCCACGTCGAACTGGCGCATGTCCTTCTTCACCCAGGCGTAGCGCATGGCGTTGAAGCCCGAGGGGCCCGACGGGTGATGGTAGACCCGCCCGCCGGTGAAGGTGATCACCACCCCCTCCGCCATGTAGGTCGCGGCGCGCGCGGGGTCGGGCACCATCGACGCCTCGAGATAATCGTGCACGATCTGCGCCTCGGGCGGCAGCGCGGCGTAGTCGAGGGCGAGGACGTCGTTCGTTTCGGCGGTCATCAAGTGTCCTTTCGGTCGGTTGCTGATTCGACTTTGGCACACTGCGGACCGGAGGGAACCCGCTCGCAATAATTTCATACAAAAATTGCATGCAATTTGCCCGAACCTTGTGCAGACCGCCCGCTGATGGCGTTTTTTCGGTGGTTTCCGGGCGCCCGACTTTGACAGCAGGCCGGTTCGACCCGGCCTTATGAGGACACCAACAGGACCCTCATTGCTGGAGAGAGACAGAAAATGCCCATCCAACCGACCTTCACCCGCCGCGCGCTCATGGCCGGTGCCGCCGCGCTGTCGTTGCTCGCCGCCGCCCCCGCCAGCGCCGAAGAGCCGATCAAGCTCGGCCTCGTCGCCGCGCTGAGCGGCCAGTCCGCCAAGTCCGGCGAGGCGATCACCCGCGGCATCGAGCTGGCGCTCGACAAGATCAACGGTGCCGGCGGCGTGCTCGGCCGTTCGCTCGAACTGGTCAGCCGCGACGACGAGAGCAACCCGGGCAAGGGCCTCGTCGCCGCGCGCGAGCTGGTGCAGCGCGAAGAGGTGGCGGCGCTGATCGGCGGACTCGACACACCCGTGTCCATGGCCATCGTGCCCTACATGAACGACGCCAAGGTGCCCTTCGTCGGCCCCTGGGCCGCGGGCACGCCGATCACCATGAACGGCGCCGAGGAGAACTACGTGTTCCGCGTCTCGGCGGTGGATGAATACGTCGACGAGGCGATCACCGAGTACCTGGTGACCAAGTACGGCGCCGAGAGGCCTGGGATGATCCTGATCAACAACCCCTGGGGCGAGTCGAACGAGGCCGGGCTGACCAAGGCGCTGGCCAAGCGCGGCATGGAGCACGCCGGCATCGAGAAGTTCGAGAACAACGACGTCGACGTGGTGCCGCAGCTCACCCGCCTCAAGGAGAACGGCGCCGACAGCCTCTTCCTCGTCGCCAACGTCGCCCCCTCGGCGCAGGTGGTCAAATCGCTCGATCGCATGGGCTGGGACGTGCCGATCGCCTCGCACTGGGGCCCGGCGGGCGGGCGCTTCACCGAACTGGCAGGCGCCAGCGGCGAGAAGGTGCACTTCATCCAGACTTTCCTCTTCACCGATGCGGCGCACCCGCTCTTTGCCGCGCTGCAGGAAAAGTACCCCGAGATCGAGACCCTCGCCGACGTGACCCCGGCCACCGGCATCGCCAACGCCTATGACGCGACGCTGCTGCTGGCCGCCGCGATCGAGAAAGCCGGCTCGACCGAGGGCCCGGCGATCCGAGAGGCCATGTACCAGATCAGCGGCGTCGAAGGGGTCATCAAGACCTACGACATGCCCTTCACCCCCGAAGATCAGGATGCGCTCGGGCCGGAGGATTACGTCTTCTCGCAATTCGTCGAGGGCGAGATCGTCCCGCTGATGGACTGACCTCTTCGGTGCCGCCCAGCGCGGGCGGCACCTCTGCACGACCTTCCCGGCCACACCGGCCGGGAGCCCCATTTCGGAGCTCTGAATGACACTTCTCTTTGCCGCCCTCCTCACCGGGCTCGGACTTGGCGCCATGTACGGGCTGATCGCGCTCGGCTTCCAGATCACCCACTCGGTCTGCAGCCGGGTGAATTTCGCCCAAGGGTCCATGGTGATGCTGGGCTCGGTGCTCGGCTACGTGCTGACCCAGCGCGCGGGACTGCCGGTGATCCTCGCCTACCCGCTGGCGCTGCTGGGATGCGCGGCGATGGGTGTCATCGTCGAATTCTGCCTCATCCGCCCCTTCGCCATCCGCGGCAACGACGGCTGGCTGATGGCGACGGTGGCGGGCGGCATCCTGCTGGACAATGCGGTGCTCTTCACCTTCGGCAACGAACCGCGCAGCCTGCCCTCGCCGCTGGTCGAGACGAGCTGGCAGATCCTCGGCACCGGGGTCTACCCGCAGCAGGTGCTGATCCCGCTGGTGGCGATTGCCGTGGCCTTTGCGCTGCAGATGCTCTTCCGCCGGACCCGGCAGGGCCGCGCCTTGCTGGCGGTGGTGCAGAACCCCGAGGCCGCGCGTCTGATGGGCATCAACACCACCGTGATGATCTCGGGCTCCTTCGCGTTGTCCTCGATGCTGGCGGGGGCGGCGGGCCTGCTGATCGCGCCGCTCTTCTCGGTGCATTCGGACATGGGCACGCTCTTCGGCATCAAGGCCTTTGCCGTCGCCATCCTCGGCGGCATGACTTCGGCCTGGGGCGTGATGATCGCGGGCTTCCTCTACGGGTTGGTCGAGGCGCTGGTCACAACCTTCCTCGGCTCCTCCTACACCTACATCGTCGTCTTCGCGCTGCTGATCGCGGTGCTGGCGATCAAGCCGAGTGGCCTGTTCGGCGCGGCCAAGCTGCGGAAGGTGTGAATCCATGCGCCTGACAGACACCCGCCTTCTCGATCTCGCCATCCTCGCCCTCACCGCCGCCGCACTGGCGGGACTGGGGCTCGTGGGCGGCTACACGCAATTCGTCTTCGGCCTTGTCGCCATCTGGACCATCCTCTGTACCGGGCTGAACGTGCTCTTCGGCCTGACCGGGCTGGTCTCGCTGGGACAGGTCGGCTTCTTCGCCATCGGCGCCTATGCCCATGCGATCCTGATGCAGGCCGGGCTGAGCTTCTGGCTCGCCCCCCCCCTGGGCACGCTGATCGCCGCTGCCGTGGGCTGCCTGCTGGCGGTGCCTGCCGTGCGCATGGCTGGGCCGTTCCTTGCCATGGTGACCATTGCCTTCGCCTTCATCGTCGAACACCTTGCCATCGAGTGGCGCGGCCTGACCGGTGGGCAGAACGGGCTGATGGGGTTCGACGCGCCCTCGCTCTTCGGCGTGACCTTCGGCGAGCGCGAGCTGGTGATGCTGGCCATCGTGCTCGCGGGTCTCCTGCTGCTCGGCTACCGCAGGCTTACGGCAAGCGGCTGGGGCATGGCCATGGCGGCGCTGCGCGACCAGGAGATCGCCGCGAGCTCGCTAGGCTTCAATCCCTTCCTCACCAAGCTCTCGGCCTTTGCCATTGCGGCGGGCACGGCGGGGCTGGCAGGCGGGCTCTTTGCCTCGCTCATGCAGTTCATCGCCCCGAGCAACTTCATGCTCTCGCAATCGATCCTCTTCCTCTTCGCCGTCATCCTCGGCGGCGCGGGCACAGTGCTCGGCCCGGTGGTCGGCGCCGCGATTGTCGTCTTCCTCCCCGAGGCGCTCTCGGACATGGCCGAATACCGGCTGCTGGTCTTCGGGGCGCTGCTGGTGGCCGTGTTGCTGATTGCCCCGCGCGGGGTGGTCGGAACCATCGCCGCCTTCCTGCCCCGCCGGGAAACCAGGGCACGGGCCTCCGATCAGGAAACGGCCCTGCGCTTCATCACCCCCGAGGCGCCCCGCCCGCTCACGGTCAGCGATCTCGGCATCACCTTCGGGGGCGTGAAGGCCGTGGCGGGGGCGAGCTTCACCGCCGCGCCGGGCGAGGTCACCTCGGTCATCGGACCCAATGGTGCGGGCAAGACCACGCTTCTCAACATGATCTCGGGCTTCTACACCCCCGGCAGCGGCCGCATCGAGACCGCCGGGACCGAGATCGCCGGCTGGCCGATGCACGCCACGGCGCGGCTCGGCGTCGCGCGCACCTTCCAGGCGACCCGGCTCTTCGGCTCGCTGGGCGCCGAGGCGAACGTGATCTCCGCCTTCCCAAAGGGTCGGTTCGGTGCGCCCTTCGCAACGCTGGCCAATGAGGACCGCCGCGCCCTTGCACTGGGACTGCTAGAGCTGGTGGGCTTCACCGGCGATCCCGCCACCCCTGCCGCCGACTTGCCCCACGTCGACCGCCGCCTCGTCGAGATCGCCCGCGCTCTGGCGCTGCGCCCGCACGTGCTGCTGCTCGACGAGCCCGCCGCCGGGTTGATGCATGCCGACAAGTTGGCGCTTGCCGCGCTGCTGCGGCGGATCGCCGACCTCGGCATCGCGGTGGTGCTGGTCGAGCATGACATGGACATGGTGATGGGCATCTCGGACCGCATCCTCGCCATGGATGCGGGCGTGCCCATCGCCTTCGACACACCCGAGCGCATCCGTGCCAACCCGCAGGTCATCGCCGCCTATCTCGGCGAGGGCACGCTGCAGGCACCGCCGCGCACGCTCGCCTTCGAACCCGGCGCGATGGACACGCTGATCACCCGCGATCTGCGTGCGGGCTACGGCGCCGCCGACGTGCTGCAGGGGCTGAACATCCGTGTCCGGCGCGGCGAACTGGTGGCGCTGCTCGGGGCCAACGGCGCCGGCAAGTCGACCTTCCTCAAGGTGCTGTCCGGGCTGCTCGCCCCCAGCGGCGGGCAGGTGCTGATGAACGACGAATACGTGCAGGGGCTGGCGCCGCACCGGATGGTCGAGCACGGGCTGGCGCTGGTGCCCGAGGGGCGGCAGGTCTTTCCCGAGCTGACCGTGGCGCAGAACATCGAGCTGGGCGTCTACCGGCGCAAGACCCGCCCTGCCCCCGAGGAACTGGAGGCCATCCTGCGGCGCTTCCCGCGCCTTCGCGAGCGGCTGGACACGCCCGCCGGGCTGCTCTCGGGCGGCGAGCAGCAGATGATGGCCATCGCGCGCGGGCTCATGGCCTCGCCGAAGCTGCTGCTGCTCGACGAGCCGTCGCTGGGTCTTGCACCCGCGATGACCGAGGAGCTCTACCGCATCCTCGCCGAGCTGCGCGACGACGGGATCACCATCCTGCTGGTCGATCAGATGGCAACGCTGGCGCTGGCCGTGGCCGACCGGGGCTACGTGCTGGAACAGGGCCGCGTGGTGGCGGAAGGCAGCGCCGAGGAACTGCGCCGTGACACGGCGCTGATCGAGGCCTATCTCGGCCAGGGGGAGGCCCGCGAAGACAGGCAGGCAGAAGCAGCACAATGACACTCGATCTCATCATCCGCGGGGCGCGTCTGTCGGACGGCGCCGCCCCGGTGGACATCGGCGTGGCGCAAGGGCGCATCGCGACGATCACGCCCAACATCGCCAGCGACGCCCCATCGCTCGATGCCAGTGGAGGCATGATCTTCCGCGGCTTCGCCGACAGCCACCTGCACCTCGACAAGGCCTGCATGCTCGAGCGGGCGGTGAACCGGACCGGCGACCTGAAGGGCGCGCTGGCCGCGGTGACTGCTGCCAAAAAGGACTTCACCACCGAAGACGTCTATGCCCGCGGCGCGCGGGTGCTGGAGCAGGCCATCGGCCAGGGCACCACGCTCATCCGCACGCAGGTCGAGATCGACCCGGTGATCGGGCTGGCGGGGTTCGAGGCGGTGAAGCAACTCAAGGCCGACTACGCCTGGGCGCTCGACCTGCAGATCTGCGTCTTCCCCCAGGAGGGCCTGCTGAACTACCCCGGCACCGAGGAACTGCTCCGCGCCGCGCTCGAAGGCGGCGCGGACCTGCTTGGCGGCTGCCCCTATACGGACACCGACCCCGAGGGGCATATCGCCCTACTCTTCGCCATGGCGCGGGAGTTCGACGTGGACCTCGACTTCCACCTCGATTTCGACCTCGACACCAGCTGGCGGCACCTCGACGAGGTGGCGCGGCAGACCATCGCGCATGGCATGCAGGGCCGCGTGGCGATCGGCCATGTGACCAAGCTGTCGATGCTGCCCCCGGACGCGCTGGAACAGAGCGTGGCGCTGCTGAAGGGCGCCGGGATCGCGCTGACCGTGCTGCCGGCGACGGACCTCTTCATCACGGGGCGGGAGCATGACCACGCGGTGCCGAGGGGCGTGGCCCCTGCGCACCGCTTCCACGCGGGCGGCGTCTGCTGCACCGTGGCGACCAACAACGTGCTGAACCCCTTCACCCCCTACGGGGACTGCTCGCTGCCACGGATGGCGAACCTCTTTGCCAATGTGGCGCAGCTGGGCGGCCCCGAAGAGCTGGCCGCCTGCTTTGCGATGGTGAGCAGCGATCCCTTCCGGCTGCTCGGCGTCTCGGACCGGATCGAGGTCGGCGTTCCCGCCGACCTGGTTCTGCTGCCCTGCGAGAGCCGCGCCGCCGCCGTGGCCGAGATCAGGCGCCCGGTCTGGGGGATGCGGGCCGGAAGGATGACGTTCGAGGCGCCCGCACCGAGGATCTTGCGCCCCTAGCACGCAGGGCAGACCCGCCGAAATCAAACCCAAGGCGCCGGGCGAGCGCCAGCCCGTTCCGGCGGGCTGGCGCTTTTTCATCCTCCCGCGCCGCAGCACCGCCGTCCGGATTTGGCTGGCATAGAGCGCAAACCTCAACCGTCGCAGCGCCACCCCACGGGCCGCCCCTCGCCCGACTCCCGCTGCACATGCCGGCACGCGCCCCTCCCCGCCGCTTGACACCCCCTCCCCCGAGGGTCACAAGGCGGCACGACACATAACCCGCAACCGGGCGTTCCGTGGGCGCCAGACCGACGAGGAGACTAGGCCGATGAGCCAGATTTCCCTGACATTCCCCGATGGCAATGCGCGCGAGTTCGACAAGGGCGTGACCCCTGCCGACGTGGCCGCAGCCATTTCCAAGAGCCTTTCGAAAAAGGCCATTTCCGCCACCGTGAACGGCGCGCATTGGGACCTGCAATGGCCCATCGACGCCGACAGCACGATCGCGATCCACACCCTGCAGGACGAGGAGCAGGCGCTCGAGCTGATCCGTCACGACCTCGCGCACGTGATGGCCCGCGCCGTGCAGGAGATCTGGCCCGACACCAAGGTCACCATCGGCCCGGTGACGGAATACGGCTGGTTCTACGACTTCGACCGCGCCGAAGCCTTCACCCCCGAAGACCTCGGCCAGATCGAGGCGAAGATGAAAGAGATCATCAACGCCCGCGACGAGGTGAAGACCGAGATCTGGGACCGCGAGCGCGCCCGCAAGTTCTACGAGTACGGCGGCGAGCCCTACAAGGTCGAGCTGGTGGACCGGATCCCCGCCGAGGCGCCGATCCGCATGTACTGGCATGGCGAGTGGCAGGATCTCTGCCGCGGTCCGCACCTGCAGAACACCGGCCAGCTGCCGTCGGACGCCTTCAAGCTGATGGGCGTCTCGGGCGCCTACTGGTTCGGCGACACCTCGCGCCCGATGCTGCAGCGGATCACCGGCGTGGCCTTCCGCAACCGCGACGAGCTGAAGAAATACCTCAACTTCCTCGAGGAAGCGGCGAAGCGCGACCACCGGAAGCTGGGCCGCGAGATGGATCTGTTCCACCTCCAGCCGGAAGCGCCGGGGCAGATCTTCTGGCATCCCAACGGCTGGAAGATCTACACCACGCTGCAGGACTACATGCGCCGCCGCCAGGAGCGTGACGGCTATGTCGAGGTGAACACGCCGCAGGTCGTCGACCGCAAGCTCTGGGAAAAGTCCGGGCACTGGGACAACTACCAGGAGAACATGTTCATCGTCGAAGTCGACGAGGAGCATGCCCGCGAGAAGGCGATCAACGCGCTCAAGCCGATGAACTGCCCGTGCCACGTGCAGGTGTTCAATCAGGGCCTGAAGTCCTACCGCGACCTGCCGCTGCGCATGGCCGAGTTCGGCTCGTGCAACCGCTACGAGCCCTCGGGCGCGCTGCACGGCATCATGCGGGTGCGCGGCTTCACCCAGGATGACGCGCATATCTTCTGCACCGACGACCAGATCGAAGCGGAATCCAAGAAGTTCATCGACTTCCTGGCTTCGATCTACGCCGATCTCGGCTTCGAGAACTGGACGATCAAGCTCTCGACCCGCCCCGAGAAGCGCGTCGGCTCGGACGAGAGCTGGGACCGCGTCGAGGCGGCGCTCGGCGACGCCTGCAAGGCCGCGGGCTACGACTTCGAGATCCAAGAGGGCGAAGGCGCCTTCTACGGTCCCAAGCTCGAGTTCACCCTGACCGACGCGATCGGCCGGGACTGGCAGTGCGGCACGCTGCAGGTGGACCCGAACCTGCCCGAGCGGCTGGACGCGACCTACATCGGCCAGGACGGCGAGAAGCACCGCCCGATCATGCTGCACCGCGCCGTGCTGGGCTCGTTCGAGCGCTTCATCGGCATCCTGATCGAGGAAAACTCTGGCAAGCTGCCGTTCTGGCTGGCGCCGCGCCAGGTGGTGGTCGCCTCGATCACCTCCGAGGCGGATGACTACGTTCACGAAGTCGTCGCCGCGCTGAAGGCCGCCGGCGTCCGCGCCGAGGCCGATACGCGCAACGAGAAGATCAACTACAAGGTGCGCGAGCACTCGGTGGGCAAGGTGCCGGTGATCCTCGCCGTCGGCCACCGCGAGGTCGAGGAGCGCACCGTCACCGTGCGCCGCCTCGGCGAGAAGCAGACCGCGGTGCAGAGCCTCGACGAGATCGTCGCGGCGCTGTCGTTGGATGCCACCGCGCCCGACCTGCGCTGACGGCAGCCTTCTGAACATGAGAAAGCCCCGGACCATGGTCCGGGGCTTTCTCTTTGCGTTCCCCTTGATCGGCGGGAAGTGATCGCCTCACCCGGCCAGCGCAGCCTGCACATCCTTGGTCCAGCCGAGATACATGCTCTCGCCGTCCAGGATCAGCGGCCGTTTCATCAGCGTCGGGTGGTCCGCCAGCAGCTCCGGTGCCGGGCGCGCGCGCTGCGCGTCGTCTAGCTCGCGCCAGGTCGTCGAGCGCGTGTTCACCAGCTTGTCGCCGAATTCGGCCAGCGCCTTTTCAATCACCTCGCCCGGCACGCCATCGGCGCGTACGTCGAGAAATTCCGCATCGGGCAGCGCTTTCAACGCTTTCCGGCAGGTATCGCATGTCTTTAGCCCGTAAATCCGCATCCGCCATCTCCTTGATCTTTCCGGGCACCATTTATTGCCTAATGCCGCAAGTGCGAAGCGTTTCTCTTGATTTTTGATGGCACCATGCAACTCTTGACCGGTGACCTTCGATGATCAGACCCGGAAAGCCACGATTTTCCCGCGTTTTTCACCGGGACCGGCGATCCTCCCCCTGAGAGGCGAATGTGACGGGGCGCCCGTATTTCGGGTAGAAACAGGAAAGTTGGAAGGAGCACGGACACATGCCGAACGGCACCGTGAAATGGTTCAATACCACCAAAGGCTACGGCTTCATCGCGCCCGAAGAAGGGGGCAAGGACGTTTTCGTTCATATCTCGGCCGTAGAACGCTCGGGCCTCACCGGCCTCGCGGACAATCAGAAAGTGAGCTACGAGCTCAAGGAAGGCCGCGACGGTCGCATGATGGCGTCCGACCTTAAAACACTTTAAAAACATATAGATAAATTTGACGACCCTACCCCCATTCGGGGTCGGGTCCGACAGACTTGTCTGAACTCGCCAGTCCGTCAGGATTTGGCGCGTTTCGGCGTTTGTCCCGGCGCCTGGCAGCCTATTGCGTCTGCAGCCGCCGTGCCTCCTGTCCGGCGAGACGGATCAGATCCATCATGAAGGGCTTCTCGAGGTCCTCTGTCCGCGTCGCCGCATAGAGGTGACGGGTGATCCCGGCCTCGGTCAGCGGGCGGGTGATGTAGTCGGAATTGTATTTCACCTCGCGCACCACCCAGTCGGGCAGAACGGCAACGCCGCGATTGGACGCAACCAATAGCAGAATCACCGCGGTGAGCTCGACTTGGCGAATCGCCGCCGGTTCGACCTTCGCCGGGGTCAGCAATTGCGAGAAGACATCGAGCCGCGCCCGGTCCACCGGATAGGTGATCAGCGTCTCGCCCCGGAAGTCCTGCGCATCGATCCAGGGTTTCTCGGCCAGCGGATGCGAGGCGGAGGCGACGAAGACCGGGTGATATTCGAACAGCGGGGTGAAGGTGACCCCCGGCAAATCCTCCGGATCGGAGGAGATCACCACGTCCACCTCCTCCTTCATCAGCGCCGGCAGCGCGTCGAAGGCGAGGCCCGGCCGGATGTCGACGTCGACGTCGCCCCAGCTTTTGCGAAAAGCCTCCAGCACCGGAAAAAGCCATTCGAAACAGGCATGACACTCGATGGCGATGTGCAGCCGCCCGACCGATCCCTTGCGCAGCCCGTCGAACTCGGCCATCGCCGCCTCGACCTGCGGCAGCACCTGCTCCGCCAGCCGAAGCAGCCGCAGCCCCGCCGGCGAGAGCTTCATCGGCTTCGAGCGGCGCACGAACAGCTCGACCCCGGCCTGGTCCTCGAGCCCCTTGATCTGGTGAGACAGGGCAGATTGCGTTATGTTCAGCTGATCGGCGGCACGCGCGAGCCCTCCGGCCTCGTGGATGGCCTTGATCGTGCGCAGATGACGAAACTCGATGTGCATCCTAGTGTTCGCCTCATGTTGTTCTTGAGAAGTATGAGTTTGTCTCACAATGGCTCATGTGTCACAAGGACCGAAATCCAAACTCGGAGTCCCGGCCAATGACGCGCCCCGACATCTCTTTCGAATTCTTCCCGCCCCGCAACATCGAGGCGACCTTCCGTCTGTGGGATACGGTGCAGGCGCTCTCGCCGCTCGGTCCGCGCTTCGTGTCGGTCACCTATGGCGCCGGCGGCACCACCCGCGAGCTGACCCGCGACGTCGTCGCCACCCTGCACAAGAACTCCGGCCTGAAGGTCGCGGCGCACCTGACCTGTGTCGACGCGACCCGCGAGGAGACGCTGGCCATCGCACGCCAGTTCAAGGACGCAGGGGTGAACGACATCGTCGCGCTGCGCGGCGACCCGCCCAAGGGTGCCAGCGGTTTCACCCCCCACCCCGAGGGCTTCAACTCGTCGATCGAGCTGATCGAGGCGCTCCGTGAGGCGGGCGACTTCACCATCCGCGTCGGCGCCTACCCCGACAAGCACCCCGAGGCGCCCACCGCCACTTCGGATGTGGAATACCTCAAGCGCAAGTTCGACGCCGGTGCGTCGGAGGCACTGACGCAGTTCTTCTTCGAGGCCGAGAGCTTCTTCCGCTTCCGCGACGAGTGCGAGAAGGCGGGCATCGACAAGCCGATCGTGCCCGGCATCCTGCCGATCGAGAACTGGAAAGGCGCGCGCCGCTTCGCCGAGGCCACCGGTACGAAGATCCCCGCCTGGGTGATCGAGGCCTTCGAGAAGGCCGAGCGCGACGGGCGGCAGGACCTGCTGGCGACGGCCATGTGCACCGAGCTGTGCAACGAGCTGCTCGAGGGCGGCGTCGACAAGCTGCACTTCTACACGCTCAACCGCCCCGAGCTGACCCGCGACGTGTGCTACGCGCTCGGCGTGACCCCGGACAACAAGCTCGAGAACGTCGCCTGAGGGCATCGCGCGGGGCACAAAAGCCTGCGTCCCGAACCCAGGCAAAGCCACTGAGCGAGCGCCGGCCTGTCCCCACGGGCTGGCGCTCTGTCATTGTAGAACGGCGGCAAGCATCCCGACGGACTTGGCCGAAATAAAGTGCGCCCCCCGTCTACCTTGCAACACCCAATGGGCCGACACTGGCCGGGCACCCCAACGTCAATCCCCAAATCTGCCCGCTGCCTCTTTTCCGCCCAATCCCGGCATCTTAGCGATTTCCTCGCTGCGCGCCTGTTCCCTTCCCCGATCCCTTCGGCTTAACTGACAGCGGGGATAGAAGAAGGAGCAGGACGTGAGGCTGGCGGTTTTCACCGATCTCGACGGGACTCTGCTCGACCACGGCAGCTACTCCTATGCCGCGGCGCAACCCGCGCTGGACGCGCTGAAGGCACGCGGCATCCCGCTGATCCTCGCTTCCTCCAAGACCGGCGCCGAAATCGCGCCGCTGCATGCCGAGCTTGGGCTCGGCGACTGGCCTGCCATCGTCGAGAACGGCGCCGACCGGATCACGCCCGGCGCGCTTTCGGAAGAGGCACCCGACTATGAAAAGCTCCGCGCCGCTCTGGCGGAACTTCCCGAACACGCACGATATTTCAAGGGCTTCGGCGACATGGACGCGGCAGAGGTGGCGCGGGTCACAGGCCTGCCGCCCGAGAACGCCGCCCTCGCGCGCAAGCGCCGCTTCACCGAGCCGGGCCTCTGGTCGGGCAGCGAAGATGAACAGGACGCCTTCCTTGCCGCGCTCGCCCAAAAGGGCATCCACGCGCGCAAGGGCGGGCGGTTCCTCACCCTGTCCTTCGGCGGCACCAAGGCTCAGCAGATGGCGAGCATCCTCACCGACCTCGGCTGCGACACCTCCATCGCGCTCGGCGATGCGCCCAATGACATCGAGATGATCGAGAGCGCCACGCGCGGCGTCATCATCCGCAACGACCACGGCAATGGCATCCCGCCCCTGCCCGGCGAGCAGACGGGACGCATTCGCCGCACCGCCCTGCCCGGCCCCGACGGCTGGAACGCCGCCATCCTCGACTTACTTGAAGACCTCGGGCTCTAGGAGACCACCGCCATGGCCGACTTCCAGCAGAACGGCAATATCGCCCAGTTCCACAACCTGCGCTCGCGCCCCATCGAGGAGATGATCTACGAGCTCGAGACCTATGCCCAGAGCCGCAAGATCTCGCTGATCCTGCCCTCGCTCTACTCCGAGCTCGAGGGCGACGCGCTGCCCAACATCCTCAAGGAACTGAGCAAGGTCACCTACCTGCATCGCATCGTCATCGGCCTCGACCGCGCCGACGCGGCGCAGTACCGCCGGGCGCGCGAGTTCTTCTCCGTGCTGCCGCAGCAGCACACGGTGATCTGGAACGACGGCCCACGGGTGCAAGAGATCATGGGGCGGCTGGAAGGACTCGGCCTCGCCCCGCAGGAGCCGGGCAAAGGCAAGAACGTGTGGGGCTGCATGGGTTACCTGATTTCCTGCGCCGACAGCGCAGTGATGGCGATCCACGATTGCGATATCGTCACCTACACCCGCGAGCTGCTCGACCGGCTGGTCTACCCGGTGGCCAACCCGACCTTCAGCTACCAGCTCTCCAAGGGCTATTACCCCCGCGTCGGCGGCGGCAAGCTCAACGGCCGGGTCACCCGCCTTCTGGTCTCGCCGCTGCTGATCGCGCTCAAGCGCACCATCGGCGACCGCGACTATATCGACTACCTGCGCGCCTTCCGCTACCCGCTGTCGGGCGAGATGGCACTGCGCACCGGCCTGCTGCCCGACCTGCGCATTCCCTCGGACTGGGGGCTGGAAATCGGCGTGCTGTCCGAGGCCTGGCGCAACCTCGGCCCGCGGCAGGTCTGCCAGGTCGAGATCGCCGACATCTACGACCACAAGCACCAGGATCTCTCGCCCGAGGACGCGAGCCAGGGGCTCTCGCGCATGTCGGTCGACATCTGCAAGGCGATCTTCCGCAAGCTCGCCGCCGACGGCACGGTGTTCACCCCGCATGTCTTCCGCACGCTCAAGGCCACCTACTACCGCTCGGCGCTCGATCTGCTCGAGGCCTATTCGGCGGATGCCAAGATGAACGGACTTGCAATCGACCGCCACGCCGAGGAGCGCAGCATCGAGATGTTCGGCGAGAACATCGTGCGCGCCGGGCAGCTGTTCATCGAGAATCCGCAGGAGACGCCCTTCATCCCGACCTGGAACCGGGTGCATTCGGCCGACCCCACCCTGCTGGCCGATTTCCGCGCCGCGGTGGCGGCGGACGACGCCGATTTCGGCTGATCCCCGCCGAAATCGCCAGAGACCTCACGTCACAGTGATCACAGATCCCTTGCGACGTCGCGTCCTTCATCGCGGCGTCGCATTGACCTGACCTATCTCTCGTCCGAGTAACTGATTTTTGAGCCCTGCCCGCGCCGGTCCTCCCATTCCGGTGCCTCCCCGCGGGGCGCTTCAAATCGAAGGAGGAGAAGAATGGGTCTCATTGGGATCATAGTGTCGCTTGGCCTGCTGATGTACCTGGCCTACCGCGGCATCAACGTGCTGATCCTGGCACCGCTTCTGGCGATGCTCGCGGTGCTGCTCTCGGGCGGGCTGCCGGTCATGGCCACCTATACGCAGGTCTTCATGAAGTCGCTCGGCGGCTACGTGATCACCTACTTCCCGCTGTTCCTGCTCGGCGCGATCTTCGGCAAGGTCATGGCCGATGGCGGCGCCGCGCGCACCATCGCCGAGAAGATCGTCGCATGGGTCGGCGGTGATCGCGCGATCCTCGCCGTCGTGCTCGCCTGCGGCGTGCTGACCTTCGGCGGCGTGTCGCTCTTCGTGGTGGCCTTTGCCATCTACCCGATCGCCAACGCGCTGTTCCGCCGCGCCGACGTGCCCAAGCGCCTGCTGCCCGCGGCCATCGCGCTCGGCTCGTTCACCTTCACCATGACCGCCTTCCCCGGCACCCCGGCGATCCAGAACGCGATCCCGATCCCGTTCTTCGGCACCAACGTCTTCGCCGCGCCGCTGCTCGGCACGCTGGCGGGGCTGATCATGCTCGGCGGCGGCACGCTCTGGCTGAGCCGCCGCGCCAAGGCCGCGCAGGGCCGCGGCGAGGGCTACGGCGTGCACGAGCGCACCGCGGCCGACAGCTCGCTGCCCGAGGATGCCGACATGCCCGGCTTCGTCGCGGCGATCCTGCCGGTGATCGCGGTGATCGGCCTCAACGCGCTGCTCACCTACGTGGTCTTCCCGAACATGAGCGCCGACTACCTCGCCGATCCGCAATACGGCGAGACCTCACTGTCGCGCGTGGCGGGCATCTGGGCCATCATCATCTCGCTGGTGGTCTCGATCGTGCTGGCGCTGGCACTGAACTGGAAGCGCTTCGCCGACGTCAAGGAGACGGTGAACAAGGGCACCATGGGCTCGCTGCTGCCGATCTTCAACACCGCCTCCGAGGTCGGCTACGGCGCGGTGATCGCCTCGCTGCCCGCCTTCGGGCTGATCCGCGACGCGGTGCTGGGGCTCTTCCCCGAGAACCCCGTGGCCTCGCTGGCGGTGGCGGTGAACGTGCTCGCGGGCATCACCGGCTCGGCCTCCGGCGGCATGTCGATCGCGCTGCAGGCGCTTGGTGAGCAATTCGCCGCCATGGGCGCCGAGCAGGGTATCAGCATGGAGCTGATGCACCGGGTGACGGCGCTCTCGTCGGGCGGCTTCGACGCGCTGCCGCACAACGGCGCGGTGATCACCCTGCTGGCGATCACCGGCATGACCCACCGCAAGAGCTACTCGGACATCTTCGTGGTGGCCGTGGCGATCCCGGTGGTGGCCACCATCACGGTGATCGTGCTGGGCTCGCTCGGTCTCTGACCAGAGGTTCGGTCGAAATGTGACGGGGCGCCTTCGGGCGCCCCGTTTGCGTTGCGGCTAAGGCTCCAGCCCCTTGCGCCGCTTGCGCCGCCCGTAGGTGGCCACTCGCCAGACATAGACCCCGACGATCCCCGCCACCACGGCGGTCGACACCGGGTCCAGCCAGCCCGCCACCAGCCCGTATTGCGCCTGCAGCAGGTATCCGGCCATCGCCAGCACGGTCGTCCAGCTCACCGTTCCCACGGTGGTATAGGCGAGAAAACTCGCCATCGGCATGCGCGCCACGCCCGCGGGCACCGAGATGAAGGTGCGCACGGTGGGGATCAGCCGCCCGATCAGCACTGCGCTGCCGCCATGGCGGATGAACCAGTCGTTCGAACGGTCGAGGTCGTCGGGCAGGATGGTCAGCCAGCGCCCGTGCCGCGCCGCCAGCCGTTTCAGCCGCTGCGTGCCGAGCTGTCGTCCGATCCAATACCAGAACAGCGCCCCGGCGAGCGAGCCGATGGACCCCGCCACGATCACCGCCAGCAGGTGCTCGCGCCCGGCGGCGGCGTTGAACCCGCCCAGCGGCATGATCAGCTCCGAAGGGATGGGCGGAAAGACGTTCTCGAGAAACATCAGCACGGCGATGCCGATCGCTCCCACCGCGTCAACAAACCCCGAGATCCAGTCGAACATGTCGCCCTCCGTAACGTGCCCGGAACCTCAACGCGCACGCCCGCCCCCGGGTTCACCAACGAGGCAGGATCGATCTTTCTTCTAGGCAGAAATATCCCGGGGGAGACGCGCGCAGCGCGGCGGGGGCAGCGCCCCTCTCTCCGAGCCTGCCGCGCTGAGAGCGAAGGAACTCTTGTCCTCACAGCTCACAGCTCACAGCCCACGCGCATCTAGCCCTGGTTCGAGATCCACCGGCACTGGTAGGGCGCCAGCGTCACCGGCCCGGCCTCGATGGTCTCGCCCGACAGCAGGTCGACCCAATGCTCGTCGGCGATGAGGTTCAGCCCCTCGTGCGGGATCACCACCTCTTCGTCCGAGCAGTTGTGCAGCGCGAAGATCGACTGCGCCCGGTCCAGGGACTGCCGCCACAGGCCGAACACCCGCTCGTCGAGGTTGAGCGTGAACTGCGTGGCATTGGGGTGGAATGCCGCCTGCCCCGAGCGCAGCTTCAGCCGCTCCGAGAGCATTTCGAGCACCTGCGCGTGCAGGCTCTCGGGGTCGTCGAGCAGCGCGTTGAGCTCAGAATAATCCCAGCGGTGGCGGTTGATCGCCCGGTTCATGCCGCGCCGCTGCACCGCCTCGAGATCGTTCGGCGTGCCGAGCATCGAGTGGATGTAGAAGGCCGGGATGCCCTCGAGCGACATGACGATGGTCTGCGAGCAGAGGAAGCGCGCGAGGTGATGCGCGTCCTCTCCCTTGTAGGTGCGCGCCATCGCGGCGAAGAAGGCGCAGTTGAGCTCGTAGACGCTCTCGCCGCCACCGGGCAGCGAACGCATCGAGGCGAGCCCGCCCAGCTCCCGCGCGGTGTCGATGACCTTGCCCACTTCCTCGGGCGGCAGCAGCCCCTCGGCGGGGCGCATGCCGATGCCGTCGTGGCTGGCGGTGAAATTGAGATAGGCGCAGCCCAGCGGCGCCGGCGGCATCGCCCGCTGCCAGTCGTTGAGGTATTTCGCCGTCCCCGCCATCATCGCGTGCAGCACCAGCGGCGGCAGCGGGAAGTTGTAGACCATATGCGCCTCGTTGCGGTGCCCGAAATACGACAGGTTCTCGGCCTTCGGCACATTGGTCTCGGTCAACAGGATGATGCTCTCGGTGGCGTAATCCGCCAGCAGGCGCAGCAGGCGGATCACCGCGTGGGTCTGCGGCAGGTGGATGCAGTTGGTGCCGATCTCCTTCCACAGGAAGGCCACCGCATCGAGCCGGATGATCCGCACGCCCATGTCCACGTGCAGGCGGATGATCCGCAGGATCTCCAGCAGCACTTCGGGATTGCGGAAGTCGAGATCGATCTGGTCGTGGCTGAAGGTGCACCAGACGTAGCGGGTGCCCATCGCCGTCTCGACCTCCTGCAGCAGCGGCGTGGTGCGCGGGCGCACCACCATCGACACGTCGTCCGACGGATCGGCCTCGAAGAAGAACTCGTCGTAGGGCTTCTGTCCCTGCCGGTAGGCATTGAACCACACCCCCTGCGAGGAGACGTGGTTGAGCACGAGGTCCGACATGAGGTGGAACTCGTCGCCGATGCGGGTGATGTCGACCCAATCGCCGAGCTGCGGGTTCACCTTGCGATAGTCCGTGACCGCGAAGCCGTCGTCCGAGGTGAAGGGGAAGAACGGCAGTATGTGCACGCCGTTGACCACGCCCTTCATCCGCGAGCGCAGGAAGTGGTTCATCAGGTCGAGCGGCTTGTGGCTGCCGTCGATCAGGCTGTCGCCATAGGTGATCAGCACCGCATCCTTCTGCGACCACAGGTTGTTGCCCGGCTTGCGCGGCTGGCGGCGGCGTCCCTTGCCCGGATGATCGGGGGTCTCGGGCCAGAAGGCATCGATCACCTGACTCGAAAGGATGTCGGCGTTGAGGGTCGGGTAGATGAAATGGAGAAGCTCGGAAAGACGGGCGCTGAAGGAGGTCTCGGTCATGAAAACGTGTCTCGACGGGTCCGGGTTTGGGAGGACCGGAAAGCCGGGGACGGCACGGTGTTCCGGGCTCTTTCCCTTGGGGTAAGCAATGATCCTCGCTTTCACAAGCATTTAGTCCGCAAATCGCGCTCTTCCACGTCGCCGGACGGCGGACCGCCCGGGATCGGGCGCGGGTTTCCGATCGCGCCCCTGTCGCATCTTAGGGGAAACATGTCGCGCCAGCACGGCGGGCGGGCGCGATCTTGCCGCAGGATGGGCCCGCAATACGCTTGACCTTGCCCTCCGCAGGCGCCAGCGATCTGTCCACGCATCCAGTCGAGAAAAGAAACGCACCTCCCATGAGTTCCTCCTACGCCCTCACCGTGCAGTGCCCTTCTACCCGCGGCATCGTCGCCGCCGTCGCCGGCTTCCTCGCCGAGCAGGGCTGCAACATCACCGACAGCGCCCAGTTCGACGACCTCGGCACCGGCAGCTTCTTCATGCGCGTGAGCTTCCTGAGCGAGACCGGCGCGGAGCTGGAGGCGCTGCAATCGGCCTTTGCCGCCGTGGCCGAAGAGTTCGGTATGGACTTCGCCTTCCACGACGAGGCCACGAAGATGAAGGTGGTGATCATGGTCAGCCGCTTCGGGCACTGCCTGAACGACCTGCTCTACCGCTGCCGCATCGGCGCGCTGCCGATCGAGATCGTCGCGGTGATCTCCAACCACATGGACTACCAGAAGGTCGTGGTGAACGCCGACATCCCCTTCCACTGCATCAAGGTCACCAAGGAGAACAAGCCGCAGGCCGAGGCGCAGATCATGCAGGTGGTCGAGGACTCCGGTGCCGAGCTGATCGTGCTGGCACGCTACATGCAGATCCTCTCGGACGAGATGTGCCGCAAGATGTCGGGCCGGATCATCAACATCCACCATTCCTTCCTGCCATCCTTCAAGGGTGCCAACCCCTACAAGCAGGCCTTCCAGCGCGGCGTGAAGCTGATCGGCGCAACCTCGCACTACGTGACCGCCGACCTCGACGAAGGCCCGATCATCGAGCAGGACATCGTGCGCGTCACCCACGCACAGTCCCCCGAGGATTACGTCTCGCTCGGCCGTGACGTCGAGGCGCAGGTGCTGGCCCGCGCCATCCACGCCCACGCCCACCGCCGGGTCTTCATCAACGGCGACAAGACCGTGGTCTTCCCCGCCTCGCCGGGATCCTACAGCTCCGAGCGCATGGGCTGAGGGCACCCCGTTCCAGTCTCTCTACCCGCGGCAGCGCTCCAGCCTGCCGCGGGCTCTTGCTTGCGCCGGGCCTCGCGGGTTCTCACGCCACGGAAGGCCGAGAGATCCTTTTTCGGGCGTCGACACCTTGGCGCGTGGGAATGCGCTCCCCTTCAGCTTGGCTCCCGCAGTAATACCTCAGGGAGACGCAAGGGCACCGCCTGTCCAAGAAAATCAGACTTCCCGCAATTGCGCGCGTGACGATGGAGGTTTGCCACCGCGGGCCGGAAAGATCGCGGGATCCATTTCCCGGCGGTGCCGCAAAACACCTCTACATATTTTTACTATTTATTCACCCACAGGCCCTAACCAATAGTCTCAAATATTTCTCAAACAGGGTACGGCCGGAAGGAACCGCAAGCTGCACAGGTTTTGCAGGGCGTGGCAGCCCATCCAATCTCCGCCCGGGTCGCCCATGCACGCCGGCAGCAAGATACGCCGGCCCTCCTCCCGAGACAGGCTTGATGACCGCTGAGTACAGACGCGAAATAGATGGTTTGCGGGGCATCGCCGTCACTTCGGTGATCCTCTTCCACGCCGACCTCGAGGTGTTTTCCGGCGGCTTCGTCGGCGTGGATGTCTTCTTCGTCATTTCCGGCTACCTGATCAGCGCAATCTTGATGCGCGAGCTTGCCGAAGGGAGATTTTCCTTTGCGGATTTCTACGAGCGCCGGGCACGCAGAATACTCCCGGCGCTCGCGGTCGTGATCGCCTGCACGATCCCCTTTGCCTGGCTCTGGCTGTTGCCGCTGGAAATGAAGGATTTCTCGCAAAGCATCGCCGCCGCGGCACTCTCGGTGTCCAATATCCTGTTCTGGCTCGAAAGCGATTATTTCGACACCGCGACCAACCTGAAACCGCTGCTGCATACCTGGAGCCTCGGCGTCGAAGAGCAATTCTACCTGCTTTTTCCGCCCGCTCTGCTCCTGCTTTGGCGCTGGCCGCTGAACCGCCGCGCGCTGGCGATCGGACTCGCGGCGCTCGCCAGCTTCGGTCTTTGCCTCGTGACGGTGGGTGCCGCGCCTTCGGCGGCCTTCTACCTGCTGCCCTTCCGCGCCTGGGAACTCATGGCCGGAACCCTGTGCGCGCTCTGGCACTTCCGCTATGGGCGGCGGACAAGCGCACCACTCGCGCTCGCCGGGCTCGCGGCGCTGCTCGTCTCGGTCTTCACCTTCGACAAGGCCACGCCGTTCCCATCGGCCTATGCGTTGCTGCCGGTCGCAGGCAGTTGCCTCATCCTGACATGCGCGGACACGCGCGGGCTGGCCGGGCGCCTCCTTGCCGCGCCGCCTTGCGTCGGGATCGGGGTGATCAGCTATTCCGCCTACCTCTGGCACCAGCCCCTGCTTGCCTTCGGCCGCATCTACGCGCCCGACAGCCTCTCGCAGGCGGAGCTTCTTGCGCTTGCCAGCGCCAGTCTGCCGCTGGCCTTCCTGAGCTGGCGCTTCGTCGAACAGCCCTTCCGCGCCCGTGGCCGCTCGTCTGGCCGCTCCTATTTCCCCAAGGCGCTGCGCCGGACACGCGGCCGCGTGATTTCCCTGAGCGCCGCGACGCTGGCCCTGGCCGTGGGCTTCGGCCTTTGGGGCCATATCGAAGGTGGACATCCCTCGCGCTACACCGCCGCGCAGACAACCTTCCTGAAAACACACGAATGGCCGCGCCGCTGTCTCTTCACCCGCCTCGAGCCCTTGCGGCAACTGCCCAATGCAGCCTGCCGGTTTGCGCCGCGCTCCGCCCCCTCTCGGGGACGGGTTGCTCTTGTCGGTGACAGCGTGATGAGTTCACTCAGCCCGGCGATGATCAGCTATTTCACTGCGCGGGGCTACGAGGTCGAGCAATTCACCCATTCGCACTGCACGCTGACCCGCCGCCACCGCGTGAACAGCATCGATGCCGCGGCCTGCCCCGGCTTCATCGCCCGCGTGGTCGACTATATCGCCACGGAAGGGTTCGATCTGGTCATCACCGCCGGTGCGTTCCAAGGCATGGTCAAGAACGGCGTGCCGACTCTCCTGCGCACGGATGGCGCCCCCGCAACCCGGGAGTCCCTGGCCCTGGATTTCAGAGAGACCGTCACGAGCGTCGCGGCCCGCCTTCTGCTCATCTCACCCCCTCCCCGCCCGGCGGTGAATGTTCGGGATCGTGCGGTGCGGGAGCTGCGGACCCATGGAACGCAAAGCGACTACAGCATCGATGCCGCGCTCTACGCACGCCAGGTCGGAGAGATCGAGAGCCTCTTCGATCTCGCCCTGCCCAAAGGCGCCCTCAGGATCGACCCCGGCGAAACCTTTTGCACGGGCGGCACCTGCCATTTCCTGCATGCCGGCGCGCCGCTGCTTGCCGATCGCACGCATTTCACCCGCGCAGGCGCAGAGCATGCCATCCTTCCACTGATCGACCGCGCGCTGAGGGACACGGATCTCCTGAGCTGGGCAAACTAGGCCCGCGCACTGTCACGGCTTTCACAATCTTTGAATCTGAAAAGAGTCGTGGAAGCAGAAACTATCGCGCATCCGCACCGCTCCCGCGGAACGGCGCAGACGCGTATTGGTCGATGCCCCAGCTCCTGCCTGAGCGACACGACGCGGATGTGCGACGCAAAGTGCATACGAATTAGCTAGGGAATGGCAAAATCCCATGCAAAACAAATATTTGAGGAAGTCACTGGTGCCCCCACACTGACTGACGTCAGAGTTTCGCCCGGATGCATGCCGCCACGCTATCCTCATGACAATACTACTCTTTTCGCCCGTTCCGTGTAGTATTCCTAGGCTCGCGGTTGCAGCCCAGTGCACGCGCATTTGGGGGGCTTCTTGGGGGGCTGTGTGCAGTTGGTTTGACGGAGGAGCCTATGGTCAGGGCGAGGAACAAACTCTCGGCGATTGCGGTGAAGCGTGCCGGGCCTGGTAAGCACGAGGATGGTGGAGGCCTTCGCCTCGAGAAAAGCCACACTGCCGGGAAGTGGATTTGGCGGTACTCGCTCGCAGGAAGGCGGCGCGAAATGGGCCTCGGCTCAATCGACGATGTGTCACTGGCGGAGGCGAGAAAGGCGCGAGACAAATGGGCAGCGGTACTGGCGGAAGGCCGAGACCCAATTTCGGTCAGGCAAGAAGAAGTCAGCTCACAGGTCGCCGTGCTGAACAAGGACGATCCCACCTTCGAGCAGTACACGATGACCGTCTTCGAAGCGCGGAAGGCGCACCTTCGCGGCGATGGTGAGCGGGGTCGCTGGCTTTCCCCGCTGAAGCATCACCTCTTTCCGAAGATCGGCAAGCGCCGGCTCTCCTCCCTGCACCAGAGGGACATCGCCGACGCCTTGCGCCCCATCTGGCGGAAGAAGCCCGCGACCGCCGAGAAGGCCATCCGCCGCTGCCACATCGTGTTCCGGCATGCCAAGCTGACCGGCCTCTATGCAGACCCGTTTGTGGTCGAGGCGGCGCGCCACATGCTCGGCGAGGTGCGGCAGGAAACCTCCCACATCGCCTCGACTCCCTGGCAGCGCATCCCCGATCTCTACACCGCCCTGGAGGGCGTTGTTGCGAGCCGCCAATGCCTGCGTTGGCTCATCCTGACCGCGGTGCGGGGAGAACCCGGCCGCGGCGCGCGCTTCTCGGAGATCGACGGCAATGTCTGGACGGTTCCGGCGAATCGGATGAAGGGCCTTGAGGGCAAGGTCGAGGACTTCCGTGTTCCCCTGTCCCGGGCCGCGCTCGCGCTGCTCGATGACATCCGTGCGCAGGCAAGCAGCGAGTACCTGTTCCCCTCCAACCGCACCGGCTTCATCTCGGAGAATGCTCTGCTGAAGATCCTGAACACGATGGGCGAAAAGGGGCGCCCGCACGGCTTCCGCAGCTCGTTCCGGTCTTGGGTTCAGGACAATGAGGCGGCGACATTCGAGGTGGCTGAAATGGCGCTCGCGCACAAGGTCGGCACCAGAGTCGAGCGGACATATGCCCGCTCGGACTTGCTCGAGCCGCGGCGGCGGCTGATGAATGCGTGGGGCGACTTCGTCACCGGGGTGACCTCGGAGAAGGTTCTGCGCTTCTCCGACGGCAAGCAGCGCTGATCACGCCGTTCCGCGCAGATCGCGCTAAAGTGGAGTCACCTTGCGCCGGATGGTGCTCTCATCGAGAGCGTCACAGTCCTTGGATTGCCCGATGAACCGCTCCTGAAAATCGCTCGGCTTTGTTGCGCAAAGGGCGTGAAGCGCGGACCTCCCCTTTCCCCATACGCACTTACCCTACAGGCTCGGTGACAGGTATGCCGAGCGCGGTTGAGCACGGTGGCGCGGATCTGGATTGCGGCGACCTGGCGATCGAAATCGCGCGCCATGAGGCTCTGTCCCAGCAGCTTCATGCAATGCATCTTCGTCTCGTCTCGGCGTGGCTTCGGCGGTGGTATCCGCTCCATTTTCGCCAGATGGCGCGGCCGAGGTATATCGATGCACGCAGCGCCTCGTTTCGGGCAATCGCGTCGGCCGTCGGTGGCTTCCATGGCTTGGCGTTCTCGCGTGGCGATATGACAGCATCGGCGCCGCGGTCGGCGACGGCGTCGTGGCACCTGCGCGTGTCATAGGCTCCGTCTGCCGTTACTGATCCGATCTCCACATCAGCGGGGATCTGGTCAAGAAGCTCAGGCAACATGGGCGTATCACCGATGTGGCTTCCGGTGAACTTAATGGCCCGGATCTCCAGCGTCTGTTCATCGACGCCCCTCTCGGGATCATGCTTCGCATGACCCTGCCGGGCAAGGGATGTGGATCTTGCGCCACAGACGGCGTTTCGCGCCGCCATGCTTGCGAGCGTGCCATTCGCCTTCGCCCCCCCCCGCCTTAATGCCGGTGCTGTCGATCATCAGGTTCAGCGGCCCCTGCGAGCCACGGTAGGGGATGGTGACGGCAAGCGTCTTCTGTCGTCGGCTCAGCGTGCTGAAATCCGGCACCGTCCAGTCGAGGCCGACGAGCCGCAGAAGGCTCTCCATGAACCCGGTCGTCTGACGGAGCGCCATGCCGAAAAGCACCTTCATCGTCAGGCACGTCTGGATCGCGGCATCGCTATACTTTGGCTGCCTGCCTCGCTTGCCCGTAAGCGGCGGCACCCAGGCCATGTCCGGGTCGAACCAGATCGTAAGGGAGCCGCGCTGCTTCAGCGCTTCGTTGTAGGCCGGCCAATTTCTGGTCTTCTAGCTCGGCGGGATGGGTCTGCTCATGCAGACCAGCTACCACGCTGGATCGCGAGATGAATCCCTCACCCGGCCTTTGCGCAACAAAGCCCCTTGACGCACGCATACCGAGTTCAGCGCTCACACGGCAGCGATCCTCCGCCTCGGGTTTGGCCGCGCCGACGCCAGACAGCATTACCGCTGGGGAGGAGTGTCACAGCTTGTGTCAGATTCGCCGCTCATCGTGGCACGCCCCTTTTTACCCAACGCGCGGCCCATGAAATAAGGGGGTGGCAAGGGTGGCAAAGTACCGCGCCGCTCCGTGCCGGTCTATGCCTCCCCGCCACCCCCCCCGCCTTGGCACAACTCAAGTCTACGCCCTCGCGCCGGGCGCAGCAGGAGTGAGCGCAGCACAATGTCAGAATGTCCGGAAAGCAAGAGCCCTAGATTCGGCTCAACGGAGGGCCTTTTCGAAGAATGGGTGACCCACGCCGACCTGGCGAGGGCACGCGAGCTCGGCCGGATGGTTTCGCCGGAGGCGATCTCGGCAAGGACCGGGCTGCCGCTGGCCGAAGTCCTGGCGATCCTTGAGGAGCAGCGCGTTCGGCTCGTGCCCGCCGTTGTGATCTGCGGTCGCACGGGCAAGGTCAGCCGCCACCCCTCCTTCCAGGCTGCGTATCTGCACATCTGCACCGTGGGTCTGGTCGAGTGGACCTGGCACACCCTTGCCGCCTACGAGGCCTGGCGCGCCCAGCGCGAGGCTGCGCAGCCTTGAGGCGGCCTGCCCCCTTCCCCGCCCTGAGCCGGGCGCTGGGCGCTGTCCCGGCGCGCAGGGCACATATGGGGGAGCGGGAATAGAGCGGGAGAAGCCCGCTCTCGGCGCGCCGCGGCGCGCCTGGTTTTGGTCCCGGGCGGCGGTCAGGCAGAAGCCTGCCGCGGCCCGTTTCAGTGAGCCTTCCCCTGCCCGGCGGCGGTGCCCCGGGTGCTGACGGAGATCTCCGACCATGAGTCATGCTGCCACCGTTTGGGCCATCCAGCAGCGCGGCCTAAAACCCGCCACGAAGCTCGTTCTCTGGCAACTCGCCGACCGGCACAACCGCGACACGCAGCGATGCGATCCTTCGCAGGCGCTGCTTGCGCATGATTGCGAGATGTCGCGATCGACGGTCAACCTGCACCTTCGCGAGCTGGAGAAGCACCGGCTGATCCGCCGCATTCGCCGCGTCGATCCGCAGACGCGCCGGCAGATCTCGACCTACTACGAGCTCGCCTTCGACACCGACTTGGCCCCCTGCGACGACGATGCCGACGAGGCGCCGGAGGCCCGGCAGAAGACCTCGCCGAAGGCCCCCAAGGCGGTCGAGCCGAGTCCGAAATCCGGACTCGGAGCCGTGTCCGAAAAAACGCGAAAACCGTGTCCGAAAAAAGCCGAATCCCGAGTCCGAAAATCGGACACAAACCTTGTAATAGAACCAGGAAAAGAACCTTACGCGCGCGAGGCGCTTTCGCCGCTGCAATCGAAGGCGCAACTGATCCTCACCGGCAAGCCGTTTCTCTGCACTGCCATCTCGTCGGTCGCAGCCCGCGAATGCATCGTCGCCGGACTAGTGACCCCGGAGGACTGCCGCGCCGCCGGGGTCCAGCCCTGAGCGGATGCCGCGCATTGCCAAGCTAGGAGAGGGAGAGCACCGATGAGCAATCCGCGCAAACAGCCCGCGCTGACCGTCGATGAAATCGAGGAACGCCTCGAGGAGGCGGCACTGACGCTGAAGCGTATGCCGGCGAAGGACGGGCCCAAGGGCTACGGCTCGAGCTGGCCGGATGTCGTGCGCTCGCGCTTCACCGCCTACGGCTTCGAGGAGGCGCGGATGCGGGTGATCCCCAGCGCGCAGGAAATCCAGCGCATGGAGGACGCCATCGACTGGCTGCGGCTCCTGGACGATCCGGACGATCGCCACATCGTCTGGATGCGCGCCGAGCAGCACCGCTGGCGCGCCATCTGCAACCGCGTCGGCCTATCGCGCTCGCAGGCCTGGTGCTGCTGGACGGCAGCGCTGATCACCTTCGAGCGCCGGCTCAAGCGCGCCCCACCGCGCACCAGCGCCCTGAGTTAAAACGGTCTGGTGCAAATGGAGGACGACGCAACCACTGCGGAGAGGTTAGTTGCGAACTTCGAAATCCCGCCTAAATGACCGCTTCTACTGGCGCGCCATCAAACAAAACCGGCGCTATTCTGCCTAACGCGATAGGTACCGCACACTACCGATCGCAGCTTCAAGCCGCCGGTCGCGCCTGTCAAAGCGTACCGCCGCAGCCAGCCCTAAGTGGACCTGTGCGCTTGGCGCAACAAGGCCAGCAGGACCGACGCGAAGGGCGGAGAGTCGCCGTTCGCTGCGTCCAGGATGAACGGCAGCGAAGCGCAGGAAGCGGACGTGACAGCTCTGCGCTATTTTCCCGAAAGCCGCCCTTCAGGCGGAACGCGGCAAGCGGCGCTATCGAGCCCTCCTCGACCGATGCTGTGCCTCGTCTTCGTGCCGGGAAAACCGACCCCGTGGACATTCGCTGAAAGTGCAGCCTTTGTCGCCGGCCCTTGCCAGTCTTCGGCAGCGGGTGAGAACCGCCCGACCCTGAACGCGAACATGCGGCACGAACGCGGCGACCGCGGAGAGAACCCCAGAGCCAGGCACGCTCTATGGAGACGCTTGTGGAACAGCCCTTGGCCGAGGCAATTAGAGAACCTTTCGGGACATCATCCTCATGGCACGCGACTTCGATCGTCCGGTCGCAGAGCTCCAAGTTCGCACCGCCGTGCTGAACGGCTACACTGCCTTTGGCATACCCGTCACAGATTCCATGGGATAAGTGTGGCTGGCGTAAGTGGAAGACCGCGCTTCACTTCCTTGGCGTAACAAGGCGCCGCCCGGCTGAACCGCCGCGCGGGTTCGCCCAAGGTCCGAGAGAAATCCCCAAGAGACCAGTACTCTTTGAGTTATTTTCTGGGTCGCGGTTGAAATGCTGCGATGCAGCATTCATGTGGATGGGGACCAAACGAAACCCGAGAGGAGGACCTCATGACTGCTCAGAACGAATTCGCCAAGATGTTCGCCGCGATCCCGAACGTTTGCAATCCGGACCTGGCAAAGGGCGGACTGGCATCGGTTGCCGAGTACAACGCGAAGATCGGTGGAGTCGCGCTCGACACCTCCGAGAAGTCGAACGAAGTTCTGTCGGCCTCGACCAAGAAAGCGCTCGGCAACATGCGCGAGCTGACATCCGTGCGTGAGCCTTCGGCGTATGGTCAGGCCTTTGCGGGCTTTATGCAGGCGCAGATGGAACTCGCCCAGAGCACGGCCGCGGCGCTTTTCGAAGTTGCGCAAGGCGCGGGCGAGCAAGTGGGCTCGGCTTCTGCCGGCGCAGCCGAGAAGGCTGAGACCACCGTCAAGAAGACCACAAACGCAGCCTCGGCGCGCAAGACGGCGTCTGCACCTGCCTGAAACAGCCTGAAGTTCCGAATTTGGAGGGCGCGTCCGCACCGGGCGTGCCCTTCGCATTTCGCGGCGCAGGTCCGCTCTCGCGGGTGTCGGCCTCGCGTTGCGACAATGGGACACGGTACCATTTTTCGGCTTTGGTGCTTGGAGCACCCCCCGGTGCACACCCAGAAGCCGCTCACGTCCCTCAATAGGACAAGAACTGTGTGGCCTCGTCCGCGGTGGGCGTGTCGCTGAAGTCGGCTTCGTCAGGGATGCGGCCGAAGGCGATCTTTGCGCCGACATAGCCGCCATGGACCTCCTCTTGGACGCCAAGGGACAGGGCCTTTGCCCCGTGCGATTGGCGCAGGCTGTCCATCAGGTCGCTGACCTTTTCCCATTTCACTCGAGAGGCATTGTCCGCGCCCTCGTCCAGCGCGCCGCCGAACAGATCACCGGTGACCTCGCCGTCAGAGACAACACCCTGCAGGGTCACGCTGACCGAGCGTGGCGAAAACCGCAGGGAGAGGCGTGCCTCCTGCAAGCCCTTGGAGAGGGTCCGCGTGAAGGTTCGGTCGTCCCGCGCGGCCGCGAAGCTACCTCGCCAGGTCCACTGCTCGTCCTCGGACCCGCGCCCGTTCCGAAACGCCAAGGTCAGTTCCTTGGCGCGCAGGTTGTCGCGGCGCAATCGCCGGGCGGCGCTGAGAAGGAGCTGCCGAGCGCAGGCCTCCACTTTGTCCGGCGTTCGCCCGTCCCGCGGCAACACACGTCCGTGGCCATACATGCTCTTCTTCGTCTCGGGGCGCTCGGCGTGACAGCCGTGGAACTCGTTCCAGAACCGCTCGCCTTCGACGTTGCCCCAGATCTGCCGCGCCTGTTTCGGTGCAAGCCGCCACAGCCCGCCGATATCTCGGACGCCTGCGGTGGCAAGGCGCGCGCCAATGCCTTTGGAGATGCCCGGCAGGTCACATAAATCGAGGTGGGACAGGCAATCTGGCAGGGCCTGCGCCTCGATCAGTGCGAAGCCGTCCGGCTTGTTCATCTCGGCACCGACCTTGGCAAGCAGCTCGGTCGGCGCCATGCCGATGGAGCAGGTGAGGGCAGGGCTGAAAGTCTGTGCCAGCGCGTCCTTGATGCGCGCCGCCAGTGTCTTGCCCTGCGCCGCTTCGCTGGGCGAGAGGTGGCAGACCACCTCGTCGATCGACCGCACGTGGGCCACCGGGAGGATGCCGCCAATGACCTCGAGGATGCGCTTGTGCAGCCGCACGTAGGCGTCATGCCGCGCGATCACAAAGACCATATCAGGGATCACTTCGCGCGCCGCGCGGATTGAGGCGCCGGATTTCACGCCCCGCGCCTTGGCCTCGCGGCTCACGGCGATGCAGCTGGTATGCGGCGAGTCCAGCGGCACAACGCCCAACGGCCGATTTCGTAGGTCGGCGTTGAAGTGTTGTTCAGCAGAGGCGAAGAAGCTGTCGAAGTCGAGGTAGAGGCGTTCGACCTTTGGCTGGCCCCCCATCCCGTTCGCCTCTCCGAAGGTCATGTCTGTTGCCTTTCAACCTGCCGACATGACCGAATGTCGGATTTCTGGGGTACAGGTTCAATGCCTGACTTGCTCGCAATGCCGCGAGTAGACCCTGCTTGGCTGAGCAGATCGTTCCTCTGGCGTGCGATCAAAAAGCTGCACCGAGGGTGCTGGCGTTCTCGGACATGCCTGAAATTCGGAAGTGTCTCGCCCAGCGGATGCCGCAGGACCTGCCGCGCGCAATATCTCTGACGAGCTCGTGTGCCTCCAGAGAGAGGCCAATATTGTGCGACAGGAGGATCGAGGGCGGGCCTCCCGGAGGTCGTCACGAGCGCCGAGATGATCTTCAATGGCTTTTCCCGGTCATTCGCGCAGCTAAGCCCAGGCGGTGTCGGTCGCTCCGGCGTCGAATGTCCTGACGTCGCCTTTGAACAAGACGGTGCTGAGCTTGACGCACCAGTCCACCCGCAGGGGTGCGCCCACCATTGCGGGCCGCCCGACATCGAATGCCTCCGGCGCGAACGTCTTAAGCCTTGCCTTCGCTTCCCTCCGCGATCCTGAGTTTTTGATCTTCTCTTCCTCGTGGCACATGCGCTGCGCGGTCAGTCCAGCCGCTTTCGGAACCGCAGGGCAGCCACGATCAGTCCCAGTACCGCAAATCCCAGCAGCCATGCCGCGTCCGGTCCGAGATCCGCGAATTCCGCGTCGCGCAGTACCACGCCGCGAATGATGCGCATGAAATGCGTCGCGGGCAGCAGGTCCGCGATCAGTTGCGCACTGCGGGGCATGCCCTCATAGGGGAACATGAACCCCGACAGCAGGATTGACGGAAGCAGGACAAAGACCGTCATCTGCATGGCCTGCAACTGGCTTTTCGCGACTGTTGACAACACCAGCCCCAGCGACAGGCTCGCGAAGATGAACAGGAGCGTGACGAGGAGGAGCGTGACGAGCGATCCGGCCGTCGTGACCGAAAAAAGCAGGGCGCCCAATCCGAGGATGATGAACACCTGCACGAGGCCGATCCCGATATAGGGAATGATCTTGCCGATCATGAGTTCCAGCGGCCGGATCGGCGTGGTGATCAGCATCTCCATATTGCCACGTTCGCTCTCGCGCACGATGGCGGCGCCGGTGAACATGATCATGGTCATCGTCAGGATGATCCCGACAAGGCCCGGCACAATGTTCACCACTGTCCGTTGCTCGGGGTTGTAGAAGAGTGTGACTTCGAACGTCGGCGTGGGCGCATTGGTGGGCTCGCGGAAGAGTTCGCCCAGCGGCATGAGCCGCAGCGAGCGGATCGCGCCTGCCACAAGCGTGTCCGATCCGTCGGCGATCCATTGTGCCACTGGCCTTGCCGTTTCTCCCTGCGCCGGCGGAGCGAAACGACTGAAGGCGCTGGAATTTCGCACCAGCCGGTCGTCGATGTCATGCGGGATGATGAAAGCCGCGCGCACCTCTGCGCGGACAATGGCGCGTTCGGCCTCCTCGACCGTGGCGAACCGCCGCTCGAAGTGAACCACCTGCGTGGCCTCCACCATCTGCGTCAGCGCCCGGCTGAGGCTCGTGCCGCTCTGATCGACGACGGCAGCCGGGATGTGGCGGACCTCGGTGTTGATGGCATAGCCGAAAAGTACCAGCTGGATGAGCGGGATCATCACGATCATTCCAAGGGTCAGCCGGTCGCGCCTGAGCTGCAGCAGCTCCTTGCGCAGGATGGCCATCGTGCGGCGCGCCGAAATCATCGGGCCGCGCCGTGGGTGGCCAGCACGAACACGTCCTCCAGATTGGGCCGGACCGCCCGAGGCGACACGTCGGGATGACCACGAAGGGCTTGCGCCACCGTCGCCTCGGAATTGGTCACCGCCCCGGCCACGAGGACGCGCAGCCGTGCACCGATCTGGGCGACCGAGGCGATGTCCGGGTGCTCCGCCAACTCGCGCCCGATGTGGCGCAGGTCGTCGCCCGCGACCTCCACGACCCGGCCCTCGGCCTTCTCCATGAGCTCCCGCGGGCTCCCGTCGGCGCATTTCCGTCCCCGATCGAGGATCGCGATCCGATGACAGCGCTCGGCCTCGTCCATCAGGTGGGTCGATACGATCATCGTCGTCCCCAAGTCGACAAGGTCGAAGAGCCTTTCCCAGAAGCCGCGCCGCGTCTCGGGATCGACGGCGGAGGTCGGCTCGTCGAGGAACAGGAGTTTTGGCTCGTGAATGACCGTCGCGGCCAGCGCGAGACGTTGGCGCTGCCCGCCGCTCAGCGCGCCGGCAAGTCGCCCCGCTTGCTCGCGGAGGTCGTATGCCTCGAGGAGCTCGTCGATGCGATGCCGTTTCCGCCTGGCGGGCAGATCGTGGATCTCGGCGATGAACCTGAGGTTCTCGAAGACCGTGAGGTCACGGTAGTAGGTGAACCCCTGCGTCATGTAGCCGACTTGGCGTTTGAGCGCCTCGGCATTGCCTGGAAGCCGTGTTCCCAGAACCTCAGCCCGACCCTCGCTCGGAGTCAGAAGACCTGTGAGCAATCGCATCACCGTTGTCTTGCCCGAGCCATTGGGCCCCAGGAGGCCGTAGACGACGCCCTTGGGGATCGTAAGGTCCAGCGCGTCGACGGCGGTATTGGTGCCGAAGCGCCGCGTCATGCCGACGACTGTCGCCACGGTTTCGCTCATGGCAGCGTTGCCGTTACCGGCACGCCGACCGGAAGCTCCGCCGCCTCGGGCGGAAGCGCCACCTCCGCAAGGAAGACGAGTCGGCTGCGCTGGTTCTGGCTGAGTGCGTAGTAGGGCGTGAAGGCGGACTCGTTGCTGATCCAGCGTAGGCGGCCCTCGAAAACCGCCTCCGTTCCGTCGAGACGAACCATGACAGGGGCCCCGATCGCCAGCCCGACGCGCGCGGGTTCGGGGATGTAGATGCGCGCGTGCGGCCTTTCGCCGGTCAGGAGTACGGCCACGGGACTGCCAAACGGCACGCGTTCGCCCAGGTTCCAGGGGAGGCTGTCGAGCATGCCGTCCCGCGACGCACGGATCGTCAAGTCCTCCAGCCGGGTGCGCTCGGCGGCGACCTCCGCATGGGCGGCTTCGACATGCGCCGTGGCGATTTGGATGTCCTCTTCGCGAGCGCCCTCCCTGATCTCGGCCAACGCCTGTTCTGCGCTGGTCAGCTCGGCGAGAGAGGTATCGCGGCGGGCGATGTCCTGATCAAGACGCGCCTGCGTGATGGTGCCGCTTTCCAGAAGGCGTCGATTGCGATCGAGGGTCGTCTCCGCTTCCTCGTAGACGGCGTGGGCGCCGCGCACGCGCGCCTCCGCGATCGCAACCTCCTGGTCGCGCGCGCCGCTCCGGACACGTTGCAGGTCCGCTTCGGCCTCGGAGAGCCGGGCGCTCGCGAGCTGCAGGTTCGCCTTTTGCACCGCGTTCTCGAGCTGGACAAGAACGTCACCTGCTGCAACCGCGTGGCCTTCGGCGACGGGCAACTCGGTGATGATCGCGTTCGCGGTCGCCGTCAGGACAACGCGCTCGCGCATAAGGACGCCGAGAGCAACGACCTCGCCGTCTTTCGGTTCACAGGATTGCATCAGCATCGGCAGCAGGAGGGCCGGGACTGCCATTGCCTTGAGTATGGGAGTCATGACAGAAGCCCTTTCTGATCCCCCCCTACGCCTTTCGCTGCGCGACACTACAGCGCCCCGGTTGGTTTTCCCCTGATATGAATCAAACCAATCGGTTCTTGGCCTGCTGAGTTACCGTCGCCATTCAGCCGGCAGGATACCCGCACCGCCGATCCGTACACAATTGCAGCATCTGGAGAACCGGTACGCGGGCTGCGACGTGACCATCGACTTGCTTGCAGAAACCCCAGAGCGCTGACTGACTGAGCTGTCATAGCGCAGAGGTCGACCCGTCAATCGTCCTGACGGACGGCGTCCGCCGTGCGGTGGGCAGCCGATGCGGAGTGGTCCTCTCAAGCAACTCTCCCGAGGCCGGTTCGGCGTTGATCCGAACCTCCGCGTCAAGCCCGGTGGTCGAACCGTGCCGCACAGGGAGCGAACATCCACTTCCCAACTCCTACTTCCCCGCGCGCGCCGTCGCAGGACAAACCGAGCGCGTGCAGCGAACGGCAAGAAGGTCCGCTTCATCAGGCTGGGCAACTCGAGCCGAGCGGCCGCGGTAGCGAATTCAGGCTACAAGCGCGCCAGGAGCTCAGCTTTCTTCGCCTCGAACTCTTCCTTAGTGAGAATACCCTTTTCGAACAGGCCCGCGAGCCGTTCGATCCGGCTAAAAATCTGATCATCGGTCATGTCTCGAGAGGCCGCTACACCAGGCGCGGTTCTCGGTTCTGGCTCCGTGTGCTGTATAGGTGCCTGAGTGGCGGCAACTGGCGCGGCCTCGGACGGTTTGGGGGCGCTGTCTGGTGACGCCAGTGAGTTGCCATCCACGATGGGCAAGTCCGAGAGATGAACGAGCCCGTGCTGGCTGGTGAAGCTGAGGCTCTGTCCGACGCCCTGCGCCTGTCCGAAGCCGCCGATCTGGTGGTCGCCAGTATCGTAGACCGTTGTTCGCCCTCCGACCTTGATGGCCAGCCTGCGCTTGTCGGCGAAATAGGCGTACCGAAGGTCATTTTGCGTTCCGACAGAGGTTGGCTGACCTAGATCGGCGGGCCAGTCACTGGTCTCCTGTACGAACAAGCTGACGCCGGACACGTCGTGCATCCCGCCCTGCGATTGCGACTGTGAGGAGATAGGTGCGGCAAACAGGCTGTGCTGCTGGACGATCCCCGAAAGGTCCGTGCACAGAGAGTCGACCCGCGCCTTGAGGCCATTGTTGAACATATCGCCGACCATGGTCATGCCGCCCTGTGACCATTGCCCCATACCACCCAGCTCGGGGTGGTTGAACTGCGCCTGAGTGCCATGCCCGGCGGACACAGCCATGAGCATGTGCAATGCGGCATCGCTGCTGATCCCATGGCGCGCTGCGATGTCGGCGACAATCTCCTCGCCTTCATCCGTGAGTCTCGGCATCTGTGCATCTCCGGTTACTCTGAAGCCGACGCTAGCACCGATAGGCTCCGGTAGACACCTGTGTTCGAGCGCTTTGGGTCCGGCGGGCTCCGCGTTCGGTATCTCGTCGGGATGAGATATCGCCATTGCCGAACAATCGGGCCGGTCAGCCGACAAGGGATCAGCCTCGGACATGCCTCTTGGCGTATGTCACCGTGACCTACGCCGGTGCACGACGCCAGTCGCAAGGAATCCAAAGACCCCGAGGACATGTCGAGATTGTGCCAGAAGCATGGTGACTCTCAATTGTCAAAAATCTCCGCCTTGGTTGTCCAACGCTCTCGGGATGAAGGTCCGCTTTGCTGTGCCAGAGCATTCGGTGCGAAGGGCAAGTTAGGGCTGTCACCAGCCAAATGCGCTCGTGCAAGCGCTCGGCCCAGCACCCACGATTCAGACTTGGCGCCGCCTTGCAGCATCGCGGTGCAGGATCTCCATGCTAGCATTACGCCGCCGGCAACGGGTCGGAGATGTGGCTGGGCGCGGTGGAGGGAGACCTTCACCATGAGAAATGAGAACCTACCCGCCGTTCGCCCCACCAAACCCGCCTGGAACCGTGGCCGCATTGTCGGACAAAAGCGGCCTCTATTGCCTCGACACGTCTGGGCCATCCGCGTCCGTTTAGAAATCGCAGCGAAGATCCGCGACCTCGCGCTCTTCAACCTCGCGATCGACAGCAAGTTACGCGGCTGCGACCTCGTGTGCCTGAAAGTGACGGACGTGCTTTCTGCCGGTTCGATCAAGGAACGCGTATCGGTCGTGCAGCAGAAGACTCGACAGCCGGTGCGCTTCGAGATCACCGAGGGCACGAGGCGGTCATTGATGGTGTGGCTCGCTAACCCGACGATGAGGGGCAGAGAGTATCTATGGCCCGGCCGCGTTCATGATCGTCTGCACATTTCGACGCGGCAGTATGCCCGATTGGTAAAGGGCTGGGTGAGCTCGATCGGGCTGGAGCAATCTGCGTATGCCACGCATTCGATGAGGCGGACTAAGGTGGCCCAAATCTACCGCAAGACCGGCAACTTGCGCGCCGTCCAGTTACTGCTCGGGCATTGCAAGATGGACAGCACAGTTCGCTACCTGGGTGTGGAGTTAGAAGATGCCCTGACAATTTCTGAAGCTGTGGACCTCTGAGAAACCAATCTTCGGACCTTGGCCATGGACAAGGCTAAGGCCCGGAGCCAGCCCAATTCGCCCCTTGCCCCGAGTTGCCTACGCGGCGAAGCGGACCTTCACACCGAGAATAAGGGGTGGCAGCAGTGCAATCGATGCTACCGTTGCCCCAAGTCCCGCTTTAAAGGTTTCGGCCATCAGCTTTACGAAACTCAAGCAGTCAGAGAATTGGCAATTCTTATGTATCCTTCAAAAAAAGCAAGAAAATTCCACACTCCCCCTGAAGCCTTGAGTACGGCAACGGCAAGGGTGACTAAAGGTCGCAAACATTGGGTATTTCTGGAAGCATAGAATGGCGGCAAAGCTACGGCCATTGTGTATACCCTGATCAGATTCAGGCGCCGGCTCTCGTTAGCGGAGTATATCAGTAAAAATTATTTTAAAAAATACTCAGTACACGCTTGGATCATTTTCACTAGTGAATGTAGTGAAAATTTTAAAGCCAAAATTTAACGAACCGTGACGCTGGCGTGAAGTCGTGAAGTCGTGGAGTCGTGGAGTCGTGGAGTCGTGGAGTCGTGGAGTCGTGGAGTCGTGGAGTCGTGGAGTCGTGGAGTCGTGGAGTCGTGGAGTCGTGGAGTCGTGGAGGGGCTGATCGAATAAGACTGGGTAGGCAAGTGTTTCAGTCCGAATACATCGCAAACATACACATAGAAACTAATGTTGTGTGATAATTCTTATAGAAAGCGCGCTCCGCAGCGTCAGCATCGATTGCGAGCATAAACTGCTGACCCGCATCCTCTGGACCTTCAACAGCTCCATTCTCCTGCTGGACCACAAGAATCGAGTTCGCCCAATGCCTTCCCATAGAGACTTGCCCTATACATCTTAAGACAATGCATAGTTCCCCGACCAAATCGTAATTGGCCTCCTCACTGTAAATTTGACACCAAACAGGAGCCCAATTAACCAAGTATTCTTTTACGTCTGGCGTTAGAACCGCATCCCGCGCGCCAAAATCCGTCGCGTAGAAAACTTCATGAGTAACAGCGTAAACCGATTGCTCTGATAGCACCCATGGTTCAGGTTTCTTAAATAGAAAGCTGTTATCATAAAGCTCTAGATTCTCCTCCCTGCACAACAGCCGAGAAACAGCAAAATCGGTCGCTATATTGATCCATGCCTCCCCTTCGACGGCGCCAAATATTTGCATTCGAGATATCTCTTCGAGCAACTTGGACAGTCTATAATTCTCGAACCCAAGCTGCTTGAAGAGATATAATGTGGTTGCCAGTCTATATATGTCTGGCTTTGCCATAAGAATCCTAAAGAGCAAATCCCCTTGCTCACATTCACCCCACGCCCATGAAGCGATTCTGTGCAAGACCTTCGGATTCACTTTGCTCCTACAAATGTACAGAGCGAGCAGTAGCTCGCTTAAAGGTTTGAGCTTGATGATTTTAATATTATCGCTACCTTTTCCTATCTGAAAATGGGCGAGATTTTCCTCAATCCAAGTTTCGCTTTTTCTCAACCCGCCTTTGAACACTTAGCAACTCCAATGAGGGCTAAAAATAGCCCTTTCCCAAGTGAGAGAGACATCCGAGATGAGAGCAACCTGACAGCAGAGATAACGCTCAATCTCGGCGTCTACGGACGCTATGTCTCCAGTCTTTTTGTTGACACGTCCCAGAACGGATGCAGCTCGATACGAGGAAACGAAATCTCCTTTCGCCAGGTAGTAGCAAATATCTCTTCGCAACTCTGGAGGTTCTAATTTAAGGCTTGACCGCTCATCTAGTTCAGAGGGCTTTACAAGTGCAAACCTAGATAGTTGGTAGTACACATCACGAGGAAGAGGCTGCCAGACGGTTTGCTGACAACCAGCGCCTAAAACATTGCTTTGGCTAAGCTTTTCAACGAAAAATTTGGGCAAAGTACGCTCAGCGCCCTGCCCAAATAGAAAATATGCAGCGCACACCTCCAGCCAATACGTCTCAACCACTGGCGCCATCTCTGGATCTTCACAAACATGCAAAAACCTATCAATGCCGACCTGGGGTATCGAGCAAAGCAATGGCAGGATTATTCCGCGCTTGTCTAGAGATGGATCATTCACAGAGGCTGTGACCAGCAATCAAGGCAAAAGTCACAAATGATCATTGAACTAATTTCGTTCGGCGTTCCAATCGTCGCCCGCAATCCACGTATCTGCTCAAATTCATCTTTGGGGAGCACTTCCGCTGCGGGGCAGGTCTCCTCTGTGCAATCTCCCGAGCAATCAATATCTTTATCAGAAATCTCAGCAAATAGTTTCGCTACAATTGCTCGCTGCTGATCGTTCATCTCAACTTGATTCAAGTCGATTTCGATCGAAACACCATTCCCATGATTCATTTTCACCATATGTGTTGCGCGCATAACTTGCCCCTAACCGACTTCTTGCATGTTCCAATTGATCTTTGTTAGCTTGATCTCTTATCTAAGGCGGGCATTCGTTTGGGGGCTCAACCCGACACGCCCCAATCTGCCGACCCTTTGGGAAATAAAGGTCCAAATCTACCCTCAGGTCAAGTATTTTGCGCCCGATAGGGGGCTACCATTTTCTAACCGTTCAGTTTCGAGAGAGCTGCTTACAAAGCCGCCACTCGTCCTTGAGCAGAAAGTGGTAGGTCTGGGGGCTCAGAGGGGCCGATCCCTGCTCCCCGCCTGAACGGCAGCTTTCGGGAAATGAAGTCTGCGGAGCTAGGTCCGCAATCTGCGCTGTCCTGCCTTACCAGGGCAGCGTGCTAACCGTCCGCTTCCTGCGCACTGCGTCCGGTTTTCAACCCGGTTCCTTTTGTTTACGCCGCCCGGGCAACTGTGGATCAGACGGCTAGTGCGGAAGCTCAGACAAAACTCACTGCATCCGCGACACCAAAGGCGAGCATATTGCTGTTCCCGTGCACAAAAAGGATCTCGATTTCGCCCGCTGATTGCCCAGCGCCACCAACGAAGGAGATGTTGAGCATGTCGCCAAAGACGCTGAGCGACGATGGTTGAAAATGCAAACCGCCGTGGTCGTAGAACCTCAGCGTGTCGCCCTCCGCCGCCGAGAAATCGACCAGCACGCAGCCCGAGGAACTCGCTGTGAACTCGAAGACGTCCGCGCCCGGGCCACCTTCCAGCGTGTCCCGTCCGGTACCTCCGAAAAGCGTATCGTCGCCGGCGCCGCCACGGATCATCTCACTGGCATCGGACCCCCAAACGACGTCGTTCCCGCTTCCTGCATCGATCTCGATTTCCGACCCAGCGAGGCTAAAGTACCGGCTTGTCAGGTCCACGATGTCGTCTCCCCCACCAGTCCAAATCTGCTCGATCGAGGAGAGCCGAGCACCCGAGGCAAGGGAGAGCTCTTGATGTCTTCCAGGAACCTCATCGTCCAAGAAGAGTGCATCCGCTCCGTCCCCGAATACCAGGCTGTCCTGACCGGCGCCGCCCTGCAACACGGTGGTGTTCACCTTCCTTTCGGCAAGCGGCAAGATAACCCCGGTCCCCTGTCCGCCGTAGGCCCCGACATTGTGCGCTCCGACCCCGGACCCGTAGACGGCCGTTGCCACGATTTCGAGGCAATCGTTGCCATCTCCCGCGCGGATCAGCTCCAGCCCGTCACCGCCGCGGATCGTGTCGTTGCCGGGCCCACCATCGAGCAAATCATCACCGCCATTGCCGGCCAGGAGATCGGCGCCCGCGCCGCCGATGAGCGTATCGCTCTCCCCTCCCCCGAAGAGCCAGTCGTTTCCTTCGCCGCCAGACAGATGGTCTTCGCCCCAGCCACCGACGAGGACGTCATCTCCGGCGCCGCCGCGCAGCAAATCGTCGCCAAATTGGCCTTTCAGCGTGTCGTCACCTGCGCCGCCTAGGATCTCGTCGGGGCCACCGGCGCCCTCGATCCTGTCGGGGCCTTTGCCGCCTTCGAGGTGATCCCCCTCATCGGTGACCCGCTGAAGGACCACCTTCGAGAGAGACCAAGCTTCAGCATTGAAGCTCAGTACCGGATCATCCAGCATGAATCCGCCGGGCCCGGAGAGAACGGCGTTGCCAGCGTTGTCGAGCGGGTCAGGGCTCGAACTCGTCATTTGCACGTACTGCGCGAAGTAGCGGGGTGACCCGAGAACGTCCGCCAAGTCGATCCGGAGTCCTTCCTGCCGCTGACCGCTCCGCTCTCCGACAAGCAGAACCATCCGGTCTGCACTATCGAATCCGTGAATGTCGATTTGTCCTTCGATGTCAAAATCGAATGCCGGGCTCAGGCCCGGCAAGTCAGTCGACAACCACTGGAAGGTCTGTCCGCCGAAAGTCAGGTCGCCCTCGAGACTGTCGATCAGCGTGCGGTGGATCACGCTCGGGCTGCCAAAGGTGATTGGCCAGAAATTCGCGCCCGCGACACCGTGCGAAGCCAGTTCAAAGAACGCTTCGACCGTTGTGTGCGCGTACTGCAGACCGTTTGCATTACCGAGGTTTTCTGAAACCGCGCTCCATCCCGGATTGCGAGCACTCCACTCCGTGACGTGGTAGGGAATGTCGTCAAGGCCAAGGCGAGCGGCAAATGCTGCACGTATGGAGGTGAGCGCGAAGTCTTTTTCGTGGTCGATCTCATCGAAGCCGCCATCGAAATAGAGATGTTCGACAATCCCTGTGAGAGCCGCCGCAGCTCCCGGCAGATCGGCAAAGTGACCGGCGATCGCCTCGCTCTGCTCCCGAGCATTTCCGTTGCCGGGCATCGTCGCTTCGAGCCATCCCTGCTCTGCAACGGCGCCGTCGCCGAGTTCGTGGAGAATGTAGTCACCCGAGCCATCTGGCTCGAGGAGGACGCGCCTGCTGCTGAGCGGGCTGTAGACATTCGCGGAACTCGCAGCCTGGGCGACGATCTCCGCACCTGGCGCCAGATCGGCAAGAAGAACGGCAAGGCGTGCGGAGATGTAGCCATACTCTCTGGCCGTCATCTGACCACTTCCCCAGAACTCATTCCCCAGCTCAAAGCGGGCAATGGTCACGCCCTGCGCCGCGGCCATTTCCGTCGCGGCCTGGACGTAGGCGGCGACGTGATCGAGATAATCGCTGTCGATTTGGTTGCGCACCCCGTAATCGCCGGAGGCCAGTGCTTGCCCCATGCTTTGTTCGAACGCAACGCGGGTGGGTATCACCAGCTGGACAGCAGCCCCGACTTCGCGCGCGACTTGCATGAAGGACGATAGCGGCGTGAGCGTGCGAACAACGCCCCGGTCATCGACATAGGAAGCCAGATCCCAGTTCCCCGTCAGGAAGACCTCTTCTGCAAAAGCGTTCTCGGTAACGCTGCCCCCTGCGTAACGCAGGGTCTTAGGATGCAGAGTGCCGAGCAAGGTGAGCAGCTCGTCGTCGTCCGTGAGCTCTTTGTCGTAAATTGTGACGAAGTTGGTCCCGAACATCTCTTCGCTGATGATGTCTCGGGAAAGGCCCGTGCCCCGGCTTGGAGAGTAACTCGGCATTGCCGCTGTCCTGGTCCGCGAAAACTCCGGAAAAACCTGCAGGCCAAAGGTTTAGAAAGGAGACTCGGAAGTTCATTTCTTTCCGCTGCATTTGAGGGGCTTTCTCAGGAACCTAGACGTTCAGGTAGTCCTCCTCTGAAATGAGCGTCTCCCGGCGCGCGAACAGCCAGAACATCTTGAGCCAGCTGCTACAGGCGCGGGCCATATGGTGGGATGGGTCTCCCAGGTCGCGGGCAACCTGCTCGAAATCCTGTTCACTTTGCGCCACGAAGGCGGACGCCAAGATGAGCAATGTGCCTTCTCTTTCCTCGAGCATCGCCTTCACATAGGGCCTGTCCCGGCAGTAGTGCATCCAGAACAATGCGGTGAGCGTGCTGTCTTGCAGGCGCCTTTCCGGGCCATGAACGTCGACCGAGTGCCGCAGGTCATATCTGACAATATCGAGCAGATTATGGACCCCATTGAGGGGTGTTTCGCGATAGTCGGGGCAAAAGGAACATCGGAGACGGCCGGCTCTGCGATCAGCCAGCAGCTTCGCTCTCGGGAGCTGCAAGGTGTCGGCGACTTCATACGTCGTAAACGCACAAGTTACGGGCCACATGACACTCATTCTCCAAAGGAGGTCCTGCAAGTATGAACTCAGACTTTGGTTAAACTGCTGTCAATCCTGCGCACGGCAGCGCCGCAACACAGAATTTCATCGAGAGATAGGGACGTTGCTCACGATCTCGGGGGAACCGAGATCTCCATTCTGAAAGTCGAGTCCGCCGTTCTCCAGGCTCTTCTGGAAGAAGCTCACGCCGGATTCGATTCGCGCAAGAGACTTGATACCGGCGGCAAGCGCCTCTGCCTCAAGCTCGGCATCTTCGGAAAACAGGGCGCCACCATCCTCTGACCACTTCAGGCCATCTGGGAAGGTCGCTCCTTCAGGGACGTAGTAGAGATTGGTGCCTCCATGGAATCTTGTGACTTCCATATCGTCGTGCCGCATCGTGTCGACATGGTCTGCCTCGATCACGTGGATGAAACCTCCATCTCCCTCCGGAAGCATCACCGAGACCGTTGAGCCTTCGCCAGCAAGAACAGTCCGCAAGGACCCATCGAGTCCGCGGGTGCTGAAAAGGTCTGGAAGCGCCAGCAGGTCGGCCTCCGAGAAGCACAGCGCTTCCAGTTCGGCCTCCGGCGGATCTGCGTCACGCCCTGCGTACGCAGGCTCGCCCGGGAGAATGAGGCTCGCGTCATCCGGCAGGCCATGGGTCTCCTCCCCGCCCCATAGCTCCGCCGCGTCGTCATCTGCCTCCTCATCATCCTCCGGATGCGTGGAAAGGAAATCCATCCCCACGATACCGAAAAGCAATCCAACCCCTAGAAGCACGAGAGATATTGGAAGCATGCATCAACCTGCAGACAGCCGCTCTATCGTGAGGCTAGGCGCTGCTCATCTTCGTCACGAGAGGCGAAATCCCAAAAGTTTGTCGCGAAATCCACGCGGACATCGCGAGGTCACGCGGCTCAACGAGCCATTAACGTCTCGGCGGTTCCATGAGATGAGCCAAATGGATAGAGGCCAAGGCGTGAAACCGACTCCCAAGACAGACTTTGCAGTTATTTTTCCAGCTACGATCTCATGGCCGCGAAACTTGCCGCTATGGCGTCTGTGTCTTGTGGCTGAGCTCATCTCTTGTCGGCCGGCTCCTGACCCGCTGTGAGTGTCATCGATGCTAAATCGACACTTCGTCTGGGCCTGATACGCGGCGAGCTCTTTGGCCAACCGCCGGCTGTACACAAGCGAGCGGTGGGGCTTTCACCCCCAGGCCGCGGTCGCTGTCCCAACACCGCATGGCTATCGACACTGAGCGCCACCATACGCGAGACCCGCGTTAGAGTGATCCCTCGATAAGATTAGATTTTCTGGCGTAGTCATTTGAGACCTCGCGGCGTCGCCGAGCTGCCGTTGGGGAGGCGCGTGACGACCCGACAACGGCGCATTTTTGGCGCGACAAAACCCGCCGCGCGGCGGCATTCTGTTGCTATCCTCGGGGGGCGCGCCGCGGCTGACCGATGGCGCCCTTTGCTCCCTGGGCCCCCCAACATGACGTTATTTCCGCCCCTGCACCGGGCCCGGGAGTCCGATCTGGCCCCTGCCAGGGTCCTCCTCTGGCGCTCGGCGTATGCGGGCGGCGGAAGCGCATTAGATCGCTAGTTTCAATTGATTTTTTTGGGTTCGCACCTCGGGTTCGCAGGTGCGCACCCTGCGTCGTGTCTGGCCTTCTGTGGCGGGACGCGCCTACCCTGGGAGATGCCATTGAAGATCGAGCTTCTCGCCCCGCACGAGCTGGTGCCCTACGACCGCAATTCGCGGACGCCCCCAGCATGACAGATCGCCCAGATCGCCTCGGCGATCAAGGAGTTCGGCTTCACCAACCCCATACCGCTTGGCGGCTATGCCGAGATAATCGCGGGCCATGGTCGCCTGGTGGCGGAGATGGTTGGGGGCAACACCCCGGTTAAGCCGCATTTCACCGGCGCGGTACGCGCGGCGATCGTCGGCGATGAGGTGGTGTTGACCCGCGAAAGCGACGATTTCCCAGCGGGCACGGAAGTGCGTTGTCTGGCAAACGGCGAGTGGCGCGACGGGACCGACCAGGACCCCATCATTTCCGGCATGCTCTATGAGACCTGGGCAGGCGACAATCTCGGGCTCGGCGTGCCGCTGCTCGGCTTGGTCAGCGGCGGTCAATTGGTCTCGAGTTGGAGCGTCAAGACCTGATCGAAGGGGGGGGGTGGCAGGCTGAAATCCAATCCATGCCACCCGCCACCCCTTGCCGGTTTCGGCTATAAATTATTGGGGTGGCACGCTCTCGGAGTTTCGATTCCGGCCATGCCTCCCCCGGAGCCCCGCGCGCGCCGCGCTCGCGCGATGTATCACACCGATCCCACTTCCTTCCTAAGTGTCTGCAGCGGAATCGAGGCTGCCTCTGTCGCATGGCCCCCTCTCGGCTGGCGCGCGGCTGCCGTCTCCGAGATCGACCCCTTTCCCTGTCATGTCCTGGCGCATCGCCACGATGCGGGACCGCCGCTCTTCATGCCCGATCAGGAGGCCTCCGGACTTGGCCTGAAGGAGCGCCGGGCGCGCGCAGCGGCCATCCGCAAGCTCGGAGATCTGCTCGCCAACTCCCCCATTCTGCCCGACGAGCGCGGGGCAAAGCTGCGGGCCATCGTCGGGCATCAGGTGATGCCGTATTTCACCGACGAGCGGCTGGGCCAGGTCCTGCTTGCCGCGGTCATCAATGGGCTTCTCTTCGAGCGCACCTTGATCTGCGCGGCACTGGACGGGCGGGCACAGGCGCCCGAGGCACCCTGCCCGGAGCAGTCATTGACGGCAATCTGGGAGGCGCATGAATGCGGAGCGACATGGAAGTGAAGGACGCCAGCATCAATATCGGCTGCGGCTGCACCCGCTGCAAGGCAGGGGCATTGACCGAGGTGGCGACCATGCTCGAGCAGGATAGCCGGGAGGACGCCGGCTTCGTCCTGCTCCTTGCCGCCGCCATGCTGCTGCCGGAGCCGGCGAGGTGGTCGAGCGCAGTGCCACTCGCCTTCTCTCTCGCGCGCGTCTCGGATGAGGCGCAGCCGCGCCCGCAAACCGGCACGGCGCACTGATGGCGGCGTGGGTATCCTCGCCCTGGTGGCTCGGCGATAGGGCCTTTCCCCTCGCCGACACCGCGCTCGAGGCAGAGCGTCTCGCCACCTCTTCCCTGCTCGGCCCGGATGGGCAACCGCTGGCCTATGCGCCCGCCCGGCTGTGGGGTCCGATCTGCGGCCTCGGGAGGCGCGCAATGGCTGATCTGCACCGCAACCAGCGCCCCTTGAGGGCTGCCATGAAACACGCGGACCACCAGCGCCTCCGGCGCCTCGTCGAAGGCGCCGTCACGGATGCCTTCCGCAGCCATCCCGACTATCTCACCGACCGCGGCACGCGCCTGGCGGTCGAGAGCGTGACCAAGCATGTTGTCGGCAACCTTGTTGGCCACGCGATGCAGACCCGCGAAGGTGGTCGCTCCGGCGGCTCTTGCGGCGCGGTCTTGCCAATGATCACGCCATCTCCGGCCAACGACGGAGCCGTCCGGGAAGCGATTTCGCCCTAGGGAACCGCCCAACCTTCGGGCGCCGGGCGATCTTTTTCGCTCGGAATCCTCGATGGCAGCAGGGGGGCACGGACGCGATGCTTAGAGGCCGGCTCATGCCTCCCTACCACCCTCATCAGCGTTGCAAGGAGTTGCACACTTTACAATGCCAACCTCTTACAAGCTATCGACTCCTCAGGCAGGCACGCCCCACCTAGGTCCGCCGCTAGTCGAAACCAAAGGAGAACGACATGACTGCACCGATCAAAGCGCTCTATGTCAGAATGGCCCACGCTCAGGAGGTCTTCGGAATCCACCGCGTGACCTTCTACCGCTGGGCTGAAGCCGGGCAGATTCGCGTCTACAAGAGGGGCGCGATGTCCCTGCTCAAGGTCGCCGAGATCGAGGCATTCCTCGAAAACCGCACTGAAATGATGCAGGGCGTTGCTGAGTGATGCGCGACTACTTGGGGGGCTATTTGGGGGGCCGAGCGACATCCGCCTTAGCGGAATCGTTTTAGATCAGATACTTAAATTCGTAACTTGGTGCCCCCACACGGACTCGAACCGCGGACCTACTGATTACAAATCAGTTGCTCTACCAGCTGAGCTATAGGGGCACCGTGGGCAGAGGGATATGCCAGCTTCGCCCCCCAGTGCAAGAGCGATTCAGCGATTTGCGCGCGCGAGCAGCCCGACCGCCGCCAGTCCGACGCCGATCACCAGCACCGCCGCCGGGGCGGCGCCTCCGAGGTTCTCCAGCGAGGCCTGGTCGTGCACCCGGGTCGCCAGGGTCTCGTAGTTGAACGGGCGCAGCAGCAGCGTCGCGGGCAGCTCCTTCACGCAGTCCACGAAGACCAGCAGCAGCGCCGAGGCGACCGAGCCGCGCATCAGCGGATAGTAGACCTCGCGGAGGGTCTGGCCCTGGGTGCGGCCGAGCGAGCGCGCGGCGCGGGCGAGGTTGGGCGAAATGCGCCCCATCGCCGCGTCCGCCGCCCCCTGGGCAATGGCGAAGAAGCGCACGAAGTAGGACAGCACCAGCGCGAAGGCCGAGCCGGTCAGCACCAGGCCGATGTCGATGCCGGTCGCGGCCTCTACCGTGTCGGCGAGCACGTGGTCCACCGCCGCCAGCGGAATCAGGATGCCGACCCCGAGCACGGCGCCCGGCGCGGCGTAGCCGATGGTCGAAATCGGCAGCAGCAGCCGCGGCAGCTGCCGCCCCGACAGGCGCACCCCGTAGACCAGGAAGATGCCGCCGAGCACCGTCAGCACCGCCGCGATGCCGCCGACGGTGAGCGTATGCACCCCGGCGCGCCAGAGCCGCGGATCGGCCCAGGCCTGGGCATTGTCGATCGCATGGCCGAGGATCACACAGGCGGGCAGCACGAAGCCCATGCCGAAGGGAATGAGGCAGGCCAGCATCGCGCCAAGCCCCGTTGCACCGCGCAGCGCGGTGCGCGCCACCGGGCGATGCCGCGAGGAGAGGTTGAAGAAGCGCATGCGCCGCCGCGAGCCCTTCTCGAGCAGCACCAGCACGATCACCAGCGCCAGCACCGTGCCGGCGATCTGCGCCGCGCCGCCGGCGTTGTTGCTCTGCAGCCAAACGCTGAAGATGCCGGTGGTCAGGGTCTGCACCGAGAAATAATCGACCGTGCCGAAGTCGTTCACCGCCTCCATCATCGCTATCGCCATGCCTGCGGCGATTGCCGGGCGCGCGAGCGGCAGGCCGACCCGCCAGAACCGCGCCACGGCGCCCTGCCCCAGCGAGCGTGCCACCTCGTCGGCGCTGCCCGGCTGCTCGCGAAAGGCGTTGCGGGCGAGCAGGTAGACGTAGGGGTAAAGCGCCGCCGAGAGCACCACGATCGCCGCCCCCATCGAGCGAATCTCGGGGAACCAGTAGTCGCGCGAGGTCTGCCAGCCGAAGATCTCGCGCAGCCCCGTCTGCACGGGCCCGGCGTATTCGAGGAAATCCACCAGCGCGTAGGCGCCGACATAGGCCGGGATCGCCAGCGGCAGCAGCAGCAGCCACTCCAGCCAGCGCCGCCCCGGGAACTCGTAGCGCGCCACCAGCCAGGCCGCGCCCGAGCCCGCCGCCCCGGCCAGCAGCCCGACCCCCGCCATCAGCTTCAGCGTGTTGCCGAAGTAGCGCGGCAGGGTGGTCGAGATCAGATGCGGCCAGATGTTCTCGGAGGGAAACAGCGCGATCCAGAGAACCGCGAGGATCGGCGCGACGACCACCGCGGCGATGAGCGCGGCGCCAAGCGACCAGGGGTTCGGCAGGACCCGCGCCAGGGACAGGCGCGCGCGGCGCGGGGCGCTGTTGTCGGCAAGGCTCATGGGGGCTCCTTCGTGGTCCGCCGAGAGCGGCGCGCTGTTTTCCTTGGCTCCATTCCGCTTATAGTGCCTGCCGTTGGTAATCGAAAGTGCAGGTCATGCAGGTCATTCTCCATATCGGCGCGCAATGCACGGACGAGGATCGCCTGCTCAAGGGGCTGCTGCGCAACGCCGGCGACTTCCATCGCGAAGGCATCGCCATCCCCGGCCCGTCCCGCTACCGCATGCTGCTGTCGGAGGCGGTCGGCGCCCTCGGCGCAGAAGAGCCGGCCCCCGAGGCCCGCGAGGTGCTGCTCGACGCCATCCTCAGCGAGGATGCCGACACGGTGAACCGCCTGATCCTCAGCCACGAGACCCTGTTGTCCGTGCCGAAACTGGCGCTCGAGGACGGGGCGCTCTACCGCAAGGCCGAGCGGCGGCTGCAGGCGATGGCCCGGCTTTTTGCCGGCGACGAGCTGCAGATCTTCCTCGGGGTGCGCGATTTTGCCACCTGGCTGCCCGCCATGCTGCGCGCCACGCCGCACCAGACGCTCGAGAGCTTCCTGTCGGGCGCTGATCCGATGCGGCTGCGCTGGTCGGAGCTGGTACTGCGGCTGCGCCGCGCCCTGCCCGAAGTGCCGATCACGCTCTGGTGCAACGAGGACACGCCGCTGCTGTGGGGGCAGATCCTGCGCGCCGCCGCGGGGATCGAACCCGACCGCAAGATCACTGGCAGCTTCGATCTCTTCTCCGAGATCGTCAGCCCCGAGGCCATGCAGCGCTTCCGCGGGTTCCTGCGCGAGAACCCCACGGTGAGCGAGGCGCAGAAGCGCCGGGTGATGATGGCCTTCCTGGAGAAATACGCGCTGCCCGGGGCGATGGAAGAAGAGCTCGACATGCCGGGCTGGGACGAGACCTACGTCGACATGCTCACCGGGCTCTACGACGAAGACGTCTGGCAGATGCAGCAGATGGACGGGGTCCGGGTGCTGGCGCTCTGAGTTGGCGCCGCGCCGCGGCGGGGCCGCGATCGGGGGCGCTGCCCCCCGCCTCCGACGACTCCCCCGGGCTATTTTATCTGGACGAAGGCCGAAGCCCTTTGCCCGCGAGGGGACAGCAAAAAGCCGGGACGCGGGGCCCCGGCTTTGCTCGTAGAACGGGACTGGCGCTCGGCTCAGTCCATGCCGAGCGCGGCCTTGTACATCTCCAGCACCGCCTCTTCCTCGGCGATGTCGTCCTTGTCGCGCTTGCGCAGGGCGATGACCTTGCGCATGACCTTGGTGTCGTAGCCGCGGCCCTTTGCCTCGGCCATGACCTCTTTCTGCTGGTCGGCGATTTCCTTCTTTTCCATCTCGAGCCGCTCGAACCGCTCGATGAATTGCTTCAGCTCGCCTGCGGCGACGCCATAGGCGCCGGAATCATTGTCCTGCATCTCATCAACTCCTGCCAGATTTTCTGCCGGTATCGCCGGTTTGACTACCCCCCGGCGCCGCGCCCATCAAGCCCGATCCGGCACGCCGGGGAGATGCCGCCGAGGGTTGCGACGCCCGCGGCGATGCAGTACCCGCCCGGAAAGCGCCGACGGGCGGCGCGAACGGAGGGTAGTGCGGCATGGAATGGCTGATCTGGCTGGGTGCGGCGGTCTCGCTCGCGGGGCTCCTGGGGCTTTTCGGATGCATCATCAAGGTCTGGAGCGCCAAGCGCGCCGGGCTCGACGACGAAGGGCTGCGCGAGGTGATGCGCAAGATCGTGCCGCTGAACATGGCAACGCTGCTGCTGTCGGTCTTCGGCCTCGCGATGGTGATGGTCGGCATCCTGCTCGGCTGAGCCGGGGGCCTAGCGAACCGGCCAGTCCGCCGCGCGCGTGGTGACCAGATCGTCCCAGAGCGCATGCGGCGCCCAGAAGGCGCGGTCGGGATGCGCCACCCCGGCGAGCGCCTCGCGCACAGCCCGCGCCCCGAGGCGCAGCGCGGCCGACATCGGCCCGCCGCGCCAGCGCGGCATCTCCAGCACCTGCAGCGCCACAAGGTCGAGATCGGAGGCCCGCGCCAGCATGCCCGTGGACAGCATGCGCGCCCCCTCGTTGGCCATGGCGCCGATCAGCAGCAGACGAAGCTGCGCAGCCGGCAACGCGCGCGCGTCGGGGCGGCGGGCCGCGAGGAAGGCGTGGACCTCGGCGCTGCCCTCGGGCGCGCCGGCCTCGGGCCAGTCATAGAAGCCCGCGCCGCCCTCGCGGCCCCGGCGCCCGGCACCGGCCAGGGCGCTGGCCCAGTTCTCCGCGCCCTCGGCCCGGACCTGCGCGCCGAGACGCGCCAGCCCCATCTGGTCGCGGCGCAGGAAAGGTCCGCGGCGCCAGCCCCAGTCGCGGCAGGCGGCGTCGATGTCATAGGGGCTCTGCCCCATGTCGACCAGCGCATCCGCCGCCCGACAGCAGACATCGAAGATGCGTCCGCCGAGGCTTTCTCCGCCCGATCGCACGCGGATCGCGAGGCAGCCCATCTGCTGCGCCAGCGCCTCGGCCTCGGCGAGCTGCTCGGCATGGGCCTCCGGCCCGGCGATCACCTCGACCAGCCTGGCGCCGAGCGGCGCCGGAGCGAAGCGCAGGCCGACCTCGCGCACCCGGCCCGGATAGGCGACAAGCCGGCTGACGCCAGCCGGCGCCGCGACGTCGCGCTGCCCCGGCCCGGCCAGCAGGATCAGCCCGGCGCTGCGCGCCATGTCCGCGGGCGTGCCGACGCGCAGCCGCGAGAGGCGCTCCTCGGCCTGCTCTTCTGTAGTGCTCCCGGCGTGCCGCGCCGTCTTGAGACGCCGGTGCAGGGCGATCACCCCGGCGTGCAGCACGTCCGGCGCGTCGCAACCCCAGTCGACCCCGGCGGCGACGGGCAGCAGCGCCTGCACCAGCGGCAGCGCCAGCGGCCCCTCGCCGAGCACGGCGATGCGCTGCGGCGCGCGGCGTGCAGGCGCCATGGCGGCGGCGGCGCTGCGCTCGGCGGCGGCGACGGCGCGCAGGGCGGCGCTGGCCTCGGTTTCGCGGCAGGTCTCGAAGGCATCCACCTCGAACTCCAGACCGCCCGCATAGGGCAGCAACTGCGCCGCTTCGACCGCGGCGACGATCTCGCGCGGGGCGGGATTGCCCGCGCTCGCGACCTCGGCGCGGCGGGCTGCCACCGCTTGCTGGTAGGCCAGAGGATCGGCAAACCCCTCGCGGCGCTGCGCGGCGGGGCGTGGCCCCAGCCCCTCGGCGCGCAGCTCGGCGCAGAAGGCCCGGGTCTCTTCCTCGAGCGGGCCCTGCGCGAGATGGTCAATGAGCCCACCTGACGCCGCGTCGAGGATGATGGCCTGCCCCGAGAGCATCAGCTCCAGCGCCGGCCCTGCCCCGACCAGACGCGGCAGCCGCTGCGTGGCGCCGGCGGCAGGCGTCAGGCCAAGGGCGACGTTGGGCAGACCGAAGCGCGTGCCGGGTGCTGCGAGACGGTAGTGCGCCGCCAGCGCCAGCTCGGCGCCGGTGCCCAGGGCGCAGCCGTGCAGCGCGGCGATCACCGGCTTGGTGCAGGCCTCGATCCGACGACAGAGCTCGGCGGGCGTGGGCGGGGCGTGGGGGCCTTCGAGCTCGGCGGGGTCGTCCCCCTCGGAGAAGCAGGCGCCCGCGCCCTGCAGCACGATGCAGGCGACGTCGCGGTCTGCCTCCGCCCGCTCGATCTCGGCGAGCAGCGCGCCGCGCAGCGCGGGTGTCAGCCGGTTGGCCGCATCGCCGGACATCTCCAGCCAGGCGATCCCCTCGCCGTTCCGCACCTCAACCGCGCCTGCCGCCTGCGCCATCTGCCCGCCTTTCCAATTGCCTGCGGGCGCAGAAGCAGCGCCCCGCAGCCCGTCCCGATCCTCATGCCCTCCGGCATCCCCGCGAGCTAGTGGGTTCCGCACGGCGCGGCAAGACGAGAATCCGCCGCGCCGGCCCTTCGGGCCGCGCGGCGGTGTGGCCTGCACCAACGGCAGGCAGGGAGCTGCCGATCAGATCGGCATATTGTCGAAGCGGGCCTCGAGCTCGGCATCGACCTCGCTGCGCAGCCGGTCGCGCACATGCGCGGGCAAGGCAACGCCACGCACCCGGGCCTCGACCGCGAGGCGCTCAAGCTCGGCCACGAGGGCCGCGTGTTCGGCGCCCTGCGCGTCCTCCAGGGCGCGCTCGACCGTATCGATGCGGCGTTTCAACCTGTCGTCCATCTGGTCTTCCTCCTCGAATGTTTGCCGGGTGCGGGGCGAAGATCCTTCGCCGCCGCTGGCGCCCAGACCGCACTTCGGGATTGCCCCTTTGGCTGTCGCGCCGCCCCTCAATAGCTTGACCAAGGCCGCCGGATCCTTGCGGAACCGAACGGCACACGCCCGGGGCGCGGCTGCGTGCCCGCCCCTGAGGCCATTCAATTCTTGCGTCGTCCTCCCGTATCGGCGCGTTTCATCCCCTGCCCCATGCCCACGCGCGGCCCTGGGGGCGCTCGTCGGATGGGGGGTTGTTACTTGGGAATCGTGCACCGATACGCCGATGATGACCATGATATGGGTCAATCGCAACGAATCCTTGAACACGCATTCAGCTTTTACTATATGAACCTCAAACGGAGGATCGTCCCATGATGACACCTGAAGTCACCGCCTTCTTCGACGAGGCAACCAACACCATCTCCTACGTCGTGCGCGACCCTGCGGGCAGCGCCTGCGCGGTCGTCGACAGCGTGCTCGACTTCGACTACGCCTCGGGCCGCACCGACACCCGCTCGGCCGACGCCATCATCGCCTTCGTCAAGGAGAAGGGCTACAAGGTCGAATGGCTTCTGGAGAGCCACGTGCACGCCGACCACCTCTCGGCCGCGCCCTACATCCAGCGCGAGCTGGGCGGCAAGATCGGCATCGGCGAGCGCATCACCGTGGTGCAGGACACCTTCGGCAAGGTGTTCAACGAGGGCACCGAGTTCCAGCGTGACGGTTCGCAGTTCGACAAGCTCTTCGAGGAGGGCGACAGCTTCCACATCGGCCAGCTGCGCGGCGACGTGCTGCACACGCCGGGCCACACCCCGGCCTGCCTGACCTACGTGATCGGCGATGCCGCCTTCGTCGGCGACACGCTGTTCATGCCCGACTTCGGCACCGCGCGCTGCGACTTCCCCGGCGGCTCCTCGGAAACGCTCTTTGCCTCGATCCAAAAGATCCTGGCGCTGCCCGACGAGACCCGCATTTTCGTCGGCCACGATTACAAGGCGCCTGGCCGCGACGACTACGCCTGGGAGACCACGGTGGGCGAGCAGAAGGCGCTCAACATCCACGTCGGCAGCGGCAAATCCGCCGAGGAGTTCGTCAAGATGCGCGACGAACGCGACGCGACCCTCGCCATGCCCAAGCTGATCATCCCGTCGCTGCAGGTGAACATGCGCGCCGGCCAGATGCCGCCCGCCGACGAAAAGGGCGACGTCTTCCTGAAGGTGCCGGTCAACAAGCTCTGACCGCATAGGGCCACCACTCACGACACCATGCGCGCTCCGCTTCCGGGCGGGGCGCGCCTCTCATTACGGACAGCGGGCGCATTTGGGGGCGGCCGCACGACAAAGGAACCGCACATATGCCAATTGACTGGATTTGGGGCCTGATCGGCGGCCTGCTGATCGGCACCGGGGGGGCCGTCTACCTGCTCGTCAACGGGCGGATCATGGGCGCCTCGGGGATCATCGGCGCGCTGGTCGACGGATCGGCCGGCGACAGCAAGTGGGAGCGTATCGCCTTCCTCGCCGGGGTCATCCTGCTGCCGATCCTGCTCCTGCCGCTCTACGGCGGCGCGGTGGACACGCATATCACCGAAAACATCCCCGTGCTGGTCGCCGCCGGCCTGCTGGTCGGCATTGGCACGCGGCTGGCCAACGGCTGCACCTCGGGCCACGGCGTCTGCGGCATGTCGCGCCTGTCGCTGCGCGGCTTCGTCGCCACCTGCTGCTACATCCTCGCCGGCGGTGTCGGCGTGGTGATCTTCCGCCACCTTCTGGGAGTGATCTGACATGGGCAATTCCTCTCCGGCCCGCCTCTTCTTCGCCCTCGTCGCCGGCGGTTTCTTCGGCGCGGGCCTGTTCGTCTCGGGCATGACCGACACCGCCAAGGTGCAGGGCTGGCTCGACGTCTTCGGCGCCTGGGACCCGACGCTGGCCTTCGTGATGGGCGGCGCGATGATCCCCATGGCGCTGGCCTGGCTCTTCGCGCGCGGCAAGACCCGCGCCGCGCTCGGCACCCCGCTGCCGCCGCAGCCGGGCACGCAGATCGACCGCAAGCTGGTGATCGGCTCGGTGCTCTTCGGCATCGGCTGGGGCCTCGCCGGGCTCTGCCCGGGGCCGTCCATCGCCTCGCTCAGCTACGGCGGCGCCGGGCTCTACGTCTTCGTCGCGGCGATGCTCACCGGCATGTTCGTGGCCCCGGCCCTGCGCAGGAGACTCGACAAGCCGGTACCGGCGGAATAACCCGTCTGCCATGGATATGAACCGCATCACCCCCCGCTACACCGTCTCGCCGCAGATCGCGGTGGAGGATGTCCCCGCCCTTGCCGAGGCCGGCTTCAAGCTGGTCATCTGCAACCGCCCCGATGGCGAAGTGCCGCCCGAGCTGCAGGCCGAGACCATCGGCGCCGCGGTGCGCGCGGCGGGCATGGAGTTCGCGGTTCTGCCGGTGACCCACGACGGCCTGACCCTCGATCTCGTCGCCGAACAGGCGGCGCTGATCGAGAACGCGCCGGGGCCGGTCTTTGCCTACTGCCGCTCTGGCACGCGCTGCGCGACGGTCTGGGCGATGGGCCAGGCGGGCAAGATGCCCACCGATGACATCCTGCTGGCCACCGCCAAGGCGGGCTACTCGCTCGACGGCATGCGCCCGACGCTGAACGCCATCGCAGAGCGCGGCTGAGCGCCTGCCACACACGGATCGCAAAGGGCTGCCCCTCCGGGCAGCCCTTTTCTTGTGTCCGGTCTCCTGCCCGGGCCGCTGCGGTCAAACCGTGACTTGCGCGGGAGAAAATCCGCCGCTTCGTCACCCGCGGGCTTCGCAGCAGCGCCCGGCTCTGGCACAGTCGCCGGCAATCAAGACACGGCACATCGAGCAGAGCAGGCAGCCGGATGACCAGGATCACCCTCCAGCGCAGCGCCGAGCTGCCAGACGACCTGCGCGTCGCGCGCTCGCTGAGCGCGCCGCACCTCGGGCCGCGGCTTCTGTTCTTCAGCGGCGGCAGCGCGCTCAACAAGGTCTCGCGCGCGCTGAAGCGCTACACCTACAACTCCGCGCATCTGATCACCCCCTTCGACAGCGGCGGCAGCTCGCAGGTGCTGCGCGAAGCCTTCGACATGCCCGCCGTGGGAGATCTGCGCAGCCGGCTCATGGCGCTGGCCGATGAAAGCGAGCTCGGCCAGCCGGACATCTACGCCCTCTTCAGCCACCGCCTGCCCAAGACCGTGCCCAACGCGCCGCTGCGCGCCGAGGTCGAGACAATGCTTGCGGGCCAGCACCCGCTGATCAAGGCGGTCTCCGCCCCGATTGGGCTGCTGATCCAGGACCTGCTGCGCGAGTTTCTCGTCGCCGCGCCGATGGATTTCGATTTTCGCGGCGCCAGCATCGGCAACCTCATCCTCGCCGGCGGCTACCTCGCGCATGGCCGGCAGCTCGAGCCGGTGCTGTTCCTGATGTCGAAGATGGTCGACGTGCGCGGCACCGTGCGCGCCGTGGTCGACTGCAACCTGCAGCTCGGCGTGGAGCTGGCGGACGGGCGGCAGATCCACGGCCAGCGGCAGATCAGCGGCAAGGAGGCGGCGCCGATCGACACGCCCATCGCCCGGCTGTTTCTCAGCCAACACGGCAAGGAGGTGCCCACCGGCTCGGTGCCCTTGCCGAAGCGCAACCGCACGCTGATCCGCAGGGCGGATCTCATCTGCTACTCGCCCGGGAGCCTCTTCTCCTCGGTGATCGCCAACCTGCTGCCTGCGGGGGTCGGCCGCACCATCGCCCGCTGCGATGTGCCGAAGGTCTATGTCCCCAGCCTCGGCACCGACCCCGAGGCGCTGGGGTTGGGCCTTGCCGACCGCGTCGCCGCGATCCTCGCGCCGCTGCGTGCGGATGCGGGCATGGAGGTGCCTGCGACGCGGCTGATGACCCATGTGCTCTGCGACAGCTCCGACGACCCGGCGGCCTGCGCCGAGGTCACCGAACGCCACGGCATCCCCTGCCACCGGCTGCCGCTGGTCGGCGACGAGCCGCAGCGTTACGACCGCGAGCTGGTCTGCGCCGCCCTCGTGTCCATGGTCTGAGGGCGGCCCGGTTCAGCGGTAGCGCTTCTCGGTCATCTCGAAGGCCCCCAGGTCCAGGTCGCGCCTGAACATCTCGTGGTCCCGGCGCAACCGCGCCACGGCTTCCTCGGCGAAACAGAGAATGTCGTCGATGAACAGCTTGCCCGGCTCCATCGCCTGCAGGATCGCCGGCTCGATGTCATAATCGAGCTGGCCCAGATCATCCGACCGCGCATGGGCCTGCGCCAGCGCACGCCCGCAGGCGAAGGCATAGCGCTTCCACTCCTTCTTCGACAGATCGTCGAGATCGGCGTCGTTGCGGAACGGCGCGCGCTCGCGCGACATGAAGCTCTCGCCCTCGATCTCGACGTTGCCGTAGAAGACATCGCCTTGTGCGAGGTGCACCGCCTGGCCGTGGGCGATGCGGTCGCCCTGGTCCCCGGCATCGAAGTCATGCGCGGGCACAAGCCCCTCGAGCGCCGAGCGCCGCGCCTTCTTGAACTCGATGATGATGTCGTCGCGGGCGCCGCCGGTCGGACCTTCGAGCAGCACGTAATAGCGCGGCAGGCCCAGCGAGGCGGTCCCCTGCCCGTGCCGCATCGCCACGTCCTTGACCTTCAGCGGACCGTGGCGGCCGCCCGCCTCAATGCCGTTCTGCCCGGCCAGCAACTTCACCAGCTTCTGAAACTCCTCGACGCGGCTGCTCACCGGGGTCAGCTCCTCGTTGGCACGGAAGCCGCGACCGGTCTCGTCGAGGTAGCGCTTTGCGAGCCACTTCTCGCGCGAGCGCCCGGCCTTGCCGAAGATCGGCCGGATGATCTTCGGGCAATTGTCTTCGCGCATCTCGACGTTCAGCTCGGTGTTGTGCTCTGCGTAGAAGGCCATGCCCTCGCGGTACCCCTTGAGGAACTTCTTGGCGATCTTGCGCTGCTTCTTGCGGCCCAGCCCGCCCTCGACCTCGGCGGCGATCATGAAGCCCGCGGCACCGCGCTTGAGGTCCCAGATGAACGGCGCGTAGATCACGTCGTCGAAGTCGTTCACCCCGAAGATCGGCACGTTGTCGGCATTGGGCATGACGCCGAAATTGTCCGGGTGCACGTCACCCAAGCAAAGCACCGTGGGCATGCGCGCATCATCCCCCGCCATGTCGCGGTGGAACAGCAGCGAGGTGCCGCGGAAGAAAGAGAAGAAGGACTCCGAGAGCACGCGGAACTTCTCGTCCGCCCCCGCCGCCTTCTGGTCGATACGCACCATGTGGTCCTCGATGATCGTGCTGCGCACGTGCAGGCGCCGCGCCTGCCCCGTCAGGTCGCGCGGGCGGAACACCGCCGCCTCGTCGTCAACCCGGCGGGAGAGCCGCGCGTAATCCGCGGTGCGGCGGCGCATCTCACCGACCGGCTTGGCCGCGCCCGACTTCGGGGCCTGTTTCGAGGTGGTCTTCGAGCCCCGCTTATCTGCGTCCGGCTTGGCTTTCTGCGTCGTGCTCATCTTGTCCTCCGTGCGCTTCGGTTGCTCCTCCAACCGGCAGCGGGCCGCACGGGTTCCACGAACCGCGCTCCGGCAGAGTTCCGCCGGAAAAAGATGTTTATCGAATGTATGATATTATTCCGGGCATTTCCGGTACCCTGATCCCGTTATCCGGTCTGAAAATCTTTCGAATCAAACGTTTTACCCAAGTTCCCGTTGCCGCTGTGCCCCTCGCCAGACCCCGACCAGCCATGTGAGCAAGCCGCTCGGACAGGTAACGAGGGGGGCAAGATTTCAAGGGTGGACCCATTTGACTGCAGCCTGTTGCGAAGACACCATTTCAAAGGACGTCCGGCGCCGCCGGAACTTCCCGGCTCCCGCGCCTTCTGGACGATCTGTCGCGCATCAGGCCGCCTTTCCTCTCGTTCCTCTCCATCACATCGCCCCGGTGTGCGCGCATCGCGCAGCGACCGGCTCCGGGGCACGCCCGCGCGCAGCCTGCGCGCCCATCCGCAAGGAGACGACACCATGAGACCGTTTCACATCCTCGCCGCCGCCACCCTGACGGCCGCCCCCGCGCTCGCGCAGGACGCGGCCGGAGATGCCATGGCCAGCGGCGGCAACGCGCTGGTCGGGCTGATCGTCACCCTGATCATCGGCGCCATCGTCGGCTGGCTCGCCAGCGTCATCATGAAGGGCGGCGGCTCGGGCCTCGTGATGGACATCATCCTCGGCATCGGCGGCGCGCTCGTCGCGGGCTGGCTTTTCCCGCTGATCGGCGTGTCCTTCGGCGCCGGGCTGATCCCCTCGATCATCGCCGCGGTGATCGGCGCCATCATCCTCATTCTCGTTGTCCGCCTGCTGCGCGGCGCGGCCCGCTGAGCCCCTGCCTTCGGCGCAGCATTCCGAGGCGCCGGCGGCAAGCTGCCCGCCCCGCTGACAGGGGCACGTTCTTTCAAACCAAGGGAGACTGACTGACATGACCCACTTCGACCGACTCGCGAAAGCCGCCTTTGGCCTTGCTGCGCTCGCCGCGCTTGCCGCCTGCGGCGGCTCGGAAGAGCCCACCGCCGAGATGCGTCCGGCAAGCGAAGCCGAATCCGCCTGCCTGCGCGATGTCGCCACGGCCGCGGGCACCACGGACATCGCCCTGATCAGCTCCGAGCCCACCGAGACCGGCACCATGGTGAAGGTCCGGGTCGGCGAGGACCGCACCCATTGGGATTGCGTCGCCTATGCCGACGGCACCACCGGCGAGATCATGGCCGAGCCGCATATGACCGAGGGCTGATCCGGGCCTGACATGACGGACAGGGCCGACGGACCGGACCGATGCGGACTGCGCTGATCCATGTGCTGACCCTGCTGCTTTGGGGGCTGACGCTGACCTACCTCGCGGCGCTGGGGCTGTTCATCATCGGGCAGTTCGGCCTTTTCGGGGCCCAGAAGGACCCGCTTGCGGGCGTCTTCCTGATCCCGCTCGGCCTGCCGTGGAACCGGATGATCGACGGTTTTCCCGAGACCCTCTGGCCCTGGCTCGCGGCGCTCGCGCCGCTGCTCAACATCCTGCTCGTGGCGCTGCTGCGCCGCGGGCTCTCCCGTTCCGCCTGACGAGATCCCGACCGACTGATGCCGTGCCGCCTCCCTCCCGCCCCGCGCCCCGCGCCGCACCACCGAGACGCGCCATGCTGACCCGCCGCCGCCTGCTGCGCGCCGGCGGTGCCGCGCTGGCGCTCGCCCCCATGGCCCCCATGACCCGGGCGCAGGAATTGCCGCTGGAGATCGACCGCATGGTCCCCGGCGAGTTCACCTGGCACCCCGAACGCGCGCCGCGCGGCCCGGTGGCGGTGATCATCTCGCTTCCCGAGCAGCGCGTGCACGTCTATCGCAACGGCATCCGCATCGCCGTCTCGACCTGCACCAGCGGCATGGAGGGCCACGAGACCCCCACCGGGGTGTTCACCGTCCTGCAAAAGGACGTCGACCACCATTCCTCGCTCTACAACAACGCCCCCATGCCCAATATGCAGCGGCTCACCTGGGACGGCATCGCGCTGCACGCGGGCAACCTGCCGGGCTACCCGGCCTCGCATGGCTGCGTGCGCCTGCCGATCGAGTTCTCGAGGCGGCTCTTCGAGGTCACCCACCTCGGCACGCCGGTCATCGTGTCGGGCCACAGCAGCGACCCCTGGGAGTTGATCCACCCCGGCTTCGTGCTGGCCCGGCTCAGCGAGGCCGAGCTCGACGGCGCGGTGCGCGAGCTGGAGGTGCGGCAGCGCCCCTCCGATTGGCCCGATGAATGGGACGAGAGCGACCCCTTCCCGATCACCACCGCGCTGGTCACCTCGCCCGACCGGCGCATCACCCTGCTGCGCGACGGGCGCGAGGTGCTGACCGAGAGCTTCCTGCTCGACGACGAGCGCCCGCTGGGCGAGCATGTGCTGGTTCTGAGCGCCGCCGCGCAGGGCCGCCTGCGCTGGCTCGGCGTCACCCACCAGCCCGACCCCGCGCGGCCGCTGCAGCCGGAGTCGAGCATCCTCGACCGGCTGGTGCTAAGTTCCGCGACCCGCGAGCGGCTGCTCGGCTACGCACACCCCGGGCTGACGCTGGTGATCTCCGACATCGCCGCCACCCCCGACCGCCGCTCGGACCGCGGCTTCGTCATCATGCAGAGCGGGCTGCTGCGCTCGCCCGAGCCCGAAGAGGCACCCCGGCCATGAAGCTCTTCCCGCCGCTGCGCGCCCTGCTCGCTGCGCTGCCTCTCGCGGCCCCGCTGCAGGCGCAACCCGCGCCGGTGCTGCCGCAGACCGATTTCGTCTACGTCACCAGCGAGGGCACGCTGCGAATGCGCGGCGCGCCCTCGACCGAGGCCCCGGTGATCACCGAGCTCGATCCCGGCGCCCTGCTGCGCAACCTCGGCTGCGTTTCGGACCCGCAGCCCTGGTGCCAACTGCAGAGCCTCGACGGTGCGCGGGCAGGATGGGTCGCGGCGGGCTATCTCGCGTCCTTCGCCGGGGCCGACCCGGCGGCGCTCGCCAGCCCCGACGTGCCCGCCACCGAGATCCGGAACATGGAAATGGGCGGCGGCCTTCTCTACGGCACGCTGCCGCCCGCCGGCATCCTCGATCTCGTCACCAGCGCCCCGGCGGACGAAGCGGTGACACTCACCCTCGACGCCCCGGGCAATATCGGCCTCGCCGCCTTCGTGCGCCCCGCCACGCTGCTCGCCCGCGGCGATGCCGGAACCCCGGTCACGCTGGTGCTGCCCGAGGGCGGGGAGCTGCTGCTCCGGCTTGCCGACCGCAGCGGCGCGGGCGGCGACTGGCAACTGAGGATCAGCCTCGACTGAAGCCGCCCCGCGCAACACCACCAAGGGTTGACGCAGCGACATCACTCGGAAAGGATCGCCTTGGCGCGCGCCGCGCCCAAGTCGTTTTTCTGCCTGAAATTTTTACGCCGGATCCCATTCCATGCCGCATCGTCTCGCCCGCCTCCTGATGCTCCTCGTACTGGCTCCTGGTCTCGCCCTGGGCACCGGTGCCGCGCTGGCACAGGACTACCTCGGCTCCGAGCGCTGCATCGCCTGCCACGAGGCCGCCGGTGAGGCCTGGCAAGACTCGCACCATGCCCTCGCCTGGACCGCGGCGACGCCGGACAACATCACCGCGGATTTCGACGGCACCGAGTTCACCCTCGGCGACATGCAGGCCCGTTTCAGCCTCACCCCCGAGGGCAAGGCCCATGTCAGCGTCACCGAACGTGACGGGGTGACCACCGAATACGACGTGCATTCGGTGATCGGCGTCGAGCCGCTACAGCAATACATCCTCGAGACCGCGCCCGGCCGCCTACAGAGCTTCGACGTGGTCTGGGACACGGAAAAGGGCGACTGGTTCCACCTCTACCCGCAGCAGAACTACGCCCCCGACGACGGGCTGCACTGGACCGGCCCCTACAAGACCTGGAACAGCCGCTGCGCCGCCTGCCATGCCACCGGCTTCGAGGCGAATTACGATCCGCAGGCGCGCAGCTTCGCTTCGACGCAGGTCGAGATCGGCGTCGGCTGCGAAGCCTGTCACGGCCCCGGCTCGGCGCATGTGAACTGGGCCGAGACCTACGAGACCACGCAGGAGGCCCCGCCCCCCGCCTCCGGCTTCACCGTCGACATGTCGGTGCCCGCGCAGGCGATAGAGCAATGCGCAACCTGCCACTCGCGGCGCGAGCCCTATACCGACGGGAACCCGGTGCCCGGCACGCCCTACCACGACACCTACAACCTCTCGCTGCTGCGCGAGGGCGCCTATGAGGCCGACGGGCAAATCCTCGACGAGGTCTACGTCTACGGCTCCTTCCTGCAGTCGAAGATGTACGCCGAAGGGGTGAGCTGCTCGAACTGCCACCTGCCGCATGAGGCCGAGCTGATCGCCGTGGGCAATGCCGTCTGCACCCAGTGCCACAGCCCGGCGGGCAACCCCGAGTTTCCCTCGCTGCCGCTGCAGGTCTTCGACGGGCCCGAGCACACCCACCACCCCGAAGGCTCGGCGGGTGCCCAGTGCAAGAATTGCCACATGGTCGAGCGCGTCTACATGGGCAACGACTGGCGGGCCGACCATTCCTTCCGCATCCCGCGCCCCGACCTCACCGCCGAGACCGGCGCCCCCGACGCCTGCACCACCTGCCACGAGGAGCAGACCCCCGAATGGGCCGCAGCCACGCTGGAGGCGTGGTTCCCCAAAAGCACCCACCGCGGCCCGCATTACGGCGAGGTGCTGGCGCACGGCCGCCGCGATGCCGCCCGCGCCGCGCCCGGACTGCGCAGCCTGTCGCAGGACACGGACATGGCGGGTATCGTGCGCGCCACGGCGATCTACCTGCTGGAGCAGGCCGGCGACCCGGCCGAGGCCGTGGCGCTGGAAGCCCTGCTGCAGGACCCCGACCCGCTGGTGCGCAGCGCCGCGGTGCGGCTGCAGCGCGTCGCCCCCGCAATGGAACGCGCGCCGCGCATCATGAACTCGCTCAGCGATCCCTCGCGCTCGGTCCGTATGGCCGCGGCGCAGTCGATGCTCGACGCGCAGATCGCCCATATGCCCGGACGCTACGAGCAGGCGCTACGCAGGGCCTTCGGCGAATGGCAGGCCTCCATGGCCAGCCGTCTCGACTTCCCCGAAACCCACCTGCAGATGGGCGGCATGGCGCTGGTGATGCGCAACATGCCCGCCGCCTCGAACGCCTTCGCCGAGGCCAGCCTCCTCGACCCGCAGCTCAGCGATGCCTGGATCATGCAGATACGCATCGCCTTCGCCACCGGCGACGAGGCGCGGGGTCGCGCGCTGCTGGGCGAGGCCCTGCAGAGAAACCCTGACAACGTCACGCTGCAGATGATGCGCCGCGAGCTGACCGGCGAAGACATGGACCTGCTGCCCCCGCCCTCAGCGGACTAGGGCGTCCACCGCCTCAGCCACCGGCGTATCGCCGTCCGTCAGCTCGACGATCTCGCGCCTGATCGCCGGCGTGTCGATCAGCCGCGCCAGCACCGCGGCCACGTTGCCACGCTTGACCGAGCCATAGGGCAGCGCGTGCGACAGGCTCACCGCGTCGTCGCCATCCTCGTGCAGCAGCGTGCCGGGGCGCAGGATCACCCAGTCGAGATCGGTGGCGGCCAGCGCAGCGTCGGCTTCCTTCTTCGTCTTCATGTAGACTTCGAACTTCGGCTTCACCTCGCCGCCCCGCCCGGCCTCGGGCATGGCCGACACGAGATAGACGCGCGAGATGCCATTGGCCTGCGCCGCTGCGATCACCTTGAGGGGGCCCTGCCCGTCGATCTCGGCGGTGCGCTCGAGCCCGCTGCCCGCCGCCCCCGCCGAGAAGACGATCACGTCATGGCCTTCGGCGGCCCTGGTCATCGCCGCAGCATCCATCTCCATGAGGTCGTCCTGCAGCGGCGCGGCGCCCTGCGCGCGCAGCACCTCCGCCTGATCGGGCGTGCGATGCAGAGCGGTGACCGCGTGGCCGGCCTCGACCAGCAGCGGCAGTAGACGATGGCCGACGCCGCCGGTGGCGCCGATGAGAAGGATGCGGGACATGGGAGAAGCCTTTCGATTTGCTCCCCTTCAGATGGCCCCCGAACCGCATTTCTCAAGAGAGGGGCGCGACCCACCCCGGATCGCGCCCCGCCGCTTCTTCTCTTTCAAGATACGCCCGCCGGAGGCGGTCCCGCCCTCGCCGCAAGCGCGGCAAACGTTCAGCGCGCCAGCCAGCCGCCGTCGACGTTCAGCACCGCCCCGGTCACGTAGCGCGCCGCGCGCGAGCAGAGGTAGGCCGCCGTGCCGCCGATGTCCTCGGGGTCGCCCCAACGACCGGCGGGGATGCGGTCGAGAATGGCCTTCGACCGCTCCGGGTCCGCGCGCAGGGCCTCGGTGTTGTTGGTGGCGATATAGCCCGGCGCGATGGCGTTCACGGTGATCCCATGCGGCGCCCATTCGTTGGCCAGGATCTTGGTGATCCCCGCCACCCCGTGCTTCGAGGCGGTATAGGCCGGCACCCGAATGCCGCCCTGGAAGGACAGCAGCGAGGCGATGTTGACCACCGCACCCTCCTGCCGCCGGGCGATCAGCTCGCGGCCAAAGGCCTGGCAGGTAAAGAACAGCGCCTTCATGTTGACGTCGACGACCGCGTCCCAGTCGTCTTCTGAGTAGTCCACGCTGTCGGCGCGGCGGATGATCCCCGCGTTGTTGACCAGCAGCGCGTAGCCCGCGCCCTTGAACACGTCCTTCGCCGCCATCGGGTCCGAGAAGTCGAGCAGCAGCGAGTCCGCCGTGCCGCCCGCCGCCTCGATGATCCCCACCGTCTCGTCGCAGGCGCGGCGGCCGACACAGGTCACAGACGCCCCCTGCCCGGCAAGCGCCACCGCGATGGCCTGGCCGATGCCGGTGTTGGCGCCGGTGACCAGCGCGCGCTTGCCCTCGAGCGAGAAGAGCCCCGACATCAGCGCAGGTCCTTGGGCTGGATGAAGTCCATGTCGGTGTAATCGACGTTGTCGCCCGCCATCGCCCAGATGAAGGTGTATTCGCCGATGCCCGCGCCCGAATGGATCGACCAGCTCGGGCTGACCACGCCCTCCTCGTTGGCAACGAAGAGATGGCGGGTCTCGTCCGGCTCGCCCATCAGGTGCAGCACGCGGCTGTCCTCGTCCATGCCCCAGTAGAGGTAGGCCTCCATGCGGCGGTCGTGGATGTGGCTGGGGATGGTGTTCCAGACCGAGCCTTCCTCGAGCGAGGTGTAGCCGAGGATCAGCTGGCAGCTCTCCATCACCTGCGGGTGGATGAATTGCTTGATCGTGCGCTTGTTGGAGGTCTCGGGCGCGCCCATGGTCACCTCCTTGCAGTCGGCAAGGGTGACCAGCTTCGACGGGTAGGCCTTATGCGCCGGGCAGGAGGTGATGTAGAAGCGCCCGGCCCCCGAGAAACTCACCGCACCGCTCCCCATACCGAGGTAGAGCACGTCGCCGCGTCCCATCTCGTAGGTCTCGCCGCCTGCCTCGACGGTGCCCGCCTCGCCGATGTTGACGATGCCCATCTCGCGGCGATCGAGGAAGCTCGGGGTCTTCGTCTCCTCCACCACGTCGAGGGTGAGCGTCCCGCCGCCCGGCACCGCGCCGCCCAGCACGAAGCGGTCGTAATGGGTGTAGACGAGGCGGATCTCGCCCTCGCGGAACATGCCCTGCGCAAGGAAGTGCTCGCGCAGCTCCTCGGTCCACATGTCGCGGGCGTGGGTCGGATGGATGGCGTGGCGGGTTTCGACGGTCAGCATGTGCTCTCTCCCAGAATCTCTCCCTGCCCGGCCGGCGCCGGCCAGACGGTCGCCGCCAAGGAACCACGGATGGGCCTCGCCTTCAAGATGTTATCATACAACATTGGCAAGCAGTCAGACCTCTGCGCGAATGAGCGCCGGCACCTCAGCCGGCAGCACGGAGACGTACACCTTCCTGAAACACATCCATAATTTCCGGCTTTGACGGGGATCGCAGATGCGGCGACGAGGACAGGCTGGCGCGAACGTCCCGGTGCCCGACGTGGACAGCCTTCCGGAAACCTGTATTATAGATCACACCCGAGCCAGGAGCGAGAAGACCAAGAACGTGACCGAGCAGAAAGTCAGAACAGCCCGCCCCTCGCGCGGCAGCGGCAAGACCCTCGTCGAACAGGTGCGCGACCGCCTGCGGGCGCAGATCGAGAGCGGACAATACCCGCCCGGCACCCGTCTGCCGAGCGAGGCGAAGATGACCGAGGAGTTCGAGGTCAGCCGCACCGTGGTGCGCGAGGCGGTCGCCTCGCTGCGCTACGACGGGCTGGTCGAGCCGCGGCAGGGCGCCGGAGTCTTCGTGCTCGACGCGCGCCCCGAGCTGGACCTGCCGTTCCAGAACATCGATTTCGTGCGCATCTCCTCGATGATCGAGATGCTCGAACTGCGCACCGCCGTCGAGGTCGAGGCCGCCGGTCTCGCCGCCCTGCGCCGCTCGCCCGCACAGGAAGAGCTGATCCTGCACGCGCTGACCGAGCTGCGCGCCCGCGCCGCCGCCGGGGAGCCGACCGTCGAGGCCGATTTCGCGCTGCATCTCGCCATCGCCGATGCCACCAACAACCCGCGGTTCCGCGACTTCCTGTCGATGATCGGCGCCAGCCTGATCCCGCGCCATGCGCTGAGCGACACCAAGGACGCCGCCACGGCCACCTACCTGCAGGCCATCGACGCCGAGCACGAGGCCATCGTCACCGCGATCCTCGATGGCGACGAGGACGCCGCGCGGCTGGCCATGCGCCTGCACCTCAAGGGGGCGCAGTCGCGCTACCGCAACCTGCTGCGCAAGACCGGGCAGTAGCCCTATCAGGAGCTTCTCATGAGCAATTTCCCCGTCGTCTTCCCCGACACCGGCGTCGCCCGCCAGGTGCTCGCCGACAGCCCCGAGCTGATGGTCGTCTCCTTCCGCTTCGAGACCGGCGCGCAGGGCGCGATGCATCACCACCCGCACGTGCAGTCGACCTATTGCGAGAGCGGGCGCTTCACCTTCTTCCTCGGCGACGAGAGCTTCGAGGTGAAGCCGGGCGACAGTTTCGTCATTCCCTCGGGCGCCAAGCACGGCTGCGAATGCCACGAGGCCGGGCGGCTGATCGACTGCTTCACCCCGCGTCGGGACGATTTTCTTTAACCTCGTCAACACTGCACCGTGAGCCGGGCGAGCGCCTGCCCGTGGGGTGGCGCTGCAACCTTGGCCGGGTGCGGTTTATCCTGGCCAAACCCGGACGACATGCGAAGGTTGCACGAGGACGACAAAGCGCCAGCCCGCAGGGACGGTCAGGCGCTTGCCCGGCGGCCTTCGGCCTTGACTCCGGGCCAACCCTACCCCTGCCCCAGCGCCCGCGCCTGATCGGCCTCGTCCATGCCCATGACCTGGCCGTCCTGTGCGCGCTTCACCCGCTGCTGGTGACCGCGCGGGCTGATGCCCATCTGACGCTTGAAGGCGCGGCTGAAGTAATAGGGGTCGGCATAGCCGATCTCCGCCGCCACCTGCGACGGGCCCATGCCGCGCTCGAGCAGCGACATGGCCCGCTCCATCCGGCAATATTCCTGGTACTGGCGCGGCGTGCGCCCGAGCCGGTCGCGGAAGGCGCGGTGGAAGTAGTCGGCGTTGTAGGGCGCTGCCTCGACCGCCTGCGCCGCCACCTCGGGATCGAGAGGCGCGGTGGAGATCTGCGCCGCCGCCTTCATCACCGCCAGATCGATCGCCGCCGCCCCGTCGATGGGCACCGCACCGCCCTGCCGCCAGCCGAGAAACGCGTCGTCGATGAAGGCGATCAGGAAGACCATGAAGAGATGATGCTGCATCAGCGTCACCGAGTTCGGCGGCGCGCTCTCGCGGTAGCCGCGGATCAGCGGCGCCAGCTCGTGCCAGCGCGAGAGCCGCACCTTCCGGCGCAGGTCCATCTGCGCGATGAGGTCGGCATCGCCATAGATCCCCAACGTGAAGTGCTGCGCCAGCCCGGTGTAGAGATCGGCACCCTCGTTCCAGCCGCGGAAGGTCTCGCCCCGGCGCAGCAGCATCGCCTCGCCCGGCGCCAGCGTTAAGCGCTCCTCGCCGACCATGTACTCCCCCTGCCCGTCGAGCGCGATCACCAGATCCTCGACCGGGTTCTCCTTCTCGATCCGCCAGAGTTTCGAATGCTGCATGCGGATGGCCGAGCGGGTCAGCGTCAGGGTCAGCGCCGTGGCGGGCACCCGGTCGAGAATTGAACCTCCGATTTCGTCCATCTTTTTCGCCATCTTGGTGAATTCAATCCAAGCTCGCCATCTGTCATGAATTCATCATACAACTGTACAGGACCGCCTGTCACCCGCCAGCCCCGAGGAGGGGGCCAGCTGACGCTACGGGATGGGCGATCTCCGCGCAGTTCGGGAGGACACATGCTTATTTCGCCGAAGTTGGCCGCCGTTCCGGCGGGCCGCGGCACGGGAGGCCGGCCATGACGCGCAAGCGCGCCCTGGGGCTTGGCTACCTGTCGCCCTACATCATCGGACTTCTGGTCTTCACGATGATCCCCTTCGGGGCATCGCTCTATCTCAGCTTCACCGACTACAACCTGATGTCGGCGCCAAGATGGACGGGACTGGAGAATTACATTGATCTCTTCACCAAGGACCGGACGTTCCGCCGTTCGCTGACGGTGACCTTGATCTACGTCTTCACCACGGTGCCGCTGAAGCTCGCCTTCGCGCTCTTCATCGCCTACATCCTCAACTACAAGCTGAAGTTCATCAACTTCTTCCGCACCGCCTTCTACGTGCCCTCGATCCTTGGCGGGTCGATCGCGATCGCGGTGCTCTGGCGCTACATTTTCGCCTCCGAAGGGCTGGTGAACATGATGCTGACCGGGCTCGGCTTCGAGGCGGTGAACTGGTTCGGCGATCCGCAGAACGCGCTCTTCACCATCACCCTGCTGCGCTGCTGGCAGTTCGGCTCGGCCATGGTGATCTTTCTCGCGGCGCTCCAGTCGATCGACAAATCGCTCTACGAGGCGGCCGAGATCGACGGTGCGAGCAAGGCGCATTGCTTCATCTTCATCACCATCCCGCTGATCACCCCGGTGATTTTCTTCAACCTGATCATGCAGATGGTCCAGGCCTTCCAGGAATTCAACGGCCCCTACATCATCACCCAGGGCGGCCCGCTGAAGTCCACCTACCTGCTGCCGATGTACATCTACGACGAGGCCTTCCGCCGCTTCGACATGGGCTATGCCTCGGCCATCGCCTGGGTGCTCTTCGTGATCATCATGGTGCTCACCCTCGCGGCCTTCTGGTCCTCGAAGAAGTGGGTCTACTACGCCGGCGACAAGCGGAGCTGAACATGACCGATATCTCACACGCCTCCGATGTCCTCTCTGCCGGCGCCGACGGCCTTGCAGAGGCCCGCGCCGCCAACGCCCGGCAGATCCGCAACGCCAAGATCTCGGCCGCGCTGCGCTACATCATCCTCTTCGGCGTCGGGCTGATGATGCTCTACCCGCTGATCTGGCTGGTGGGCGCGTCCTTCAAGACCAACGCCGAGATCTTCGCCAACCCCGGCTTCATCCCGCAGGAGCCCACCACCGAGGGTTACGCGAAAGGCTGGGAGACCTCGACCCCCTACACCTTCGGGCGGTTCTTCCTGAACTCCTTCCTGATCATCCTGCCCAAGGTGATCGGCACGGCGATCAGCTGCACGATGGTGGCCTACGGCTTCGCCCGCTTCGACTTCCCGCTGAAGAAACTGCTCTTCGGCTCGGTCATCGCCATCCTGCTGCTGCCCAACGTGGTAACCCGCATCCCGCAGTACCTGCTGTTCCGCGATCTCGGCTGGCTCGACAGCTTCCTGCCGCTCTGGGTGCCCTCTGCCTTTGCCGGTGACGCCTTCTTCGTCTTCATGCTGGTGCAATTCCTGCGCGCCATCCCCGGCGACATGGAAGAGGCGGCGCGGGTCGACGGCGCGAACAGCTGGCAGACGCTGGTGTTCATCGTGGTGCCGATGCTGGCCCCGGCCCTCATCTCGGTGTGCCTGTTCCAGTTCATGTGGACGATGAACGACTTCCTCGGCCCGCTCATCTACATCAGCTCGGTCGACAAGTACCCGGTCAGCCTGGCGCTGAAACTCTCGATCGACACGACCGAGGCGTTCGAATGGAACCGCATCCTCGCGATGTCCGTGCTCACCATCACGCCCGCGCTCATCGTGTTCTTCATGGCTCAGAAATACTTCATCGAAGGCATCTCTGCCGGTGGGGTGAAAGGATAATCCAATGGCACGTCTGCAACTCAACAAGCTCGAAAAGGTCTATGGCGGTGCCTTCAAGGCGGTGCACGGGATCGACCTCGATGTGGAAGAAGGCGAGTTCATGGTGCTGGTCGGCCCCTCGGGCTGCGCCAAATCCACCACGCTGCGGATGATCGCCGGGCTGGAGGAAGTGACCAGCGGCGAGATCCGCATCGGCGACCGCATCGTCAACGCCCTGCCCCCCGGCAAGCGCCGCATCGCCATGGTGTTCCAGAACTACGCGCTTTACCCGCATATGAAGGTGCGCTCCAACCTCGCCTTCGGCCTGCGTCTTGCGCATGTCCCGAAGGCCGAGCGCGAGGCCGCCGTGCAGGAGGTGGCGCGCATCCTCGAGATCGAGCCGCTGCTCGACCGGCTGCCCAAACAGCTTTCGGGCGGTCAGGCGCAGCGCGTGGCGCTTGGCCGGGCGCTGATCAAGAAGCCCGAGGTGTTCCTCTTCGACGAGCCGCTCTCGAACCTCGACGCCAAGCTGCGCGCCTCGATGCGGGTGCGGATCACCGACCTGCACAAGCGTCTGAAGGCCGAGGGCCGCCCCTCCACGGTGGTCTACGTCACCCATGACCAGACCGAGGCGATGACCATGGGCGACCGCATCTGCGTGATGAAGGACGGCCACATCATGCAGGTCGCCACGCCCAAGGAGCTTTACGACCGCCCCGCCAACCTGTTCGTCGCGGGCTTCATCGGCTCGCCCGAGATGAACGTGATCGACGGCGAGATCGAGGGCACCGACTTCCGCCTTGGCGGGCAGGTTATCTCGCTCGACGACGCGGTGCTGAACCGGATGCACGCCAAGCCGCAGGAGGCGGCGCTCGGCATCCGACCGCAGCACATGAAGCTCTCTGCGGGCAACGGGCTCACTGCCCGGCTGCGCTCGGCGGAGTTCATGGGGCACGAGGTCTACCTGCACGCCATGCTCGAGGGCAAGGAGATCACCACCGTCGCCGGAGCCGCCGAGTACGACTCGCTCGACCGCTCGGACGAGCGCATCCGCCTGACGCCCGACCTTGGCCACGCCCATATCTTCGACCGCGCGAGCGGCGCGAATGTATCCCTGCCCCTCGCGGGCTGATCCGAGAACTAGGAGGAGGAGTTTTCAAAATGAAATCAACGATCAAAAAGGCGCTGCTCGCCAGCGCACTGGTGCCCTGCGCGCTGTCGTCGGCACAGGCTGCCGACCTGCGGATGAGCTGGTGGGGCGGCGAGTCCCGCCACGTCGCCACGCAGGAGGCGCTAAAGGCCTGCGGCGAGAAATACGGCCATACCATCGCCCCCGAGTTCACCGGCTTCTCGGGCTACCTCGAGAAACTCACCACCCAGATGGCGGGCGGCACCGAGGCCGACCTCATCCAGGTCAACTGGCCCTGGCTACCGCTCTTCTCGCGCGATGGCACCGGCTTTGCCGACCTACAGGATCTGGGCGCGGTGGACCTGTCGCAGTACCCGCAGGCCGATCTCGACGGCGTCACGGTGAAGGGCCACGTGCAGGGCATCCCGGTCTCGACCACGGGCCGCGTGTTCTTCTTCAACACCACCACGCTGGAAGAGGCCGGGCTGACCCCGCCGACCACCTGGGAGGAGTTCTTCGGCGCCGCCGAGGCGCTGCGCGACAAGGAGGGCGAAGACTACCGCCTGTTCAACGCCGTCTCGGAAAGCGCCCAGCTTCTGGTCTCGCTCGCCGTCACCCAGAAGACCGGCAAGGACCTCGTCGACCCCGAGTCCAACCGCGTCGCCTGGACCCCGGAAGAGCTGGTCGAGGGCATCAAGCTCTACCAGCGCATGGTCGACACCGGCGCCATCCAGTCGCGTCAGGACGAGGCCGCCGAGGGCAACGTGAAGCTCTACGAGAAGACCGCCTGGGCCGAGGGCAAGATCGCCGGCTCCTACGAGTGGGACAGCACCTACTTCAAGTTCTCCGATCCGCTGCAGGAAGGCGAGGTGCTCACCCCCGTCCCCATGGTGACCTTCGAGGACGCGGTGACCGAAGGCGTCTACCGCAAGCCCTCGATGCTCTTTGCCGTCTCAAAGAACTCCGACCACCCCGAAGCGGCGGCCGAGATCCTCAACTGCCTCGTCAACGAGCCCGAGGGCATCGACGCGCTTGGCGTCACCCGAGGCCTGCCGGCCTCGAAGGTGGCGCTGGAGCGGCTCGAGGGCGCGGGCGAAATCCAGCCCGAGCTGCTCAAGGCGCATGACATCATGATGGCCTCCGAGGGGCCCGCCGTCTCGCCCTTCAACGAGCACCCCGAGCTGCGCGCCACCTTCGTCGACACGCTCGAGGAGTTCTCCTACGGCATGGTCAGCGCCGAGGAGGCCGCCGCCTACATCATCGAAGGCGCCAACGACGTGCTGAGCCAGTTCGACTGACGCCACGATACCTCCCTGCGGGCGGCCCGCCACTCCGGGCCGCCCCACCCCAACCAAGACGAAAGCCCGTCCAATGACCCTCCGTTGCGCCGCGGTGACCCCGCGCATGGCCGTGCTGTGCCTCGCACCGCCGCCCGCCCGCTTCACGCTTTCCCCGGCCCGGCCCTGGCGCCTCAGCCGCGATGGCGTGACCCTGGCCGAGGGCGCCGCCGCCCGCGTCGTGCTGACGCTCGGCCCGCTGGAGCCGGGCACCGCCTATGACGTCGACTGCGGCGGCGAGACGCTGCACTTCACCACCGCCCCCTGCCCCGGCGCGCTGGATGTGACCGACTTCGGGGCCCGCGACGGCCTGCCCGACACACCCGGGGCCGCTGCCGAAAACGCCGCCGCCTTCGACCGCGCCATTGCGGCGCTGCCGAAGGGCGGCACGCTGATCGTCCCGCCCGGCGACTGGCTCTGCGGCCCGGTCGAGCTGCGCTCGGATATGATCCTGCACCTTTCCGAAGGGGCCACCCTCGCCGCCCCCTCGGACCGCAGCGGCTGGCCGATCCTGCCCGCCCGCGACCCCGACGGCACGATGCTCGGCTCCTGGGAGGGGCTGCCCGAACCCTGCTTCCGCGCCCCGCTGCACGCGATCGGAACGCGCAACCTGACCATCGAGGGCTTCGGCACGCTCGACGGCGGCGGCGATCGCGGCGACTGGTGGAGCTGGGCCAAGGAGCGCCGGGACGGCGCCCGTCGCCCGCGCGGCCTGCACCTCATCGACGCCGAGGCCACCCGCCTCATCGGGTTCACCATCCGCAACGCCCCGAGCTGGACCATCCACCCGCAGGGCTGCCGCAATCTCTTCGCCGGTGGCCTCAGCATTCAGGCGCCGCATGACAGCCCCAACACCGACGGCTTCGATCCCGACATGTGCGAGGACGTGACCATCCTCGGCACCCATTTCTCGGTCGGGGACGACTGCATCGCGATCAAGGCGGGCAAGCGCGGCGACGCGGCCGAGGAGGACCACCTGCGCCCCACCCGCCGCGTCACCGTGCAGCACTGCCTGATGGAACGCGGCCACGGCGGCTGCGTCATCGGCTCGGAGATGTCCGGCAGCGTCACCGACGTCACCGTGCGGGACTGCGAAATGGTCGGCACCGACCGCGGGCTGCGGCTGAAGACAAGGCGCGGCCGCGGCGGCGAGATCGCCCGCATCGCCATGCGCAACGTCACCATGGACGGGGTGCTCACCGCCTTCTCGGCCAACGCGCATTACTTCTGCGACCACGACGGCCACGCCGACTGGGTGCAGTCCCGCGAACCCGCGCCCGTCGGCCCCCTCACCCCGCGCATCGGCGAGATCACCGTGGAGGATGTCGAGATCCGCAATCTCGCCCATGCCCTCGGCGCCTTCCTCGGGCTGCCCGAGGCCCCGATCGGCCCGATCCGCCTATCGCGGGTTTCGCTCGTCTCGCACGACCCCGCCGCGCGCCCCGAACCGCCGCTCATGGCCGATGGCGTGCGCGCCCTGCGCCACGCCGGGGTGCGCGCCGAACATGCACGCATCGAGGGCGATCTGCGCCCCGACGACGCCCCGCTCAGCACCGATGCCTTCCTCAACCGGAGCCCCGCCTTGCCATGACCCTTCCCGATGTTCTGGAGTATTTCGACGCCTTCGCGGCCCGCTACAGCCACTACAAGAACGGCAGCTGGTGCTACGAGGACGGTTGCGTCTACCGCGGCCTCGCCCTGCTGCACGAGGCCACCGGCGAGGCACGCTGGTGGGATCACCTGACGCGCCTGACCGACGCGCAGATCGCCCCGGACGGCACGCTCGCGGGCTACCGGATCGACGAGTTCAACATCGACCACATCCTCGCCGGGCGCTGCCTGTTCCACCTCTCGGACGAAACCGACGATCCGCGCTACATGGCGGCCGCCGAACATCTGGCCCAGCAGCTCTCGCGCCATCCGCGCACGGCGGCGGGCAACTACTGGCACAAACAGCGCTACCCGAGCCAGGTCTGGCTCGACGGGCTCTACATGGGGCTGCCCTTCCAGATCGAATACGGGCTGCGCACCAATCAACCCGCGCTGATCGACGATGCCCTGTCCCAGCTTGCTCAGGCGCTCGAGCTGACCCGCGGCCCGGCGGGGCTCTACGTGCATGGCTACGACGCGGCCAGGGCGCAGGGCTGGGCTGATCCCGAGACCGGCCGCTCGGCGGCGGTCTGGGCCCGCGCGGTGGGCTGGCTGGCGATGGCACTGGTCGACATCTGCGCGCTGGTGCCCGAGCGCGCGCCGAAGCGCCAGACCGCCGAGTTGCTGAACGCCGTGGTTCGCCAGCAGGCGCCCTCGGGTCTCTGGCCGCAGGTGCTGGACGCGCCGGGCCTGCCGGGCAACTACGAGGAAAGCTCGGCCTCGGCGATGTTCGCCTACGCGCTGATGCGCGGCACCGAACTGGGGCTGGGCGAGTGGTTCGACGCCGGGCAACGCGCCCATGACGCGCTGATCGAAACCCGGCTCGAGACGGAGGGCGGCGTGACCCGCCTCACCCGCATCTGCCACGTCGCCGGCCTCGGCGGCTTCGACGGCAAGATGCGCGACGGCTCGCGCGAGTATTACCTCAGCGAGGACATCGTCGCGGATGACGCCAAGGGGGTCGGCCCGCTGATGATGGCGGCGGCGCAGCGGCTGGCCGCCCGGACACCGGCCTGAGGATCAGAGCTCCAGAAGAGCGCGCACCGGCTCGACGAGGGCCGCGCCGATGGCCCGCGTGTTGGCCGCATCAAGATGCACCCCGTCGAGCGGCGAGGGCTGCGCCACGCGGCCTGCGTCGAAGAAGGCCACGCCTTCCTCTTCCGCCAGCTCGGCATAGAGCGGCGCGAAGAGATGCGACTCCCCCACCCGCGCCGGGCTGTCGGGTGCCCCCTTGGCCGGAGCGTTGCAATAGGGCGGCGCGACGATCAGGATCTGCGGCTGCGCCGAGGCGGGCTTGAAGGGAAACCCCCGCACCAGTTGGATCAGCCGCCGCATCCCCGCCTGCGCGCCGCTGGCCACCGCGCCATGCTTGGGCTTCAGGTCGTTGGTGCCCAGCATGATGATCACCAGATCGAGCGGCATATGCGCCGCCAGCGCCACTGGCAGCGTCCGGGTGGCGTTGCGGTCGCAGGGCGCCGCGTGATCGTCGAACGACGTGCTGCGCCCGTTCACCCCGTCGGCCAGCACCGTCGCCTCGGGGATCGCCTCGGCAAGCACCGAGGGCCAGAGATCGGAAATCGCGTGCCGCAGGCCGTCATTCGCGGGGTCATGCCCCCAGGTGAGACTGTCTCCGTAACACAGGATGCGCGCCGTATGATCTGCCATGGGTCCTCCCAGTCCTCCTCAGGTCATCTTCGGAAAACCATAGAGATCCTGCGGGTTTTCCACCAGCACCCGGTGCTGCGCCGCCGCATCGGGCAGCCAGCCCATCGCCAGATCCAGCAGATGCGCGTCGTCGGGATAGTCCTCGGTCCGGCTGGCATGGTTGTGCGGCCAGTTGGTGCCCCAGACGATGCGCTCGGGCGCATGCGCCCCGATCTCGCGGCTGAGCGCGGCGATGTCGGGATAGTCGGGACCCGAGGTGGTGGTCGCCTCGTAGCAGCCGGCGAATTTGAACCAGCAGGTTCCGCCGTCAACCAGCCGCTTGATCGTGGCAACGTGCTCCGGAGTCATACCGCCGAAGATCTTGCCGTGGTGGTCGAGCACCCAGTTGGATTTGAGCCTGCCGAGGCGCGGCTCCAGTTCCGGCAGCGCGGTGCCGTCGAACTGCACCGCCATCATCCAGCCCGCCGCGTGGGCGCGCGCATCCACCGCCTCGAGCTGATCGAGCCCCACCGCCCCGCCGGGCAGGTCCATGATCCGCGCGCCGACGATGCCGCCCTCAGCGAGCCGGACCATCTCGGCGTCGGAGGTCTCGCCGGTGATCACCGCCACGCCGCGCGCGCAGGCGCCCATTTCGGCGATGCAGGCGAGCAGGCTCGCGTTGTCCATGCCGTGTCCGTTGCCCTGGGTGATCACCACCCGGTCGATGCCGAGCCAGCCCATCGCCTGCCGGTACATCGCGGGCGTCGGCAGAGGCTCGGCGGGCACGCCCTTGCCATCCTCGCGCCACGTGTAGCCCGGCAGGTACATGTGCATCTGCGTGTCGCAGGCGCCCTTGGGCATCGCCGTCTTCGGGTTAGGGCCGGTGAGTTTGCGGTCGATCATGGTTGGTCCTCTCAATTGGGTGCGACGGAGGGCAGTGCCCGACCGCGGGTGGGCGCTGAGATGGTTGCGGTCTTCACTTTATCTCTCCACCCCGCCGTCCGCCTGAACGCTGCGAAACGTGTGGAAAGCGCCCGCCCTGAGGGGCGGTCGGGCGCTGCCCGGCGGCACTACGTGCCTTGTTCCGGGCAAGGCAAATTCACCCCTTCGGCGCGAACTCCTTCAGCGCGTCCCGGTCGATCTCGACCCCCAGCCCCGGGCCGTCGGGGATGCTGACCCAGCCATTCTCGTGCTCGATAGGCTGTGTCACCACCGCCTGCCGGAAGGGGTTGTGGGTGCGGTCGAACTCCATGATCGGCTCGATCGGACCCCGCCTCACCGGATCGGGCACCATCGCCGCCATGAACTGCAGCGCCGCGGCGATCTGCACCGCGGTGCCCCAGACGTGCGGCACCACCCGAACCCCGTGCAGCGTCGCGAGGTCGGCGACGCGCTTTGCCTCGGTGAAGCCGCCCACGCCGCAGAGATCGGGCTGGGCGATGTCGATCACCCGCCGGCGCAGCGGCTCGGCAAAGCCCCAGCGGGTGTGCCATGTCTCTCCGCCCGCCACCGGGATCGGCTGGCGCGCGCGGACCTCGGCATAGGCGTCGAGCTGCTCTGGGATCACCGGCTCTTCGAACCAGTCGATGTCATACTCGGCGGCGGCGTTGCCAACGCGCACCGCCTCGATCACGTCGTAGCCATGGTTGCCGTCGATCATCAGCCGGGTGTCCGGGCCGATGGCCTCGCGCACTGCCTTGATCACCTGCAGATCCTCGGCGGGATCGAAGCCGATCTTGATCTTCACCGCGTGGAAGCCCGCCGCCGCGTGGCGCCCGGTCTCCTCGGCATTGTCGGCGACCCGGTCCACCCCGTCGCGCTTGAACGAGCCGGTCGCATAGGCGCGGATGCGCTCGCGGAACCGCCCGCCGAGCAGCGTCGAGACCGGAACGCCGAAGTGCTTGCCCTTGATGTCCCACAGCGCGATGTCGATGCCCGAAAGCGCGCAGACGGAAATCCCCCGCTGCCCCTGGTCGCGCAGCGCGTTGTAGAGCACCGCCCAGTGCTTCTCGGTCTCCAGCGGATCCTTGCCGATGAGCCAAGGCTTGTAGGCATCGACCATGGCGCGGTTCGGGCCCGCCGGGCCGAGGCATTCGCCCCAGCCCGTTGTGCCGTCGTCGCAGATCACCTCGACCAGCAGATGCACCCGCTTGTCGAAGCGCATGGAGGCGCTCTCAAACGCCGTCTCCAGCTTGTGTTCCAGAAGGTGGGTGCGGATCTCGGTAATCTTCATCGGTTGTGCCTTCGTCTTACTGATGCGCGTCGATCAGGGCCTTGAGGTTCTCTTCCTCCTCGCCGGTGAGGTCCGACAGCGGCGCGCGCACCGGGCCGGCGTCGAAGCCGACCAGACGCACGCCCGCCTTGATCGCTGACACGGCATAGCCCTTGCGGCGCGAGCGCAGCTCCATGAACGGATAGAAGAAGCTCTTGAGGATGTCCTCGCAGGTGGCCCGATCCCCGGCTCGCAGCGCGGCATAGAACTTGTTCGCCAGAGCGGGCACGAAGTTGAAAACTGCCGAGCTGTAGGTGGTGAAGCCCGCGCCGAGATAGGCCTCGGCAAAGAGCTCCGCCGTCGGCATGCCGCCGAGGTAGATCAGCCGGTCGCCCATCTTGGCGGTGATCTGCCGCACGAGGCCGATATCGCCGGTGCCGTCCTTGAACCCCACGAGGTTCGGGCATTCGTCGCAGAGCCGCGCCAGCGTGTCGGCCTGCAGCACGGCGTTGTCGCGGTTGTAGACCATGACGCCCATGCCGGTGGAATTGCAGACCGCTTTGACGTGCTCGAAGAGCCCTTCCTGCGGCGCGTCGATCAGGTAGTGCGGCAGCAACAGGATGCCGTCCCCGCCCGCCGCCTCGACCGAGCGCGCAATGCCCTTGGCGATCTCGGTGCCATAGCCGCAGCCCGACACGATCGCGGTCTTGCCCGCGCTTTCCTTGGCCGCCGTCACGATGGCCGGGATCTCGTCCGGGGTCAGCGAGAAGAACTCGCCCGTGCCGCCCGCAGCAAAAAGCACCGGCGCGTCAAAGCCCGACAGCCACTCGACGTGCTTCTGATAGGGATCGGCGGCGAACTTGTTGTCGGCGTCAAACGGGGTGACGGGGAAGGAAAGCAGGCCGGAGCCGAGCGCTTCTTTGATCTGTTGCGGGTCCATGCGTGGGTCCTCTTGATTGGGGGCCGCGCGCTTGCGGGCCTTGTGGTGAGTGTCAGCTTTGGTGGATCGGCTCGTCGGTGAAGACGCCGCCCTGATATTTCGCCACCGAGTCCTCGGGGCCGGGGCGCGGCACGGTGCGGCGGATCTCTTCTGCGTAGTCCTGGGAATTGTCCTGCGGCACCCAGCCGAGGAAGGCGGCGTGGGAATTGTCCCACCAGCCCATGTCGTTGGCCGACTGTCCCCAGACCACGGTGCAGCCAAGGCGCGGCGCGGTGAAGGCGGCCATGATCAGCGAGGTGAAATCGCGCGGGCTGATCCAGGTCGACAGCATCCGCCAGTTCTCGGGCTTCGGGGTGCAGGAGCCGATGCGCACCAGCGCGCTCTCCTGCCCGAACTTGTCGTGGTAGAGGCTGGCCACCGCCTCGCCGAAGATCTTCGACACGCCATATAGCCCGTCGGGTTTGAACGGATCGGTGTGCTTGAGGCGCTGTTCCTGCTTGTAATAGCCGATCGTGTGGTTCGAGCTGGCAAAGATGATCCGGGGCATGCCGTGCAGCCGCGCCGCCTCGTAGAGATTGTAGACGCCGCGCAGGTTGGCCGTCTCGATCAGGTCGAAACTCTTCTCGACCGAGATACCGCCAAGGTGCACCACCCCGTCGCAGCCCTCGACCAGCGATTTCACCGCCTCGCCGTCGGCGATATCGCAGGCCACGAAGCTCTCGTTCGGCCCGAGATCGGTGATCTCGGTGATGTCCGACAGGCGCAGTTCCTCGGCGTGGGGCTTCAGTGTCTCGCGCAGGATCTTGCCAAGCTGGCCCGCCGCGCCGGTGATCAGGATGCGTTTCATATTCATGTATCTCACTCCATCAGGCTCGGCAGGAACATGGAGAAGGCAGGCACATATGTCACCAGCAGCAGCGCCACGAGGATCGCCGCGTAGAACGGCAGGATCGTCTTCACCGCCTGTTCGATCCGCACGCCGCCCACGACGCAGCCGACGAAGAGGCAGGCGCCCACCGGCGGGGTGCAAAGGCCGAGGCCGAGGTTCATCATCATCACCACGCCGAATTGCACCGGGTCCATCCCGAGCCCCACCGCGACCGGCAGGAAGATCGGCGTGCAGATCAGGATCAGCGCCGCCATGTCCATGATCATGCCAAGTACCAGCAGGATCAGGTTCAGCAGCAGCAGGATCACGATCGGGTTGTCCGAGATGCCGGTGACTGCATTGGCCAGAAGATCCGGCACCCGGTAGAGGGTCAGCAGGTAGGAAAAGGCCGAGGCCGTCGCCACCAGCAGCATCACCAGCGCCGTGGTGCGCACCGAGCTGACGACGGCGGTCTTGAAGCCTTCCCAGGTCAGTTCGCGGTAGACGAAGGTGGTCACCAGGATGGCCCAGATCGCCCCGAAGGCGCCGGACTCGGTGACCGTCATCACGCCCGACAGCACCCCGCCCACCACGATGATCGCGGTCATCAGCCCCGGCAGGGCGACGATGAACGACAGGCCAAGCGCCTTCCAGCCGGGAAAGGTTTCAGCCGGGTAACCGCGGCGCACGGCGACCGCATAGGCCACGATCCCGAGGCAGAGGCACATGAGAACGCCGGGGATCACGCCCGCAATGAACAGCTTCGACACCGACACGCCGCCCGCCGCCACGGCAAAGAGGATCATGTTGTGCGAGGGCGGGATCACCACGCCCGCGACCGAGGAGGTCACCGTGACGTTCACCGCGTAATCGGGGTCGTAGCCCTTTTCCTTCATCACCGGGATGAGGATCGAGCCAAGCGCCGACGTGTCCGCCACCGCCGAGCCCGAGATGCCGCCGAAGAGCATCGAGGAGGCCACGTTGACCACGCCCAGACCGCCGCGCATCGCGCCCACCGCCGAGGAGGCCAGCCGCACCAGCCGCCCGGCGATGCCGCCATGCATCATCAGCTCGCCCGCGAAGATGAAGAAGGGGATCGCCAGCAGCGAGAACACCGAGATGCCCGACAGCACGCGCTGGAAGCCGATGAAGAGCGGCAGCCCCTCGTAGACGAAACCGCCCACCGCCGCGAGGCCGATGGCAAAGGCCACCGGCATGCCGCAGATGAGGCCACCGGCGAACAGCCCGAAAAGAATAATCAAACCCATGTCAGTACACGCGGCCCCTTGCCAGTTCGGCCATTTGATAGAGAGTGAAGAGCGCGCTCAGCGCGCCGCAGATGGCCATGGGCACGGCGCGCATGCCCTCGGAAATGCCGAGCATCGGCACGGTGCGGGCCCAGGTGTTCTCGGCCAGGATGTAGCCCTGCCAGCCGAGACAGAGCGCGAAGATCAGGACGCCGACCAGCGCCAGCCATTTCATCGCCATGGCGATCGGGCCGGGAAAGGCGTCGCGCAGGAAGTCGACCGACAGATGCGTGCGGCTCCAGACGCCCGCGGCGGCCCCGAGAAAGGTGATCCAGACCACGAGGATCAGCGCCAGCTGCTCGACCCAGGTTGGGGTGTCGTTCATGATGTAGCGGCCCCAGACCAGCCAGCCGAATATGGCGATCAGGACGACAAGGCCGGTGCCGGCCACCATCACGCAGATCCGCGAGAGCAGATCGAGCAGGCGATAGACGGCCCCTGCCCCGGCCACGTGGCTCTGTGCCATGGTCACTCCCGGAAAGGGCGTGTCCCCGCGGGGACACGCCGCAACTCAGATCACTCGATCGACTGGATGTCGCGGATCAGGCTTTCCAGATCCGGGTTGGTCTCGATGAACTTGGCGTAGACCGGCTCCATCGCCGACTGGAACGCCTGCGAGTCCTCGACCTCGTTCACCGTCACGCCGCTGTCGATCACCTTCTGCTTGGAGGCGTCCGAGCGTTCGGCCCAGAGCTCGCGCTGAAGCTCGGCGGCCTTCACCGCGGCTTCGGTGACAATCGCCTTGTCCTCGTCGGACACGCCGTCCCAGACCTTCGTCGAGACGCAGATGCACTCGGGGATGATCAGGTGGTTGGTGATCGAGTAGTACTTGGCCACCTCGTAGTGGTTCGAGCTCTCGAAGGACGGGTAGTTGTTCTCGGCGCCGTCGATCACGCCGGTTTTCAGCGACTGGTAGACCTCGCCGTAGGCCATGGGCGTCGCGTTGCCGCCGAGCTGGTCGACCATCTGCACGTAGAGATCGTTGTTCATCACCCGGAACTTCATGCCGTCCATGTCGGCGGGCGTCTCGATCGGGTGCTTGGTGTTGTAGAAAGAGCGCGAGCCGCTATCCATCCACGACAGGGCGACGAGCCCCTCTTCCGACAGCGCGTCCGAGAAGCGCTGGCCGATCTCGCCGTCCATCGCCGCGTGCATGTGGTCCACGTCGCGGAAGATGAAGGGCAGCGACAGCACGTTGGTCGCCGGGACGATCTCGCCCATCGGGCCCATGTTGAAGTTGCCGACCGCGATGGCGCCGGCCCGGACCTGCTCGATGGCGTCGGGCTGCGCGCCCAGCACGCCGTTGGCATAGACGGTCGGTTCGATCCGGCCCTCGGTCTTTTCCGTCACCTCGTCGGCGAACTGCTGCATGGCGACCACGTTCGGATAATCCTCCGGGTGGATCGCCCAGGCGCGCCAGGTCTCCGCCTGCGCCGCCCCTGCCAGCAGGCCGCAGAGCGCGGTCGCCGCGACCAGTGCCGTCTTGGTCCTCGTGAAATCCATCATCATCTCCTCCCTTAGATGCATATGACGTTACGCGGCGTTTATGACTGACTTGTATGATAACTGTCAATGATATCGTATGATGAAAAAATAACACCGTCGCACAGGCCGGCTTCGGCGATCAGCACGGGCGGCCTGACGCAAATTCAATCTCGACTTTTCGGAGATGCGCGAAAGCTCGCGCTTTGGATGCAGAGGCTGTCGCTATTTCATTCATATCGTGTAAACTCAGACGCATAGATCCGTCCTTGGAAGGACCATTGATATGTTCATTAGACTTATTGAGTCGTTTTCGGCTGTCTCTCTGTGCGCGTTTTTCCTTGCCGCCACGACGACCGCGCCGGCCCTGGCGCAGGACGAAGCCACGGCCCCCGGCCCCACGGTTCTGGTCCAGACGGTGGCGACCCAGAGCATCCGCCCCTCCTTCACGCATCCCGCCCGCATCGAGGCGCTGAACACCGCGTCGATCCGGCCTCCGATCCAGGCGCAGATCACCGCGCTGCACATCACCGCCGGCAGCTACGTCGAAAAGGGTGAGCTTCTGGTCGAGATGGACGAGACCGATTTCCGCATCGCCCTCGCCCAGGCGCACGCGGCGCTGAAGCAGGCCGAGGCCTCCGCGATCAAGGCCGACCTCGATCTCGACCGCGCGACGCAACTGTCGCGGAGCAACACCGTCTCGCAGCGCGAGGTGGAATACGCCCAGGCGCAGGCCGACGTGGCCCAGGCGCAGGTCGACGTGGCCAGTGCACAGATCGCCCAGGCGGAGGAAAACCTCGCCGACACCAAAGTCTACGCCCCGTTCAGCGGCCGCATTTCGGCACCGCAGTTCGCGGTTGGTGACCTCTTCGCGCCCGGCGACCCGACGCAGCCCGGCTTCATCGCGACGCTGGTTTCTCTCGATCCGATCTACGCGGTCGGGCTGGTCGATCAGTCCAACTATTTCGGCTTCCTCGCCAAGCGGCTCGAAATCCAGGAGGCCGGCGGCTCGATCCCTCCACTGGAACTCGAGGCGATCCTGCCCGGCGGTGAGGTCTACCCCGAGAAGGGCACCTTCGAGAACTGGGACAACACCGGCGCCGCCAGCACCGGCACCATCGCCGCCCGCGTCCTCTTTCCCAATCCCGACGGCGTCCTGCTTCCGGGCCAGAACGTGACCATTCGCGGCCAGGTGCTCGAACCGATCCAGGCGCCCCTCATCCCGCAGCGTGCGGTGAGCCTCGACCAGCAGGGCCATTTCGTCTGGGTGGTCGGCGACGGCGACACGGTCGAGCGCCGCAACATCACCGTCGGTGTCCGCAGCGGCGCCAACTGGACCATTGCAGAAGGTCTCGAAGACGGCGAACAGGTGGTCGTCGAAGGGCTGCAGAGCATGCGCCCCGGCCTCACCGTCACGCCGAAACCCTACGACAGCTGAGCCCCGGCAGCGGAGAATTTCATGGGACCTTTATTTTTCATCCGGCGGCCCAAGTTCGCCTTCGTCATTTCCATGCTCATCACGCTGTTCGGCCTGCTAACGCTGACCGTGATGCCCATCGACCAGTACCCCGACATCACCTCGCCCAAGGTTGTGGTGCGCGCCAACTACCCCGGCGCCGATGCCCAGACCCTGCTGCAGGCCGTCGCCGCGCCCATCGAGGACGAGGTGAACGGCGCCGAGGGCATGGCCTACATGGAGTCCAAGGCCGCCTCGGACGGCTCCTACACGCTCACCGTCACCTTCGAGACCGGCGTCGATGCCGATCTGGCGCAGGTCGACGTGCAGAACCGCGTGGCGCTGGCCGAGCCATCCCTGCCCGCCGAGGTGCGCCAGCGCGGCATCCGGGTGCGCAAGCGCAACCCCGACATCCTGATGGTGGTCGACATCATCTCGCCCGACGGGCGTTTCGACGGGCTCTTCCTGTCGAACTACGCCTCGATCAACATCGAGGGCGAACTGGCGCGTATCGGCGGCGTCGGCGCCGCCGAGAACATCGGCGCGCTGGACTACGGCATGCGCGCCTGGCTCGACCCGGTGCAGATGGCCAACCACAATCTGACGGTCAACGAGATCGTGCTGGCGGTGAAGGAGCAGAACGTGCAGGCCGCCGTGGGCTCGCTCGGCGCCGCCCCTGCCGCGGATGACACGCAGTTCCAATACGTGCTGACCACCAAGGGCCGGCTCGAGACCGAGGAGGAATTCGGCGACATCATCCTGTCGGCCAATGACGCGGGCTCGGTGGTGCGCCTGCGCGACGTGGCGCGGATCGAGCTCGGCGCCTTCGCCTACAAGGGTTATGGCGAGTTCAACAACAAGCCCGGCGTGCTGCTGGCGGTCTACAAGCTGAGCGAGGCGAACTCGCTCGATGTGGCCGAGGCCGTGCGCGAGAAGATGGAGGAGCTGAAGGAGTACTTCCCCGAGGGCGTCGATTACGTCATCGGCCATGACACCACGCTGTTCATCGAGGCCTCGCTCGAGGAGACGGTGATCACCATGATCTTCACCATCCTGCTGGTGGTGGCGGTGACCTACATCTTCCTCGGCTCGATCCGCGCGACGCTCATTCCGACCATCGCAGTGCCGGTCTCGATCATCGGCACCTTGGCGGTGCTCTTCGCCTTCGGCATGACGATCAACACGGTGACCCTCTTTGCCCTGATCCTCGCCATCGCGCTGGTGGTGGACGATGCGATCATCGTCGTGGAGAACGTCGAGCGCATCCTGCACGAGAACCCCGAGATCAGCTCGGTCGAGGCGACGAAACGCGCCATGGCCGAGGTGACGGGGCCGATCGTCGCGACCTCGCTGGTGCTGGCGGCGGTCTTCGGGCCGACGCTGCTGCTGCCCGGCATCACCGGGCGCATGTTCAGCCAGTTCGGCGCGACGCTCACCGTCTCGGTGCTGATCTCGATGGTCAACGCGCTGACGCTGAGCCCGGCGCTGGCCTCGGTGCTGATGAAGCCGGGTATGCACCCGAACTTCGTCATCCGCGGGTTCAACAAGGGCTTCGACTGGGTGACGCGGGTCTACAGCGCCATCGTCGATTTCCTCGCCAAGCACGCGCTCATCGCCATCGCCATCGTCGCGGCGTTGTTCTTTGCCATGTACACGCTCTTCACCACCACCCCGACCAGCTTCATCCCGACCGAGGACAAGGGCTTCTTCATGGTGGACGTGCAGCTGCCCTCTGGCGCCTCGCTGAACCGGACCGAGGTGATCATGGACCGTCTCACCGATGCGCTCGGCGAGGATGAGGCGGTGGAGAACGTGCTGTCGGTGAACGGCTACTCGATCCTCAACTCGGCGCTGCAGTCCAACGCCGGGATGATCATCGTCAAGCTCAAGGAATGGAAGGAGCGCACCACCGAGGAAAGCAGCCAGGCCTTCCTGCAGCGCAAGTTCACCCAGCAGTTCGCCGACATGCCCGAGGCCAAGACGATCATCTTCGGCGCCCCCGCCCTGCCGGGCATCGGCGCGGTCGAGGGTCTGAGCTTCGTGCTCGAGGACACCCAGGGGCGCGGCCCCAACGAGATGACCGCCGCGCTGCAGAGCTTCCTCGGAGCGGCCAATGCCGCGGACGAGATCGCGCTGGCCTATTCCACCTTCAAGGCCGACGCGCCGCAGCTCTTCCTCGACATCGACCGGGTGCGCGCCAAGACGCTGGGGGTGCAGGTCTCGGACATCTTCCTGACCCTGCAGGCCCAGCTCGGCGCGCTCTACATCAACGACTTCAACGTCTTCGGCCAATCCTACCGGGTGATGATCCAGGCCGACGCGCAATACCGCCAGAACGAGCGCGCCTTCGACACGCTCTACGTGCGCAACCGCGAGGGCGGCATGGTGCCGCTCTCGACGGTGATCACCGCGGTGCCGACCACCGGCCCGGACGTGCTCTATCGCTACAACACCTACAACTCGGCAACGGTCACCGGCATCCCCGACAGCGCCGGCGGCTTCAGCACAGGCAACGCGATGGACAGCTTTGAGCAGACCGCCGGGGCCGCCCTGCCCGAAGGCTTTCGCTACGAGTGGACCGGCTCCTCGCGCGAGGAACGCGCCTCGGGCAACGCGGTGCCGATCGCGCTGGGGCTGAGCCTGGTGTTCACCTTCCTCTTCCTCGCGGCGCTCTACGAGAGCTTCCTGACGCCGGTGGCGGTGCTGCTCACGGTGCCCTTCGCGGTGCTGGGGGCGCTGGTGACGCTGCGGATCGCCGGCGAGCCGCTCAGTCTCTACGGGCAGATCGGCCTGCTGATGCTCATCGCGCTGGCGGCGAAGACGGCGATCCTGATCGTCGAGTTCGGCAAGCAGCAGCGCGAGGCGGCGGAACTGGATCTGCACGATGCGGCGATGCAGGCGGCCAAGCTGCGCTTCCGGCCGGTGATGATGACGGTGCTGGCCTTCGCGGTCGGGGTCTACCCGCTGGTCATCGCCTCGGGCGCGGGCTCGGCGAGCCGGGTGTCGCTGGGCCTCGCGGTCTTCGGCGGCGCCATCGCCTCGGCGGTGTTGGGGGCGATCTTCGGGCCGGTGTTCTTCAAGATCATCCAGGGCCTGCGCGAGAAGATCCACCGGGGCCGCACGCCGCCGGTTGTGTGAGGCGCTCTCACGAACACGAAAAGGCCCGGGTACTGCGCCCGGGCCTTTTGCATTTGAGAGCCCCGACAGAGCCTTGGCGCGGGGCGACCAGCGCCGGGCCGCGCCCGACCCTCCCCCCGGAAGGGCGCTCTGGCGATATCGCGCCCCGCACCGTTTTCTTGCGGGGTGACGCGATAAAGTGCCTTTTGCCCCCGCTGCGAAGCGCCCACCCAAGGGTCGGGCGCGGCCCTCAGCACGCGGCTCAGGCCGCCGCCTCCTGCACCTCGGCGCTCAGCCGTCCCGAGAGCAGCGCCGCCAGCGCCACCATTGCGGCAGCCGTGCCCAGCACCAGCGGCAAGCCTCCGAGCTGGTAGGTCAGCCCGGACAGCAGCGTGCCGATCAGCCGCCCGGCGGCGTTGGCCATGTAGTAGAAGCCGACGTCCATGGTCACCCGCTCGGACTTGGTGAAAGCGAGGATCAGGTAGGAATGCAGCGAGGAGTTCACAGCGAAGATCGCCCCGAACACCAGAAGCCCGATCACCAGCACCCCCGTCAACCATGCCTGCGGTGTCGGCGAGAGCAGCACCGCCACGGTCAGCACCGCCGGCACCACGAAGAGCGCCGCGGCCCAGCCGCGCGCGGCATGGATCAACGCGCCCTCGGGACGCGCCTTGGCGCGCAGGATGCGCGGCGCCGCCGCCTGCACCGCGCCATAGAGTATGATCCAGACCGCCATGAAGGTGCCGATCATGAAGAAGGCGGCGCGGTTGCCCGCTTCGCTTCCGTCCGAGAGCACGGCGTAAAAGTAGATGGGGATGCCCACCACGAACCACACGTCCCGCGCGCCGAACAGGAACACCCGCGCCGCGGACAGCCAGTTGACGTTGGCCGACTTCGAGAAGACCTCGGAGAATTTCGCCCCCTTGCGTCCCTTCGGCAGCCCCGCAGGCATGAAGAGCGCCACGGCGATCAGGATCACCGCCAGCACCAGCGCCATCGCCAGCACCGCCCATGTGAACCCGAGCGTCGCCAACAGCGCCGCGCCGAGCAGGAAGCCGAGCCCCTTCACCGCGTTCTTCGACCCGGTCAGCAGCGCCACCCAGCGAAACAGCCCGCCGCCCTCGGAGGGCGCCAATAGCTTCACCGCCGACTTCGAGGACATCTTCGCGAGGTCCTTGGCCACGCCCGAGGCGCCCTGCACGCACATCACGAAGGCCACCGAGGCGGCAATGCTCCACGCCGGATCGAGCTGCGTCAGCGCCAGCAGCGCCACCACCTGCAACGACAGCCCGGCGTAGAGCGTCGAGGTCAGCCCGAAGCGCGCCGCGATCCAGCCCGCCGAGAGGTTGGTGACCATCCCCGCGATCTCGTAGAGCACGAAGAGATATGCCAGTTGCACTGGCGAGAAGCCGAGGCTGTGGAAATGCAGCAGCACCAGCATGCGCAGCGCGCCGTCGGTGAGCATGAAGGCCCAGTAGGCCACCGTCACCGCGACATAGGCCGAGAGCCCCTCGGGCCGGTCCGGGGCCTGCGCGCTCACAGCCGCCCCCCGACCATCAGCGCCACGTCCACCAGCCGGTGCGCGTAGCCCATCTCGTTGTCGTACCAGGCGTAGACCTTCAGCTGCGTGCCATTCACCACCATGGTCGAGGGCGCGTCGATGATCGAGCTGCGCGTGTCGTTGGTGTAGTCGGACGAGACCAGCGGGCGTTCCTCGTAGCCGAGAATGCCCTTGAGCGCGCCCTTGGAGGCTGCCTCGAAGAGCGCGTTGACCTCCTCGGCGCTGGTCGCCCGCTCGAGTTCGAAGACACAGTCGGTCAGCGAGGCATTGAGCAGCGGCACGCGCACCGCATGGCCGTTCAGGCGCCCCTTCAGCTCGGGGTAGATCAGCGTAATCGCCGAGGCCGAGCCGGTGGTGGTGGGGATCAGCGAGTTCAGCGCCGAGCGGGCGCGGCGCAGATCCTTGGCGGGGCGGTCGACGATGGTCTGCGTGTTGGTCACGTCGTGGATTGTCGTTATCGACCCGTGCCTTATGCCAAGGTTCTCATGGATCACCTTGACCACCGGCGCGAGGCAGTTGGTGGTGCAGGACGCCGCCGTGACGATGTTGTGCCGGGCGGGATCGTAGGTGCCGTCGTTGACGCCGTAGACGATGTTGGCCGTCGCCCCGTCCTTGACCGGGGCCGAGACCACCACCTTCTTCACCCCCGCCGCAAAATAGGGGGCGAGCGCCGCCTCGGACTTGAAGACGCCGGTGCAGTCGATCACCACGTCGACGCCCTCGAGCGGCAGCGCCGACAGATCACGGGTGCCGATGAACGGCAACCGGGTGCCGTCCACGGTGACGCTCTCATGGTCGTGCTGGAACTCCGCGTCCCAGCGTCCGTGCACCGTGTCGAACTCCAGCAGGTGCGCATGCATCGCCGGATCGCCCACGGCATCGTTGATCCAGGCGATCTCGGCGCCCTTCTCGAGCAGCGGCTTCAGGGCGAGCTTTCCGATGCGGCCGAGGCCGTTCAAAGCGTAGGTGGTCATGTGGTCTCTTTCGGGGTGGTCTTGGTCAGGGAGGTCTTGGTCGGGGAGGTTTCGGGGGTGTCGAATTGCGCGATTTCGTCCACCGCCGCCTGCAAGGAGATGCGGTCCAGCTGCGCAATGGGCAGCGCGGCAAAAGCCTCGATCCGGTGCTTGAGCGCGCCGTAGGCCTGCTGGAAGGCGAGCATCTTCTCGGCCTCGGTGCCGGTGGCCTTCACCGGGTCGGGCATGCCCCAGTGACCGGAGATCGGCTGACCGTCCCAGGCCGGACATTCCTCGTTGGCCGCCTGGTTGCAGACGGTGAAGACGAAATCGAGATTGGGCGCGCCCTCACCGGAGAATTCCGAGACGTTCTTGGCGCGCAGCGGCGCGATGTCATGGCCCTTCTGGCGCAGCAGTTCAACCGCGATCGGGTTCAGTTCCGAGCTGGGCTTGGTCCCCGCCGAATAGGCATTGAACCTCTCGCCGGCGATCTCGCGCAGCAGCGTTTCGGCAAAGATCGACCGGGCGGAATTGCCGGTGCAGATGAACAGGACGTTGTACTTGCGGCCTTGATCTTGGGGAGTCATCGCGGCGGTTCCTTCTGTTGCGAAGAACGGGCTCGGGGAGCAGATCTCGGGGCGCCCGCGACAGCAATCGCGCAGCAGGTAGTCGAAGGTGTCCTGCACCTGTTTCATGTCGACCGCGTAAAGCAGCGAGGTGCCCGCGCGTTCCTGGGTGACCAGCCCGGCGCGCATCAGCGCGGCGAGATAGGTCGAGAGCGTGCTGGCCTTCACCTCCAGCACTTCGGCGATCTCGCCGGCCGGCAGGCGGTCGGGATAGCGGCGCATGAGCAGCCGGAACAGCGCCAGCCGCTGCGGGTGGCCGAGGGTCATGAGGCGGTCGGGAATCTCTTTTTCCATATTTCATGAATATGTGAATTATCTGGATTCGGGAAGTGACGGTTTCATGACGGGCGTCGGCGCAGGGCTGTTCTCTCGGCTCACGGCCGCGTGACGTCGGGGCCTCTTGCGTATTTCCCGATATATCTTATCTTCCGATATATCGAAAATGATCCCGAATGACGGGCACGAGACGGTAGATGCGACAGGACAAGGACGGACATCGCGGCGGCAGGCGGCACAAGCGCCTCTTCGAATACGGCGAGCTGCGCCTGCTCATCCTGTCGATGATCGCCGAGCAGCCGCGCCACGGCTACGAGCTGATCAAGGCCATCGAGGAACGGTCGGGCGGCGCCTATACGCCCAGCCCCGGCGTCATCTACCCCACCCTGTCGTGGCTGGAAGACATGGGCTACGCCCGGGTCGAGCCCGACGAAAGCGGCCGAAAGCGCGCCCGGCCGACCCCCGAGGGCAGCGCCTTTCTGCAGGCCAACCGCGCCGCCGCCGACGATCTTCTGACCCGCAAGCCCCCGGCCTGGCACCGGGGCAATGCGCCGAAGGAAATCGTCGCCGCCATGGACGAGATCAAACTGGCCCTGCGCCGCCGGATGGCGGCGGAGGGCGCCGACGACACGCTCATCGCCACGCTTGCCGCGCAGCTACGAGACACCGCCCGGGACATCGCAGGCGACACGCCCGATGCGCCCTCCGAAGACAGCTGATTGCAAGGACTTCCCATGGAAAGCGTCATCACACGACACAAACACGAGCTGAAGCGCCGCACCCTGACGGTGCGCGAGACCGAACGGCTCACCCCGCACATGATCCGCATCACCCTCGAGGACGAGTCGCTCGCCGATTTCGCCAGCCTCGGCGCGGATGACCACGTGAAGCTCTTCCTCGACACCGGGGCCGAGGCGCCGGTGGCCCGCGAGTACACGCCCCGCGCCTTCGATCCCGAGGCGCGCACGCTGGTGCTCGACTTCGCCATCCACCAGGCCGGCCCCGCCACCGCATGGGCCGAAGCCGCCGCACCCGGCGACACGCTCAACATCGGCGGGCCGCGCGGCTCGGCGGTGATCGCGCCGGTCTTCGACTGGTACTTGCTGATCGGCGACGAGACCGCCCTGCCCGCCATCGGCCGCCGGGTCGAGGAGCTGCCCGAAGGCATCAAGGCGATCACCCTCGCCGCCGTGCCCGGGCCGGACGACGAGCAGCGCTTCGACAGCGCCGCGACGCAGCAGGCCCACTGGCTGCACCGCCCGGTGTCGCAGGCGCATGAGGCGGAGGCGCTGCTCGAAGCAACCCGCGCGCTCACCCTCCCCGAGGGCAATGGCTTTGTCTGGATCGCCGCCGAGGCGCAGGTCGCCCGCGCGCTGAAGCAGCATTTCCTGACCGAGCGGGGCCACCCGGCGCATTGGCTCAAGGCCGCGGGCTATTGGGTGAAGGGCGACGCGGGCAGCAGCGACAAGGCTCTGGACTGAGCGTTCCCCACCCTATGTGAAAAAGTGAAAGGCCGGGCAGCAGCATGCGCCCGGCCTTTGTGTGTCTGAGGATCAGGGGTCAGGGCTTGGCGTAGCGCGCCGCGAATCCCGGCAGGTTCACCCGCGCCCGGGCCCCGCCAGAGGGCGGCGTGCGGCGCTCCTCCTTACGGGTGACGATCCCCGCGAACAGGATCAGCGCGATCACCGGAGACATGATGAGAAGGCCAATGGCCAAGCCAACCAGAAAAAGATGCATGATAGTTCCTCCCTAGGAATCAACGCTATCACGGATCCGTGGCGACACAATGCCGCATTTTCATTTTCAACACCGCCTTCGCAGCGGCAGCATTCGGCGCTGCGCCGCGGCATTCCACGCGCGCCCTGCAGAAACGGAAAACGCCGGCCCGCAGAGGCGGGCCGGCGCGAGGCTGGCAGGCTGTCTTCGGGAAGGCGCGATCAGTCGCTGATCGAGCCTTCCTCGTCGCCGCGCTCGTGCATCTTTGAGCGGACCATGCGGCCGACGATCAGCGGCATGATGAAGCCGATGGCCGCGATGCTCCAAAGCGCGATGGACAGCGGGCTGTCGATCAGGGTGAACCAGTCGCCGTTGTCGATGGTGATCGCACGGCGCAGGTTGTTCTCCATCGTGTTGCCGAGCAGCGTGCCGAGGATGATCGGCACCAGCGGCACGTCGAGCTTGCGCAGCACCCAGCCCATCACACCAAAGCCGATCATGATCAGCAGGTCGAAGCTCGAGCCCGAGATGCCGTAGATGCCGACGAAGCTGACCATCGCCACGATCGGCATGAGGATGCGCGGCGGCACCATCAGCACGCGGGTGAAGATGCCCACCATCGGGATGTTCAGCGCCAGCAGCATGATGTTGGCGATGAACAGCGCGGCGATCAGGCCCCAGACCACGTCGGGGTTCTGCGCGAAGAGCAGCGGGCCGGGGGTGATGTTGAGCGACAGCAGCACCGCCAGCAGCACCGCCGTGGTGCCCGAGCCCGGCACGCCGAGCGCCAGCATCGGCACGAGCGCGCCGCCGGCGGCGGCGTTGTTGCCCGCCTCGGGGGCGGCCACGCCGCGCGGATCACCGGTGCCGAAGGTGCCTTCCTTGTCCACCAGGCGCTTTTCCATCGAGTAGGAGATGAACGAGCCCAGCGACGCCCCCGCCCCCGGCAGAACGCCGGCGATGAAGCCAAGCACCGAGGTGCGCAGCATGGTCGGGGTACAGGCCTTCAGCATCGACAGCGGCGGCGTGAGACGGCCGACCTTCAATTCGCGCGAGCTGGCATCCGAGCCGCCGTGACGGTGCTCGAGGAATATGAACACCTCGGACAGGGCGAACAGGCCGACGATGGCGACGAGGAAGTCGAGCCCGTCGTAGAGGTGCACCTCGCCGAAGGTGAAGCGCGGCACGCCGGTCTGGGTGTCGACGCCGATCATCGCGAGGCCGAGGCCGAGCATGGCGGCGAAGGCCGATTTCGCCTGGTTGGTCGAGGAGACCCCGCCCAGCGTCGCGAAGGCCAGCGCGAAGAGCGCGAAATATTCCGCCGGTCCGAACAGCAGCGCGATCTTCACCAGCTGCGGGGCCAGCAGGATCAGCCCCCAGGTGGCGATGAAGGCGCCGACGAAGGAGGCGATGCCCGAGAGCGAAAGCGCCTCGCCGGCCATGCCCTTCTTGGCCATCGGGTGGCCATCGAGCACGGTCATCATGGCCGGCTCGTCGCCGGGAATGCCGAGCAGGATCGAGCTGATCCGCCCGCCGTACATGGCGCCGTAGTAGACCGAGGTCAGCAGGATCAGCGACGGCGTCGGCCCGAGCCCGAGGGTGAAGGCGAGCGGGATGAGGATGGCCACGCCGTTCGACGGGCCGAGGCCCGGCAGCGCGCCCATGATGGTGCCCAGAAAGCAGCCCAGCAGCGCGAGGCCGAGGTTCTGCAGGGTGAAGGCAACGGCAAAACCGTCGCCGAGGTTGGCAAGAACGTCCATGGCGGCCTTCTCCTCAGAAACCGAGCGGGCCGCGGGCCAGCGACAGCCCCAGCACGAGATGGAAGATCACGTAGATTCCGACCGAGGTCAGCACGCCGATCAGCAGCGACGCCAGCACCGGGCTGCCGAGGCGCCAGGTCAGGTAGGCCGCGGCGACGGCGGTGGCGATGACGAAGCCGACGACGGGCAGGAACTCGGCGTAGAGGATCATCACGACGACCGCGGCGAGGATCTCGACGAGCCGGGCCAGCGAGGGCCACTCGGGCTCGGCATCGGGCTTGAGCGCGATGAAGATGGACGACAGGCCGAGGATGGCAGCGATGATCAGCGGGAAGGCCTTGGGTCCGACCTCGTCAGAGAGGAAGCTTTCCTCGATCTGCAGAGCGGCCCACGCGAAGAAGATGGCGAGCGCCAGCCCGAAGAGGCCGAAGATGCGGTCACTCATGGTGTCCCCCGTAATTTGCGTGAAGGTAGGAAATTGTCCGGCGGGCCCCCGGAGTGACAGGGGCCCGCCGTGCAATGCGTGGGATCAGGTCACTTGATGATGCCGATCTCGCGCGAGATATCCTGGATCTCGCTCACGCTGTTCTGCACGAACTGCTCGAAGTCCGCGCCCTGCAGGTCGAGCGGCGCCAGACCGTTGTTGGCCATGATCTCCTTCCACTCGTCCGAGGCGTAGAGCTCGCCGATCTTCGACACCCAGGCGTCATAGGCCGCATCGCTCATGCCTGCCGGAGCATAGAAACCGCGCCAGTTGGCGCCGATGGCGTCGACACCCTGCTCCTTGGCGGTCGGAAAGTCGGCGAAATCGCCTTCCAGGCGCTCGGGAGCGAGCACGGCGATCACCTTGATGTCGCCGGAGTCGACGAAGCCCTTGGCTTCCGACGCGTCGCCGGTGAAGGCCTGAACCGAACCGGCGAGAAGCTGGGTCACCGCCTCGCCGCCGCCGTCAAAGGCCACGTATTTGACCTTGCGCACGTCCTCGACGCCGTAGGCCGAAGCTGCGATCAGAACCTTCAGGTGGTCCCAGCCGCCCACGGCCGAGCCGCCGGCCACGGAGACCGAGCGCGGGTCCGCCTTGATCATGTCCAGAAGCTCGGGGAGCGTCTCGATCTCGCTGTCCGCGGACACCGCGATCACGCCGTAGTCGGCCCCGATCGAGGCCAGCCAGCGCACCTGGTCGGTGGTGTTGCCCGGGTAGGCGCCCTGCGCCAGGCGGGTCGCGGTGGCCGAGCTGGCCGCGACGATCAGGTCGTTGTCGTCGGAGCGCTTGTTGACCACCTCTGCAAAGGCCACGCCGCCGCCGCCGCCGGCAACGTTGACGACCTGCATGGTCTTGTCGATCAGCCCGAGCCCCTGCAGCTCCTTGCCGACCTGCCGGCAGGTGAAGTCCCAGCCGCCGCCGGGGTTGGCGGGCGCGATGCACTCGGGGTTCTCGGGGGTGTAGTCCTGGGCCTGCGCGGCAAGAGCCGAGACGCCGAGAACGGTCGCGGCGACGAGGCCGCGGGTTGCAGTGATAAACATGGTATCCTCCTCATGGTCGGCCACCGAACCGATACGCGCCGGCGCCGTCGTCTCCCCGCGGAACCCGACTGCGCTTTGCAGCCTCCCCGGTTGCGGGTTAAGACGTGTCTCTAAGCCACGAAGCTGTCGCGAACCTGTCAGAGACCTGTTAGCGCAAGCGAACGTTTCGTCAGCCAGGGAAAAGGTACGAGTGCCATGCGGGTCCTGATGGTCGAGGATGCCAGCGATCTTGCCGAGGGCGTCAGCGCGCGGCTGGCGCAGTCGGGCATCGTCTGCGATGTCGCCGATAGCCTCGAGGCGGCGAGCGATTTCCTCGCGGTGCAGGGCTATGACGCCATCGTGCTCGACATCAACCTGCCCGACGGCTCCGGCCTGCGGTTCCTGCGCGAGTTGCGCGCCTCGGGCGCGCGCACCCCGGTGCTCATGCTCACCGCGCTGGTCTCGGTGGACGACCGGGTGAGCGCGCTCGACCTCGGCGCCGACGACTATCTCGGCAAGCCCTTCGACCAGCGCGAGCTGGAAGCCCGGCTGCGCGCGCTGATCCGCCGCGAGGCCGAGCAGAAGGGCGCCGAGACTGTGCTCGGCCCGCTCGCCTTCTCCCCCGCCGGGCAGAGCGCCACGCTGGACGGCAAGCGGCTCGAGCTGACCGCGCGCGAGGCGGCGCTGCTCGGCGTGCTGCTGCGCCACCAGGGCCAGTACCTGAGCAAGGGACGACTCTACGATTCGCTCTACGGCTTCGGCGATGCCGATGTCGGGGTGAACGCCATCGAGCTCTACGTCGCGCGGCTGCGCAAGAAGCTCGCGGGCAGCGGTGTGAGTATCGCCACCCAGCGCGGCATCGGCTACCGGATCGGCCTCGATGGCTGACCCCGCGCCGCCGCCATCCGCCCTGCCCCCCAGCCTTGCCACGCGGGTTCTCAAGGCGGTGCTGCTGATCCTGCTTGCGGGCGCGCTGCTGGTGGCCGGCGCAACGCTCTACAACGGCCGGCTCGCGGCCCGGCAATCCTACGACCGGATCCTGCTGGGCGCGGCGCAGGACATCGCCGCCTCGATCCGCATCCAGTCCGGACGGCCCCTTGTCGACATGCCGGTCTCGGCCTTCGAGCTGCTCGCCCAGGCCCCCGAGGACCGCATCCACTACGCGGTGCGCGGCCCCGGTGGCACGCTGATCACCGGGCTCGACGAGCGCGATATCGCCCCCCCGGCGCGCGGTGGCGGCGGCGGGCCGGAGTTCTTCGACGACCGGCTCAATGGCGAGCCGGCGCGCTTCGTGCGGGTGACCCGCCGCTTCGCCGAGCGCGACTTCTCGGGCGGCATTTCGATCACCGTCGGCCAGACGCTGCGGGCGCGGCAGGCCATGGCGCTCGGCCTCACCCGCGACACGCTGCTGCCGATGCTGCTGGCCGGGCTGGCGCTTCTGGCGATGTCCTGGGTGGTGACCCGCTCGGCGCTGCGCCCGCTCGAGGCGCTCTCGGAAGACCTCGCGCAGCGCGACCCCTACGATCTGACCCCGGTGCCGACCGAGGGGCTGCCGCGCGAGCTGACGGTGATGCTGGGGGCGATGAACCGCTTCATGGGGCGGCTCGACCGCCAGATGGAGGGCATGCGCCACCTGATCTCCGACGCCGCCCACCAACTGCGCACGCCCGTGGCCGCCATCCGCGTACAGGCCGAGGCGATGCAGGACCAGCCCGACGACACCCTACGCGCGCGGTCTCTGGCGCGGCTGCTGGCCCGCACCCGCTCGCTCGGCGCGCTGCTCGACCAGCTCCTGTCGCGCGCCCTCGTCAGCCACCGCGGCGAAAGCGCGCCGCGCGCGCCGCTCGACCTGCGCGAGGTGGCGCTGGAGGTGGTCGAGCGCGGCGACCACGAGCTGCTCGCCCCCGAGGCAGAGCTGCGGCTGGAGATCGGCGAGGACCCGGTCATGGTCCGCGCCGATGCCTTCTCGGTCGGCGAGGCGGCGAAGAACCTGCTGGTCAACGCGCTGAAGCACGGCGCCCCGCCCATCGCCATCGGCGCCGAGCGGCGCGGCACCGAAGCGGCACTCTGGGTGAGGGATGCCGGCCCCGGCCCCGCCCCCGGGATCGCCGCGCGCCTCGGCCAGCGCTTCGAGCGCAGCGCCGCCTCGCGCGAGGACAGCGCCGGGCTCGGCCTCGCCATCGTCGCCTCGGTCGCCGCGGCCTTCGGCGGGCGCGTCGCGCTGGAATACCCCGAAGGCGGCTTCCGCATCGCGCTGCTGCTGCCCGCCGCCCCGCAGGAGGACGCGCCCGAATGACCCTCCGTCAGCTCTGCACTTGGCTTAGCGCCCTGCTCTGCGTCCTGCTCCTCGCCATGATGTTCACCCTGCCCCGCCCCGCCGCGGCGCAGGAGCGCGTGGAGACCTTTGGCGCGGGCGCCACCCGGCTGATCCTGCGTTCGACCACCGATATCGACATCATCGAGCCGGTCATCGCGCGCTTCGCCGCGCTGAACCCCGATCTCTCGGTGCTCTACGAGCAATGGGGCTCGAACAACCTCTACAACAACAGCCGCGCCGCCTGCGCCGGACGCGCCGCCCCCGCCGACGCGGTCCTCTCCTCGGGTGCGCACCAGATGGTGGCGCTGGTCAATGCCGCCTGCGCCCACCCCTACCACTCCCCCGCCACCGCCGCGCTGCCCGACCAGCGGCGCTGGCGCGACGAGCTCTGGGGCATCACCGAGGAGCCGGCAGTCATCATCTACAACACCGAGGCGCTCGCCGCCGAGGATGTGCCGCGCACCCGCTTCGCCCTGCTCGACCTGATGCGCAAGAAACCCGAGCTGCTGCGCAGCCGCATCGCCACCTACGACATCGAGGACTCGGGGCTCGGCTATCTCTTCGCCCATGCCGACAGCCTCGAGGCCACCACCTTCGGCGCCATGCTCGAAGCCTTCTCGCGGGTCGGGGCGATCGCCACCTGCTGCTCGCTGACGATCATCGAGGGCGTCTCCGAGGGGCGCTACCACATCGCCTACAACGTGCTCGGCTCCTACGCCGAGGCCCGCGCCGCGCCCAATGTCGGGATCATCCTGCCCGAGGATTACACGCTGATGATGTCGCGCAGCCTCATGATCCCGCGCAACGCCCCGCACGCCGAGGCCGCGCAGCGGCTGCTCGACTTCCTGCTCTCGCCCGAAGCGCAGGGTCAGTTGGCCGAGCTCGGCCTGATCGCCGCCACCGACCCGGCCGAAACCAGCCTGCTGCCGAGCGCCCGGCGGCTGATCCCGCTCTCGCCGCCGCTGCTGCTGGCGCTCGACCGCAGCACCCGCGAACGGCTGTTCCGGCTCTGGGACGAGGCCTTCTCGCCGGACGCGGGCTGATGCCCTACATGCGCTTGCAATCCCGCGCGGCGCTTGCAATCCCCCGGGCTCTGGGGCTTCATCAAGGAAACGAGGACCGCGCCATGATGCGACTTGCCACCCTCGGCGCCGTGCTGCTTGGCCTGGCGGCCTGCGCCGCGCCACCACCACCGACCGAGGCCGAGGTGCTCACCGTCGCCTGCTCGGCGGGCATAAACGAGGCCTGCGGCTATCTCTCCCGCGGCATGTCGGTCTCCGGCCGGCCGCTCTGAGAGGTGCCGGACGCGCGGCAGGACCGCGCCTCCGAATTCGTCTAGGCAGAAATATCCCGGGGGAGTCCGCGCAGCGGACGGGAGCAGAGCCCCCTGCAACCTTGGCCGCAGGTCGTTCCCGCGCGGCAGGCAGAGCCCCTATCACCCTCGGGCGCACGCCGTCGGCGCGCGGAGGACAAGGCCCTTCGCTGCGCCGGACATTGCACGGGGCGGCCTGCGCCGCCCCGCATCGCTCCTCAGGCCGCCGGCATGCGCCGTTCGATGATCTCGGCCCACCACGAGCAGCCCGCCGGGATGGCCTCGTCGTTGAAGTTGTACTGCGGGTGGTGCACCGCCGCCGTGTCGCCGTTGCCGACGAGAATATAAGCGCCGGGGCGCTCCTCGAGCATGAAGGCGAAGTCTTCGCCGCCCATGACCAGCGGCGCGTCGGCGCAATCGCCCGAGACCGCGCGGGCCACGTCGGCGGCGAACTCGGTCTGCTCCTCGGAGTTCACCATCACCGGGTAGTTGCGGGTGTAGTCCACCGTGGCGACGCAGCCGAGCGCCGCCGCCATGCCGGTGCAGATCTCGGAAATGCGGGACTCGGCGAGGTCGCGGTTCTCGGGCGCCAGCGTGCGCACGGTGCCGCGCATCGTGACCCGCTGCGGGATCACGTTGAACGCCTTGGAGGAGGTCTCGAAGCTGGTCACCGAGACCACGATCTGCGTCACCGGGTCGGCGTTGCGCGCGGCGATGGTCTGCAGCGCCGTGACGATCTGCGCCGAGGCGACGGTGGGGTCGATGGTCTCATGCGGCTTGGCGGCGTGCCCGCCGCGGCCCTCGATAGTCACCTCGAAAACGTCGGTGGCGGCGAAGAAGGCGCCGGGACGAATGGCAAACTGGCCGACCGGCACGCCGGGCCAATTGTGCATGCCGTAGACCTCCTGGATGTTCCAACGCGCCATCATGCCGTCGTCGCACATCTCCTTGCCGCCGCCGCCGCCCTCCTCGGCGGGCTGGAAGATCACCACGGTGGTGCCGTCGAAGTTGCGGGTCTCGGCGAGATACTTGGCGGCGCCGAGCAGCATGGCGGTGTGGCCGTCATGTCCGCAGGCGTGCATCGCCCCGGGCGTCTTCGAGGCATAGTCGAGCCCGGTGTCCTCGAGAATCGGCAGCGCGTCCATATCGGCGCGCAGGCCGATCACCTTGCCCGAGGCATCGGTCTTGCCCTTGATCACGCCGACGACGCCGGTGCGGCCGATCCCCTCGACCACCTCGTCGCAGCCGAACTCGCGCAGCTTCTCGGCCACCAGCGCCGAGGTGCGGTGGGTCTCGAAGAGGAGTTCGGGGTTCTCGTGCAGGTCGCGGCGCCAGTCGGTGATCTCGGACTGGAGCTCGGCGAAGCGGTTCTTGACGGGCATGGAAGTGCGTCCCTGTGGTTTGATCATATTTCGCGGAGAGCCTGCCACCGGCGCCGGGGCGTGGCAAGCTGCGGTGCACCCTGACCCGAGGGAAAACGCGCGACCGGCCCCTCCAAAGGGCGCAGCCCGCACCGGGCGCGCGGCTTCCCTGCGGCTGGCGCCGCACGCGTGGTCTGTGCGTTCCATGCCTGCCATGTTCAGACACCATTCAAGCGCCTCCCCGCCGGGACGGCGCCGACCATCGGGCCCGACCCGATGGTGCCACACGAGACGACCGCACGCCCGGCGGCTTCGACGTGACGCGGGAAAGGGAGCCCCTTACAGGTTCGGCCCCGGCACCAGCTTGCTGCCATCGGAAAAGCGCGACAGGCGGAAGCGCGTCAGATCGTGGCCCGGGTCCCTGCCCTGCGCCATGTCCGCGACCACCCGGCCGAACCCCGGGCCGATGCCGAAGCCATGGCCGCACATGCCCGTCGCCACGATCAGCCCCGGGATCTGCGCCACGTGATCCACCACCGGCACCACGTCGGGCATCACGTCGATCATTCCCGCCCAGCTCGCCTGCAGCGGCACGTCGCCCATCTCGGGGAAATGCTGCGCGAACTGCGCGCGGGTCGCGGCGACCTTGCCGGCGTTGGGCTCGGGCGAGAGGATGCGCATCCGCTCGAAGGGGGTCTCCTCCTCGTCGCGCCAGCTCCGCGCCGTGCCCCAGGCGTCGGGATAGCCCGCCGGGGCCTTGACCCGGAAGTGCACGTCGAAGCTGCCCTGCCGCGCCAGCGTCAGGTAGGGCCGCGCGTGGCGCACCGCATCGGGGCCGAGGAACAGCTCTGAAAAAGCCGAGGGTGCCAGCGTGTAGCCGCCATCGGCCCGCGGGCGGAAGGCCAGCACGTCGTCCACGGCGGCCTTGTTGACCAGCTGCGGCAGCGGCGCGGTGGCCATGGCGGTCGAGCGCACGGAAAGCTGCGGCAGGGTCACCCCGTGCCGCTTGAGGAAGAGTCCCGACCAGGCGCCACCCGCCAGCACCGCCTGCGCGCAGCGCACGGTCCCGGCCTCGGTCACCACGCCGGTGACCCGGCCAGCGCTGCGTTCGAGCCCGCGCACCGCGCAGCGCTCGCGCACGATGACGCCTTCCGAGGCCGCCAGCCGCGCCAGCTCCGGCACCGCGTGCCAGGGCTCGCCCTTCATGTCGGTGGGCGTGTGCAGCATGCCGACCCAGGGGCTGTCAGTGGCGCCAAGCTGTGCCTTGGTCTGCGCGGCATCCAGCAGTTCAGAGCTGACGCCGAGCGGCTTCGCCTCCTCCAGCCAGCCCGCGAAATTCTCCATCTCGGACTTGCTCTTGGCCAGGTAGCCGACGCCCACGGTGCGCGTGCCGAGCCGCCCGTCGCAAAGTCCGTCCAACTCCTGCCACAGCCGCTGCGCCTCGAGCGCCACCGGGATCTCGGCCATGTCGCGGCCCTGCACCCGGATCCAGCCCCAGTTGCGCGAGCTTTGCTCGGCGGCAATGCGGCCCTTTTCCAGCAACACCACCTTGAGCCCGGCACGGCTCGCGAAAAGCGCCGTGCAGGTGCCGATGACGCCGCCGCCGATGACAACGAGATCAGCGGCCTCGGGCAGATCACCGCCGTGCTCGGCGGGGATCACCTCGCGGAAGGGAAAGGTCACGCTCATGCCAAACGCTCCAGCAGCTTCTCCATGAAGTCCTGCCCCGCCTGCAGCTGCGAGACGGCGATCGACTCGTCCGGCTGGTGCGCGATGCCGATGTCGCCCGGCCCGCAGACCACCACGTCGTAACCGCCGTTCTGGAAGTGGCTGGCCTCGGTGCCGTAGCTGACGTGGCGCTTGGCGTTGTCGCCGGTGATCTGGCGCACCAGCTCCTCGGCGCGGTTGTCGGCGGTCGGTGCGAAGGGCGGCAGGTTGAAGGCTTCCCTGACCTCGATCCATGACTCGGGGCGCACCGCCTGCATCTGCGCGGTGAGCTCGGCGACCTTGTCCATCAGCCGGCCGGTCCAATACTCGGGATCCTCGCCCGGCACCACGCGGAAGCCGAGCGGGAACTTGCAGTCCTTGGCGGTGATGTTCTGCGCCGTACCGCCGCGGATCTGCCCGACGTGAACATTGGTGTGCGGCGGCGTGAAGAGCGCGGCCACCGGGCCCGGCTCGGCGGCGGCGCATTCGGCGTTGATCTCGTTGCACCAGTCGATCAGCTTGGCGCCCCACATGATCGCCGAGACGCCGGTCTCGAGGATCGAGCTGTGCACCTCGACGCCGTGCACATGGATCTCGAAGCTGCGCCCGCCCTTGTGGCCGGTCACCGGCTTCAGCATGGTCGGCTCGCCGACGATCACCGCGCTGGCCTTGGGCACGACGCCCTGCATCGCCGCAACCAGGTCGATCGCCCCCTCGCAGCCGATCTCCTCATCGTAGCTGAAGGCGAGCTGCAGCGGCCGTGTCACGCCGCGGTGCTTGGCCTCGACCAGCGCCCAGAGCGCCAGCGCGTCAAAGGCCTTCATGTCGGTGGAGCCGCGCCCGTAGAGCCGCCCTTCGCGCTCGGTCAGCACCCAGGGGTCGGAGCTCCATGCCTGCCCTTCCACCGGCACCACGTCGGTGTGCCCCGACAGCACGACGCCGCCCTCGACCTCGGAGCCGACATGGGCAAAGAGCGCTGCTTTCAGCTCGGGTTCGGAGGGTTTGGCGTGGCGGTGGCTCTCGATGCCGTGACTGGCGAGGTACTCTTCGGTCCAGCCGATCAGGTCGAGGTTGCTGCCGGTGCTGACGGTGGGAAAGGCAACGAGCTGCGCCAGAAGCTCGCGCGGGGTAAGCCGGGGGGTCATCCGGGAGGTCATGGGGCGTCCTTGGTCTGTCTTCGCGGCAGACCTAAACGCGCCTTGCTTCCGACCACAAGGGGGCGGCGCGGCACGGCCCCGGCATTCGCGCCCGCAAAGGCGCAACTGCACGGTGTTCAGTCTTCGAACTTCAGCCTGCGGTCTTCAGTCTTCGTCTTCAGCCGCGCGCGATGCCCCGGCCCGAGGCCGCCCAGGCCAGCCCGTCGACAACCGCCGTGAACGCCTCGGAGCGGCGCAGCGCGGCGCCAGGACAGACCGCCCGTGCCTCATCCGCCACCAGCGCCATCAGGCTCGAGCCGCCGACCAGCACCACGCTGTCCACCTGCGCCGGCGCGACCTGCGCCAGCATCAGCGTCTCGTAGATCGCCATGCGTAGCGCCTCGCGCGCCTCCGAGAGCGCGGCGTTGAGCGTGCCCGGCGTGACCCGCGCGCCGAGCCCGGGCTCGATCATCGCCATGCCGATCTCGGCCCCCGAGGCGCCGGAGTTGGCCTCGATCTTGCCGCGCTCCACGGCAAAGGCCAGTTCGTGCCCCAGCTCGTCGGTGATCACCGTCTGCAGACGCGCCATCGGCTGCGGCTCGACGGCGTGGCGCAGCATGTCCTCCACCGCCCGCTCGGTGTCGCGGTTGTAGAGGAAGGGAATCTTCGCCCAGGTCGACAGGTCCACGTAGAGCGCGTTCGGCACCGGCAGCAGCCCGTCGCCGAAGTCGCGCCGCAGCTCGCCGCCGAGACCGAGCAGCGGCATGGCGTGGCGCATGGAAACCGCATGGTCGAAATCCGTGCCGCCGAGGCGGATGCCGTGGCTGGCGGTGATGGCGATGCCGTCACCCGCGCTGCGGAACACGGTGAAGTCCGAGGTGCCGCCGCCGATGTCGACGATGAGCCCGATGCCGCCGGTGCCCTCGGCGATGCGGCTCGCGAGCGCCGCCGCCTCCGGCTCGAACATCATCTCGATGCTCTCGAAGCCCGCGGCGAGATAGCAGCCGCGCAGGTCTTCCTCGGCCTTCGCGTCGCGCTCGGCGTCACCGCTGTGGAAATGCACCGGCCGCCCGGAGAGCGCGCGGGTGAACGCCCGCCCCGCCTGCGCCTCGGCCCGGGTCTTCATCTCGACCAGAAACGCCGTGACGATCTCGGCGAGCGTCCGGCGCTTGCCGCCGATCAGCCGCTTCTCGTGAAAGAGCGCGGTGCCGAGCACACTCTTCAGCGCGCGCATGTAGCGCCCCTCATCGCCGGCGATCAGCGCCTCCGAGGCCGCGGCGCCGATGCGCATGCCGCCCTCTTCGGGAAAGAACACCGCGGTGGGCAGGGTCTCGGCCCCGGCCTCGATCTCCAGCAGGCGCACCGCGCCGCCCTCGACGATCCCCGCCGCCGAGTTGGAGGTTCCGAAATCGATCGCCAGACAGTCGCCGGAAATCTCGCCCTTCGCAGCCATGACACGCTCCCCAAGGATGGAAAGACGCCCGGCTACCGAAAACGCGAAACGGGAACAAGCGCAAAACGCCCGCCCCTTCGTCTAGATGAAGATATCCCGGGGAGTCCGCGCAGCGGACGGGGGCAGCGCCCCCGAAACCCTGGCCCGCCGCGCGGGCCGCGCCGATTGACAACGCCCGCACATGGCGGTCAGGCCACAGTCAACGGGCCCGCGCCGTCTACAGCGTGACGGCGGCCTCGCGGCGAGGGGCTCAGCCCTTCGCCGCGGTTTTCTTGTTGGCCTTGGCCGCGTCCTTCTGATCCACCGGCAGCTCGATGTTGATCTCGAGACTGGAGACGTCGCCGATGGAATCCATTCGGATTCCAACGGCATCGTCGCTCACCTGCACGTAACGCTTGATCGCTTCGACGATGTCGCGCTGGAGCATCGGCAGGAAGTCGGCGCTGGGGCCCGACCCGCGCTCATGCGCGAGCAGGATCTGCAGCCGCTCCTTGGCCTGGGTCGAGGACTTGGGCTTGCGGTTGAAGGTGAACCCGAAAAGATTCATGCGCTCCTCCCGAAGAGACGTGACATCAGGCCGGGGACCTTCTCGCCCTCGATCTTCATCGGAAGGTCCTCGCCGTCGAGGCGCGCTACGGCTTCCTCGTAGGCGGTGGCGGCGCGGGACTTCTCGTTGAGGATCACCGGCACGCCGACGTTGGAGGCGCGCAGGACCGCGGGGCTTTCCGGGATCACACCGAGCAGCGGGATCGCGAGGATTTCCAGCACGTCCTCCACCGACATCATCTCGCCGTCGCCCGAGCGGCGCGGGTCGAAGCGGGTGAGCAGCAGGTGGCTCTTGATCTGGTCTTCCTCGCCGCGCTCGGCGCGGGCGGTCTTCGAACTGAGCAGGCCGAGCATGCGGTCGCTGTCGCGCACCGAGGAGACCTCCGGGTTGGTGACCACCACGGCCTCGTCGGCGTAGTACATGGCGAGCTGCGCGCCGCGCTCGATGCCCGCCGGGCTGTCGCAGATGATGTAGTCGAACTCCTCGCGGAGCTCGTTCAGCACCTTCTCGACGCCTTCCTGCGTCAGCGCGTCCTTGTCGCGGGTCTGCGAGGTCGGCAGCACGTAGAGGTTGTCGAGCCGGCGGTCGCGGATCAGCGCCTGGTTCAGCTTGGCATCGCCCTGGATCACGTTGATGAAGTCGAAGACCACGCGGCGCTCGCAGCCCATGATCATGTCGAGGTTGCGCAGACCCACGTCGAAGTCGATCACGACGGTGCGGTGCCCGCGCGAGGCGAGACCGGCGCTGATGGCGGCCGAGGACGTGGTCTTGCCCACGCCACCCTTGCCCGAGGTCACAACGATTACTTTGCTCACTGGCGGCTCCTGTTGAATGCCGAGGTTATCCGAACGGCGCGACGATCAGCCGCTCGTCCTCGAGGTAAATCTGCACCATCTTGTGGCGGACATCGGCGCCGAGGCTGTCCGAGGTCCGGTAAAGTCCGGCGATCGCCAGCAGCTCGGCGTCGAGCGACTGGCAGAAGATCCGGGCGTTCTCATCGCCGTCGATACCGGCGAAGGCGCGGCCGCGCATGCGCCCGTAGACGTGGATGTTGCCGGCGGCGAAAAGCTCGGCACCCGAGCTGACCGGGCCGACCACGGTCAGATCGCCCTTGTCGGCGATCACCGTCTGGCCCGAGCGCACCGGCATGGTGACGATCTTGTTCTCCGGCGCGACCCGCTGCGGGACCGGCGCGGGTTCGGGCGCAGGGTTGGGTTCCGGCGCCGGGGCCGGGGTCTGTGCGGGGGCCGGCTGCGCCTCGGGCATCGGCGGGCGTTCCTGGAACACCCGCTGCGGCCGCTTCTGCTCGGAACTCGGCAATGCCCCGCGCAGCGGCGCATCGCGCCCGCCGGTCACGGAGATCAGCCCCAGCCCCGCCGCAGCGGCGCGCAGCGCCTCGTCCCCGCCCTGCACGCCGAAGACCGCAAGCTCTCGGCGGCGCAGGTCGGCGACCAGTTCGGACAGCGCCTCGGGCGTCACCTCGGCCTGGGATTGTTCAAGGTCGATGATCACCGGCGCGTCGGTGAAGAAGTTCGGAGTCTTCTCCAGCCGATCGGCCAGCATCTCGTAGAACCGGGCATCGGGCGCCGTGCTCAAACGCAGGGCCAGAGCGGTCAGGAACCGCCCCCGGAACTGGAAGGGTTTCAGTGTCGTCCCGACACCATCGATGTTGCCGCTGGCGACGTCTGTCTGCACGCTTGTTCTTAGCCTTCTGCTCTCGGGCCTGGCACAGATTCGTGTCTGTGCTTCGTTGCATCGTGCATAATCATCCCACGTCTGGGGATCCACCTCCAAGCCCTAATTTTCTCGTCATCGGCAGAGAAATGCCGTGACGAGACCACAACCCTTAGTAGCCCGACGCCGAAGTAAGCACGAAATGATCCGGGCCGACCCGCTGATACACGTTGGGCTCCGGCTCGTATCCGACCGGGTGAATTGGCGACGGGATGGGCTTGAAATTGAGGTCCTTCTCGGACTTGCGGCGGCGCGGATCGGCGATCGGAACGGCCGACATCAGCGCCTTGGTATAGGGGTGCTGCGGGTTCTCGAAGACCGCCGCGCGCGGGCCGATCTCGACGATCCGGCCAAGGTACATGACCCCGACCTTGTGGCTCACCCGCTCGACCACCGCCATGTCGTGGCTGATGAAAAGATAGGACAGGCCAAGCTCGGCCTGCAGCTCCATCATCAGGTTGACCACCTGGGCCTGCACCGACACGTCGAGCGCCGACACGGCCTCGTCCGCGACAATCAGCTTGGGGTTGAGCGCAAGGGCGCGGGCGATGGCGATGCGCTGGCGCTGGCCGCCCGACAGCTCGTGCGGGAAGCGGCGCATGAAGCTGCGCGGCAGTTCGACCCGGTCGAAGAGCATGGCGACCCGGTCCATCATGTCCTTGCCCTTGTGCGAGCCGAAATTGCGCATCGGCTCGGCCACCTGGTCAGCGAGGTTCATCTGCGGGTTCAGCGAGGCGAAGGGATCCTGAAAGATCATCTGCATCTCGCGGCGCTCATCGCGCAGCATGTTCGGCCCCAGCCCCATCACGTCGACGCCGTCGAGCACCACCCTGCCCTTCTGCGGCTCCACGAGGCGCAGGATCGAGCGCCCGCAGGTGGACTTGCCGCAGCCGGACTCGCCGACGAGGCTGAGGGTCTGGCCCTTGTTGACGGTGAAGCTGACGTCCTCGACCGCGTGCACATTCGACACGGTCTGGCGGAAGAAGCCGCCCTTCACCGGGAACCGCGTGGTCAGCCCCTCGACCTGCAGCAGCGGCTGGTCGGTGCCGGGGATCGGCTTGATCTCGTCCTGCTCGCGCCCCAGCAGGCGCATCGGTTCGGGCAGCGCCTTGCCGCGCATCTCGCCGAGCTTCGGCACCGCGGCGAGCAGCGCCTGGGTGTAGGGGTGCTGAGGACGCTCGAAGATCTCCTCGACGGAGCCCTCCTCGACCTTCTTGCCGCGGAACATCACCACCACGCGGTCGGCCATCTGCGCCACCACCGCCATGTCGTGGGTGATGAACATCACCGAGGTGCCGGTCTCGCGCTTGAGCCGGTCCATCAGCGCGAGGATCTCGGCCTGGATGGTCACGTCGAGCGCGGTGGTCGGCTCGTCGGCGATCAGCAGCCGCGGCTTGCAGGCCATCGCCATGGCGATCACCACGCGCTGCCGCATGCCGCCGGACAGCTCGTGCGGATATTGCTTCAGCCGCCGCTCGGGCTCGGGGATGCGGACCTGCTGCATCAGCTCGAGGGCACGGGCCTGCGCCTCTTCCTTGGTCATGCCGCGGTGCACGCGCAGCCCCTCGGTGAGCTGCCGCTCGACGGTGAAGACGGGGTTGAGCGCGGTCATCGGCTCCTGGAAGATCATCCCGATCTCGTTGCCCCGGATGTCGCGCATGACGTCCTGGGAGGCCTTCGCCAGATCCGTCTCGCCACCGTCCTTGCGATCAAAAATTAGGCGGCCCTTGGCAATCTCACCGCCGCCGAACTCGATCAGGCGCATCAGAGAGAGCGAACTGACCGACTTGCCGGACCCGGATTCCCCCACGACGCAGACGGTTTCGCCCGGTCCGATATCGAAGCTCACGTCCTCGACACCCGCGACAGGGCCGTCTTTTGTCTCGAATTCTACGCGCAGGCTCTCGATCCGCGCGATGGGGTTGTCCAGCATTTCGGCCTCTCCGTCTGTATCAGTGCAAACGCTAAAGGCAGCTTGCTCAAACTGTCAAACCCAAGCGCCACCTGACCCAAAGGCAATGCTTGCATTTTGCGCGTGTTCTGCTTCGATGGCCCGCAAGCGGGATGAGAGTGATCTTAATGTCTGGCTCCAAGAGGCCGGATAGACTTCATTTTCCGCTGATACAAAGAAGAGACCAACCGGTCTTAGGTCGATAACAGGGAGTGACCTATGAAAATGAAAACCCTTCTGCTCGGGGCCGCAGCCAGCTTTGCGCTGGCCCCCGCCGCTGCCATGGCGGAGCGCGGCTCGGACGGGCACGTGAACATCATCTACTGGCAGGCGCCGTCGATCATGACGCCCTATCTGTCGAGCGGTACCAAGGACATCGAAGCCTCCTCGCTCGTGCTCGAGCCCCTCGGCCGCTACACCGAGACCGGCGCGCTGGTGCCCTTCCTGGCCGAAGAGATTCCCACCGTCGAGAACGGCGGCGTGTCCGAGGACCTGAAGTCGATCACCTGGAAGCTGAAAGAGGGCCTGCTGTGGTCCGACGGTTCGCCGGTGACCTCGGCCGACGTCAAGTTCACCGCCGACTACTGCATGAACCCCGAGGGCGGCTGCGCGCAACTGGCCAAGTTCGACCACATCGCCTCGATCGACACCCCTGACGATCTGACCGTCGTGGTGAACTTCGACGAGGCCATGCCGAACCCCTACGGCCCCTTCATGGGTGGCCAGTCCCCGATTCTGCAGAAGGCGCAGTTCGAAAACTGCGTGGGCGCCGCGGCGTCGACCTGCACCGAGGCCAACTTCAACCCGATCGGCACCGGCCCCTTCGTGGTCGACGAGTTCAAGCCGAACGACGTGATCTCGCTCTCGGCGAACCCCAACTACCGTGACCCGGCGAAGCCCGCCTTCGCGACCGCCACGCTGAAAGGCGGCGGCGATGCGGAATCCGCGGCCCGCGCGGTTCTGCAGACCGGCGAGTTCGACTACGCCTGGAACCTGCAGCTGGCGCCCGACGTCCTTGCCTCCATGGCAGAAGGCGGTCAGGGCACCCCGGTCTCGGCCTTCGGCACCCTGGTTGAACGCCTCGAGATGAACATGACGGATCCCTCGCCGAACCTGCCCGAGGGCGAGCGCGCCACCGTGGCGCATCCGCACCCGATCCTGTCCGATTTCAACGTCCGCAAGGCCCTGTCGATGGCCATCGACCGTCCGCTGCTGACCGAGATCGGCTACGGCCAGGCCGGCCGTCCGACCTGTAACCTCGTGCCCGCGCCCGAGCTCTACGCCTCGGACAACACCGAGTGTCTGACCCAGGACCTCGAAGGCGCCAAGGCGCTGCTCGAGGAAGCCGGCTGGACCGACAGCGACGGTGACGGCATCCGCGAGAAGGACGGCGTGAAGCTGAGCCTGCTCTACCAGACCTCGACCAACGCCGTCCGCCAGGACTTCCAGGCGCTGATCAAGGATTGGTGGCGCCAGATCGGCGTCGAGACCGAACTGCGCAACGTCGACGCCTCGGTGTTCTTCGGCGGTGACCCGGGTTCGCCCGACACCTTCCAGAAGTTCTACGCGGACGTCGAGATGTACGCGAACAACTTCGACGGCACCGACCCGCAGTCCTATCTGCAGATGTACCGCTGCGGCAACGAGCCGAAGCCGTCCTCGCAGTGGCAGGGTGAGAACATCAACCGCTTCTGCAACGAAGAGTACGACGCGCTCCTCGACGAGCTTGCCAAGACCGGCGAGCTGAGCAAGCGCGGCGAGATCGCCAAGAAGCTGAACGACATCATTACCAAGGAAACGATGACCATCGTTCCGCTGGTCGACCGTGGTCGTGTCTCGGCGCATTCCAACACGCTCGGCGGTGTCATCCTGAACACCTGGGACAGCGAACTGTGGAACGCGGCCGACTGGTACCGCATCGAAGGCTGATCCTGTGACACGCACGCCCCCGCCCGACGCGGGGGCGTGCCCCTTTTCGGAAGGTCTGCCCGTGACCTCACCTCTCCGGAACCCCGACCTCGGCCCGCGCGGCCGGTCTCCCGCCCCGGCCACCGCCGCTTCCCGGCGACAGCCGGCGCCGCAGCACGGGCCCAACACCAAAGACACGGAATACATGACGCACACAGCCCGTATCCCCGCGCCGTGCCGGCCGCTGCCCCTGCAGCCGCAGCGCCGCCGCTCCCCCGCCCGCGAGGTCCGCCCATGCTAACCTATGCGATCCGCCGCCTCGTCCTTTCGATTCCGACGCTGCTGTTCATCAGCTTCGTGATCTTCATGCTGCTGCAGCTCGCGCCGGGCGATCCCATGGCGCAGGTGCCGCTGACCGTGCCGCCCGAGGTGAAGCAGAAGATGCGCGAGGCGCTCGGCGTCGGCGAGCCCGCCCTGGTGCAATACTGGAAATGGCTGGTGCAGGTCTTCTGGACCGAACCCAAGATCTTCATCGACTGGCTGACCAACGACAGCTTCCTGCTCGGCTGGCTGCCCGACACGCATCTCTACAACGGCGAGCTGCGGGTGATCTCGTGGCAGACCCGCTCGCCGGTGATGGACATCGTGCTGCAGCGTATCCCGCAGACCCTCTGGGTCGTCGGCCTGAGCTACATCGTGGGCGTGCTGATCGCCCTGCCCATCGGCATCTACTCGGCCTACCGGCAGTACTCGGTCTTCGACCAGGCCGGCACCTTCATCACCATGGTCGGCTTCTCGATCCCGCCGTTCTTCACCGGCCCGCTGCTGATCGTGATCTTCTCGGTCTACCTCGGCTGGTTCCCGTCGATCTACGACACCACCCACGTGGTGAATGACTGGGAGAGCTTCAAGTTCCAGCTGATGCAGATGATCATGCCGGTCATGGTGCTGGCGCTGCAGACCACGGCGCAGCTGTCGCGCTACATGCGCGCCTCGATGCTCGACAACCTCAACCAGGACTACGTGCGCACCGCCCGTGCCAAGGGCCTGTCGGAAGCCGTGGTTGTGATGATCCACGTGCTGCGCAACTCGATGATCCCGGTGATCACCGTGATCGCGCTCGGCGTGCCGGCGATCTTCGGCGGCGCGATCATCACCGAGAACGTGTTCAAGGTGAACGGCATCGGCCAGCTTCTGATCACCGCGCTCTTCGCCAACGACCTGCCGATGGTGATGACGCTGACCTTCATCTTTGCCGTGCTGATCGTGGCCTTCAACCTGATCGCCGACATCCTCTATGGCCTTCTCGACCCGAGGATCCGCTATGACTGAGCCCGTTCCCGCCTCCCCCGCCCCGATCGAGGCCCTGCGCGACAAGGGCCCCGACAAGCCGCCGCGCTCCAAGTGGAAGGATGTCTGGGCGCAGTTCCGCAAGCACAAGGGTGCCATGGTCGGGGCCTTCTTCCTGATCTTCATCACCCTCGGCGTGCTCATCGGTCCCTACATCTGGACGCTCGATCCGCAGGCGCTGGACATCCGCGCCAAGGACATGCGGCCGGTCTACACCGCGCTCTGGGACAGCACGGCCAAGACCGGCTGGGCGCACCCGCTGGGCTCGGACCAGCTCGGGCGTGACAACCTCGCGCAGCTGATCGCCGGCGGGCGGGCCTCGATGGCCGTGGGCTGGGCGGCGATGATCCTGTCGCTGGTGATCGGCGCCGGCATCGGCGTTCTGGCGGGCTACTTCAAGAAGCTCGACGGGCCGCTGATGCGTCTCACGGACCTGTTCCTGAGCCTCCCGATCCTGCCGCTGCTGCTGGTCGCGGTGACGCTGTTCCGCCAGCCGCTGCGCGCCAACTTCGGCCCCGAGGGCGGCATGTTCATCCTCATCGTCACCGTGGTCGGCATCACCTCGTGGATGCCCACGGCGCGCATCGTGCGCGGCGACGTGCTGGCGCTGAAGGAACGCGAGTTCGTGCTGGCGGCGCGCTCGATCGGCACCAAGCCGTTCCAGATCATCAAGCGCCACCTGCTGCCCAACGTGCTCTCGCCGATCATGGTCTCGGCGACGCTGGGCCTCGCCACGGCGATCATCACCGAGAGCGCCCTGTCGTTCCTCGGCGTGGGCTTCCCGTCGGACTTCCCGACCTGGGGCAAGATGCTGGCCGACGCGGTGGCGCGGATGGAGGACTTCCCCGAGCGGGTGATCCTGCCCGGCATCGCGATCTCGCTCACCGTGCTCGGCGTGAACTACCTCGGCGACGGCCTGCGCGACGCGCTCGACCCGCGCATCCGCGGCCGCTGAGCGGCACGCCAGCGGGGTCCGCCATCTGGGGCGGGAGGCATCGGCCTCCCGCCCTTTTTCTTGCGCACTCCGCCTGCGCCCATCGCTGTGCAGGCGGCGCTGCCGGAGGTGCGTATTTGGAAAGAGAAGAAGACCCGGGAGCCCCAAGGCCGCGCGCGGTCCCTTCTTCTCTTTGAAAATACGCCGGGGTGAATTGGCCAACGGGACGCCAAGGTGCGCCACCGGTCCAAGCGCCGATGGCGACGAGGGGCGGCGCCCCTCCGCCCCTCGCCACAGAGCCTTCGCAAAAGAAAAGGCGGAGGGTTTCCCCTCCGCCTCGTCGATCTCACTAACCCGTAGCGCCGCTCAATAGAGCCCGCCCGAGCTGAGTGTGCCGAAGGAGGCCTTCGGACCCACCGTCGCCTTGCGCCCGGTGGAGGTGGTGACCTCGCGCGGGCGGGTCGAGCCGTCGGGCTGGATCATGTCGAAGTTGCCCGACATCGCCCAGCCGCCGTCGAGCTGCACGCCGAAGAGCGGCTCCTCGCCCGAGCGGAAGCATTCCGCAACGACGTTCGGACCCGTGGCGTCCGGCCCCAGCCGCGCGCCGGTGAAGCGGTCCATGTTGAGGAAGTTGCACGCGGGCGGCACCTTGAACTGGCCGCCGCCGTATTTCTCGACCGCCTTGAGCATGAACCGGTTGAACACCGGTCCGCACATGCCGCCGCCCGAAGCGCCCCGGCCCAGCGGCCGCGGCGTGTCGTAGCCGATGTAGCAGCCCGCCACGATGTTCGAGGTGAAGCCAAGGAACCACACGTCCTTGGCATCGTTGGTGGTGCCGGTCTTGCCGGCGGTGGGCACCGGCAGGTTCACCGTCCGCGAGGCGGTGCCGCGTTCGACCACGCCGCGCATCATCGAGGTGAGCTGGTAGGCGGTGACGCCATCCATGATCCGGTCGCGGTTGTTGCGGATGTCGGGGCCCCGGCCTGGCGGCAGGTTCGGATCGGCGCAATCGAGGCAGGTGCGCTCGTTGCCCTTTTCGTACTCGTGGTTGTAGACGGTGCGGCCGTAGCGGTCCTGCACCCGGTCGACCAGCGTCGGCTCGACCCGTTCACCGCCGTTGGCGAACATCGCGTAGGCCGAGATCATCTTGTAGAGCGTGGTCTCGTCGGCGCCGAGCGCATTGGCCAGCACCCGCCCCATGTGATCGTAGACGCCGAATTTCTCGGCGTAGCGCGCCACCGTGTCCATGCCGATCTCCTGCGCGAGGCGGATGGTCATCAGGTTGCGCGACTGCTCGATCCCGGTGCGCAGCGGCGTCGGGCCGTAGTAGGTGTTCGAGGCGTTCTTCGGGCGCCACACGCCCTGCGGCGTGTTGATCTCGATCGGGGCGTCGATGATGATCGTCGAAGGCGAGAAGCCCGAGTCCAGCGCCGACGCGTAGACGAAGGGCTTGAAGCTGGAACCCGGCTGGCGCAGCGCCTGGGTGGCACGGTTGAACACCGAGTTCTGGTAGCTGAAGCCGCCCTGCATGGCGATCACCCGGCCGGTGTTCACATCCATCGCCATGAAGGCGCCCTGCACGCGCGGCACCTGGCGCAGCGTCCAGCGGATGAAGTCGCCGGTCTGATCCTCGGTCATGGCGCGCACGTGCACCACGTCGCCGCGCGCGAAGTTGTCGCGGAAGCTGCCCGAGATCCAGCTGATGTCATTGCGCGGCACCACCGTGGGGCGCTCTGCGGTGTCCTCGACGCCTTCGATGCCGAGCCGCATCTGCTGGTCGCCGACCTCGAGCACCACCGCCGGGTACCATTGGCTGTCGAGGTCGATGTCGCGCGCCACGGCCACGGAGGCCAGCGCGTCGCGCCAGGCCTGTTCCGAGCCGAGCTGCTCTTCGGGGATGGTCTTGCCGGTGCCGCGCCAGCGGCCCAGGCTGCGGTCGTAGTCCTCGAGCGCGGTGCGCAGCGACTTGGCCGCCTCGACCTGCATCTCGGGGTCCAGCGTCGCGCGCACCGACAGGCCGCCCGAGAAGAACTCGCCCTCGCCGAACTGGTCGGTGAGCTGGCGGCGGATCTCGTCGGTGAAATAGTCGCGCGGCGGCAGCGCGTCCTGGTACGGCGGGTAATCCCCGTTCTGCACCGATTTCAGCGGCTGCGCGACGCTGTACTCGAAGGTCGCCTCGTCGATGTAGCCGTTCTCGAGCATCTCGCGCAGCACGTAGTTGCGGCGCTGGGTGACCCGCTCCTTGGCGCGCACCGGGTGATAGCGGCCCGGCGCCTGCGGCATCGAGGCCAGCATTGCGGCTTCGTGCGGCTCGAGCTCCGTGAGGGTCTTGTTGAAATAGGTCTGCGCCGCGGCGGTCACCCCGTAGGAGTTCTGGCCGAGAAAGATCTCGTTCAGGTAGAGCTCGAGGATTTTGTCCTTGCTCAGCGTTTCCTCGAGCCGCGAGGCAAGGATGATCTCCTTGATCTTGCGCTCGATCTTGCGGTCGCCCGACAACAGGAAGTTCTTCATCACCTGCTGGGTGATGGTCGAGGCGCCGCGCACCTCGCGGCCGCGCGTGCGCACTGCCTCGACCACGGCGGCGGCGATGCCGCGCACGTCGTAGCCGTGGTGCTCGTAGAAGTTCTTGTCCTCGGCCGAGATGAAGGCCTGCTTCACCATGTCGGGGATCTGGTCCGCCGGGGTGAACAGCCGCCGCTCCTGGGCGAACTCGTCGATGACCTGGCCTTCTTGCGAGTAGATGCGGCTGATCGTCGGCGGGGTGTATTGTGCCAGGCTCTCGTGGCTCGGCAGGTCGCGGCCATAGATCCAGAACACCGCGCCGATGGACAGCGCGATCGCCATCAGCCCGAGGGTGATGACGCTGAAGATGGCTCCGAAGAAGGAGAAGATGAACCTGATCACGAGCAATGCCTCTCTGGATTGCAGCCCCATTATACTGCGAGGGGCTTCAGGTCAAAACACATAGGTGCCAAGAGCCGGAGACAAGCGCCAGGCTGCCTTTGGGCAGCAAACTGCGGTCGCACAGGCGGGGTGCTGGCGGGCTGCGGGCGGGGTGGCGGAATACCTTACACCTCTCGCGATGGATTTTTTCGCCAATTCGCGCTAGGGTGGTGAGGATTTTAGACGAATTGATTGCACTGCTCACCGGCTTCGCGCCGGGAGACCTTGTCTTGTTGCTCTGCCGTTCCGCGGGGGGTCCGATGCGTGTTTATGAAGCCATTGTCGAGGCACTCGAAGATATCGGGGTCGACGCGGCCTTTGGCGGTGCCGGAGAGAATGCCGCTGGCCTCATGCTGGCGCTGGACGCCTCGAAGACCATCCGCCCCATCCTGGCCAAGAACGAGCAGGCGGCGGCCTTCATGGCCTGCGGCTACGCGATGTTCTCCGACCGGCTGGGCGTGTGTTTCGCCACCGCCGGTCCCGGGGCGTTCAACCTGATTTCCGGGCTCTGCGTGGCGCTGACCGACAGCTATCCCCTGCTGGCGATCAGCGGCTATTCCACAGTGGCCTGGGAGGGACGCGGCGGGCTCAACGAGACCTCGGGCCGCGCCCGCACGCCCAATTCGCACATGATGTTCGACGCCTGCTGCAAGACCGATCCGGGCACCGGCAAGCCCGCCAACTACCTGGTGACCGATCCCGCCAAGCTGATCGACACGCTGGAGCACGCCGTGCGCGTCGCCTTCGAGGGGCGTCCGGGCCCGGTGCACCTCGCCATCGCCGAGGACATCACCGCGCGCAGCGTCACGGTGCCGAACTTCCGCCGCCTCGAGGTGCGCCCCGATCCGGTGCCGCCCGACCCGGCGCAGCTCGAGGCCGCTGGGAACCTGCTCGAAGATGCGCTGGAACGCGGCGACAGGGTCTGCGTGCTGGCGGGCTTCGGGGCGATCCGCGCGGGGGCCGGCGATGCGCTGCGCCGCTTCATCGAGCGCTTCGAGCTGCCTTTGCTGACCACGATGGACGGCAAGGGCATCGTCGACGAGCAGCACCGCCTGGCCATCGGCATCTTCTGCGACAGCGGCCACAAGGCGGCGCGCGATATCTGGGAGGACAGCGACCTGGTGCTCGCCATCGGCAATTCCTTTGCCCAGCACGCGACCTTCGACTTCAACGAGGAGCTCTTCGAGGGCAAGCAGCTCATCCATGTCAACATCGACCCCGGCGAGATCGACAAGGTCTACCGGGTGGATGCGGGCGTGGTCGCCGATGCGAAACTGGCCATCACGGCGCTGCACGCGCGGCTCGACAAGAACGTCGGCCCCCGCCCGGAGATCGACTACCGGCCCAAGGACTACGACGAGCGCTTCGTCATAGGTCTGCACAAGGGGCTGCACCCGGGGCGCATGGTGCAGGCGATCTCGCGCAACCTGCCGCCGCGCGGCGTGGTGTTGACCGACGCCGGGGCGCATGCCGCCTGGTGCGGCTACTACCTCGAGATGCGGGACGGTCAGAACTTCCGCAAGCCGGGCACCTACGGGCCGATGGGCATCGGCGTCTGCGGCGCGCTGGGGGTGAAGTTCGGCGATCCCTCGCGCCCGGTGGTCGCCGCGGTGGGCGACGGCAGCTACCTGATGATGGGCTTCGAGCTGATGACCGCCGTCGCCCATGACATCCCGGTGGTCTGGGTGATCTTCAACGACGGCGAGTTCAAGCTGATCAAGCTCTACCAGCTCTCGGCGTTCTTCGACACGGCGCTGACGGAGTTCGAGAACCCCGACTGGGTGGCCTACGCCCATGCCTGCGGCGCCGAGGGCTACCGCGCCGACGACGAGGACGAATTCGAGGAGGCATTCCGCAGGGCCATCGCCTCCGGCAAGCCGACGCTGATCGACGCGCGGATCACCCGGCTCGCCCTGCCCCACTACAGCCCGGACCCCGAGGGCATCCTCTCGGCGCTCTGGAACGGCATAAGGGAGAGGATCGGTGTCTGACGGAGGAGATGGCGGCCTGCAGGCCGGAACCGCGAAGTGGAAGGAAACCTACCGCGGCGGCTCGCCCGAGGCGGAGCGGGCGGAGTTCGTGGCATTGACCGACCTGATGCTCGACGCGCAGCTCAAGTCGCGCAAGGCGGCCAAGGCGCGGCGCGTCGACCGCGCCTTCCATGCCAAGTCGATCGCCGCCTTCTCCGGCGCGACCCTGCGCTTTGCCGACACGCTGCCCGACGAGCTGCGCGTCGGCTTCGCCCAGCCTGGCGCCAGCTATCCGGCCAGCGTGCGCTTCTCCAACGCCGCCTCTGTCCCCAAGTCCGACGAGGAGAAGGACCTGCGCGGCCTTGCGGTGCGGGTGAGCGTTGCGGACGACGAGCAGCACGACCTGCTGGCCACCAACTGGCCGGTGCCGCACGCCCGCGACGCGCATCAGTTCGTGCATTTCGCCCACGCCGTCTCGGGCGGCACCCTGTCAAAGGCCTTGGGGCTGGCGGGGCTCTGCCGCAGACTCGGGCTCGGCGAGGTCCGGCGGATGCTGGCCAACGTGCGCGAGGCACTGCGCACCTGCGACAGCGTGGCGCTGGAAAGCTACTGGAGCCGCGGCGCCATCCGTTGGGGGAACGAGGCCGTGCGCTATGCCTTCAAGTCCGCGCGCGGCACGCCCGGCGCCTTTCCCGCCACCGGGGCGGCGCGGCTTTCCAGCGAGTTCGCGCAGCGCATTGCCGCGGCGGATGTCACCTTCGAGCTCTACGTGCAGCGCTTCGTCAGCGAGCACCTCACCCCCATCGAAAACGCCGCGCAGGAATGGGCGGAGCGCGACAGCCCGGCCATTCTCGTCGCCACGCTCATCCTGCCGAGGCGCGACCTCACCAGCCCGGACGCGATCGCCGAGCAGCGGGCGCTGGACGACGGCGGCTTCAACCCCTGGAACACCACCGAGGACTTCCGCCCGCTCGGCCACCTCAACCGCGCGCGCAAGGCGGTCTACGACGGCTCGCTGCATCATCGCACGGCGCTGCGCTGGCGCGCCGAGCGTCCGCCGCTGCAGAACCGGGTTTTCGGCAGCGGCGCCCGCTGGGCGCTGCGGCAGGCCAACACGCGCGTGCCCTGGCACCGCATGCCGCTGCTTGTGAGCCTGCTGAACCTCGACGCGCTGCGCCACGACCTGCGGGTGAAGAACCTGATCGACACCGAGCCGCGCGAGGCCCCGCCCAGCGCCCGCTCCCTGCCCCCGGCGAGCCCGCCGGAAGAGCTGTCGTTCCGCACCTACGACGGGCGCGCCAACGACCTCAGCGATCCGCAGATGGGCGCGGTGGGCGCCGCCTTCGGGCGCAACATGCCGCTCGAGACCATCCCGCCCGACGAGCCCAATGCCGTCACCGTCTGCCGCGAGCTGATGGACCGCAAGACCTTCATCCCGGCGCGCACGCTCAACATCCTCGCCGCGGCGTGGATCCAGTTCCAGGTCCACGACTGGGTGGCACACCAGCGCCGCAAGCTGGGCGAGCAGGACCTCGTGGTGCCGATCCCCGGCAAGTATCCCGACTGGACCTCGCGTCCCGGTGGCGAGATGGGCCGCGAGATGCGCATCTCGGGCAATGTCCCCCACCCGCGCGCGACCGACCCTTGGGTCTTTGCCAATACCACCTCGCACTGGTGGGACGGCTCGGAGGTCTATGGCGCGGACAGCGCGCGCGCCCGCTCGCTGCGCGACGGCGCGAAGATCCGGCTCAACGATGCGGGCTACCTGCCCGAGGGCGTCGATGGCATGTCGATGACCGGCTTCAACGAGAGCTGGTGGATGGGACTGTCGGTCATGCACACGCTCTTCGCCCGCGAACACAACGTGCTGGTGGACGAGCTGCGCCGCGCCTACCCGCATTGGGACGACGAGCGGCTCTACCAGACCGCCCGGCTGATCGTCTCAGCGCTGATCGCCAAGATCCACACCGTCGAATGGACCCCGGCGATCCTCGGCACCGAGGCGCTGGACATCGGCATGAAGACCAACTGGTACGGCCCACCGTCTGGCGATTGGCTGACCAGGCTCGGCATCTGGCTGACCGACGTGCATGCGCTCAAGGGCATTCCCAAGACCATGCCCGACCACCACGCCGCGCCCTACTCGCTAACCGAGGAGTTCGCCACGGTCTACCGCATGCACCCGCTGATCCCGGACGACTACATCTTTTACGACTACGCCACCGGCAAGGAGAGGCAGCGCAAGGGGTTCCTCGACATCCAGGGCGCACAGGCCGACAACGAGATGCGCGACATCGGCATGCGCGATGCGCTCTATTCCTTCGGCACCGCCCATCCCGGCGCGATCACCCTGCACAACTTCCCGAGATCGCTGCAGCATTTCGAGCGCGAGGGCGAGGTGATCGATCTCTCGGTGGTCGATATCATGCGCACCCGCGTGCGCCGGGTGCCGCGCTACAACGGCTTCCGTCGCGGGCTGCATATGCCAGAGATCAAGTCCTGGGACGATCTCACGCCCGATCCCGGCACGAACCGCCTGTGCCGCGAGATCTATGGCAAGCTCGACAATGTCGACACCGTGGTCGGGCTGCTGGGCGAGGCGCCGCCCACCGGCTTCGGCTTTTCGGACACGGCCTTCCGCATCTTCATCCTGATGGCCTCGCGCCGGTTGCAGTCGGATCGCTTTCTCACGGTGGACTTCCGCCCCGAGATCTATTCGCCGCTCGGCATGGACTGGATCGCGCGCAATTCCATGACCAGCGTGATCCTGCGCCATTGCCCCGAACTGGGACCGGTGCTGCCACGCGATGCCACCGCTTTTGCACCCTGGCGGACCGTGCCGGGAATGGGAGGCTGAGATGAAGGATCACGATCACGCCCGCTCCGGCCTCGCGGCCTTCCTGCAGGAGCCGCTCGCCAGGGTGCTCTGGTCGCGCCGCACGCGCCGGGTGCCGCGCGGCTACAGCGTGCCGGCTGGCTCAGCCTCCTACAGCTCAAAGAACGAGCCCCTGCCGCTCAGCAAGCTCGAGGAGGCAATCCTCATCGCCGCCACCGGGGCCACCGGGCTCACCATGCCCGACCGCCCGTGGCAGGACGATCAGACCGGCGATCCCATCATGTCGAAGCCGAACCTCGTGATGGAGGGGCGCACCGCCGGCAGCCCCGACAATGCGCAGGGCACCTATTTCTTCATGATCAACGACGAGGGCACCTATTTCATCCGCCACCTGCCGCCGCCGGACCCCGGCACCGACCCGTGGTCGGAAGAGCTGCTGCTGGCCCGCGCCGAGGCTGCCAAGGTCCGCATCCTCGACCGCCGCATCGACGTGCCCTCCGGGATGCGCGACTTTCCGGCCTATCTCGATTCCAACCGCTTCCTGTCGAACCGCCCCGGCACGACCGTCTTCTTCCCGGTCGTGGACCTGTCGCACCAGTACATCAACGGGCTGATGTACCTGCTCACCCAGCCGGAAAAGGCCCGCCCCGCGCTGATCGACGACCGCAACTTCTACCGGCCCGCCGGCACGAAAAAATGGATCAAGAACGGCTTTCTCAACAAGGACATCAAGCTGCCGCTCGGCGTGGTCTACCAGATGCGCACCGAGATCGAGGCGAGCCTGCTGGTGCAGAACCTCTTCCTGGTCACCGAGGCGCTGGGGCTCGGCGCGTGGATCCACGGCGCGATCTCTCCGCCGGTGCTGATGGGCGATCCCAAGTTCCGCGGCACCTTCGGCACCATGCTCGGCTTCGACTACGTCTCGCCGAAATGGCGGTTCATGGACCTGCTGCGCTGGCACACGCTGCCGGTCAGCGCGATGAAACACGTGCGCAGCCATGCCATCGGGCTGCGCCACCACGGCGAGGCGCTGATCAAGTGCAAGTGCCCGCCCAATTACGCCTCGATGGCCGAGGCGGTCGACGCCGTGGTTGATGGCAAGTTCGGCCCCGGCGGGCTCTACAAGGATCCCGCCGTTTTCGAGCGCATCTACAAGGGCGATTTCGGCGCGCGCTACCTGTCGGAGGCGGCGGAATATGAGGCGGATGTGATCGCCTGTTGCCGCGACATCTGCAGCTACATCCACGACACCCACGGCCGCTTCCCGGCCCATTGCGAGGCCATCCACGCCCCCGGTATCTTCTTGCAGGCCCATCACGTCGAGGAAGAGTACTACGAGCAGGTCTTCCGCAATGGCATGACGGATCGGCAGGCGGAGCACATGGCGCGCTGGCATTCCTGAGCATGCGGTAGCGGGGATTTGGGGCTGCGCGTCGGCAGTGGCGGAGCTGCGCGATGGTCGTGGCGGAGGCTCAGGGATTCGAACCCTGGGGACGCTCTCACGCCCAACGGTTTTCAAGACCGCCGCATTCGACCACTCTGCCAAACCTCCGGTTCGACCGACCTAGCCTGCTTCTCGCGATTCTAGAACAGGCTTTCCGGGAAAAACCGCCGATCACGGCTTTGATGGCTTTTCTTGATCTACGCCACCCGTTACGATCCGCGAAAAAGCCGGGACGTTTCGCTCCACTTTCCAGCGCCGGTGGCGCAGCCCTCCGACCGCCAAGGCCCATGCGCCGCGGCCGGTCAGGCACGGCAAGCCCCGCCCCAGTGCGACACGGCAGAGGAGCGCGCCCCGCAGATCAAGGACCGGGCGCAAGCCGTCCGGAAGAAGGGACATCCGGCAAGGCGCGACAGACGCCACCGGTCAGGCGGGAATGCAGGGGGCATTATGGCCAGAGCAAGGAAAACGCGGCCCATGAACGCGAATGGGGCCGTACGTGGGGCAATGGTGGCGATGCTGGCAACGCTCGCCGTCGGCGCCTGCAGCGAGTCGCAGATGCCGGGCTTTCTGAAGAGCAGCGGCGATGCCGGGACTTCCGGCGCAGAGGTCTCGCGCGGGACGGCCACGGTCGAGCGCGACATCGAGGCCCCCGAGGTCTTCCAGACCACAGAAGCCGGTCTCTGGGACGGACGCCCGTCTCTGGGCGGTGTCTGGGTCGCGCATCCTGACGTCAGCGAGCCCGAACGGGTGATCATCCGCAACGAGAAGAACGGCCAGTTCGTCATCGGCGCGCTGTTCCGCCGCGAGCGCATGAGCCCCGGCCCGCGCCTGCAGGTCTCCTCCGATGCCGCCGCCGCCATCGGCATGCTGGCCGGCGAGCCGTCGAACCTCAACGTGGTCGCGCTGCGCCGCGAGGAAGGCCCCGCCGAACCCGAGGCGGGCACCGGCCCCGCCGGGGTCGAGGCCGAGACGCTGTCGAACGTGCCCGAGGTCGAGGAAAGCGCGCTCGATCCGGTGACCGCCTCCGCCGCGGCGGCGATCGAGGCCGCGCCGGCCACCCCGGCCGCGCCTGCGGCCTCTGCCGAAACCTCCGCCGAAGCGGCGACCCCGGCACCCGCACCCGCGCCGCGTCCGACGCAGGCGACGAGCCTGTCGCGCCCCTACGTGCAGATCGGCATCTTCAGCGTCGAGCAGAACGCCGAGAACACCGCCACCGCGATGCGCCAGGCCGGCATGGTGCCGACCGTCAAGAAGCAGAGCAGCTCGGGCAAGACCTTCTGGCGGGTGCTTGTCGGCCCCGCTTCCGACAAGGCCGAGCTCGACGCGCTGCTGAGCAAGATCAAGGGCACCGGCTTCTCCGATGCCTACGCCGTCAAGAACTGACCGGATCCACAGAGAGGAGCCGCCCATGCGCCGCCTGAAGAGCCCCCTTTCGAGCCTCACCCTGCGCCGCCTGCTGGCCGGCGCGGCCACCGCCGCGATGCTCGCCGGCGGGGCACAGGCCTTCGACACCAGCGCCCGCACCGCCTTCGTGCTGGACTACACCACCGGCACCGTGCTGATGGCCAAGGACGCCGACAAGGCCGTGCCGCCCGCCTCCATGTCGAAGCTGATGACGCTCTACATGGCCTTCGAGGCGATCCGTGACGGCCGCCTCAAGCTCGACGAGACCCTGCCCGTCTCCGAACACGCCATGTCCTACGGCGGTTCGACCATGTTCCTCGACACCACCGACCGGGTGAAGGTCGAGGATCTGCTGCGCGGCATCATCGTGCTATCCGGCAACGACGCCTGCGCGGTGATCGCCGAGGCGCTCTCGCCCAACGGCACCGAGGCCGGCTTCGCCGACCTGATGACCCGCCGCGCGCAGCAGCTCGGCATGACCAGCTCGAGCTTCGCCAATGCCTCCGGCTGGCCGGCGCAGGGCCACGTGATGTCGATGCGCGACCTGACGCTGCTGGCCCGGCACATCATCGAGGACTTCCCCGAGTTCTACCCGATCTTCTCGGAGCGCCGCTTCGAGTTCGACGGCCGCGCGCCGCAGAACGTCAACAACCGCAACCCGCTGCTGCGCCTCGACATCGGCGCCGACGGGCTGAAGACCGGGCACACATCCGAGGCAGGCTACGGCCTCGTCGGCTCCGCCAAGCAGGGCGACCGCCGGGTGATCTTCGCCATCGCCGGGCTCGACAGCGAACGCGCCCGCGCCGAGGAGAGCGAAGCCATCGTCAACTGGGCCTTCCGCCAGTTCGCCGAGCGCAAGCTGGTCGAGAAGGGCAAGGAAGTCGCCCGCGCCGAGGTCTTCCTCGGCAACAAGGAGACCGTCGGTCTCGTGGCCCGCGACGACATCGAGATGCTGATCCCGGTGACCCCGGGCACCGAGCTTGGCGCCGAGGTGGTCTACACCGGCCCGCTGCAGGCGCCGATCACCGCCGGGCAGCAGCTCGCCGAACTGATCATCACGCCCGAGGGCCTGCCCGAGCACCGCGTGCCGCTGTTTGCCGCCGAGGACGTGCCCTCGGGCGGCTTCGTCAAGCGCATGATGGTGGTCAGCACCAACCTGATCGGACGCCTGCAGACCCCCGCTGCGACCTCCGCGGAGGCCATGTGACGCAAGCGGCAGGCCAGGCGGGGGCGAAAGGCCTCTTCGTCAGCTTCGAAGGCATCGACGGCTCCGGCAAATCCACGCAGGCGCGGCGGCTGCACGCCGACCTGCGCGCCGAAGGGCGGCAGGCGGTGCTCACCCGCGAGCCCGGCGGCTCGCCGGGGGCCGAGGAGATCCGCGCGCTGGTGCTGCAGGGCGACCCCGACCGCTGGTCTGCCGAGACGGAACTGCTTCTGTTCACAGCTGCCCGCCGCGACCATCTCGAGCGGCTGATCTGCCCCGCCCTCGCGGAGGGCAAGATGGTGATCTGCGACCGCTTCGCCGACAGCAGCCGCATGTACCAGGGGCTGTCGCGCGGCGATCTGCGCGACAAGGTCGACGCGCTGCACGCGTTGATGATCGGCACCGAGCCCGACCTGACGTTCCTCATCGACATGGACCCGGCGGCCGGCCTCGCCCGCGCCAAGGCCCGCGCCACCGAAGAGGAACGCTTCGAGGATTTCGGCGTCGCGCTGCAGGAGCGGATGCGCGCGGGCTATCTCGCGCTGGCCGAGGAATTCCCCGAGCGCTTCATCGTGATCGACGGCAACCGCCCGCAGGACGAGGTGGCCGCCGACATCCGTGCCCAACTGGACGCCCGGCTCGACGCGCGGAGCCCGGCATGAGTGCCGAGGAGGACATCCCCGAGGCCGACCGGATCGAAGGCGCCCCGCACCCGCGCGAGACCTTCACCATCTATGGTCAGGACCGCGCGCAGGAGGATCTCCTCTCGGCCTTCAATTCGGGGCGCCTGCACCACGGCTGGCTGATCACCGGGCCGCGCGGGCTCGGCAAGGCGACGCTTGCCTGGACCATCGCGCGCTTCCTGCTCGCCACCCCCGAGGACGACGGCGGGCTCTTCGGCGCGCCGCCCCCGCCCACCGACCTGCGCATCGACCCCGAACATCCGGTGGCGCATCGCGTGCACGCGCTCTCGGAGCCGCGATTGCACCTGCTGCGCCGGGGCTGGGATGCCAAGACCAAGAAGCTGCGCTCCGTCATCACCGTGGAAGAGGTGCGCGCGCTGAAACGCTTCTTCTCGCTGTCCTCGGCCGATGGCGGACGGCGCGTCGTGATCATCGACAGCGCCGACGAGATGAACCCCAACGCCGCCAACGCCATCCTCAAGCTGCTCGAGGAGCCGCCCGCGAACACCGTGCTGCTGATGGTCAGCCACCAGCCCTCGCGCCTGCTGCCGACGATCCGCTCGCGCTGCCGCGAGCTGCGGCTCTCACCGCTGGAGCCCGAGGCCATGGCCCGCGCGCTCGACCAGGCCGGGGCGCAGGTGGCGCCGCAGGAGGCCGCGGCGCTGGCCGAGCTTTCCGCCGGCTCGGTGGGCGAGGCGCTGCGGCTGCTGAACCTCGACGGGCTGAAGCTCTATGCCGATCTGGTGTCGCTGGCCGGCACCCTGCCCCGGCTCGACCGGCCGCGCGCCATCGCACTTGGCGAAAGCACCGCCGGCAAGGGCCGCGAAGCGCGGCTCGACCTGATGCTGACGCTGACCGACCGGCTCATGGCGCGGCTTGCCCGCGCCGGGGTCACCGGCATGGCGCCCCGCGCCGAGGCGGCGCCGCAGGAGGCCGAGGTGCTGCAACGCCTCGCCCCCCATCCCGCCGCCGGGCGGGCCTGGGCGCAGCTGGCGCAGGATGCCGGGGAGCGCGCCCGCCACGCACGGGCGGTGAACGTCGACCCGGCGGCGCTGGTGCTCGATCTGCTGCTGCAGATGCGCAAGGCGGGCTGACGCCTGCGGCGTGAGGGGCTTCGCCCCAACGTGGCACGCTCACATATGTCCCGAGAGTGGGGGCGCTGCCCCCGCCCGCTGACGCGGACTCCCTCGGCGTATTTGGAAAGAGAAGAAGGGCGCGGCGCGCCCTCCCCTCATCTTCGTCACTAAGAATGGAAGCGCGGCTCAGACCGCACCCTGGGCGATCAGTTCCTGCGCCAGCTTGGCGTAGGCCTGCGCCATCACGCCCTCTCCCAGCGCCACCGGCGCGCCGCTGTCGCCGGCGAGGCGGGTCTCGAGGTCGATCGGCAGCTGCGCCAGCACCGGCAGGTTCAGCCGCGCCGCCTCGGCCGCGACGCCGCCCTGGCCGAAGATATGGCTCTCGCGCCCGCAGTCCGGGCAGACGAAGACCGACATGTTCTCGATCATCCCCAGCACCGGCACGTTCAGCGTGGCGAAGGCGTCGAGCGCCTTCTTCGCGTCGATCAGCGCCACGTCCTGCGGCGTGGAGACCACGATGGCGCCATCCACCTCGGATTTCTGGCCGAGCGAGAGCTGCACGTCCCCGGTGCCCGGCGGCAGGTCGATCAGCAGCACGTCGAGCTCGCCCCATTCCACCTGCATCAGCATCTGCTGCAGCGCGCCCATCAGCATCGGCCCGCGCCAGACCACCGCCTTGTCCTCGGGCAGCATGACGCCGATCGACATGAGCGTGACGCCATGCGCCTCGAGCGGGATGATGGTCTTGCCGTCGGGGCTGGCCGGCCGTTTCGAGACACCGAACATACGCGGCTGCGACGGGCCGTGGATGTCGGCATCGAGCAGGCCGACCTTCTTGCCCGCGCGCGCGAGCGCGACCGCGAGGTTCGACGAGACCGTCGACTTGCCGACCCCGCCCTTGCCCGAGCCGATGGCAATGAGCTTCTTCACCCCCGGCGGGATCATCCGCCCCTGCTGCGGCTTGGCGTGGCCGCCGAGCTTCAGCGAGGGCGCCTTCGGCGACTGGGTCGGGGCCGAGAGCACGACCGCGGCACTCTCCACCCCCGGCAGTTCGGCCACCTTCGCCTCGACCACCGCGCGGAAGCCATCCATCTGGCGGGCGATCTCGGGGCTCGGCGCCTCGATCACGAAGCTCACCTTGCCGCCGTCGACACGCATCGCTCGAATCATATCGCGCGAGATCAGGGTGCCTCCACCGGGCAGATCGAAGCTCTCGAGCAGCTTCGTGATAGCGTCGGACAATTGGGTCATGGTTACTTCCTTTCCCTGGACGCATGGTGCCCTTGCGTCATCTTGCGCCCCGCGCAAACCGCAGACACGGTGCGCCTAAATCTTGTGCATAAGCCCCCGAGAACGCGCAATCCAAAGGGGTTTTCCCCATGCATTTTCCGCATAGCGGCATTGAACCCTCCCGGGATTGTGCACCCGCAGCAACTGGCCCATCTATGGGTCAACGAAAGACAGACGCAACCATCCAGCCAGACGGGCACAGACGCACATGGCATACGCAACCGACACCACCCGCATCGCAGGCCGCTCCGAAGGATTCGTCGAGCGCTTCCGCACTGCCCTCGCACGCCGCCGCCTGTACAAGCAGACCTTCGGCGAGCTCGCATCGCTGAGCAACCGCGAACTGAGCGACCTCGGGCTGCACCGCTCGATGATCCGCCGGATCGCCTACCAGGCCGCCTACGAGGCATAAGATTTCGAACACGTCCCGGCTCTCTCCTCCTCCCTGAGCCGGTTCGTTAAGGCGGTGACCTCTCTCCTCCTCCCTGAGGTCACCGCCACAAAGACACGGGCCGCAAGGTCCAGACATCGACAGCCCCTCTCCTCCTCCCTGGGGCATCGATACAGCGGCGATCTCTCTCCTCCTCCCTGAGATCGCCGCACCAAATACCGGGGCCTCCTCCAAGAGGTCGCCCCCAGAGCTTCGGAGCCCCTCTCCTCCTCCCTGGGGCAACGATGCAGCGGCGGTCTCTCTCCTCCTCCCTGAGACCGCCGCACCAGATACCGGGGCTTCCTCCAGGAGGTCGCCCCAAAGTTTCGGAGCCCCTCTCCTCCTCCCTGGGGCAACGATGCAGCGGCGGTCTCTCTCCTCCTCCCTGAGACCGCCGCGCCAGATACCGGGGCACAGAATTCAGGTGCCTCCAGAAGCTTCGGAGCCCCTCTCCTCCTCCCTGGGGCGTCGATGCAGCGGCGATCTCTCTCCTCCTCCCTGAGATCGCCGCACCCTACATAGGGCCTCCCTCGGGCCCGACCGGATCGGAAGCCCTTCTTCTCCTCCTCCTCGGGCTTTCGTGACACGGAACGGCGGTGCCTCTCCTCCTCCCTGGCACCGCCGTTTTTCTTTTCCAGCCATCAGCCTCGCTGCGTCCCCTCGCAAAGCCCGCCCCGTGAAGCCTCCCCTGCGCAAGCGGCGCTTTCCCTTTGCCGAGCCTTTCGGTAGGAGGGTCCGGACAACAGCACAAAGCAGGCATGGGAACGCAGCCATGGCGATGGAAAAGACCTTCAACGCGGCCGAGGCCGAGGCGCGCATCTACAAGGCGTGGGAAGACAGCGGAGCCTTCAAGGCCGGGGCCAATGCCTCGCGCGACGAGAGCTTCTGCATCATGATCCCGCCGCCGAACGTGACCGGCTCGCTGCACATGGGCCACGCGTTCAACAATACGCTGCAAGACATCCTCGTGCGCTGGCACCGGATGCGCGGCTTCGACACGCTCTGGCAGCCGGGGCAGGACCACGCGGGCATCGCCACGCAGATGGTCGTCGAGCGCGAACTGGCCAAGGACAAGAACAATGCCACCCGTCGCGAGATGGGCCGCGAGGCCTTCCTCGAGAAGGTCTGGGAATGGAAGCAGCAGTCCGGCGGCACGATCATCAACCAGCTCAAGCGCCTCGGCGCCTCCTGCGACTGGTCGCGCAACGCCTTCACCATGTCGGGGGCCGAGGGTGCCCCCGCGGGCGAGGAGGGCAACTTCCACGACGCGGTGATCAAGGTCTTCGTCGACATGTACGAGAAGGGCCTGATCTACCGCGGCAAGCGGCTGGTGAACTGGGACCCGCATTTCGAGACCGCGATCTCTGACCTCGAGGTCGAGAACATCGAGGTGCCGGGCCACATGTGGCACTTCAAGTACCCGCTCGCCGGCGGCGAGACCTACACCTACGTCGAGAAGGACGAGGACGGCAACGTGCTCTTCTCCGAGGAGCGGGACTACATCTCCATCGCCACCACCCGCCCCGAGACCATGCTCGGTGACGGCGCGGTCGCGGTGCACCCCTCGGATGAGCGCTACGCGCCGATCGTCGGCAAGCTCTGCGAGATCCCCGTGGGCCCGAAGGAGCACCGCCGCCTGATCCCGATCATCACCGATGAATACCCCGATCCGACCTTCGGCTCGGGCGCGGTGAAGATCACCGGCGCGCACGACTTCAACGACTACGGCGTGGCCAAGCGCGGCGGCATCCCCTGCTACCGCCTGATGGACACCCGCGCCACCATGCGCGAGGATGGTCATCCCTACGCCGAAGCCGCCGAGATCGCCCAGCAGGTTGCCCGCGGCGAGCTGACGCTCGACGAGCACGAGGCCGACAAGCTCAACCTCGTGCCCGACCACCTGCGCGGCCTCGACCGTTTCGCGGCGCGTGAAGCGGTGATCGCCGAGATCACCGCCGAGGGTCTCGCGGTGATGACCGAGGCCACCGACCCGCGCCTCGGCAAGGCGGCGGCCAAGGCGCCGCCCGCCCCCGAGGAAGGCGGCGAGGCGCTGGACGAACCGGAACAATGGGTGCCGCTGGTCGAGGCCAAGCCCATCATGCAGCCCTTCGGCGACCGCTCGAAGGTGGTGATCGAGCCGATGCTCACCGACCAGTGGTTCGTCGACACCGCGCAGATCGTCGGCCCGGCGCTCGACGCCGTGCGCGAGGGCCGCGTGCGGATCATGCCCGAGAGCGGCGAGAAGACCTATTACCACTGGCTCGAGAACATCGAGCCCTGGTGCATCTCGCGCCAGCTGTGGTGGGGCCACCAGATCCCGGTCTGGCACACCCCGGGCATGGGCGACGAGTGGCGCTCGTTCTGCGCCGCCTCGGAAGGCGAGGCCATCGAGCAGATGAAGGCGGTCTTCGGCGAGGACGCCGAGTTCCTGATCGTCGAGGATGCCGCCGCCGCCGAGGACCATCTCGCCGCGCTGCTGCAGCAGGGCACCGATTTCACCGGTGTCGACCAGCGCCGCCGCCCGCAGGCGATCCCGGTCTTCCGCGACCCCGACGTGCTCGACACCTGGTTCTCGTCGGGCCTCTGGCCGATCGGCACGCTGGGCTGGCCCGAGCAGACGCCGGAGCTGAAGAAGTACTTCCCGACCGACGTGCTGGTCACCGGGCAGGACATCCTGTTCTTCTGGGTCGCCCGGATGATGATGATGCAGCTCGCCGTGGTGGACGAGATCCCCTTCAAGGACGTCTACCTGCATGGCCTTGTGCGCGACGCCAAGGGCAAGAAGATGTCGAAGTCGCTCGGCAACGTCGTAGACCCGCTGGAGATCATCGACGAGTACGGTGCCGATGCGCTGCGCTTCACCAATGCCGCCATGGCCTCGCTCGGCGGCGTGCTGAAGCTCGACATGCAGCGTATCGCCGGCTACCGCAACTTCGGCACCAAGCTGTGGAACGCCGCCTCCTACGCGCAGATGAACGGCGTGTTCGAGCTGTCCCATGCGGATGCCGTGCCCGAGACCACCCTGCCCCTCAACCGCTGGATCAAGGGCGAGGTCGCCAAGACCCGCGAGACGGTGGACGCAGCGCTGGCTGACTACCGTTTCAACGACGCGGCGCAGGCGCTCTATGCCTTCGTCTGGGGCACCTTCTGCGACTGGTACCTCGAGTTCACCAAGCCGGTGTTCCACGGCGAGGACGAGGCCGCCAAGGCCGAGACCCGCGCCACTTACGCCTGGGCCTTCGACCAGTGCCTGATCCTGCTGCACCCGATCATGCCCTTCGTCACCGAAGAGCTCTGGGCGCAGCGCGAACGTCCCAAGATGCTGATCCACGCCGACTGGCCGGAGTACAGCGCCGCCGAGATGGTCGATCCGCAGGCCGACGCCGAGCTGAACTGGGTGATCCGGATGATCGAGGCGATCCGCTCGGCCCGTGCGCAGATGCACGTGCCCGCCGGCGCCTACGTGCCCTGCGTGGTCAAGGGCATGACGCCCGACGCGAAGGCCGCCTACGAGACCAACGAAGCCTTCGTGAAACGCTACGCGCGGATCGAGGGCCTGACCGAGGTCGAGGAAATGCCCAAGGGCACCGCGGCGCTGGCGCTGAGCGGTGGCACCTTTGGCCTGCCGCTGGCGGGGATCATCGACGTCGCCGAGGAAAAGGCCCGGCTCGAGAAGGCCCTGCAGAAGCTCGCCAAGGAACTCGGCGGGTTGCGCGGCCGTCTGAAGAACCCGAAGTTCGCCGAGAGCGCGCCGGAAGAGGTGGTCCAGGAGACCCGCGACAACCTCGCCGCACGCGAAGAGGAAGAGGCGAAGCTCAAGGAAGCGCTGGCACGGCTCGCAGAGCTGGGCTGACGCCCCGAGACGCCTGAACACGAAGGCCCGCCCGGAGACGCTCCGGGCGGGCCTTTTTCATTGCGGGCGCCTCTCCCCGGCGCGGCGCGGGTGGCAGACGGTGGGCCATGCGTATTTGGAAAGAGAAGAAGCGCACAAGGGAAGAGCGGGAAGGCGCGCCGCGCCAGCCCCTTCTTCTCTTCTCAAATACGCAAAATGCCGAGGGGACCGCCCGCGCCTCAGCCGACCAGGAGCGCCCGCGCCGCCGCCCGCGCCTCGGGGGTGACCGTGTCGCCCGCCAGCATGCGCGCGATCTCGTCCTCGCGCTCGTCCTCGCCGAGCGGCGTGACCGACGACAGGGTGATATCGTTCTCCACCCGTTTCGCCACGCGCCAGTGATGCGCACCGAGCGCCGCCACCTGCGGCGAATGGGTAACGACCAGCACCTGCCCGCCCTCGGCCAGCGCCGCGAGGCGGCGGCCCACGGCGGCGGCGGTCGCGCCGCCAACGCCCCGGTCGATCTCGTCGAAGATCATCGTCACCTCACCGCCCTGTTCTTCCGACAGGCAGACCTTGAGCGCCAGAAGGAACCGAGACAGCTCGCCGCCCGAGGCGATCTTGTTGAGCGGCCCGGACGGCGCGCCGGGGTTGGTGGCGACGGTGAAGGCCACGGCGTCGCGCCCCTCGGGGCCTTCGGGCGCCCCGGTGATCTCGGTGCGGAAGACGGCGCGTTCCATCTTCAACGGCGCCAGTTCGGCGGCGACGGCGGTGTCGAGCCGCGCGGCGGCCTCGCTACGCGCAGCGGTCAGCGCGGTCGCGGCGGCGTCATAAGCTTTCTCGGTGCGGCGCACCTCGGCGTTCAGCGCCTCCAGTTCTTCGGCGGAATGGTCCAGCGCCGAAAGCCGGGCCGAGAGCGTCTCGCGCAGCGGCGCCAGCTCATCGGGCAGCACGTTGTGCTTGCGGGCAAGGCCGCGGATGGCAAAGAGCCGCTCCTCGGTGTCTTCCAGTGCACGGGGATCGAAGTCGAGGGCGTCCAGCGTGTCCTCGACCTCGCGCGCGGCCTCGTCGAGCTCGGCCATGGCGCGGGTCAGCGCAGAGATCGCCGCGTCCAGACGCCCTTCGGCGCCGTCCGAGGCGCCCTCGAGCCAGCGCAGCGCATCGGCCATGGCGCCCTCTGCCCCGTCGTTGCCCAGCGTGTGACCGGCGCGGGCGATGTCGGCGCGAATGCGCTCGGCGGCCTGCATCATGCGGCGCTTCTGGTCGAGCTCGGCCTCTTCCCCGGCCTCGGGAGCGAGCTTGTCCAGCTCGGCCACGGCGTGGCGCAGGAAGTCCTCCTCGGCGCGCACGGCCTCGAGCGCCGTCTCGGCCTCCGACAGGCGCTTGCGGGCGCTACGCTGGTCGGCCCAGGCCGCGCGGGCGGTCGCGAGTTCCGCGGTCAGCGCCGCGTAGGCGTCGAGGATGTCGCGGTGGCCCGAGGGGTTCAGCAGACCTCGGTCGTCGTGCTGCCCGTGCAGTTCCACGAGTGTCTCCGACAGGCGGCGCAGCACCTCGCCGCTGGCGCGGCGGTCGTTGATCCAAGCGGTCTTGCGGCCGTCGGCCGTGTTCACCCGGCGCAGGATCAGCTCATCCGACACCGGCAGCCCAACGTCCTCCAGAACCGCGCGCGCGGCATGGCCCGGCGACAATTCGAAAACGGCGGTGACCTCGCCCTGCGCGGCGCCGGCGCGCACCAGTTCGGCGCGGCCGCGCCAGCCGAGTACGAATCCGAGGCTGTCGAGCAGGATCGACTTGCCCGCGCCGGTCTCGCCGGTGAGCACGTTGAGGCCCGGCTGGAAGTTCAGGTCCAGCCGGTCGATAATCAGCAGATCTCGGATTTCAAGCGCTCGGAGCATCCATTCAGGCGGGCGAGCCGCTCTCCCTCAGATCCACTGGCCCTTGATCATCTGGCGGTACACCTGGGCCAGCCAGCTGTCGCCCGCGGCTTCCAGTTCCAGCCCGCGGCCGGTGAGCAGCTTGTAGCTGTCCTCGTACCATTGCGTGCCGCGGTAGTTGTACCCCAGGATCGCCCCGGCGCTCTGCGCCTCTTCCACCAGCCCCAGCGAGAGATAGGCCTCGACCAGCCGGTGCAGCGCCTCGGCGGTGTGCGTGGTGGTCTGGAAGTCCTCGACCACGACACGGAAGCGGCTGATCGCGGCGCCGTAATTCTCGCGCTTGAGATAGTAGCGCCCGATCTCCATTTCCTTCGCCGCGAGGTGGTCGAAGGCGAGATCGAACTTGAGGATCGAGCTGCGCGCGTATTCGCTGTCGGGGTAGCGTTCGATGACCGTGCGCAACGCCTGCAGCGCCTGGAATGTCAGCCCCTGGTCGCGGCCGACTTCCTCGATCTGGTCATAATACGACAGCGCCAGAAGATACTGCGCGTAGGCGGCATCTTCGTCGCTGGGATAGAAGTCGATGTAGCGCTGTGCCGCCGAGCGCGAATTCTCGTAATCCTTCGCCCGGTGGTAGCTGTAGGCCTGCATGATCAGCGCACGCTTGGCCCAGTCCGAATAGGGGTAGAGACGCTCCACCTCGCCGAAATAGAAGGCGGCGCGCTCGGCGTCGCTGCGCTCCATTTCGAACTCGCCGCGCTCGAAGATCTGCTCGGCCGTGTAATTCTCGATCGGAACCCCGCCTGGGCCGGTTCCGGGCAGTTCCTGCGCTCCGCAGCCTGCCAGAAGAATCGCGGAGAAAGCCGCCCCGATCACTGCATTTCGCGATCTGCCGCCTGCCATGCCCGACTTACCTCACATTCCTTGCCAAGCCCCCTCCGGGGCCTTGGCTCGGTCCTAGCACAGAAATTTCCGGGGCAAAACGCCTTAACGGCGATTTGAGCGCGGGGCCGCTGTCACGCAACCGCGGGGATCTCATCCCGTTCGACACCGGCTCCGGGCAGGCGCGCAGCCATCTGCGCATCGCACACCGTCAGGCGGAACGCATCCGGCGTGGTGAACAGCGCATGCAGCAGCTTGTTGGTGATCGCGTGGCCGGCCTTGAAGCCGGTGTAGTGGCCGATGATCGGCGCGCCGGCGGTGTAGAGGTCACCCAGGGCGTCGAGCATCTTGTGGCGCACGGCCTCGTCGGCGTGGCGCAGGCCACCCGGCGAGAGGATCTTGTCGCCATCGACGACAACCGCGTTCTCATAGGTGCCGCCGAGCGCCTTGCCGTTGGCCTGCATCGCGTCGACGTCGGCCTGGCGGCAGAAGGTGCGACTGTCGCAGAGTTCGCGCACGAAGCTGCCGTTGGCGAGGTTGATCGCCTTGTCCTGGGAGCCGATGGCGGCATCGGCGAAATCGATGTGGAACTCCATCGTGGTACCCTGCCCCGGCGAGAGACGGGCCCAGCCACCGGGGGTTTCGACCTCGATGGTCTTCAGCACTTCGATGGCGCGGACAGGGGCGCGCAGTTCGCGCACTCCGCGGGCGAGGATCGCGCGGACGAAAGGCGCGGCCGAGCCGTCGACGATCGGAACCTCGGGGCCGTCGATCTCGATCAGCGCGTTGTGGATGCCGCAGCCGGCAAGCGCGGCCATCACGTGCTCGATGGTCGAGACGGAGACGCCGGCGCGGTTCTTGATGAGGGTGCAGAGCGGCGAGATCTCGACCGCGTCAAAGCGGGCGGGAACGAGGGCGTCGCCGATTTCGATGTCCGTGCGCTTGAACCAGATGCCGTGCTCGGCGGCAGCCGGGCGAATGGTCATCCGGACAGGCGCGCCGGAATGAAGGCCCACGCCCTGGAAGCTCACTGCACTGCGGATCGTCGTTTGCACTTTGGTCACCTTTGTCTGGAGCGCCCCTCCTCATGGCGCGCGTCCTTTGTTGTCAGGGAGATACTCACAGGGGGGCCAGTTCTCAAATCAAGTATTGCAACGAAATGAAACATGCAGGTTTCCTAATGGGCGGATGCGTGCCGGGCCGCTCAAGAGAACCTCCAACTAACTGCTTTACAAAGAAAAACACCCTCTCTTCCGAGAGGGTGTTTTTGCTCAAGTGACGCAGATCGTGCACCCGCGCGAGGCCGCGCGGGCGATTTGTGTCAGTTTGCCTGGCGGCGCAGGAAGGCCGGGATCTCGATCCGGTCCTGCTCGGGTGCCTCTTCCGGGGCCGGCGCGGGAGCCGCTGCCGGGCGCTGCGCCTGCATCGGCGGCTGGCGGCGGGCCTGCGGCTGCTGCGGCGCCGCCGGAGCGGCGGGTGCCGCGGGCTGTGCCTGCTGCTCGTGACCGTGGTGGCCGGTCATGCGGTTGATCAGCGAGTTGATCCCGAAGCGCGGCTTCTCACCTTCCGGCGCGCGCTGCGGGGCGGCCGGCTGCTGCGGACGCGCCCCCGCGGCGGGCTGGCCCGGGCGGTTGTTGCGGGCGGCAGCGGCATGCAGGCGCTTCATCGTATCCGCCGAAGGCTGGCCGGGCGCGCGCGGGGCAACGAAGCTCTCGGGCGCGGCGTCGAGCGGCGCGGCCTCGGCCTGGCGCTGTGCCGGCTGCGGGCGGTAGGCGGGCGGCGGCAGGCCGTCGTCGGTCTCGGCCGCCTCTTCCTCGTAGCCCTGCTGGCCAGCGGACATGCCGCCGAAGAGCGAGGGTTCTTCCTCTTCGTACTGCGGCTGAGCGGCGGCCGGAGCCTGCTGCGGCGCGACCTGTGCGGCCACCGGCTGCGGCGCCGCGGCGGGCTGCGGTGCAGCCTCGACGGCCTGCTCTTCCGGCTGGGTCAGCGGCTGCGCCAGCGGGCGGCGCGGCACGGGGATTTCGCCGTGCGAGGCCGAGGCGTCGATGCCGGTCGCGACGACCGAAACGCGCATCCGGCCTTCCATCGTGTCGTCGAGGGTCGAGCCGACGATGATGTTGGCGTCCGCGTCGACCTCCTCGCGGATGCGGTTGGCCGCCTCGTCCAGTTCGAACAGGGTGAGATCGTGGCCACCGGTGATGTTGATGAGCACGCCCTTGGCGCCCTTGAGGCTGATTTCGTCGAGCAGCGGGTTGGCAATCGCCTTCTCCGCGGCCTGGATGGCGCGGTCTTCGCCGTCCGCCTCGCCGGTGCCCATCATCGCCTTGCCCATCTCGTCCATCACGGCGCGGACGTCGGCGAAGTCGAGGTTGATCAGGCCCGGGCGGACCATCAGGTCGGTCACGCCCTTGACGCCCTGGTAGAGCACGTCGTCGGCAAGCGAGAAGGCCTCGGTGAAGGTGGTCTTCTCGTTGGCCAGACGGAACAGGTTCTGGTTCGGGATGATGATCAGCGTGTCGACCACCTTCTGCAGGTGCTCGACGCCCTCTTCCGCCTGGCGCATGCGCTTGGCGCCTTCGAACTGGAAGGGCTTGGTCACCACGCCGACGGTCAGCACGCCGAGCTCACGCGCGGCCTGCGCGATGATCGGGGCCGCGCCGGTGCCGGTGCCGCCGCCCATGCCGGCGGTGATGAAGCACATGTGCGCGCCTGCGAGGTGATCGACGATCTGCTCGATGCTCTCCTCTGCGGCGGCCGAGCCGACCGACGGGCGGGCGCCCGCGCCGAGACCTTCGGTCACCTTCACGCCAAGCTGGACCTTGGCGGTGGAGAGGCTCTGCTGCAGAGCCTGCGCATCGGTGTTGGCAACCACGAAGTCCACGCCTTCGAGCTGCTTGGTGATCATGTTGTTGACTGCGTTGCCACCGGCTCCGCCGACGCCGAATACGGTGATCCGGGGCTTCAGCTCTTCCTGTCCGGGCATCGAGAGATTGAGTGCCATGTGATGTTCCGCCTGTCGTTATGACTTGTTTCGCGCCTGTCCTGCGCCTTGGGTTAATTATTACCGAGATACTAGGGCTCGGTCACGTAAAAAACACAGATCCACCACGAAATATGGCTTGCGGATTGACTATCCGCGCGAGATTTCGCCCGTTTCCACCAAGTCTTGCGCATTGCGCCGCCGGTAGCACAAAACGACCCGTGGCGCCCCCTGCCCCGCAGAAGCCGCACGCGAATCTCTTCATCTATGTCCGGAGATGCCTGCTCGCCTCTCCACTGCCCGCATCTTCCGTGCGGGACTGCCTATTCATACTCAAATCGCCCCGGCCCCGTCACCCCGAACTCTTCGTGAACACGGGGTTATCTGCGGCCGGGCCAAGCCTTCACCAGTTGTCGCGGAACCACTTCACTGCCTTCATGATCGAGCGCGAGGAATAGCGTTCGATCGGGATCTCGAAGTCCCACCATTCGTCCTGCGGATGCGCCGCGAAGAGGCACATGCCGACCGCCGAGGCAAAGCCCGGCCCGGTCACAGCCTGCGGCAGCCCGTGCACGCGCATCGGTCGGCCCAGCCGGACCTGGCTGCCGAGGATGCGGCTCGCCAGCCCGTCGAGGCCGGGAATCTGGCTCGCGGCGCCGGTCAGCACGATCTGCTGGCTCGGCAGGTGCTCGAAGCCGGCCGCGTCGAGGCAGGCGCGGACTTCCTCGAGGATCTCCTCCACCCGCGGGCGCATGATGCCGATCAGTTCGGCGCGGCTTACCTGCCGCCGGTCGTGGTGCCAGTCGCCGGTGTCGCCGGAGATCTCGATCATCTCGCGGTCGTCCATGCCGGTGGCCACGACGCCGCCGTAGAAGGTCTTGATGCGCTCGGCCATGGCCATGGGGATCTGCAGCCCCATGGAGATGTCGCCGGTGACGTGATCGCCGCCCATCGGCACCGCGTCGCCGTAGATCATGTGCTTCTTCATGAAGATCGACACGCCGGTGGCGCCGCCCCCCATGTCGATGCAGGCCGCGCCCAGCTCCTGCTCGTCCTCGACCAGCGCCGCCACGCCGGACACGTAGGCCGAGCTGGCAATGCCCGCGAGTTCGAGGTCGCAGCGCTTGACGCAATGCGCGAGGTTCTGGATCGCCTGGGCGTTCACCGTCAGCATGTGCATGTCGCAGGTCAGCTCGCGGCCGATCTGCCCGCGCGGATCGCTGAGGCCCGAGCGGTGGTCCAGCGCGAAGTTCACTGGCTGCGCGTGCAATACCTCGCGGCCATGGCCGACGTCGGGCACGTCGCAGGCGGAGAGCACCCGCGCCACGTCCTGCTCGGTCACCATGCTGCCGTCGATGCTGACCTGGCCGTCGAGCCCGTAGCTGCGCGGCTCGGCGCCGGAGAAACAGGCCAGCACGTGGTCGACCCGGATGCCCGCCATCTTCTGCGCCGCCTGCACCGCGGTGCGGATCGCGCGCTCGGTCTCGGTCATCGCGGCGATCTCGCCGAAGCGCACCCCGCGCGAGCGGGTGGTGGCGGCGCCGATGACCCGGAAGCCGGCCTGCCCGGCCAGCGAGCCGACGCCGCTATCGGTGCCGCGCTCGGTGCCGTCGAAGCGGAGCACCAGGCAGGCGATCTTCGAGCTGCCCACATCCAGCACCGCAACGACACCGCGCTGCATCGCCGCCTTGCGCATGTTGCGCATCGCGCGCTGGGACTCGTAAAGCTCGAACATTATCGTGTTTCCCCGGTCTCGATGGACTTGATCCGCCAGTATTCCTGTGCCGCCGCATCGTGCAGCCGCAGTGTCGGACGCTGCGCCAGCCGCAGGTCCACCGCCGCGATGTCGCGCGACAGCATGTCGACCGCGCCATCCATCGCCATCGCCCGTTCGAGCGCCTGCACGGCGCCCTCCTCGGGCAGCATGATGCGTTGCCCGCCGTCCAGGACCACGTCCCAGCGGCGATTGCCGATGCGCTCCAGGCCGCGCAGCCGCGCGGCCATCGGCGCCGCGGCCGCGAAGAGCTCCAGCGCCTCGGGCACGCGGCTCTCGGCCCCGGCCCCGGCGATGACCGGCAGATCGACATGCGCCGCCCGCGTGCCCGCCGGACCGACCAGCACGCCGCTATCGTCCAGCAGCTCCAGGCCGCGCAGCCCGCGCCAGAGCACCACCGGCACGCGCTCGACGATGGACACCTCGAGCACCCCGCCCTGCTTGATCCGCAGGCTGGCCGACTTCACCGCGTCGAGGCCCGCAACGATGCCGCGCATCTCGTCGAGATCGAGGTCGAAGGAGCTGAGCGGGAAGTCGAGCGACAGGATCTCGCGAACGTCCTCGGCAACGCCGTCGCTGGCGCCGTCGATGGCCATGAGGTCGACGCGGAACTCCGGGCGGCTCTCGATCTGATCCCGGATCGAGTTGACCGCGCCGAAGAACGCCTCGCGGTTGCTGTCGATGGCGAAATACCAGCTCGCGCCGCCGACACCGATCAGGAAGGGTAGACCGAAGCGCAGCGAGAAGCGGAAGAGCGGCGTCAGCATGAGCCGCTCGAGCCGGTACTTCAGCCGCGAGGGCGCGGGATCGGAGCGGAAGACCTGGGCACGCGCGCCCTGGCCCTGCGGTGCGCGTGTCGGCGCGGCGCCTACCTGTCGCATGAGGCATCCTCCACCATCCAGCGGCAGAGCGCGCCGAACTCCATGCCGCAGGCCTGCGCCTGCTCGGGCGCCAGCGAGGTCGGCGTCATACCGGGCTGGGTGTTGGTCTCGAGCAGCACCAGCCCGTCAAGGCCGCGGCTCTCGTCCCAGCGGAAATCGGTCCGGCTCAGGCCACGGCACCCGAGCGCGCGATGGGCGCGCAGCGCGTAGTCGAGGCAGGCGTCGAAGATGTCCTGCGGAATCTCCGCGGGCACCACGTGGCGCGATCCGCCCGCCTTGTATTTGGCGTCGTAATCGTACCAGCCGTCGGTGAGGATGTCGGTCACGGTGAGCGCACGGTCACCGAGCACCGTCGTGGTCAACTCGCGGCCCGGCGCATAGGTCTCGACCATCACCGTCTCGGGCATCTCGTCAGAAAGCTGCGGCGGCTGGTTGGCCCCATCCATCACCAGGTAGACGCCGACCGAGCTGCCCTCGTTGTAGGGTTTCACCACGTAGGGCGGCGGCAGCATGTGGCTGGCGGCCACCTCGGACTTGGACGCCAGGACGCTGTCGACCACCGGCAGCCCGGCCGCGCGGTAGACCTGCTTGGAGCGCTCCTTGTCCATGGCGACGGCCGAGGCCAGAACGCCGGAATGGGTGTAGGGAAGCCGCATCCACTCGAGCAGGCCCTGCACGCAGCCATCCTCGCCCCAGCGGCCGTGAAGTGCGTTGAAAACAACGTCGGGAGACAGGTCCGCAAGCCGCACGGCCAGGTCCGGCCCCGCGTCCAGTTCGATCACCTCAAATCCCTCATTCCGCAAAGCGGCGGCACATTCCCGACCGGAACTCAGCGAGACCTCGCGCTCAGCCGAAGGTCCGCCCATCAATACCGCCACTTTGGGAGCTGCCCTGCTCGACATCCCCAAAACCGCCTCGTTGCGCGGGCCATGCCCGCCATGCCTGCCGCCGGGGTTTGCCCCGGTCAGCCGCCCGCGTGCCGCTCAATTCGGCGCGCGAACCTGATTCACCACGGCGCGCGACCCTGAGTTGATTCTGGGAAGACTGCCGCCTCGTTCATCGCACCCTGCCTGGGGGTGCTGCTTTTATCGTTGGGGCGTGTAACGCCCTCAGTTTTCAAGCGGATCGCCGACCCGCATGATTTCCCACTGTAGCTGCAAACCACTGTGTTGGAAAACCCTTTTTCGAACTTCCTCGCCGAGACCTTCAAGATCGGCGGCACTTGCCTCACCGGTGTTCACCAGGAAGTTGGAATGCATCGGGCTCATCTGCGCCCCGCCCCGCGTGGCGCCGCGCATTCCGGCCTCGTCGATCACCTTCCAGGCCTTCAGGTCATGCGTGTCGTCCGCGCGCCCGGTCGAGCTGAATCCCGCCGGGTTGCGGAAGGTCGAGCCCGCGGTGCGGTCCTTCGTCGGCTGGGTTTCGTCGCGCTTTTTCAGCTGCGCGTCCATCCGCGCCGCGAGCTCTTCGGGATCGCCCTGCGGCCCCTCGAAGACCGCTTCGACGACCACCGCGCCCTCGGGCAGCTCGGACTGACGGTACTGCAGCTTCAGCTCGGCGGCCGGCAGGGTCAGCAGCGCACCGTGCCGGGTCACCACGCGCACCTCGACCAGGTGATCGGCGACATAGGTGCCGTAGCATCCCGCGTTCATCCGCACCGCCCCGCCGATCGAGCCGGGAATCGTACGCAGGAAGGTCAGGTCCACCCCAGCCTGCGCCGCGCGCCTCGCCACATGCGCGTCAAGCGCCGCGCAGCCTGCGGTGACGCGGGTGCCTTCGGTCTCGATGCCATTGAAGCCGCGCCCCATGCGGATCACCACCCCGCGCATGCCGCCGTCGCGCACGATCAGATTCGAGCCGACGCCCATCGGAAAGACCGGCACCTCCGCCGGCAGCGCGGCGAGGAAATCCTGCAGATCCTGCAGATCGGCGGGCTGGAACAGCACCTCGGCGGGCCCGCCGACGCGCAGCCAGGTGAGTTCGGAAAGCGGGCGGCCTTCGGTCAGGCGGCCCCGGACGGGAGGGAGCTGGTCAATCATGTGCAGCGTTCTGACGCGTTCCGCGGCGCGGGTAAAGGCCCCGCGACAGGATCAGGATACGCGCCCGCGCAGCCAGCGCAGAAGGTAGAGCACCGGCCAGCGCAGCACGCTCGCCCCGGCGATCAGCACCAGCAGCGCCACCCAGGGGCCGTTCTGCCACCACACCCAGCCAAGCAGCGGCAGGCCGAGCGCGATCAGCACGTAAGCGCGGCTCCAGTGATTGTCACGCGAGGGGATCATCGCCAGCACATTGGCCAGCACCAGCCAGAGACAGGCGAGAAAGAGCGATAGGGTCATGCGGCAACTCCGGCAGCTCGGGCCAGAGTGGCGCAGGTATGGGCAAGTCGCAAGCTAGCCGCGCGTTGAGTGACCGCCCGGCCCCAAAACGAAATCGCTCGGCGAGCGCTGACCCGCGTCACCTCAGATCAGCATCCCGGTGAGGAAGCGCCGCACCGGCCAGGCCACCAGCAGCCCTCCCCCGGTGCTGGCGATGAGCGCCGCGCTGCCCGAGGGGTCGTGATGGATCTGCAGCGCCAGCCCCGCGAAGAAAGCCAGCGCGAAGAAGAAGACGAGGCGGCGCAGGATCCCCAGCACCGCCACCGCCGAGAGCAGGACGATCACGCCCGCGATGGCCCAGAGCACGCTCATGGCCAGCCCCGACTCACGTCTCCAGCCGCGCGGGCAGATTGTTGGCCCAGGCCGAGATCGTCCCCGCGCCGAGGCAGACCACCATGTCACCCGGACGCGCCTGCTCGCGCACCAGCCGCTCGAGATCGTCCTCGGAGAGGATCGCGCGGGCGTGGCGGTGGCCGTGACGGATCAGCCCGGCGACGAGATCGTCGCGGCTCGCGCCCTCGATCGGCTCCTCGCCCGCGGCGTAGACCTCGGCGATGGCGACCACGTCGGCCTCGTTGAAGCAGGTGCAGAAATCGTCGAACAGCGTGTGAAGCCGCGAGTAGCGGTGCGGCTGGTGCACCGCGATCACCCGGCCTTCCGAGGCCTGCCGCGCCGCCTTCAGCACCGCAGCGATCTCCACCGGATGGTGGCCGTAGTCGTCGATGATCGTCACCCCGTTCACCTCGCCGACGCGGGTGAAGCGGCGGTTGACGCCACCGAAGCCCGCCAGCGCCGCGCGGATCTCGTCGGCGGTCATGCCAAGGTGATGCGCGATGGCGATGGCCGAGAGCGCGTTCGAGACGTTGTGATCGCCGGGCATCGGCAGGGTGCAGCCCTCGATCACCGTGTCCTCGGCCTGGAAGGCGACGTCGAAATGCGCCACGCCCTTTTCATAGCGCAGGTTGACCGCGCGCACGTCGGCCTGGGCGTTGAACCCGTAGGTGATCACCCGGCGGTCGGTCACCCGGCCCACCAGCGCCTGCACCTCGGGGTGGTCGGTGCAGCAGACGGCGACGCCGTAGAAGGGAATGTTCGAGACGAACTGGTAGAAGCCGTCGCGCAGCTTCTCGATCGAACCCCAGTGCTCCATGTGCTCGGGATCGATGTTGGTGACGATGGCGATGGTCGCCGGCAGGCGGTTGAAGGTGCCGTCGCTCTCGTCGGCCTCGACCACCATCCACTCGCCGAGACCGACGCGGGCGTTCGAACCGTAGGCGTGGATGATGCCGCCGTTGATCACCGTGGGATCGAGATCCCCGGCATCCAGAAGCGTCGCGACCATGGTGGTGGTCGTGGTCTTGCCGTGGGTGCCCGCCACCGCGATGTTCGACTTGAGCCGCATCAGCTCGGCCAGCATCTCGGCCCGGCGGACCACCGGCAGGCCGCGCCGCCGCGCCTCGTCGAGCTCGGGGTTGCCCGGCTTGATCGCCGAGGAGATCACCACCACCTGCGCGTTCTCGAGGTTCTCGGCGCGCTGGCCCTCGAAGACCACCGCGCCCAGCGAAACCAGGCGCTCGGTGATCTTGGAGCACTTGAGGTCCGACCCCTGCACCGCGTAGCCGTGGTTGAGCAGCACCTCGGCGATGCCCGACATGCCGATGCCGCCGATGCCGACGAAGTGGATCGGGCCGACATCGCCCGGTAGCTTGGTCGCCGGGCTCATGCGCGCGCCTTCCTCGGTGAATTTCTCATCTTTCATCTCTGCCCCGTCTCCTGCTCATACGCCTGCTCTTTTTCTTCGCCGGAGTAATAGGCATCCGGCTCTTCTTCGTATGTATCCTCGGATCCGAACCCTGCCAGTTCCTCGACCATCTGCGCCAGACCGAGCGCGGCGTCAGGATGCGAGATCGACAGCGCCGCGCGCGACATTTGCGCAGCGCCCTCGGGGTTGCAGAGCACCGCCATCATCGCCTCGGTCATCGCCTCGACCGAGAGCTTGCTTTCCGGAATGCGGATCGCGGCGCCGGCATCGACCAGCCCCTGCGCATTGACCGTCTGGTGATCCGCAAGCGCGGCCGCGTAGGGGATCAGGATCGAGGGCCGCCCGATCACCGAGATATCGGCCACCGAGGACGCGCCCGAGCGCGAGATCACCAGCTGCGCCTCGGACATGCGCGCGGGCACGTCGTTGAAGAAGGGCTGCACCTCGGCATCGATGCCGTGCTCGTAGTAGAACTTCGCCACCCGCTCGCCGTCCTCGTCGCGCGCCTGGTGGCTGATCCGCAGGTGGCGCAGGATCTCCATCGGCAGGCGTTCGATGGCGGGCGGCACCACGTCCGACAGGATGCGCGCGCCCTGCGAGCCGCCGATCACCAGCAGCGACATCGGGTAGTCGCCCGGCGGGATGTAGCCCGCCCCCGCCCGCTCGCGCACGGCGTTGCGCACCGGGTTGCCGACAGGGATGCCCTCGACCCCTTCGGGCAGGCGCGTCGGCCAGGTGCCGCAGGCCACGGCATCGACCTTGCGGGCGAATTTCTCGTTCACCTTGCCCAGCACGCCGTTCTGCTCGTGGATCATCGAGGGCAGCTTCAGCAGCCGCGCCGCGCCAAGCGCCGGGATCGACGGGTAGCCGCCGAAGCCCACCACCACGTTCGGACGGTCGCGGCGGAAGCGCCGGGCCATGGACAGCACGCCCTTCACGATGCGCAGCGGCACCATCGCCTTGGAGACGATGCCGCCCCGCGCGAAGGTGGCCGAGGAGACCTCTTCGATCTCGGTGGAATGCGGAAAGCCGCCGGTGTAGCGCGCCCCGCGGGCATCGGTCGAGAGCTTCACCCGCCAGCCGCGGCGCAGCATGATCTCGGCCAGCGCCTGCGCCGGAAACATGTGCCCGCCGGTGCCGCCCGCCGCGATGACCAGAAGGGGCTGCTTGCCTTGGTCCGGCCCGCCGTGTTGCGCCATGTGCTCGACCTCGTTCCTGCGCGGGGTCTTGTGCCCCGCTGCCTCAATTCATCACCGCACCGACTCGTCTCGTGACCCGGGCGCGCTGACACGGTTTCGCGCCCGTCTAACGCAGCCGGGCACGGCGCGAAAGCGCCGCATCCCGGGCCCCGGATCAGCGCATCCTTGCGCGCAGGATCTCGCCGATCTCGCCCTGCGGGCGAGTGCGGGTGAAGGCCAGCAGCATGCCGACGGCAATGCCGCCCGCGATCAGCGACGAGCCGCCGTAGCTGACGAAGGGCAGCGTCATGCCCTTGGCGGGCAGCAGGCGCACGGCGACGCCCATGTTGATCATCGCCTGCACGCCGAACATCGCGGCAAGGCCGGTCCCGGCGAGACGGATGAAGGGATCGCGCTCGCGCATCAGCCGCAGCATCGAGCGCACCACCACCGTGGCGTAGAGCGCGATGATCACCATGACCAGCACCAGCCCGTATTCCTCGGCGGCGACGGCGATGATGAAGTCGGTATGGGCGTCCGGCAGCGACCATTTCACCTGCCCCTCGCCAACGCCGACGCCGAAGAAGCCGCCCTCGCGGATGGCGTTGGTGGCGTAGCCGAGCTGGGTGGTGGGGTCGACGTCGGGCGTCAGGAAGCCGTCGATGCGGCGGGCGAAATGCTCGGAGTTGTTGTAGGCAAAGGTGCCGCCCAGGACCACCAGCCCGGCAAGGCCGAGCAGCAGGACCATCGGCGCGCCGCCGACGAACCACATCACGCCCCAGCCGAAGAGCACGAGGCAGGCCTGCCCGAAGTCGGGCTGCAGCGCGAGGGTGATGACGATGGCGCAGGTCAGGCCGAAGGACCAGCTCTTGCCCGGCGGGCCGCCGATCTCCTGGCTCGCAGCCATCAGCCATGCGGCGACCACGGCGAAGACCGGCTTGAGGAACTCCGAGGGCTGCACCGAGGCAAAGCCCAGCGAGTACCAGCGCACCGCGCCCTTGCCGAAGTCGGTCCCCAGGACGGGCAGCGCCAGCAGCGAGGCGAAGGCGAAGGCAAAGCCGATCACCGCCGCGCGGCGCACCATCACCGGGGTCATCATCGAGGTCAGGAACATCGCGGTCAGCGCCAGCCCACCGAAGAAGGCCTGCCGCTGCACGTAGTGGAAGGGCGCGAAGCCGTTGCGCTCGGCCAGCGGCGGCGAGGCCGCGAGCCCCAGCAGGATGCCGACCCCGAAGAGCATCAGCACGCAGGACAGCGACCACCTGTCCACCGTCCGCCACCATTTGGGCAGGACAGGTTCGCCATCGCGCACGGAGACCGCGCCGTAGACCATTTCCGTCATGGGAATACCGCTCAATTTGCCTGATAGCCCGGGTTTTCCCGGGTCTTGCGGCAGAGGCTAGCACCTGCGGTGCCTTTTGGGAAGGGTCACGGCGGCGGCCTCCCCGCGCGTCCGCCGCAGGTGCACGCCGGCGCGGCAGGCCATCTGACGACCGTGCGGCCCAAGGCCTGACGCCCCTTGCGACGTCGAGAGCGGGCAGCGGCTGCGCCCGCTCCCGGGGGCTCACTTCTTGCCGAGGAACTGGCCGACGATCGCGGTCAGCACGCCGCCCCCGGCCGCGCCGCCAAGAAGCTGCCCGATCAGGGCACCGATATCCATGCCGCCCGCGGCGGTGGCCGCATCGGCCGCCGCCGTCGGATCGCCGCCGCCGAGAAGCGCGCCGATCGCCGAGCCGCCGAGGATGCCGCCGACCGCGCCCGACAGAAGCTTCGGAAGCACCGCCATGCCGACGGTCTTGACCACCTGCCCCGCGACGCCCCCGCCGACCATCCCTGCAATTGCCTGAACAATGAGTGCTGCAATACCTTCCATGAATGCATTCCTTATGGTTGCGCCGAAAAATATCGGTCGCCTCATGATAGCGTGATGCCGCGGATGCCGTTAGGTAAATTTTGCGCTGTTCATCCCCGGACCGGGAGCGGCGTCAAAGCCGCCGTCTGGCAGAATGGGAGAGACAGGGGACGACACGTCCCATGCCTTCGCTGCCTCCGGGAAGGTCCACGCCTAGCGCAACGCCCCGGACTGCCTGCGCCGTTCAGCCCGCGCGGCGTTCGGCGATCGCGGTGCCCGCGGCCCAAGCGGAAGACCAGGCCCATTGGAAATTGTAGCCACCCAGCCAGCCGGTGACATCGACCGCCTCGCCGATGGCATAGAGCCCCGGGACCGTCTTCGCCTCCATGCTGCGCGAGGACAGCGCCGCGGTCGAGATCCCGCCCGCCGTGACCTCGGCCTTGGCGTAGCCCTCGGTGCCCGTCGGGTGGAAGGTCAGCTGCGTCAGTGCGCCCGCGACCCGCTCGAGCTCGGCGTCGGAGCTGTTGCCGAGCTCCTTCTCCAGCACGATCCGGGTCGCCAGCACCTCGGCCAGGCGGTTCGGGAGATGTTCGCTCAGCGCCGCGCGCAGGTGGCTGCGCGGGGCGCGCCGCCGGGCCTCGCGCAGCAGGTCCATGGCATTGTCGAGCAGCGACAGCACGACGGGCTCGCCCGGTTGCCAGTAGGACGAGACCTGCAGGATCGCCGGCCCCGAGAGGCCCTTGTGGGTGAACAGCGCGGCCTCGCGGAAGGAGGCCGTGCCGACGCGCGCGGTGACCGGACAGGAGACGCCGGAGATGTCGCGGAAGGCCTGTGCGTCCGCCCCCAGCGTGAAGGGCACCAGCGCGGGGCGCGGCGTGACGAGAGGCAGGCCGAACCGCTCGGCGATCTGGTAGGCGATGCCGCTCGCCCCCATCTTCGGGATCGACGGCCCGCCGGTGGCGATGACCATCTGCGGTGCACGGGCCCCGGCAACGCGGAAATGCCCGTCCGCGTGACCGACCTCGCCGATCTGCGTCGACAGGCGGATGTCGACTCCGCCGCGGGCGCATTCCTCGAGCAGCATCGCCACCACCTGCCGAGCCGAACCGTCGCAGAAGAGCTGGCCCAGGGTCTTCTCATGCCAGGCGATGCCGTAGCGCTGGATCAGTCCCAGGAAGTCCCATTGCGTGTAGCGCGCGAGCGCGGACTTGGCGAAATGCGGGTTCTCCGACAGGAAGCACTCCGGCCCGGCGCCCATGTTGGTGAAGTTGCAGCGCCCACCGCCCGAGATCAGGATCTTCTTGCCCGCCTTGTCGGCATGGTCCAGCAGGAGCACGCGCGCCCCCGCCTGCCCGGCGGTTGCGGCAGCCATCAGACCGGCAGCCCCGGCACCCAGCACGATCACGTCATATTCCATGCCCGTCCTCTACGACTCGCGGACGGGGGAGAAAAGAGGGCATCGTGGTCCCCTGCCCCCGCGCCCTGCCGGTCGCGAGGGTCACAACACCGCCGACGCGCGCGAGGACTCTTGAAATCGTCACCCTTCCGTTACATTTTGTCATGCGATTGTCACATCAGGCAGCCTCATGGCCTTCACCGACCACCCGACGCTCTATCCCAGCAACTGGCTCCGGGACCTGCACGCGCAGGTGCCGCGCAAGGCGCTGCGCGACATGTGGAACCGGCTGCGCTACGGGCCGGGCGCGCCGCTGTCGGACGAGTTGATCCGGGTCGATGCCCGCGACGTGAACTACATCTACGCCGGCAAGCGCCCGCTGCGCCGCCAGCAGAGCGGCATGATCCTCGGTGGCAACTGGGACCAGCAGCGCCGCTCGGTCGAGGACAACCGCAAGCTGCTGAGCTGCCGCATGCATTTCGAGGGCGGCACGCCCTGGCGCGACACGCCGCTGTTCCAGAAGCTGCTGGCCGAGATCGCCCAGGGCAAGACCCCCGACGAATGCGCCACCGAAGAGCAGCTCGTGGCCCGCTACAAGCGGCTCGACGAGGTCTTCGAAGAGACCCGCCGCCGGGGCCGCCTGCTGACCCGGGCCGAACTGCCCGAGTATTTCCGCCGCGAACACGGCGGCATCCTGCTGCACGTCGGCCGCGACGGCACGCTGTTGCGCACCGGAGGCGGGGCACACCGCTTCGCCATCGCCCGCATCCTCGACCTGCCGAAGATCCCCGCGCAGCTCGGCGTGGTGCACCCGCAGGCGTTCTACGGCGGGCTGCTGGCGCCGATGCGCGACACCTGACGGCGTGCCGCCGCGCGAGGTCTCAGAGCCCCGCGCGCACCTTCTCGGCGAAATCCTCGCCGCGCTTCTCGAAACTGTCGTACTGGTCGAAGCTCGCCGCCGCGGGCGCCAGCAGAACGACGTCGCCCGGCTGCGCCTCGGCCCGCGCCTGCGCCACCGCGGTGGCCATGTCGGTGCAGACCTCGGCCTCGACGCCCGGCAGGCCAAGCGCGAAGGTCGCGGCCTCGCGGCCGATCACATAGGCCTTGGTGACATGGGCCAGCCCCGGCGCGAGCCCGGAGAGCCCGCCCTCCTTCATCAGCCCGCCGCAGATCCAGCGGATGTTCTTGAAGGCCAGCAGCGCCTTCACCGCCGCATCGACATTGGTTGCCTTGCTGTCGTTGACGAAGGTCACGCCGCCGGCCTCGGCCACGATCTGGCTGCGGTGCGGCAGACCCTCGAAGCTGTGGAAGGCCGCCTCGATCTGCCGCGGCGCCACGCCGAGCGCCCGGCAGGCCGCATAGGCGGCGCAGGCATTCTGGTGATTGTGCGCCCCCGGCAGCCCCCTGACGGTGCGCAGGTCGATCGAGGCCACCTGCCGTCCCTTGCGCCACTCGGTGAGAAAGCCCTTGCGCGCATAGACCAGCCAGCCCGGCCCGGCGAGCTTGGTGCCCGACGACACGCGGATCACCCGGTCGTCGGTCGGCGCCTCGGAGAGCTGGTTTGCAAGGTAGAGCCCCTCGTGCTCGTCCACGCCGATCACGCAGCGGTCCGGCCCGCCCTCGGCGAAGAGCCGGCGCTTGGCGGCGAAATAGCCGCCCATGCCGCCGTGCCGGTCGAGGTGGTCGGGCGAGAGGTTGGTGAAGACCGCCACGTCCGGGGTCAGCGACCGCGCAAGATCGGTCTGGTAGCTCGACAGCTCCAGCACCACGACGCCGCCGTCACCCGGCGGGTCGATGTCGAGCACGCCGCGGCCGATGTTGCCCGCGAGCTGGCTCTCGCGCCCGGCGCTCTGCAGGATGTGGTGGATCAGCGCCGAGGTGGTCGACTTGCCGTTCGAGCCGGTCACCGCCACCACCCGCGGCGGGGAATCGTACATGTCCCAATCCGACCCGGGGCTGGCCAGCGAGCGGAAGAACAGGCCGATGTCATTGTCCACCGGCACGCCCGCCGCCCAGGCGGCGACAATCACCGGGTTCGGCGCGGGGTAGAGATGCGGGATGCCCGGCGAGACCACCAGCCAGTCGACGCCGTCGAAGCCGCCCGCCCTGGCCAGTTCGCGGCTCTCGAAACCCTCGGCCTCGGCGGTCTCGCGCGCAGAGGCGTTGTCGTCCCAGACCAGCACCGAGGCGCCGCCCTCGCGCAATGCCCGCGCCGCCGAGAGGCCCGAGCGGCCAAGTCCCAGCACCGCGACGGTGCGCTCCTCAAAGCCGGATACCGGAATCATGCTACTGCCCTCATGCCTGCGATTGCCCTCGCCTCACGGCTAGCGCATCGGCGCGGCACGCACCAGAGCGCGGCAAATCTCTTCGAAGAGATTTGCACCCTCCTTCGAAGGAGGGTGCCGCTGCCCTGAGCGCCTCAGCGCAGCTTCAGCGTGGCGAGCCCGATCAGCGCGAGGATCAGCGAGATGATCCAGAAGCGGATGACGATCTGCGGCTCGGCCCAGCCCTTCTTCTCGTAGTGGTGGTGGATCGGCGCCATCAGGAACACCCGCTTGCCGGTGCGCTTGAAATAGAGCACCTGGATGATCACCGAGAGCGCCTCGACCACGAAGAGACCGCCGACGATGGCCAGCACGATCTCGTGCTTGGTGGCCACGGCGATGGCGCCGAGCGCACCGCCGAGGGCCAGCGAGCCGGTGTCGCCCATGAAGACCGCCGCGGGCGGGGCATTGTACCACAGGAATCCGAGCCCGCCGCCGATCAGCGCGGCGGTGAAGATCAGGATCTCGCCGGTGCCGGGCACGTAGTGCACGTCGAGATACTCGGTGAAGTCGGTGCGGCCCACGGCATAGGCGATGATGCCCAAAGTGCCGCCGGCGATCATCACCGGCATGATGGCCAGCCCGTCGAGCCCGTCGGTCAGGTTCACCGCGTTGGCGGCGCCGACGATGACGATCATCGCGAAGGGCACGAAGACCCAGCCCAGATCCAGCAGCGCGTTCTTGAACACCGGGAAGGCCAACTGCCCGGTCAGATCGGCCGGGTGCAGCCAGGCCGCCCAGGTCGCCGCGATGGCGGCGATGGCGAAACCGATCAGCAGGCGGACCTTGCCCGAGACGCCGTCGGTGTTCTGCTTTTTCACCTTGGCATAGTCGTCGGCAAAGCCGATGGCCGCGTAGCCCATGGTGACGAAGAGCACCATCCAGACGAAGCCGTTGTCGAGCCGCGCCCAGAGCAGCGTCGAGGTGAGCAGCGCGCCGACGATGAGCAGCCCGCCCATGGTGGGGGTGCCGGCCTTGACGAAATGCCCCTCGGGACCGTCGGTGCGGATCGGCTGGCCCTTGCCCTGCCGCTTGCGCAGCACGTCGATCAGCGGACGCCCGAAGAGAAAGCCGAAGATCAGCGCGGTCAGGAACGCGCCACCCGCCCGGAAAGTGATGTAGCGGAAGAGGTTGAAGACATCGCCGCCGTCACTCAATCCAGTCAGCCAGTAGAGCATGAGCCCCGGTCCTTCTTGTCAGATAGTGGCGGGCGCATGACCCATTTTGTGGATCGCGTCAACCACGCGCGCCAGCGCCATCGACAGCGAGCCCTTCACCAGCACGACATCGCCAGCATCCAGGTCATGCCGCACCCGCTCGGCCATGGCAGCGCTGGTCTCGGCCCAATGGCCGCGTTTTTCCGGCGGCAGCGCCTGCCAGAGATCGCGCATCAGCGGGCCGACGCAATGCACGATGTCGATCTTGGCCATCGACGGGTGCTCGGCCAGCGCCGCGTGCAGCGCGTGCTCCTGCGTGCCCAGCTCCTTCATGTCGCCGAGGTAGGCAATGCGGCGCCCGTGGTCGACCCGCCCCACCCCGTCCTTCGGTTTCGCCCCGGCGAGCACCTCGAGCGAGGCGCCCAGCGAGGCCGGGTTGGCGTTGTAGGCGTCGTCGATGAGCTCGAGCGTCAGCTGCGTCTCGACCGGGTCGAGCGTGATGACCTCGCGCAGGCCGCGGCCCGCCCCGGCCTCCCATTGCCCCAGCGCGGTGATCGCCATGGCCCGGTCGAGCCCCAGCGCGTGCACCACCGCCAGAACACCCATGCCGTTGACGGCAAAGTGACGGCCCGGCACCGCGACCTTGTAGAGCACATGCGTGCGCCAGGCCCGGCCCTGCGCCACGGTGGTCGCGTCGCAGATGGTGACCTGCTCGACGCGGTGGTGGTTGCCCGCCGCCTCGCCGAAGGTGATCACCTGATCGGCCTTTGCCTCGGCCATTTCGATGAGCAGCGGCGAGACCTCGAGGTCGCCGTTGACCACGGCGATGCCGCCGGGCTCCAGCCCTTCGAAAATGGCCGCCTTTTCGCGCGCGATGCCCTCGAGGCTCTCGAAGGCCGCGAGGTGCGCCGGCGCGACGATGGTGATCATCGCCACATGCGGCCGCGCCATGCGCGACAGCGGCGCGATCTCGCCGGGGTGGTTCATGCCGATCTCGATGACGGCGAAATCCACGTCGGCGGGCATCCGCGCCAGCGTCAGCGGCACGCCCCAGTGGTTGTTGTAGCTCTTCTCGGCGGCGTGGACGGTGCCCTGCGCGCTCAGAACGGTGCGCAGCATCTCCTTGGTCGAGGTCTTGCCGACCGAGCCGGTTACCGCCACCACCTGCGCCCGGGTGCGGGCGCGTGCGGCGCGTCCCAGCGCCTCGAGCCCCTGCAGCACGTCGTCCACCAGCAGCAGCGGCGCATCCTCCGGCACGCCCTCGGGGATGCGGCTGACGAGGGCAGCCCCCGCCCCCTTCTCGAGCGCCTGCGCCACGAAGTCATGCGCGTCGCGCGCCGCGGTCAGCGCCACGAAGAGATCGCCCTTCTCCAGCGTGCGCGTGTCGATCGAAACGCCGCTGACGGTCCAGGTGCCGATGGCGCGCCCGCCGGTGGCGCGCGCCGCGTCTTCAGATGTCCAGAGGGTCACAGGCCTCTCCCGTCCAGGGCTGCCACGGCGACGCTCGCCTGCTCGACATCGTCGAAGGGGTAGATGGTGTCGCCGACGATCTGGCCGGTCTCATGGCCCTTGCCGAGGATCATCAGCGCATCGCCGGGCTGCAGCAGGTCGACGCCGCGCAGGATCGCCTCGGCCCGGTCGCCAACCTCCAGCGCGCCGGGCGCGCCCTCGAGCACCTGCGCGCGGATCGAGCCCGGATCTTCCGAGCGCGGATTGTCGTCCGACACGATCACCATGTCGGCATGTTCGGTGGCCGCCGCGCCCATCAGCGGGCGCTTGCCCGGATCTCGGTCGCCGCCGGCGCCGACGATGGCGATGAGACGACCCATGACGTGCGGGCGCAGCGCCTGCAGCGCGGTCGAGACCGCATCGGGGGTATGGGCGAAATCGACATAGACCGCCGCGCCATTGTCGCGGGTCGCGGCGAGCTGCATGCGCCCGCGCACGGTCTCCAGCCGTTCCAGCGCCGGGAACACCTGCTCGGGCTCGGCGCCGCAAGCCAGGGCGAGGCCCGCGGCGAGCGCCGCGTTCTGCCCCTGGAAGCCGCCGATGAGACCGAGGCGCAGCTGCTGCACGGCCCCGCGCCAATCCAGCCGCAGGTCCTGCCCCGTGGCGTGGAACCGCTGGCCGAGAATGCGCAGGTCGCTGCCCGTCGCCTCGCCGACCGAGATCACCTCCTGGCCGCGGGCCCGGGCGATGGCCATCATGTCGACGCCGCGGGCGTCATCGATATTGATCACCGCCACGCCCTCGTCGGGCAGCACGCGCGCGAAGAGACCGGCCTTGGCCGCGAAATACTCTTCGAAATCCGCGTGATAATCGAGGTGATCCTGGGTGAAGTTGGTGAATCCCGCAGCCTTCAGCTGCACGCCGTCGAGGCGGCGCTGGTCGAGCCCGTGGCTCGAGGCCTCCATGGCGCAGTGATCGACCCCTGCCTCGGCGGCACCGGCCAGCGCACGGTGCAGGGTGATCGGCTCGGGGGTGGTGTGCTTGAGCGGCGCCTGCCAGTCGCCCTCGACCCCGGTGGTGCCGAGGTTGATGGCGCGAAAGCCCATGTCCTGCCAGATGTGGCGCAGGAAGGTGGCGACAGAGGTCTTGCCGTTGGTGCCGGTCACCGCGACGGTGACCTCGGGCTGCCCGCCGAACCAGAGCGCGGCGGCATAGGCCAGCGCCTGCCGCGGGTCGGCGGCGATCACCAGCGCGGCCTCGGAGCCGGCCAGCGCCTCGGCGGCCAGCGCCGCGCCCTCGGCATCGGTGAGAATGGCGGAGGCGCCCTGTTCCAGCGCCGTGGGGATGAAGGCCGCGCCGTGCACCTTGGTGCCGGGCAGCGCCGCAAAGAGATGTCCCGAGGTCACCTCGCGGCTGTCGACCGACAACCCCGTCACCCGCGCCTCGCGACCACCCCGTGCGGTCAGTCCCAGCTCGCTGAGGTTCTTGCCCTCTCCAATGACGGCGCCCATGACGGCCCTTTCATCTTTGTATTTCGGATATGCACGGCCCCGAAAAACGGGCCGGAGGCCAGCGCCGGATCAGTTGCGAACCAGCGTGACCTCCTCCTGTTCTGGCACATCGTAGTCCGGACGCAAGCCCAGAAGCGGCGCGATCCTGCCGATCATCTCGGCGGCCACCGGCACCGCGGTCCAACCGGCGGAGCGGCGCGGACGGCTGCCCGAGGTCTCGACCGGCTCGTCGAGCGTCACCACCAGCGCGTACTTGGGATCATCCGCCGGGAAGACCGAGCTGAAGGTCGCGATCACCTTGTCCTTGTAGTAGCCGCCGCCGCGCTCCTTGGGCTTGTCGGCGGTGCCGGTCTTGCCGGCCACCTTGTAGCCCGGCACGTCACCGAAGCTGGCGGTGCCGTCGGTCACAACCAGCCGCAGCATGTGGGTGGCCTCGGCCGCGACCTGCTCGGACATCACCGTGGGGCCGTAGTGCGGGCCATCCTGCTTGAGCAGCGTCGGGCTGACCTTGTGGCCGCCGTTGGCGATCGCGGCATAACCCGCCGCCAGGTGCAGCGGCGAGGCCGACAAACCGTGACCGTAGGAGATGGTCACCGTGCTGAGGTCGGTCCAGCGCGACGGCAGCAAGGGTTTGCCGCCCGAGGCTTCGGTCAGCTCGACCCCCGTGGGATCGAAAAAGCCCATGGATTTCAGGAACTCCTGCTGGCGCTCCGGACCGATCGCCAGCGCGATCTTGCCGGTGCCGCGGTTGGAGCTGTGCTGGATGATGCCCTCGACGGTCTGCTTGCCGTAGTTGTGGCCCTCGAACTCGCCGATGCGGAAGCCGCTGACCTTCATCGGCGGCGAGGTGTCGATCACCGTGTCGGGCCGCACCAGCCCCAGATCGAGCGCCTGCGCGGCGGCAAAGATCTTGAAGGTCGAGCCCAGCTCGTAGACCCCCTGCACCGCGTGGTTGAACAGCGGGCTGTCCGAGGGGCGGCCGGAAACCGGCGGGTTCGGGCGGTCGTTCGGATCGAAATCGGGCAGCGAGACCATGGCGAGGATCTCGCCGGTGTGCACGTCGAGCAGCACCGAGGCCGCGCCCCGGGCGTTCATCAGCTTCATGCCCGAGGACAGCACGCGCTCGGTGGCGGCCTGCACCGTCAGGTCGATGGACAGCTCCAGCGGCGCGCCGCCGCGGGCCGGATCGCGCAGCTCCTCGTCGAAGTAGCGCTCGATCCCCGCGGTGCCGATGACCTCGGCCGAGGCGACGCCTTCGCGCCCGAAGCTGGCGCCTCCAAGGATATGCGAGGCGAGCTTGCCGTTGGGATAGAGCCGCATCTCGCGCGGGCCGAACAGAAGCCCCGGCTCGCCGATGTCATGCACCGCCTGCATCTGCTCGGGGCTGATCTTCTTCTTGACCCACATGAACTTGCGCTTGGGGTTGGTGAAGTCCTTCACCAGCCGTTCGTGGTCGAGATCGGGGAAGATCTTCATCAGCTCGTCCGCCGCGCGCACCGGCTCGATCATCTGGTGCGGGTGGGCGTAGAGCGAGTGGGTCTCCATGTTGGTGGCGAGCACCCGGCCATGGCGGTCGACGATGTCGGCGCGCGAGGCGATGATCGACGCGCCCGAGGCCGCGGCCCGGGGCTCCTCGGCCTGCGATTGCGCCAGCATGCCCATGCGCAGGCCGATCACGATGAAGGCGCAGAAGAACACGAGGCCGAGCACCAGCAGCCGGCCTTCGGCCCGGGTCCGGGCCTTGTCGCGCATCTGTTCGTGCCGGATACGGAGGTTTTCGCGTTCGATCGCATCCGGGTTTTCGCCGCGGCGTCGGGCGTCGAGGACGCGGGCCAGCGGGCGAAGCGGGATGCGGCCGTTCATTGCAGCGCCCCCGATTGCGCCTTGGCGCCGGCGCTTGTCACGTCGACGAGATCGTTGAAGACCAGCGCGCGGTTGTCGGGGTAGTTCACCTGGTCGATGCGGCCGAACTGCTCGGGACGCATCGGCAGCAGGCCCAGCCGCTCGAAGTTCAGCTCGGCAAGGTCGCGCAGCCGGTCGGGGCGGTTGAGATAGGCCCATTCGGCGCGCAGGATCGCCAGGCGGGCGCGGGCATCGCCGATGTCGCGCTGCAGCTCGCGCACGTGGTCGAGCGAGGCCTGGGTCTTGTAGTTCTCGTGGTAGGCCCAGAAGGCCAGCCCGATCACCGCCATGAAGGTGGTCACGTAGAGAAGCGTTCGCATCAGCTCTTTCCTCTCAGCTGGGGCATGGAAAGCACCCCCGACTCGATATCTCCGGCCTCGGCCGTGGTCCGCCGCCCGACGCGCAGCCGGGCCGAGCGCGCGCGCGGGTTCCGCGCCAGTTCCTCGTCGTCCGGCCCCACCGCCTTGCGGGTGACCAGATCGAAGCGCGGCTGTTCGGTTTCGACCTGCGGCTCGTAGCGGCTGACCGAGGACAGCCGGCCCGAGCGCGCCTGCAGGAAGCGCTTGACCATGCGGTCCTCGACCGAATGGAAGGTCACCACGGCCAGTAGCCCGCCGGGCTTCAGCGCCCGTTCGGCGGCCATCAGACCGCGCCACAGCGCGCCGTACTCATCGTTCACCGCGATGCGCAGCGCCTGGAAGGAGCGGGTCGCGGGGTGGGATTGGCCGGGCTTGGGACGCGGCAGGCAGGCCTCGACGATCGACGAGAGCCGCGCCGTGGTCTCGATCGGCTCCACCGCGCGTTCGCGCACGATGGCCTTGGCGATGCGCCGCGAAGCGCGCTCTTCGCCGAAGGTGTAGAGAACGTCCGCCAGCGTGGTCTCGTCGAGCCGCTTCACCAGGTCGGCGGCGGTCTCGCCCGACTGTTCCATGCGCATGTCGAGCGGGCCGTCCTTCTGGAAGGAAAAGCCGCGCTCCGCCCGGTCCAGCTGCATCGACGACACGCCCAGATCGAGCACCACGCCGTCGACGTTCTGCGCGTGGGCGTCCATGTTGGCGAAATTGTCTTCGACCAGCTCGAGCCGCCCGCCGTATTCGCCGATCCAGCTTGCCGCCATCTGGTGCGCCAGCGGGTCGCGGTCGATGCCGATCACCTTGTCGGCGCCCGCCTCGAGCAGTCCGCGCGAATAGCCCCCTGCCCCGAAGGTGCCGTCGATCCAGGTGCCGTGCACCGGGGCCACGGCCTCCAGCAGCGGCCGCAGCAAGACGGGAACATGCGGAGCGGCGTTGGGGTCCTTGGGCGCCGCCATGGCTCAGGCCTCCTCGGTTTCGTCGTCTTCGTCGAGAAGCTCGAGCGGATCGAAGTCCGGCGGCATCTCGTCGAGGAATTCTTCGGTTCCGCCCAGTTCGATCTCCTCGAAGGTCTCGGGCTTCCAGATCTGGAAGGTGTCGACGTTGGAGGCGAAATAGGCCCAGTCTTCAAGGCCGATCTTATCACGCAGCTTGGCCGGAAGCACGATGCGCCCGGTTTCATCAACGCTGGTGGTGACGGATTGGGTCGAGAAGAGACGCTCCAGAAGGCGGCGCTTCTGCGAGCCGCGCTTCATCGCCGAGATGCGGTCCTCGACGGCCTCCATCTCCTCGATCGTGTAGCATTCGAGATATTTGCGGCGATGATCGCCGTAGACGATCACGAAATTCGGGTTAATGCCCTGGGTCCAGTCGGGATCACCAGCTTCGAGCACACGGCGAAAAGAGGCTGGGATCGACACCCGCCCCTTACTATCCACCTTGTTGCGGCTCTCGCCTCTGAACCTAAGCCTGCGGCCCACTGTCCCTACTCTCACCCCGTTTGAACGAAATACGGCGGGTTGATCTGCTGCCACCGATCAACCCGCCGCCTTGACCCGTGTTACGGGCTGGTCCAGCTACGCACGCCACCTGGGGGGATGTCTGCTCGCTCACGCGCTGGATTCTTCATGTCAACGAAGGGCGGGTGCCTGTATGAACCTGCTCGTTTTATATTTCTGGGATGTTCGCCGGGGTCGTTTGCTGCCCCTTATCCCGTCCCTTCGTCGTGATTAACGGTATGTCATGGGATTTCATGGGAAGCAATAGAAATTTGAGGGAGAATCCCCCTGCATGTTGTTCCACAGACCCCTGTAGAACAACATATTGAGGCAGTTTTGCCCCTGAATCACGAATATGTGGTAAGCGGGAACCCACCCATCACAAGATGTGGTAACGCTGCCGTGACAGAAAAAACTTCCACGAATTCCCAAAAAAATTTGTACGGCGGGCGGAATCGCGGGTCTGTGAGCATTTCTCACGCCAGCGAGATCGCATCAACCCTTGAATCGGAACAGGAATGCTTGCCGTGACGACCTGCGCCCGGAAGGCCACGCCACTCCCGCCCATCCCCGTCCCACGAATTCCCATGCCGCCCATGAATTCCCATCCCATGGTTTCCCACCGCGGCCGCGAGAGATGTCGTCCTGCCTGCAAGCGGCGCGACGGACCGCTTCACTGCCGCGCAGCCGGGCATTGACGTGAACGTGTAGCCGCGCCGCCGGCTCTGCGCTGGCTTTCGCACGCGCAGCATGATCTCTGGTCTAAATGGATCGCATTTCGCTTCTCACCCTCGCCCTCGTCCTCGGTCTCGCCACGCTGGTCACCGCGCTCACCGTGGGCCCGCGGCTGCCGCTCGCGGATGCCCTGATGAATGACAAGCTGCAGCACGCGCTCGGCTTCGGCGCGATCATCGCGCCCGCCGCCTTCCTGCGTCCGCGCTGGCTCTGGGTGCTCGCCCCGGCGGCGATCGCCTTCGGCGGGATGGTCGAGGTCGTCCAGGCCTATGTCGGGCGTGATGCGGAGCTGAGCGATTGGGCCGCCGATATCGTCGGTGTCATGGCTGCCTCGACGCTGGCGATCCTGCTGCGCGGCCAGTTGCACCGGCGCGGACTGCTGCGCGGCCTCTGATCCGGGGCTCCTTCAGCGCGCTGCCTCGAAGCCCTCGAACAAAGTGCAGTAGTGAGCGTAGGCCGCCGGATCGAGCCGCCAGAGATTGCGGTACTGAGGCATGAACCCCGCGCCGCCCCCGGCCTCCAGCGCGCGGATGTTCTCGGGCTTCGGCCCGTGGAAGTGCACGATGGAGACATCCCGACCGATGCCCCAGTAGGGCTTCCAGTTCATCCCGTGCGGCAGCCGCGCATGCCGCCAGCGGAAGACGCTGTTGTAGCTCACCTGGTCGTGCCCCGGCGGCGACCAGGGCTCGCGGAAGCGGCGCGCGACCGAGGCGGCGAAGGGCTCGGCCAGCGCCCGCAGCTTTGGCACGTTCATCACCAGCACCCCGCTGTTGAAATGCGGGTAGCGCCAGCGGTAGCGCTCGGGCGCGGCGGCGAGCGGCTTGCTCAGGCGCGGCGGTGTCGGGTGGGCGAGGAACATCACGTCGACATCGGTGTAGAGAACAAAGTCGTCCTCCTGCTCGAGCGCGGGAATGTCGAGGCGCAGCCAATGTCCCGAGAAGGTGTCATAGGCCTCGCCATAGGCGCGGCGCAGCAGCGGCTCGAGCGAGCTGCGGTGCCCGATGACCTCGACGCCAAGCGCGCGCAGCCGCGCCACATGCGCCTCGGAGGCGCCGTTATAGAGGCAGATCGGGCGCAGCCGGGTCTTCGCGAGACAGGAGGCCACGGCGACCCGCACCTGCACCAACACCTGCTCGAAGCCCTTTTCGTTCAGGCAGAAATACCACTTGCGAAGTTCCGTCGTCATTCCGCCCACGCGTCCAGTCACCTAGGGCGCCGTTAAAGGCCATGCCCGGGCGGCCATCAACCCAATTCCCCGCAGATTCCCCGCAGCGCGCCAGGATTGCCCGCACATCCGGCAACCGCGCCACGCCGCCCTTCCGCCAAGGCGCCGCCGCCTTGACCCTGCCCCGCGCATGTCTGATACCTGCGCGCAAAGGACGAACCCATGACCACTCCCCTGATCACCGACAGCCACTGTCACCTCGACTTCCCCGATTTCGACGAAGAGCGCCCCGAGATCATCGCCCGCGCGCTCGAGGCCGGGGTGCATCGCATGGTCACCATCTGCACCCGCCTGCGCAACGAGCCGCAGGTGCGCGCCATCGCCGAGGCGAACGAGCCGGTGTTCTACGCCGCCGGCACCCACCCGATGAGCGCCGCCGAAGAGCCCCTGGCCTCGGTCGACGAGCTGGTGGCGCTGGCGCAGCACCCGAAGTTCGTCGGCATCGGCGAGACCGGGCTCGACTACCACTACACCGCCGAGAGCGCCGAGGTTCAGAAGGTCTCGCTGGGCATCCACATCGAGGCGGCGCAGGAAACCGGCCTGCCGCTGATCATCCATGCCCGCGCCGCCGATGACGACATGGCCCGCATCCTCTCCGAGGCCCACGCGCGCAAGCCCTACGCCTGCGTCATGCATTGCTTCAGCTCCTCGCCCGAGCTGGCGCGTGCGGCGCTGGACTGCGGCTTCTACATGTCGATGTCCGGCATCGCCGCCTTCCCCAAGTCGAAGGACCTGCGCGAGATCTTCGCCGCCGCTCCGCTCGAGCGCATCCTGGTGGAAACTGACAGCCCCTACCTCGCGCCGCCGCCCTACCGCGGCAAGCGCAACGAGCCGGGCTACACGGTGCACACCGCCAAGGTCGGCGCCGAGGCGTTCGGCCTCAGCTACGAAGATTTCGCCGCGGCCACCGAGGCCAACTTCGAGCGTCTCTTCGCCAAGGCCGCCGCCTGGTCCCCGGCGCGGAGCACCGCCGAATGAACGGCGAGCTGCGCTTCACCATTCTCGGCTGCGGCTCCTCTGGCGGCGTGCCGCGGCTTGGCGGAAAATGGGGCGATTGCGATCCCGCGAACCCGAAGAACACCCGCCGCCGCTGTTCGATGCTGGTCGAGCGCGAGGGGTCCGACGGCACCACCCGCGTGCTGATCGACACCTCGCCCGACATGCGCGCACAGCTGCTCGACGCGGGCATCGGCCATCTCGACGCGGCGGTCTGGACCCACGGCCATGCCGACCACACCAACGGGCTCGACGACCTGCGCCAGATCGTCTTCAACCGCGGCTCGCGCCTGCCGGTCTGGGCCGACGCCGACACGCAGAACGACCTGATCTCGCGTTTCGGCTATGCCTTCGTGCAGCCCGAGGGCAGCCCCTACCCGCCGATCTTCGACCTGCATGCGATCCAGGGGCCCTTCACCATCGAGGGCGCCGGCGGCGCCATCGAGCTGACCCCGATCAAGGTCGACCACGGCAGCATCGACGCGCTCGGCTTCCGCATCGGCGGCCTCGTCTATATGCCCGACGTGGTGCGCATCCCCGAGGAGGCCTGGAGCCAGCTTCAGGATCTGGATTGCTTCATCGTCGACGCGCTGCGCCGCACGCCGCATCCGACCCATGCGCATCTCGACCTGGCGCTGGACTGGATCGCCCGGGCGCAGCCGCGCGAGGCGGTGCTGACCAACATGCACATCGACCTCGACTACGAGACGCTGGCGGCGGAAACCGCCGATCACATCCACCCGGCCTACGACGGGATGGTCCTGCGTTATGCGCTCTGAGGAGAAGCGCCGCGCAGACCTCCCGGGCCGCTGCCCGCCGCAAGGCCCCACGCCGCAATCCCTGACCCACCGCCGGAGCCCGCAGGCGCCCCGGCGCGCGCATTGAAAGCTCCTCTCCCATGCAGGCCCTTCTCGACGTCATCCTCCCGGTCTTCATCGTCATCGGCGCGGGCTACCTCGCCAGCTGGCGCAAGCTGCTGACCGACAATGCGATCGACGGGCTGATGGGCTTTACCCAGACCATCGCCGTGCCCTGCCTGCTGTTCCGCGCCATGTGGCAGCTCGATCTCGGCGAGTACTTCCGCTTCGACCTGCTGTTCTCCTTCTACGCCGGGGCGATCACCTGCTTCTTCGTGGCGCTGCTCGGCGCGCGCTTCATCTTCGGCCGCGACTGGGAAGACAGCGTGGTGATCGGCTTCTGCGGGCTGTTCTCCAACTCGCTGCTGATCGGCCTGCCGATCACCGAGCAGGCCTATGGCGAGGCCGCGCTGAACGGCAACTACGCGATCATCGCGATGCACTCGCCGCTCTGCTACGCCATCGGCATCACCGCGATGGAGATCGCCCGCGCCCGCGGCACCGAACTGCGCCGCCTGCCGATCACCATCACCCGCTCGCTGTTTCGCACGCCGATGGTCATCGGCATCTCGATCGGCATCGTGTTCAACCTGCTGAACGTCGAGCTGCCGCATCCGGTGACCGAGGCGCTGGGGCTGATCACCCGCACCGCCCTGCCCTGCGCGCTCTTCGCACTCGGCGGCGTGCTCTTTCGCTACCGCCCCGAGGGCGACCTGCGTACGATCCTCTTCGTGTGCGCGCTCTCGCTCGGGCTGCACCCGCTGATCACCTACACGCTCGGCACCGCCTTCGCCCTGCCCACCGACGCCTTCCGCTCGGCGGTGGTCACCGCCTCGGTGGCGCCGGGGGTGAACGCCTATGTCTTCGCCAACCTCTACGGGCGCGCCAAGCGCGTCGCCGCCTCCTCGGTGCTTCTGGCCACCGGCATGTGCATCGTCACCACCTGGGCCTGGCTGCACCTGCTGCCCTGACGGCTCGCACCGCCCCCGGCTTCTTCTCTTTCAAAATACGCCGGGGGTGAATTGGCCGCAGGCCAAGAGGGGGCCGAGCCCCCGGCCACGTCGCCGACCTCTGCAACGGAACGGGCCGTATTCCAATGCCACGCTGCGGGCACCGTTTCCCGGCAGGGGCTGCGCATATCGGTAAAGCCAGCCCCTGCCGCAGAGGAATTCTTTTCCGCAAGCCCTCGCCAATCCCCAATTTGATGGTTCCCACCGCCGCCGCGCGGATCTATACGGAGCCCGTTTGAACCGCCGGCAAAAGGACAGGTGAGCAATGGCTAACGTGGTCGTCGTGGGCGCCCAGTGGGGCGACGAAGGCAAGGGCAAGATCGTGGACTGGCTCTCGGAGCGGGCCGACGTGGTCGCGCGCTTCCAGGGGGGCCATAATGCAGGCCATACGCTCGTCATCGACGGCAAGGTGTTCAAGCTGAACGCCCTGCCCTCCGGCGTGGTGCGCGGCGGCAAGCTGTCGGTGATCGGCAACGGCGTGGTGCTCGACCCCTGGCACCTGGTGAAGGAGATCGCGACGATCCGCGAACAGGGCGTGGAGATCACCCCCGAGACGCTGATGATCGCCGAGAACACCCCGCTGATCCTGCCGATCCACGGCGAGCTCGACCGCGCCCGCGAGGAAGCGGCCAGCAAGGGCACCAAGATCGGCACCACCGGCCGCGGCATCGGCCCGGCCTACGAGGACAAGGTCGGCCGCCGCTCGGTGCGCGTCGCAGACCTCGCCGATCCGGCGACGCTGGAGACCCGTGTCGACCGCGCCCTGCTGCATCATGACGCGCTGCGCCGCGGCCTCGGCCTCGAGCCGGTCGACCGCGCCGCGCTGCTGGCCGCGCTGAACGAGATCGCGCCGCAGATCCTCGAGTACGCCGGCCCGGTCTGGAAGCTGCTCAACGAGAAGCGCCGCGCCGGCAAGCGCATCCTGTTCGAGGGCGCCCAGGGCGCGCTGCTCGACATAGACTTCGGCACCTATCCCTTCGTGACCTCCTCGAACGTGATCGCCGGCCAGGCGGCCACCGGCACCGGCATCGGCCCGGGCGCGATCGACTTCGTGCTGGGCATCGTGAAGGCCTACACCACCCGCGTCGGCGAGGGCCCCTTCCCGACCGAACTGGATGACGAGGACGGCAACCGCCTCGGCACCCGCGGTCGCGAGTTCGGCACCGTCACCGGCCGCAAGCGCCGCTGCGGCTGGTTCGACGCGGTGCTGGTGCGCCAGACCTGCGTGACCTCGGGCGTCAACGGCATCTCGCTGACCAAGCTCGACGTGCTGGACGGCTTCGAGACCATCAAGATCTGCACCGGCTACGAGCTTGATGGCGAAGTGCTCGACCACCTGCCTATCGCCACCGAGGAACAGCTGCGCTGCAAGCCAATCTACGAGGAGATGGAAGGCTGGTCCGAGTCGACCGAGGGCGCCCGCAGCTGGAACGATCTGCCCGGCGCCGCGGTGAAATACGTCCGCCGCATCGAGGAGCTGATCGGCTGCCCGGTGGCGCTGCTCTCGACCTCGCCCGAGCGGGACGACACCATCCTCGTCACCGACCCCTTCGCGGACTGAGCCCGGTATGGCCCTCAGCTACAAATCCCGCCGCCGCTGGTCGCTGGTGATCCTGCTGGTGGGCCTGCCGCTCTACATCGTCGCGGCGGTGAGCGTGGTGAACGCGCTCGGCCGCCCGCCGATCTGGCTGGAGTTTCTGGTCTACGTCTTCCTCGGGTTCCTCTGGATGCTGCCCTTCAAGTTCGTCTTCAAGGGTGTCGGCAAGGAAGACCCGGAGGCGGAGCCGCCGCGCGAAGACTGAAGCTCGCGCCAGAAGGTGCCTATTTGACGAACAATGAAAGGGCGCGGCCACCGAGGCCGCGCCCTTTTTTGCCTATCAGTTCACGCAACGGGAGCCGGGTAAGCGCCTGCCCGTGGGGTGGCGCACTGCCACTCGGCATCGGCATTCTATCTTTGCCAGCTCCGCATGAACTTCGAGCACTGCGCAAGGGTGACTAAGCGCCAGCCCGCGCTCGCCCAGCGGCGTCGCCTTGCTTCCGGGCGAGCGAAATCCCAACGAAAAAGGGCGCCGAAACCGGCGCCCTTTCCCAAACTTTCAGGCGATCCGCCTCAGACCTTGCCCTTGCCGCTGGCGAAGATGCACAGCAGGGTGATCGCCGCGGCGAAGAGCACGTAGTACCCCACGTAGGCCAGCCCGTAGTTGCTCTGCAGCCAGGTCGCGATATAGGGCGCGAGCGAGGCGCCGAAGATGCCGGCGAAGTTGAAGGTGATCGACGAGCCGGTGTAGCGCACGCGGGTCGGGAAAGGCGCCGCCAGCGCGGTGCCGATCAGACCGTAGGTCATGCCCATCAGCGCCATGCCCAGCGTCACGAAGCCCATGATCCGCATCTCGTTCTCGACCATCAGCACCGGCACGAGGAAGCTGAACACGCCGATCAGGATGGTGGTCAGCGTCAGGATCTCTCGGCGGCCGAAGCGCTCGGCCAGCTTGCCGGCCAGCGGGATGAAGGCGCCGAAGACCACCGAGCCCCAGATCTGGATCGCCAGCGCGTCGGTGAAGGGGATCTTCACGACCTTGACGTTGTAGCTCAGCAGGTACGCCGTGCAGATGTAGAAGAGCACGAAGGTCGCCAGCGCCACGAAGGTGCCGAGCACGATCGAGACCTTGTGGTTCTTGAACAGCTCGACCGCGGGCACGGCGACACGCTCTTCGTTGTCGATGGCCTTCTGGAAGTCCGGCGTCTCTGTGATCGACAGGCGCACCCAGAGGCCGACGGCGATCAGCAGCAGCGACGAGATGAAGGGAATCCGCCAGCCCCAGCTCAGGAGCGCCTCTTCGCTCATGAAGTGCAGCAGGATCCAGAACAGGCCCGACGAAAGGAACAGGCCCAGCGGCGCGCCGAGCTGCGGGAACATGCCGTACCAGTTCTTCTTGCCCTCGGGCGCGTTCTCGGTGGCCATGAGCACCGCCCCGCCCCATTCGCCACCAAGACCGAAGCCCTGGCCGAAGCGGCAGAGCGCCAGCAGCAGAGGCGCGATCACGCCGATGCTCTCGTAGCTCGGCAGGAAGCCGATCACCACGGTCGAGATGCCCATGGTCAGCAGCGCCGCGACCAGCGTCGCCTTGCGGCCGATGCGGTCGCCGAAGTGCCCGAAGACCAGCGCGCCGAAGGGGCGCGCGAAGAAGGCGATGGAGAAGGTGGCGAAGCTCGCCAGCAGCGCGGTCATCGGATCGCTGTTGGGGAAGAACAGCGTCGGGAAGACCAGCACGGCGGCGGTCGCATAGACGTAGAAGTCAAAGAATTCGATGGTGGTGCCGACGAGGCTCGCCGTCAGGACCTTGGCCGGGGAGTTCAGTGCCGGCGTGGCCCCGGCGCGCGGCGCGTCATAGGCTGCGTCTGAGAGGGACATTTTATTTCGTCTTTCATTGCGTCAGGAACAGCTTTGTTCCGAGATGGGATCGGTTAACGCAATCAGCAGGCGGGTGTAACCCGAGTGCCCGACTGTTTTCGTCAGCCCCGCCATGCGCTTGGCGCATAGCAAGGACGCCGAACCCGCCAAAACCGGAGGTTTTGGCCGCAAACATCGCGAATTATTCCCCTAGGTCAGCCGGTTGGCGGCACAGCCAAGCGGCACGCAACAAAATTACCGGGAACTTCCGCGCTCGCGCGGTGCCTCTACACCATCGCAGCGCGGCGCCTTCAGTCCTTGTCGGCCTCGAGCGCGTAGCGCTTGAACAGCCCGCCCTGCGTCATGAAGAAGACGAAGACCGCCGCGGTGAGGCCGAAGGTCTTGAAGTAGACCCAGCTCTCGGTGCTCATCGTGCGCCAGACGATCTCATTGAGCACCGCCAGGCCGAAGAAGAAGGCGCAGATACGCTTGGTGAGGATCATCCAGCCCTCTTCCTGCAACGGCATCAGCCCCTCCATCACCTTGCGCAGGTAGCTTTCGCCGCGCAGGATCCCGGCGAGCAGCGCGAAACCGAAGAGCAGGTAGATCAGCGTCGGCTTCATCTTGAAGAAGCGCTCGTCGTTGAGCCAGACCGAGAGCCCGCCGAAGACCACGATCAGCACCGCGGTGACCACCTGCATCGCCGAAAGATGCCCGGTCAGCTTCCACAGCAGCCCGGTGCAGAGCAGCATCAGCGGGATGAACCCGGCGGTGACCACGACAAAGCCCTGATACTCGCGCCCGCCGATCATGTAGGTGTTGTCCTTCAGCAGCAGGTAGGCCGCGAAGAAGGCCAGCACCGGCCCGAATTCGAGCGCCGACTTGAGGAAGGGGTTGATCTGCTTCGTGGCCATGCGGGTCTCCTTGTGCGAGAGCAGAGATAACCTCGCGGCGACGGCTTCTCAATGGCGGAACTGCCCCGCCCGCCGTCTCGTTGATCACGGACCAGCGGAGGAGACGTGATGATCGAGGACATGCTGAACGAATTCCGGGGCACCTTCTCGGTGATCGCCCCGGCAAGCGCCTTTGCCCGGCTGCTCGCGGCCATCGTGCTGGCGGGGCTGATCGGGCTCGAACGCGAACGGCGCGGCAAGCCCGCCGGCCTGCGCACCCATATCCTCGTGTCGGTCGCCGCCTGCCTCTTCGTGCTGCTGGGCCTCGAACTCGCCGCCATGGACTTCGGTGGCTCGGACGAGCAGCGCAACGATCCGCTGCGGATGATCGAGGCGGTGACCGCCGGTGTCGCCTTTCTTGCCGCCGGGCTGATCTTCACCTCGGGCGGCAAGGTCCGCAATATCACCACAGGCGCCTCGCTCTGGCTCGCGGGCGCCGTGGGACTGGGCTGCGGCGCGGGGCAGATGCCGCTCGCCGCCATGACAACGGTGATCGTGCTCGTGGTGCTGACGCTGCTGCGCTTAGTCGAGAACAGGATGGGCTGGAGCGAGGAGTAACCCCCGCCCCTCCCGGGTTCAGCCCTTCTCGAGACCGGTCAGCGCCGCCGCGAACTCCTCGGGATCGAAGGGCTGCAGGTCATCGATCTGCTCGCCGACGCCGATGGCGTGGATCGGCAGGCCGAACTTGTCGGCCAGCGCCACCAGCACGCCGCCGCGCGCGGTGCCGTCGAGCTTGGTCATCACCAGACCCGAGACATCCGCCACCTGCTGGAAGATCTCCACCTGCCGCAGCGCGTTCTGCCCGGTGGTCGCGTCCAGCACCAGCAGCGTGTTGTGCGGCGCGTCAGGGTCCTTCTTGCGGATCACGCGGACGATCTTGGCCAGTTCCTCCATCAGGTCCGCGCGGTTCTGCAGGCGCCCGGCGGTGTCGATCATCAGAAGGTCCGCCCCCTCGGCCTGCGCCTTGGTCATCGCGTCGAAGGCGAGGCTCGCGGGGTCAGAGCCCTCGGGCGCGGTCAGCACCGGCACCCCGGCGCGGTCGCCCCAGATCTGCAGCTGCTCGACGGCGGCGGCGCGGAAGGTGTCCCCGGCGGCGATCACCACCGATTTGCCCGCGGCGCGGAACTGGCTGGCGAGCTTGCCGATGGTCGTGGTCTTGCCCGAGCCGTTGACGCCCACCACAAGCACCACCTGCGGCTTCTTGGCATAGAGCGGCAGCGGCTTGGCGACCGGGTCCATGATGCGCGCCACCTCGGCCGAGAGCAGCTGCTTGATCTCCTGCGTCGAGACGCGCTTGCCATAGCGCCCCTCGGCGATGTTCGAGGTGACCCGCAGCGCGGTATCCACGCCCATGTCGGACTGGATGAGCAGCTCCTCGAGGCTCTCGATCATCTCGTCGTCGAGCGCGCGGCGCACCACCGGCGCGGCCGGCTGGCCCTTGCCGAAGAGCCGACCGATGAGACCGCCGCCGCGCGGCTGCTGCGGGACCTCCGGATCCTGCACCGGCTCCGGGATCTCCAGCGGCGCGGGCATCGGCGACGGGTCCGCGGGCGGCATCACCGGCGCCTCCTGCGGCGCGGGCTGCGGATCGGCGGGCGGCGGCGCCTGCGGTGTTTCCGGTGCGGGCTGCGGGTCCGGCTCGGGCAGCGGCGGCGCTTCGGGCTCCGGTGCGGGCGGTGTCTCCTGCGGCGGCGCCGGGGGCACTTCCTCCGGCACGGGCGGGGTCTCCGGCGCGGGTGCGGGCGGCGTCTCGGGGGCCGGCGGCGGCACGTCCGGGCCGGGGGTTTCCGGCGCCGGGGGCTCGGCGGGAGGCTGCGCCGGGGTCTGCGGCTCCTCGGGCGTTTCGGGAGCCGGTGCGGCGGCATCTTCCGTGCCGCCCTCCTGGACGATCGCGTCCAGCCCTTCCTCGAGCTTCGAGGAGGATTTGAAAAGCTTGCTCTTGAGCTTGCCGAAGAAGGACATGGCTGGACCTCTCTCTGCCTTTGCTTCCACCTAATACGCGCCGCGCGCGGATAAAAGTGTGAGTTGACCTTTCCGCGTCGCGCGGCCTTCATGGGGCCATGTTGCGGGCCGTGTTTTTCCTCGTCCTCCTGCTCGCCCCGCCGATGCTGCGGGCCGATCCTCTCCATCCCCATGCCAGCCCGCCGGAGCCCGGCACGCTCTGCTCTCCCGGCGCCTTCGGACCGGTGCAATGCATCCGGCCCTCGCAGTTCGTCCACGACACCTGCCAGGCGATCGAGCATTTCGCGCAGCGCAACGGTCTCGACCCCGGCTTCTTCGCGCGGCTGATCTGGCAGGAGAGCCGGTTCAACCCCAACGCCCTCAGCCCGGCCAATGCCCAGGGCATCGCCCAGTTCATCCCCTCGACGGCAAAGCTGCGCGGGTTGAAAGACCCCTACAACCCCGCCGAGGCGCTGGAGTATTCCGCCGAGTACCTCGGCGAGCTGACCCGGCGCTACGGCAACCAGGGGCTGGCGGCGGTGGCCTACAACGGCGGCGAGGCGCGGGCCGACGGGCTGATGGCCCGCAGCGGCGGGCTGGCGCGCGAGACGATCAACTACGTGGCGATCATCACCGGGCTCGCCGCCGAAACCTGGCGCGACACCCCGCCCGACACCCATGATTTCCGGCTGCAGGGCGACAAGCCCTTCCGCCGGGCCTGCCACGAGCTGGCCCGGCACCGCACGCTGACGAAATATCCCGAGGCCCGGCCGCCGCTGCATCCCTGGGGCGTGCAGATGGCCTTCGGCACCACGCAGGACCGGGCGCTTGCGCAATTCCGCCGCCGGGCGCAGGCCTGCCCCGGCGCCGTCGGCGGCGAGGCGCCCGAGCTGGTCTGGCAGAAGAGCCCCGCCAGCCCGCGCGGCGGCTACTGGATGGCGCGGATCGGGCGTGACGGGCGCGCCGAGGCGGCCAAGCTCTGCACGCAACTCAGGCAATCGGGCTGCATCTGCGCCGTCTACAAGAATTCCTGATCTTGCCCGGGGCCACGCATGCCCCCCGCGCAGGCCGGCACGCCCGCGACTTTCTCAACGTTCCCATAGCCTTCCGGCCTACCGGCACGCCTCCGCCGATCTCCGCGCTCGCCACGGGCCGCGCCGCTTCACCCTTCCCCAAAGGCCCCGGCTCTGGCAGTCTGCAGGCATGATCCGCCTCATGCTCCTGCTGTGCCTGCTCGCCAGCCCCCTTGCCGCCGCCCAGCCGATGAGCGCCGCGGAATTCGAGGCCTATGTCACCGGCAAGACGCTCTACTTCGGCAGCGAGGGCGCCGCCTACGGGGTCGAGGAATACCTGCCGGACCGCCGCGTGCGCTGGTCGTTTCTCGACGGCGACTGCAAGGAGGGGCACTGGTACGCCGACGCGCAGATGATCTGCTTCGTCTACGAGGACATGAACATCCCGCAATGCTGGAGCTTCTTCCGCGAGGGGAGCGGGCTGCGCGCGGTCTTCGAGAACGATCCGCAGAACACCGTGCTCTACGAGGCGCAGCAGAACGACGAGCCGATGCTCTGCTACGGCCCCGACACCGGCGTCTGAGGCGCGGCGCCGCCCCGCCCCCCTTCGTCTAGACGAAAATATCCCGGGGGAGCCGCGCGCGGCGCGGCGGGGGCAGCGCCCCCTCCGACCCGACCTGCGCGCCCCTGGCACTCGGTGGCAGAGCCTCCGCCCTCAGCCTCAGCCTCAGAACAGGCTGCCCTGCTCCGGCGCCTTGGCCTTCTTCGGTTTGCCCGAGCCGCCGCCGCCGATCTTCATCCGCCCGTCGGCGAATTCGATCTCCAGCCCGGCGGCTTCCTTGGCAGCGGCCGAGGTGGTCAGCACCTGCCCGCCCTCGCCGCGCACCACGGCGTAGCCGCGCGCCAGCGTGCCCTTGTAGCTCAGCGTCTGCAGCAGCCGGTCGAGCCCGTCGAGACGGTCGCGCGGCGCCTCGACCCGGCGCGCACCGGCATCGTCGAGCCGCTTGCCGAGCGCCTTCAGCCGATCGCCCCCGAGCGCGATCTCGCGCTGAATGGGACGGATCGAGAGCCGGTCGGCGCGACGGCCCAGCGCCTCGGCGCGGGTGGCGAGCATGCGGCTCAGCAGCCCCGGTCGCAGCGCCCCGGCGGGCTGCGACAGCGCCAGCCGGCGCCGGTCGACGCCGCGGATCAGCGCCTGCGGCAGCCGGTCCGACAGCAGGTCGAGTCTCTGCCGCGGCTGGTCCAGAAGCGTCTCGGCCCGTGGCATGGCCCGCGCCAGATCCCGCAGGCGCTGACCACGTACCTCCAGCCGATGTGTCAGCGCCCGCGTCAGGCGCATCTGCCCCTCGCCCGCCCGCGCCAGCAGCTCCATGCGCACCGGCACGGCCATTTCCGCGGCGGCGGTGGGGGTGGGTGCGCGCTTGTCCGAGACAAAGTCGATCAGCGTGGTGTCGGTTTCGTGGCCGACCGCCGAAATCAGCGGGATCTGCGAGGCGGCGGCGGCGCGCGCCACGATCTCCTCGTTGAAGCCCCAGAGATCCTCGACCGAGCCGCCGCCGCGCGCGACGATCAGCAGGTCGGGCCGCGGCAGCGCGCCGCCCGGTGTGAGCTTGTTGAACCCCTCGATGGCGCGGGCCACCTCGGGGGCGCAGTTCTTGCCCTGCACGGCCACAGGCCAGATCAGCACCTTGCGCGGGAACCGCTCGCGCAGGCGATGCAGGATGTCGCGGATCACCGCCCCAGACGGCGAGGTGACCACGCCGATGATCTCGGGCAGGAAGGGCAGCGGCTTCTTGCGTTCGGGATCGAAGAGCCCCTCGGCCTGCAGCATGGCCTTGCGCTTCTCCAGCATGGCCATCAGCGCGCCGAGCCCGGCGGGACGCATGTCCTCGATGATGATCTGGTAGCGGGACTGCCCGGGATAGGTGGTCAGCCGCCCGGTGGCGATCACTTCCATCCCCTCCTCGGGCTGCATGTCGAGCTTGGAGGCGACACCGCGCCAGACGATGCCCGAGATCACCGATTTGTCGTCCTTGAGATCGAGGTAGAGATGCCCCGAGCGCGGCCGCGAGATGCGCCCGAGCTCGCCGCGCACCCGCACGAATCCGAACTCGCCCTCGATCACCCGCTTCACCGCGCCGGAAAGCTCCGAGACGGTGAATTCCGGCATGTTGCCGTTGCCGGCGTCCTCGGGGGTGTCGTCTTCGAAAAGGTCCATGGTGCCCGTCTTGTCTTGCCCTGAGTGCCCTGTCCGGGCTGCAACGCCCGCGTTGCCCCCAGAGTAGCGCCGCGCGGCGACAAGGGAAAGGCGGGCGGCCCGGGAAACGCTGTGAAGCGGCCCGCCCTGCCTTCTTGCCACAAGCCCCCGCCCCCGCTAGGAAGCCCGCGATCCTTACCTTGAGAGAGCGGGCCCCATGAACATCCTCATCCTCGGCGGCGGCGGTCGCGAACATGCCCTCGCGTGGGCGGTCATGCAGAACCCCAAGTGCGACAAGCTGATCGTCGCCCCGGGCAATGCCGGCATCGCGCAGATCGCCGAATGCGCCACGCTCGACGTCGAGGACGGCGGCGCGGTGGCGGAATTCGCCGGGGAGAACGCCATCGACCTCGTCATCGTAGGCCCCGAGGCGCCGCTTGCCGCGGGCGTCGCCGACCGGCTGCGCGAGGCCGGCGTGCTGGTCTTCGGCCCGTCCAAGGCCGCGGCCCGGCTCGAGGCGTCGAAGAGCTTCACCAAGGAAATCTGCGACGCCGCCAAGGCGCCGACCGCCGGCTACGGTCATTTCACCGATGCCGAATCTGCAAAAGCGCATGTCCGGGCGCAGGGCGCGCCGATCGTGGTCAAGGCCGACGGGCTCGCCGCCGGCAAGGGCGTGATCATTGCCGAAACGGTGGCGCAAGCTGAAGACGCCATCGACGACATGTTCGGCGGTGCCTTCGGCGGCGCCGGTGCCGAGGTGGTGATCGAGGAGTTCATGACCGGCGAGGAAGCGTCCTATTTCGTGCTGGTCGACGGCGAGGATGTGCTGCCCATCGGCACTGCGCAGGACCACAAGCGCGTCGGTGAGGGCGACACCGGCCCCAACACCGGCGGCATGGGCGCCTACTCCCCCGCCCCGGTGCTGTCGGACGAGGTGGCGCAGAAGGCCCTGGACGAGATCGTCCGGCCGACCATGGCCGAGATGGCCCGCCGCGGCACCCCCTACCAGGGCGTGCTCTACGTCGGGCTGATGATCGAGAACGGTTTGCCGCGGCTGGTGGAATACAACGTCCGCTTCGGCGATCCCGAGTGCCAGGTGCTGATGATGCGTCTCGGCGGACAGGTGCTCGACCTGCTGCACGCCTGCGCCGAGGGGCGGCTGGCCGAGGCCAAGGTGACCTGGGCCGATGATCACGCGATGACCGTGGTGATGGCCGCCGAGGGCTACCCGGGCGCCTACGAGAAGGGCACAGTGATCGGCGGGCTGGAGGCGCTGCCCGAGGACAGCTTCACCCAGATGTTCCACGCCGGCACCGCCGAGAAGGACGGCAAGATCGTCGCCACCGGCGGCCGGGTGCTGAACGCCACCGCCCGCGGCGCGACGCTGGCCGAAGCGCAGGCCCGCGCCTACGCGCTGGTCGACGCGGTGGACTGGCCGCAGGGCTTCTGCCGCCGCGATATCGGCTGGCGCGCGCTCTGATGCGCGCGCCGTGAGGGGGCGCTGCCCCCTCGCCCGTTCCGGGCTCACCCCCGGCGTATTTGGAAAGAGAAGAAGGGGCGGGTCGCGGTGTGCGGACCGCCCTTGTCGTATCAGTGCGCGTTGGCGTGGTGCCGCATCAGCTCGCACCAGCCCGGTATCCGCTCACAGCGCACGCGGCGCGCGTTGCGGCATCCTCGCAGGGTCAGCCAGAAGCACACCGCGTTGGCTCACGCATTTCCCCTGAAGGCGCCTCCCGTAGTCCGCCGCCCCGCGGTGCGGGTCAGCCTGCGGGCAGGGTGATCACCTCGGTGGGGGTGACGATCATGTCGAGCGGTGCATCGGTGGCCTCGAGCGGGATGCGCTCGGCCTCCTGCTCGGCATAGGCGAAGCCGATGGCCAGCGTCGGGCGCGCGGCGCGCAGCCCCTCGAGCGTGCGGTCGTAGAAGCCGCCGCCGTAGCCGAGCCGGTGGCCGCCCCGGGTGAAGGCCAGCAGCGGCACGATCAGGATCTCGGGGACGAGGAACTCCGGCGCCTCGGGGATCATCGCGCCGAAGGCACCGGGCACCAGGACCATGTCGGGCTCCCAGCGGGCGAAGCGCAGCCGCTGGCCCATGCCCTCGATCACCGGGATCGCCACCGGACCATGCGCCGCCGCCTCGGCCATGGCAGGCAGCGGGTCGATCTCGGAACGGATCGGCATGTAACCCGAGAGCGGCACGCCGCGGTAGCCGGCCAGCACCGAACTCAGCACGCCCGCCGCCGCGCCGGGATCGGCGGCATGCGCCGCCTTGCGGCGCGCCCCGGCGGCGGCGCGGGCGGCGCGCTTGTCCTCGGCGAGGCTCACAGCAGCACCGCCTGCGCCAGACCGAGGAAGGCGAAGAAGCCGACCACGTCGGTGACCGTGGTCACGAAGGTGCCAGAGGCCAGCGCCGGGTCGACCTTGAACTTCTCGAGCACCACCGGCACGGCGATGCCCGCCAGCCCGGCCACCACGAGGTTGATCACCATCGCCGCGGCGATGACCACCGCCAGCATGGCGCTGCCGAACCAGAGATATTCGAGAACCCCCATCACCAGTGCGAAACTGAGCCCGTTGATCAGCCCGACCATCAGCTCGCGCCCGATCACCCGCCAGACGTTGGCGCTGGTGAGGTCCTTGGTGGCCAGCGCGCGCACCGCCACGGTGAGCGACTGGGTGCCGGCGTTGCCGCCCATGGAGGCGACGATCGGCATCAGCACCGCCAGCGCCACGAGCTGGCCGATGGTGTCCTCGAACTGCGCGATGACCAGCGAGGCGAGGATCGCGGTCAGCAGGTTCACCGCCAGCCACGGCAGGCGCTGCCGGGTGGTCTCGAGCACGCTGTCGGAGATCCGGCTCTCGTCGCCGACACCGGCGAGGCGCAGGATGTCCTCCTCGTGTTCCTCGTCGAGCACGGTCATCGCGTCGTCGATGGTGATCACGCCGACCAGCCGCTCGTTCTCGTCGACCACCGGGGCCGAGATCAGGTGATACTGGTTGAAGGCATAGGCGACCTCGGCCTCGGGCCGCGTCACCGGGATCACGTGGAAGGTCTCCTCGACCAGCGATTTCAGCAGCACCTCGCGGCGCGCCGCCATCAGCTTGCCGAGCGTGACATTGCCCACCGGGCGCAGCTTCGGGTCGACCAGGATGATGTGGTAGAACTGCTCGGGCAGATCCTCGGAGCTGCGCAGGAAGTCGATCGCCTCGCCGACGTTCCAGTGCTCGGGGGCCATCACCACCTCGCGCTGCATCAGGCGGCCGGCGGAGTATTCGGGGTAGGTCAGCGATTTCTCGACCGCCACCCGGTCGCTGTCCTCGAGCACCTCGAGGATGGCGTCCTGCTGCTCCTGGTCGAGGTCTTCGAGCAGGTCGACCACATCGTCGGAATCGAGCTCGCGGACGGCGTCGGCCAGCACCTCGGGGGTCAGGCCGCGGATCACCTCCTCGCGGATCGACTCGTCGAGTTCCGAGAGGATCTCGCCGTCGAACTCCTTGTCGTAGAGCTTGATCAGCCGCGTCCGGTCGTAAGCGTTGATCTGCTCGAGAAGGTCGGCGATGTCGGCCGCGTGCAGCGGCTCCATCAGCTCGACGAGCTGCTCCCGATCGCCCACATCCACCGCGTAGAGGATGGCCGAGACCACCTTGCGCTCGAGCGGGTTGGTTTCGTCGTCCTGGGTCTCTTCCGCCGCCGGGTTGCCGGTCTCTTCGGTCATGCCTGCCCCATTGAATGCCGTTCGCGCAAACCTTAGGGGATTGCGGGAACGAGCAACAGAGGCGCATTGCGCTTGACCTTGGCCGCCCGCATCCTAGGCCGGCCGCAGACAAGAGACTTTCCATGACCCTGCCCGCCTCCAAGACGCTTCACCTGGGCCAGACCCTGAGTTTCGCCGCCTCGCCCTTCGACGAAGGCCCGGAGGCGGCGCGCTTCGAGAGCGCCGGCGCGCTGCTGGTCGAGGGCGGCATGATTCGCGAAACCGGAAGCGCCGCGGGGCTGCGGGCGGCGCACCCCGAGGCAGAGGTGGTGGATCATGGCGCGGCGCTGATCGTGCCGGGCTTCGTCGATGCCCATGCGCACTACCCGCAGACGCCGATGATCGCGAGCTGGGGCAAGCGGCTGATCGACTGGCTGAACCACTACACCTTCCCGACCGAGGCGCGCTTTGCCGACCGCGCCTACGCCGACGAGATCGCCGGGCGCTACCTCGACCTGTTGCTGGCGCATGGCACCACCTCGGTCTGCTCCTATTGCACCATCCACCCCGAGTCGGTGGAGGCGCTGTTCTCGGCCGCCGCGGCGCGCGGCATGCGGGTCTTCGCAGGCAAGACCTGCATGGACCGCGACACCGCCCCCGAATTCCTGCGCGACAGCGCGCAATCGGCCTATGACGACAGCAAGGCGCTGCTGGAGCGCTGGCACGGCAAGGGCCGCGCCGAATATGTCATCACCCCGCGCTTCTCGCCGACCTCGACGCCCGAGCAGTTGCAGGCACTCGGCGCGCTCTGGGCCGAGCATCCGGAGGTGCTGATGCAGACCCATCTGTCGGAGCAGACCGACGAGATCGCCTGGGTGAAATCGCTCTACCCGCAGGCGCGCGACTACCTCGACACCTACGAGGCCTACGGGCTGCTGGGGGAACGCGGCCTCTACGGCCACGCCATCCATCTGGAGCCGCGCGAACATGCGCGGCTGAAAGAGGTGAACGCGGCGCTGGTGCATTGCCCAACCTCGAACACCTTCATCGGCTCGGGGCTTTTTGACATGGACGGGCTGACCAAGGCAGGGATGCGGGTCGGGCTGGCCACCGACACCGGCGGCGGCTCGTCCTTTTCCATGCTGCGCACCATGGCGGCGGCCTATGAGGTGGCGCAGCTGCGCCACCGCCCGCTGCACCCGGCGGAACTGCTGTGGCTGGCGACGCAGGGCTCGGCGATCGCGCTGATGGCCGAGGACCGGATCGGCAATCTTGCGCCCGGGCTCGAGGCGGACTTCACCGTGCTCGACCTCGCCTCCACCCCGGCCATCGCGCAGCGCGCGACCAGCGCCGAGGACATCTGGGAGGCGCTCTTCCCGACCATCATGATGGGTGACGACCGGGCGGTAAGCGCCACCTACGTGGCCGGGAAACGGATGCTCTGACGCTCTTGGTCGGGGTGTGTCGTCCGCCCCGACGGTCGCAACCGCCCTATTTCCGCACGCCCATGACCAGCGTCCAGTAGCGGCCGGTCTGCGCGAGGCCGAATTCGCGCACATCGGTGCGCAGCATGGCGGCGCGGTGCGAGGAGGACTTGGCCCAAAGCTCCATCGCGCTGTCGATGCCGAGCGGGGTCATGGCGACGTTTTCCGAGACGTGGCGGTACGGGTAGCCCTGCGCATGCGCGCGCGCCCCGACCCGGCTGCCGTTGCTGCCCACGTGGCTCATCTTGTTCATCCGCGCCATGTCGTCGGAATGGACCTGTGCCGCGCGCTGCAGCTGCGCCGAACGGGTCAGCGGCGCGAGCCCCTGCGCCCGCCGCCAGCCGTTGAAGGCCGCGGCGGCCTCGGCCTGCGAGCTCTGCACCACCTGCGCGGGCGCGCGGCGCAGCTCGTAGATGCTTGCCCCCTCGACCTGTCCACGCGCCGCGGGCTGGCTGGCCACGGGCACCGCCCTAGCCGCCGGCGATGCCGCTCCGGGTTGCACACGCACGTCGACGCAGGCGGCAAGCGTCAACGGCAGCAGGGTCAGGGCAAGCCACGCGGGCAGGTTCATGGGCGCTCTCCGGAAAGTCAGGTTGTCCCGATAGATGGCGCAGAGAGGCCGATCCGGCAAGCGCCGACGGCGCCGCGCTCTCTTCACGCTCGGCGGATCACTTCACCCGCGCCACAACCATGGCCCAGTAATTGCCCGAGCCCGCGATGCCGTATTCCTTCACGTCCTCCATCAGCATGTTGGACAGATGCGGCGGCGAGTTTGTCCAGATCTCCATCGCGCCGCCCAGCCCCCGGCGGGTCACGGCGATGTTCTCGGCGCCGCGCCGCAGATTGTAGCCCCGGCGCTTGATACGGTCGCCGATGGTGCTGCCGTCGCTGCCGATATGGGTCATCTCCTGCATGCGCGCCATGTCCCTGGCATGGCCCTGTGCCACCTTCTGCAAGGTGGGCGAATAGCTCAGCGGCGCCAGGCCGTTGCGCGCGCGCAGCGCGTTGAGCTGCGCCCCCGAGGGATTCTCGAGAAACCGCGCCGGCTCTCCGCCGGTGTCGGTCTGCGGCAGGGGCACCACCACGCAGGCGGTCAGCGTCGGGACAAGCGACAGGGGCAGAAGGATCGCGGTCCGTCTTCGCATATGGGTCTCCGGTTGCGCCCAAGTTTGATCCCCGATGGCACCACTGCCGGGAGACAAGATTGCTCAGGGGCGCTCAGCCGAGCCCGGCCAGTGTCCGCGCCATTTCCCTATGTCGGGTTAATGCGGCTTCGATGTCTATGGTTGCAATGCGCCGGTCGCGCACAACCTGGCGCCCCTCGACAAAGAGGTGCCGCACCTTCTGCGGCCCTGCAAGCAGAAGCGCCGCCGGGTCCCAGGAACCGGCGCTTTCCAGCCCGCTCACGTCCCACAGCGCGAGGTCCGCGCGCATGCCGACGGCGACCTGCCCGCAATCATGGCGCCCCAGCACCTCGGCACCACCGCGCGTCGCCACCCGCAGCGCCGCCCGGGCGCTCATCGCGTCGGCGCCGTTCTGCACCCGCTGCAGCAGCATCGCCTGCCGCGCTTCGCCGATCAGGCTGGCCATGTCATTGCTGGCCGAGCCATCGACACCGAGCCCCACGTTCACCCCCGCGTCCAGCATCGCCCGCACCGGCGCGATGCCCGAGCCGAGGCGGCAGTTGGAACAGGGGCAATGCGCAACGCCGGTGCGCGTGGCGGCGAAGAGGTCGATCTCCTGCCCGTCGAGCTTCACGCAGTGGGCGTGCCAGACGTCGGGGCCGGTCCAGCCGAGGTCCTCGGCGTATTGCCCCGGGCGGCAGCCGAATTTCTCCAGAGAATAGGCCACGTCCTCGTCGTTCTCGGCGAGGTGGGTGTGCATCATCACCCCCTTGTCGCGGGCCAGGATGGCGCTGTCGCGCATCAGCTCGCGGCTCACCGAGAAGGGCGAACAGGGCGCGACGCCGACGCGCACCATGGCGCCCTCCGAGGGGTCGTGGAAAGCGTCGATCACCCGGATGCAGTCCTCGAGGATGGCCCCCTCGTCCTCGACCAGCGAGTCCGGCGGCAGACCGCCCTTGCTGACGCCGATGCTCATGCTGCCGCGGGTGGCATGGAACCGCACGCCGAGATCCTCGGCGGCGGCGATGCTGTCATCCAGCCGCGCGCCGTTGGGATAGAGATAGAGGTGGTCCGAGCTCAGCGTGCAGCCCGAGAGCGCCAGTTCCGCCAGCCCGACCTGCGCCGAGACGTAGAACTCTTCGGGGCCGAAGCGCTCCCAGATCGGGTAGAGCGTCTGCAGCCAGCCGAAGAGCAGCGCATCCTGCCCGCCCGGCACCGCCTTGGTGAGCCCCTGGTAGAGATGGTGATGGGTGTTCACCAGCCCCGGCGTAACCACGCAATGACGCGCATCGACGATCTCGCCCACGGTTTCCAGCCGCGGGCCGATGCCCGCAATCACCCCGTCGCGCAACAGGATGTCGGCCTCCGAAAGCTCGGTCTCGGCATCGTCCATGGTCAGGACGGTGCGCGCGTTGCGGATCAGGATTTCGCTCATTTCGGGCCTCCTCGCGTGGGTTCTGCCACCCTGCCCCTTCGGGGCAGCGAAGGAAAGGCTGGCCCCGCGCGAGGCTGTTTCGGGATTTGCCGAAGAATGAAGGAGGCGGGCCCTCAGCCGTTCAGCAGCGCCATCGCCTCGGCATGGATCTCGGCGTTCGCGGCGGCAAGCACCTGCCCGCCCTCGTGCACCTTGCCGCCCTGCCAGTCGGTGACCAGACCGCCCGCGGCCTCGATCACGGCGATCGGCGCCTGGATGTCATAGGGCTGCAGCCCGGCCTCGATCACCAGGTCGATCTGCCCCGCCGCGAGCAGCGCGTAGGCGTAGCAATCCATGCCGTAGCGGATCAGCCGCGCCTGCGCCGCAACCCGGCGAAACGCCTCGGCCTCGGCCTCGGTGCCGACCTCGGGGAACGTGGTGAACAGGATCGCCTCGGCCAGCGGCCGCGCCGCGCGCGCGCGCAGCGGACGGGTGCCCAGCGGGCCGGACCACGTGGCACGCCCAAGGCCGCCCTCGAAACGCTCTGCGGTATAGGGTTGGTCGATCACCCCCAGCACCGGGCCGGAGGCATCCGACAGGGCGATCAGCACCCCCCAGGTCGGCGTGCCCGACAAGAAGCCGCGGGTGCCGTCGATCGGGTCGAGCACCCAGGTCAGGCCGCTCTCGCCCGCCGCGCGGCCATATTCCTCGCCGAGGATGGCATCCATGGGGCGCCGCGCCGCCAGCACCTCGCGCATCGCCTGCTCGGCGGCGCGGTCTGCGACGGTGACCGGATCGAAGCCTTCGGACAGCTTGTTCTCCGCGCCGAGCCCGTCGGCGCGGAAATGCGGCAGGATCGCCGCGCGCGCGGCCTCGGCCAGCTCTGCGGCGGTTCGCCAGAGCTCGTCGGCCAGCTCTGCAGAGATGTCTGCGGAAATGTCGGTGGAAGTCTCAGCCATGACGGCCCCCTGCTGCGCGGTCCTACCGGATCCAGCTATCGCAGGGGGCGCTCAGGCTCAAGCGACGTCGGAGAGAACCCGCGCCAGCTCGAACAGGCGGCGGCGCTGGTTTTCCGGGATCGCGTAGTAGGAGCGCACGAGGTCGAGCGCTTCTTTGTCGCCGAGGATGTCGGCAGGCATCGCCGGGCTCGCGGGCGCGGCCTCGGCATCGCCGGATTGCTGTTCGCTCTCGATGCCTTCGAAGAAGAAGCTCACCGGCACCTCGAGGGCATCGGCAATGTCCCACAGGCGAGAGGCGCTGACTCGGTTCGCACCGGTCTCGTACTTTTGGATCTGCTGAAACTTGATGCCGACATGTTCGGCCAGCTGCTGCTGTGTCATACCAACAAGCCAGCGGCGGTGACGAATGCGTTTACCCACATGCACGTCCACGGGATGCGTCATCGTATTTTCCTTTCACTCGCCCTGTGCAAAAAACCAGAGCACCAACAAAAATCCGACCGCTCACAGCAGCGGCCGGAGCCACACTTTTAACGTGAACAAAAGCTACCTTGCTTATCCGAGTTAGATCAAGTGAGTTGCGCCGCAGGCGATGAGCGTCGGAGGGGCGTTGCACTCCGTGGTTGTAAATCCAAACAATGACTTAACGTCGCTTCCCGCGCGTTCACATTTTTGCCAAGTTCTTCCCGGCGCAGCGATAAATTTGGGCGCTTCCAGCACAAACCTATACCGAGGGATATGTAATGCTAGCCTATCGGATTGACTCGCAGGGCACCCTTCCGAATCTCACCGAGACGGCCATTCCGGCCCCCGGAGAGGGCGAGATTCGCCTCCGGATCGAGGCTTGCGGCCTCAATTTCGCCGATCTTCTGATGATCGAGGGACGCTATCAGGACACGCCGGAGCCTCCTTTCACCCTTGGGATGGAGGTCGCCGGGGCGGTCGACGCGGTGGGTCCCGGGGTCAGCGGGCTGCGCCCCGGCGACCGCGTCGCGCTCTTCGGCGGTCAGGGCGGGCTCGCGGAATACGGCGTCTTCGACGCGGCGCGCGCGGTGCCCCTGCCCGACACGATGAGCAGCACGGTCGCCGCCGGTTTTCAGATTGCTTATGGCACCAGCCACCTCGCCCTCGACCACCGCGCCCGGCTGCAGCCCGGCGAGACGCTGCTGGTGCTCGGCGCGGCCGGGGGCGTCGGCCTCACCGCGGTGGAGATCGGCAAGATGATGGGCGCGCGGGTGATCGCCTGCGCGCGCGGGCCGGAGAAGCTCGAGGTCGCGCGCCGCGCCGGGGCGGATCACCTGATCGATGCCCGCGAGGCCGACATCCGCGCCGAGGTGAAGGCCCTTGGCGGCGCCGACGTGGTCTATGACGCGGTCGGCGGGGCGCAATTCGACGCCGCCTTCCGCGCCTGCAACCCCGAGGCCCGCATCCTGACCATCGGCTTCGCCAGCGGCACCGTCCCGCAGATCAAGGCCAACCACCTGCTGGTCAAGAACCTCACCGTGATGGGGCTCTACTGGGGCGGCTACCTGAAGTTCCGCCCCGAGGCGCTGACCGGCTCGCTGGCGCAACTCTTTGCCTGGCACGCCGAGGGAAAGCTGCACCCGCACGTCAGCCACGTGCTGCCGCTGTCGCGCGTGGCGGAGGGGCTCGAGCTGCTGCGCAGCCGGGCCTCCACCGGCAAGGTGGTGATCGAGATCCCCGGCTGAGCCCTATTCCGCCGCCATCTCCGGGCGGCGGCGCAGGCTGCAGAACTCGCTGCGCAGCATCTCCTGCAGCGGCTCTATGATCTGCGGCTTGGCGCCCGAGCCGTAGAGGCAGATCTTCTGCAGCCCGAGGTCCGGCAGCACCCCCTGCGGGATCATCTCGAAATGCTGCGGCGCGTGGCCTTCGAGGATCGGCGTCACCGCAAGGTCCGCCGAGACCGAGACCTCGATGGTCCGGTCCATCTCGGAATCCACCGCCAGCTCCCAGTCCAGCCCCTCGCGCTCCATCTGCGCGATGGCCACCGGCCGGAACCCGCAGCGGCGCGAGAAGGCGATGCGCAGCGGCTTGCTGCGCCAGGCGGTGCCATCCGGTGCGCCGAACCAGCGCAGCGGCACCTCGAGCAGCGCCTCGCCGCCCTCGCCCGGCGCACTCTCGGTGGTCAGGATCACGTCGATCGCGCCGCGCGCGAACTGCTCCTTCAGGTCGGTCGTATACGAGCTGATCAGCTGCACCCGCACCCGCGGGTAGTCGCGCTGCATACGCTTCATGATACGCGGGATCACCGGGTAGACGATGTCATGCGGCACGCCGAGTACGATCTCCCCCTCCCAGTCCTGGCGGGTGAGCCGGGCGTAGATCTCGTCGTTCATCTCGACCATGCGGCGGGCGTATTTCAGCAGCTGCTCGCCGGCGGGGGTGAGCGCCACGCCGCGCCCCGAGCGGTCCAGCAGCGCCAGTCCCAGCATCTCCTCGAGCCGCTTGAGCTGCATCGAGACCGCCGATTGCGTCAGGTTCAGGAACCCGGCCGCGCGGGTCACCCCGCCGGAATCCGCCACCGCCACGAAGGAGCGCAGGGTCGTCAGGTCGAGATTTCGCATACATCAAGCTCCGTGATGAATAGCTTCAGGATCATTCGTTTTACAGATTTCCTGAAGAGCAGCATAAACCATCACACAGCAACATGGAAACACCGAGACACATCAGCATATGTGAAGGATAAGCTCATGCCCCGTGATATCGCCCTCCCCCGCGCCCGGATCCGTCACCGCCCGCTGCGCCGCGCCACGCGCCTGGCGCGCTTCATCGACCTGCTCGGCCTCGCCCGCCAGCGCCGCAAGCTCGCCGAGCTCGACGATCATCTGCTGCGCGACCTCGGGCTGACCCGGCGGCAGGCGCTGGAAGAAGCCAAGCGCGGCTTCTGGGACGCCCCGGGCCACTGGCGCAACTGAGTTCCCTGCAACCCCCTCGCGCCATTCCGCTTTTCGGGCCGCTCCCCCGGGGCCCGCACTGCCCTCTTCGCCGACGCCCTTCCGCGGGCCGCACGAAGAGGGCATTTTTAGTTCAGAAACAGTCTCTTTTGCGCATCGCCCGTCTTGAAATGGGCAAAGGTGCTGCCAATATCGAAGCGGAACAGTTATCTTTAGGCTGCACATATTCAACTCGGAGGACACGACCCGATGGCAGACTTGAACACAATCCGGACCCACGGCGCGGCGGGCGCACGCGCGGCCCAGATTGACGCGGGGCTCCGCGCGCACATGAACAAGGTCTACGCGACCATGTCCGTGGGCATGCTGCTGACCTTCGCAGTCGCCTGGGCCGTGGGCACGAGCCCGAACCTTCTGGCGGTCTTCCGCGACCCGGCGACCCTGCAGCCGAACATCCTCGGCTGGATCGTCATGTTCGCCCCGCTGATCATGGTCTTCGCCTTCGGCGCGGCCCTCAACCGCCTGTCCGCCGCCGGCGCGCAGCTGTTCTTCTACGCCTTCGCGGCGGTGATGGGCCTGTCGCTGAGCTGGATCTTCGTGGCCTTCACCGGCTTCTCGATCGCCCAGGTCTTCCTGGTGACCGCGATCGCCTTTGCCGGCCTCTCGCTCTGGGGTTACACCACGAAGAAGGACATCTCCGGCTGGGGTTCGTTCCTGATCATGGGCGTGATCGGCATCCTGGTCGCCTCGATCATCAACATCTTCCTCGGCTCGCCGGCGATCTACTTCGCCATCTCGATCCTGGGTGTGCTGATCTTCGCCGGCCTGACCGCCTATGACACGCAGAACATCAAGAACACCTACCTCCAGCACGCCGCCCACGGCGACAGCGAATGGCTCGCCAAGTCGGCCATCGTCGGCGCGCTGAACCTCTACATGGACTTCATCAACCTGTTCATGTTCCTGCTGCAGCTGCTCGGCAACCGCGAGTAATCGCGCCGCCGGCACCGGCATCCCGGCCCCGCCAGACCCCAGGGTTTGGCGGGGCTTTTCTTTGGCGATTTGCAATATCGGCGCCCGGCGGCTCAGAGCGACACGGAAACCTCGCCGGGCAGCAGCTCGGCGGCCATGAGCCCGCGCAGCGAATTGCCGATCCAGAGCCGTTTCGCACGCTGAAGGTCGGCAAGGCTCACCCTTGCCTCGGCAAAGGCCCCCTCCTCCAGCAACGTCTCGCGCAGAACTCCCGGCAAGAGGCCGGACGACAGCGCGGGCGTCACCCGCGCGCCGTCTTCACGCTCCAGAAAGACATTCGTGTAAGCCCCTTCGCAGAGCGCGCCGTAGGTGTTGAGGAACAGCAGCTCGTCCACTCCCTCGGGCCGCGCCTTCAGCGCCGCGTCGTAGAGCGCGCGCGCGGTCGTCTTGTGGCGCAGCAGCGCGTCATCAGGATCGAGCCGCGCCGCACAGAGCATCACCCGTGTCCCCGCGGGGACAGAGGCCTGATCGAAGGGCGCCGAGGTGATCTCGATATCCCCGGCCCGCCCGACCGTCAGCCGCAGCCGCCGCGGTCCGTCAGCTTGAAACCCGGACAGCGCCGCCTCCAGCGTGGCGCGCTCCATAGAAATGCCGAGCGCCACGCAGCTTCGCAGACAGCGCGCCACATGGCGGGCGCCGCGCAGCGCGCCGCGCCCCGGCTCCCAGCGCAGGGTCTCGATCAGCCGCAGCTCGGGGCTCAGCCCTTCTGCAGCAATCCGGTCAGGAATCGGGCTTTCCACAGCGCCTCCTCGTATTCCGCCTCGCAGGTGCTGTCCTGCACGATACCGCCGCCGACGCCCAATAGCGCACGGCCCGCGCCGGTCACCGTCAGCGTGCGGATCGCCACGTTGAACTCCGCCGACCCATCCGGCGCCATCCAGCCGAGCCCGCCACAATAGACCCCGCGGCGCCAGCGCTCGAGCCGGTGGATGGCCTTCATCGCCGCGATCTTCGGCGCGCCGGTGATCGACCCGCAAGGGAAGATCGCCCGCAGGAGATCAGGCACCGTGGGCCTGGCCTCGAACTCGGCCACCACGCGCGAGACCATCTGGTGCACCGTGGCGTAGCGCTCGACCTTCAGCAGCTCGGGCACCTTCACGCTGCCCGGCCGCGCCAGCCGCGACAGGTCATTGCGCATGAGATCGACGATCATCACGTTCTCGGCCCGGTTCTTCTCGTCCGCCGCCAGCGCCTCGCGCAGCGCGTCATCCTCGGCCGGAGTGGCGCCCCGCGGGGCGGTGCCCTTCATCGGCGCGACCTCGATGCGCCCCCCGGCGTCCAGCCGGAAGAACAGTTCAGGCGAGCAGGACAGGAGCGTTTCACCCCCAAGCTGTGCAAAGCCGCCGTGCCCCACCGGCTGGTAAGCCCGCAGCGCCGCCCAGAGCGCCTCGGGCGCGCCCTCGAAGCGGGCCTCCACCGGCATGGTCAGGTTGACCTGGTAGAGATCCCCCGCCGCCAGCATCTCCTTGACCTCTTGGAAAGCCGCGGCATAGCGATCGCGGGTCCAGAGCGGCGTCACCTCGGTGACCCGCGCGCGCTGTCCCTGCATCTCCGTAAGCGCCGCCGAGGCGTCCTGCGGGCCGTCGAAGACGCCGAATTGCAGCAGAGGGGCGCCGGGCTCCCAGAGGTGCGCCAGGGAGGGCTCCAGCGCGAATCCCAACTCGTAGGCGGCATAGCCTGCGACCCAGAACCCCGCCGCCCGGGCCTGCTCGAGCCGCGCGAGGGCGACCAGCGCCCCGGCGGGGCTGGAGGCGGTGACCAGCTCACGCGGACGGTCGAAGAGCGCCGGTGCGCCACCCGGCCCCGCCTCAAGAATGATCCGTGTCTCGTTCATCGCCGCACCAGGTCGCCGCATCCTGGCGCGACCCCTAGCAGAGCGCCGGGGCGCGCGCGAGGGGCCAATGCGCAGCAAAAAGGGCCGTCCCCGCGGGGACGGCCCTGAGTGGTTTCTGCAGGGTCTCGGCGACCGCTTCGGCGCCGCCGCCCTACTCAGTTCAACGCAAGTTCGGTCCGGGCCGGGGCGCTGGTCACGGTGACCGCATCCGCGCTGCGCTCGAAACGGTAAGAGACGCCCGAGACGCCCGGCAGGCCGAAGGTGGTGCTGTCGCCATCCTCGAGGCGCATGGCGAGGCGCAGCGGCTCGGCGCCGGCGCGCTCGGTGTAGACGGCCACGACCTCGATTCCGGCCGCGTCGGCGGGCTGGGTGTAGATGGACATGTCCACGGTGCCCTCGCGCAGGGTGCCGCCGGCGAGCGGCTCGGAGAGGGTCAGCGACGCCGCGGAGGCAGCCATGGGAAGCGACATGGGAAGGGCGATGGCCAGGGCGGCCAGGAGGGGAGCTTTGATCATTTCGGTCTCTTTCAGGTCTGCGCGGAGCGCGCCGGGAGGAAGGACCGCGACTCGTGCGGCCAAATTTCTGCGATGCAGAATTTCACGAAAGAGAGAGCCGGAAAACCCACGTGTCGGAATGCCCGACATGCAGCGAAATCAATGCGTTAGCTGTATACTATGGGCCACTTTGGCATACGAAGGACGGCAAGTGCCTCGGAAAACAGGCAAAATCGCGCCCGCCTGCCCCAGCCCTCGGAGCCGAGGCTTGCAAGCGGTCCGTCGAAACGACAAGAGCCGCGCGGTTTCCCGTGCGGCTCTCGTGATCCGAAATCAAGAAGGCTTACTTGATCTTGCCTTCTTTGTATTCCACGTGCTTGCGCACGACCGGGTCGTACTTACGCACGGTCATCTTCTCGGTCATGGTCCGCGCGTTTTTCTTCGTCACGTAGAAATGGCCCGTCCCGGCGGTCGAGTTCAGGCGGATCTTGATGGTGGTCGGCTTCGCCATTCTTCTTCTCCTGCAACGGGGGGCGAGCGCCGCCCGTGAAATCTCTTGAAGCCCGCCTTTTACCCAGCCGCGGCCCGGAGTCAACAGCTCTTGGACCGGGAATCGCGACGAAGGCGGATTTTCCCCAATTTCCTCCCCAACCCGCCCCGGAGGGGCGGTGGGGCAGTCATGCGTGGAGGGCCTGTAAGCCGGATTTTGTCCAGAGCGGGTTGCCCCGCCCCTGTGCGACCATTCCTCTAGGCCGTACGTTGCCGCACGGCTCAAGCTGCCAACCCGGACCCCTCGGGCTGAAGCGGCCCTGCGGCGATATCTCCGAAGAGATCATGCCCCGCGCGGGGTCCCTATTTGGCATTGCTCCCGGTGGGGCTTGCCATGCGGGGCCTGTTGCCAGCCCCCCGGTGGGCTCTTACCCCACCGTTTCACCCTTACCGCCCCGGAGGGCGGCGGTCTGTTCTCTGTGGCGCTTTCCGTCAGGTTGCCCTGCCCGGGCATTACCCGGCACCGATGCTTCAGCGAGTCCGGACTTTCCTCTCCGGCGGTCACCCCGCCGCAGCGGCCGCCCGGCCCTCCACGCCCGGCTCCCATAGGCGGCGGCGCGGGGGCGGTCAAGCATTGGCGCGGCTCAGCGCGGCGCGGGCATGCGCATCCACTCGCGGATCGCCGCGCTGAGCGCGTCCGGATCCTCGAGCATCGGCAGGTGGCCGGTGCCGGAAATCATCCGAAGCACCGCGCCGGGCACCAGCTCGGCCAGCACGCTCTGGCGCTTCTCGGGGTAGAGGGTGTCCTGCGTGCCGGCGACGATCATCACCGGGATGCGCAGCTTGCGCACCACCGCCTGCTGGTCGCGCCGACGCTGCAGCGCCCGCGCCTGCCGCACGAAGACATCCGGGCCAAGCCCCTCGGCCATGTCGCGCACCAGCGCCATGATCTCGTCGCGGTAGGGGCTTTCTGCGAGGCATGTCTCGGGCAGCAGCCCGTCGATCGCCTCGGCGAACTTGCCGGCCCGGGCCTTGATCACCAGCCGGTCGCGCTCATCGGCCTGCTGCGGCGTGTCGGCGAGCGGCGAGCTGCCGATCAGCATCAGCCGCGCCATCCGGTCCGGGGCACGGCGCTGCAGCTCGATCGCCACCATGCCGCCGAAGCCGCAGCCCGCCAGCGCGAAGCGCCGCGGCAGCACGTCGAGCAGGCTCGAGGCGATCTCCTCGACGCGGTCCCCGAGGTGCACGGGGGCCACCATCACCGCCATCTCGCGCGAGAGGTCTGCGATCTGCGGCCCGTAGAGCCGCGCGTCGCACATGGTTTCCGGCAGCAGGACAAGCGGCTCAGCCATGATAGCCCCGCCGGGAAGTCCGATCGCGATGCCGCGCGGCGGGCGCCGCGCGCTTGAGGTGCGTGAGGTGGGTCACCAAGTCCGTTCTGCCCTGTCATCGAAGCGCGGGACTCTTCGCGGCGCCCCTTGCGCCGGTCCCTGCGGTAAAAGCTAGAGTATCGACGGAGATTTCCCAGTGAAAGCCGGAAGTCACCGCGCAGGCGGCTCGCCGCCGTGCGGCCACGCGAATGTGATCCCCGAGCCTTGTCCGCGCGTTAGCCTAGGCGCGCGGCCGGCCGACCCGGCCTGGTCCCGGTTGCATGAACGGTGCCGGTGCCACTGTCGATGCCACTGCCGGTGCCAATGTGGATCTGCATCCAGACCGCCGCCTCGTCGTAGAGCGACCATTCCCGGCGCAGCCCCTGCGGGCCGAACTCCGCCTGGCTGAGGCCCATCACATGCACCTCCGCGCCGGTGGGCGGGCCGAAGCGGCCCCAGCCCTCGTGCCGGCCGGTGAGCGACCAGCGCAGCGCGGCGCGCGGCGCCTGGCCCGGCTGCTCGGCGCCGATGCGGTGGTGGATGGTGAACCGCGCCGAGGGGAAGGCGGCGCGCAGGCCCAGCCAAAAGCGCTCGCCGCCTTCGGCCCCGCGCAACAGCTCGCCGCCGGTCAGGCAAAGCCGCGCGGCGGGGTCGTAGCGCGCCGGTGCGACGGAGAAGCCGCCCGCCATCATCTCCTCGAGCAGCGCGGCAAAGGCCCCGCCCCACTGGCTGTCGTTGCCCTGCCCGGTGTAGGGCCCCTGCACGTCCGCCTGCGGGCGGAAGGGCTGGGTGTCGGGATCGCGCCCGGCGAGCCGCCAACGCGCCCAGTCCCGCACCGACAGGCCGAGCTGGCGCAGGATTGCCCCGGTATCGCGCACCGCCCAGAGGTCGGCGACGCGATTGTCCTTGGCGTGCAGCTCGGCGAGCGCGCGGAAGCGCAGGCGCTTGCCGGTGGGCGCGCCGAAGACGCCCTCGCCGCCATGGGTCGCAGAGCAAAGCAGCCGCTGCGCCCCCAGCAGCCCCCGCCGTGGCGTGCCGGTGCAGATCACCTCTTCGGTCAGCGCCTCGAGGTCCGGCAGGGCCGAGACCAGCTCGAAGACCTCGGCCCGCAGCGCCTCGGGGCCGAAGCCGATGCCGCCGGGACGGCGCAGGATCACGTGCGGGTGCCAGAAGCGGTCGGTGTCCTGCTCGCCGCCGAGCCCGCGGCGGGACCACACCCGCTGCGCCAGCCGGCGCAGGTAGTCCGGGTAGTCCCGAAACTCCGGATCGAAGCCCTGCATGGCCGCCTCCCTCGTTGAGGGCAGCCTAGGGATGTGTGGTTAAGGAAGCCTTGCCGACGCCCTCAGTAGCCACGCCAGCGGAAGGCACCATCTTCCGCGCGCAGCGGCGAGAACGGGTTGTGGGCGATCTCCCAGACGTGGCCCTCGGGGTCGGCGAAATAGCCGATGTGCCCGCCCCAGTGCACCGCGCCGCCGGGGCGCAGGATCTTCGCCCCCGCCGCCTCGGCCTGGGCCATCAGCGCGTCCACCTCCTCCGCCGAGCCGACGTTATGCGCCAGCGTCATCGCGCCATGGCCGAGCGTCTCGGGGTCCACACCCATGTCCTCGGCCAGCGCATCACGGGAATAGATGCCGATCGCCTGTCCCAGCAGGTCGAAGACCACCATGCCGGGCACCGCATCGACGCGCTGCCACCCCAGGGCCTCGTAGAACCCCGCCAGCGCCTCGGGGTCGCGGGCGGCCAGGGTGATCAGGCTGATGCGGTGGTCCATCGGTCTCTCCTCAGCCGCCGACTTCGAGGATGGCGGTCTCGATATGGGTCAGGTTGTCGGGCTCGGAAAAGCGGTGGTCGGCGCCTTTGACCAGCGTGAGCCGCAGGTCGGGGCTGTCGATGTGGTCGAGCAGGCGCAGCGCGGTCTCGCGGGTCACCGCCTCGTCCTCGGTGCCCTGCACCAGCCGCACCGGGTAGGGCATCGGCAACGGCGCGCGCAGCACGAGGTTCTCGCGCCCGTCCTCGATCAGCTTGCGGGTGACGGCGTAGGGATCGCCATAGGCCGAGGGCAGGTAGACCACGCCCTTCTCCATCACCTCGGCGCGCTCGGCCTCGGAGAAGCCGGCCCAGAAGCTGTCTTCCGAGAAATCCGGCGCGGCGGCGATGCCGACGAAGCCGCGGACGTCCTTCAGCCGCCGGGTCAGCAGGCTGGCGATCCAGCCGCCCATGGACGAGCCGACGAGGATCAGCGGGCCGGAGGTGACGTGCTCGATCACCGCCTGTGCGTCCGCCGCCCAGTCGCCGATGCAGCCCTCCTCGAAGGCACCGCCGGACTGGCCGTGACCGGAGTAGTCGAGCCGCAGGAAGGCGCGGCCCCGGGCCTTAGCCCAGGCCTCGAGATGCACCGCCTTGGTGCCCTCCATGTCCGACTTGTAGCCCGACAGGAAGACCACGGTCGGCCCCTCCCCCGGCGTGTGGACATAGGCGAGGCGATAGTCGGGCATGTCGAGGTATTGGGTCATCGGTCCTTGCGTCTCTGGGCACGGGTCTTGAAGTCTGTCGGCGCCAACCTGACGCCTCGCCCGGCGCGAGGCAAGACCCGCCCGCTGGCGGTTTCCCGCCTGCCACAGAATCGCTGTTGGCCACCCGCCCCGGTTGCGGCAGACTAACCCTCGTATTTTTGCACGAAGTCCATTTTCAGGAGAGATAGTCATGGCAGGTATTGCCACCAACGCGGGCATGCGTCCGCATACGGCCCCCATTGCATCGCACGACATCCTTGGCGCCTTCGAGGCGCTGCGCGGCGATCTCGGCACCATGCAGCACCCCGCGCCGGCGCTGCAGGTCGAATTCGTCATCGCCAATGACACCGAACTGACCTGGCGCCTCATGGGAACCGCCCTGCATGCCGGTGAATGGCTCGAAGGCGCCCTGCCGCCCGAGCTGATCTCGCGCTTCGAGGCCGTCGGCGCCACCGCCGAGACCCACAGGGGCGGGGTCGGCGCCTCGCTCGGCTTCCGCCACGATTTCCACGATGCGCGCGCGGGCCTGCTCAGCGCCTTCTTCGTCGTCTTCGGCGCCAGCCCCCAGGCCACCGCGGACCGGGTCGAGCTCTATGCCGGCGTGATGCCCAAGGCCGCGCTCGACGGTATGGCCCACGACGGCGACGAATTCGTCATGCGGATCGGCGAGAAGCTGGAAGACCGCGGCGGCGCACGCCGGGCGCAGCACACGCATATCACGCTGGGCAATCTCGACCTCGTGCTGACCGCCACCTATTCCGGCACCGAGCCGGGGGTTGTCGAACTGGCGGTCACCCACGCCGAGGTCTGAGCGACCGCCTCCATCGCGAGCACAGCCTGAACAAACCAAAAGGAGCGGGGCCGGGCCCCGCTCCTTTCACATTCGGTTGCGCTGCGGATCAGAGCTGCGCCATGACCTCGTCGGAGGCTTCGAAGTTAGTGGTGACGCGCTGCACGTCGTCGTCGTCTTCCAGCGCATCCACCAGCTTCATCAGCGTCTGCATGGAGTCGAGATCAAGCTCGGTGGTGGTGGTCGGCTTCCAGATCAGCTTGGTCGACTCCGACTCGCCGAGATCGGCCTCGAGCGCGGTGGCGACCTCGTTCAGGTCGGTGTCGGCGCAGTAGATGACGTGGGATTCCTCGTCGCTCTCGACATCCTCGGCACCGGCCTCGATCGCGGCCATCATGATGGTGTCGGCGTCGCCGGCGTCAACCTTGTAGACGATCTCGCCCTTGCGCTCGAACATGAAGGCGACCGAGCCGGTCTCGCCGAGGTTGCCGCCGTTCTTGGTGAAGGTCGAGCGCACGTTCGAGGCGGTGCGGTTACGGTTGTCGGTCATCGCCTCGACGATCACCGCCACGCCGTTCGGGCCGTAGCCCTCGTAACGGATTTCCTCGTAATCCTCGCCGTCGCCACCGATGGCCTTCTTGATGGCGCGCTCGATATTGTCCTTCGGCATGGACTGGCTCTTGGCTTCCTTGACGGCAAGCCGCAGGCGCGGGTTCTTTTCGGGATCGGGATCGCCCATCTTGGCGGCGATGGTGATCTCCTTGGAGAATTTCGAGAAGAGCTTGGCGCGCACCGCGTCCTGACGGCCCTTGCGGTGCTGGATGTTTGCCCATTTGGAATGGCCGGCCATGTGGACCCCTTGCCTCGTCTAAGTAGTGAATGTGGAATATCGCGGTCTCATACCGCACAGCCCCCTGCCCCCGCAAGCCCGCTGCCCCTGTTTTGCAGGGAGATGGGCGCGGCCTCACCCGAGCCGCCGCAACACCGGCCGGCCCCGCCCCGCGCTCAGAGCGGGAAGAACAGCGGGATCAGAGCCGAGGCGAGGATGCCCATGGTCAGGTTCAGCGGCACGCCGACCTTGAGGAAGTCCGAGAAGCGATAGCCGCCGGGGCCGTAGACCAGCGTGTTGGTCTGGTAGCCGATGGGCGTCGCGAAGCTGCAGGAGGCCGCCACCATCACCGCCACCACCAGCGGGCGCGGATCGAACCCGAGGTGATGCGCGAGGCCGATAGCGATCGGCGTGACGACCACCGCCACGGCGTTGTTGCTCACCGCCTCGGTCAGCACCGAGGTCATCAGGAAGACCGCCCAGATCAGCAGCGGCCCCGGCAGGCTCTCGAGCAGCGGCGCGATGGCGCCGACGATCAGTTGCACCGCCCCCGAGGCCTCGAGCGCCGCACCGATGGCGAGCATGGCGAAGATCAGCGCCAGGAGCTGACCCTCGACGAACGAAAACGCCTCGTCGCTGTCGATGCAGCGGGTGAAGAGCACCACCGCCACGGCAATCACCGCCAGCGCGAGGATCGGCGCGACACCGAGCGCCGCCAGCACGACGATGCCGCCCATGGCACCGATGGCCACCGGCGCATGGCCGCGGCGAAAGGCGCGCACCGAGGGGCGCGAGACGTCAACGAGGTCCATTTCCTCGGCGAGGCGCTTGATGTCCTCGGGCGCCCCCTCGAGCAGCAGCGTGTCGCCGACGCGCACCACGAGGTCGTCGATCTTGCGGCCGATGTTCTGGTTCCGCCGGTGCACCGCCAGCGGGTAGACCCCGAAGCGGCGGCGCAGGCGCAGCCCGCCGAGGCTGCGTCCGACCATCTTGCAGCCGGGCGAGATCAGCACCTCGACCGTGGTGGTCTCCTTGGCGGAGACCTGGTCGACGCGCTTGAGCGACCTGTTGCGCTGCAGCGACAGAAGCTCGGTCATCTGGGTGCGCAGCACGACACGGTCACCGACCTCCAGCGTCACCCCCTCGAGGTTGCGGCGCAGCGACTCGTCGCCGCGCACCACGTCGATCAGCCGCACGCCCTCGCGCTTGAAGAGCTGCACGCCCAGAACCTCGCGGCCGATCAGGTCGCTGTCGGGCGGCACCACCGCCTCGGTGAAGAACTTCATGCGCGAGCGGTCCGAGAGCATGCCCGCCATCGAGTGCCGGTCGGGAAGCAGGAAGCGCCCCACCACCGTCAGGTAGAGCATGCCCCAGGCCACCAGGATAATCGCCAGCGGCGTGACCTCGAAGATGCTGAAGGCCTCGAGCCCCTGCGCCCGCGCCACGCCGTCCACCAGCAGGTTGGTCGAGGTCCCGATCAGCGTGGTGGTGCCGCCGAGGATCGCCGCGTAGCTCAGCGGGATCAGCAGCTTGGAGGGCTGCAGGCCGAGCGATTTCGAGATCTGCACGAAGACCGGCAGCATCAGCACCACCACCGGCGTGTTGTTCATGAAGGCCGAGGCGACGATGACCACCGCCATGATCACCGCCATCGCCTTCTTCGGGCGGCGCTGCACCTGCGCCTGCGCGTAGGTGGCAAAGGTGTCGAGCGCGCCGGTGCGCACCAGCGCCCCCATCACCACGAACATCGCCGCGATGGTCCAGGGCGCCGGGTTCGACAGCACGGTCAGCGCGTCCTGGTAGGGCAGCACGCCCACGGCCAGCAGGAAGGCGGTGCCGCCGATGGCGACGACCTCGGTCGGATAGCTCTCGCGGACGAACAGGATGAACATGGCCAGCACCGTGCCGATGGTCACCCAGGCCTGCGCCGTTTGGCTCAGCTCGAGAAAATTCATGCTTTTTTGTCGCCTGTTAAGTCGCCAGTCACTGCGCGCCCGACCTTTCGAAGTGCGGCTCATTCTTAGCGGATGTCGCGGCGCTGACAAGCAAGCCGCGCGGGCGCGGCTGCACCAGCGCCATGCCTGCCAACATCATGAGCAGCGCCCCCCAGATCGCCCCGGTGTAGCTCTCGCCAAGGAAGAGCATGGCCCAGAAGAGGCCGAAAAGAGTTACCAGGTAGCTGACCTGCACGGCAAAGACCGTCCCCGCCGAGGTCACCACCGCCACGTAGCCCGCATAGGCCAGCGCATGGATCGCCGAGCCCGCCAAGACCGCGAGATCCGGCGCCCCCCAGGGCGGGCGCGGGTCAATGAACTGGCCGCTCAGCAAGGCCAGCGGCAGCGCGATCACGGCGCCAAGGGCCGAGGCCCCGGCGAGCAGCTTCACCGGATCGAGTCCGCGCGTGCTCCAGCGCCCCACCACGTTGCCCTCGAGCGCGTAGAAGACCGAGGAGATCAGCGCCACCGGGATCCAGCGCGCCATGCCGGGCTCCGGCAGGCTGGTCTCCGGAAGAACCAGCAGCGCCACCGCGCCCAGCCCCAACGCCAGCCCCGCCAGGCGGCGCCAGGAGAACCGGTCGTTGCCGAGCGCCAGTGCCAGCGGGAAGGCGAACATCGGCACCGCCGAGAGCAGGATCGAGATCAGCCCCGAGGGCAGGTGCACGGCGGCGGTGTAGGAAGAGATCCCGGGCAGGACCGTGCCCGCAAGCGCCACGAAGAGTAGCAGCGGCAGGTCACCGCGCCTGAAGCGCAGGCTGCGCCCGCGTAGCAGCGTCATCGCCCCGAGCAGCAGCGCGCCGAGCGCCAGTTGCCAGAACAGGATGCCGACATGGCGATAGCCTTCGGAAACGGCGGTCTTTGCCAGCGGCTGGCCCGCCCCCCAGAGTGCGCCGACCGCGATCAGCGCGAGAAAGGGCATGGCCCGGCGCATCAGGGGCCGGCCTGCTCCAGCCGCCCGCCCTGGCGCACCATGCGCACCGAGGTCGCCTTGCCGGTGCGGTCGTCGGTCTCGACCAGCACGCCCGAGAGCGTCGCCTCGCCGAGCGCCGGCTGGAATCGGGTCTTGCCCATGCCGGTGACGAAACGGCGCATGGGCTCGGCCTTTTCCATGCCGATCACCGAGTTGTAGTCGCCGCACATGCCGGCATCGGTCAGGTAGCCGGTGCCGCCCGGCAGGATCTGCGCGTCGCCGGTGGGCACATGGGTGTGGGTGCCGACGACGAGGCTGGCGCGCCCGTCGCAGAAATGCCCCATGCCCATCTTCTCCGAGGTGGCCTCGCAATGCATGTCGACGAGGATCATCTGCGCCTGCCCGCCCAGCGGATGGCGCCGCAGCACCTCGTCCACCGCCGAGAAGGGATCGGCGAAGGCGCGCTTCATGAAGACCTGCCCCAGCACCTGCAGCACCAGCACCTTGCGCCCGCGGCGGTCGGTGAAGAGCGCGGCGCCCCGGCCCGGCGCCTGCTTCGCGAAGTTCAGCGGCCGGATGATGCGCGGCTCGCTCTCGATGAAGGTGAGCATTTCCTTCTGGTCGAAGGCGTGGTCGCCCAGCGTCACCACGTCGGCCCCGGCCTCGAGAATCAGCTTGGCATGGGCGCCGGTGAGCCCGGTGCCGCTCGAGGCGTTCTCGCCGTTCACCACGACGAAATCGAGTTTCCAGTCTTCGCGCAGGCGGGGCAGGGTTTCGGCGATGGCGGCCCGCCCGGCGCGGCCCATCACGTCCCCAAGAAAGAGTGTTCTCATGTGAGCATGGGTACGCGCGGCGGGCGGGAAAGCAAAGCCCCTTTTGAGCGCGGCGCCCTGCCCCGGCGACGCACCGGCGGCACGCCTGGGACCGCCTCCGGCGGGCGTATTTGGAAAGAGAAGAAGGGAACCGCCCCTGCGCTAGCGGCAGCGCAGCGCCGCCTCGGACCCGGCCTGCGACCACGGGCCAAGATCCTGCAGTGCGATCTCTGCCCCGCGCAGCCGTGCCGAGACCAGCCGCGAGAAAGAGCCGTCGGCCAGCACCATCTCGGGGCCCGCGCCGCAGTCGCGCAGGCCGCCCGAGATGAAATCCCAGCCAATGCGGTGGTTGGTCAGACCCGGCCGCGCCGCGACCTCGCGCAATTGCGGATCGCCGGGACGGTAGCGCACCACGCGCAGGGTCTTTGCCAGATGCGGGCGGTCGACATAGGCCAACTCCAGCGCGCCATCGTCGTCGAGATCGGCGCCGCCCAGCGGGGCGAGCCAGCGGTAACGCTGGCCGATGAAACCGGTCGCGGCGAGCAGGCCCGCGTGGGTGTAGAGCGCCAGCCGGGCGCCTTTCGAAAGATCGCTCTCGACCACCAGCGCGGCCCAGCCACCCTCGGGCAGCGGCACGACGCGCGGGGCGATGTCCTCGAAGACGCGGGTGTCCGGCAGGCGCAGGAGCACCGGGCCTTGGGGACCGTCGAGCCGCAGCGCGCCCCATTCCACCGCATCCCCGAGCACGCCGTGATCGTAGCGGGTGGTGGGCTCGGCATAGCTGGCGGCGGGGGATGTCTCGGCGCGGGCAACGCCGAAAGAAGGGCTCAGCGCCAGCCCCGGGACGATCCACAGGGCCAGCGCCGCAGCACACGCGCGGATCAGCTCGCGCGGGGATCCGGGCGCGCGGCTCAGATCTGCTTTTCCGGCATCTGCACGATCAGCCCGTCGAGCGCGTCGCTCACCTTGAGCTGGCAAGTCAGGCGCGAGCGGTCGGCGTCGGGCTGGAAGGCAAAGTCGAGCATGTCCTCTTCCATGTCGTCCTTCGGCGGCAGCTTCTCGACCCAGTCGGGATGCACGTAGACGTGGCAGGTCGAGCAGGCGCAGGCGCCGCCGCAATCGGCCTCGATGCCGGGGATGTTATTGTCCCGCGCGCCTTCCATCACGGTCAGGCCGTTCGGAACCTCCACGACATGCTCGGTGCCGCCAAACTCGATATAGGTGATCTTCGCCATCGGCCTTGTCTCCATCATTCGTCAGGGCGCGTTGTAGCCTTCGTCGTGGGGGCGGGTCCAGAGGCCAGCACTGTGCTTTCCGTGCCGAAAGCAAAGCCCGCGCCCTGCAGATCATCCGGCAGGCAGCGCCCCGCCCTTCCCCGGTTCCGCGGCACTTGCTAGGGTCCGCCGCAAAAGACGACTTGAGACCCGAGCCATGCCCCTCTCCCTGCCCCGCGCCCGCCTATCTCGTGCCTGCCTGCCCGCCCTGCTTGCAGGGCTCGCCGCCTGCACCGCGCCGCAGGCGCCAGGCGAGCAGGCGCCCCTGCCCCCCGAGCGCGCCGCGGACGGCAGCTGCTGGGCCCGGGAACACATCCCGGCGGTCTACGAGCAGGTGCAGGGCGAGGTGCTGGTGGTCCAGGCCGAGATCGCCGAGGACGGCACGGTGCTGCGCGCGCCGATCTATCGCCGCACCAAGGTGCCCAAGCTGGTGCGCCCGCGCGGCGAGATGCGCTTCGAAGCCCCCTGCCCGGCGCAGACGACCCCCGAATTCATTGCCTCGGTGCAGCGTGCGCTGGCCGCGCGCGGCGAGTTTTCGGGCGCGGTGACCGGAGAGATGGACGCCCCGACCCGTGCCGCGGTGCGCCGCTACCAAGCGGCGCGCGGGCTCGACAGCGGGCAGATCTCGCTCGAGACCGCGCGGGCGCTCGGCCTCGTTGCCGTGGACCTCTCGGAGCTTGAGGATTCGGCCACTTAGCGCGGAATGAGGATCGCCTGACCGCACAAGCGAGAGATCGCCGCCGGTTTCGCCAAGAGGAAATGCCGAATTTTTAGTCACTTGCCGACGTTTATGGATGCGAATTCCGGAACGTAAAGAGAACAAGTAAGCGGAAATCCGCCGGTTCCAAAACAGTCACCATTTCTTCGATTTTTTGAAAGCGCCGTGTTAACCATTCTTCTCCCGAGGCCGCCGCGGGAACAGTGGCGCCGAGCAGAACAACAAGATTTCGAGGGACACATGCGCGTGGAAAACGCCACCCTGAAGTCGCGGGCCATGCCGGTCGCCTGCGCGCTTCTTCTGATGATCACCGCCGCCTGCTCCAGCACGCCCGAGATCCAGCGCCTGTCTGATCTCGAGCTGAGCCCGGACCGCCAGGAGCTTGCCCTGCGCGAAGCGCAAAAGCTGCAATCCAAGGGCCAGCGGGTCTGGTGCGTGCCCTACGCGCGCAATCTCAGCGGCATCAACATCCGCGGCAATGCCGAGACCTGGTGGGGCCAGGCCAAGGATCTCTACCAGCGCGGCAAGCAGCCGGCGATCGGCGCGGTCATGGCGTTCAGCAAGACCTCGCGCCTGCCGATGGGCCATGTTGCGGTGGTCTCGGAGGTGGTGTCGCCGCGCGAGGTGATGGTCGATCACGCCAACTGGCACCGCAATCAGGTCTCGCTGAAGATGGCGGTGGTCGATGTCTCGCCGCGCAACGACTGGTCCGAGGTCCGGCTCGAGAGCAACCCCGGCGCGCTCGGCAGCATCTACCCGGTGACCGGCTTCATCTACCCCAGCCGGCTGAACTGAGCTCTCTCGACCTTTCCCGAAATGACGAACGTTCCGAAATGACGAACGTTCCGAAATGACGAACGGCGCGGCCCAAGGGACCGCGCCGCGTTGTTTTCGGGGGATGCGCCGCCCCCGTGGGGGCGATGCACCAGACCTCAGTCGTCAGCCACGCAGAGCTGCTTCTGGGTGCCGAGCCCTTCGATGCCCAGCTCGACCGTGTCGCCTGCCTTCAGGTAGCGCGGCGGCTTGAAGCCGAGACCGACGCCCGGAGGCGTGCCGGTGGAGATGATGTCGCCCGGCTCCAGCGTGAAGAACTGCGACAGGTAGGAGACGAGGAAGGGCACGCGGTAGACCATGGTGGCGGTCGAGCCGTCCTGCACGCGCTCGCCGTTCACCTCGAGCCACATGCCGAGGTTGTCGAAATCGCCCACTTCGTCGGGGGTCACCAGCCAGGGGCCGGTCGGGCCGAAGTTGTCCGAGGACTTGCCCTTCACCCACTGGCCCGCGCGCTCGGCCTGAAACTCGCGCTCCGACACGTCGTTGATCAGGCAGAAGCCCGCGACGTGGTCCATCGCATCCTCTTCCTTGACGTATTTCGCGGTCTTGCCGATGACGAAGCCGAGTTCGACCTCCCAGTCAGTCTTGACCGAATTGCGCGGGATGATGATCGGGTCGTTCGGGCCGCAGATCGCCGAGGTGAACTTGGCGAAGATCACCGGCTCCGGCGGCACGTCCATGCCGCTCTCGGCGGCGTGGTCGGCGTAGTTGAGGCCGATGCAGATGAACTTGCGGGTGCCGCCGACGCAGGCGCCAAAGCGCGGTTCGCCCTCGACCAGCGGCAGCGAGGCCGGGTCGATCGACTTCAGCGTGTCGAGGTCGGTCAGCACACCGCCCGCGATGTCCGAGACGTGGCCCGAGAGGTCGCGCAGCTTGCCGTCGGCGTCGATGAGGCCGGGTTTCTCGGCGCCGCGTGCGCCGTAACGTGCGAGTTTCATGGGGAGTTCCTTCTGAAGTCTTAGGTGGTCCAGCCGCCGTCGATGACGTGGGCCTGACCGGTGGTGAAACCGGATTCGTCGGAAGCGAGATAGGCGACCAGCGCGGCCACCTCGTTCGGGTCGCCCACCCGGCCCATCGGCTGGCGGCCGATGAAGGCCTTGAGCGCGCCCTCGTAGTCGCCGGTGTCGCGCAGGCGCTGGTGCAGCGAGGGGCTGTCGACCGTGCCCGGGCAGATGGCGTTGCAGCGGATGCCCTGGGTCACGTAGTCGGCGGCAACCCCCTTGGTCAGCCCGACGACCGCGGCCTTCGAGGCCGAGTAGACCAGACGGTTGACCGGCCCGGTGATCGGCCCCGCGACCGAGGACATGTTGATGATCGAGCCGCCGCCGCGCTCCAGCATCCCGGGCAGGAAGGCGCGGATCATGCGGAACTGCGCCTTGGCGTTGAGATCGAAGGCGAAATCCCATTCATCCTCGGTGGCTTCGAGAAGCGTGCCGGCGTGCACGATGCCGGCGCAGTTGAACAGCACGTCGACCGGGCCGACCTCTTCGGCAAAAGCCGAAATGGCTGCGCCGTCGAGCACGTTCAGCGCCTTCGCGGTGATGCCCTCGATCTTGCCGAGCTCTTCCAGCGCCGCCTCGTTGATGTCGGTGGCGATGACCTCGGCGCCCTCGGCGGCGAAACGCTCCGCCGTGGCCCGTCCGATCCCCTGCCCGGCGGCGGTGATCACCGCTTTCTTGCCGGCAAGTCTTTGTTCCAGGTTCATTCTTCCTCCTTGATCCCTCATGCGTGCATCACGCGGCCGGCAGACAGGCCGGACCGATCGGCTCGAAGCTCTTGTAGGTCAGGATAAACTCCCGATGCCCAAGAGCCTCGGATTTGGTCAAAGCGCCTCCTGCCACCGCGACCACGAGATCGCGGATCTCGCGGCCCACCTCCTCGATGCTGCGCTTCCCTTCTATGATGTCGCCGGCGTTGACGTCCATGTCCTCGGCGAGGTTTCTGTAAGTCTGCGGGTTCGCGCAGATCTTGATGACCGGAGAAATGGCGGAGCCGACCACAGAGCCGCGCCCGGTGACGAAAAGCGACAGATGCGCGCCGCTGGCGATCATCTCGACGATTTCGGCATTGTCCGAAATGTTCGGGAAGCCGAAGCGGACGTCGCCGTCGGGCACCACGTCCATCAGGTAGAGCCCGCCGCGCGGCGGCACGTCGCCGGGCTTGATCAGCCCGGAGATCGGGCTGTCGCCGGATTTGACGTAGGCGCCGAGGCTCTTTTCCTCGATGGTCGACAGCCCGCCCGCAGCATTGCCCGCGGCGAAGCTGCCGTAGCCCAGGGTGGCGTAGTAGCGCTCGGCCTTCTGCACGCTGTCGCGCAGCGCCCGGCCCAGTTCGGGGGTCACCGCGCGCGCGGCCATGATCTCCTCGCAGCCGATGAGCTCGCCGGTCTCCTCGAAGATGCAGGCGGCCCCCTCCCCCACCAGTAGGTCAAAGGCCTTGCCCGCCGCCGGATTGCCGGAGATGCCCGAGGTGCCGTCGGAGCCGCCGCAGACCGTGCCGATCACCAGTTCGTCCACGCCCATCCGCGCCCGCGGCACCTCGGCGACCTCTGCCAGCGCGCCGCGCACCCAGTCGCGGCCCATCTGCACGGTCGAGGCGGTGCCCCCGGCCTTCTGGATCACCAGCGTCTTCACCGGGCGGCCCGAGGCCGAGACGGCCTCGGAGGCGCGCACCTTGTCGAAGCTCTCGCAGCCGAGGCTGACGAAGAGCACCGCGCCGACGTTGGGATGTGTGCAGAGCCGGTCCATCATTCGCGCCGCGTACTCATTGGGGTAGCAGCCCGGGAAGCCGATCAGTTGCACGTCTTCTTCGGGAAAACCCGAAACGATCTTCGAGGCCACGAAATGCGCGCATTCCACCAGGTAGGCGACGATCACCGTATTGCGGATGCCTTTGCGCCCGTCCTGCCGCAGCCAGCCGTTCATTGCGCCACCCCCGCCGAAAGACCGTCGGCGTCCTGCAGCATATGCGTCGGCGTATAGGCCGAGCGGATGTTGTGCACGTGCACATGCGCGCCCGCCGGGATGGCCTCGGTCGCGATGCCGATGGGCATGCCGTATTTCAGGATGCGATCTCCGGCTGCGATGTCGTGGCGCGCGATCTTATGGGCCAGCGGGATTGGCCGCGCGAGCATCACCGCCCCGCCCTCGAGCGGCACCTCGGTACCTTCGGGGGCCCTTTCGCGGGCGACCAGCACATTGTCCGAGGGGCTGAGCAGCAGAAAGGGGCCGCGCATGGCGCTACCCGGCTTCGGGGCGGTGTCAGTCATGGTGAAAGACCTCCTGGGCCTCGGCCCACCACTCGCCCTCCTGCCGGGTGTCGAGCGGGCGCTGCAGCGGCATGCAATGCGACCACCAGTCCTGCGTCACCGGGTCCGCCGCCATCTTCGCCATATCCGCCTCGAAGGCGCTTCCGATATACTCGAAATAGGCGAAGAGCAAGTTCTCCGGCTCCTTGAGGAAGATCGAGTAGTTGCGGATGTTGCAGGCGGAAATCATCTCGAGCACCTGCGGCCAGACGGCGGCGTGCAGGCGCTTGTACTCGGCGATCCCCTCGGGATCGACGGCAATGATCTGGCCGTGGCGTTGGACGGTCATGTCGGCTCCTGTGGGTAGCGCGGGCAGCGCGGGGAAGGCAGCGTCCGACCCTCGCTACGCTCGGCGTTATTCATATCCGGATGCATCATTTATATCTAAACACCACTGGCCGAACCTGTCAATTCGGGGCACTCCGGAATGTTGGCGCTCACAAAGGCAGATGTCGCGATGCGGCGGGCCGGGGATGCCTCCGGCGGGGATATTTGGGCCTGGAAGAAGGGCGGAGGTGGCGCGTCGGCCCGAGGCCGTGCCTCGCGGGATCGGCGCTGCAGGCACGAAAAAGCGCCCCGGCATCGCGGGGCGCTTGATGGAGATCGCTTGGGCTTGTGTCCCCGTGGGGACAGCGTGTCAGCCCTCGGCGGCCTTGCGCATCTCCTCGCCGAACTGAACCCGCAGCTTCTTGCGGATCGCCGCGGCGCGGTGGCGCTTCTTCTCGAGCTCCGTGGTCACCTCGAGATCCGGCACCTCGGCGGGCCGTCCTTCGTCATCCACCGCGACCATGGTGAAATAGCACGAGTTGGTGTGCCGGCGGGTGCGCTTGCGGATGTCCTCTGCCTCGACGCGGATGCCGATCTCCATCGAGGTGCGGCCCGCGTGGTTCACCCGCGCGCGGAAGGTCACCAGCTCGCCCACGTTGATCGGCTGCTTGAAGGTCACCTGGTCCACGGAAAGCGTCACCGCGTAGCGCCCGGAAAACCGCGAGGCACAGGAAAAGGCCACCCGGTCGAGCAGGTTGAGCAGCGCGCCGCCGTGCACCTTGCCGCTGAAATTGGCCATATCCGGCGTCATCAGCACGGTCATCTCGAGTTCGCGGGGATCCATGGCTTGCTCCATCACTGGCCTTGTTGTCCGAAGCTCAGCGCTAGCACAGCGCCGGGACCGGATGCCGCAACATTCGAACGGACCACGGCGGATTCCGGCGTGCACGGGCATCCGCGCATCGCAGTGCACTTTTAGCGGGTGCCCCCTATGGGCATTCTCGCCAAGGGTAGCGGCGGTGCGGGTCGCCGGCCCTCGTCGCGCCCCGAGAGGCCGAAACAGTGGCCTTTTGGCCACCGCCGGGAAACCCCACACATTCCCCCCGGCTTATCCACGTGGACGCTACGTAAACCTCGGGATGACTCGGTTGAGCGGCGCGCTTCGGATCGCCATCCTCGGCACTTCAGACATCACCGCAAAAGGAGTGCCTCATGGCCCGGATTCTTCTGATCCTTCCCGACCAGGACCAGCGCAGCGCGCTGGATCGCATCCTCGCCGAGGGCGGCCATGATGCCTTTCAGACCGCCACTGCCGTGGATGCCCGGCCGCTGATCGAAAGCGGCCAGTATGATCTGGTGATGCTGGATCCGGAACTGCCCGACCAGGACGGGTTCGACTTCCTGCGCGACCTGCGCGCCGGCAACACCCGGCAGCCGATCGTCGTGCTGAACCGCTACGCACGGGTCGCCACCACGCTGATCGCCAAGGCGCTCGGCGCGAGCGGCATCCTGACCATGCCCTTCACCCGCGGCGAGTTCTTCTCGACCATCGACGACGCCATCGCGGCCTGACGCCGCCCTGCGGCAGGCCGGCGGCCCTGCCTGCCGCCCTGTCGAGGAGGAGAGGCGCAAGCCCTGCGCCCCACCTAAGCGTCATCGCCCTCAGACAGAATTTTGAAGCCCGCCGCGCCGCGCCCGGTGCAGACAGCAGACCGAGCGGGCAGTGCAGAGCACCCGCCCCCCGACTGAGGCTGAAGCCCGGCCTCAAAGCCGCGGGAGCGGCGCTCTTCGAAACGCGATATCGCAGTTCTTTGCGATGCTGGCTTCTTCCAGCGCATCCATCCTGCCCTTCAGCCGCGCGACCTCGGAGGCATTCGCGTCGTTGCCCCCGACAAGCATTGCGGCGGGCCAGAACAGCACGATCGCAACGCTCGCCACGACGGCGTCGTTGCGCGCCTTGCGGTTTTGAAGGCTGAAGGTCTGCGCGGAGCGTTCGGAGATGCGCAGCGCCTCCTGGGTGACCTGGCTGCAGGAATACGACTGGAACTGCAGCGGAGAAACATACTGACCGGAAATATACTCAGACTTCGTCGCACAACCCGAAGTTACAACACAGGCAGCGAGCCAAATGGCTGCAAGCTTGAAGTTCATATCTTCATTCCCTTAACAGATAGCCCCCACAAAAGGCGGATTTCCGCTCATGAAATCAACCTTGCGTAGTTTTTGCTTTCACTTCTCTCGCGAGGGATGTGCCCCTACGGCAACAGCCCCTATCAGGGACATGGGCGCCCATTTGCCGTCGAGACCGCGAAGACGACCGCATTGAATATTGGGGAAAATTGGGTTTACGCCGCGCTGCAGCGGTCATGCGCGATCCCCCTCCCTTCTAGGGGCGACCATCGCACGCCGCCAAGACGCCGAGGGCCCGGGCCCCTCGCGGGACCCAGGACACATGCAAGTTTCAAGCCAGTGATGAACCCGGATGCCTACGTCGCCTCGGGCAAAGGCGCCTTGCGGAATTCCAGCCCGCAGTCCTTCTGAATACTCGCGCTTTGCAGGGCATCCATCTGCCCCTTGAGGCGCGCCAGTTCGGCGGCATTCGCACCGTTCCCGCTGACGAAGAAGGCCGCGGGCCAGAAAAGCACCAAGGCGACGCCGGTCGCGACAGCGTCACTGCTGGCTGTTTTGTTCTGAACGAGCATCGCACGCGCCGAATATTCGGAAACACGCTGCGCTTCCTCGGTGATCTGGCTGCAAGAGTATGACTGGAATTGCATCGGCGACACATATTGCGCCGCGATATCTGTGGATTTCTTCGCGCAACCCGAGATCGCAACACACGCAATTAGCCCAAGGGCGACATTCAAATAACTCATATTAAAATTCCCAGAAATGGACATATTCAAAATAAACGTGGACCAATAGCCACGTTTTCAAAGCCTTGCCCTAGGATCATATGCGATTTTTGACATGATTTCACCATATTTCGCACATGCGTCCTGATCGCGCACGCAGAAGAGTGATGCGCGACCATGTGGCCCGAGGCGCGCTGACGCAGGGGGCGGCGTTTTGCAACTGACGGGGGCCGGCAGCGAAACGCTGCCACGCATACGGGAGCCCCCGCACGGATGTCTGGGCTCAGCCGCTCATCACCTGAGAGCGTGACGTATTCGACTGCTGTGACACCAGCCAGTCACCGAAAAGCCGCGCTTCTTCCGAGGCGCCGGGATGCAGCTTGAGATAGAACGGCTGCGGCGCGGCAATGCAGTCTTCAACCAGCGGCACGAGCTGACCGCTCTCGAGCAGCGGACCAACGAGGCCGTCCCAGCCGAGCACGGCCCCCGCCCCGTCCTGCGCCAGCTGCAGCGCGATCATGTAGTTGTTCACGCTGACCTTCCGGCCCCTTGGTGCCGGTTGCCCGATGGCTTCGAACCACTCTGTCCAGCCGGTCCAGCCGGGTTCGGCGACGAGATGGATCAACGGCGCGGTGCGCAGCCGGTCGATCCCGAAAATCCCGTGGGTGTCGGCAAACCCCGGCGCGCCGAGCGCGAGGATCCGATCGCGGAACAGCGGCCGATAGTCACCGTTATCGTCCGGCACCTCACCGTAGTGCAGGCTGATGTCCAGGCGCTCCGCCCCCCGCCCCACGTCGCTGACGGACTGCGAGATGACGATGTCGGGATTCTCGCGCCAGAAGCCGCTGATCCGAGGTGTCAGCCAGAAGGCGCTCATCGCCGTGGTCACCCCCACCACCACATCCTCGCGCTCTGCGCGGTGGCGCATGTCGCGGACGGTGTCCGACATGCCCTCGAGCCCCTTGCGCACCGAGACGAAGAGGTAGGCCCCGACTTCGGTCAGCTCGACCCCGCGGTGACCGCGATCAAAGAGCTTCCGGCCGAGATCGGACTCCAGATGCCGGATCTGGTGGCTGACCGCCGTGGGGGTGACATTCAGCTCTGCCGCGGCCTTCTTGAAGCTCAGATTTCGCGCAGCCGCCTCGAAGCAGAGCAAGGAGGTCATCGACGGAAGGTCGTAGGGACGCGCCATGGTGTCGCCTTTGGGACAGAAGATGTCGGAAACGGGAAGAGATGATTTCATCTCATCCCAGTTGAGAATTTATGCCATTGAAAGGTCGGCATTTGAAAGAGGAAAGACGAGAAGACTTCACCTCAAAAAGTAGGCTGCCGATGACCTCGCCCCTTTCCGACCTGCTCGCCCGCCGCCAGCCCGGTTATGCTCTGGAAGGCCCGTTCTATTCCGACCCGGAGGTTTACCAGCGCGATCTCGAGACGCTCTTCTACCGCGAGTGGCTTTTTGCCATTCCCGCCGCGCAGCTCACCAAGACCGGCGCCTACACGCGCATGAAGATCGGCGCCTATGACGTGATCCTGGTGAAAGGCGCGGACGGCGAGATCCGCGGCTTCCACAACTCCTGCCGTCACCGCGGTTCGATGATCTGCAAGGGCCGCGAGGGCCAGGTGGCCAAGCTGGTCTGCCCCTACCACCAGTGGACCTACGAGCTTGACGGCCGCCTGCTCTGGGCGCGCGACATGGGGCCGGAGTTCGATCCCTCGAAGCACAATCTGCGCCCCGTGCACGTGCGCGACCTGTGCGGGCTGATCTACATCAGCCTCGCCAAGGACGCGCCGGACTTCGCGCCCTTCGCCGCGCTCGGCACGCCCTACCTGCAGGTGCACGACCTGCACCGCGCCAAGGTCGCCCACCAGTCGACGATCATCGAAAAGGCCAACTGGAAGCTGGTCTGGGAAAACAACCGCGAATGCTACCATTGCGCGGGCTCGCACCCGGCGCTGTGCAACTCCTTCTCGCTCGATCCCGAGATCGCCGGGGTGAATCCCGACGGCTCGATCTCGCCGAAGCTGCAGGGTCATTTCGACCGCTGCGCGGCGGCCGGCGCCCCGGCGCAGTTCGAGATCGACGCGGGCGGCCAGTTCCGCTTTGCCCGCATGCCGCTGCAGGAAACCGCGGTGAGCTACACGATGGACGGCAAGGCGGCCTGCGCCCGGCCGCTGGGCCGCGTCGCCCTGCCCGACGCGGGCTCGCTGATGGTCTTCCATTACCCCTCGACCTGGAACCACTTCCTGCCCGACATCTCGATGACCTTCCGCGTCACTCCGATCGGCCCGGAAGAGACCGAGGTCACCACCACCTGGCTCGTTGACCGCGACGCGGTCGAAGGCGTCGACTACGACCTGAAGCGCCTCACCGAGGTCTGGCTGCACACCAACGACGAGGACCGCGAGATCGTCGAGGCCAACCAGCAGGGCGTCAACTCGCCGGCCTACGTCCCCGGCCCCTACAGCCCGGTCGAGGAATCCGGCGTCGCCCAGTTCATCGACTGGTACGCCCAGAAGATGCAGCGCGGCCTCGCGCCCACGGCGCTGGCGGCAGAGTGATGGGCTTCGCACGGCAAGAGCCCAGGCTCGCCTTCTGGACCGATACGGAGGCGCTTGAATGCGTCTCCTACCTGCCGGAAACGCCGGGCACGGCGACCTTCACCTTCCAGGCACCCTCGGGTGCGCTCTTCAGCTACAAGCCCGGGCAGTTCATCACCCTCGAGCTGCCAGTGCCCGGCGGGCCGCTGCACCGCACTTACACGATCTCCTCCTCGCCTTCGCGCCCGACCTCGCTGACGGTGACCGTCAAGGCACAGCCGGACTCCCTCGGAACCCGCTGGATGCTCGACAACCTGCGCCCCGGCATGCGCATCAAGGCCAGCGGCCCGCGCGGCGAGTTCACCTACTTCAACGCGCCGGGGAAGAAATACCTCTTCATCTCCGCCGGGTCGGGCATCACCCCGATGATGTCGATGACGACGCATATGTACGACGGCGGGCGCGACGCTGACGTCGTCTTCGTCAACTGCGCCCGCCGCCCCTCGGAAATCCTGTTCCGCGAGCGGCTCGCGCACATGGCGTCGCGCATCTCGGGCATCGAACTTGCCTGGGTGGTCGAAGGCACCGACCGCTTCCAGCCGTGGACCGGCTACAAGGGCCTGTTCAACCAGTTGATCCTCGGCCTCGTGGCGCCCGACTACCTCGAGCGCGAGGTGTTCTGCTGCGGCCCCGAGCCTTTCATGCAGGCGGTGCGCGAGGCCCTCGCCGGGCTCGGCTTCGACATGGATCACTACCACCAGGAAAGCTTCGGTGCGCCCGAACCCGTCGCGCTGCCGCTCCCGGACGATGACCTGCCCGAAGACGGCGTCATGGCGGAGATCCATTTTGCCGCCTCCGACGTGACAAGCACCTGCGCCGAGACCGAAACCGTCCTGTCAGCGGCCAAGGCGGCGGGCATCAGTATCGCCTCGGGCTGCACCTTCGGCATTTGCGGCACCTGCAAGGTCCGCAAGACCGAGGGCGAGGTGCACATGGTCCACAACGGCGGCATCACCGACGACGAAATCGAGCAGGGCTACATTCTGGCCTGCTGCTCGAACCCCAAGGGAAAGGTCTCGCTCGACCTGTGACCCGGAGCCGGGCGCGCCAGCCCCGCCCCGGCCCGCCCCCGACCGCGCGAGCCTGCACAAATCCGCGGACGCCTGACAGCCGGCCTACTGACCTTTTGCCCGGTACCCGATGCGCGCCATGAAGCGCTCCATTTCCTGCTGCGGCGGGCGCTTGCCGGTGTAGATTTCGACGTAGCTCGGGAAACGGTCCAGGCGTTCCTCGACCGGCTCGTCGACCCGCATCGAGATATAGCCGACCTGCACAAGGTAGATGGTCCGGGCACGCACGTCGGCATCTTGCTCCCCGTGCCCCCAGGCCAGCAGCATGTCGCGCAGCGCCGCGAGCCGCTCCGCATCCGCACGTTGCACCCGGGCCAGCACATCCGGATCCTGCTGCGCCCAGGCCCGCACGGCCAGCTCCAGCCGGGTGTCGAAGACCGCATCCGACAGGAAGGTGCTGATCACGTTCAGCATCGCCTCTGTCTCGGTTGCGGCATAGTCACGGCTCGCCGCCAGCAGCGCGCCGGTGGTGCTGGCCTCCCAACGGTTCAGCAGCATTGCGAGCAATTGCCTGCGGTCCTTGAAGAACCAGTAGAAGCTGGTCCGCGAAAGGTTCAGCGCGGTCGCCAGCGGCATGATCTTCACCGCGTCGACGCCCTTCTCGATCAGGGTCTCATAGGCCGCATCGAGCCAGAGCTCTGGAGAGCCGCGCCAGCCGCGGTCGGGGTGTGATTCTTGGGTCATGGGGCTCCGATATGCGCAGAAGGGCCGGCATCACAGCCCGCGTTAGCACAGCCGCCCATTAAATGTACATAACTGTCATCCCCAATCAAGCTCCTCCCCACGACATTCGAGTTCTCGACTGGAGAATGCCCGAGCCAAAATTGACCAACATTGTACAAAATTAACTAATTAAATCATATACTAAACACCTAGATTCCGCCATCCTTCCGAGATCGACGCGGATCCACAAGGCATCATGAGCCAAAATCACTCGTGATCTTAATATTGACACCTATGCACATTTTGTAAAAGTCAGGGTCAGGCACTCAGCAAACGCCCCTCCGCAGAAGGCACCCAACATGTCGAACGATCCGCTCCTGCAGCCGTACCAGCTCAAGCACCTGACGCTGAAGAACCGCATCATGATCACCAGCCACGAGCCGGCTTACCCCGAGGATGGCATGCCCAAGGAGCGTTACCGCGCCTACCACGTGGAGCGGGCGAAAGCGGGCGTAGCGCTGACCATGACCGCAGGCTCGGCTTCGGTCGCGCGCGACAGCCCGCCGGTGTTCAACAATATCCTGGCGTGGAAGGACGAAGTCGTCGGCCATATGGCCAAGCTCGCGCAGGAATGCCACGACGAGGGCTGCGCGGTGATGATCCAGCTCACCCACCTCGGCCGCCGCACCCGCTGGGACAAGGCCGACTGGCTGCCGGTGGTCTCCACCGGCCACGAGCGTGAAGCTTCGCACCGCGCCTTCCCCAAGAAGATGGAAGACTGGGACATCGCACGGATCATCGAGGACTACGCCGAGGCCGCAGAGCGCATGCAGGCCGCCGGCCTCGACGGCATCGAGATCCAGGCCTACGGCCACCTGATGGACCAGTTCTGGTCGCCGCTGACCAACGAGCTCGACGGCCCCTACGGCGGCAGCCTCGACAACCGCCTGCGCTTCACCTTCGACATCCTGTCGGAAATCCGCAAACGCTGCGGCGACGCGTTCCTCGTCGGCGTGCGCTATACCGGTGACGAGGACCTGCCCGGCGGCCTCACCCGCGAGGATGGGCTGACCATCTCGCACAAGCTCAAGGACAGCGGGCTGGTCGACTTCCTCAACGTGGTGAAGGGCCATATCGACACCGACCCGGGGCTGACCGACCTGATCCCGATCCAGGGCATGCGCAACGCGCCGCATCTCGACTTTGCCGGCGACATTCGCGCTGCGACCAACTTCCCCACCTTCCACGCCGCCAAGATCCCCGACGTCGCCACCGCCCGCCACGCCATCGCCAGCGGCAAGCTCGACATGGTGGGCATGACCCGCGCGCAGATGGCCGACCCGCATCTCGTGCGCAAGGTGATCGAGGGGCGCGAGGATGACATTCGCCCCTGCGTCGGCGCCAACTACTGCCTCGACCGCATCTACCAGGGTGGCATGGCGCTCTGCCTGCACAACCCCTCGACCGGGCGCGAGATCGAGCAGCCGCACACCATCGAGAAGGCCGAGGTGAAGAAGCGCGTGACCATCGTCGGCGCCGGCCCGGCCGGGCTCGAAGCCGCCCGCGTCGCCGCCGAGCGCGGCCACGCGGTGACGGTCTTCGAGGCCGCCGACCAGCCCGGCGGACAGATCCGCCTCACCGCCCTGCAGGAACGCCGCCGCGAGATGTCCTCGATCGTCGCCTGGCGCTTCGACCAGTGCGAGAAGATGGGCGTTTCCTTCAACTTCAACACATTCGCGGATGGGGCCGACGTGCTCGCGAGCAATCCGGACGAGGTGATCATCGCCACCGGCGGCCTGCCCCACACCGAGGTGCTGAGCGCCGGCAACGAGCTGGTGGTGTCCGCCTGGGACATCCTGTCGGGCGACGTGAGGCCGGGGCAGAACGTGCTGGTGTTCGACGATGCGGGCGACCACGCCGGCCTTCAGGCGGCGGACCTGCTGTCCGAGGGCGGCGCACGGGTCGAAATCGTCACCCCCGACCGGGCCTTTGCACCCGAGGTCATGGCGATGAACCTCGTGCCCTACATGCGCAACCTGCAGAAGCGCGACACCACCTTCACCGTCACCTGGCGGCTGAAGTCGGTCACCCGCGAGGGGAACCAACTGAAGGCGGTGCTCGGATCGGACTACGGCGATGTCACCCGCGAACGGCTGGTCGACCAGGTCGTGGTCAACCACGGCACGCGCCCGCTCGACGACGTCTATTTCGAGCTGAAGCCGCTGTCGCGAAACCTCGGCGAGGTCGATTACGACGCGCTGGCGACGGGCGGCCTGCAGGCGGTCGAAAGCAACTCCGAGGGCCGCTTCCGCGTCTTCCGCATCGGCGACGCCGTCTCTGCCCGCAACACCCACGCGGCGATCTACGACGCGCTGCGCCTCACCCGCGGCCTCTGACCGGCCAAACGCCCTCGCGACACATCAAGGCAGACTGCGGGCCGGCCCAGGACGGGCCCGCAGTCTCTACATATGGAAGCATTGTCCGAAGTGGCGCCCTATAGCAGCATTGGTCCCCGTCATACGGGTGATCGAGCACGATGGAAGGTTCGTCTCTTCATCTGCCGCCTCCAGAGGAGCGGTCACGACCTTATCTTCGCGTCGACGGAAGCGGCAGCAGGCCACTCTCCCCCTCCATCCTCCTGCCTAGCTGCACAGAAAAGCGCCTGACCTCACACGACAAAAGACCCCGTCATCATGCTCAGCGCATGCGGGAAGTGGTCAGCAAACAGGGTGAGATAGGTGGGGCACTTACGGGGGCATTTCTACCGCCCTCGGGCCGGAAGTCTCGTAACTTCGGTATGTTAGGAGATATTGGCTGGGGCGGTAGGATTCGAACCTACGGTGCGCGGTACCAAAAACCGGTGCCTTACCACTTGGCTACGCCCCAACCGTGGCGCGGGATTTACGCCAGCCTCCGGGAGGGCGCAACCCCCTTCTGGGAAAAATCCTGCACTTTTTTGCTTCACCTCGGGGAACCCTCCTCCGGGCCTCGGACGGAGCCGCCCGCTGCCCGTCGCTCGGGTCCCTTTTCCGCACTTTCGGGGTGATGAAACGCGTATTGCCCGCGCCCGGCTCTCTTGGCGGCATAGAGCGCGACGTCGGATGCCTCGAGCACTGCCTCGGCGGTGCTGAGGCGCGCACCTGCCTGCCTCAGGGCGATCCCGATGCTGGCGGAGACCCGGGCCGCCCTGCCGTGAGCTTCGGCCTCAAAGCCGATCGGCGCCTCCAGCCGCGCGATGAGCCGCGCCGCCAGTTCTCCGAGCCGCACCCTGTCGGTCACGCCGACAAGGACAATAACAAACTCGTCGCCGCCGATCCGCGCCACCGTATCCTCCTGCCGGGTGACCTCGAGCATGAGCGCCGCGACCCGGGCCAGGACCCTGTCGCCCGCGCCGTGGCCCAGCGTGTCGTTCACCTGTTTGAAGAAATCGAGATCCACATGCATCACGGCAAAATCCATGTCGCGCCGCAGGAGGTCGGTGAGCGCCCGGGTGAGCGCCCGGCGGTTTCGAAGACCGGTCAACGGGTCGGTGAAGGCGCGCTCCTCGGCCGCGAGCATGGCGCCGCGCAGGCGTCGATTGAGGGTGCGCGACGCTTCCATTGCGGCGGATTTCGCCTCGACCAGGTAGAGCATGTCGATCGCCAGGTCGGTGGCGGCGAAATCGCTGCTGGTGAGCGCGTGATCGCGCACCGCCTCGACCAGGCCAAGGCCGAAGGAGAGGTTCAGCACGGCACCGCCGGCGCCATCGGGCACGGCAAGCCCGCGCAGCGTGTCGCCCTGCCCCGCAAGCCGCAGCTGCAGACGCCGCCCCGCAAGCGACAGCAGGTCGGGCAGGGTCGCCACCGTGCGCGGACGGAACACCACGAAGACCCGGGAGAAGTGCGTATCGCGAAGCTCCTGCCCCGCAAGCACCCGCTGCAGGGTCGGCCCCAGCCCCTGCACCCGCCCCGAAGCGTCGAGCCGGGCATGCATGGGGCACAAAATGTCGAGACTTGCCTGGTCCATGAGGAGCGGCGTCATTTCCGCCCTGCCCCCGGCCCGCCAGGCTGCCGTCCCGCCCCATGCGCGCCGAGATCAAAGGCCCGCCCCTCGGAATAGGCGGTCTCGATCACCGCGATCTGAATCACCTCGGCCTCCCCCGGCCCCTCCTCCAGCTCAAGCAGGACCAGCGCACCGTAATCGTCCGCCATGGCACGCAGGACCCCGGCCAGCACGCGGGAATAGCCCCGGTTCGTCGGCCCCTTGCAGCGGCAGACAAGGGTGAAGCGGCGCGGTGCGGTCTCGGTCAGTTCCAGCGGCGGCAGGTCGAGGTCGGGCACCGCCAGTCGGGCCCGCCCGGGCAGCTCCTCCAGCGAGTGCAGGAAGTCGATGAAATCCTCGCCGCCGTAGCGCATCAGGCGGCGCAGCCGCTCGTTGTGGGGGTGTGCCATGAGATAGGTCCCGATATCCTCGAGAATCGCCGCCCGCGACTTGCCGAGCTCCACCTCGGCACGGGTCAGGATCTGGCCGATGAGCTGCGACTCATAGTCGAGCATCGCCTCGAACTCCGGCAGATCGAGATGCGCCGCATCGGCCACGTTCTGCCAGCAGTCCTGCCCGTAGGTGTCCTGCACGAAGCATTGCAGCGTCCGCGCGACCAATCCGTGCATGCGCCGTTCCATAAGCAGCCCCCCGGACCCCAGGCCAATCGCCTTGCCCATAGCCGCGTGCTGCAGACCGTGAACCCTGCCACGTCTCCCTATCGAAGAACCAAGACGCAGCCTTCCGCGTCACATCCGCTCAGCATCATGACCCGGCACGGCGCGCAGCTCAGCCAACCGTTCCAGTGGCGCGCACCGTTGGGCCAGCCCTGTCAGGCTAGCGCGGGGCTCTTAAGATTTTCGCAATGGATAAAATACGAGAGGAATTCCGCCTCAAGCCTCGATGGCGCAGAGCCAGCGCGGCAGATGCCCGATGTCGGGAAGCACCACATCCGCGAGGTGACGCAGCTCATCGGCTTCGGCGGGCCCGGTCAGCACGCCGACGGTCATCATCCCCGCCGCACGCCCGGCCTGCAGGTCGTGGGTGCTGTCGCCGACCATCACCACCTGCCCGGGCGGCAGACCGATTGCCGCGGCGAAGGCGAGCAGCGGCGCGGGCGAGGGCTTCGCGCCGTGGCCGCTGTCGAAGCCCGCAACGAAGTCGAACCGGTCGCCAACCCCGACCTGCGCGAGGTGCGCATGGGCCACGGCCTCGTTGTCGTTGGTCATCACGCCAAGGCGCAGCCCAGCCCCGCGCAACGAATCCAGCAGTGGCGCCAGCGGCACCGCCTCGGCCAGCGGCGCCCGCGCCGCCTCTTCGGACAGGAAGCGCTCGAGGGCATCGGGATCGGTCCGCCCCAGCGCGCGGCACAGGCTGTCCGCCGCCTCGCGGCTGGTGCCGGCGATCACCGGGCTGTCCTTGAAGAAGACCCCTTCCGCCAGATCGAAGCGCAGCGCCTGCGCCATAGCCTCGACCAGGTCCGCATCGCCCCCGGCAAGCTGCCGCATGACTTCCTGCAGCCAGGCGCTCCAGGTCCGGGTGAAATCGAACAGCGTGCCGTCCTTGTCGAACAGCACCGCCGCGGCGCGCATGCGGGGCGTAGTGCTCATGTCCAGTGCACCTCGCCGCCGCCCGGCAGGTGCTGGCGCGCCTGGAACGGCAGGTCATAGGCCAGCCCCGCCTCGTCGCAGAATCCGCGCACCCAGGCGTCATCCATCAGCAGGAAGTCAAGCACGGCGCCCTGGAACGCCGGGTCCGACAGGCCGGTGCGGAAATCCTCGGCTGAAGCGCCGGTGGCGCCCAGGAAAACCGGGAGCAGCTCGTCGTTCGCCGCCAACCAGGCCGCCGCCTGCAGGCCGATCAGCTCGGCCTCGTCACGCCCCACCATCTTTGCAACTCCCCGTATTCAGAAAGGCTTTCTTAACCGGTTCTCATAAAGACTGAGCGGCGAAACGGATGCAAGCCCGGGCGGGGCGGCGCGACAGGCACGGGCACGCGACAAGCGTGAGCGCGGGACTGAAAGCTGTGCTCGGAAGGCTGTGTTCGAAAGGCTGTGCTGGGAAGGCTATGGCCCGAAGGCTGCGGCAGGAATTTGGCGTCAGAAGGACGCCGACGAGACCAGGAAGGCGACGTCAGGAATGGCAGGACGCATACTTATCGTCGAAGGCACGGCGAGCCACAGGATCCTGTTGCGGGCCAGGCTGACCTCCGCCTTCTATCAGGTACTCTCGGCACAAAGCGGGCACGAGGCATTGCACATGTTGGGGAAAGCCCGGGTCGACCTCGTGCTCGCCGCGGCCGATCTGCCGGACATGTGCGGCAGTGGCTTCTGCACCCGCCTGCATGCCTTGCCCGGCCAGGCGGAACTGCCGGTGGTCCTGCTGATCGACGACGACCGGATCGAGGAGCGGCTGGCGCTGCTCGCGGTGGGGGCCGACGATGTCCTTGCCCGTCCGGTCGAGGATATCCTGCTGCTTGCGCGGATTCGCAGCCTGCTGCACCGCAGCCGGGCGCAGGACGAGCTGCCGCTGCGCGCCGACGCGCGGCGCGCGCTCGGCCTGTCCGAGGCCCCGCCGAGCTTCGACCGGCCCGCCCGCATTGCCCTTGTCCCGCTGGATCGAACCCGCGACCTCGGCGCCATGGCGGCGCGCCTGCAGATCGCGCTCGGCGCGCAGGTCAGGCAGGCGGAGCCGGATCAGCTGTTGCGGCGCGATGCCGCCTCGGCAGAGGCGGTGGTCCTGGTCGACTCCGATGCCGATCCGGGCGCAGGGCTTGCGCTGCTGTCGCAATTGCGCACCGCCCCGGCGCAACGCCGCGCCGCGCTGCTCTACGTCACGCAGCCGGGCCGCGATACCACCGCCGCGCAGGCGCTCGATCTCGGCGCGGATGACCTGCTGCGTGCGGGGCCCGACGCGCTGGAGCTCGCGCTGCGCCTGCCCCGGCTGATCCGCCGCAAGCGCACCGCCGAGCGGCACCGGGCGGCCCTGCGCAGCGGGCTGCGCGCGGCGATGATCGACCCTCTCACCGGGCTCTACAACCGCCGCTACGCCCTGCCCGAGGTGAGCCGCAGGGCGCAGCTGTCCATCCAGCGCGGCGGCCAGCTTGCGCTTCTCGTCGCCGATCTCGACCACTTCAAGCAGGTGAACGACCGCTGGGGACACAGCGCGGGGGACAAGGTTCTGACCGCAACGGCGCAGGCGCTCATGGCGCAGCGCCGCGGCGGCGACCTCGTGGCGCGCCTCGGCGGAGAGGAGTTTCTCATCGCTCTGCCCGACGCCACGCGGGAGGACGCTCTCGAGACCGCGCGGCAGCTTTGCGAGACCGTGGCCCGGCTCACGTTGCCGATGCCCGGCCCCGAGACCCCTGCACATCTGCTGTCGCCGACGGTCAGCATCGGGATCGCGATGATGGAAGAGCCCAGCGAAGCGGTCTCCACCGGCCTCCTGCGCGCCGATCGTGCGCTCTACGCGGCGAAGCGCGCAGGGCGCAACCGGGTCGAAATCGCTCCAAAGCAGGGGTTTTGGCAAGGGCCGCAGCTCTGCGCCGCCCCTGACCCGTCGTGCCCGCCGGATCAGTCCGCCGGTTTGCGCGGGATTCGCCGGGCCAGTTCGTCGAGCTCCGCCTCGAGCCGGTCGGCGTAGGCCAGGCGCGCCTCCGGCGACAGGGCGGAGACATAGTCCACCAGCACCTGCTGGCCCATCTTCTGCCGTTCCGCCGCGCGGGCATCCTGCGCGCTCAGCATCTGCGCGAATGCGGCACTGTCGAAGGGCTCGGCCCGCAACATCTCGAGCGCAGTCCGGTAATCGCCAAAGGGTTTGGGCCGCGGCCGGTCGCCCTGCTTGCGCTGGAAGGAGCTGAACAGCTCGCGCCCCAACTCGCGCCGCTGGTCCTGCGAGAAGGCCTGCGTGTAGGGGGTGATAAAGTCGCGCCCCCGCGGCGGGCCACCGCGCTCGGGTCCGCCGTGCCGCAGCAGGCCGCCGGCGACCACGCCGACCACCGCCAGGTTGAGCGCCAGGGACGCCAGCAGGAGCCAGCGCATCCACCTTGGAGACCGCACGGGGCCCTGGCTGCCGGGGGCCTGAAGGGGTTCATTCGTCATCGTCAAAGTCCCAACATCGCGTAGTCAAATCCGCTCGCCGGATCGAGGGCCGAGAGCGTGTTGCCGCTGTCCGCCGACAGCAGCGTGGTCATGGTCTGCGGCGAAGCGACGCCGATCCAGACGCCCGCCGCGCAGGCCGCTGCGAGCCCGGCCAGGGCCGGCCACCCACCGAAGGCGCGCAGCGCCTCGCGCCAGCCGCCGCCACGGAGGCGGGGCATCGGCGCGGGCGCCGGGCGCGGCGCGGGCTGCTGCTCGAGCGCCATCGCCTCCATCCGGGCCAACCAGTCGCCGGAGGGCAGCGGCGCGGTTCGCCGCTCTGCCTCGAACAGGCCGTCCAGCATCGCCTCTTCCGTCTTGGACCGATCAGTCATCGTCATACCCCAGCTCTGCGCGCCGCCCGGCCAGCAGGCCCTCCAGCGCCTTGCGTCCGCGCGCGGTCAGACTTTCCACCGCACGCACGCCCAAGTCCATGATCCCGGCGATTTCCGGGTTCGAAAGCCCCTCGAGATGCCGCAGCACCACGGCCTGGCGCTGCCGCTCGGGCAAAGCGTCCAGCGCCTCCTGCAGCGCGCCGCTCCGGGCGCGGCCCTGCAACGACGCCTCGGCGCCGGGTCCGGGATCGGCGGGCTCGGCGATCTCGTCGAGATCCACCGTGCCGCCACGCCGCTTGCGAATCCGGTCGATGCAGAGATTCGACACCACCCGGTAGAGCCATGTCGAGACCTTCGCCTCACCCTCGCGCCAGCCCGGCGCCGCGCGCCAGAGCCGCAGCAACGCCTCCTGCGCCACGTCCTCCGCCTCGGCCCGATCGCCGCCGAGCATCCGCACGGCATGGCCAAAGGCGCGCGGACCCAGGCGCTGAACCAGCGCCCGCGCCGCAGCCTGATCGCCCGCGGCATAGGCCGCGAGCAAGCTCTCGTCGCTTTCCGTGCTCATCGCGTCATAGGGCATCCGGTCCATCCCTTGCGCTAGCCCGATGTTCCGGGCTGCGCAAGGACCGGGCCGCATCGCGCGGCCCGGTCCTCGGGTCCTCAGTACTGCCAGAAGTCCTGCATGCCGCCACCGCGCGGGCCCTGCCCGTCGCGCGGGCCGTCACCGTTCTGCGGGCCGCGCTTGAAGCCCTGGCCACCGCGATCGTGGTCGCGATCCCCGTGCCACTGGCGCTGGTCACCGTCGTGGCGCATCATGCGATCGCCCTTCGGGCCCATGTTCTGCTCCACGCCGCGCTGCGGGCCGCGCATCGGGCCAGCCGCAGCCAGCTCATCGGCGCTCACCTGCCCGTCTTCATCTGCGTCGAAACGGTCGAAGAACCCCATCGGCCCCCGCGCCTGCATCTCCTCGAGGCTCAGCTTGCCGTCCTCGTCGGCATCGAAGCGCTCGAGCATCCGCTGCTCCATGCGGGCCTGGCGCCGTTCCAGCTGCTGCGCCTCACGCGCCGCCTTGCGGGCATCGGCAAAGGCGATCAACTCATCGCCTTCCAGCAGGCCGTTGCCGTCGGCATCCGCCACGGCATAGGCATCGGCAAACCCCGCGGCGGGCCCATGCGCCGCGAATTCCTCGCGGCTGATCGCGCCGTCGCCGTCGGCGTCGAAGCTCTCGAACATCTGCGTCATCGGCGCCGGGCGCTCGCCGCGCGGCCCCATGGGCTTGGCGTCGGTTGCAGCAAAGGCAAGGCTCGCCGTTCCCAGGACCACCAGGGCGGCACCGGTCATCAGTTTGTTCATGCGTGTCATCGCTGCGATCTCCTTATTCCATCGCGTCTCATGCCGGCGGCCTCCTTGCCGTCCGATCACTAGCTTTCACGCAGGGCGCCGGAACTTCCGTCGCCGGAGGACAGATTTTTTTCGCCCGTCGCCCCGCAGCGATCCGCGCTGACCAAAACCTCCGTCAAAAACCCGCTGCCAATCACCGCCCGCAACCACCGCCGAAAACCTGCATCCGCAAGACCGCTTTGCGACATCACGCCGCTGCGCGCTCCTGTCCTCTTTAAATGACGCGGCGCTTGCGTCACCTTTCAGGGCATGACTTCGAAGGTGCCCCCGATGACTGAGCTATCGCCGGACCGTAAGGCCGAGCAGGAGACCGAGCGCGAGACCTGGCCCGCCGTCTGGCGCGGCTTCCGCGGCCGCTGCCCGAGCTGCGGCAACGGCCCGATCCTGCGCTCCTACCTCAAGGTGCGCGACCATTGCCCGGTCTGCCGCGAAGAGCTGCACCATCACCGCGCCGACGACGGACCGGCCTATCTGACCATCCTCATCGTCGGCCACATCATGGCGCCGGCGCTGCTCTGGGTGTTCACCACCTGGCGGCCCGAGCCGCTGATCCTGATCACCATCTTCCTTATTGGCTGCATCGGGCTTTCCCTCTACCTTCTGCCGCGACTGAAGGGGGCGATCGTCGGCTTCCAGTGGGCGCGCGAGATGCACGGCTTCTCACGCGAACACTGACACCGCGGCGCGCCTCCCCGACGCAGACACAAGACGCAGGGGAATGCGCATGAGCAGCGACAAGACAGCCATCCGCGACGCCGCCACGGTGATCGTGCTGCGCGACCGTGACAGCCGCCCCAGCGTGCTGATGGGCCAGCGCGGCGCGGGCGCGGCCTTCATGCCCAACAAGTTCGTCTTTCCCGGCGGCGCGGTGGATGCCGCCGACGCCGAGGTGAAGCTCGCCGCCCCCTTGCCCGCGGTCTGCGCCGCGCGGCTGGCCGAAGACGCCCCCGCGGGCCGCGCCCCGGCGCTGGCGGCAGCGGCGATCCGCGAGCTCTGGGAGGAGACCGGACAGATCCTCGGCTGGCCGGGCAAGTGGCCGGGAGCGCCCGAGGACTGGGAGGGGTTTGCCGAGACCGGTCACCGCCCCGACGCCTCGGCGCTGCAGTTCGTGTTTCGCGCGATCACCCCGCCGGGCCGCCCGCGGCGCTTCGATGCGCGTTTCTTCCTCGTCGATGCCGAGGCGCTGAAATCCGATCCCGACGATTTCTCCGCCGCCTCGGACGAGCTGTCGCACCTGCAGTGGGTGCCGCTGGAGGAGGTGCGCCGCCTCGACCTGCCCTTCATCACCGAGGTTGTCCTGGCCGAGGTCTCCGCACGGGTTTCCGACCGACGTGCCCCGAGCTCGGTGCCCTTCTTCCGCAACGACGACGAGGAAAGCCTGTTCCTGCGACTCAATGGCCGTGCGCCCGGCGCGCCGGACGAGAGCAGGCCGAAGCGTCAGCTGCGGATCAGAAGGTAGTAGGCCCCGGCAAGCAGCGCCGCGAGCAGCGCGAGGTTGAACATCAGCCCCGCGAGCACCCCCAATTGCCAGTAGCGGCGACGTGCCTTTGCGTCGATCGCTTCGAGGTGACGGGCGAGACGGTCCTCGGCGCGGGCCAACGCCGGCGTGTCGAGCCGCATGGCGAGCTTGGGATGGCCCGTCATCCCCTGCGCCGCGCGCAGCGTGGCAAGGTCGCGCCGGGCCCACCTCGGCAGCCGGTGCGCCGCGCGCCGGGCGCGCGCCTCGAAGCTGCCCTTGCCGAGGCCGAGGCGGCTCTCGAACAGCGGCATCAGCCGCGCGCCGATCTTGGGGTCTGTCTCCATGGCGCAAATCTCCGGCATTTGCCGGCCGCGCGCAAGCGGCCGCCGGCCCGCGCGGGCAAAACGGCAGGATTTTCATCGGGCGTGACGGCCAACCTCCTTCGAAGGAGGTTGCAAATCTCTTCGAAGAGATTTGCCCCAGACCCCCGGCGTTTTGCTCTTTTCGGTGCCGCGCCTGCGGCCTAGACAGGGCGCATGCTGAACATGATCCGCCACGGCTCTGCCACCGACCAACCGCCGCTCCTGATCGTCCACGGGCTTTTCGGCTCCGCCCGCAACTGGGGCGTGATCTCGAAACGGCTCTCGGACCAGCGCGAGGTCATCGCGGTGGACCAGCGCAACCACGGCGAAAGCCCCTGGAGCGACCGCCACGGCTACGAGGACATGGCGGCCGACCTCGCCGAGGTGATCGAGAGCCTCGGCAGCCGCGCCGACGTGCTGGGCCACTCCATGGGCGGCAAGGCGGCCATGGTGCTGGCGCTGACCCGGCCCGAGCTGGTCAACCGGGTGATCCTCGCCGACATCGCGCCGGTGACCTACACCCATGACCAGAACCAGAATATCGCTGCCATGCGCACGGTCGACCTGGCCACGGTCGAAAAACGCTCGGATGCCACCGACCAGCTCGCAAAGGTGATCGGCGATCCCACCCTGCGCAGCTTCTTCACCCAATCGCTGGACCTGAAGGAAAAGCGCTGGAAGCTGAATCTCGACGTGCTCGAGGCCGAGATGCCCAAGATCATCGGCTTCCCGGAGATCGAGGGCCGCTTCGAGCGCCCCGCGCTGTTCCTGTCGGGGGCCGAGTCGGACTACGTCCGGCCCGAGCACCGGGACCGCATCCGCGCGCTGTTCCCGAGTGCGAAATTCGCCAAGCTGCCCGGCTGCGGCCACTGGCTGCACGCCGAGAAGCCGCGCGAGTTCGAGGCGGCGGTGCGCGCCTTCCTCGATCTTACCGCCTGAGACAACCCGATCGGGCGGCGACCGCTGCCCATTCAACAGGCTGACGCAGCGTCGGATTTTTCTTTTCCGAAGCGGCGCTTTCCTGTTTTGAAATCCCCCGGCTGAGCACTTGCGCGAAGCGCCCCTGCGTCCCTTCTAGTTTCCGAAATGCTTATGTTCCGGACAAGCGAAGGGACGCCGTGACCACCGACACTCACAGCTCACACCGCCAGGGCTCACTCCCCGTCGAGCAGATGCAGCTTGCCCTCGAGCCAGGGCAACTGGCGCTGCGCCGGGGTGATCACCAGCTCGCTGACCAGCTGGCGCATGGTGTGCGCCACGTCGCGCGGCACCCGGTCGGCCCAGTCGGCGGCGGCGAAGAGCGAGATGGTGCGGGAAAACGGCGTGATCGGCAGCGGGTGCGCCTCGATGCGGTCATGCACGCGGGCGGCGCGCATGTAACCGAGCGGCGTGGTGATGCCCCAGCCCACGCCGCGGGCCACCAGCGTCATCAGCGACAGGTGCGCCCCGATCTCGAAACGCTCGGCGAACTCCAGCTTGAGCCGCGACAGATGCGCCTCGATCTGCCGTCCGATCATCTGGTCGCGGTCGTAGCGCAGCATCGGCAGCGCAGACATAAGCGCCTCGGTCCCGCCCGCCTCGCGCGCCCGGCCGCGCGGCGCCACCAGCAGGAAGGGATCGCGCACCAGCGGGTATTCGATCACGCCCGGCGTGGCGGTTCCGGGGCTGGCAGCGATGGCGATGTGCAGGTGGCGGTCGACCATCGACTGCATGATCTCATGGCTCGGGGCGGTGACCAGCTTGAAGCGGCAACGGGTCATGTTCTCGGCAAGGATGGTCACCAACTGCGGCGTCAGGTCGTTGTCGAAATCGTCGATCACCCCGAGGTTGAGCTGCGACAGATGCGTGAGATCCATCACCGTCAGCTCGTTCTGCGCCAGCCGCAACTGGCCCAGCACCGCCTGCGTCCGGATCAGGAAGGAGCGCCCCGCCGGGGTCAGCTGCATCGGGCGCCGCCCGTGATCCACCAGGTCGACGCCGAGCGCGCCCTCGAGATTGCGCAGCTGCTGGCTCACCGCCGGCTGGCTCAGCCCCGTGCGTTCGGCCGCCTGCGCCACCGAGCCGTTTGCTGCCAGCGCCTCGAAAACCTCGAGACCGCGCAGGCTGATCCCCTTCATCAGCATAAAGCCATTCCTCACCTGTTGCGGGACCTGTCCCGGTCCGCCGTGCCCTGCCTCGCCGGGACGATGCCACAGATTCAGCTTTTCCGAAACTCCTCAAGATCAGGCAAGATCCCTTCCCCATGACCGTGACCCATCTCAAGCCCGCCCCGGGCCTGCCGCCGCAGGCCGCCACCGACACCGCCGATATCGTGCAGATCATGCTCGCCCGGCTGCGCGCCGAGGGCGAGGCGGCAGCGCTCGACTATGCCGCCCGGCTCGATGGTTGGGACGGCGAGATCGTTCTGCCCGCCGCCAGGCTCGCCGAGGCGCAGCGCGCGCTGCCGGTCACGCTGGTCGAGGACATCGCCTATGCCCACGCCAATATCCGCGCCTTTGCCGAGGCGCAGCGGGCCTCGGTTCAGGAGTTCGAGGTCGAGCTGCGTCCCGGGCTGCGCGCCGGGCAGCGGCTGATCCCCGTGGGTTGCGCCGGATGCTACGTGCCGGGCGGGCGCTACGCGCATATCGCCTCGGCCCTGATGACCGTGACCACGGCGCGCGCCGCAGGCGTGGACCGGGTGATCGCCTGCTCGCCGCCGGGCAAGGAGGGCCTGCCGCCCGCGATCCTGCACGCGCTGCATGTGGCGGGCGCGGATGAAGTGCTGGCGCTCGGCGGGGTGCAGGGCATCGCGGCCATGGCCTTCGGGCTCTTCGGCCTGCCGCAGGCGGATATCCTCGCCGGGCCCGGGAATCAGTTCGTCGCCGAAGCCAAGCGGCAGCTTTTTGGACCGGTGGGGATTGACATGGTGGCGGGGCCGACCGACGTGATGATCCTGGCCGATTCCAGCGCCGACCCCGAGCTGGTGGCGCTGGACCTGCTGGGACAGGCCGAGCATGGCGGCAATTCGCCGGTCTGGCTGGCCACCGATCACCGCCCGCTGGCCGAGCGGGTGCTCGCCCGCCTGCCGGGGCTGGCCGAGACCTTGCCCGAGCCCAACCGCACCGCCGCCCGCGAGGCCTGGGCGCAGCTCGGCGAGGTGATGCTCTGCGGCAGCCGCGAGGAGATGGCCGCCCTCGCCGACCGCTATGCCCCCGAGCACCTGCACGTTCAGGCGCGCGACCTGGCGTGGTGGCGGCAACGGCTGCGCGCCTATGGCTCGCTGTTTCTCGGGGCAGAGACCACCGTGGCCTTCGGCGACAAGGCCGCCGGGCCGAACCACGTGCTGCCCACGGGTCGCGCCGCGCGGCACACCGGCGGGCTGTCAGTGCACAAGTTCCTCAAATGCGTCACATGGCAGGAGGCGGCGCCCGAGGCCCTGCCCGACCTCGCCCGTGCCAGCGCCGGGATCAGCCGTGCCGAGGGCATGGAAGGCCATGCCCGCAGCGCCGAGGCGCGGCTGGCGCAGAAACCCTGCCGGGCGGCGGGCTGAGGATCGAGGTGGATCGCCGGGCTCAGGGCCCGCTACGTCAGAGACCGGTGCACATGCGCTCGGCGCGCGACACGAAGGCCGAGTAGCGGCGCCAGAAGTCCCGGTCGGAGTTGCGGTCCGACTGGCGCACTTCCTGCGCCGAGTGCGGGTCGCGGTAGAAGCGCACCGCGCGGCGCTGGTCGCCGCCGCTCAACTCGTCATCCGCGGCCGCCTGGATGCAGCCGCAGAGCGCGTCGTTGCGGGCCTTGCGATCCGAGGACATGCAGGCCTTGCTGACCGGTCCCGTCGCGTAATACCTGCCGGAGTTCGAACCGCCACCGCAGCCCGCCACCAGCGCCAGAATCGTCACCAGGTAAATCGGTTTCATCCGCCTGCTCTCTCACTGCCCTTTGCGCCGCGGGTCTTGCGCCCGCGCTTTCGGAATTTGACCAAGAATGCCCCAAGCGCGCGACGGTTTCAATTCACCGATTCGTTGCTGGACAGGCGCTGCCGCAACGCTAGGCGCCGCGCGGGATCACGCGCGGAGGAAGAAGTTGCAGAAGGGGCGCTGCCTCTTTTTGCCTGCGGCCAATTCACCCCGGCGTATCTGGCCGGCGTATTTGGAAGGGGAAGTCGGGCGCGGGGCGGAACGGGAAAGCGCCCGGTTGCAGCGCGGTGGCCCCCGTTCCGGCAAGGCTGCGCCGGTGTCTCGGGCGGGCGGAAGCGCGGATGCGGGCGGCACTTCGGCGCGGCGATGCCGCCTGCCCTTCGATCCGGCTTGACCGGACGCCAAAAGCCTTACATATCGGGCCAATCATGACCGATCTCGCGCATATCCGTAACTTCTCCATCGTCGCCCACATCGACCACGGGAAATCCACCCTGGCCGACCGGCTGATCCAGCTCACCGGCACCGTCGCCGAACGCGACATGCAGGAGCAAATGCTCGACTCGATGGATATCGAGCGCGAGCGGGGCATCACCATCAAGGCCAACACCGTCCGCATCGAATATCCGGCGCAGGACGGCGAGACCTACGTGTTGAACCTCATCGACACGCCCGGCCATGTCGACTTCGCCTATGAGGTCGCGCGCTCGATGCACGCGGTCGAGGGCTCGCTGCTGGTGGTCGACGCCACCCAGGGGGTCGAGGCGCAGACGCTGGCGAACGTGTACACGGCGATCGACGCCGACCACGAGATCGTGCCGGTTCTGAACAAGGTCGACCTGCCCGCGGCGGAACCCGACCGGGTGAAGGAACAGATCGAGGACGTGATCGGCATCGACGCCTCCAACGCCTGCCTGATCTCGGCCAAGACCGGCATCGGCATCCCCGATGTGCTGGAAGCCATCGTGCAGCGCCTGCCCGCCCCGGCGGAAGGCGACCGCAACAAGCCGCTGAAGGCGATGCTGGTGGATTCCAAGTACGACCAGTACCTCGGCGTGATCTGTATCGTGCGGATCATCGACGGCGTGCTGAAAAAGGGCGACCGCATCCGCATGATGAAGACGGGCGGCACCTATGATGTCGACGACGTCGGCGTCTACCGCCCCAAGATGACCAACGTGAAGGAGCTCGGCCCGGGCGAGATCGGCTATCTCAACGCCTCGATCAAGCAGGTCCGCGACACCCGCGTCGGTGACACGATCACCCACGAGAAAAAGCAATGCGCCGAGCCGCTGCCGGGCTTCAAACCCTCGGTGCCGGTGGTCTTCTGCGGCCTCTTCCCGGTCGATGCGAACGACTTCGAGGACATGCGCGACGCCATCGAGAAGCTGGCGCTGAACGACGCGTCGTTCACCTTCGAGATGGAAACCTCGGCGGCGCTCGGCTTCGGCTTCCGTTGCGGCTTCCTCGGGCTGCTGCACCTCGAGGTGATCCGCGACCGTCTCGAGCGCGAGTATGGCATCGACCTGATCACCACCGCGCCGTCGGTGATCTACCACCTCTACACCAAGGACGGCGAGCGCCGCGACCTGCACAACCCCGCCGACATGCCCGACATGTCGACCGTGGACCACATCCAGGAGCCGCGCATCAAGGCCACCATCATGGTGCCCGATGAGTATCTCGGCGACGTGCTCAAGCTCTGCCAGGAGCGCCGCGGCATCCAGATGGACCTGACCTATGTCGGCGGCCGCGCGATGACCGTCTACGACCTGCCGCTCAACGAGGTGGTGTTCGACTTCTACGACCGGCTGAAGTCGGTGACCAAGGGCTACGCCTCGTTCGACTACGAGATGATCGGCTACCGCGAGGACAACCTCGTGAAGATGTCGATCCTGGTGAACGACGAGCCGGTGGACGCGCTGGCCATGATGGTGCACCGCGAGCGCGCCGAGATGCGCGGCCGCGCCATGTGCGAGAAGCTCAAAGAGCTGATCCCGCGCCACATGTTCAAGATCCCGATCCAGGCGGCGATCGGCGGCAAGGTGATCGCGCGCGAGACCCTGTCGGCGATGCGCAAGGACGTGACCGCCAAGTGCTACGGCGGCGACGCCACCCGGAAAAAGAAGCTGCTCGAGAAGCAGAAGGCCGGCAAGAAGAAGATGCGGCAGTTCGGCAAGGTCGAAATCCCGCAGGAGGCCTTCATCTCCGCACTCAAGATGGACAGCTGATCCGGGCAATCCGGGTTCGCAGCAGATGGCAGGCCGGGGCAGATGCGCCCCGGCCTTTCACGTTGGGGCCTTTCTCGTTGCGGCGTGCGTGCCCCCCTCTTCACCGCATATCCGCATGGGAGCTTTCCGATGCCCGCACCGAAGACATCTCTCGCAGCGCTGATGCTGCTGGTTTCCGCCCCGTCCCTCTCGGCCGCGATCTGCGACTACCGGCCGAGCCGGCTGGTCGGCGACACGGTGAGCGGCGCGGCGGCCGCCGCCACCGGCGCGGTCGCGCAGGTTACTGGTCACGTCACGGGCCAGCACCGCGGAGACGGCGGCTTCTACACGCTGGTCAATGCCACCAACGGGCTCACGCTGCTGAGCGGCAAGCTCGCGGCCTCGGGCGGCGCAGCGGGGCTGCTGGAGGGCGGCAGCGCAGCGGCGGCGGCGGCCATGGCCAACCCGATGGTCTGGGTCCCGGCGCTGATCCTTGGTGCCGGAGGCGCAGGCTACGAGGCGACCTGCGCCTATTTCGTCGACGAACGGATCACCGATTACGAGCACGTGCTGATGATCATGCGCGACTTCGAGGCGCATTCCGACCCGAGCTACTTCCGGCTCGAAGAGGACACGCTGAACCCCTTCATCGAGATCCACGACGAGGCGGGCACCCGTGCCACCTATCGCATCGAGGATCTCTACATCGTCGACGGCATGCTCAAGCACCGCAACTGGGGGCCGAACCGCAAGATCGGCCGGGTTGTCTTTGTGCCCAACGACGCGCCCAGCGAGGCTGTGCCCGAGGGATCGGTGGTCGAGATGCCGGCGCCGGCTGTGACGACGCCCGATGTGGCGGCCACCGAGGCCCCGGCCCTCGAGCGGCCGGCCACGGAACCCGCAATGCCAAGCGCGCCCGCCGCAGCTGCCGCGCCCGTCGCGGACGAGCCCGCAACCGAGTAGAGCGCCAGACACCCCAACGAAAAGAGCCGCCCCCGAGGGGGCGGCTCCAGGATGACCGTGTATGAGGGGGATCACTCGGTCATCGTCTCGGGACCGGCGGGCGCGCGCTCTTGCAGCATCGCGAGGATGCGCTCGTTGAGCTCGGGGTCGGCCTGCGCCGCCTGGCCGATCTGGTTGTAGGTGTTCACGTCCATGCCCTCGGTCTCGTTGACCGCGTCGGCCATTTCGGCCTGGGCTTGCTCGACCAGCGCCTGCTTGCCCTCGGGCTCTTCCTCGGCGTCGATCTGGGTCATGTAGTCCTGCTGGACCGCCTGAACCTGCGACGCCGCGTCGACGAAGGCGCTCAGCTGCTCTTCGCTGAACTCCAGCGATGGTGCGGCGGGGGCCTCGACAGGCGCTTCGGGAGTCGCGGTCTGGGCCATCACCGGTGCCATGGGCGCGGCGACGAGAGCTGCGATGACGGTCGACTTAAGCAGGGTGCTCTTGAGGTTCATAGAAGTCTCCTTCCGTGGGTCTTGGCGCGGGAGCATCCCGCGACTTCTCCCCAGAGCTAGGTGGGCCCGGTCGCTGCCGCAATGCGGCGAGGCGAAATCTGCGCGTGCAGGCAGGGACTTGCCGGGATCGTCCCACAAAGGCAGCGGTGAGCCGCCCGCCAAATTCGCCCCGCGGAACCCCGCCGGACAATCAGCGCCGAAAGGCAAGGATGCGCCTGTCGCATCACCCGTGCGTGAGCCGCCCTTTTCCCGTGCTACACTCTATCCCGTTCAAGGGAGGATGACTCATGAAACATCTTGCCGCCGCGCTGGCGCTCTGCCTTGCCGCATCACCCGCCCTCGCCTTTCACTGCCCCGCCGACATGTCGAAGATCGACGCCGCACTCGACGCGGGCCCCGAGCTATCCGATGCGGAGCTTGCCCGCGTCCGGCAGCTGCGCGCCGAGGGAGCACGTCTGCACGCCGCCGGGCAGCACCAGCAATCGGTCGACACGTTGGCCGAGGCCATGCGGATCCTCGGCATCCAGTGACCCGAGATCGCCCCGGGCGCGCGACGGAAAGCGACGAAACCCCTTCCTCCTCAGCCGCTTCGGGTCCATGGTGAACCCCTACGGCCCGCCGCGCCGGGCCGCCGCAGATGCAGGGAGGGCATCTTGGACCCACGCGCCGCCACAACCGTCTACGCCCGCTGGGCGCCGATCTACGACCAGACCTTCGGGGCAATCACCCAGGCCGCCCGCCGCGCCGCCGTGCGCAAGGTCACCGGCCCGGAGGGCGCGAAGGTGCTCGAGGTCGGCGTCGGCACCGGCCTGTCCCTGCCGCTCTTGCCGCGCCACATGCGTATCACCGGTGTCGACTACAGCGCCGAGATGCTCGCGCAGGCCCGGCGCCGGGTGGCGCGCATGAACCTGCCCCACATCGAGTCGCTGCAGCAGATGGACGCGCGCCAGCTCGGCTTTGCGGATGCCAGCTTCGACCGGGTGGTGGCGATGCACATGATCTCGGTGGTGCCCGAGCCCGAGCGGGTGATGCGCGAGATGGTCCGGGTGCTGAAACCGGGCGGGCAGCTCATCATGTCGAACCACTTCGCCCGCAAGCAGGGGCCGCTGGCACATCTGTCGCGCCGCACCGCGAAACTCGCCGACCGCATCGGCTGGCATTCGGATTTCGACATCTCGGTGGTGCTGGACACGCCCGGGCTGAGACTGCTCGAACGCCGCGCCCTGCCACCGGTGGGGATGATGACGCTGCTTGTGCTGGAGCGCACCGATGCCGTGCCGCCGGCGAACAGCCCGGTGCGGCCGAGCGCCTGAGCTTCCAGATCAGGTGAGCACGATCAGACCGGCACGATCAGACCGGCGCAACCAAACCGGCGCGATCAGACCGGCGCGCGATCAGGCCAGCATCTGCCCGTCGCCGCAGACCGAGACCGCCTGCCCCGAGATCGTCCGTCCCCGCGGGCTCGCAAGAAAGAGGATCTGATCGGCGATCTGCTGCGGCGTCACGTATTCCTTGAGCGAGGTGTAGGAAAATGCCGCCGCCTCGACCTCGTCGAAGCTCTTGCCGAGCCGCTGCGCCTTGGCCTCGAGCACCCGACGCTGGCGGTCCCCGGCGACGATGCCCGGCAGGATCGCATTGGCGCGGATGCCGTCCTTGCCCAACTCGATCGACAGCGACTTGGTAAAGCCGATCACCCCCCATTTCGCCGCCGCATAAGGTGTGCGCAGCGCGAAGCCCACCCGCCCCGCCATCGACGAGAGGTTGAGGATCGAGGCATTGCCACTGGCGCGCAGCGCGGGCACCGCGTGACGCACGCAGTGGAACTGCGAGGTGAGGCAGACCGAGAGGCAGCGCTCCCAGTCCTCCGGCGCGATCTCTTCCACCGGGCTTGTCGGCCCGGCGATCCCGGCGTTGTTGACCAGCACGTCGAGCCCGCCGAGGTCGGCGATGGCCGCCTGCATGAAGGTCTCTATCTGCCCGGCATCGGAGACGTCGCAGCGCTGCTGCCACACCTCGGGCGGCAGCCCTGCCAGCGCGGCCGCGTCGATGTCGCAGGTCGCGACGCTGGCGCCCTCGGCGAGGAACCCCTCGACGATCGCCCGCCCGATGCCCTGCGCCCCGGCGGTGACGATGACCCGCGCGCCCTCGAGACCCAGATTCACGGCAGGATCCTCCGGCGGCTGTCCTCCATCTCCTCGGCGGCATAGGCGCGGATCAGCTCGGCGGCGACGCGGATGTCCTCGGTCACCGCCTGCGCCGCCGCCGCGCCGTCGCGGAGGCGCAGCGCCTCGCAGAGCTGGCGGTGGTGGGCGCGCGAGTGGTGGGTGCGCGAGCGGCCGAGTTCCTCTTCCACCGGCATCTCCGCCTGCACCCCGATATCGTAGTTGATGATCGGCCCGGCCTTCAGCCAGAGCATCGTGATCACCTCCATCAATATCTGCGAGCCCGCGGCGCGATAGAGCGCGAAATGCAGGTCCTTGTTGGCCGCCACCGCCTCTGGGCTGCCGTAGGCCGTGTCGAGCAACGCCTCGAAGCGCTCGGCCAGCTGCAGGATCTCCTCGATCTGCTCCGGCGTGGCGCGGTCGGCGGCGAGCCGCGCGGCCTGCGCCTCGGCGAGGATGCGCATCTCGGTGAGATCGGCGAATTCCTCGGCGCTCATCAACGGCACCTGCACCGCGCGTTTCGGCTCGACCAGCAGCGCCCCGCCCGCGGCGAGCCGGCTCACCGCCTCGCGTACCGGCATCATCGAGACACCCAGACGCTCCGCGAGATCGCGCAGCGAGATGCGGTCGCGCGGCTTGAGCTGCCCCGAGAGCAGCATCTCGCTGAGGGTTTCATGCACCTGTTCTGACAGTGTGCGGGGGCGCGCCTCCGGCGGCCGCTCGTGAGTTTCAACCATTTTCCCCGGCTCTCCCCGTTGACTCTTTGCGAGTCCTTCTGCAACTGTGATCTCAGATCACACCAGAACGGGCAAGACCGCAACCGTTGATCCCGCGGCAAGGGAGGAATGACTGCCACGGGAACTCGGGTCACCAGAATCTGGTGTGATCTTTGCACCATAGCCGCTGCAGGCCTGAAGGGGGAGGATCACAATGCATCTGAAACAGGACCATGTCCGTCCACCGGCCCGCCCGGCGCCGCGGACCTGAGCCGGGACAGCAGCATGGCAAAGACCCGCAAGGTGATCGTGACCTGCGCCGTGACCGGCGCGATCCACACCCCCTCGATGTCGCAATACCTGCCGGTCTCCGCCTCGGAGATCGCCGAGGCCGCCATCGGTGCCGCCGAGGCGGGCGCCGCGGTGGTGCACCTGCATGCCCGCGATCCGAGGGACGGCCGCCCCGACCAGACGCCCGAGGCCTTCACGCCCTTCCTGCAGGTGATCAAGCAGGCCTCGAACGTGGTGGTGAACATCACCACCGGCGGCGCCCCGACGATGACCATCGAGGAGCGCATCTGCCCGGCTCAGACCCACCGGCCCGAGATCGCCTCGCTCAACATGGGCTCGATGAACTTCGGCCTGTTCCCGATGCTGCAGCGCTTCCCGGACCTCGAGCACCAGTGGGAGCGCGACTACGTCGGCAACAAGGACATCATCTTCAACAACAGCTTCGGGCAGATCGAGCATATCGTCACCACGCTCGGCGCGCTCGGCACCCGCTTCGAATTCGAGTGCTACGACACGGCGCATCTCTACAACCTCAAGCACTTCCTCGATCAGGGGCTGGTGAAGGGACCGCTGTTCATCCAGACCGTCTTTGGCCTGATGGGCGGGATTGGCGCGCATCCGGACGACGTGCTGCACATGAAGCGCACCGCGGACCGGCTCTTCGGTGACCAGTACCGCTGGTCGGTGCTCGGCGCCGGGAAGAACCAGTTGCCCATTGCCGCCATGGCCGCCGCGATGGGCGGGCACGTGCGCGTCGGGCTCGAGGATTCGCTCTGGGCCGGACCGGGGCAGCTGGCGCGCAGCAACGCCGAGCAGGTGGCCAAGGCGCGGCAGATCATCGAGGGGCTGGGCCTGGAGCTGGCGACGCCGGAAGAGGCCCGCGAGATCCTCGACACGAAAGGCGCGGAGGCGGTCGGTTTCTGAGCCGGTCCCGCGCGGTCATCCCCCCGGGAGAGAAGCATGCTCCCAGACTGCCCCCGTCGCCCCTCATAGCGCCGGGGGCTCTTTTTGTCTGGTTCAGTGAACCGAGCCGCGCGGAATCAAGGTCGAAGGCCGCCGGGCAAGCGCCAGCCCGTCCCGGCGGGTTGGCGCACTTGCCACCGGGCACCGCGTTCGGACGGCACACGGAGTTGGCTGGAATAAAGTGCTGACTACAATCGTCTTGGCGCCACCCTAGGGGCAGGCTCCCGCCCGACGCACGTAGCCCCCTGCCCTCAGGGTTTCCGGAACAGCCGCGTCAGCTCGAACAGCTGGTCCAACCGCTCGAACCGCTCGCGCGCATCGGGCCAGCGTTCCTCCTGCGCAGCGGCGACCAGCGCCTCGACCAGCGACAGGGTGGAGATGTTCGAATCCCAGGCCGAGGGGATCTCGACCCAGCAGTTGAACGCATGCTCGGCGACGCTGGCGATCGGGCTCGACCACTGGTCGGTGATCAGGATCACGTGCATTCCGCGCGCCGCGGCGATCTCGGCCAGCCGCTGCAGGTTGTCCTCGTAGCGGCGGATGTCGAAGATCAGCAGAGTGTCGCCCTCCTCCATGTCCAGCACGTAGTGCGGCCATGTGGCGGACGACGAGGTCAGATGGGTGACCCGCGCCCGGATCGCCTGGAAATGGGTGAAGGCATATTCCGCCAGCGAGCGGGTGATCCGCCCGCCGACCACGTAGAGCCGCCCCTCGGTCGAGGCCAGCCGCTTCGCCGCCGCGTCGAACTGCGCGGCGTCGATATTGGTGAAGGTCTGCCGCAGGTTCTGCGTCACCGCCTCGGCGAAGCGGTTGAGCAGGTGCGACTCCGGCGCCTCCGAGGCCCAGACCGCGCGCCGCGCCTCGGGGCCCGAGACCTTGGCCTGCAGCTCCGAGAGCAGCGCCGCGTGAAAGGCCGGGTAGCCCTTGAACCCCAGCTTCTGCACCATCCGCGCGACGGTGGGCGTCGACACACCGGCGTTCGATGCAGCCGCGGTGATCGAGGCGATCCCCGCGCCGGGGTAATCGTCGAGCAGCGCCTGCGCGAACTTGCGCTCGGAATTTGTCAGCTGCGCGTAATGCTCGCGGATGAGCTGGCGCACGGTGCCGGACGGGCTGGTGTCCACGGGCGTCCCTTCGTCTCCGGTCCAAAATTTGAGCAGATTTCGGCACCACTTAGCGGCAGGTCACATCCGCCGAAATCCTCTTTGGAAAATTATTGACGCATTATCCATCGCGTGGAAAGGTTTTTCCAAACGCGAGGAGGCAGACGTGTCGCAGGAAGACGCCAGTGCATTTGAAGTGAGCAGAGCCCTCGGCAAGGGACCGGCACTGTTTCTCTGCGAGCATGCTTCGAACAGGATTCCCGCGCGCTACGACGGGCTCGGCCTGCACGAGGAAGACCAGCGCAGCCACGCCGCCTGGGATCCGGGTGCGCTGGCACTGGCGCAACGGATGGCCGAGGCGCTCGACGCGCCGCTGGTCGCTGGCACGGTCTCGCGCCTCGTCTACGACCTGAACCGCCCGCCCGAGGCCGTCTCGGCCATGCCCGGCAAGACCGAGACGGTGGACGTTCCGGGCAACATCGACCTCTCGCCCGAGGAGCGCGCCCACCGCACCCGCGAGATCTACGACCCCTTCTGCGCCGCGGTGACCGGCACCGTGGTGACCCGCAAGACCCTGGGCACGCCCTTTGCCCTGATCACCGTGCACAGCTTCACGCCGACCTGGTTCGACATTCCCCGCGAGGTCGAGATCGGCATCCTGCACGACGCGGACAGCCGCCTTGCCGACTACATGCTCGACGAGGCAACCCGCCTGCCCGGCCGCCGCATCGCGCGCAACGATCCCTACGGTCCAGAGGACGGCGTGACCCATTCGCTGAAACTGCACGGCATCGAAAACGGGCTGCCGAACGTGATGATCGAAGTGCGCAACGACCTGCTCGCCGACGAGACCGGGATCGAGATGATCGCCGGGGAACTGCTGACCCTGCTGCGCCCGGCGCTGGCGGGTCTTGGACTGATGGAGGCCGGACATGCCTGAGGCCATGGTCTGTTACGTGCGGATAATCGACAAGATGAATCGCGCCATCGGGCGCTTCGCCATGTACCTGCTCTTTGCGCTGATCGGCGTGCTGATCTGGTCCTCGGTGTCCAAGACCTTCTTCACCCCCACGCTCTGGACGCTGGAGACGGCGCAATTCATCATGGTCGCCTACTACGTGCTGGGCGGCCCCTACTCGATCCAGATGGGATCGAACGTGCGGATGGACTTCTTCTACGGCGACTGGTCGCCGCGCCGCCGCGCCATCGTCGACGTGATCACCATCTGGTTCCTGCTGTTCTACCTCGGCGTGCTGCTCTGGGGGGCGATCAGCTCCACCGCCTACAGCTTCGGCTATTTCGGCACCGAGCCCTTCAAGTTCTTCGGCGAGCTGATCTGGGCCTTCGTCACCGGCGGGCCCGACGCGGCGGGCGAGCTGATGGGCTATCTGGAACGCAGCCCGAGCGCCTGGCGCCCCTACGTCTGGCCGGTGAAGGTCATCCTGTGCTTCGGCGTCACGCTGATGATTTTGCAATGCGTCGCCGAGTTCTTCCGCGACATCGCCCGCATCCGCGGAGAGGACATCTGATGTCGCAAGACCTGATCGCAATCGTCATGTTCTCGGGCATGCTGGGCCTGCTGCTGACAGGGCAGCGCGTGTTCGGTGCCATCGGGTTCGTCGCCGTCGTGGCCGCGCTGTGCCTGTGGGGCGACCGGGGCGGCTTCGACCTGGGCTTTGCCGCCTCGATCAAGCTGATGAAATGGTACCCGCTGCTAACCCTGCCGATGTTCATCTTCATGGGCTACGTGCTGTCGGAATCGAAGATCGCCGACGACCTCTACAAGATGTTCCACGTCTGGATGGGCGGCCTCTCGGGGGGCCTCGCGGTGGGCACCATCGGGCTGATGGTGCTGATCTCGGCAATGAACGGCCTGTCCGTGGCGGGCATGGCCATCGGCGCGACCATCGCCCTGCCCGAACTGCTGAAGCGCGGCTACGACAAGCGCATGGTCACGGGGGTGATCCAGGCGGGATCGAGCTTGGGCATCCTCGTGCCGCCCTCGGTGGTGCTGGTGCTCTACGCGATGATCGCCCGCCAGCCGGTGGGTCAGCTCTGGCTCGCGGGCATCATTCCGGGGCTCATCATGGCGGCGGCCTTCATCGTCTACATCGTCATCCGCTGCAAGCTGAACCCCGAACTGGGTCCGATCCTGCCCAAGGCCGACCGCGACATTCCCATGGCCGAGAAGCTGCGCCTGCTGCGCGCCGGGCTGCTGCCTCTGGTGATCTTCTTCGTGATGATGGTGCCCTTCGTGCGCGGCTGGACCTCGCTGGTGGAAAGTTCGGCCATCGGCGCCGTCGCCGCCTTCGTCGCCGCGGTCATCAAGGGCCGGATGACCCGCGAGGTCTTCGAGAACTCGGTGCGCAACACGCTCGGCGTGTCGTGCATGTTCATGTGGATCATCCTCGCCGCCCTCGCCTTCGGCGCGGTCTTCGACGGGCTCGGCGCGGTCAGCGCCATCGAGGAGCTGTTCACCGAGAAGCTTGGCCTGTCCCCCTGGATGATCCTCATCCTGATGCAGCTGAGCTTCATCGTCATGGGCACCTTCCTCGACGACACGGCGATGCTGGTGATCGTGGCCCCGCTCTACGTGCCGCTGGTCGGACACCTCGGGTTCGACCTTGTGTGGTACGGTGTGCTCTACACCATCACCTGCCAGATCGCCTACATGACCCCGCCCTTCGGCTACAACCTCTTCCTGATGCGCGCCATGGCCCCGCCGCAGATCGGCCTGCGCGACATCTACACCTCGATCATCCCCTTCGTGGCGGTGATGACCGTGGTGCTCGCCATCATCATGATCTTCCCCGAGCTGGCCCTGTGGCTGCCGGACCTCGTCTACCAGAACTAACAACGAGACCCCCGCAAAGAGGGGCACAGACCTCAACCACGCAACAGGAGAGACAAGATGACACTGACACGACGCAAGATCCTGAGCGGTGCCGCACTGGCCGCTCCGGCTGCGCTCGCGGCGCCCTCCATCGGCCGCGCGCAGGAGCCGATCAAGTGGCGCTTCCAGACCTACGCGGGTGCCGCCCTCGGCGAACAGGTGACCAAGCCGATCGTCGACTACATCAACACTGCCGCCCAGGGCGAGCTGGAGATCGAGCTCTACTACGCCGACCAGATCGTGCCCACCGGCGAGCTGTTCCAGGCGCTGCAGCGCGGCACTATCGACGCCGTGCACTCGGATGACGACTCCATGGCGTCGCCGACCCCGATGCGCGTCTTCGGCGGCTACTTCCCGTTCGCCACCAAGCACATCCTCGACGTGCCGGTGCTCTTCGAGCAATACGGGCTCGCCGACATCTGGCGCTCGGAATACGAGAAGGTCGGCGTGACCTGGCTTTCCGCTGCCGGTCAGGATCCGTGCAACTTCAACACCAAGAAAGAGATCACCAGCCTTGCCGATCTCGACGGGCTGAAGCTCTACACCTTCCCCACCGCGGGCCGCTTCCTGAGCCAGTTCGGCGTGGTGCCGGTGAACATCCCCTACGAGGATGCCGAGGTCGCGGTGCAGACCGGCGAGCTCGATGGCATGGCCTGGTCGGGCATCACCGAGGACTACACCGTCGGCTGGGCGAACGTCACCGACTACTTCCTGACCAACAACATCTCGGGTGCCTGGATCGGCTCGATCTTCGTCAACCAGCAGCGTTGGGCCGACCTGCCCGAGCACCTCAAGACGCTGGTGATGTCGGCGATCAAGGCCGCCGACACCTACCGCAACCAGTGGTACTGGGGCGGCGAGGCCAAGCTGCGCGCCACCGGCGACAAGCTGCAGCTGCGCTCGGTGCCGCCGGAAGAATGGGCCGAGGTCGAGAACGCCGCCAAGGAGTTCTGGAAGGAGATCGCCCAGGAAAGCGAAATCCACGCCAAGGTCGTCTCGATCTTCGAGGAGTACAACGGCGTCATCAACCAGGCGGGCCCGCCCTACACCTTCTGAGGCCAGATGCCCTAGCGACACCCGGCCTCCGCGCAGCTTGCGCGGGGGCCGGACCTGTAGAAGAGTTTGATCAAATCTCCGCGCCCGCCGCGCGGCCCAAGGACAAGACCAGCAAGGAGCACGCGGAATGACCGCCCCCCTGACCTTAGACGACCTGAAGAACGCCGCCGCTTCCGGCGAGATCGATACCGTCCTCGTGTGCGTGGTGGACATGCAGGGCCGTCTGCAGGGCAAGCGCTTCCATGTCTCCAACTTCCTCGAGCATGCGATCGAGGAGACGCATTGCTGCAACTACCTCTTCGCCACCGACCTGGTGATGAGCACCCCCGAGGGCTTCGCCTCCACGAGCTGGGCCTCGGGCTATGGCGACTACGTGATGAAGCCCGACCTCGCGACGCTGCGCCGCGTGCCCTGGCTCGAGGGCACCGCGATGATCCTCTGCGACGTGATGGACCACCACACCCACGCGCCGGTGCCGGAATCCCCGCGCCAGATGCTGCAGAAGCAGATCGCCCGCGCCGAGGCCATGGGCCTCACGCCGATGATGGCAACCGAGCTGGAATTTTTCCTCTACGCCCGCTCCTACGACGAGATCCGCCACAGCGGCTGGCGCGATCTGGAAACCCTCTCGCCCTACAACCAGGACTATTCCATCCAGCTCACCAGCCGCGAGGAATACGTCATGCGCCCGGTGCGCAACCACCTCTACGCCATGGGCGTGCCGGTGGAATGCAGCAAGGGCGAGGCCGAGCACGGCCAGGAAGAGCTGAACATCCGCTACGCCGACGCGCTGACCTGTGCCGACCACCACGCGATCTCCAAGCACGCGGTCAAGGAAATCGCCCACCAGCAGGGCCACGGAGCGACCTTCATGGCGAAGTGGCAGGCCGACAAGGTCGGCAGCGCGGCGCATATCCACCAGTCGTTGTTCAAGGGGACGGAAAACGCCTTCTACGACAAGGACGGCGCGCATTGCATGTCGCAGACCATGAAGCACTACGTTGCGGGCCTGCTGAAATACGCCCCCGAGGTGACGCTCTTCATGGCGCCCTACATCAACAGCTACAAGCGCTTCGCTCCCGGCACCTTCGCGCCCACCAAGACCGCCTGGTCGGTGGACAACCGCACCGCCGGCTTCCGTCTCGTCGGCGAGGATACCAAGGGCGTGCGCATCGAGTGCCGCATTCCCGGCTCGGACATGAACCCCTACCTCGCCTGCGCCGCGCAGCTTGCTGCAGGGCTTGCCGGGATCGAAGAGAAGCTGGAGCTGCCCTCCCCCGCCCAGGGCGACGTCTACGGCATGGATGACGTGCCGGACGTGCCGAACACCCTGCGCGCCGCGATCGACGCCTTTGCCGGCTCGGACATGCTGCGCGCCGCCTTCGGCGAGGATGTCATCGAGCATTTTGCCCATGCCGCCCGGATCGAGCAGGAAGACTTCGACCGCGCGGTCACCGACTACGAGCTGGCGCGCGGCTTCGAGCGCGCCTGAGGAGGCTCTCATGACGACACTGAACAACATTTCCCCCATCGACGGCTCGGTCTTCGCCTCGCGCGAGACGCTGCCCCTCGACATGGCGCGCGAAGCCGCGAAATCGGCTCGCGCCGCACAGGCCGCATGGGCCGCCCGCCCGCTGGCCGAGCGCGTCGAGCTGGTGATGAAGGGCGTCGCCGAGATCGGCGCGCAGAACGAGGCGATCGTGCCCGAGCTGGCGCAGATGATGGGCCGGCCGGTCCGCTACGGCGGCGAGTTCGGCGGCTTCAACGAGCGCGCCTCCTACATGGCCGAGATCGCCGAGGGCGCGCTGGCCGACATAGAGGTCGGCGACAACGCCACCTTCAAGCGCTACATCAAGCGCGTGCCGCATGGCGTGGTCTTCGTGGTCTCGCCCTGGAACTACCCCTATATGACCGCGATCAACACCGTTGCCCCGGCACTCATCGCCGGCAACACCGTGGTGCTGAAGGGCGCGACGCAGACGCTGCTGGTCGGCGAGCGGCTGGCCAACGCCTTCCACAAGGCCGGCGTGCCCGAGGCGGTGTTCCAGAACCTCTATCTCGACCATGACACGACCTCGGCGCTGATCGCCGAGGGCGCCTTCAATTTCGTCAACTTCACCGGCTCTGTCGGCGGCGGCAAGGCCATCGAGCGCGCCGCGGCGGGCACCTTCACCGGGCTCGGGCTCGAGCTCGGCGGCAAGGATCCGGGCTACGTGATGGAGGACGCGGATGTGGAGGCCGCGGTCGACACGCTGATCGACGGCGCCATGTTCAACTCCGGCCAGTGCTGCTGCGGCATCGAGCGCATCTACGTGCACGAGAGCCTCTTCGACGCCTTCGTCGAGAAGGCCGTGGCAGTGGTGAAGGGCTACAAGCTCGGCAACCCGCTCGACACGGAGACCACCATCGGCCCGATGGCCAACGTCCGCTTTGCGCAGGAGGTTCGCGCGCAGATCAAGGAGGCGCTGGAGATGGGGGCCAAGGCCCATATCGACACCTTCCCCGAGGACGACGGCGCCGCCTACCTGACGCCGCAGATTCTGACGAACGTGACCCACGAGATGCGCGTCATGCGCGACGAGAGTTTCGGCCCGGTCGTCGGCATCATGAAGGTGAAGGACGACGCCGAAGCGATTGCCCTGATGAACGACAGCCCCTTCGGCCTCACCGCCTCGCTTTGGACGCAGGACGTGGCGCGTGCGCAGAAGGTCGGCGACGCCATCGAGACCGGCACCGTCTTCATGAACCGCGCCGACTACCTCGATCCCGGCCTGTGCTGGACCGGCTGCAAGCAGACCGGGCGCGGCGGCGGCCTGTCGGTCATCGGCTACCACAACCTCACCCGCCCAAAATCCTACCATCTCAAGAAGGTGACGAAATGAGCCTCACCGCCAATTGGTCCTACCCTACCGCCATCAAGTTCGGCGCGGGCCGCATCGCGGAACTGCCCGCCGCCTGCGCGCAGGCCGGCATCACCAGGCCGCTGCTGGTCACCGACCGCGGCCTCGCCGCGCTGCCGGTCACCGAGAGCACCATCGCCGTGCTTGAAACCGCCGGCCTGCATTGCGGTCTTTTCTCGGATGTCGATCCCAACCCCAACGAGCGCAACCTCGCCGCGGGCGTCGCGGCCTACAACGCGGGCGGCTACGACGGGGTCATCGCCTTCGGCGGCGGCTCCGGCCTCGACCTCGGCAAATGCGTGGCCTTCATGGCAGGTCAGACCCGGCCGGTCTGGGATTTCGAGGACATCGGTGACTGGTGGACCCGCGCCGATGCCGACGCCATCGCCCCCATCGTCGCCGTGCCGACCACCGCTGGCACCGGCTCGGAGGTCGGGCGCGCGGGCGTTCTGACCAACTCCGAGACCCACGAGAAGAAGATCATCTTCCACCCCAAGATGCTTCCTGCCGTGGTGATCTGCGACCCCGAACTGACTGTCGGCATGCCCAAAGCGATCACCGCCGGCACCGGGCTCGACGCCTTTGCGCATTGCGTCGAGGCCTTCTCCTCGCCGCACTACCACCCGATGAGCCAGGGCATCGCGCTCGAGGGCATGCGGCTCGTGATCGAGTACCTGCCCCGCGCCTATGCCGACGGCACCGACATTGAGGCCCGCGCCCAGATGATGAGCGCCGCGGCCATGGGCGCCACCGCCTTCCAGAAGGGCCTCGGCGCGATCCACGCGATGAGCCACCCCATCGGCGCACACTTCGGCACCCATCACGGCACCACCAATGCCGTCTGCATGCCCGCCGTGCTGAAGTTCAACGCGGACGCCATCCGCGACCGCTTCGACACCGCGGCAAGCTATCTCGGCATCGAGGGCGGCTTCGACGGCTTCTGCGCCTTCGTGGACCAATTCAACGACAGCCTCGGCGTGCCCAAGGGGCTGACCGCGCTCGGCGTGACCGAAGAGTCGATCCCCGAGCTGGTGAAAGGCGCGATCAAGGATCCGTCCTGCGGCGGCAACCCGATCGAGCTGACCGAAGAGAACCTCGAGGCGCTGTTCCGCGCCGCGATGTGAGGCTCTTGATTTGAGCAACGCGGGCCGGGGCGCAAACTCCGGCCCTTTTCGTCTCCGGGCGACGGGAGCAGGCGCCGGGCGAGCGCCGGCCCGTGGGATGGCGCCGCCACATTTGAGGTCAGCGCTTTATTCCGGCCAAGCCCGGAAGACACTCGAACCTCGTGCTTAATGACCAAAGCGCCAGCCCGCCGGGACGGGCCGGCGCTCACGACACTCTCTTCGCCGTCTCCACACATTGCGCTACACTGGACACATTGCGCTACACTGGCGCCACCCACCGGGAGGATCCGCCCATGCATGCGCCCACGCCCTTCACCCTCATGGCCCGCAACAACGCCTGGGCGAACGAGACGCTCTACACCGTGCTCGCGGCGCTCACCGAGGAGGAGTTCACCGACCCGCGCCCGGGTTTCTTCCCCTCGCTCAGCCAGACGATGAACCACATACTGCTGGTGGATCTCTACTACATCGACGCGCTGGAGCGCGGCGGGCTCGGACTCTCGCTCTACAACCGCGCGCAGATCGACGACCCGGCGCAGCTCGCGGAGATGCAGGCCGCGACCGACCTGCGCCTGCTCGCGCTCTGCGAGGCGCTCACCCCCGCCATGCTGCACGAGGAACGGCTCACCCAACGCCGCTCCGGCCCGGTGCACGAAAAGGTCGAGCCGTTGCTCCTGCACCTCTTTCAGCACCAGATACACCATCGCGGCCAGGCGCATGTGCAGTTGCAGGACACCGGCTACGCACCGCCGCAACTCGACGATTTCTACCTCGAGCACGGCCGCGTCGCCTCGGCCAAGGCCTGGTTCCCGCACTAGGCCCCGGCGTCACATATCGCACCCAACCACCGCGGCGCTCTCGCCCCGGGCCGCGCGCCGTGGTATCCGCCGCGCAATGACGCTCCTACCCTTCCTGTCCCGCCACGCCCGCTGGCTGATGCTGATCGGCCTCGCCGTCGGCATTGCCCTGCCGCAGCTGGCGCAGTTCGTGCGGCCCTGGCTGTCCGAGCTGGTGGCGGTGATGCTTTTCGCCGCCGCCCTGCGCATCGGCCCGCGTGCGGCGCTCGGTGCCATCCGCGACCTGCGCGGCTCGATCGGCGCGCTGCTGGTCTTCCAGCTTCTCTGCCCAATGGCCCTGATCGGACTCGCCGCTGCCGCCGGCCTGCTGGCCAGCCCCGCGGCGCTGGCGCTGATCCTGATGCTGGCCGCCGCGCCCCTGGCCAGCAGCCCGAACCTGACGCTGATGGTCGGCGGCGATCCCGGTCCGGCGCTGCGCATGCTGATCCTCGGCATGCTGATCCTGCCCACCACCACGCTGCCCGTCTTCGCGCTGCTGCCCGCTTTCGGCGGTGCGGCGGGCATTTTCGGTGCCGCGCTGAAGCTCCTCGCGGTGATCCTTGCGGCGACCGGGCTGGCCTTCGCGCTGCGCCCGCGTCTCCTGCCAGCCCCCGGCCCCACGGCCCTGGCGCAGATCGACGGCGCCTCGGCGCTGCTGATGACGGTCATCGTGCTCGCCCTCACCTCCGAGATCCGTCCTGCCCTTCTGGAGCGCCCGCTGGAACTGCTGGGCTGGATGGCGCTGGCCTTCCTGGCCAACCTCGGCCCGCAGATGCTGACCCTCTGGCTGCGCGCCCGCGGCGGACGCAGCGAAGCGTTGGAGGCGCTGGCGATGATTTCCGGGAACCGCAACATCGGGCTCTTCCTCGCCGCGCTGCCCGCCACGGTGACCGACCCGCTGCTGCTGTTCATCGGCTGTTACCAGGTGCCGATGTTCCTGACACCGCTGATCATGACACCGCTCTACCGCCGCGCCCGCCGCCGCGCAGCAGAGGCCGCCCCCGGGCTTGGCTTCGCCGGTGAGCACGCTATCACAGGCGCAGAGAACGGAGACCGCAATGCCCCTGAATCCCGCCGATGACGCCTTTGCCGAGACCCTGAGCCGCGCGCTGCCCGGCGGCACGCTGCGCCGCGCCGAGCCGCGCTACCTCGAAGAGCCGCGGGGACGCTGGCAAGGAATCTCGGGCTGGGTGGCGCTGCCGCGCAACGTCGAGGAGGTCTCGGCCATCGTCCGCGCCTGCAACGACGCCCGTGTCGGCCTGCTGCCCTATGGTGGCGGCACCGGGCTCGTTGGCGGGCAGATCGCCCCCGAGGGCCCCGCCCCGCTGGTCCTCTCGCTCGAGCGCATGTCGGCGGTCCGCGCCACCTACCCCGAGGAAAACGTGCTGGTGGCCGAGGCCGGCGCAGTGCTGGCCGACGTGCAGGCCGCGGCGCTGGAGGCAAACCGACTCTTCCCGCTCTCGCTCGCCTCCGAAGGCACGGCGCGCATCGGCGGGCTGCTCTCGACCAACGCCGGCGGCGTCAACGTACTGCGCTACGGCAACGCGCGCGAGCAGGTGCTGGGGCTCGATGCGGTGCTGCCCGACGGGACGATCTGGCACGGGCTGAAACGCCTGCGCAAGGACAACACCGGCTACGACCTGCGCGGGCTGCTGCTCGGCGCCGAGGGCACGCTGGGGGTGATCACCGCCGCTGCGCTGAAGCTCTCGCCGGTGCCCGCCGCCACCGCCACCGCGCTGCTGGCCGTGGAAAGCCCCGCCGCCGCGTTGTCGCTGCTGGCACTCGCCCGCGACCAGCTCGGCGAGATGGTCAGCGCCTTCGAGCTGATCGGCCGCATGGGGTTCCGCTTCCTCGCCGAGGCGCTGCCCGAGGTGCGCCAGCCCTTCGCCGAGGCCCCCGCCTGGTGCGTGCTGGTGGAGCTCGGCCTCGCGCAGGGCATGGACCCCGAGGGCGCGCTTGAGACCCTCTTCACCGCGGGCATGGAGGCCGGGCTCATCAGCGACGGGCTGGTGGCCCAATCCGAGGCCCAGGCCCTGCAGTTCTGGGAGATCCGCGAGCGCATCCCCGAGGCCAACCGCCACATCGGGGCCATCGCCAGCCACGATGTCTCGCTGCCGCTGAGCGTCCTGCCCGCCTTCATCGACACCGGCCTGGAGCGGCTCGCGCAGGTCGGCGATTTCCGGGTGAACTGCTTCGGCCACCTTGGCGACGGCAACCTGCACTACAACGTCTTCCCGCCGCAGGGCCGGAAGAAACAGGACTACCTGGACGTGCGCGCCGGGGTGCAGCGCTGCGTGCACGATCTGGTCAACGAGATGGGCGGCTCGGTCAGCGCCGAGCACGGCATCGGGCGGCTGAAGGTCGATGATCTGGAGCGCTATTCGGATCCCGCCAAGCTGGCGGCGATGCGGGCCATCAAGGCGGCGCTCGACCCGAAGGGGATCATGAACCCCGGCGCGGTGATCCGCGCCTGACAGCCGCAGACCTGACAGCGGGGCGGCGCAGCGCCGCCCCGGCGCTCTTCACGCGGGCGACTTGTACGCCTGCGCCGCGCTGCCGGCCTTCTTCTGTATCTCCATCAGCTCGTCGGCCGAGAACGCCCGGACGGTCTGGATATTGCTCACCATGCCCGAGGCCCCGACGCCCATCAGGCTGGCCAGCAGGTCGTGCACGTCGCTCGTCTCGACGATCACCATCCAGTCGGTCGGGCCGGTCGTGGCGTAGTAGGACAGCATCTTGCCGCCCGATGCCTCGACGACCGAGCGCGCCCCCTCGGCGCGGTCGCTGGGATTGGCGATCATGCCCTTCAAGGCCGCCGCCGTGTAGCACCCTGTCACTATGAATATCGGCATAACGAGTCCTCCCGGGTAGGATCCTCGGGTCGTCCTCTGCACCACGCAGGCCGGTCCGGCCCGCATCCTCCCGGTCACAGGATACCACAGGCTGCCGGATCGGCGGTGACCTGAAGCGTGTCAGATGCCGAGGCTCAGCCGCACGAGCGGCTGCCGGTGCGCGCGGCGCGTTCCGAGCGGATCACCTCGAGCCCTTCCTCGACCGCGGTGCCCGAGTAGACCGCCGCGTCGACGGTGACGTCATCCCGTGCGTTGCGCTCGCGCAGAACCCGCGCCGCATCCATGGTCCTGCCCGCGTTGCGCAATACCACCACGCGCTGCAGCTCGGTCGTGCTGGTGCTGCCGCCCTGCGCCGCCTCGGCGCCGTCGAGGGCGACCAGCGCCTCCTCGTGCCGGCACGCGATGGCGAGCTCCGTCACCTCGGAGAACACCAGCGGCGAGACATTGGGGGCGGCGGGCGGCGGCGCCGAATGGGTGCAGGCGGCCAGCAGGAGCGGCCCGAGGACCATGCAGGCCGGCACGCCGGCAATCCGGGACAGGAGGGGCATGGACATGGTCGGTTCCTTCTCTGAGATTGTCCTGCGGCACGCATCACGCGGGAGCGCATCGGATCATACTGCATCATACCGGATCATAGCGGGCCTCGCCCATCCGCGCAGCCGATCGCTCGATGCTGCGCAGGTTTCGCGCCCAGTTCAAGGCTTTGGGCGCCCGCGGCACCGGGTCGGCGCGCAGGCGTGGCCCGGCTACACCGCTGCGTGCGCTGCCCCGTCCGCGCCACGGGCGCGCGTCAGCCCCACCACGGGCCGTGGTGCACGTCCTTGCCATCGACGCGGTCGAAGCCGTGACGCCCGAAGAAGTCGCGCTGCGCCTGGATCAGCGCGGCGGTGCCGCGCGGCTGGCGCAGCGTGTCCCAGAACGACAGCGCGGCGCCGAGCACCGGCAGCGGGTAGCCCGCCGCGATGGCCTCCGACACCAGCCGCCGCAGCGCCGGGATGCCGCGCTCGAGCACCGGTGCGAAGCGCGGCGCGAGGAAGAGCTGGCCCTCGGGCGGGCTCTCGCGGAAGGCGTCGGCGATGTCATCGAGCAGCCGCGCCCGGATGATGCAGCCGGCGCGCCAGATCTCGGCGATACGCGCGAAATCGAGCTGCCAGTCGTATTCGGCCGAGGCGGCGGCGAGGATGCGGAAGCCCTGCGCGTACTCGAGGATGCGCGCCGCCAGCAGCGCCGCTTCCAGTTCCTCGACGTCCGGCGTGAACCCGCTGCGGTCCGCCCCGAGCGTCGCGCCCGCGACCTCGCGCAGGTCCTTCTCCGCCGACCACGCCCGCGCCGCGACGGCGCCCTCGATCATCGTTGCCGACTGCCCGAGCTTCACCGCCTCGATGGCGGTCCAGCGGCCCGTGCCCTTCTGCCCGGCCTTGTCGAGGATGGCGTCCACCATCGGCCCATCGCCCTGCGGGTCGTCGTAGGACAGCACCTTGCCGGTGATCTCGAAAAGGTAGCTCTCCAGCGCCCCCTCGTTCCAGCGCGCGAACTGCGCGCCGATCTCGGCGGGCGAGTGCCCCGCGCCGTGGCGCAGCAGGTCGTAGACCTCGGCGATCATCTGCATGTCGGCATATTCGATGCCGTTGTGCACGGTCTTGACGAAGTGCCCCGCACCATCGGGGCCCATGCGGTCAGCGCAGGGCGCGCCGTCGAACTGCGCGGCGATCTTCGACAGGATCGGTTGCAGACCGGCCCAGCTTTCCTCGGAGCCGCCGAACATCATCGACGGGCCATGCCGCGCGCCGTCCTCGCCGCCCGAGACCCCGAGGCCGACGAAATGCAGCCCGTGTTCGGCGAGCTGCGCGCTGCGCGCACGGGTGGCATGGAAATCGGCGTTGCCCGCGTCGATCACCGTGTCGCCCTCCGACAGCAGCGGGATCACCTGCTCGAGGAAGGCATCCATCGGCGCGGTCGACGGGATCATCGCCAGCAGCAGTCGCGGCTCGGGCAATGCGTCGATCAGCCCCTCGAGCGTGTCCAGAGCGGTGACGTGATCCGCAAACGGCGCGGCCCGGGTCACGAATTCTGCAATCGGCTCCGGGCTGCGGTTCGACACCGCGATGTCGATGCCACTGTCGGCCATGTTGAGCGCCAGCGCCGCCCCCATCGTGCCCAATCCGTAAATGCCGATCTGCGGGTCTGCCATGCCAGCCTCCTGTGTCTCTACCGCGAAAGCTAGCGATAACAGGCGCCAAGGCAAGCTGGCGACCCGCGCGTCCATCGCACAGGCGCTGTGCATCCTCGATACGCAGGGAGGCACCGCCCCCTGACACCAAAGAAGCCGGGCGCTGCCGCCCGGCTTCTTCTTTTTCAACATGCGCCCGGGCGAGACCCGCCGCCAGGCGGGCAGGGCCGGAGTCCCCCACGCCCCCGGCTCAGCCGCCGAGGCACCAGCGCATGATCGCCTTCTGCGCGTGCAAACGGTTCTCCGCCTCGTCCCAGATCACCGACTGCGGTCCGTCCATGACCTCCGAGGTGACTTCCTCGCCGCGGTGCGCCGGCAGGCAGTGCATGAAGAGCGCGTCCTTGCCGGCGGCTTCCATCAGCTTCTCGTTCACCTGGTAGGGGCGCAGCATGTTGTGGCGGCGTTCCTTGGCGCTCTGCGCGTCATGCATCGACACCCAGGTGTCGGCGACCACGAGATCGGCGCCCTCGACCGCCTTGAAGGGATCCCGCTCGATGGTGATGGTGGCGCCTTCGTTGCGCGCATGGCCGACGAATTCCATCTCGGGATCGAGCTGCACCGGGCCGGTGAAGGTCAGGTCGAAGCCGAAGCGTCCGGCGGCATGCAGGAAGGACGAGCAGACGTTGTTGCCGTCGCCGCACCAGACGACCTTCTTGCCCTTGATCGGGCCGCGGTGCTCCTCGAAGGTGAGGATGTCGGCCATGATCTGGCACGGGTGGGTCCGGTCGGTCAGCCCGTTGATCACCGGCACCGTCGCGAATTCCGCCATCTCGGTCAGCACCGCCTCGTCGAAGGTGCGGATCATGATCATGTCGACGAAGCGCGACAGCACCCGGGCGGTGTCGGCGATGGTCTCGCCGTGGCCGAGCTGCATGTCGTTGCCCGAGAGCACCATGGTCTGCCCGCCCATCTGGCGCACGCCGACGTCGAAGGAGACACGCGTCCGGGTCGAGGGCTTCTCGAAGATCAGCGCCACCATGCGCCCGGCGAGCGGCGTCTCGTCATCGGCCATCGCCTTGGGGCGGCCGTTGCGGCTGTCCTTGATCGCCTTGGCGGTGTCGATGATCGCCCGCAGGTCGGCCGGGTCGGTTTTGTGGATGTCGAGGAAGTGGTTCATCTGTCGGGTCTTTTTTGTTGGGCCGGAGACCTGGGGGCGCTGCCCCCGCCCGCCTCTCGGCGGGCGCCCCCGGGATATTTCGGCCTAGAAGAAACTCAGGCGGCGGCCTCCAGGGCCGAGGCGGTGGCGTCGAGGCGATCGACCGCCTCGGCGATCTCCTCCTCGGTGATGGTCAGCGGCGGCAGCAGGCGCACGACGTTGTCCGCCGCGGGCACGGTGATCACCAGCTTGTCGTAGCCGGCCTTGACGAAATCCGCCGGGGCGATCTTCGTCTTGAGGCCGATCATCAGGCCCTGGCCGCGGACCGCCTCGAAGATCTCCGGATGCGCGGCGACGAGCCCCTCGAGCTTCTGGTTCAGCAGCCCGGCCTTGCGGCTCACCTCATCTAGGAAGCCGTCCTCGGTCAGCACGTCCATCACCGCGCCGCCGACGGCACAGCCGAGCGGGTTGCCGCCATAGGTCGAACCATGGGTGCCGACGGTCATGCCGGAGGCCGCCTCTTCGGTGGCCAGCACCGCGCCGAGCGGGAAGCCGCCGCCGATGCCCTTGGCGACCATCATGATATCGGGCGTGATGCCGGCGTATTCATGGGCAAACAGGCGCCCGGTCCGACCCATGCCGCATTGCACTTCGTCGAGGATCAGCAGGACCTGCTTGTCGTCGCAGAGCTTGCGCAGCGCCTTGAGCTGATCGTCTGCCAGCGGGCGGATGCCGCCCTCGCCCTGGATCGGCTCGATCAGGATGGCGCCGGTCTTCGCGTCGATGGCCGCCTCGATCGCCTCCAAGTCGCCGAACGGCAGGTGCTTGAACCCCGGCAGGATCGGGCCGAAGCCCTTGACCATCTTCTCGCTGCCCGCCGCGGCGATGCCCGCCGAGGAGCGGCCGTGGAACGAGCCGGTGAAGGCGATGATGTCGGTCTTCTCGGGCGCGCCCTTCTCGTACCAGTACTTGCGCGCCATCTTCACCGCCAGCTCGCAGCTCTCGGTGCCCGAGTTGGTGAAGAAGACGGTGTCGGCAAAGGTCGCGGCCACGAGCTTGTCGGCCAGCGCCTGCTGCTGCGGGATCTCGTAGAGGTTCGAGACGTGCCAGAGCTTGTTCGCCTGCTCGGTCAGCGCCGCCACCAGCGCCGGATGCGCGTGGCCGAGCGCATTCACCGCGATGCCGCTGCCGAGGTCGAGAAAGCGTCGTCCGTCCTCCTCGATCAACCAGCAGCCTTCACCCTTCACGAAATGAAGGGGCGCGCGCGAATAGGTCGGCAGGACGGAGGGGATCATTGCGGCTTCCTCTGCGATGAGGCCCGATTGGTGCCAAGGGCCCGGGGCCAAGTCAAGTTTTCAAGGGGGTGTCTGACGGACAAACGAACAGGCGCGCCCGAATTGGGCACGGAAGGAGGAGCTCAGGCTCGTCGGATTCGGATCGCTTGCGTCATGCGCAGGCTCTTGCCGGGTTTCCCGGCGTAAATCAAGCACCTTGCGCGGATCAGCCGGCAAAAGGGTCGTCCGGGTAGCCGACGCCCATCAGGTAGAGCCCGTCCGGCGGGCAGACCGGCCCGCAATCGGCACGGTCAGCGGCCTCGAGCGCGGTCTTCACCTCGGCCGGCGCCCAGCTGCCCGCGCCGACCCGCTCCAGCGTGCCGACGATCGAGCGCACCTGGTTGTGCAGGAAGCTGCGGGCGCGCAGATGGAAATGGTACTCGGTGCCCGCGCCGGTCTCGACCTGCTCGATGCGGCATTCGTCCAGCGTCTTCACCGGCGAGGCGGCCTGGCACATGGTCGAGCGGAAGGTGGTGAAATCATGCAGGCCGATGAGATGCGCCGCGCCCTCGCGCATCGCCTCGAGCGACAGAGGGGACATCACCCGCCAGACCTGCCCCTTTTCCAGCGTCGAAGGCGCGCGGCGCACCAGCACCCGGAAGAGATACCGCCGCTCCATCGCCGAGAAGCGCGCGTGCCAGTCGTCGCCCACCGCGGCGCAGGCGCGGATCGCCACCGGCGCGGGCTTGAGGTGGAAGTTCAGCGCCTCGCCGAGGCGGAACGGGTCCCAGACCTTCTCCATGTCGCAATGCGCCACCTGTCCGCGGGCGTGCACGCCCGCGTCGGTGCGCCCGGCGGCGGCGATGGTGTGCGCGCGCGTCTCGAGTTTGCCGAGCGCAGACTCGATCGCCCCCTGCACCGAGGGTTGATCCGCCTGACGCTGCCAGCCCGCGAAGGGCCCGCCGTCATATTCCACCAAAAGCGCGTATCTGGGCATGCCCGCCCCTTAGCGCGGCGCCGCGCCCCCATCAATCCCCGAGAGAGGCCGCATCTTCGTCTAGATCCAAATATCCCGGGGTGAATGCGCCGCAGGCGAAGAGGGGCAGCGCCCCTGCCCTGTCCCCCGTTCCGCGACGCTTGCCCGCAGCACTGGCAACCCGCGCCCTGCGCCTCTATCTCTAGGGAAACGCAGAACGAGGGGCGCCACCTTGGTCATCGGAACCATCGCCGACACGCTCACCCGCGGGGTCGGCAACGTCACCGACACGCTGTCGGAAACCTTCTTCGAGCCGGTCGTGCGCATCGGTGTGACCGGGCTGTCGCGCGCCGGCAAGACCGTCTTCATCACCTCGCTGGTCGCCAACCTGCTCGACCGCGGGCGGATGCCGCAGCTCGCCGCCGAGGCGGAATCGCGCATCCTCACCGCCTACCTGCAGCCGCAGCCCGACGACACCGTGGCCCGCTTCGACTACGAGAGCCATCTTGCCGCGCTCACCGCGCGCGAGCCGCGCTGGCCCGACAGCACCCGCGCCGTCTCGGAGCTGCGGCTCTCGCTCAAGGTGCGCCCCACCGGCATGCTGGCCGGGCTGCAGGGGCCGCGCACGGTGCATCTCGACATCGTCGACTATCCCGGCGAGTGGCTGCTCGACCTCGGCCTGCTGGACCAGAGCTTCGAGCGCTGGACCGAGAAGACGCTGAAGCGCCTGCCGCAGCGGCCCGGCTCTGAGCCCTTCCTGGCGCTGCTCGGCGGCGTCGATCCCAACGAGGAGTTCTCAGAGCCCAAGGCCAAGGCGCTCGCCGAGGCCTTCACCGGCGCGCTGCACATGGCGCGCGAGGCGGGGTTCTCCGACTGCACCCCCGGGCGCTTTTTGCTGCCCGGCGAGAAGGCCGGCAGCCCGGCGCTGACCTTCGCGCCAATGCCGAAACCGGAAAATCCCGCCCGCCGGGGCCTCTGGCGCGAGATGGAACGGCGCTTCGAGGCCTACAAGGCGCAGATCGTGAAGCCCTTCTTCCGCGATCACTTCTCGCGCATCGACCGGCAGATCGTGCTGGTGGACGCGCTCGGCGCGATCCACGCCGGACCGCCCGCGCTCGACGACCTGCGGCGTACGATGGCGGGCATCCTCAAGGCCTTCCGCCCCGGCTCCAACGCCTGGCTGACGCAGCTCCTGCGCGGGCGACGGGTAGAGAAAATCCTCTTTGCCGCGACCAAGGCCGACCACCTGCACCACAGCCAGCACGCGCGGCTCACCGCGATCATGGAGGCGCTGACCCGCGAGGCGCGCGACCGGGCGCGCTTCGCCGGGGCCGAGACCTCGGCCATGTCGATCGCCGCGCTGCGCGCCACGGTCGAGCAGACGCTGCCGCACAACGGCAGCGAGCTCGACTGCGTGCGCGGCACGCTGCTGAACCCCGACGGCTCGCGCGGGCGGCAGGCGGCCTTCTACCCCGGCGCGCTGCCCGAGGATCCGTCGCACCTGCTGACTCCGGCCCGCGAGGGCGCGGAGGGATGGCTCGACGCCGATTACGAGATCATGCGCTTCGCGCCGGCGCCGCTGACGCTGAAACCCGGCGAGGGCCCGCCGCACATCCGCCTCGACCGCGCCGCGCAGTTCCTCGTGGGGGACCGGCTGTGAGCCCGCTGTTGCGCCCCGCCCGCCCCACCGACGCCGGCAGCCTCGGCGCGATGATCACAAGCGCCGTCGAGGCCCATGCCTGGAAGCCCCTGCTGCACAGCGGCGCCGAGGATATTGCCCACGCCGGGTCGATGATCGAAAGGGGCTGGGTCACCGTGGCCGAGGGTGGCGCAGGCGAAGTGCTCGGCTTCCTCGCCCGCGAGGCCACCTACATACATGCGCTCTTCGTCGCCCCCGGCTCCCAGGGCCGCGGCATCGGCCGGGCGCTCCTGCAAGACGCCCAGCGCGCCGCACCCCGGCTCGAACTCTGGACCTTCGTCGCCAACACCCGCGCCCAGCGCTTTTACGAGCGCGCGGGTTTTGCCGTGACAAAGCGCGGCGATGGCTCGGCCAACGAGGAAGGCCTGCCCGATCTTCTCTACGTCTGGGAGGCCCCCGGCATCGGGACCGCCCCCCGCAGCATGGAGGCCCGCGCATGAGCGATCTCCCCCCCGGCGGCCCGCGCAAGCAGGGTCCGATCCTGTTCGATCTCGACGAGGCGCAGCCGGCCCTCACCCCCTCCGAGGCGCCGCCGGTGCCCGAACCCAACCTGCCGAATCCGCAAGGTCAGGCGATGACCACCGCGGCGGCGCTGGCCGCCCGGCGCCCGTCGAAGCTGGCGCGCTGGTTCTGGGCGCTGGCCGGCACGCTGATCTCCGCCCTGATCTCCATCGCCGCCTGGCGCTTCGCCACCGATCTCATCGCCTCGGTGCCGCTGCTCGGCCTTGCCGTGTCGGTGCTGATGGCGCTGGTGGTGCTGGTCGGGCTTGCCATCGTGGTCAAGGAAATCGCCGCCATCTCGCGGCTGGCCAAGGTCGACGCGCTGCACCGGGCCGCCGATGCGGCGCTGGCCGCGGAGGACCTCAAGGCCGCGCGCAAGGTGGTCGATCAGCTCTCGAGCCTCTACGCCGGGCGCGAGGACACCCGCTGGGGCCGCGAGCGGCTGAAGGAGCGCGGCGCCGAGGTTTTCGACGCCTCGGGGCTGATCGGATTGGCCGAGACCGAGCTGCTGGCGCCGCTGGATGCCGCCGCCCGGCGCGAGGTCGAGGCTTCGGCGCGGCAGGTGGCGACGGTGACCGCGCTGGTGCCGCTGGCGCTGGCCGACGTGATCGCGGCGCTCTCGTCCAACCTGCGGATGATCCGCCGCATCGCCGAGATCTACGGCGGGCGCTCGGGCACGCTCGGAAGCTGGCGTCTGACGCGGGCGGTGATGTCGCATCTCGTCGCGACCGGCGCGGTGGCCGTGGGCGACGACATGCTCGAGCCGGTGCTCGGCGGCGGCATCCTCGGCAAGCTCTCGCGCCGCTTCGGCGAGGGGCTGGTGAACGGCGCGCTGACGGCGCGGGTCGGCGTCGCGGCCATCGAGGTCTGCCGCCCCCTGCCCTTCACCCGCCGCAAGCGCCCCTCGGTGCGCGAGATCATCCGCACCGCGCTGGCGGGCTTCGTGATCAAGGAGACCGGCAAGGGCTGAGGCGTCGCGTTTCGGGCAATTTGATCCGGCCCGATTTGATCCGGGCCGATTTGATCAGGGACAAGGCGCGCTTGGCGCGGCATGGTCAGGCTCGTGCCGCAAGCAGGAGCCAGCCGATGACCCGCCAGCCCGATGATGCCAGCGATCTTCCCCAGCCCGACGGCCACGGCCGCCTGCGGGACGTCGTCTACGGCGCCATCGACGGATCGGTCACCACATTCGCCATTGTCGCCGGTGTCGCGGGCGCGGAGCTGTCGCCCTACATCATCCTTGCCCTCGGCTTTGCCAACGTGCTGGCCGACGGCTTCTCCATGGCGGCGGGCAACTACTCCGGCACCAAGGCCGAGCTCGACGATCTGCGCCGCCTGCAGCAGCTCGAGCGGCGGCGGATCGCCTCCGAGCCGGAGACCGCACGCCGCGACCTGCGGAGGCAGCTGGCACGGCAGGGGCTGTCGGGAGAGGTGCTCGAGGCCGCCGCGGCGCAGATCGCCTCGGACCCGGCGCATTGGAGCCGCCAGTTGCTGGCGGGCGATCACGGGCTGTCGGAGATCGACCCGCAGCCGATGCGCGCCGCGCTGGCCACCTTTGCCGCCTTCCTCGCCGCCGGGCTGGTGCCGATGCTGCCTTTCGTGCTGGCGCTGGAGAATGCCCTCGCCACCGCCACCGGGCTCACCATGGCGAGCTTCTTCGCCATCGGCGCCTACAAGAGTCGCTGGTCGCTGACCCCTTGGTGGCGCTCCGGACTCGAGACGATGGCCATTGGCGGGGTGGCCGCGGGGCTGGCCTTTGCGGTTGGACGGCTCTTCGCGCTCTAGGCGCCGCGCGGTCCACAGGCAAGGAACCGACCAGACGGAACCGACCAGCGCCACATAAGGAGTTTTCGCGCGGCGCTGGCCGGAAGACGCCCCGATACCAGGGGCTTGGCGGGAGGAAACCCTCGCCCGGACCATCCGTGAGTGGCAGCGGGTCCGATCTTCAGGGCGAGGACTACAACAGGACGCCGGCCCTAATAGGCTGGCGCTACAGCGGGCGCAGCGGTTTCGGTCCCTCCGCTCCAGCCCGATGCGGAGCCGCCGGCTCCGCTTCCCGGGGCGGCGGGGGACTCACTGGCCCCACCAACCCTCAGGGTTCCGACCCCGACCACCAGGCCGAGGATCATCAGGACCGCGATCAGCAGGCCGCCGGTGAGCGTTCCGGCGCTTTCCGCTGGGCACGTGTCCGCCAAGCTCATTGCAGTCTCGGACCGCAGGTCCGAGCCGTAAGGGCTGTTTTGGTGCAGCCCGGAGTCACGATAGGCCATAACGCCTCCACGGGTTCGGATGCGCGCCGGGTACCAGTTGAGTGTCGGGAGGGGCGCCGCATTTGCGGTACAAAACCCGATCCACCGGCAAAGATCCTGCAAATCCGGCGCGCGCGCGGATTCTGGCGCGGTGCCGCCGGAGCCCGCGGCGGCGTTGGCGCATCCTCGCCACCGCGCGAGGGAACCGGCGGCGCCGCGCCGGTTTTCCCCGCGCCGCGAGGTGGATTTCCGCGCATTTCCCCAGCGTCAACGGGCTGCGCGCAACCACTGGACCATCGCGAGTCGGATGCCTATAAGGCGCCCATGATGCCCCGCAATGCGATCATCATTCGAATTACATGCCCGGCGCTCTGATCAATAGAGCCGCCGGGACAAGGCGTATGGACCGCCGCGCCGACCTTTCTCAGACATCTCCGACATAACTTCCGGGACCGCAGAACATGTGCGCCGACACCACCACCCAGACGCCTGACTACAAGGACACGCTGAACCTTCCGAAGACCGACTTCCCGATGCGCGCGGGCCTGCCCAAGCGCGAGCCCGAGTGGCTGGAACGGTGGGCGAAGATCGGCGTCTACGACCGCCTCCGCGACAAGGCCGAGGACGGCTCGCGCACGCCCTTCACGCTGCACGACGGCCCGCCCTACGCCAACGGTCACCTGCACATCGGCCACGCGCTGAACAAGACGATCAAGGACATGATCGTGCGCTCGCACCAGATGATGGGGCATGACGCGCGCTACGTGCCCGGCTGGGACTGCCACGGCCTGCCGATCGAGTGGAAGATCGAAGAGCAGTACCGCAAGAAGGGCAAGAACAAGGACGAGGTGCCGGTCATCGACTTCCGGCAGGAATGCCGCAAGTTCGCCGAAGGCTGGGTCGACATCCAGCGCGAGGAGTTCAAGCGCCTCGGCATCACCGGCAACTGGGACGATCCCTACCTCACCATGGCGTTTCACGCCGAGCGGGTGATCGCGGAAGAGTTCCAGAAGTTCCTGATGAACGGCACGCTCTACCAGGGCTCGAAGCCGGTCATGTGGTCGCCTGTCGAGAAGACCGCGCTGGCCGAAGCCGAGATCGAGTACCACGACCACAAGTCGCACACGATCTGGGTGCCGTTCGAGATCGTCTCGGGTGGCCACGTGGCACTGCCGCAGGGCGAGGATGACGACTACGCGGGCGCCGACACCGAGCTGCTGGCCGAGGGGCTGCACAAGGCGCGCGTGGTAATCTGGACCACCACCCCCTGGACCATCCCCTCGAACAAGGCCATCGCCTTCAATCCCGCCATCGAATACGGCCTCTACGAGGTCACCGGCACGCCCGAGGAATGCTGGTGCTCGGTCGGCGATCTCTACGTCGTGGCCGACAAGCTGGCCGGCGACGTGTTCAAATCCGCGCGCCTCGAGCCCGGGATGTACGCCCGCAAGCGCGGCGTCTCGGCGGACGAGCTGTCGAGCCTCACCCTCGCCCACCCCTTCGCCGGCCTCGACGGCGCCGAGGGCTTCTGGGACTACGAGGTGCCGATGATCGACGGCGAGCACGTGACCGACGACGCGGGCACCGGCTTCGTGCACACCGCACCTTCGCACGGCGCCGACGACTATGAGTGCTTCGTCAAGCGCAACTGGATCGACCGGATGACCCACAACGTGGGCGAAGAGTCCGAGTTCCTGCCGCATGTGCCGTTCTTCGCCGGGCTGACCGTCTTTGACCACAAGGGCAAGGAAGGCAAGGCCAACGGGGCCGTGATCGCCAAGCTGGTCGAGGCGGGCGGCATCATCGCGCGCGGCCGCGTCACCCACTCCTACCCGCACAGCTGGCGCTCCAAGGCGCCGGTGATCTTCCGCAACACGCCGCAGTGGTTCGCCGCCATCGACCGCGACGTGAACGACGGGCAGGACGCGAACGGCAAGACCATCCGCGACCGCGCCCTCACCTGCATCGATCAGGTGAAATGGACGCCGCAGTCGGGCCGCAACCGTCTCTACTCGATGATGGAAGCCCGTCCGGACTGGGTGCTCTCGCGCCAGCGCGCCTGGGGCGTGCCGTTGACCTGCTTCACCAAGAAGGGCGCGCTGCCCACCGACGAGGGCTTCCTGCTGCGCGATCCCGAGGTCAACGCCCGCATTTGCGACGCCTTCGAGACCGAAGGCGCCGACTGCTGGTACGCCGAAGGCGCGAAGGAGCGCTTCCTCGGTGCGGGCTACAACGCCGATGAATGGGAGCAGGTCTACGACGTGCTCGACGTGTGGTTCGATAGCGGCTCGACCCATGCCTTCGTGCTGCGCGACCGCGCCGACGGCACCAAGGACGGCATCGCCGACGTCTACATGGAGGGCACCGACCAGCACCGCGGCTGGTTCCACAGCTCGCTGCTGCAGTCGGTCGGCACCACCGGTCACGCGCCCTACCGCAACGTGGTCACCCATGGCTTCACGCTGGACGAGAAGGGCAACAAGATGTCCAAATCCCTCGGCAACACCATCGTGCCCGAAGAGGTGATCAAGCAGTACGGCGCCGACATCCTGCGCCTCTGGGTCGCCCAGACCGACTACACCGCCGACCAGCGCATCGGGCCGGAGATCCTCAAGGGCGTGGCCGACGGCTACCGCCGCCTGCGCAACACCATGCGCTTCATGCTCGGCGCGCTCGGCCACTTCGAGGAGAGCGACCGGGTCGAAGCCGCCGACATGCCCGAGCTGGAGCGCTGGGTGCTGCACCGCCTTGCCGAGCTGGATGACGTGGTGCGCGAGGGCTACCGCGCCTATGACTTCCAGCACGTGTTCCAGCAGGTCTTCACCTTCTGCACCGTGGATCTGTCGGCCCTCTACTTCGACATCCGCAAGGACGCGCTCTACTGCGACGGCGACACCCCCCGTCGCAAGGCCGCGCGCACGGTCATGGACCTGCTGTTCCACCGGCTGACCACCTGGCTCGCGCCGGTGCTGCCCTTCACCATGGAAGACGTCTGGCTCGACCGCTTCCCGGGCGAGGACAGCTCGGTGCACCTGCAGGACTTCCCCGCCACGCCGCCCGCGTGGCGCGATGCCGCGCTGGCCGAGAAGTGGGGCAAAGTCCGCCAGGCCCGCCGCGCGGTCACCGCGGCGCTGGAAATCCAGCGCACCGAGAAGGTCATCGGCGCCTCGCTCGAGGCCTTCCCGGTGGTGCATGTCGAGGATGCGGAGATGTTGGAGGCGCTGAAATCGGTGGCCTTCGAGGACATCTGCATCACCTCGGACATCGCGCTGACCGCCGACCCGGCGCCGGCCGAGGCCTTCCGCATGGCCGATGTGCCGAACGTCGGCGTGGTCTTCGAGAAGGCCGAGGGTGAGAAGTGCCAGCGCTGCTGGAAGATCCTGCCCGACGTCGGAACCCACAGCCACGCATCCACCTGCGCCCGCTGCGACGAGGCACTGGGCTAAGGCCCTCTGCTCCGTGCCGCTGCGGCGGCACGGACGAGAGGTGAGACTCTAAGAAAAGACGAAAGGGCTGCGCGGATCGCGCGGCCCTTTTGCGTGACGGGCCAGCCGGCTCAGTTCCCCGCCCGGCGCATCATCATCTCGTGGACCGCCTGCATGCCGCGCGCCGCCATGTCGGAGACCTCGGCGGCATGGATCTGCAACGCGGCGACCATCTCCGGATCCTCCGAGGTCTGGGTGACGATGATTCCGGACTCGGCCACCTCGATCTGCGTGTCGATCGCCTCGGGCCGGGCGAAGAAGATGTCGAGCGTCGGGCTCTGGATGAAGACCTGCGGGTCGTCTCCCGCCTCGACCCGCCCGAGCATCCCCGTGACATGGCCGATCAGCACGTCCATCACCTCGGGGTCCGAGGAGCGGGTGACGGTCCTTATGCCGTCCGGCAGGTTGGTCACCTCGCGGGAAAAGGTCCGGAAGTTGCGGAACATGGTCGCCAGCTCGGCGCTCTCTTCAGGGCTGGCGTTGCGCCCGTGCAGGCCGGGCATATTGACCTCGTCATGGCCCGTGCCGTCGGCGCCGTGGCCGTGCATCATGCCGCCGCCCATACCTCCGCCCATGCCGGGGCCGTGCGTCTGAGCCGCGGCGCTGCCGGCACCCAGAAGCACCGCAGCAACGGACAGTGCGCGGGCCGGACGCAGGACCGATGAAAACATTGCAAAGGACTGCATCGGCTCTCTCCCATAGCGTGCACCCCATGGATACAGCCAAGGCAGGCCGCGACCAAACCTTATATGCGTTATCACGCATCTGTTCCCAGAACCCGGCGGACACCGCCCCATAAAGCAAAAGGCGCCCCCTGCGGGACGCCCCTAGTTTCGCCGCCATGCCATGGGCGTCAGCGGGTCGGAATGCTGACCCGAAGCTGCACCGTTTCAACCCCGGGGTTGTCACCGTAGATCTCGGCGTTGGAGCGGTGATCGTAGCTCAGGCCGACGCGCCAGCCGCGCGCCGTCTCGTAGCCCAGCTCGATCCCCGAGCGGAACTCGATCGGGCCGCCGAGATCGAAGCCACCGTTGTCGAAGTAGAGCCCCGGCATCGCGTGCAGCTCCGCGTAGAACGGGCTGTATCCGAGGTTCATCTTGTAGGTCGCCCCGTAGCCGATCCAGCTTTCGCCGTCCTCGCTCACCGACACGCCCACCGCCGTCCCGAAGGGGCCGTACATGCGGCCGAAATCGTAGCGCAGGTAAGCCTCGGCCTTGGTGTCCGCCTGGCGATCGACCCATTGCCCCATCGAGAAGGCGGCGCGCGGCTGGGTCTCGCTCGGGCCGAGACAGCCGTTCGACGTGCCGCAGTGGTTGACCCCCATGTCGGTCAGGCCGCCGATCAGCATGAGCACTGCAAAGGTTCCGTTGGCCATTCTGCCCTCCTGTCCGTCGCGACACAGGCCGCGCTCTTATTGTACCGGGGCTTGCATGGCGCAGGAACACGGCGCTGTCCACCCGGGGCCCCAGACAGGGCGCGCGCCGCATCCGCCGCGCAACAGCGCGCTCAGCGTGACAGCTGGCCCAGCAGCCCCTCGGCCGCGATCTCGACAAGGTCCAGCGCCCCGTCGAAATCCCTCGTGAAATAAGGGTCCGGCACCTCCGTCGCGCCGGTCTGCGGCGCGTAATCGGTGAAGAGCGCCAGCCGCGCCTTGCCGCCCGCGGGACGGATCGCCTCGAGGTTGGCCATGTTCGAGCCGTCCATCGCCACGATCAAATCGAAGTGATGAAAGTCCTCCGGCGTCACCTGTCGCGCCCGCAGCCCCGACAGGTCGTAGCCCCGTGCCTTCGCCGCCCGCTGCATCGGACCATAGGGCGCCTCGCCCACGTGCCAGTCGCCGGTGCCGGCGCTGTCGATCTCCAGCGGCAGCGCCCGCGCCTCGGCCATGGCGCGCAGCACCCCCTCGGCCGAGGGCGACCGGCAGATATTGCCCAGACAGACAAAGAGGATACGGTGGGTCATGCGGGTCTCCTTCCAGATCCGTGATAGCGCGAAGGCGCCCGGGATACAAAGCGGCCGGCGCAGCACCGCGGATCGGATAGGCAATCCCGCCAGACACGCAGGCGGACACGAAGGCAGACAAGGGGCAGCAATGGCAGCGCAGGGCAGCACCGCAGAGAAGATCGTCATCCTCACCGGCGCCGGGATTTCCGCCGAAAGCGGGCTCGGCACCTTCCGCGACGAGGGCGGCCTCTGGGCCCAGCACCGGATCGAGGACGTGGCCACCCCCGAGGGCTTCGCCCGCAACCCGCAGCTTGTGCACGATTTCTACAACGCCCGCCGCGCGCAGGCCGCAAAGGCCGCGCCCAATGCCGCCCATGCCGCGCTGGCGCGGCTGCAGAAGGAGCACCCCGGCGAGGTCATCCTCGTCACCCAGAACGTCGACGGGCTGCATGAAAAGGCCGGGGCCGAGGCGATCCACATGCACGGCGTGCTCGACGGCGCGCTCTGCGCCGCCTGCGGCGCGCGGTGGCAAGCGCCGCTGGTCATGGGCCCCGCGGATGGCTGCCCGGAATGCGCCCGCCCGGCGACCCGCCCCGACATCGTCTGGTTCGGCGAGATGCCCTACTTCATGGACGAGATCGCCGAGCACCTCGAGAGCTGCGACCTCTTCGCCGCAATCGGCACCTCGGGGCAAGTCTACCCGGCGGCGGGATTCGTCCAGGAGGCGGCCTATGCCGGGGCGCATACGGTGGAGCTGAATCTCAGCGACAGCGACACCTCGCACAGCTTCGCCGAACACCGGGTCGGTCCGGCCAGCCGGCTCGTTCCGCTCTGGGTCGAAGAGCTCCTGGCGCGCTAGGCTCAGCGGCTCAGATCGACCGGCACCTCGACGCGAATCTCCCCTGCCCGCTCGAAGGTCAGCAGGAGATCGAGCGTCGCGCCCTGTTCGAGCGGTTCCGACAAACCCATGAGCATCACATGGTCGCCGCCGCGGGCGAGGGCATGGCTGCCGCCGGAGGGAATCACCACGCCGCCCTCATGGCCGGTCATGGTCATCACCCCGCCATCGCTCTCGGAGCTGCCATGCAGCATGGTCTTCGCGGCGATTCCGGCGCTGGCGGCGAGCAGCCGGTCATCCTCGGCGCCGTCGTTGCGCAGCACCATGTAGACCGCGGCGGAGCTCGCGGCGGGCATCGCGGCCCAGACGTGGGCGTCTTCTACAAGAATATCTGCAAGCCCCGGTCCCGCTGTGGACAGCGCCAGTACGGCCGCGGCAAGAAACTTCAGGCGCATTCTCAGCTATCCTCCCCAAGTGAGCGCAATGCTTGGGGATTCGTGGACCATCCACAAGGCTACCGCAAGGGCATCCCATGTGGACAATACATGTGTAGCCGCCGCGCCGCAGCACGGAAAACCTGCGTCAATGCAATGAAAGCAAAAGAAAACAGCCCCGGAGCGCGGGGCTCCGGGGCTGTGGAAATCTCTGTGGGCAGGATCAGGCCTGAGCGGCCTGTGCCTTCGCGATTTCTTTCTTCACTTTCAGGGCATTGGCGCTGAGTTCGACGTCCTTCGCCTTGGCGAGGAACTTGTCGAGGCCACCACGGTGGTCGACCGAACGCAGGGCCGAAGCCGAGATGCGCAGTTTGACGCCGCGGCCGAGGGTCTCGGACTGCAGGGTCACATCATTCAGGTTCGGCAGAAAGCGACGCTTGGTCTTGTTGTTGGCGTGGCTCACGTTGTGGCCCGTCATCGGGCCTTTGCCGGTCAGTTCGCATACGCGCGACATTGGGTCCATTCCTTCATGTCTCGGGGCGAAAGCGGGCCTTCCGCCAATATCAAAGGGCGCCGCTTTCACAGCGCCCGGAATCTGGTCGGGCTTCTCTAGCTCCAAGCCCCATCGACGTCAAGGGCCCTTGCCGGCAAAGCCCCGCAGATAGGTGTGCAGGATTTCCTCGGCCGCGCGGGCCGGGCTCAGCCCGCCCTCTTCGACCTGCCGTGCGAGCGCCTCCATGGCGCCGCGCACGGGCTCCTGCCGCAGCCGCGCGAGCAGCCCCTCGCGCACCTCGGCCTCGAACCAGTGGCGCGCCTGCTCGGCCCGCCGCGCGGTGAACTGCCCGGCCTCGCGCCGCCAATCCGCCAGCGCCTGCATCTCCTCCCAGGCCCGCGCCAACCCCGACTCCTCCAGCGCCGAGACGGTCAGCGCCTTGGGAAAGCCCTCGGGGTCCTGCGGACGTTTGCGCAAGAGCCGCAGCGCCCCGGCGTAATCGGCGCAGGTGCGGGTGGCGGCGCCCTTCAGCTCGCCGTCGGCCTTGTTGACGAGGATGATGTCGGCGCTCTCCATGATGCCGCGTTTCACCCCCTGCAACTCGTCGCCGCCGGCGGGGGCCAGCAGCAGCAGGAAGAGATCGGACATGTCGGCCACCATGGTCTCGGACTGGCCGACGCCCACGGTCTCGATCAGGATCACGTCGAAGCCCGCCGCCTCGCACAGACCGATGGCCTCGCGCGTGCGCCGCGCCACGCCGCCCAGCTGCGACTGCGCCGGCGAGGGCCGGATGAAGGCATTGCGGTCGCGCGACAGCCGCTCCATCCGGGTCTTGTCGCCGAGGATCGACCCGCCCGAACGCGCCGAGGAGGGATCCACCGCCAGCACCGCCACCTTGAGACCCTGCGCGGTCAGCATCATGCCGAAGGTCTCGATGAAGGTGGACTTGCCCACGCCCGGCGTGCCCGAAAGCCCGATCCGCAGCCCCTGGCGGCCACTGCCGCGCAAACGATCAAGCAAGGCCGTCGCCTGCGCCCGGTGATCGGCCCGCCCGCTTTCCACAAGCGTGATCGCCCGCGCCAGCGCCCGCCGCTCGCCCGCCTCGATGCGCGCCGCCAGATCCTCGATATCCATGCCACCTCGCTCCGTTTGCCCCGATTTGCGCCGCCCGCGCCGGCAATGTCCACCCGCCGGGTCTTTCTTCTAGGCAAAAATATCCCGGGGGAGCCGCCCCGGGCGGCGGGGGCGGAGCCCCTTTCGGCGCCGCGCCCGTGTCTGCCGCCGGCATAGGGAGCGCCCCGCCTGCCGCGGGCCAAGGACCGCAGACAAAAGAACAGGAGGGGCTCTGCCCCCGAGGCGCTGCGCGCCTCTCCCCCGGGATATTTGGACCCAGAAGAAGGGCTCAGGTGCCGCGGGGCTTGGCGCGCAGCGTGGGGTCGGCCTCGCGCGGGTCCTCCGGCCAGGGGTGGCGCGGGTATTGCGCCTTCATGTCCTTTCGCACGTCGGCGTAGGAGCCTTGCCAGAAGCCCGGCAGGTCCATGGTGGTCTGCACCGGGCGCCGGGCGGGCGAGAGCAGCGTCACCCGCAGCGGCAGCTTGCCGACCATCGGGTGCGTGCGCTGGCCGAACATCTCCTGGATGCGCAGGGTGATCTCGGGGTGCTCACCGGAGTAGTCGATGGGAATCTCGCGCCCGAGCGGCGTGGTGAACTTGCCCGGAACCTTGGCGTCGAGTGCCTGCATCTGGCCCCAGTCCAGCCGCGCGCGCAGCGCCGGAAGCAGGTCGAAGCGCTTCCAGTCCTCGGCACTCTTCACGCCGCCCAGGAAGGGCAGCAGCCAGTCCTCGATCCCGGCAACCAGCGCCTCGGACCCCATGTCCGGCAGGTCGAGGCCCGCGGCGCGGCCGATCTCCACCCGGGCGCAGAAGCGGCGGGCGGCGTCCGAGTGCGGAATCCCGAGGTCCCTCACGCCATCCAGCATTGCCAGCGCGACAGCCTCGGCCGGGGCGTCCTTCCATTGCCGGTCATCCAGTGCCAGCACGCCGAAGCGCTCCTGTCGCCGGGCGATCACCCGGCGGTCGCGCTTGGACCATTCGCAGACGTCGTGCCAGCCGATCTGCTCGGCGAAGAGCCCGCGCAGCTCCGACTCGGCGATGGGAATGGCCTGGCGGATGCGCGCCTCGCGCGGGTTGCCGTCGGTGTCGGTGACCACGATGAGCCGGGTCTGCGCCAGCGGGTCGGCCTCGTCCATCACCGCGCCCTTGCCGCCCGAGAGCTGGTAGCGCGGCGCATCGCCCTTGCGGCGCAGCCCGATGCGGTCGGGATAGGCAAGCGCCGCCTGCGCGGCGGGCGACAGCCGCTCGCCCTGCCCCTGTCCGGCGGCGCGCGACAGACGTTTCGCCTCCTGCTTGATGCGCTCGAGCGCGGCGCGGGTGACCTCATAGGGGCGGCTCTCGGTGAAGCGGCGCAGGTCGCGGATGGCTTCGAGGCGGTAGCTCAGGTCGGACGGCGCGCCGCGCAGCGGGTCGCGCTCGGCCAGCAGCGCGGCGAGCGGCGCGGCCTCGGGGCCGGCGAGGCTGAGCATATGCGCCAGGCGCGGGTGCAGCGGCAGCCGGGCGAGCTGCCTGCCATGGGCGGTGATGCGCCCCTCGCCATCGAGCGCGCCGAGCATCTGCAGCAGGGCCTGCGCCTCGGCAAAGGCGCCCGGATGCGGCGCGGTGAGGAAGGGCAGGTCTTCGGGCGTGGCGCCCCAGAGCGCCAGTTCCAGCGCGAGGCCGGCAAGGTCGGCCGTCTCGATCTCGGCCGGCGGAAAGGCCTGAAGCGCGCCCTCCTCGCCCCTCGTCCAGAGCTTGTAGGCAATGCCCTCGGCGACGCGACCGCCGCGGCCGGCGCGCTGCGTGGCCTCGGCGCGGGTGACCTTTTCCGTCACCAGCCGCGACATGCCCGATCCGGGATCGAAGCGCGCGCGCCGGGCGCGGCCGCCGTCGATCACCACGCGGATGTCCTCGATGGTCAGCGAGGTCTCGGCGATGGAGGTGGCCAGCACCAGCTTGCGGCCCTGCGTTTCGGGGCGGATCGCGGCGCGCTGCGCGCCGAACTCCATGGCGCCGAAGAGCGGGCGAATGGTGATGTGTTTCGGCAGGCGTCCTTTCAGCAGCCCCTCGGTGCGGCGAATCTCGCCCTCGCCCGGCAGGAAGGCCAGCAGCCCCCCCTCGGTCTCGGAGACGGCCTGCACGATGAGATCGGCCATCGCCTGCTCGAAGCGTTGGGTCTTGGGCACCGAGCAGTCGAGCCAGCGCGACTCCACCGGGAAGCTGCGCCCCTCGGAGGTGACGACCGGCGCCTGCATCAGCTCGCCCACCGGCCCGGCGTCGAGCGTGGCGGACATGGCGAGCAGGAGCAGGTCGTCGCGCAGGGCCCCGGCGATCTCGAGGCAGAGCGCGAGACCGAGGTCGGCATTGAGCGAGCGCTCGTGGAATTCGTCGAAGATCACCGCGCCCACGTCCGACAGCTCGGGATCGGACTGGATCATGCGCGTGAGAATGCCCTCGGTCACCACCTCGATGCGGGTCGCCTTGGAGGTCTTGCTCTCGCCGCGAATGCGGTAGCCGATGGTCTCGCCCGGCGCCTCGCCCAGCGTCTCGGCCATGCGCGTGGCGGCGGCGCGGGCGGCGAGCCGGCGCGGCTCGAGCATGACGATGCGGCCCGGCGTCAGCCCCGCCTCGAGCATGGCGAGCGGCACGCGGGTGGTCTTGCCCGCGCCCGGCGGCGCCTGCAGCACGGCGCGGCCCCGCGTGCGCAGGGCAGAAATGAGCTCGGGAAGGGCGGCGTCGATGGGCAGTTTCATGCGCGAGGTTATGCGGGATCGCGGGCGTGGCGTCGAGGGGCGGGACTTGGGGGCTCGGCCCTCGCCGGGGTTCGTCTGCCTAGAAGAAAGCGCCGGCCTTCAGTTGGAGGCGACGCGGAAGACGCAGCCGTCGGAGATGAGCTGCGGCGGGGTCAGGCACAGGCCCTTGGCGACGGTGAAGGCGGCGAGCACCTTGGGCACGTAGTCGCGGGTCTCGGCAAAGGGCGGCACGCCCTGATATTTCGGGATCGAGTTTTCGCCGGCATTGTAGCCCGCGAGCACGAGGATCGGGTCGCCGTCGAAACGCTCCATGAGAAAGTCGAGGAAGGCCACGCCGCCGCGGATGTTCTGCACCGGATCGAGCGCATTGGCGACTCCGAAGCGGGCCGCGGTCGCGGGCATCAGTTGCATGAGGCCCTGCGCCCCTGCCCGGCTGACCGCATCGCTGCGCCCGCCGGATTCCACCGCCATCACGGCCAGCGCCAGCGCCGGCGAGACGCGGGTGCCCACCGTCGCCTTGAGCAGTTCGATACCGTAGCCAGACGCGATGTCCTGCAGGTGCTGCAGCCGCGGCGCCCCCACCCCGGTGCCGACCGGGGGCTTGCCGAGGCTGAGCAGCGCAGGCTCGAGCCGCCCCGGCCCGGAGGCCGAAAGTTCCGGCGAGACCGCCTGCCAGAACCAGTCGTAGCTGCCTGTCCCCTCGGCGCGCCCGGGCGTCCCCGAAGATCCGGGCGTGTCTGCGGCACCGGCCTGCGGCAGCGGCAGCGGTTTCGGCGGCGGGGCGACGATCTGTACCGTGATGCGCTTCTTCGTCCCCGGTTTCGGAGGGGTCACACGCTTGGGCTCGAACTCGGGAAAGGGCGGCGGGCTCTGCGCCGGCAGCGGGCTCGCCAAGAGCACCATTCCCGCGACAAGCGCGGAGGCCCGAAGAAGGGGATGTCGGAGCGCACCTGTGGTCACTGCTGCCTCGCTTGCCTCGCCGGACCCTTGGCCGGCACCTGGCCCGGCATTTGGTCTGGCTTCTGATCTGCCTCTTCCCGGGCCCGCCTGCTGGCAGGGGACCGGATGCTGCCATCGCCCGGATCTCCGCCCGGGTCGCAGCGACCTAATGTCCGCGCGAAACGCCGCCCGGGCACCTCGCAGTGGATTGGAAACGAGTCTCGCACAGATTGAACAGACAACCAAGATTCTCCGCGAAACGCGCAAAAAATGCTGCCCGAACAGCGACTTCCGGCGTGGTTTTGCCAGATTGCGCCCGCCGAATGAAGACTTTTCAATAATAATCAACTACTTAATGGAATGTCCCAAAAAACTTTACGGACTGCAAAAACAATCCGATTCCGCCAAAGTCCCGCCTCATTCCGACGGCTTATTGAGGTCAGGCCGCGAGGGACAGGGTTGTGAGAGAGCCCGACAGATCACCCCGAAACGGTTGATGAGAGAGATCAAACTGGATTTACGGAGAGACACAATGCTGAAATTCATCAAAACCTTCCGCAACGACGAAGATGGCGCAGTCACCGTGGACTGGGTCGTGCTGACCGCCGCCGTGGTCGCCATGGCAGCCGGCGCCTACTCGCTGATCAGCAGCAACATGACCACCGCGCTCGAGAACGTCGGCACCAGCCTGTCCTCTGCCGCCAGCGGCACGTTCCCCACCGAAGAGTAATAGCCGGACGCCCGACAACGAACGGGTCTCCACGGCCAGCGATGCCGCCGCCGGACCAAGGTCCAGCGGCGGCATTTTCCTTGGCGGATGGTATCACGGCAGCGTGCACGCTAGGCCTCCTGCCTGGCGCAATTACGTCACTCACGAGACCTCAATCCGCCGCCATGAAGGCCCAGAACCGGCCATCTTTCACCACAATCCGGGCGTAGCATCGTCATTGGACGCGCGAGGGAAACCGGCGCACGGGAAATGCGACGGGCCGGCCCGGCCCCCATTCGAGAGGGACAGACATGCGACTGGTATTCGGACTGGTTCTGATCGCGGGGCTCGGCCTGGCCGGCTTCGCCGTCTACTTGGCCCAGAACTACATCGGCGCCTATCAGACGGCGCTGCAGGAAGAGCGCAAGAAAACCGTGGACGCCGTGCCCACGAAGCAGATCTACGTCACCACCCGCGCCATCGCGCACGGCCAGATCATCACCCCCGAGGACGTCCGGCTCGCGCCCTGGCCGGTGGAAATCCTGCCGCAGGACGCCTTTGCCGCCGATGCCGACCTCTTCAAGGAGGGTGACCTGCCCCGCGTCGCGATGCGCCCGCTCGAGAAGTTCGAAGCCGTGGTGCCGACCAAGGTCAGCGAGCCCGGCGGCGATGCCGGGCTGACCTCGCGACTCGAGAAGGGTCAGCGCGCCTTTGCCATCAAGGTCGACGTGCACACCGGCGTGTCCGGCTTCCTGCGCCCCGGCGACCGGGTCGATGTCTACTGGACCGGGCGCATGCCGACCGAGGATGGCTCCCGCGCCCGTGGCGAGTTCACCAAGCTGATCCAGGCCGGCGTCCGGCTGATCGCCATCGACCAGACCTCCGACATGGAAGATTCCGACGTGAACATCGCCCGCTCGGTCACCGTGGCCGCCAGCCCGCAGGAGATCGCCTCGCTGGCGCAGGCGCAGAGTACCGGCCGACTGTCGCTGTCGCTGATGAACGCCAACGACCAGACCGTCGCCGATGTCATCGAGGTCGACCAGCGCGTGATGCTCGGGCTCGAGCTTCCCGAGGAGCAGAAGAAAACCGCGATCGCCCAGACCTGCACCACCCGCGTGCGGCGCGGCGGCGAAGTGGCCGAGATTCCGATCCCCTGCACGAACTGACCCGGAATCAACAGCTTGCACAGACGACAGGAAACGGGGCGCCAGCTTGGCGCCCCGTTTCCTGTTGCATCATCCTGCAGCGTTGTTGCGCTGGATCCACAACAGGCGACACCGCGAAGTCATTGATTCTTGCATGGAAACAGGTTTCCGCGCAGACTGCTCGCAAAGGCGGGCGCCACGACCCGCTCCCGAGGCGTGATCGAAAGGCAGGTCACATGAAAGCTGACAATTTCCTCAAGGCGGCCCTTCTGGGGCTGGCGCTGAGCGTGACTGCCCTCCCCCCGAGCGCGCAGGCCGACAATCTGCGGGTCGTGCGGACCGGCACGGAAAGCACGCTGAACGTGCCGATGAACCGCGCCGTGGTGGTCGAAAGCGACTCGCCCTTCGCGGAGCTCTCCATCGCCAACCCCGCGATCGCCGACATCTCGTCGCTGTCGGACCGGACCATCTACGTCCTCGGCAAGACGCCCGGCACGACGACGCTGACAATTCTCGACGAGAACGGCCGGCTGATCACCAATGTCGACGTGCGCGTCGCGGCGGATGTCACCGAGTTCAAGGAACGCCTGCGGCAGATCCTTCCGGGCGAGAACATCGAGGTGCGCACCGCCAATGACGGCATCGTGCTGTCCGGCACCGTCTCCAGCACCCAGAAGCTCGACCGTGCGCTGGACCTTGCACAGCGCTATGCACCCGAGCGGGTGTCGAACCTGATGTCGGTCGCCGGCGTGCAGCAGGTCATGCTCAAGGTGCGCTTTGCCGAGATGCAGCGCTCGGTCGCCAAGACCCTGCGCAGCTCGCTGTCGCTCAGCGGCGACCTGCTTGGCGGCGACCTGGGGCTGAGCTCCGAAACCGGCACCTGGATCGACGGCGACAACGCCCTCGGCTCGGCGGTGGACGTCGCCGATGGCACCGAGGGTGCCGCGGTCTTCGGCTTCAACGCCGGCGGGCTCGAGGTGGGCATCCTGCTCGAGGCGCTCGAATCCAAGGGCGTGGTCCGCACGCTGGCCGAACCCAACCTGACCGCCCTTTCCGGGCAGGAGGCGAAGTTCCTCGCGGGCGGCGAATACCCCGTCCCTGTCGCGCAGGACGAAGGCACGATCTCAGTCGACTTCAAACCGTTCGGCGTCGAGCTGAACTTCATCCCGCGGGTTGTCGACGGCGACCTGATCAACCTCGAGCTGCAGGCCGCGGTCTCCTCGATCGACACCACCAACGGTGTCGACACCGACCAGATCCGCGTCGATGCCTTCCGCCGCCGCGAAACCTCGACCACCGTCGAAATGCGCGACGGCGAGAGCTTTGCCATCGCCGGCCTGCTGCAGGACGATTTCACCGACCTGAACGGTCAGGTGCCCTGGCTGGGCGACGTGCCGGTACTCGGCGCGCTGTTCCGCAGCGCCGAGTACAGCCGCCAGCAATCCGAACTGGTGATCATCGTGACACCGCACCTGGTGACCCCGACCCGCGGCCAGGCGCTTGCCCTGCCGACCGACCGGGTGAAGCCGCCCTCCGAGCGCGACCTGTTCCTCTATGGCCGCACCGCCGCCGAGGGCAGCCGCCCGGTGAAGGGCGCGGCCGGCGAGGTCGCCAAGCAGGATTTCAACGGCTCCTACGGCTATGTGATGGATTGACCCGATGCAGGCACGCAAGCAAAACACCGGCCTTTCCATGATCCGCGCCACGGGCGCAGCCGCGGGCCTTGCCCTGCTCGCCGCCTGCTCGGCGCAGGAAAGCGGTTCGGGCGTGGATGACGGCGCCTTCGGCAACGCCACGATGACCAACACGCTGGTGATGACCGGTCAGCAAGGCTACGTGCACGACCTCTCGGCCCGCTTTGCGGCGGAAGTGCCCAGCATGGTCAACTTCGCCTTCAACAGCAGCCTGCTCGACGCTTCGGCGCAGGCTGTGCTGCGCCGCCAGGCCGACTGGATCCGCCAGTTTCCGGAAGTGCGCTTCCGCGTCTACGGCCATACCGACCTCGTGGGCAGCAGCAGCTACAACAAGGCGCTCGGCCTGCGCCGCGCCCAGGCCGTGGTCGGCTACCTATCGACGCTCGGGATTTCCCGCAGCCGCCTCGAGGCGGTGGTATCCTTCGGCGAGACCCAGCCGCTCGTCGTCACCGAGGGCCGCGAACGCCGCAACCGGCGCACGGTGACCGAGGTTTCGGGATTCGTCGCGAACCACCCGTCGCTGCTTGATGGAAAGTATGCCGAGGTGATCTATCGCGAGTATGTGCGCAGCGCTCAACCCGCGACTGTGCTCAGCGGAACATCACTCTCGCAAGACGGCGGCGGCTCCTAACAGCCGCCCCGTCATCGTCCGACAATACCGTACAATTACGATTTTTCGGACAAAATGTTGCCCCACTTGACCGACATTTTCTGCTTCAGCGGGTCGCTCCCGGCACGACCTTCGAGTCGGGGGGACGAGCGGCGGACGTGGTGTGTGTTGTCGTGATGCGCGTCCCTGCCACCGCCCCCGCGAGAGGCAAAGGACAAGAACAATGACCACCATTCCCGAGCAGCAGCCCGCCCCTGCCCCGATCCTGGCCTGCACCGTCAGCCGCGACGTGCAGACCTTCGACCTGCTCATCGAGGACATGGAAGAGCTGCTCGGCGAGGCCTGGGGGGACCTCGGCTTCGAGGATGCGGTGACCTTCCTCGGTCAGCCCGACGCGGCCTCGCTGGAATTCATCGCCCTCGCCATCGACAGCGAAGACGAGGATAACCTTCCGCTGCTCGGCCAGGTCATCGCCGCCGCCACCGCACGCGACATCAAGGTGGTGCTGATCGCCGAGGACGTGACCCCGGCCTCGCTCCACAAGCTGCTGCGCGGCGGCGCCGACGAGTTCGCCCCCTACCCGCTGCCCGAGGGCGAGCTGGAATCGGCGGTGACGCGGCTGCGCGCCCGCGCCGAGGCCGCGCGCCTCGCGGCCATCCCCGCAGAGCCGGAGGCGCCGGTGAAGCTCAAGGGCGGCGGCGACGGCGTCCTGATCGCCGCCCAGGGCCTCTGCGGCGGCTGCGGTGCCACGACCTTCGCGATGAATCTCGCCTGGGAACTGGCGACGGTGCGCAAGGACAGCGCCCCGCGGGTCTGCCTGATCGACCTCGGCCTGCAGTTCGGCACCATCGCCACTTACCTCGACCTGCCGCGACGCGACGCGGTCTTCGAGCTGCTGAGCGATATCCCCAACATGGACGGCGACAGCTTCGGCCAGGCCCTGCAGCGCTACGACGACACGCTCAGCGTGCTCACCGCCCCGCCGGACCTGCTGCCGCTCGACATGCTCTCGGCCGAAGAGGTGAAGACGCTGCTCGACACCGCGCGCGAGCATTTTGACTTCGTCGTGGTCGACATGCCCACGACGATCACCCATTGGACCGAGACGGTGCTGTCCGACGCGCAGGTCTACTTCGCGCTGATCGAGCTCGACATGCGCTCTGCGCAGAATGCCCTGCGCCTGAAGCGCGCGCTGCAATCCGAGGACCTGCCCTTCGAAAAGCTGCGCTTCGCGCTGAACCGCGCGCCGAAGTTCACCGATCTGCAGGGCAAGACCCGCGCCAAGCGCATGGCCGAGGGTCTCGGCATCGAGATCGGCCTGCACCTGCCCGACGGCGGACGGCAGGTTCAGATGGGCGGCGACAATGGCCTGCCGCTGGCCAAGCAGGCGGGCAAGAACCCGCTGCGCAAGGAAATCGCCAAGCTGGCCGGCGAGCTTTACGCCATCGGCCAGTCGGATGCGGAAGCCGCGTGATAGGAGCCCGCAATGTTCTCGCGTTACAAGAAACCCTCCGCCAAGCCGGACACCCCTGCCCCGGTCGAGACCCCGAAGCCGCAGATGGTGCCGGTCGACACCGTGTCGCGCCCGCAGGCAACGCGGAAACCCACGCCCAAGCGCGCCGCCGAGGCCGCGCCGCAGGATCGTGAGAAGAAGCGCAAGGAGCGCATGGGCGAGCTGAAGCTCGAACTGCACCGCGCCCTGCTCGACAACCTCAACCTTGCCGCCATCGACCAGGCCAGCGAGGCGGAGCTGCGCGATGAAATCGCCGCGATCGCCACCGAGACGCTGCAGGACAAGGGCATCGTGCTGAACCGCGACGAGCGCAGCACGCTGAACCAGGAACTCTACGACGAGGTCAAAGGGCTCGGCCCGCTCGAGGCGCTGCTCAAGGATGACACCGTCTCGGACATCCTGGTCAACGGCCCGCACCAGATCTTCGTCGAACGCAGCGGCAAGCTGCAGCTCTCCGACGTGACCTTCAAGGACGAGCGCCACCTGATGCGGATCATCGACAAGATCGTGTCGGCCGTGGGCCGCCGCGTCGATGAATCCAATCCCTATGTCGACGCCCGTCTCGCCGACGGTTCGCGCTTCAACGCCATGGTGCCGCCGATCGCCGTCGACGGCTCGCTGGTGTCGATCCGGAAATTCAAGAAGGACAAGCTGGGCATCGACGACCTGGTGCAGTTCGGCGCCTTCACCGAGGAGATGGCCGTCTACCTTCAGGCCGCCGTCGCCACCCGCCTCAACATCATCGTCTCCGGCGGCACCGGCTCGGGCAAGACCACCACGCTCAACGCCCTGTCGTCCTTCATCGACGATGCCGAGCGCATCCTGACCATCGAGGACACCGCGGAACTGCAGCTGCAGCAGACCCACGTGGGTCGCATGGAAAGCCGCCCGCCGAACGTCGAGGGCAAGGGCGCTGTCACCCCGCGCGACTGTCTGAAGAACGCGCTGCGGATGCGCCCCGACCGCATCATCGTCGGCGAGACCCGCGGCGAGGAGGTCATCGATATGCTGCAGGCGATGAACACCGGCCACGACGGCTCGATGACCACGATCCACGCCAACAACCCGCGCGACGGCATCTCCCGTCTCGAGAACATGATCGCCATGGCCGGTGTCGAGATGCCGCTGAAAGCGATGCGCAGCCAGATTTCCTCGGCCGTGAACGTGCTCGTGCAGGCCAGCCGCCTGCAGGACGGCTCGCGCCGAATGACCTCGATCACCGAGATCACCGGCATGGAAGGCGACGTGATCTCGATGCAGGAGGTCTTCCGCTATCAGCGCGTCGGCCTCACCCCCGACAACAAGATCATCGGCCATTTCACCGCCACCGGCGTGCGCAGCCACTACTCCGAGCGCTTCCGCATGTGGGGCTACGATGTGCCGCCCTCGATCTACGAACCCTTCCGGCCGGAGTAAGCCATGCTCACCGCAGAACCGATCATCTACGGGCTGATCTTCATCGGCGTGCTGGTGCTGGTCGAGGGCGTCTACCTCGTCGCCTTCGGCAAATCGATCCGGCTCAACAACAAGGTCAACCGCCGGCTGGACATGCTGAGCAAGAACACCTCCCGCGAGGATGTTCTGGCGACGCTCCGCAAGGAGATGGACCAGCATACCAACAACCGCGGCATCCCGCTCTACTCGCTGCTGGCCGACCGGGCGCAGAAGGCGGCGCTCGCCTTCACGCCGCAGCAGCTGATCCTCATCATGATCGGCGTCAGCGTCTTTGCCTTCTTCGCGCTGACCGTCGGGACCGAGACCTCGCTGCCGGTGCGGCTGGTGATGGGCATCCTGATCGGCGTCGGCGGCGTCTACATGTGGGTCAACGGCAAGGCCAAGAAGCGTCTCGCCCTGATCGAGGAGCAACTGCCCGACGCGGTCGAACTGATGGTGCGCAGCCTGCGCGTCGGCTACCCGTTCAGCTCGGCGATCAGCATCGTCTCCAAGGAGATCAAGGATCCGCTGGCCACCGAGTTCGGGGTGATCTCGGACGAGGCGACCTATGGCCGCGACATCGGCGAGGCGCTCAAGCACATGGCGGAACGGCTCGACATGCAGGATCTGCGCTTCCTTGCGGTGGCGGTCAGCATCCAGCAGCAGTCGGGCGGCAACCTCGCCGAGATTCTCGAGGGCCTGGCCAAGGTGATCCGCGCCCGCTTCCGGCTGTTCCGCCGGGTGAAGGCGATCACCGCCGAGGCGCAATGGTCCGGCAAGTTCCTCTCGGGTTTCCCCGTCTTCGTGCTGCTCGCGATCCAGGTGCTGGACCCGCACTACTACGACGAGGTGCTCGACCACCCGTTCTTCATCCCCGCCTGTTTCGCCGTGGCCGTCTTCCTGGTTCTGAACCTGATCGTCATGCGCATCCTGGTGAACATCAAAGTCTGAGGAGCATGCCATGCTCGATACCCTCAACGCCCTGATCACCGCAAAGCTCGGCCCCGCCGGCCCGCTGCTGGTGGTTGCCGGCCTCGCCTTCCTGCTGATCCTCGCAAGCATCCCGCTTATGCTGCGTTCGCGTCCCGATCCCATGGACAAGCTGCGCGAGACCGCGCGGCAGAAGATGGAGAAGGACACCCGCGCCGTGCTGCGCGACACCAAGCGCAACGAGAAGCTGAACCGCTACGCGCAGTATCTTGAGCCGACCACCGAAGAGGAACTCGGCGCGGTCCGCAAGAAGCTGATGCAGGCCGGCTATCGCAGCCGCGACTCAGTGCGGCTCTACTATCTCGCGCAGATGTTGCTCGGCCTCGGCCTGCTCGCCGTGGGCTCGCTTTACTACCTGCTGGTGCTCGACACGCCCGAGACGCCGCTTACGACCAAGCTGATGTGGATGCTCGGGCCCGGCGCCGCCGGCTACCTCGCACCCAAGTACTGGATCACGCGCCGCGTCGAGGAGCGCCGCCAGCAGATCGAGGAAGGCTTCCCCGACGCGCTCGACATGATGCTCGTCTGTGTCGAGGCGGGCCAGTCGCTGGACCAGTCGATCAACCGCGTCGCCAAAGAGCTGCACGCCTCCTATCCCGCGCTGGCCGATGAGTTCGAAATCGTCTGCCACGAGCTGAAGGCGGGCAAGGACAAGGCCAGCGTGCTTGCCGACATGGGCGACCGCTGCGGGGTGAACGATGTGTCGTCCTTCGTGATCGTGCTCAACCAGGCGGCAAGCTTCGGCACCTCGATCGCCGACGCCCTGCGAGTCTACGCCGGCGAGATGCGTGACAAAAGGGTCATGCGCGCCGAGGAAAAGGCAAACAAGCTGCCGACAAAGATGACGCTCACCACTATGATGCTGACGGTGCCCCCGTTGATGATCATCCTCGTCGGACCGTCGATCGTGGGCCTCGGCCAGTTCAGCGCCAACTTCTAGACCCGGCAGAATGAATCCACGTCCAGTTTGTGCCACCGTCGCCCTGCTCTGCCTGGCCGCCTGTTCCACGGGCGGCCTTGGTGGTTTCGGCGCGCCCGAGACGCTGGAGCAACAGGACGGCACGCCCTTCGCACCGACGCTCGATCCGAGCGGTCAGGAGGTGGACCAACTGCTCGTCGGGCACCGGCTGATGCAGGCGGGCGAGTCGGAGCTTGCGCTCGAGGCCTATACCCGCGCCGCGGGCACCCACGGGCTCACCGCAGAGGTGCTCAGCTCGCTCGGCTCCGCCAACCTCGCCCTCGGAAGGCTCGGGCAGGCCGAGACGTTGCTTCGCCGCGCCGTGGAGGTCGAGCCGACCTGGCCCGAGGCGTGGAACAATCTCGGCGTGGCGCTGATGAACAGTGGCCAGACATCGGAGGCCGCCGAGATTTTCCGTCGCGCCTATGCCCTCGACAACGGAGAAAGTGACGCAATTCGCGACAATCTGCGCTTGGCGCTCGCAAAGCGCGACGATACCGGTTATGATCCGGCGCAAAATCAAGACTATAGGCTGGTCCGCCGGGGCAGCGGAAGTTTCCTTATCCGGCGCAACGACTGAGACCGCAAAAGCGGCGCAGACAGGCCAGCGCAAGAGGTAAGAGCAGCAAGAGGACGCAGGAAATGCGCCACCCGAATGTTTTGATCGCCCTCGCGGCGGGTATTCTGGCCCTGTCCGCCTGTGGCAAGGATATCGACAAGGACGCGGTGGATCGCGAATTTTCCGGCGTCAACGCCATCGACGGTGCCGGGCTGACCGAGGTCATGCTTTCCGCGGGCGATCCCGACGAGGCCGTGGCCTATTTCTCGCGCAGCGCCGAACAGGATCCCTCCCGCATCGACTTCCAGCGCGGGCTGGCCAAATCTCTGGTGCGCGCCAAGCGTTACCCCGAGGCCACCAGCGCCTGGACCCAGGTCATCGCCCACGAGGGCTCGACCAGCGACGACCAGGTCTCGCTCGCGGACGCGCTGATCCGCAACAACAACTGGGACCGCGCCGAGCAGGTGCTCGACGGCATCCCCCCCACCCACGAGACCTTCCAGCGCTACCGGCTCGAAGCGATGATCGCCGACAGCCACCAGGAGTGGAAGAAGGCGGACAGCTTCTACGAGGTCGCCTCCGGGCTGACCACCAAGCCGGCCTCGGTGCTGAACAACTGGGGCTACTCCAAGCTTTCGCGCGGCGATTATGCCGATGCGGAACGGCTGTTTTCAGATGCCATCCGCCACGATCCCAAGCTCTTCACCGCCAAGAACAATCTGGTTCTGGCACGCGGCGCGCAGGGCAACTATACGCTGCCGGTGGTGCAGATGACGCAGGTCGAGCGGGCCGAGCTGCTGCAGACGCTGGGCCTTGCCGCGGTCAAGCGCGGCGACGTCGAGATCGGCAAGGGGCTGTTGCGCGACGCGCTGGAGACCCACCCGCAGCACTTCGAAGCCGCCGCCCGCGCCCTCGACGCGCTGGAAGGCCCGGTCACGAACTGAGGCGTCAGACATGTTGGTGATCTCCGCAACCGCCGCGATCTGGTTCCTGCCCCCGGTCCTGGCGGTCTGCCTCTGGGTCTGCTTCACCGACATGAAATACATGCGGATACTCAACAAGGCGGTGATCTGCCTCTTCGCGATCTTCGTGGTCGTCGGGCCCATCGTGCTGCCGCTGGACATCTACGCCTGGCGTTATCTTCAGATGCTCGCGGTGCTGGTTGCCGGGATCGCGCTCAACGCCGGCGGCGCCGTCGGCGCGGGGGATGCCAAGTTCGCCGCCGCCGCCGCGCCCTTCATCCACCTCGGGGATCTGCGTTTCGTCATGGCGCTCTTTGCCGCGACACTGCTCGCGGCCTTCACCAGCCACAGGCTGATACGCGCCACACCGCTGCGCCGGCTCGCCCCCGACTGGAAGAGCTGGGAGAGCGGAAGCCGCTTTCCCATGGGGCTGGCGCTGGCCGGCACCCTGGCGCTCTACCTGGTGCTCGGCGCGCTCTACGGCGCGGCGCCGACGCCCTAGCCCGCGATCTCGCGCGTGCGGGCGACCGCGGCGTCGAGCCCCCTGTCCACCACGCCCTGCAACCCGGCGTCCTGCAGTGCCAGCAGCCCCGCCGCGGTGGTCCCCGCGTAGTCGACCATCTCCTGCACGTGCTGCTGCGGTGTCGGCGCCTCCTGCGCCAGCATCTCGCCCGAGGCCAGGAACAGCTGCCGCACCGCCATGTCCGCGACCTCGGGGGCAACGCCCCGCCGCGCCGCATAGTCCGCCATCGCCGCCGCAAATTGCGCGACGAAGCCTGGCACCGGGCCGGTCATCGCGGTGAAGATCTCGATCTGCGACTCGTCCGCGACCTCCGCCGCCTTGCCGCAGGCGCCCAGGAGTTCGGTCACCCGCGTGCCATCGTCGGTCGAGACCTCGCCGCACCAGGGCGAGAAGGCCAGCCGCCGCGCCGCCGCCGGACTCGACATCGCCCGCACCACGCGCGTGGCGCCCGTGTGTTCGGCGATCCGCGCCCGCGACACCCCCGCCATCACCGAGATCACCAGCGCGCCCGAGGCATCGATCCGCAGCGCCTCGAACAGCGCCGGCGGCACCGACAGAATCACCACTTCGCAGGCCGCGGCCAGCGCCTGCGCGTCGGCGGTCACCTGCACCGCCTCGGGCAGATCGCCCCGCGCGCCCGAGCGGTTGGCGACCCACAGCGCCCCGGGAGGCACCACGCCGCTGTCCAGAAAGGCGGTCACCATACTCCGCCCCAGCATGCCCGTCCCGCCGATCACCCCGACCGTCATTCCATCCGTCATCGCGCTCTCCTGTTCGTTCCCGGCAGCCTCCCCCACCCACCGCTTTCGCGCAAGCCGCCCCGGCAATTCCCGCGCCGAGACAAGCTCTTGCCACAATGCTGGAGTTTCCTGAGCCGCAACAACGCGGGCCATGGCGCCGGACTGGCTCCGGACCACGACACGCCCCTTGGCGCACCCGAGCAACACACCCGAGCAGGACAGAGACAGGGCAGAGCACCGATGAACATGCAGACCTCCGGCGTGATCGCGCCCCCGGCCCCGAAGCGCCTCGAAGACATGGTCCTGCCGCGCACCATGATGCGCGACATCGTCCTCAAGACGCTGTTCCGCAAGAACACCAACGTGGTCAGCGATCTCGCGCAGGCGATCTGCCTGCCGATCGTCATCACCCAGGAACTCGTCGACCTGGCCCGCGGCCAAGGGCTGATCGAGGCGATGGGCACCCGTGGCGACGCGGTCAGCAGCGAGATGCACTACCAGCTCACCGACAGCGGCAGGGCGCGCGCCCTCGACGCGCTGTCGCAGTCCGAATACTTCGGCCCGATGCCGGTGCCGCTCTCGGCCTACCGCGAACAGGTGCAGCGCCAGTCGATCCGCAATATCCAGGTCACCCGCGAGGCGCTGACCGGCGCCATGGGTCACCTCGTGCTGCCGCCCGACCTGCTCTCGCATCTGGGTCCGGCGGTGAGCGCGGGCCGCTCGATCCTGATGTACGGCCCGCCGGGCAACGGTAAGTCCTCGATCTCCAACGGCATCCGCGAAGCCCTGGGCGACCGCATCTACGTGCCGCGCGCCATCGAGTATTCCGGCCAGGTCATCACCGTCTACGATCCCATCGTGCACAATGCTGCCGAGACCGAGATCGAGGATCCGACCCGCCTGCGCCGTACCACGCGCTTCGACACCCGCTATGTGCTTTGCGACAGGCCCACGGTGATCACCGGCGGCGAGCTGTCGCTCGACATGCTCGATCTGGTCTACAACCCGACCGCGCGCACCTACCAGGCGCCGCTACAGCTCAAGTCCACCGGCGGCCTCTTCATCGTCGACGACCTTGGCCGCCAGGCCGAGCCGCCGCAGAAACTGGTCAACCGCTGGATCGTGCCGCTGGAGGAAAGCAAGGATATCCTTGCCCTGCAGTCGGGCGAGAAATTCGAGGTGCCCTTCGACACGCTGGTGATCTTCTCGACCAACTTCCACCCCAACGAGATCTTCGACAAGGCGGCGCTGCGCCGGATCTTCTTCAAGATCAAGATCGACGGGCCGAACCAGCAGGACTTCCTGAAGATCTTCGCCATGGTCGCGCGCAAGAAGCAGATGGGGCTCGACGAGGACTCGCTCGTCTACCTGCTGAAAAGCAAGTATCCGACCATCGACAACGTCTACGCCAACTACCAGCCGGTGTTTCTCATCGACCAGATGAAGGCCATCTGCGACTTCGAAGGCTGGCCGCACAAGATGACCCGCGAGCTGGTCGACCGGGCCTGGGCGAACCTCTTCGTGCGTGACGAAACCATCGTGAAATGAGGCCCCGGGAGGGGGTGCGAAATTTCCGCCACGGCAGGTGATTTTTCCGCTTGACCCTCCCGGCCCATAACCATATTCAGCGCTCACTTCTTGGCGGAGTAGCTCAGTTGGTTAGAGCAGCGGAATCATAATCCGCGTGTCGGGGGTTCAAGTCCCTCCTCCGCTACCAGAAGTCCCCCATCATCGACAAGACTACCCGATCTATAGGGGATAGCGCCTTTGGGCGTCCTTGAGTCGTTCCTGGGTCATGGCCACAGGAAAACGCGCGCCGAGGCGCGCGCCGGGTCTCGTCTGCAAGTCGGGCCAGGTCAGCCCGGCGGATGCAGCCCGAAGCTGCGCTCCAGCACCTCGCCTGCCTCGAGACACAAGTCCTCGCGCCAGGGCGGCGCGACCAGCTGCACGCCCGAGGGCACGCCCGCCTCCACCCCGGAACAGACCGACAGCGCCGGAAGGCCGAGCAGCGGGATCCCGATCTGCGGCACCTGGGCCTCCCACAGGCGCGCGATGGCCTCGGGGCCATTCAGGTCTTCATCCTGCGCGAAGGGCAGCGCGGCGGAGACCGGCATCAGCACGAGCGGGTAGTCAACGAGGAAGGCGCGCCACGCCCGGATCAGCCGCGCGCGGCGGCTGAACAGCTCGCTGAACTTCGCAAGGTCGATGCCCCGCGCCCGCTCCTCGTAGAAGGACAGCAGCGCGATGGCCCCCGGATCACCCTCGAGCCTTGCCGCCGCCAGCTTGTCGGAATGCGCGTCCGAGAGCCACAGGTCGATCTGCAGCTCCACCGCCTCGCGGATATCGGGCACCTGCGTCGGCTCCTCGACCTGCCATCCCGCCTTGCGCAGGACCTCGGCGGCGCGTTCGAGATCGGCGAGGATGCGCGGGTCGGTCGCGATGCCGCCGGGGCGCTTCATCAGCGCCACACGTGGCACCACGGCAGGACCGGTGAGCGGCACCGGCGCGCTCCAGGGATCGTCGGGCGCATAGCCCGCCATGCCCTCGAGTCCCAGCCGCAGATCATCGACGCGGCGAGCCAGCGGCCCCGCCACGGCCATGAGCTGCGGGCCGATGGCGCGGTCCGGTCCCGAGTGGTTGAAGGCCGGCACCCGCCCCGGCGTCGGCCGCAGCCCCTGCACGCCGCAGGCGTAGGCCGGATAGCGGATCGATCCGGCGATGTCGGTGCCATGGGCGATATGCCCCAGCCCCGCCGCCGTGGCCGCCCCGGCGCCGCCCGACGAGCCGCCGGGTGTCAGATCTGGGTTATGCGGGTTGCTGGTGGTGCCATGCAGCTTGTTGGAACTGAACCAGCGGTAGGAGAAGGCCGGGCAGTTGGTGCGCCCCACCACGATGGCCCCCTGCGCGCGCATATTGCGCAGGAAGGGGCTGTCCTCGGTGGCGATCAGGTCCTTGGCCAGCGTCGTGCCATTGGTGGTGGCATAGCCCTTCTGGTCGGCGATCACCTTGACCGTCACCGGCACGCCTGCCAGCGCGCCGCCCTCGTCGCCCGCGGCGATGCGGGCATCGAGCGCCTCGGCGTCGCGCATGGCCTCCTCTCCGGTGTCCTGCACGATGGCATTGATGCCGGGGTTCAGCCGCGCCACCCGGTCGAGCGTGGCGCGGGTCACCTCGGCCGCCTTCAGCGTGCCGGCGCGGACGCGGACGGCGAGCTCGCGGGCGGTGAGGTCGTTGGGGTCTGTCATCAGGCTGGGTCCGGGATCAGAGGGAGGAAAGCCGCTCGCGGATCGCCCGCACCACGAAGCGGCGCTCGGGGATGCTGGCGACATGCGGGGTGATGAGCACCTTCGGGTGCGCCCAGAGCGGGTGGTCCTGCGGCAGGGGCTCGGTCTCGAAGACGTCCATCGAGGCCCCCGAGAGGTGCCCGCTGTCGAGCTGCGCAATCAGGTCGTCCTCGACCACCTGCCCGCCGCGACCCATCTGCACCAGCGCCGCGCCCTGCGGCAGCTTCGACAGGAAGCCTGCATCGATCAGCCCGCGCGTGGCCCCGGTCAGCGGCAGCACGTTCACCAGGATGTCTGTCCGTGCAAGAAAATCATCCAGCCCGTCGCCGTGGAAATGCGCCACGCCCGGCTCCGCCGGATCGGGCGCGCGGCGCGAATACCCCGCCACCGGATAGCCCAGCCCCATCAGACCCTTGGCGATGGCGCGGCCCATGTGGCCGAAGCCCAACACGCCGACGCGGCGATAGGTCGGCGAGAGCCCGGTGACCGTGCGCGCCCACTCTCCCCGTTGCTGCTGCGCCACGTAGCGGCCCATGTCGCGGTGGTGCCAGAGCACGTGGAAGGCGGCGAAGCCCGCCATCTGCAGCGCCTGGTCGGCATCCTCGACCCGGTAGACCGGCACATGCGCGGGGCGCGACGGGCACGCCATGATCGCGTCGGTGCCCGCCCCGGCCGAAAAGATCGCCTTGAGGCCGGTCATGCCCTCGAAGACATCGTCGGGCGGAATGAAGGTGAAGACGAAATCCACCTGCGCCGGATCCGTGACGTCCTCGCGACGCATCACCGTCAGCTCGGGCGCATCCTCGGCAAAGATCCCGTTGAAGTGCGGCCAGAGGTCGACGCCGCCGGTCGTCGTGATGACGCCCCTCATGCGGCGCCCGCCTTGGCCCAGTCGGCGCCGGGCACGGCGGCCAGGAGCTGCCGCGTGTAGTCTTGTTGGGGCCTCAGGAAAATGTCGTGCACGGTTCCGATCTCCACCAGTTTTCCCTTCTGCATCACGGCGATCCTGTCGCAGAGCTGCGCCGCCACCCGCAGATCGTGGGTGATGAAGAGGATCGACAGGTCGAAACGCTCGCGCAGATCGCGCAGAAGGTCCAGCACCTGCGCCTGGATCGACACGTCCAGCGCCGAAACCGCCTCGTCGGCGATGATCAGCTCGGGGTCCATGGCGAGCGCGCGCGCGATGCCGATACGCTGGCGCTGGCCGCCGGAGAATTCATGCGGGAAGCGGCTGGCCGCCTCGGCGCCAAGGCCGACGATCTCCAGCAGTTCGCGCGCGCGGGCCTGCGCCTGCGCTTTCGGGAAGCCCTTGGTGATGGGCCCGTCCGTGAGGGCCCCCATGATGCGCTGGCGCGGGTTGAGCGAGGCATAGGGATCCTGAAACACCATCTGCACCTTGTGGCGCTGTTTGCGCAGCTCCTCCTCCGACAGCGCCGCCAGATCGGTGCCGCCGACCAGCACCTGCCCGCCGTCCGGCGTCACCAGTCGCACCGCGGTGCGGCCCAGCGTCGACTTGCCCGAGCCGGATTCGCCCACCAGCCCCAGCACCTCGCCGCGCCCCACGGTGAGCGAGACGTCATCCACCGCACGCACCTCGCGCACCGGGCGGAAGAAGCCACCCCCGGTGCGGTAGACCTTGCGCAGCCCCTTGATCTCCAGCGCCGGCACCTCGCGCGGGGCACGGGCGGGGGGCAGCTTGCCGGTGGGGATCGCGTCGAGCAGGCGGCGGGTGTACTCGTGCTGCGGATCGGTGAGCACCGAGGCGGCGCTGCCACGCTCGACCACCCGGCCCTCGCGCATGACGATCACCTGGTCGGCGATCTCGGCCACCACGCCGAAGTCGTGGGTGATGAACATCACCGCCATGCCATGCCGCTCGCGCAGGTCGAGGATCAGCTTGAGGATCTGCGCCTGCGTGGTGACGTCGAGCGCCGTCGTGGGCTCGTCGGCGATCAGCAGTTTCGGTTCCAGCGCCAGCGCCATGGCGATCATCGCCCGCTGCCGCTGCCCGCCCGAGAGCTGGAAGGGATAGGCGCGGATGATCTTCTCCGGATCCGGCAGCCCGACCTCGCGGATGAGGGTCAGCGCCTTGTCGCGCCGCTCCTGCTGGGAAAAGCGGTCATGTGCGGCGAAGACCTCGGCGATCTGCTCGCCGATGCGCATCAGCGGGTTGAGCGCGGTCATCGGCTCCTGGAAGATCATCGCGATGCGCTCGCCGCGCAGCGCCTGCTTCTCGGCCTCCGGCAGGCGCAGGATGTCGCGCGCCTCGAACATGGCACGGCCGGACTTCACCGTCACGCCCGGCGGCAGCAGCCCCATCAGCGCATTGGCGGTCATCGACTTGCCCGAGCCGCTCTCTCCGACCACGCAGAGGATCTCGCCCTTCTCGATGGCGAAGGAGATGTCCTCGACCGCGAAGGCCCGGTCGGCGCCCTGCGGCAGACCGATGCTGAGGTGTTCGATGGAGAGCGCGCTCATGCCTTGCCCTTCCGGCTGAGGTGGGGGTTGAGGGCATCGTTCAGACCCTCGCCGATGAGGTTCAGCGCCAGCACCGTGATGACGATGGCGATGCCCGGAAAGAAGCTGAGCCACCACGCGCTGCGGATCACCGTACGCGCCGCGCCGATCATGTAGCCCCAGCTCATCGCGTTGGGATCACCGAGGCCGAGGAAGGACAGCGAGCTTTCCAGCAGGATCGCGGTAGCGACCATCAGCGAGGCCATGACGATGATCGGCGAGACAGTATTCGGCAGAACCTGCGTCATCAGGATACGCGGGCGCGACAGGCCCGCCAGCCTTGCGGCGTCGACGAACTCGCGCTTGCGCACCGACATGACCTCGGCCCGCACCAGACGCGCCACCGGCGGCCACGACACGATGGCGATGGCGATGGTGATCGAGGCCAATGTGGGCTCGAAGATCGCCACCAGCACAATAGCCAGCGCGAAGTTGGGGATGGTCTGGAAGAACTCGGTGAAGCGCATGGCGCCCTCGTCCACCCAGTTGCCGTAAAAGCCCGCCAGCGCCCCCAGCGGCACGCCGATCAGCAGCGCCACCAGCGTCGACACGAGGCCCACCAGCAGCGACACGCGCGCGCCATAGGCCAGCTGCGAGGCGACGTCGCGGCCCAGCGTGTCGGTGCCGAGCGGCAGACCGTCCATGCTGAAGGGCGCAAGGAACGGGCGCTGTACCATCTGCCACGGATCATGGCTGAACAGCAGCGGGGCGAAGATGGCGATGGCGATCACCGCCACCAGAAGCACCACGCCGATCATCGCGCCGATGTTGGAGGAGAAACGTTTCCACATGATCTGAGCCCTCCCTTACGCGCGCGCGCCGATGCGCGGATCGACAAGCCGGTAGACGATGTCGGTCACGATGTTGAACAGGATCACCATGGCGGCCGAGACGAGAAAGACGCCGAGGATGGTGTTGTAGTCGCGCGCCGCGAGGCTCTCGAACATCAGCCGCCCGATGCCCGGCCAGGCAAAGACGGTCTCGGTCAGCACCGCGCCGCCCACCAGTTGGCCCGCCTGCAGGCCCGCCAGCGTCACCACCGGCAGGATCGCGTTGCGCAGGATGTGGCGGCGGCGGATCGCCGGGCCGGAAAGGCCCTTGGCCTTGGCGGTCTTCACGAAATCGAGCTGGCTCACCTCGAGCATCGAGGCGCGGGTCATGCGCATGTAGACGGCCATGAAGAAGAGCCCCAGCGTAAGCGCCGGCAGCACGAGGTGCTTGGCGATGTCGATCACCCGCGCCATGCCGGTGTAATCCGCGCCCACCGTCTCGTAGCCGAAGCCGGGCAGCCAGCCGAGCCAGACCGAGAACACCAGCACCGCCATCAGCGCCGCCCAGTAGAGCGGCGTGGCGTAGAACAGCAGCGCCAGCGTGGTCAGCAGGCTGTCCGACGGCTTGCCCACCCGCGCCGAGGCGGCGACACCGAAGGCGATGCCGAGCACTAGCGAGATCACGAAGGCGGTCAGCGTCAGCAGCAGCGTCGCCGGGAGCCGGTCGAGGATCAGCTCGGAGACCGGCGCGCCTTGCCGGAAGGAATAGCCGAGGTCGAACTGCAGCACGCCGCCGACGTATTTGCCGAGCTGCACGTAGAAGGGCTGGTCGAGACCGAAGCGTTCGCGCAGTTGCTCGATCATCTGCTCGTCGGCGGCCCCGGCCTCGCCCGCCAGCACAACCGCCGGATCACCCGGCGCTGCGTGCAGCAGGCAGAAGTTCAGGACCGCGATGGCCAGGAGTGTCAGGAACGCCTTGAACGCCCGTGACAGGATGACGGTGAATATGCTCATTGGCCCCCGTTCGACACGCCGGTCGTCCCGTTGGTTCCTGCCCCCAAGGCGGTCATGCCGGGGGCGACGTGAGGGCGGGCCGCGCGGGCCCGCCCCGATATGCGAGGATTACTCTTCGATCCAGGCGTCGCGCGGACCGTCGTTGATGCCGATGGCGGTGGTCACCAGGTCCTTGACGTCGCAGCGGTAGATGGTCGGGAACTCCAGCTCCTGCAGCCAGGCCACCGGCACGTCGTCGACGATCTCCTTCTGGATCTCGGCGTAGGCCGCGGCGCGTTCCTCGGGGGTGACCATCGTGGCCGCCGCCGCCCATTTGGCGTCGAGCTCGGGGTTCTCGTAGCCCTCGACGTTGTTCCAGGGGCTGCCCTTCTTGATGCGGTCGGCGGTGTAGTTGCGCGACACGCCAAGCGCCGGATCGCCGTATTGGTAGAGGTAGGTGAAGGCCAGATCGTAATCCCACTGCGAGGTCTTCTCGTTCCAGCCCGCCACGTCGGTGCTGTCGATCTCGGCGTTGATGCCGACCTCCGACAGGTTCTGCCGCACCGCCTCGGCCCAGCGTTGCCAGGTCTCGCCATAGGGCAGCGGCAGGATACGCACCGGCGCGCCGTCGTAGCCCATCTCCTCGAGCAGCGCCTCGGCCTTCTCGGGATTGTAGTCATACGGGGTGACGTCGTCGCTGTAGAAGTTGGTCGACGAGGCGACCGGCCCGGTGGCGACCTTGCCGAAACCGTTCCACACCACGTCCTTCACGAAGTCGCGGTCCATGGCGTACATCACCGCCTGACGGAAACGCACGTCCGAGGTCGGCCCTTCGCGGTTGTTCATCCACATCCACGCCAGCGGCGCGAAGAACTCCCAGCCCGCGCCGGTGGAGCAGACGCCCTCCATCTCGGTCAGGCGCGGCACGTCCCAGTTCTCGACCGAGCCGCCGGGCAGCACGTCCACTTCGCCGGTCTCGAAGGCCACGGCGCGGGCGGCGGCATCGGGGATCACCCGGTAATAGACCTCGTCGAGGTAGGGCTTGCCCTCGAGGTAGTAGTCCTCGTTCTTCACCAGGTGGATGTAGCTGCCCTTCTCCCAGGTCTCGAACTTGAACGGGCCGGTGCCGATGGGCGTCGCGTTCATCTCGTTGGTGGCGTAGTCGGTGCCCTCGTAGATGTGCTTGGGCACGATCGGCATGGTGCCGGCCTCGAAGGCGTTGATGAACGGGCCGAAAGGCTCCTTGAGCTGGAACACGACGGTGGTGTCATCGGGCGCGGTGATGCTCTCCACGTAGGCCAGCGAGGCGCGCAGGCGGGCGTGGGTCTCGCGCAGGAAGACATCGGCCGAGAACACCACGTCATCGGCAGTGAAAGGCTCGCCGTCGTGCCAGGTGACGCCCTCGTGCAGGTTGAAGGTGTAGGTCAGACCGTCGTCCGAGATCTCCCAGCTCTCGGCAAGGCTCGGCTGCGGCTCGAGGTCGGAGTTGTAGCGCAGCAGGCTCTCGTAGATGTCGCCCGCCACGAGCTGCGTCGGGCCGTTCTGCACGAGGCCGAGCATCAGCCCCGGCGGCTCGGGCTGCACGACGATGTCGAGGCGGCCGCCCTCCTGCTGCGCGGCAAGCGGCGCGGCGAGGGTGGCGGCGATAAGGAAGGTGGTCGCTCTGAGTTTGGTCATGGGGATCCCTGTCGGTTCTGGTTGTCTGCTTTTCTTCGAAAGTCAGGCCCCGGTCGCTGCCCGGGGCGGGCAGTTGCTCAGCCCAGGTAGCCCGGGGCGTGAGCGTCGAGCCGGCGCAGCTGCGCGGCCCATTCTGGATCGGGCTTGCCGCGAAGCTCGATGGAATCGTAGGCGCGCTGGTACTGGCCGGCGGCATGGGCGGCGACCCCGTCCGGCAGCACGTCGGGGGTCAGCCCCATGCCGAGCGCGGCGACCTGCGCCTTGCACGACCGCTCGAGGTTCAGCGCCAGCTTCACCGCCTCGGCCACCGAGCGGCCAAGCAGCAGCGTGCCGTGGTTGCGCAGCAGCATGACCTGCTTGTCTCCAAGGTCGGCGACGATGCGCTCGCGCTCGGCGAGGTCGAGCGCGATGCCTTCGTAGGCGTGATAGGCGATGCTGTCGTGAAATTGCGCCGACCATTGGTTGAGGCTGAGCAGCCCCTCCTTGACCGACGAGACCGCGACCCCCGCGACGGTATGGGTGTGCAGCACGCAGACCGCGTCGTGACGCGCCATGTGCACGGCGGAATGGATGGTGAAGCCCGCGGCGTTGACCCCGGCGCCATAGGGGTCGTCGATCACGGCGCCGGTCTCGTCCACGGTCACCAGGTTCGCGGCGGTCACCTCGTCGAAGCGCAGCCCGAACGGATTGAGCAGGAAGCGTTTCTCGCCACCCGGACCGTCCGGCAGCCGCGCCGAGATATGGGTGTAGATGCCGTCGTCCATACCCTCCAGCGCGATCAGCCGGTAGGCCGCAGCCAGATCGCGGCGGAGGTGCGTCACGTCGGGGGATTGCGTGCCGTCGCGCATTGCGGCCCTCCCTGTCATTCCCTGAGGCGCTCACCTTGGAGGCGAGTCACAATTGCATGATTTGAAGCCAGACTAAGGGCAGCGCCCCCGCCTCGGTCAAGAGAATTGTCGACAATCTACAGGTCGACACTTACTCTGAAGAAAATTCAGGCGACCGCTCCGCATGGCAATCCGCATGGCAAACTCTCCCAGATCCACAGGTTTCGAGCCGCTCGACCGCGAGGGCCTCGTGCAGCGCGTGGCGACCCGGCTCAGCAAGGCCATCGTCACCGGCCAGCTTGCGCCCGGCGCGCGGCTGTCGGAGTCGGTCGTGGCCCGCGAGCTCGGCGTCAGCCGTGCCCCGGTGCGCGAGGCCGCGCGCCTGCTGGAGAACTCCGGCCTCGTCACCTACCGCGCCAATCGCGGCTTCTTCGTGCGCGAGACCTCGGTCGAGGCGCTGAACGACCTCTACGAGCTGCGGCTGGTGATCGAGACCGCCGCCGCCCGCCGGGTCATCCGCGACGGGCTCGACGGCACCATCGACCGGCTGGCCGCGCAGATCGCGGTGCTGCACCGCGTTGCCGAGGACGAGGCCGACATGCTCACCCAGGTCGAGGCGGACATGGAGTTCCACCGCCTGCTCTGCGCGGGCAGCGGCAACCCCAAGTTCCTGCACGTCTTCGAGCAGATCGCCGCCGAGACCGAGTTTTCGATCATGGTGATCGGGCGGCTCTACGACGACGCCCGGAAGATCGCCGAGACCCATGAGCCCATCCTAGATGCCATTCGCCGCGGCGACCCGGAGGCCGCCGAAGCCGCGCTGCGCCTGCATATCGGCGAGGCGCAAGAGCTGGTGACCCGCCAGTTCCGCGACCTCGACCGCAACGCGGACTGAGTCAGCTCAGCGGGTGGAAGCAGGCGACCTGCGTCTTTCCGCCCGCAGTCTCCAGTTTCGGCACCTCGGCCCGGCAGCGGTCCGTCGCACGCGGGCAGCGCGCGGCAAAGGCGCAGCCCGGTGGCGGGTTCAGCGGGTCGGGCAGTTCGGTCCCCTTCTGCTCGGGCGCGGTCAGCGGGCGCCCCACGACGGGCGCGCTGTCGGCGAGCAGCTTGGTATAGGGATGGCGCGGCGCGCGGAACACTTCCTCGGCCGGGCCCAGCTCGACCACCGAGCCGAAGTAGAGCACCGCGATGCGGTCGCTGACCGCCTCGACCACCGCCAGATCGTGCGAGATGAAGAGATAGGTCAGCCCGAACTCGGCCTTGAGATCGGCCAGCAGATTCAGCACCTGCGCCTGCACCGAGACATCCAGCGCCGAGACCGGCTCGTCGAGGATCAGGATGCTGGCCTGCGCCGCCAGCGCCCGCGCAATGCCGATGCGCTGCGCCTGCCCGCCGGAGAACTCGTGCGGGTAGCGTTCGAGGAACTCCTCGCGCAGGTTCACGCTGGCGAAGATCTCGGAAATCCGCCGGTCGCGCTCGGCCTTGCCCATGCCGTGCAGGCGCTTGAGCGGGGCCTCCATGATCTGCCGGATGGTCTTGCGCGGGTTGAGCGAGGAGATCGGGTCCTGAAAGACGTACTGGATGCGCTTGCCGAAGATGGCCGGATCGGCGTTGTCCAGCGCCGCGCCGTCGATCTCGATGCTGCCCGTGGTGGGCGCGATCAGCCCCACCAGAAGGCGGGCCAGCGTGGACTTGCCGCAGCCGCTCTCGCCGACGATGCCCAGCGTTTCGCCCTGCGGCACGGCGAGGGTGATCGGATGCACCGCGTGCACATGGCCCACCGGGCCGCCGAACAGGCGCCGCCCCACGGCGAAGGATTTCGACAGGTCTGTCAGCTTCAGCGCGATGCTCATTCGGCGGCCTCCTGCAGCGGCGCTTCGGGATGGATGCAGCGCACGGCGCGCGGCCCGGCGCGGTGCAGGTCGATCTCGCCCGCCAGGCAGTCGGGCTGCGCGCGGGTGCAGCGCTCGGCAAAGGCGCATCCCTGCGGCAGCCGGTCGACCACCGGAGGCAGCCCGGGGATCGCCTCGAGCCGCCGCTTGCCGGTGCCGAGCTCGGGCACGCAGGCCATCAGCCGCGCGGTATAGGGATGCAGCGGCGTGTCGAGGATCGCCTTGGTCGGACCCTCCTCGACGATGCGCCCGGCGTACATCACCGCCACCCGGTCGCAGAGCTGCGCCACCACGCCGAAGTCATGGGTGATGAAGACGATGGCCAGCCCGCGCTCACGTCGCAGGTCGTCGAGCAGCGCGAGGATCTGCGCCTGCACCGTCACGTCGAGCGCGGTGGTCGGCTCGTCGGCAATGATCACGTCGGGCTCATTGGCCAGCGCCATGGCGATGCCGATGCGCTGGCGCATGCCGCCCGAGAGCTCGTGCGGGTAATCACTGAGCCGCTTCTCGGGGTTCGGGATACGCACCGACTTCAGCAGCTCCAGCGCCCGGTCGTGGCCGTCCTTGCGCCCAATCGGGCGGTGCGCGCGGATCGCCTCGATGAGCTGGTCGCCGACCCGGTAGAGCGGGTGCAGCGTCGCCAGCGGGTCCTGGAAGATATAGGCCACATTGCGCCCGCGCATGTCGCGCAGACGGCCGTAGGGCGCGCCGATCAGGTCCTCGCCCTCGTAGCGCACCGCGCCGCCGGTGATCACCCCGGGCGGCGAGGCCACCAGTCCCATGACGCTGAGCGCGGTGACCGACTTGCCCGAGCCGCTCTCGCCGATGAGCCCGAGGCATTCGCCGGGCTTTACGTACAGCGACACGCCGCCCACCGCGCGGTAGACTCGGTCCTTGACGTGGAACTGGGTCTGCAGCTCCTGCACCTCGAGCAGCCCCTGCCCCGCGCTTTCCGGCACCGGGCCTTTGCGGTCCACCCGGGTCGCCGCCATGGGCCGCGACAGCGCGCCGGACTTCAACCGCGGGTCGAGCGCATCGCGCACCCCGTCGCCGAGCAGGTTGATCGACATGACGATGATCAGGATCATCAGCCCCGGCACCACCGAGGTGTGCGGGTTGGTGATCAGCGCCGAGCGCGCCTCGCCCAGCATCGAGCCCAGATCCGCCTGCGGCGGCTGCGAGCCGAGGCCGAGGAAGCTGAGCCCCGCCGTCTCGAGGATCATCCAGCCGATCGTCGTCGACATGGCGATGACGATCACCGGGATCACATTGGGCAGGATCTCCGACAGGATGATGCGGGTGTTCGACAGGCCCGAGAGACGCGCCGCATCGACGAACTCACGGTGCGCAAGACCGACGGTGATGCCGCGGATGTTGCGCGCGAAGAAGGGCACGTTGACCGCCGCCACGGCGATCAGCGCATTGAGCAGCCCCGGCCCCAGCGCCGCGACGATGGCCAGCGCCAGCAGGATGTAGGGAAAGGCCATGAGCATATCGACGCCGCGCATGATCAGGTTGTCGGTGCGGCCGCCGTAGAACCCCGAGATGATGCCGACCGCCGCGCCGATGGTGGCCGCCGCAATGGCCGCGGCAAAGCCCACCGCCAGCGACAGCCGCGTGCCCCAGAGCAGCCGCGACAGCAGATCTCGGCCAAGGTGATCGGTGCCCAGCAAAGCGCCCTCGGAAAACGGCGGCTGGAAGCGCGCGCCGGTGTTGGTGACATCGGGATCGGCCAGCGGCAGCAGCGGGGTGAGCAGCGCAAGCAGCACCACGAGGACCATGACGATGCCCCCGGCCAGCGCCAGACGGTTGCGGGCGAGGAGTTTGAGAAAGCCGCTCATGTCTTGATCCTCGGGTCGAGCAGGCTCTGCGCCACGTCCACGGCGATGTTGAACAGCACGTAGCAGGCCGCCACCAACACCACCCCGCCCTGCACCAGCAGGATGTCGCGCTTGAGGATCGCGTCGACCAGCATCCGCCCGACCCCGGGCCATTGGAAGACGATCTCGATGTAGACCGCGCCCGACAGCACGAAGCCCGCCTGAATGCCCAGCACCGGGATGATCGAGACCATGGCCGCCTTCAGCGCGTGGCGCCAGATCACCCCGCGCTCATGCACCCCCTTGGCCCGCGCGGTGCGGATGAAATCCTGCCGCAGCACCTCGAGCATGGCCGAGCGCGACAGCCGCGCGATCACCCCGGTCGCCACCACGGCGAGGGCAATGGCGGGCAGCGTCAGGTGGCGGATCAGCGCCCAGAGGTCGCGATCGCCGTAGATCGGCCACATGCCCGAGACCGGGAACCACTTCAGCTTCACCGCGAAGATCAGGATCATCATCATGCCAAGGAAGAACGACGGGATGGAAATCCCCAGCAGCACCGCGAAGGTGATGCCCTTGTCGCCCCAGCCATACTGGTTCGCCGCCGAGATCACCCCCGCCACGATACCGAAGATGGAGCAGAGCACGAAGGCCGTGCCCGCCAGCACCAGCGTCGCCCCGAAGCGCTCCACCACCTCGTCGAGCACCGGCCGGTTGAGCGAGAAGGAGGTGCCGAAATCGCCGCCCATCATATTGCCGAGCCAGATGAAATACTGCTGCACCAGCGGCTTATCGAGGCCAAGGTCGCGGTTCAGCTTCTCGACGTTCTCCGGCGTCGCATAGGACCCTAGGATCGCCGTCGCCGGATCGCCGGGGATCAGCGCCATGATCGCGAAGACGATCACGGTGATCCCCAGCAGCACCGGGATGGCCGAGAGCAGTCGCTTGAGGATGTAACCCGTCATGGCAGCTCCATCTGCGGCGGACGCCCTGCGCCCTTCGTCTTTCGGAAATTACTCTGGCACGTCGCGACCCCGAGCGGCCGCGCGGAAACTACTCTGGCGCGTCGCGGCCCCGTGGGGCCGCGACGGGGGCTGCGCCCCTCTCTCAACGGTGGATCAGTTCTTCACCACGTCATCCAGCAGCAGGAAGAAGGACGGCTGCAGCGTGAAGTTCTCGACCCGCTCCGAGGTCACAGCGTTCTGTTTCCAGTTCGCCACGAAGACCCAGGGGGCGTCCTCCTGCACGATGGTCTGCATCTGCTTGTAGAGCTCGGCGCGTTCGTCCTGATCCGTGGCGACACGGGCGGCTTCCAGCAGCTCGTCGACCTCGGGGTTGGAATAGTAGCCCGAGTTGAACCCGCCCTTGTCCGGCCAGGCATCGCTGCGCAGCGCGAGGAAGGGCAGCGTGTCGGGATCGTTGGTCATCCAGGCCATCTCGGCCATGTCGGCCTTGCCCTCGAGCCCGGGGTTCACCTCGCCGAGGAAGGTGTTCCACTCGTAGGTCTCGATCTTGGTGTCGAAGCCCACGGCATTGAGGTCGGCCTGAATGGCGGTGCCCATGGCGATGGGATCGAGCATGCCCGAGCCGCCCTCGGTGACGTAGAAGGTCAGCTCCGCACCCTCGGCCCCGGCCTCGGCGAGCAGTTCCTTGGCCTTCTCGGGGTCGTAGGGATAGGGCTCGAGATCGTCGTTATAGGCCCAGGCAAAGGCCGGCGGCGTCGGCCCGGCGGCGACCTCGGCGGTCCCCTCCAGCACGTCGTTCACCAATGCCTCTTTGTTGATCGCGTAGTTCGCCGCCTGCCGCACCAGCTTGTCGGCGAAGGGGCCTTCCTTGGCGTTGAGGATCAGGAACCAGACGTGCGGGCCGGCCTGTTCGTGCAGCGTGTAGGCCTCGCCCTGGAACTCGCTGAGCGCCACGGGCGGCACCTCGACCATCAGGTCGATCCCGCCGGCCAGCATCTCGGCGGTGCGGGTGTTGGCGTCGGTGATCGGGCGGAACACCACTGCCTGCAGTTCGGGCGCGCCGTCCCAGTAATCGGGGTTGGCCTCGATCACCACCGCCTCGTTCGAGCGCCACTCGGCAAACTTGAACGGCCCTGTGCCCGAAGGATTGCGGCCAAAATCCGCGCCGTATTGCTCGACCGCGGCGGGCGAGACCAGCAGGCCGGTCGGATAGGCGAGGTTCGACAGGAAGGGCGCGTAAGGTTCCGAGAGGGTAAACTTGACGGTCAGATCATCCACGGCCTCGACGCTCTCCACCGAGGAGAAGAAGAAGGCCAGCGGGAAGGGGCCGGTGTCGTGAAACGGGTGGCTCTCGTCCAGCATGCGGTCGAAGTTGAACTTCACCGCCTCGGCGTTGAACGGCGTGCCATCATGGAAGCTGACGCCCTCGCGCAGGGTGAAGGTATACTCCGTGCCGTCCTCGGAGATGGTCCAGTCGGTGGCCAGCGCCGGCTCGACCTCCAGCGTGCCGTCCTTGTAGCGCACGAGGCCGTCGTAGACGTTCATCAAAATGCGGAAGTCGTTCACCGCGGTCACGGCGGCGGGGTCGAGCGACTTCGGCTCGGCGATCTGCCCGACGATGAGAACCCCCGGCGGCGTTTGCGCCTGCGCGCCCGTCAGCGTGCCGAAAGTCAGGGTGAGGGCCGTGCCCGCGGCCAGCAGGCCCCGGCGGGTGAAGGACGTGATGGACATTTCGTGACCTCCCAGATGGTCAGGATGAATTATTTATCATGATAAATTGCATGAGGCCAAATTTTCATGATAAATTCAACCCTGCAGCAGACAGGGACCGCGAATGACCATTTCCATCCTCGCCTACGACGAAAAATCGGGCAGCTACGGCGGCGCGGCCACGACCGGCAGCCTCTGCGTCGGCGGCTGGGTGCTGCGCGGTGATGCCGAGGCCGGGTTGAGCGCCTCGCAGGGCTCCCTGCCCTCGACCATGTGGGGCACCGCGGTGCTCGATCTGATGCGGCAGGGGCTCTCTGCCGACGCGGCCGTCGCGCAGGTCGTCGCGCCCGACACCGGCAAGTCGCAGCGCCAGCTCTCGGCGCTCGATCCGCAGGGGCGCACGGCGAACCACACCGGGACCGAGAGCATTCCCACCGCCGGGGTCCGGCAGGCGGGCAACGTGATTGTCTCGGGCAACCTGCTGTCGTCGGAGGCGGTGCTCGATGCCTGCCTCGACGGGTTCCTCGCCTCCACCGCGCCGTTCGATCAGCGTCTGCTGGACGCGCTCGACCGCGCCGCGGCCACGGGCGGCGACAGCCGGGGGCTGCTCTCGGCCGCGCTGCTTGTGGTGAGCCGTCATGCCGCGCCGCTGACCCTGCGCATCGATCATTCGGAAACGCCGCTGCGCGACCTGCGGACGCTGCATGGCCATGCCACCGCCGGCGCCTATGCCGACTGGGCCGCGACGGTGCCGACACTGGACGCGCCCTTCCTTGGCGAGCCCTTCCCCAAGATCGTCAGCCAATAGGCCAGCCGGGCTTCGGGCTGTTCGGACGCTGGGCTACTCGGCGATGAAGCGCTTCATCACCACGGCCTCCTGATCCTCCATCATCCGCCGCGCCATCTGCATGTGATCGCGCATGATCTCGCGCGCCGCTTCGGCCTGCCCGTCCCGCAGCGCCGCGATGAGCTGCATCTGATGGTCGCGCCCGCGCCGCCACAGCTCCTCGTTGGGCTGGGCGTAGAGCTTCTTGTAGACGGTGAGGTCGGTGAGGATCCGAGCCATGAAACCGATGAAGAAGCTCAGCAGCGCATTGTCGGAGAACTCGGCGAGGCAGGCATGGAAGCGCAGCGAGGCAACGTGCTGCGCGCGCTCCTCCTCGGCATCGGCGGCGGGGTGCGCGTAGTCGGCCATGATCGCCTCGAGCTGCGCCAGCTGTGCGGCGTCGAGCCGACCGGCGAGCGTGGCGGCGACCTCGGGCTCAAGCGCCACGCGGAGCTGATAGATGTCGTCGATCGAGACGTTGCGAAAGTAGAAGTAGTTGGCCAGCAGGGCGCGCGCGCGGTCGGTGCTGACCTCGCCGACGAAGCTGCCACCGCCGGGACCGGTCTTGGTGACCACCAGCCCCTGCGCCTGCAGCAGCCGCATGGCCTCGCGGATGGTGCCCTTCGACATGCCGAAATGCGCGATCATCTCGGCCTCGCCGGGCAGCCGGTCGCCGGGCGTCAGCCCCTTTTCGACCACCCAGTCCTTGATGGCCTCGGCCACCCGCACCGGGCGGGAGCGGCGGGGGATCCCGCCTTGTTCTGCGTCGCTCATGGCCCCGTCTTTCGCGAAAGGCGCCCAGATTTCTTAGTGATGCCTGGCGGGCGCGTCCTCTCCGCCATTTATCATGAGAAATTCGGAGACGACAACGGGCCACGCCGAGATCGCGCGTGGCACCGCTGACCGAACAGGCGCCCTGCCCTCGTGGCAAGACGCCGGATCGGCTCAGCGCTTGCGGAAGGTCAGGTAGTGCGGCGTGCGGCCTTCGCGCAGCGCCTTCTGCTCGTAGCGGGTCGAGATCCAGTCGCCCCAGGGCGCGCGCCAATCGGCCGGCCCCTCGGCCAGCCATTCAAAGCCCGCCTTCGGCACTTCCTCGAGGGTCTGGCGCACGTAGTCGGGAATGTCGGTCGCCACGCGGAACTCGGCACCCGGCTTCAGGGCGCGCGCCAGCGGCTCGAGGTGTTCCTGCGTCACGAAACGCCGGCGGTGGTGGCGCTTTTTCGGCCAGGGATCGGGATAGAGCAGGAACGCCTTGTCGATGCTCTCGTCGGGCAGCACATCGAACATGTTGCGCGCGTCGCCGGGATAGACCCGCAGGTTCTCGACGCCCGCGGCGCGGATCTTGCCGAGCAGCATGGCGACGCCGTTGATGTAGGGCTCGCAGCCGATGATCCCCATGTCCGGATGCGTCGCGGCCTGGTGCACCAGGTGCTCTCCGCCGCCGAAGCCGACCTCGATCCAGACCGGCTTGCCGCCGAACATCGCCCGGAGGTCGAGGTTCTCGCGCTCGGGGTTCACCTCCCAGTCGACCGCGCCCGGCGACAGCTTCGCCAGGTCCTCTTCGAGGTAGGTCTCCTGGCTCGGGCGCAGGGACTTGCCCTTCACGCGGCCGTAGAAATTGCGCCAGGGGGCGCCGGGATGCTTGTTCGAGCTGGTCATGCGCCGCGATTTAGCGGCGAAGCGGGCGCGGAGCAATCCTCTCCGCGCCCTTTTGTGCAGGGTCCGGCCGGACCCTGCTGCGTCAGTAGGGCAACGGATGCGCCTTGTGGGTCGCGTCAATGCGCTCCAGCAGCTCGTCAGGCAGCGTGACATCCGCCGCGCCGAGCAGCTGCTCGAGCTGGCCAACGGTGGTCGCGCCGAAGATCGACGAGGCCACGAAGGGCCGACGCGCCGACCAGGCCAGCGCCATTTGCGCCGGCTCCAGCCCGAACTCCTTGGCCAGATCGATGTAGGCCGCGACCGCCGGGAACACACGGTCGGTCTTGCGCCCGCCGAGATCGCCGTTGATCGCCATGCGCGAGCCCTCGGGCACGGCGCCATCCTGATACTTGCCGGTCAGCAGACCGGCGCCCAGCGGCGAATAGGGCAGCAGGCCGACGTCCTCGTTGACCATCAGCTCACCGAGGTCGGTGTCGGCCATGCGGTAGAGCAGCGAGTATTCGTTCTGCACCGAGGCGACGCGCGGGCCACCCACCTCGTTTGCCATGCGCAGCCATTCCGCGGTGCCCCAGGCGCTGTCGTTGGACAGGCCGAAGGCGCGGATGGTGCCGCGCTCGACCTCGCGCTGCAACGCGCCGAGTGCGTCGGCCATGTGCTGGCGGGTCGCCTCGCGGTCCTGTTTCCACGGCGCGAAGGTCCAGTTCTGGCGGAACGCATAGCTGCCGCGGTTCGGCCAGTGGAACTGGTAGAGGTCGATGTAGTCGGTCTTCAGCCGTTTCAGCGAGGCTTCGACCGCCACCGGGATCGTCTCGGAGCTGATCGGGGCCTCGTCCCGCACCAGCTTCGACGGGCCGGTGTGCTTGCTGGCGAGGATCCACTCGCTGCGGCGGCCGCTCTTCTCGAACCAGTCGCCGAGAATGCTCTCGGTTCGCCCCACGGTTTCGGCCTTCACCGGGTTCACCGGGTACATCTCTGCGGTGTCCATGAAGTTGATGCCGGCATCGAGCGCGCGCTCGATCTGCGCAAAGGCGTCCTCGGGCGGCGTCTGGTTGCCGTATGTCATGGTTCCGAGGCAGAGCTCGGTCACCGACATGCCTGTGCGGCCCAGCGGATTCTTTTTCATCTTTTGTCTCCTGTTAGCGCTCGGCGCGACACTAGTGCCTCGATCCGCGAAGCCAAGACCCCGAGGCGCACAGTGACTCCGCGGCAGGGCACCTTGCCTATCCGGCGGGCACTGGCGGCAGGCGCAGGGGTTCAGAACCGCCGCCGCACCAAGGCCACCCTGCGTACACCCCGGGCTCGGCAAGCCCTCCGCGCCGCTGCACTGGCAAGCCCGGACAACATCCGCTAAGAGCGCGACAACTCCAGATTCATTCGCGGGACGAACATGGCACGTCATCTGATCACCTCGGCGATCCCCTATATCAACGGGATCAAGCATCTCGGAAACCTCGTGGGCAGCCAGCTTCCGGCCGACCTCTTCGCCCGCTACCAGCGCGCCCGCGGCAACGAGGTGCTGTTCCTCTGCGCCACCGACGAGCATGGCACCCCCGCCGAGCTCGCCGCCGCCAAGGCCGGCAAGCCGGTCGCCGAATATTGCGCCGAGATGCACGAGACCCAGTCGAAGATCGCCGAGGGCTTCCGCCTCAGCTTCGATCACTTCGGCCGCTCGTCGAGCCCGCAGAACCACAAGCTGACCCAGCATTTCGCCGGGGTGCTGGCCGAGCGCGGGCTGATCCGCGAAGTATCGGAAACGCAGATGTACTCGCCCACCGACGGGCGCTACCTGCCGGACCGCTACATCGAAGGCACCTGCCCCAACTGCGGCTTCGAGGACGCCCGCGGCGACCAGTGCGACAACTGCACCAAGCAGCTCGACCCGGTGGAGCTGATCAACCCGCGGTCGGTGATCTCGGGCGCGACCGATCTCGAGATGCGCGAGACCAAGCACCTCTACCTCTGCCAAAGCCAGATGAAGGACGAGCTGGAGGCCTGGATCGACAGCAAGACCGACTGGCCGGTGCTGACCACCTCGATCGCCAAGAAGTGGCTCAACGACGGCGACGGCCTGCAGGACCGCGGCATCACCCGCGATCTCGACTGGGGCATCCCGGTGAAGAAGGGCGACGAGGACTGGCCCGGCATGGAAGGCAAGGTCTTCTACGTCTGGTTCGACGCGCCGATCGAATACATTGCCTGCTCGCAGGAATGGGTCGATGCGGGCAAGGGCGACGACTGGGAGCGCTGGTGGCGCACCGACAAGGGCGCGGACGACGTGACCTACACGCAGTTCATGGGCAAGGACAACGTGCCCTTCCACACCCTGTCGTTCCCGGCGACGATCCTGGGCAGCGGCGAGCCGTGGAAGCTGGTCGACTACATCAAGTCGTTCAACTACCTCAACTACGACGGCGGCCAGTTCAGCACCTCGCGCGGGCGCGGCGTCTTCATGGACCAGGCGCTGGAGATCCTGCCGGCGGACTACTGGCGCTGGTGGCTGCTCAGCCACGCGCCGGAAAGCTCGGACGCCGAGTTCACCTGGGAGAACTTCCAGTCCTCGGTGAACAAGGATCTCGCCGACGTGCTCGGCAACTTCGCATCGCGCGTCACCAAGTTCTGCCGCTCGAAGTTCGGCGAAGTGGTGCCCGAGGGCGGCGCCACGGGCGAGCTGGAGGCCAAGCTGATCGCCGATCTGGCGGAGAAGATCCGCGAGTACGAGGCGCAGATGGAGGCCCACGAGGTCCGCAAGGCCGCCGGTGCCCTGCGCGCCGCCTGGGTGCTCGGCAACGAGTACCTGCAGGAGGCCGCGCCCTGGTCGACCTTCAAGACCGACCCCGAGACCGCGGCGATGCAGATCCGCCTCGCGCTGAACATGATCCGTCTCTACGCGGTGATCTCCTCGCCCTTCATCCCCGACGCCTCGGCGCAGCTCCTGGCGGCGCTGAAGACCGAGGACGACAGCTGGCCGGGCGATCTGGATGCGGCGCTGACCACCCTGCCCGCGGGCCATGCCTTCGAGGTGCCCGAGGTGACCTTCCGCAAGATCACCGATGCCGAGCGCGAAGAGTGGCAGGAGCGCTTCGCCGGAACGCGCTGAGCCGCCACCGGCGGGTATCTTGATGGAACAACGAAGCGGCGCGGTCCGATGGGGCCGCGCCTTTTTTCTGCGCTACTTGCTCGGCACACCGCCCTCGACGATGCCGGTGGGCGTCGGGCTCAACCAGCTGTAGAGCACCCCGCCAAGCGCCCCGCCCAGCAGCGGCGCCAGCCAGAACAGCCAGAGCTGCCCAAGCGCCCAGCCCCCGACGAAAAGCGCCGGGCCGGTGCTGCGCGCCGGGTTTACCGAGGTGTTGGTTACCGGGGTGCTGATCAGGTGGATGAGCGTCAACGCCAGCCCGATCGCCAGCGGCGCGAAGCCCACCGGCGCCTGCCCGTGCGTCGTGCCCATGATGATGAAGAGGAACATCATCGTCAGCACCACCTCGGCGACAAACCCCGAGACCATGGAATAGCCCCCGGGGCTGTGCTCGGCGTAGCCATTGGCGGCAAACCCCGAGGCGACCACGTCGAACTCGGGCACGCCGCTGGCGATCACGTAGAGCACCGCCGCGCCGAGGATGGCGCCGACCACCTGGGCGATGACGTAGGGCAGGATGTCCGAGGCCGGGAACCGACCACCCGCCGCCAACCCGACGGTCACCGCCGGGTTGAGATGGCAGCCCGAGACATGGCCGATCGCATAGGCCATGGTCAGCACCGTCAGACCAAAGGCCAGCGAGACGCCGAGCAGCCCGATCCCCACCTCGGGAAAGGCCGCCGCCAGCACCGCGGAGCCGCAGCCGCCCAGCGTCAGCCAGAAGGTGCCAATGAACTCGGCCGCGTATTTTCGGGAAGCCCCCATCGCAAACTCCTAGATTGAAATGCGTTTTGAAAAATCTCGTTATGCGGATACTGGCATCGGACGCCGTTCTCGCAAAGCGGTTTCGGCGGGGCCGGCAAAAGACCGGCATGGCGCCACGTAGTTTCCTGCAATTCCGCAGCCTGCCCGCCCTCGACGCGCGCGCTTCAAGGGCGATCCACCCGAGAAAGCCCGAGGCCGCGCCGTCTCTGCGACTCGGCCGGGCCTCCGGTCCGCGAGCTGCGGCGCGCACATCCACGAGATGCGAAGGGCATCACGCGCCTCGCCCGACCCACTCAAAACGCTCCGAAAACCAAGCGACCGCACGATTTTCAACGGAGGAGAATTTTCCCCACGGCACCTACACTTTCGCCTTGTTTCCCCCTTCTCTCCTCATTAAACGGGTCCGCGGAGACGTGGCCGAGTGGTCGAAGGCGCTCCCCTGCTAAGGGAGTAGGCGGGAAACCGTCTCGAGGGTTCGAATCCCTTCGTCTCCGCCATAACATCTTGAGTGGCTTGATTCTGCGGCGATCCAGGAATGGGTCGCCTTTGATGCTATGCGTCGAAAGCGCCGACCGCGCCACGCGAACAAGCTGACCTCCTCCCATCGCAGGTAAAATCCGACCGACCTCAGCCGCCCTTGCGCCGCGCGATCCACACCGTGTGGCGGGAGCCGCGCTTGGTTCTGCCGGCACGGACCATGTGCGCGCGCGCCTCGAAGCCGTTGCGCGCGAGGCGGCGCGTGAAGGCCTCATCGGGATGCGCGGACCAGACCGCCAGGATGCCGCCCGGCGTCAGCGCGCGATGCGCAACCTGCAGGCCCTGGTCGCCATAGAGCGAGTCGTTGCCCGCGCGGGTGAGCCCGCCGGGGCCGTTGTCGACGTCGAGCAGGACCGCATCATAGCGTCTGCGCGCGGCGCGGATCTCGGCGGCGACGTCACCGGCACGGATCGCGACACGGGGATCGTCGAGGCATTGCCCGAACACCGCCCCCATGTGATCCGTCGCCCAGGCGATCATCTCCGGCACGATTTCCGAGACGATCAATTCCGCTCCATCCGGGGCCACCGCCTGCGCGGCGCGCAGGGTGAAGCCCATGCCGAGCCCGCCGATCAGCACGCGCGGCGCGGGGCGGCCGGACAGCTGCTCAAATGCGAGCGTCGCCAGCGCCTCTTCTGACCCACCAAGGCGGCTGTTCATCAGCTCGTTCCCGTCGCTGAGACGGATGGAATATTCTTCGCCGCGCCGGAACAGGCGGAGCGTGTCGCCCTCGGGGGCGGTGGCGGTGGCCAGAAGGTCCCAGGGAAGCATGTCAGGTCCTGTTCATCGGGAGAGGCTGATCGGGCCTAGCCCATCCGCGCGGCGAGGGAAAGCGGCACCGCAAACTTGCGCGGACAGCCCGGCGCCGAAGGTGACATCGACATGCACGAGGGAGGACAAGCAAGCACACGGCGATCCGCCGTAACGCCCCAAAGGGAATGATTTTTCTCTAATCTCAGGGGAGAGATGGTGCGGTCGAGAAGACTCGAACTTCCACGGGAGTTACCCCACAGCGACCTCAACGCTGCGCGTCTACCAATTCCGCCACGACCGCACTGTCTTGACTTGGTGAAGCGGTCTCTAACGAAGCCCGCGGGGGATGTGAAGAGGAAAATTGAACCTTTCTGCGAAAAGTTTGCGCGACCTTACGGCAACCCGCGACAGAGCCCGAACCGCTGAACGCCCCCCTGCCCCGTTGTTCGCTCTATTGACCCAATCGGGGAATGATCCTAATCGCTCGGCCATGGTTGAGTGGATCACGAAAGACGGGCTGACCGGCTACGACGAGGCCGTTGCCTTCATGGAAGCGCGCGCCGCGGCGATTGCCGCCGGCGAGGCCGAGGAACTCATCTGGCTGGTCGAGCACCCGCCGCTCTACACCGCCGGAACCTCGGCCAAGATCGAGGACCTGCGCGATCCTGAGCGCTTCCCGGTCCATGACACCAAGCGCGGCGGGCAATACACCTATCACGGCCCCGGCCAGCGCGTGGTCTACGTCATGCTCGACGTCGGCAAGCGTGGCCGCGACGTGCGCCGCTTCGTGCAGCAGCTCGAGGCCTGGGTGATCGCCGCGCTCGCCGAGTTCAACGTCACCGGCCACATCCGCGAGGGCCGAGTCGGCGTCTGGGTCGAACGCCCGGACAAGCCGCTGCTGGCGGACGGGCGCGTGACCGAGGACAAGATCGCCGCCATCGGCATCCGCCTGCGCAAATGGGTGAGCTTCCACGGCATCTCGATCAACGTCGAGCCGGAGCTGTCGCATTTCGACGGCATCGTGCCCTGCGGCATCTCCGAGTACGGCGTGACCTCGCTGGTCGACCTCGGCCTGCCGGTGACCATGGACGATCTCGACGTCGCCCTGCACCGCAGCTTCGACGAGACCTTCGGCGCCCTGCCCTGCGAGGCCTGAACTAGCCCGCGAGAAGGCGGGTCTTCACGTCCTCTGCGGCGAAATCGACCAGCGCGCGCACCTTGCGGGGCAGCATTGCTCCTTCCAGGTAGACCGCGTGCAGGTCGTGCTTGGGCTTCTCCACCTCGCCCAGCACCTCGACCAGCCGGCCCGCCTCGAGATCACCGGTCACCACGAACTCCGGGCAATAGGCGATGCCGCGCCCGGCCATGGCGAGATCGCGCGCCACCTTTGCGCTGTTGACCTGCAGGCGCGAGCGCACCTGCACCTCGCGCAGCGCATCCTCCGGGCCGAACCGCCAGCGCTGCGCGCTGCGCTGGTTGGTGTCGTGGATGCAGGCATGCGCGGCCAATGCCTCGGGGGTCTCGGGCACCCCCTGCGCCTCAATATACTCGGGCGAGGCCACCAGCTTCATGCCGAAGCGGCAGAGCCTGCGCGCCCGCAGCGTATTGTCGGTGAGCCGCCCGATGCGGAAGGCAAGGTCGATCCCCTCGAGCGCAAGGTCGGTATAGGCATCCGACAGCCGCAGCTCGACAGTCAAATCCGGGTGCGGCTCGGCAAAGCGGCTCAGCAGGTCGGCAGCGTAGATCTCGCCGAAGGTCACCGGCGCCGCCACCCGCAGCACGCCGGTGAAGCCGCGCGACTCGTCCTCCACCGTGCCAAGCAGGTCTTCGAGTTCCTCCAGCCAGGCGGGCGCCCGCGCCAGCAGTTTCTCTCCCGCCGGCGTCAGCCCGACCCGCCGCGTGGTGCGCTGCAGCAGGCGCGTGCCAAGTCGCGCCTCGAGCTCGGCGACGTATTTCGAGGTGAGCCGGTTCGACACCCCCATGCGCTCGGCTGCGGCGGTGAAGGAGCCGGTTTGCGCCGTGGCGACGAAGGCGCGGATCTGGTCGACGATGTCCATGACATATTCCGAACACTACGTGGATAGTATTACCACATACTCGCCATTTCTTTCCGAAAGGCCAGACCGCATATTCCCCTCAACGGCAGCGAGCGCTGCCACCCCCCTTCCCGCTCCGCGGGACAGCATTCGGAGAGAGATTATGGCAACCAGCGACGCCCCCCTCGACATCGGCCAGGTGAGCCTGACCGTGAACGACCTGACCAAGGTCGGCGATTTCTACCAGTCCGCCCTCGGCCTCGAGAAGCTGTCGGACGACGGCACCGAGGCCCGCTTCGGCGCACATGGCCGCAGCCTCATCGCGCTGCGACAGGACAAATCCGCGCCGCGCCACTCGCCGCGCGAGGCCGGGCTTTTCCACGTGGCCTTCCTGCTGCCCTCGCGCGCCGATCTCGGTGCATGGCTGCACCACGCCGCCGAGACCCGCCTCCCGCTGCAGGGCGCCTCCGACCACCTCGTCAGCGAGGCGCTCTACCTCGCCGATCCCGAGGGCAACGGCATCGAGATCTACATCGACCGCCCGCGCGACCAGTGGACCCACCGCGGCGGCGAGATCGAGATGGCCACCAACCACCTCGACCTGCAGGATGTCGCAAGCAGCGCCACCGCCCGCTGGCAGGGCGCGCCCGAAGACACCGTGGTCGGCCACGTCCACCTGCAGGTCGGGCGGCTCGACCCGGCCGAGGCCTTCTATGCCGAGACCCTCGGGATGGCGGTGACCAACCACTACCCGGGCGCGACCTTCTACGGCTCGGGCGGCTACCACCACCACCTCGCCTCGAACATCTGGAACAGCCGCGGCGCCGGGCCGCGCAATGGCCCCGGCACCGGGCTCACCGAGATCGAACTCCGCGGCACCGCCGCAGAGATCGCCGCAATCCGCAGCCGCGCCCCCGCCGAGACCCCGCTGACCGATCCCTGGGGCACCACTTTCACCCTGAGCCAGAAGGACTGACCCCATGCTGATCGACGGAAAATGGACCGCCAACTGGCAGCCGGTGCAGAAAGCCGACGAGAAGGGCCGCTTCGTGCGGCAGGAATCGAGCTTCCGCAACTGGATCACCCCCGACGGCAGCGCCGGTCCCACCGGGACTGGCGGCTTCAAGGCCGAGGCCGGTCGCTACCGGCTCTACGTGGCGCTGATCTGCCCCTGGGCCTCTCGCACGCTGATCGCCCGCAAGCTCAAGGGCCTCGAAGAGATCATCCCGGTCACCGTGGTGAACCCGCGGCTCGACGATCAGGGCTGGAGCTTCGGCGGCTTTCCCGGCGCGGAGGAAGACCCGCTCTACGGCGCGGAGCACCTGCATGAGCTTTACACCCGCGCCGACCCGCACGTCTCGGGCCGCGCCACGGTGCCGGTGCTCTGGGACGAGAAGCAGGGCGTCATGGTGAACAACGAGAGCGCCGACATCGTACGCATGTTCGACACCGCCTTCGAGGCGATCGCCCCGTCGGACCTCCGCCTCGCCCCCGAGGAGCTGCTCGCGCAGATCGATGATGCCAATGCGCAGATCTACCCGCGCTACAACAACGGCGTTTACAAGGCCGGCTTCGCCAGCACGCAGGAGGCCTATGACGAAGCGGTCACACAGCTCTTCGAGGAGATGGCCCGGATGGAAGCGCACCTGTCGGACGGCCGCCCCTTCTACTTCGGCGACCGGCTGACGGAGACCGACATCCGCATCTTCGTCACCTCGATCCGCTTCGACGCCGCCTACCACGGGCTGTTCAAGTGCAACATCAAGCGGCTCGAGGATCACTCCCACCTGCACGCCCACATGCTGCGCATGCTGAACACCGGCGGCATCGCAAGCACCGTGGACCTCGACCACATCAAGGCGGGCTACTACGGCATCAAGGCGCTCAACCCCCCGCGCATCATCCCGGCCGGCCCCGCCAGGATCGTCGCGGAGGTCGCGAGAGCGCAGGCCAGCCGCGCCTGATCTCACGCAACCGGCCCTGGCCCCTTCTTCTCTTTGCAAATACGCCGTGGGTGAATTGGCCGAAGGCCAAGAGGGGGCAGCGCCCCCTCGCGCGCGACTGCAGACACACGGGCCGACCCCGGAGATGGGCATCCCCCCTCCCCCTCCCGGCACGAGCCGTGCTACATCCCGGGCCGACCAGCCGGAGATCTCCATGCGCGCGCCCAGCCTGCCCCTCACCCGCGACCTCGTCCTCGTCGGAGGCGGCCATTCGCACGCGCTGCTGCTGCGCATGTGGGGCATGAAGCCGCTGCCCGGCGCGCGGCTGACGGTGATCAACCCCGGCCCCACCGCGCCCTATTCGGGCATGCTCCCGGGGTTCGTTGCGGGGCACTACGCGCGCGACGAGCTCGACATCGACCTGGTGAAGCTCGCCCGCTTCGCCGGGGCGCGGGTGATCCTCGGCGCGGTGACCGGCCTCGACCGCGCCGCAAGGCAGGTCCATGTGGCGAGCCGCGCGCCCATCGGCTTCGACCTCGCCTCGGTGAACATCGGCGTCACCTCGGCCATGCCGGACCTGCCGGGCTTTGCCGAACACGCCCTGCCCGCCAAGCCGCTCGGCCCCTTCGCCTCTGCCTGGGACGCGTACCGGGGCGGCAGCGGACCGGCGTCGGCGGCGGTGATCGGGAGCGGCATCGCCGGGGCGGAGCTGGCCTGCGCCATGGCCTTCGCCCTGCAGCAACGCGGCCGCAAGGCGCAGGTGCATCTGATCGAACGCGCCACGGCGCTCACCGCCCTGCGCCCCCGCGCCGCCGCGAAACTGCGCGACGCGCTCGCCGTGCAGGGTGTCACGCTCATCGAGAATGCGGAGGTCGCCGAGGTCACGCCACGCGGCCTGCGCCTCGCCGATGGCCGCGAGATCGCCGCCGACTTCGTCACTGGCGCCGCGGGTGCCCGGGCGCAGGGCTGGCTGCAGGAGAGCGGGCTCGACTTGCATGACGGCTTCATCAAGGTTTCCGCGACCCTGCAAAGCTCCGACCCCGCGATTTTTGCCGCCGGCGACTGCGCGCATCTCACCGAGACCCCCCGTCCCAAGGCCGGGGTTTTTGCGGTGCGCGAGGCGCCGATTCTGCTGCACAACCTGCGCGCCGCGCTCGAGGGGCGCGCGAACCTACGCCCTTACCGCCCGCAGCGCGACTACCTCAAGCTGATCTCTCTGGGCCGCAAGTCGGCGCTGGCCGACAAGGCGGGGCTGGCCCTCTCCGGCCCGCTCATGTGGCGCTGGAAGGACCACATCGACCGCACTTTCATGCGCAAATTCAATGAGCTGCCGCAGATGACACCGCCGCCTCTGCCCCGTCACCACGCGGCGGACATGGACGAGGCGCTCGGCGCCAAGCCCATGTGCGGCGGCTGCGGCGCCAAGGTCGGGCGCGACGCGCTGGCCTCGGCGCTCTCGACCTTGCCCGCGCCCCGGCGCACCGATATCACCGCCCTGCCCGGCGACGATGCCGCGCTGCTGCTCACGGGCGACGCACGGCAGGTGATGACCGTCGATCACCTGCGCGCCTTCGTGGAAGACCCCGAGGTCATGGCGCGCATCACCTGCATCCACGCGCTCGGCGACGTCTGGGCGATGGGTGCCGCGCCGCAGGCCGCGGTCGCCAGCCTCACCCTGCCGCGCATGTCCGAGCCGCTGGCCGAGCGCACGCTGACCGAGTGCCTCGGCGCGATCACCGAAATCCTGCGCGCCGAGGGCGCCGAGCTGGTCGGCGGCCATTCCGCCATGGGCGACGAGCTGAGCATCGGGCTGACGATCACCGGGCTCTGCGCGCGCGCGCCCATCACCCTGGGCGGCGCCCGCCCCGGCGACCGGCTGATCCTGACCAAGCCGATCGGCACCGGCGTCCTCATGGCCGCCGAGATGGCCGGCGCGGCCAAAGGCGCATGGGTGGCCGCGGCGCTGGAACATATGACCACGCCGCAGGGCGAAGCGGCGCGACTGCTGAGCCACGCGGGCGCAATGACCGACGTCACCGGCTTCGGTCTTGCCGGGCACCTGCTGAACATCTGTACAGCCTCGGGCGTCGGCGCGCGGCTGGAGATCGACAAAGTGCCGCTGCTGCCCGGCGCAGAGCTGCTCTCGAAGGAAGGCCATGCCTCGACGCTCTACCCGAAGAACCGCACGGCGGTGCCTTTCCAGCCGATGGGGCCGCGAGAAGACCTGATGTTCGATCCGCAGACGGCGGGCGGGCTGCTGGCCGCAGTTTCCGGCGATGTGAGCGAAACCCTGACCACCCTGCGCGCCGCGGGCTTCCCGGCGGTGGAGATCGGCGAGATCACCGAACGCCGCGGTCAGATCGAGATGGTCTGAAGCCTGTCGGCCATCCGATCCGCCAGCGCCTCGAGCGCCGCATCGTCCAGCGCCGGGGTCTCGAAGCACTCGATCACCTGCGGCGCCATGGCCCGCATTGCCTTGGCATAGGCCGGATCGTAGTGATCCGCCGCCAGCGAGGCGCAGAGCTCCAGCCGTTCGCCTGCATCGATCAGCGCCTCCCAGCGATCCACCAGCTCGTGGCCGCGGTGGTAGCGCAGCGGCGAGAGCTTGTCCTTCAGCGCCGGCCCATCCGAAAGAATGTCGTCATAGGCCGCGTTCAGGTAACCCGCGCGGGCCTCGATCGGCGCAGTGACCTCGATCCAGGGCGCGGCCTTCATCGCCTCCCAGATCGCCGGCGGAATCAGCAGCTGGCCGATCTTGCTGCTCTCGGCCTCGACCAGCACCGGGCGCGCCGGATCGAGCGCGTCGAGCGCCTGCACCAGCTCGGTCTCGAACCATTTCTGGCTGGGCTGGCCGCCGGGCATGTCGCCGAGCAGCGAGCCGCGATGCCGCGCCAGCCCCTCGAGGTCGATCACCTGCACCCCGCGCGCCGCCAGCTTCGGCAGCAGCGCGGTCTTGGCCGTTCCGGTGTGCCCGCCGAGCTGGATCAGCTTGAACGGCAGCGCCTCCTCGTAGAGCGCCGCGGTCACCAGCCGGCGGTAGGTGCGATAGCCGCCCTCCACCGCCTCGGCGCGCCAGCCGATCTGCTGCAGCATCCAGGCAAAGGAGCCCGACCGTTGCCCGCCCCGCCAGCAATACACCAGCGGCTTCCAGCCGCCCTCGTGATGCGCCAGCGGCCCCTCGATATGCGCGGCGGCATTGCGGAACACCAGCGCCGCGCCGAGCTTGCGCGCCAGGAAGGGCGATTGCTGCTTGTAGATGGTGCCGACCCGCGCCCGTTCCTCGTTGTCGAGGACCGGCAGGTTGATCGCGCCGGGGACATGGTCCTCGGCAAATTCGGCCGGGCTGCGCACGTCGATGACCGTGTCGCAGCCATGGCGGAAGAAGTCGGAAAGCTGTGTCATCTTGCGTGGCATGGCGCATTTGGTACCGCGCCGCGCAGGCCGAAGAAAGCCTGATCTAAAGCGACGCTAGGGCAGGTGAATTTTTTCCGCAAAAGTCTCTGGACACTCCCCGAGAGCTCGACTAAACCCCGCCTCACCCGAGGGGCAGCGCCCTTCACCCAGTGCCCGGGTAGCTCAGGGGTAGAGCAGTGGATTGAAAATCCTCGTGTCGGTGGTTCGATTCCGCCCCCGGGCACCACTCCTTCCAAAGAAAACACAGCTGAGAGATTCTTAGATTGAGAAATCAGCGCTTTGCCAACCACTTGCATCGCGCAGGCGTTCTGTCCCCATTCTTTGTGGCCGGCCTTTGAGCCACAGATCTTCCGTCTACAGCCATTCAAGCCAGATCAAGAAGTTGCAGCGGGATGTCCAATCGACCTCAGACCCTACTTGGTCTGAGGTCCTCCGGATAGTGCACTTTCCGACCATCGCCATTGACCGCGAGGTCGCGCTCCATCCAGTCGCGCGCACCGTCACAATCCGCATCAAGGCCTTCATGGCGGCTGCGCAGCACCTCAAGTCGGGCGCGAGGCAGCAGCAGTGAGAGTTCTATGGGCGCGAGGAAGTCGTCTTCCACACCTCGGCCTTTCGTCCAGAGGAGCCTCTCAACCAGATCGAACATCGTCAAGTCCGGCGTTGTTTCGAGTTCGAGTACGTCAAGCAAGCTCGATGCAATGTCTGCGCGCTTCGGATTGGCAAATTCATTTCCCGAAAATTCACCAAGCCCATCCCATTCGCGACCGAAAATATCAGCGAAGTTCCGGTCCGCCGGCGACGAGAATGAGGCCCGGAAAGCTTCGACAAGTTTCTTTCGGAGAATCTTCGCACGCTTTGAAATCACGGCGAGGTCGCTGTCGGCCTCCATGCTAGTTCTCTTTAGACGCAGGACTTCCCGAGTGACCTTCCTCGCCTCGAAATTTGGTGCCCAATGCGTCAGGGCATCGACGGTGACGCGCTCATCGAACCGGTCGAATGCTGCTGTGTCGCCCTGCGCCAGTGCAGCACGCAATAAGATGTTGCTTGAGGCCAGATAGGTATTTGCCCCACCATCCCGAAATGTGCGAGCATTTCCTTTCGATGTCGCAAACGTGTCGAAGTCGTCCTCCAATCCTTCAAACAGCCCCAATTCCATTCGAGCGGCGATTGTCCAGCTGCCGGCGTCCCGGGTCCGCAATTCGCTGTCGTCGGTCGGGGATAGCCCCACCATAACGTCTTGGTAACGTCCGCTTTGAAACATACTGACAAACACATACCATCCCATATTGTCGGTGAGGGCGCGGTCTTCGTGCTCCGATGTATCGAGCCATTGGATGACCTTGAGCCGACCATTCTCATCCAGGTCGGGCATTGGAACCGACGCGAACGGCAGAGCCGTAACCGGAACGGGGAAGGGTATCCCAAGACGCAAACCAACGGCCGTCGCGGACGCCGTCAAGTCGATTTCGATGGGAGCACCTTCTCGGCCTGGCTCGCCCTGCAGGTATCTCTGCAAACGCCAGGCGTCAGCGTGTCGGTCTAGGATGTAACAGAGGCTGATCGACTTCTCCAGAACATCGCGAGCGATGCGAGGGCCTTTCTTGTCCAGTTCGTCCGCGATCACCTCGAGTATTCGGTCCTGGGCATGATGTGCGCTTGCGGCATCCCCACCTATAAGACCGCAGTACCCCTGAAGGCGAAGCAAGCTGATCTGATGCGTCGGCTCAAGCCCCTTCAACTTGAGTGCGATGCCAACGAAGCTGCGGATTTTTTCCAGTTCTTCCGCATCGGGATACCCCGGCCCCGCCGTCCCGACCTTGAACCCGAGCACCGCCGCGCGTGCCCATAGCAAAAGCCAGTCGGACATATATTGCGCCGCTCGGCCCACATCTTGGAAATCAACATCCGTGTTGGGCAGGTTTTGCGCGAAATGCGCCGTCACGACCCGCGCGGCCTTGGTCACCGCGTCAGTCAGTTCCGGAGGAAGCCCATTGCCATTGAGGTAATGCAAACGGCGTTCGACTACATCGATCAGGTTCCACTCGCGGGTGCCTTGCAGCAATTCGGCCGTCTTCGGCAAATATCCCTGATCCGGGTCAGCCACGATCACGCGAAAACGGGTGAGGATCTCGATGTACTTCGTGTGATCGACCTCCTGCACATCGGTTGTGTGGAACAGAAGAATGTCGGCGATTTCAGCTGCACGCCCGGCCGGCGCGTTCTTGCGCAGCTTTTCCACTCGCTGCGTAACCTGCGGCCGGTCTTCATTGTCAATCAGGGCCACGTCGCGGCAGAGGTCCGACATCAGGCGGGCGAAGGCGAAGTTCTCCCACGTCGGAGACCCGTTAGATCGCGCAGTGCGGTCCGTCCGTTCGGGGTCTTGCGTTTCAAACGGCTCCCATGGCGCGTGCGTTGCAATGCGACCCCCATTGGGCAAAGTGGACAGAAAGCGCTTCTTGAGCCTCTCGTGCCTCAGCGACCATGTGCCCCCATCGGCCATGTCCGCTCGCATTCGCTGGTCGAGCTTTGTCGAAGCCAGGGTCCGCTCCTCCAAATAAAGCGAGGCGTAGGCTCTCTCGAGGTGTTCAAAGCTGTCCTCGGCTACAAGTGAACCGGTTTCCCTACCGCCGCGGCTGACGCCCTCGCCCGGCCGGTCGGAAAGGGGCTGCAGGAATGCTCTGGCTTGTTCGAGAAAGCGTTCTACGAAGGCCCGTGATTGTTCCAGCAGAACTTCTGTCGAGTTCGATGCCCCGTCAAAGTCCTGCGCGACTGACGGCTTGCTGGCACTAGAATGTTGTTCATCGAGTTTCCTCTCATTCCGCCTCCAGAGCTCGAAGGCCCTCCAGAGTATCCGGTCGTCCGCGTTCGACGCCTGCGCCGATGTGGCGGTCTCGCCTGTCAAGCCAGACACGAAGTTTACCAATTCGCGGCAATAGCCCCGCAGAGAAACCTCCCCACGTGCCATCGTCGGTCTTACGTGACATACCTCCTCGTCCGACAAGGGTAGCCCGGACGGGAACAGCGTTTCACGAATCCCGTCCCGGCGAAACATGAAGGATTCTCCCGTCGCGAAGTCATCGACAATGGGGAATTCGTGAATCTCATCTCCGGCCAGGTGATGGAAATAATTCTCGACGACCTTGCGTTTGTTCAGCAGGGCGACCTCACGTCGATTGCGGTCCGCGGCCTTGGGCCGGGCGCCGGAGGTCCTCAGCAAGGCCAGCCTCGGCTTGATCATTGGCTGGCTCGGGTTCAAGCCGGTAAACAGGGTGCTTACGCGCGCCATACCTTCAATGGATTGCAGGGCCGGCGTGCTCACCATCACGACCGAACTGGCAAGATTCTGGATCGTCACAATCGAGTTGGCGTTGTAGCCTGTCCTTCCATCGATCAAGACGTAATCGAATCCAGCCATTTCGCTGAGCGCGAGCTTGAGACCGTCGATCGCCGTGCGCCCCTGTCGATCTGCAAGGCGCGCGCCAATGTCGAGATTCAACAGGTTGGAGATATATTTAAGCCCCCCCAAGTGCTGGTCCTCCTGGTGCGATCCCGGTCCAAACAGCACAAGCCGCCCGCGGCCCGCCATCTCGTACGAATTGTCGCTGCCCGGGCGATCCGGCGGCTCGATCAAGGTCAGGTATTCCGCGCTGGTTTCGGTTAGGGTGCCGCCTTCGGTCAGGCGAAGCTTCCGTGCGATATTCTCAGCGACTTCGCGCGTCCGCCGAAGTTCGGCGCTTTGCCCGCACGCGATTTCCGCCTCAGGGTTCGCTTCTTCGGTAAGGAGATCAATGTACCCCTTTTTGTGCCGCCAGGCGTCTCCGAGAATTCCCTGAACGCCCCGTTTGGTGTCGCCTGCATCGTCGAAGAAGTCACCCAGTCCGGGTGCTTCGAGATCCGCGTCCATGACGAGGACGCGCTTTCCGGAGGCCATCAGAAGGGCAGCTGTACTGGCTAGCAGAAAGGAGCGACCTGCGCCGCCCTTGAAACCGTAGAATGCTATGATCGGACAGGACATTCAGCTGACCTCGCCGTTTCTCGGGCGTGCAAAAAGGTGCGCGAAGATTGACTGGTTGGCGGCAGACGGTGCGTCCGCGTTCGCCTCTCGATCCGGTTTTTGGAAGATGAACACCTCGGCATAGCGCAGGCGCGGCGTCTTTCGGGCGTCCTGGTTGTCTTCTGACCGCTCGAGGTCGATCGGAAACCACCCCCGACCGACTGGACCGGTCGCTAGGTCCCCTTCGCCATAGGTCTGAATTGTCGACCGCGTCCCGCAACAGCCGTCATCCATCTTCATGTCGTCCGGCAGATCGGTCGGGAGATTGATTAATGCGTAGCGCCCACCTGGTTCATCTTCATAGGATCCGGACAGGATCTCCCGGATCCGATCCAGTACTTTCCCCGTTTCAAGCGGCGGATCGCTGATCTCCACGCGGATGGTCCTGTGAGACATGCCTTTACCTAGATTGGCGGCGGTGTTCAGGAACACGACCCGATCACTTTCCAAGAGCGCGCCGTGGCCTTTCGATGCTGCTTTCCCGTTCTCCTTTGTGACCGACAGCAGCCGCTCCTGCGCCTGCATTTGCGGACTGTCGGGGCGTGGGTTGTAGGTCAGTCCAAGAGTTGCCAGACCTGCAATCAGGGGATCGAATTTGTCCAGCCCCACGAGGCTATAATAGACGATCACATTTCGACAGATCGGGCATATCGAAATATCGTGGCGTATGTCACTTCCGCATAGGGCAATGAACGGTGCGACCGGCAGTTCCGTGTTTTCCTCGAAATACGCCCGCATAGACCAAGCGATAAGGTTCCACCCGATGATCTGCAGCTCTTCCCGGTCCTGATCCGGGTTGGCTTTGACCCGCCTCAAGTGCGTTTCGCGAAGCACAAGAGGATAATCGGCACGTATCGCATCCTGCCGCCAACCCTTGGCGTCGACTTCGTGTCGGAACTTTTCCAGCATCTCTTTGATTTCCGAAGCCGACAATCCCGCTGCGACGGAGGTCAAAAGCTCCGGCACGTAGTGCGCTCCGAGCACTGACTTATCGGTCACAAAAACGATTTTACTGAAGTCATGCATCGAGTTCGTCCCTGTATTTCATGAGGAGACGGTTGATTTGCACACTGTGATCTTCCTGCGCCCCCCCGGCTTTGAAACTTCGCAAGATTTCATCCAGCGTCAGTGTGTCGATCCCTGCCTCCATCAAGGCTTTGTTCGTCTCATCCAATCTTTCGCAAAGTTCGACGAAATCACTGACCGGCTTAGGATTTTCAAGGTCTGCAACCGCCGAAACCGCTGCCTTGAAGGCTTCCAGATCGGCAGTGACGCGGTTTTTCAGGTTCTGGCGCTTTAGCAGCTCCGTAGTCTCTTCCTTGCGATATGTTATAAAAAATGACACCGCGGCGCCGGTGAACCCCAGAAGTGTCGCCAGCCAGCTCTCCACCGCGCGGCGGTCCGCCACCGAACGCGTGCTTGTGGCCGCGAAACCGTGCTGCGCCAGGTGATCGTTGAGCGATATTTCCGATATCTCACAACTCAGGCTGCCGTTTGCCTGGCTTGTGCAGGAATACCGTGCCGAACCGTCGCCGATCACCGCCTCGAACTTGGCTATGGCAGCTTCGATCTCCGCTGCGCCACCGGCCACGCCGCGCAACGGTCCGACAATGACCTGGCCGGAGGAACAGGTGACTCGCGTCCAACTCCCCAGTTGCGCGTCACCGTGCCGCAGGCAACCGGACCCTTCCTGCTCAATTCTGTTGTCGATCCAGCGGAGTGGTTGGCCATCGACTGCAACGATCAGCCGCGCCGCGGCAACAACGCCCAAAGCAGCAATTGCCGTCAGCCCCAGAGCATAGCCGATTGCCTTCCAAACCTCCTTCGTCAGAAGCGACGAACCGCGCCGTTCCGTCCCACTCATCTCTCGCTCATCCCCTCGACATCTTTGACCAGCTGGTTGTCGAAGAGCATGCTGACATTTCCGTCCCGCAGGACGCAGAAAAGCGATTTAAAAACTGAGCCCTGATAAAGGATGAATGCTTCGATGAGAATGCCGCCCTTCGGGTTGAAGCCCGCGAACCGAAGGTCGTGCCAGCCCAGTTCAAGCATCTTTGCAGCATCGCTGTCGGGCTCGGTCGCCTGTGTGCGAATGCATTCCTGGACCAATGAAAACAGGCGCTTGTCGACCACCCTGAAGGCCCCTGCCGATCCGTTAACGACCTTCAGGAAGTATCTGAGATAGGCTACCTCGTTGCCTGCAATCCGGACCGGAACCGAGGTGTTGATCTCGTGCAAAGGAGGGCTCGTGTAGTCGAAGCTGATGGCTGTGAGCGTGCCGCCCTCGTCGCGTATGTTGAAAAGCGCCTCCAGCACAACCGACCTCCCGTCCTCGCCTGAGGGAAGATCGGAAATCACCACATGCGCCAAAGTTACACCGGGCAGGAACTCGGGCTCTCCGAGGTAGACCTCGAGGTCTCCGAGACCTTCTTCGGCAAGATGCTCAAGAAGCGCAGTGTTGATGACCTCGTCGGGACAAAGGCCCTTGGTGCGCGCAGTTATCTCGTTTTGGATCGTTTTCCTGAGCGCGGCCATCAACGCGCCATCTCTAGGTCGTGGCTTGCGCCATCCGCCATCGGGCGTATCCGGATCCAGATCCCAACTGTCTCGCTCTTGCAGGAAGTCGGGTCGCGGAAGGAACATCGCATTGGATCGGGGCGGCCGCGCTTCGGTCGGAAAGGCGTCGCGGGCGTCAATAGGCGCTGGGTCATCCATGAATGCCGCACCCGTGCGCAGCTTTTCCAGGGCAGACAGAGCCTCGGACCGTCGTTCATGGTTCGCTGACGACAGTACATCCTGAATACGCTCGAGAAGTGCGGCAACCGTTTCGCTCTCGGTCTCTTCGTTCATGCAATAAACATCTCTCGAAAATGGAGTTTCAAAAAATGAACAACTAAATAGTGTTGCTCGCCAGATACTAACTTTTCCGACACCACCCGATTCAAATCGGCAATGCCATCCTTATTTTGATTTGGTCTTCCCCCGCTCCAAGTTTTCTATAAGAGTGGGCGTAGTGAGATAACGGTTGCTTACAAAGAACACGTCGACACCAGAAAATCCGCCCGATCATGCATCCCGGCCCGCATGAAACAGTACCACCGGCACCACGGCGAGAGCACGAAGTCCATTAATTTCTCTGCGGTAGTTCATCTCAATACCAACGCCATCAAGCTGTCAGGCTTCACGTTTCGTGAGAACCCTTCGACTTAAAGGAAGTACGTGTACGCCAATTTCTAGTCTTGCAATGTGTAAGCAGCTTACAGACTTCAGGTTCGCTTGGGAACTATGACGATGCATGCACCCTCAGCGTCACCGGAGTTGCTTGCTAATTCAGCTTTGATGATGACGCCCCAAGGCTTAGACCCCATGATCGCGGAGTGAGCCTTCCGCGCTAGCGGCTGATCTCGGCTGAATATCGGAAAGGTGCCCGGCCGTCACCCGACCGTCGCTGCAAGAGCCCGTCTCGTAGGTTGCTCGGCACCGCAGACACCCACTGCCTGATGCAGAAGCGCTGGATCCTGTAATTCAACATCCAGCTCACGCACACAAATTCGTGAACGGCGCGTTTGGCGCTGCGGCGGCAGCGCTTCAGCGTCAGGTGCTCGTCGATTGAAGCCCCAGATTAAATGGGCCATGTTGCATATGACAACGAAGGCCGCACACGCGGCAGAATTTCTAGCAAGGATTGTAATGAGTATCGAACGCACGCTCTTCGCCGCAGCAGACAAGATGCGCGGCGCCATGGATGCTGGCGAATACAAGCACATTGCCCTGGGCCTGCTGTTCCTGCGCTATGTCTCGGAATCTTTCCAGCGCCTGCATGACCAGCTCGACGCGGACGATTACGCCGATGCCGAGGATCCTGACGAGTATCTCGCCGAGAGCGTCTTCTGGGTGCCCGAGGAAGCGCGCTGGAACAGCCTCGCCAAGCGCTCCAAGGATCCCAAGATCGGCGTCATGATCGACGACGCCATGCGCGCCATCGAGGCCAGCAACGAGAGCCTGAAGGGCGCTCTGCCCAAGGTCTTCGGTCGCGAAAGCGTCGACCGCGCCATGCTCACCGGCCTGATCGATCTCTTCACCAACTTGAAACTCGACGGCACCAAGGCCGACTTCGACCTCATCGGGCGCATATACGAATACTGCATCGGCGAATTCGCAGGCTCCGAGGGCAAGCGCGGCGGAGAGTTCTATACCCCGAAATCCGTTGTCGACACGCTCGTCGAGATGATCGAACCCACGAAGGGCCGCGTCTATGACCCCTGCTGCGGCACGGGCGGCTTCTTCGTCCAGTCCGAGAAGTTCATCGAGGCGCACCAAGGCAGCTCGAACGACATCGCCGTCTACGGGCAGGAGCGCAACCACACCACCTTTGGCCTCGCACGGATGAACCTCGCCATCCGGGGCATCTTTGCCGACATCCGCTGGAACTCCGAAGGCACGCTGGTGCGCGACGCCTTCCCCGATGAGCGCTTCGATTATGTCCTCGCCAACCCGCCGTTCAACATCTCGGACTGGTCGGGCGAACTGCTGCGCGAGGATGCCCGCTGGCGCTGCGGCGCGCCGCCCGTGGGCAACGCCAACTTCGCCTGGATCCAGCACATCTACGCCCACCTCTCGGCCTCGGGCATCGGTGGCGTGGTGATGGCCAACGGCTCCATGTCCTCCATGTCTGGCGGCGAGGGCGACATCCGCCGCGCGCTGGTCGAGGGCGACGCCATCGACGCCATGGTCGCCCTGCCGGGGCAGCTGTTCTACGGGACCCAGATCCCGGCCTGCCTGTGGATCATGGCCAAGGACAAATCAAACGGCATCGCCAAGGACGCCAAACTACGCGACCGGCGCGGCGAGGCGCTGTTCATCGACGCCCGCAAGATGGGCGCGCTGGTCCCCGGCAGCCGCAAGCAAAAGGAACTATCAGAGGACGAGATCGGCAAGATCGCCACGGCCTACCACGCATGGCGGGGGGAGCCGGACGCAGGCGTTTATGAGGATGAGCCGGGCTTCTGCAAATCCGCCAGCCTCGAAGAGATCGCCAAGCACAACTTCGTCCTGACCCCGGGCCGCTATGTTGGCGCAGGCGCGGCAGAGGATGACGCCGAACCCTTCGAGGAGAAGTTCGAGCGCCTGATGGGCGAGCTGCGCGGCCAATTTGCCGAGGGACATCGGCTGGAAGCCGAGATCGAAGCGCGGCTGGGGGCGTTGGGATGAGCGAGACTGCCCCACTTGACGATTTCATCTCATCCGGTGCTCTCTCGCTTCAAACCGGCCCCTTCGGTTCGCAGCTTCATTCCTACGACTATGTTGAGGATGGCGTCCCTGTCATACCAACCGAAGGTATTCAGGAAGGGCGAATTGATCATTCGGTCTTGCCGAAGATCACGGATGAAAAGTCCTCCGAGTTGGCCCGTCACGCAGTGATAGAGGATGACATACTCTTCGCACGACGCGGCGCGCAGGCGACCGGCCGAAGTGCCCTCATTCGGCGGAGCGAAGTTGGCTTCATTTGCGGGACCGGCGCAATACGCGCCCGGGTCAACGAGCGAACGGTTCTCGATCCGAGGTTTCTGGCTTGGTTTCTCGCCGCGCCTTCGACAGTCACCTGGATAAGGGAGCAAGCAATCGGCGCAACGATGCCGAACCTCAACAAGTCAATCATTGGACGCATAGAGGTCCCTCTGCTACCCGTCGAAAAACAACGCGAGATTGCGGCGGTGTTGGGGGCGCTGGATGACAAGATCGAGCTGAACCGCAAGACGGCGGCGACATTGGAGGCAATGGCGCGGGCGCTTTATCGGTCATGGTTCGTCGATTTTGACCCCGTCCACGCCAAGGCCGAAGGCCGCGCCCCCACGCACATGCCCCCCGAGACCGCCGCCCTCTTCCCCGCCCGCTTCGGACCCGACGGCCTGCCAGAGGGGTGGGAAGCTGGGACCTTGGGTGACCTCATCAACTTCAACCCGCGAGAAAAGATCACCAAGGGATCGGATGCTCCGTATCTGGACATGAAGGCGTTGCCGACCTCCGGCATGACCGCCGCCCCAGCCTATCAGCGCGCCTTCACCAGTGGGACGAAATTCCGCGTCGGTGACACTCTGCTGGCGCGGATCACGCCATGCCTCGAAAATGGCAAGACAGCGATGGTAGACGACCTGCTTGGTTCCGAGGTCGGATGGGGATCGACCGAATTCATCGTGATGCGCGGCAAACCCGGAGTGCATTCGGCGCTGCCCTACTGCGTGGCGCGTGATCCCAGCTTCCGAGAGCAAGCCATCGCAACGATGACAGGTTCATCCGGTCGTCAGCGTGCCGATGCCGTTCGCATTTCCCAAGTCGATTGCGCTGTCCCGCCGAGGCCGGTCCTCGGCGCATTTGCCGAAGCGACTGATCCAATGATCCGGCGTATCCACGCCTTGGGCAAGGAAAACCAAACCCTCGCCACCCTCCGCGACACACTCCTGCCCCGTCTCATGTCGGGCGATCTCCGCGTCGGCGAAGCCCGGGACCAGGTGGAGGCGGTGGGATGAGCGAGTACATCAGGAGCTCCATAGACATGGCACCCGAACCCTGGATGCTCTGCCGCGCGGATGCGGACGCTCTGGAACGGATCCGGGAAGAGCTGCTAAGCTGGCGCAGTCTCATCGCCAACGGTCAGGACCTGATGGCCCTTGGCGCGGCGGTGAACTACCTTGACGGCGCCCTGTCCCGAGCTCCGCGCGGATGCGGCGTTCGCATCGGCTGGACCGACTGCCCTGATGATATGGAAGTCGTCGCTTGCGATATCGACTTCTCCGACGACGGCATCATTCTGGACGTCACCGAGTTCGTGCCGACCGGCCAGGGCAACAGCTGCGACCACGGCTCGGTCTACTACACCCACCTCGGTCCTGACGGCGGCTACGACACGCGGATTATCCAACTCTGGCTGAACGACGCCGCCATGCACAAGAGCGGCAGCGCGCGCTTCACGGCAGAGGTTTCGCGGCTGCCCGAATATTGAGAGCGACCAACATGTTTGAAAGAGCACTTTAAAAAGACGTTCCTTTCCGAGCCAACGAAGCGCAGTAACGAGTTTAGGAGATCGCCGAATGAAGTTCATCTATGTCGATGAAAGCGGCTCGAAGGGCGAAGGTGACATCTTCGTCATGTGCGGCCTGATGGTTGATGCCTACAAGCTGCGAAAGAAGACTGCCGATTTCGATGCCATGTTCGCAGAGCTCCTTGCCAAGCATCCTGGCTCCGGCACAGAGCTCAAGACGAAGCGGTTTATAGAGGGTAAAGGCGGATGGAGTGCCATTCCCGCTGAGGAGCGGAAGGAGTTTCTCACCAACGTCTGCCGTCTGGCTGTGGCCAATGGCGGCAAGCTCTTCGGTATCGCTCTTTCCTTTGCATCTTTCGATGCAGCCAAGGAGGCCGGGCATGGGCAACCATTTGGTAGCAACTACTGGGTCGCCAGCAGCATGTTCACCGGAGCCTTGGTTCAGAAGAAGATGCAAAGGGAGTCGAACAGCAAGGGGCTGACGGTCGTCATCATGGACGACAACAAGGTGGACATGCCCAAGCTGTCGGACGGGCTCTACAACGGCAGCGAATGGTATGATCCTCTCTACCAGGTGCGCGGTAAGAAGAAGGGCAAGACTACTTGGATTGATCGCAAGCCGAAGGACCGCTTCGACCAGATCATCAACACTGCCTTCGCCATCAAGTCCGACCATTCGACGCTCGTGCAGGTCGCTGATGTTATCTGCTACGCCTATCGTCGGCATCTGGAGTTGAAATCCAGGGCGGAGAATTACGCGGGGGAGCAGGCGTTCTACAATGACCTCGTAGGCATCCTCGAGCCACAGCGAGAGAAGCTCGGTCAGACACCGACCGAGGCTGCCGTCACTTTCTACAGAGCAGCGTGCCACGTTGACTGGGCAATTTGATTTTCTTGAGTTTCGATTTGTGAGAAGCACCATGTTCCAAGTTGACCGATCCCAGAACCGTTTGCGCCGCCTCGAACAGCGGCGGTTCGGTGACTTGAACCTGAGAGAGCGCGAGCATCTGCAGGAGTGGCTGGCGCATCAACCGGACGCGCTCGGCGAGGATCTCTTGATCCTGCAGAAGGAGTTCGACGGCTTTGCCGACACCCGCGAGCGCTTGGATCTTCTTGCGCTCGACAAGCTCGGACAGCTGGTCGTCATCGAGAACAAGCTAGACGATTCCGGCCGGGATGTGACTTGGCAGGCATTGAAATACACCGCCTACGTGTCGAGCCTGACTAAGGCCCAGATCATCGACATCTTCCAGCAATACCTTGACCGGCACTCGGGCGGCGGCAACGCCGCGCGGCTGATCTGCGACTTCCTGGATGTGGAAGAGCTTGACGAGGTAGTCCTGAACCCTGGCCACAGCCAGCGCCTGTTCTTCATCGCGGCGAACTTCCGCAAGGAAGTTACGGCGACGGTGCTCTGGCTGCGCGAACATCAGATTGACGCCCGGTGCTTCAAGGTCAACCTGTTCTCAATGGCCGAGGAGCTTTTGTTCGACATCCAGCCGGTGATCCCGACGCCCGAAGCGGCGGATTTCATGATCCAGATGGCCGAGAAAGAGAACGAGGAGAAGTCGGCCAAGGGAGCTCAGAGACAGAGCCACGCCCTGCGGCAGGGTTACTGGACCGTGGCATTGGAGACCATGCGTGCTTCAGGTCTGACGCTCTACGAGAACATCAGCCCCTCGAACGACCACTGGCTCAGCGCGGGCTCGGGCTTGTCCGGGTGCCCCTACCGTCTGATCTACCTGAAGAAGGAGATCCGCGTCGAGTTCGCGTTCTCTCGTCCGATCGCCGATGAGAACAAGTGGCTCTTCGACGAATTGGCGAAGCAACAGCAACAGATCGCGGCAACGTTCGGAAGTGAACTCACTTGGCTGCGTCTAGACGGATACAAGGAGTCGCGGCTCTACTTTGCGAACCCTTGTGACGGCTACGATCAAGAACAGTGGCCCTCCTTCGCTGCTTGGCACGCGGAGCACATGAGGCGCCTCGAAGCGGCGCTCAAGGGACCGCTTGCCCAAATCGCCCGCGCCTTCAAGGCCAGACCGGAGATTTCGTGATGGCCTGGACCTCGGAACTCGACTTGGAGAACTGGTTCATCGGTGAGCTGGCGGCCCAAGGCTTCACGCTGCAGCATGGGTCCGAGATCTCACCCGAGATGCGCAACCCGATGCGGTCCAGCTTCCGGGAAACGATCCTGGCGCCAGTGTTGCTGGACGTTGTGCGACGGCTGAACCCGGGCCTGCCAGAGACTGCCATCGCCGAGGCGGCCTCACAGGTTCGCGACATTGTCTTCGCCAGCGATCTCGTTCAGGAAAACCAGCGCGTTCATGGCCTGATGGTCAAGGGCATCCCAGTCACATACTTCGGAGATGGCGAGGAGCGCAACGCAGTCGTGCAGCTTGTCGACTGGACGAACACAGCCAACGACTGGCGAGTGATCAATCAGGTCGACGTGGTCGGCAAGACCGCACGCATCCCCGACGTGGTGCTGTTCCTCAACGGGCTACCGCTGGTCGTGGTCGAGTTGAAGGGCACCGAGGGGGCGGACATCGAGGCAGCCTTCAACCAAACGGAGACCTACAAGGCTGACATCCCAGACCTTTTCCGCACCTCGCTCTTGACGGTGATCTCGGACGGGCTGCACGCGCGCTTCGGGTCAATTTCCGCCGGCCTCGATCGTTTCATGAAGTGGCGAACGGTCGATGGCGAGACGCTCGTGCCGGAAGGCTCGGCCCTCGCACTTCAAACCCTGGCGCAGGGCCTGCTGACCCCTAGAACGCTGCTCGCGATGCTTCGCTGGTTCGTGGTCTTCGAAGATGAAGGCAAGGGACCGATCAAGAAGATCGCCGGGTATCACCAGTTTCATGCCGTCCGGAAGGCCACCGAGACGATCCTCGGCGCACGCGGCGGCGACGGCAAAGGCGGGGTCATCTGGCACACGCAAGGCAGTGGCAAGTCCTTGCTGATGACCTTCCTGTCCGGGCGCGTCATGCACCATCCGGACATGGAAAACCCGACACTGCTAGTGCTGACCGACCGAAACGATCTCGACAACCAGCTCTTCGCGACTTTCGGGCGGTGCAAGGATCTTCTCGGAGAGGAGCCGGTGCAGGCTGACAGCATCACGGCGCTGAAAGAGCTGCTGAAGCGCGAGGTCGGCGGGATCGTGTTCTCTACGATTCAGAAGTTCCGCCCCGACGCGGGGGAGATTTTTATAGAGCTGACGAACAGGTCGAACGTCGTTGTCCTTGTCGATGAAGCGCACCGCACGCAATACGGATTCGAGGCCAAGATGAACCGGACGACCGGCGAGCTGCGCCATGGGCTGGCCTATCAGCTTCGCAAGGCATTGCCGAACGCCGTCTACATCGCCTTCACCGGCACCCCGGTCGAACTCGTAGGAGCAAACACGCGGGGCGTTTTCGGCGAATACATCGACGTCTACGACATCAGCCAGGCCGTGGAAGACGGCGCCACGGTTCCCCTCTACTACGAGGCCCGGGTCGCACGCGTCGAGCTCGACGAGGACCTGGGAAACGAGATCGACAACGCCTTCGATGAAGCCACCGAGGACCTCGAAGATGAGCAAGCCGTGGCGGCCGCGCAGAAATGGTCCCGGGTCGAAGCCCTGGTCGGCGCAGAGCCGCGGCTAGACACGGTCGTTGCAGACATCCTCGCGCATTTCGAAGAACGCCTCAAAGCGATGGACGGCAAGGCCATGATCGTCTGCATGAGCCGAAGGATCTGCGTCGAGGTCTACGACCGGATTATCGCGGCACGACCGGATTGGCACGGCGACACGGACGACACCGGCAAGATCAAGGTTGTTATGACCGGCAACGCCTCGGACCCAGCCGAGATGCAACCGCACATCCGATCGAAAGCCCGGCAGGAAGCAATCCGCAAACGCGCAAAGACCCCCGACGACGAATTGAAGATCGTCATCGTGCGCGACATGTGGTTGACTGGCTTCGACGCGCCCTGCATGCACACGCTGTACGTCGATAAGCCGATGAAGGGGCATGGGCTGATGCAGGCCATTGCCCGTGTGAATCGAGTGTTCAAGGACAAGCCCGCGGGGCTCGTGGTCGACTACATCGGCATCGCCGCCGATCTGAAGAAGGCCCTGTCCCACTACTCGAAACCCGATCAGCAGAAAACCGGGATTGACGAAAGCGAGGCTGTTGCGGCCTTCCTTGATACGCTGGACGTCACCCGCTCGCAAATGCATGGTTTCGATTATGCCGGTGCTTTGTCGGGCACGCCAGCAGACCGTCTTCGGATCCTCCCCGGCGCGCTGGACCACATCCTGCAAAAGGATCGAGACGGAGAGGGCGGTGCCGTTAAGCGGTTCAACGACGCCGTTGCCGGGCTGGTCAAGGCCTTCAAACTCGCATCTGGCAGCCCTCAGGCAACGGCGCATGCCGAGGAAGTCGCCTTTTTCTCGGCGCTTCGGGCCGGCCTTGAGAAGCTTGGCCGTGGTGGCAACGGTCGAAGCAGCGCGAGCCACGATCTCGCGATTCAGCAGTTGCTCAACCGCGCGGTCGCCTCGACTGAGGTCGTCGACATCCTCGAGGCCTGCGGGTTCGACCGACCGGACATCTCGGTCCTGTCCGATACCTTCATGCTGGAAATCCAGAATATGAAGCACAAGAACCTGGCCGTCGAGGCGCTCAAGAAGCTCCTGAACGGCGAGATTTCGTCCCGGGCGCGCACAAATGTCGTGCGCAAGGAGGAGTTCTCCTCCCGCCTGGAGAAGGCCATCGCGAACTACCACAATCGCAGCGTCGACGCGTTGCAGATCCTGCAAGAACTGATTGCGATCGCGAAAGCCCTGCAAGCCGAACCAGAAGACGATCTGACCGACGCGGAACGCGCCTTCTACGACGCCCTCGCTCTGAACGACAGCGCGGTCGAGATCATGGGCAACGAGGAACTGCGTGTCATTGCCACCGAACTGGTCAAGACGATCCGCAAAAACGCCGGCACCGACTGGTGGCGCCGTGACGACGTGCGCGCCAAGATGCGCATCGCGGTCAAGCGCATCTTGAAACGCCACGGATACCCACCTGATCTTGCCTCGGAAGCCGTCAAGTTGGTCCTACGGCAAGCTGAAGCGTTGGCCGCTTCTTGGTAGCCGCGAGAGACGGTTAAGAGAGTGCGGCCATCTTCATCGAAACCGGTCGCAATGGCGGCCCGGACCCTTGGGCAAGGGCCGCACGTTACACGCCGCGATGCACCACGGCACGCACAAGCGTGCAGGGATGCCTGCGCCGAGCGCAGTGGTTATATTCTTCCAGTTTTCTTACCTGCAGTGAGCACGAAGTTGAGCGCGGCGACCGAAACCTAAACCCGAAACTCCAAGGTTCCGAGTGGAAACCCCACCGACACCCGGCATGCCCCCAAGAGGCATCTCAACCTCAGCTAGGACATCCTGCCCGCTCACCACGGACGGACCCAAGCCCGCTGACTATCACTATGTCGAACACAACAAGACGACGAGGTTCGACATGACCACCAGCCACACCGCCCGCATGATTGCCGCCGCCATCGAAGCCAGCGGCAAAACCCAGCGCGAGATCGCCGAGGAGATGGGCCTCGTTCGCGCCAACGTCATCTCGATGTTGAAGACTGGCGAGATGC
>NZ_JAIVKX010000005.1 GCF_020524285.1 Alloyangia pacifica
CCCCCCCTTTTTCACCTGCAGGCTCGACGCCGTGCGGTGGGTTTTGAGATAGGTGGCGTCGATCATGATCGTCGTCGTTTCGGATGTCTCCGCCGCGAGCCCCTCGAACATTCGAGCGAACACACCCATCTCGCTCCCCCGCTTCCAGCGGTTGTAGAGCGTCTTGTGCGGACCATAGGCTGCCGGCGCGTCACACCACCGTAAGCCATTGCGGTTGATCAAGATAATACCACTCAGGACGCGCCGATCATCGACGCGTGGCCTGCCGTGGCTCTTCGGGAAGAAAGGTCGCAGGCGCTCCAACTGCTCTTCGGTAAGCCAGAAAGGGTTCCCATGTTCAACGTCTCCTTACGGAGGCTCAATCATGGCAACTGCCCGAAATCAATGGGTCCTGAGCCTAAGACACGTCGCAAAGGACGTCGTAACGCACGTGTCTTAGATCAGGTCGCCTCCAACCGGCAGGCGGCCTCAACCGGTCGGTTCCCATCCGATGCGCCACAGAATTTGAGCCGCTGCCCTTTTTAACAGGGTTCATGGACGGCCGCGCTGGCCGCCCATGAAAGCTTGAAAGCGCGCGGTCAGTCGGCCAGTTCCTTTGACGGATCGTAATGCGCCAGTGTTTCGGCGAAGCGGCCGTTGATGTAGGCACCCGAGGTGATCGGCTCGTATTTCGCCGGGTGCGCGTCGTCGACGCAGCTGTCGAGGGGCTGGATCACCGAGTCGTAGCTGGGGCCGAAGAAGAACGGAATCGAGTAGCGCTCGACGCCCGAGCGGTTGATCGCGCGGTGCACGGTCGAGGCAAAGAGATCATTGGTCCAGCGCGCCATCTGGTCGCCGATGTTCACCACGAAATGGCCCGGCAGCGGCGGCGCGCTGATCCAGTCACCCTCGGAGTTCAGCACCTGCAGCGCGCGGATGCGGGGGTCGTCCTGCGCGAGGATGGTGAAGCACTCGTAGTCGGAATGCGCGCCGATGCCGATCTGGCGCTCGTCGACCTCGCCCTCCTGCGGCGGGTAGTGCAGCAGGCGCAGCGTCGCGAGGGGCTTTTCCACCAGCGCGTCGAAATGCGCCTCCTCGAGTTCCAGCGACAGCGCGAAGGCGTGCAGCAGCGCGTGCGACAGGCGTAGCATCTCGTCGTAATAGGCGCCGACGTCGGCGCGGAAGGCGGCGTCATCGGCGGGCCACTGGTTCGGGCCGTAGAGCACCTTGCCGGCCAGCACGTCGGGGTCGGTCGCCGGAACCTCCAGCGCCATGTCCCAGCTTTCGTGCAGATCGCCGCGCGCGGTGGGATCGGTGTTTTCCTCCAGCAGCGCTGCGTAGCCGCGGTTGTTGCGCGACTTGGCGACGTGGATTTTCATCTTCTCGGCGTCGGGCAGGGCGAAGTAGCGCCGCGCGGTGGCGAAGGCGCCGTCGATCACCGCTTGCGGCACGCCGTGGTTCTTCACGTAGAAGAAGCCGATCTCCGAGCAGGCGCGGCGCAGCGCCAGCGCCAGCTCGCGCTTGGCGTCCTCGTCCTCGGTGAAGATCGCCGCGAGGTCGATCACCGGCAGCTTGTCGAAGGGCACACGCTCGGCGTCGAGCCCGGTGTCCTTGAGCAGGCGCGGGCCGTTTCCGGTGGTCAGTGAGGTCATTCGGTCTCTCCTTTGGACGCGTCGGGGAAGCACAGCGCCTCCACGAAATAGCGGGGGCCGGCAAAGTCGAAGCCGGGCTGGAAGTAGTCTTTGCAGAAGGCGAGGAAGGCGCGGGTCTTGGGCGCCACGTAGCGCGGGTCGGGCACGCGCAGGGTGATGCTGCGCGCCTCGGTCTGCCACTCGGGCAGCACCGGAACCAGGTGCCCTTCGCGCACTTCGAGCTCGGTGAAGAAGGCGGGCAGCAGGGCCAGCCCCGCGCCGGCGACGGCGAAGTATTTCGTCGTCCAGTAGTCGTTGGTGACGATGTCGGCAGGCGGCAGGATTTCGGCGCTGTCGCGGGTGTCGCTCAACCGCCAGGGCTGCACCCCCTCGGCATCGCGGTAGAGGACGCCCTTGTGCCGGGCGAGATCGGCAACGGTCCCGGGCGTGCCGTGTTCCGCAAGGTAGCGCGGGCTGGCGTAGAGCCCGTAGCGCAGCGTCGCCAGCACCTCGGCGCCGGGGCCGGAGGTGTCGTCGAAGGAAAGCACGGCATCGAACACCTTCTGGCGACTGAGGTCGAGGAATACCGAGGGCGCGAAGAACACGAGGTTGAGCTGGATTTTCGGATGCGCGGCGCGGAAGGCCTGCAGCATCTGCGCGTTGAGCGCCGTGCCGAACTCGCCCGACGCACCGACCCGCAGCACGCCCGCCGCGTCGTCCTGCATCGAGGCGACGGCGGCGGCGGTGTCGTCGCAGAGCGACAGGATGTGCTGGCCGCGCTCGAGCAGCACCCGCCCCGCATCGGTAAGTTCCAGCGTGCGGCCGCGGCGGGCGAAGAGCTCGGCCCCGACCTCCTCCTCGAGCTGCTTCAGCTTCAGGCTGACCGAGGATTTCGGCAAGCCGTGCAACCGTGCCGCAACCGAGACCGACCCGGTCTCGGCGACCTTGATGAAGGTGCTCAGCGCCTGAAAATTCATCAGTAATCGTCCATATTCTTGGATTTGTATCCGAGGATACAGGTTTTCTGTCCAAATTTCTGAACATGTGGCTTTGGATCAGGCAAGCAAAGCCTGTCGGGATTCGCCGGAATCGGACGCCCCCCGACCCAAAACGCACAAAAAGCACTCAGCCCGCCCGCCGGGCGCCAACAGGGAAAGGATCGCCTCATGATCAAATTGCGCAGCGCATTCGCCACCGGCCTTCTGGCTGCCTCGCTGCCCGTGGCCGCCGGGGCCTTCGAGCTGAAATCCGAACCGAAGATCGCCTTCATCTACGCCTCGACCGTGCAGGACGGCGGCTGGAACGAGGCCATCGACAAGGGCCGTGCCGCGGTTTCCGAGGAGCTGGGGCTCGACATCGCCGTTGCCGAGAACATCCCCGAGGAGGCTACTCGCCTGCGCGCCGCGATCGATCTCTACGTGCAGCGCGGCTACAACATCATCGTCGGCACCACCTACGGCTACAGCGAGGCGATGTACGAGGCGGCGCAGGCCTATCCCGACGTCGCTTTCTTCAACGCCTCGGGCGTGCACAATGGCGAGAACATGGAAAGTTTCTACGCCCGCACCTACGAGGCCTGGTACCTCGCCGGGATCGCCGCGGCGGAGGCCTCGGACAGCGGCAAGATCGGCATGCTGGCGGGCTTCCCGGTGGGCGTGGTCAACTGGGACGTCAACGGCTTCGCGCGCGGGGCACAATCGGTGGAGCCCGGGATCGACACCACCGTGGTCTACACCAACAGCTGGTGGGACCCGGTGAAGGAAGGCCAGGTCTCGGAGGCGATCCTCGACCAGAACGCCGACGTCATCGCCACCGACCTCTCCGCCGCATCGGCGCTGAACGCCGCCGAAGAGCGCGGCGCCGGGGCGATCGGCTACCAGATCGACATGTCGGCCGCGGCGCCCGAGAACATCCTGACCTCGGTCGTGTTCAACTGGGATGCCTATCTCACCCCGCGTATCAAGGCGGTGATCGATGGCAGCTGGGAGCCCGAGGAATGGGGCTGGTTCGAGGGACTCGAATCGGGCGTCGTCGACCTCGCGCCCTTCGGCCCCTCGGTCAGCGAGGAGACCAAGACGAAGATCGCCGACGCCAAGGCGCAGATCATCGCGGGGGAGCTTCAGCCCTTCGCCGGGCCGCTGAAGGCGCGCGACGGCGGAGAGGTGGTGGCCGCGGGCGAGGTTCTGCCCGACGACGCGCTCTGGACCATGGATTTCTTCGTCGATGGCATCACCGGGACCATGCCGGCCGGCGAATGAGGTCTCCGCAAGACATGCATTTCCCGCATCCCGGACCGCAGGAGGCTCCGGGGCGCGCGCCCGCGCTCTTGCTGCGCGGGATCGACAAGTCCTTCGACGGGCACAGAGCACTCGACGGCGCCGGCTTTCGCCTCGACTGGGGCGAGGTGCACGCGCTGGTGGGCGAAAACGGTGCCGGGAAGTCGACGATCATGAACGTGGCGACGGCGGTCTATGCCGCCGACGCGGGCGAGGTGATCGTCGATGGCCGCGACGTGCCGCTGCGCGGTCCCGCCGATGCCATGGCCGCGGGGCTCGGCATGGTGCACCAGCATTTCCGGCTGGTCGGCAGCTTCACCGTGGCCGAGAACGTCGCGCTGTCGCTGCGCGGGGCGGGGCAGAAGGTGAGCGTCGCCGAGGCGGCGCGCCTGCTGGCGGCGCGCGCCGCCGAGCTGGGCTTTCGCATCGACCCCGCCGCGCGGGTGGATGAGCTGTCGATCGCCGAGCGGCAGCGGGCCGAGATTCTCAAAGTGCTGCTGCTGGGCGCGGGGACCCTGATCCTCGACGAGCCTACAGCCGTGCTCACTGCCGACGAGGCGCAGGCGCTGCTGACGCTTGTCCGGCAGCTCGCCCGCCGGGGCAGGGCGGTCGTGCTGATCACACACAAGCTGCGCGAGGTGGCGGCCTATTCCGACCGGATCACCGTCATGCGACAGGGCCGCACGGTGCTCGATGCCGCCCCGGCGGAGGGGCTGGCGATGGACGAGGTGGCACGGCTCGCCGTAGGCGAGATGCCCGCCGCCGCGCCGCGCATCGCCGCCCGACCCGGCGTGCCGCTCCTTTCGATCGAAGGGCTTTCGGCCCATCGCGGCGACGGCAGCCGGGCGCTCGACGGGCTGGCGCTCGAGCTGGCCGAGGGCGAGGTGCTGGGCATTGCCGGTGTCGGCGGCAACGGTCAGCCGGAACTGGTGGACGTGCTCTCGGGCCTGCGCCGCCCCGGGGGGGGCACGATCCGGCTCGGCGGCGCGGACCTGCTCACAGCGTCTCCCGCCGCGCGCCGCGACGCGGGATTGCGCGTCGTGCCCGCCGACCGCTTCGATAGTGCCATGGCGCCCGGGCTATCGCTGGCCGAGAACCTGGCCCTGACCGGCGTCGCCTCGGGCCGTTTCGGCGGGCGCTGGCTGGTGGATCGCCGCAAGATGCGCCGCGAGGCGGAGCGGTTGATCGCCGACCACGAGGTGCGCGGCGGCGGTCCCGCCACCCCTGCCTCGCTGCTCTCGGGCGGCAATGCTCAGAAGCTGCTGCTGGCGCGCGAGGTCTCGGACGGCGCGCGGCTGCTGGTGGCCCATTCCCCTTCCCGCGGGCTCGACCTGCGCGCGACCCGGGCGGTGCATGGCGCCATCGCAGAGGGCGTGGCGCGCGGCATGGCCTGCCTACTTATCAGCGAGGACCTCGAAGAGATCATGTCCCTCTCCACCCGCGTCTGCGTCATCAACAACGGTCGGCTCAGCGCCCCGATGCCGGCGTCCGAGGTCACCCCGGAACGGCTCGGCGCACTCCTGGTGGGCCATGCTTGACGGTGCCCTTCTGGTTCGCCGCCAGCGGGTGCCGCTGCGCCTGAGCGCGGCGAGCTACTTCGGCGGGCTGCTCTTCGGCCTGGCTTTGGCGGCGCTGATCCTCGTGCAGCTGGGCGTGCCCACGGCGGCGCTCTGGCAGGAATTCGTCGTGCAGACCTTCCTGACCTCGCAGGGGCTCGGCCAGACGGTCACCGCGATGATCCCGCTGGTGCTGGTCGGTCTCGGCACGGCGCTGGCGCTGCGGGTGCAGTTCTGGAACATCGGCATCGAGGGGCAGCTCTGGCTCGGCGCCATGGCGGCCACCTGGGTGTCGATCCTCGACCTCGGGCCCGAGCCGCTGCGCCTGCCGCTGATATTGGCGCTCTCGATGCTGGCGGGCGCGCTCTGGATCGCGCTTCCCTTGGCGCTGAAACTCCTGTGGGATGTGAGCGAGGTGATCTCGACGCTGCTGCTCGGCTCCATCGCCTTCTTCTGGGTGCAGCACCAGCTCTTCGGCGCATGGCGCGACGGCAAGACGGGCTTTCCCACCTCGCCGACGCTGGACGCCGCCGAACGCCTGCCGCTGCTCGGCTGGGGGCAGGTGCACGCGGGGCTTTGGCTTGCGCTGGCAGCGGTGCTGCTGGCGGCGATGGTGATCGGCGTCACCCGGCTCGGCTTCTACGCCCGCGCGGTCGGTGCCAACCGCCGCGCGGCGCGGGCGGCGGGGCTGCCGGTGCTGATGACCGTCGCGGTCTTCGTGCTGGGGTCGGGCGCGCTCTGCGGGCTGGCAGGGGCGGTGATCGTCACCGGCACCGAGTTCCGGCTCAGCCAGTCGATCGGCGCAGGCTACCTCTTCAGCGGCATCATCATCGCCTATCTCGCGCGGTCGAACCCGTTGGCGGTGCTGGTGGTGAGCTTCCTGCTGGGCGGGCTCTACACCGCGGGCGGGGTGCTGAAGGTGTTCTACGGGATATCGGAAGCCATGGTCCTGCTGGTGCAGGGCGTGGTGCTGCTCTCGGTTCTCTGCGCGCAGCTCTTCGCCGATTACCGCGTCGTGGCACGGAGGCCGGCATGACCGATTTCTTCCTTGCATGGCTCACCGTGCTGCCGGGCTACGTGCTGCCGCTGCTGCTGGCCAGTCTCGGCGTGGTCTTGTCCGAGAGGGCCGGCGTGCTGAACCTTTGTCCCGAGGGCTTCATGGCGGTCGGTGCGATGACCGGGGCGCTGATCTGCCTCGCGGGGCAGGGGCCTTGGCTCGGGGTTCTCGGCGGTACGGCGGCGGGGCTCGGCCTCTCGGCGGTCTTCGGGCTTGCGGTGGTGGTCTTCCGCGTAGAGCAGACGCTGGCGGGGCTTGCGACCGTGGCGCTCGGTCTCGGGATCACCGGCGTGCTGGGGCGGAGCCATGTGCAGAAGCCCTTCGACGGCGTGCCGCGCCTGTCGGAGACCTCATGGGGGGCCGAGCTGCCGCGTGTTCTCGGGCAGCAGACGCTGATGCTTCCGCTGGCGCTGCTGCTTCTGCTGCTGGTCGCCTGGTTCCTGACGCGCAGCGCCGCGGGGCTGCGGCTGCGGGCCGTCGGCGAGGATCCGGGGGCTGCGGATGTGGCGGGGGTGGACGTGCAGATCGTGCAGCTGGGCGCGGTGCTGACCAGTGGCGCCTTCGGCGGTCTGGCCGGGGCCTACCTGTCGGTCGCCTCGGCGCATGTCTGGGTCGAGGGCATGGTCGCGGGGCGCGGCTGGGTGGTGATCGCGCTGGTCATCTTCGCGCGCTGGCGCCCGTTGCGCTGCCTTGCTGCCGCGCTGCTCTTCGGCGGCACCGAGGCGCTGATGCCGCGATTGCAGGCCCTGGGGGTCGATTTTCCGGTCTACCTTGGCGCCATGCTTCCCTACGTCCTGACGCTGGCCGTTCTCGCGCTGACCTCGACGCGGCGCGGTGCGCGCAGCGGTGCCCCGGCGGCGCTTGGGTTGAGCTACCTGCGGCAGGATAAGCACTGACACCTTTGGGCAGCTAGTGGTCATTCCTGAGGCGCGGCACCGGGTCATCCGGCGCAACCCTCGCATGCAGAATGCCGTGGGAGAGACCGCCGACCTGGTCACCGTGCAGCGCGATCATGGGGTCTGGGGCAATAAGAAGCGCAGCGGCAGCCACATGGTTGCGTTGCGCGAGCAGGTCAACGAGGCTGAGTTGGTCGCGGCGTTGAGCGAACGCGACGTTCCCACGAACAATTGTAGCCAGACCATGGGGATATTTTCAGTTTGCTGAACAGCGATGCAGTCCCGGAGCGAGCCCCTCATGTGCTCGCGGAGCTGATCAACTGACCTCTGAAATGGCGCAGTTCCCCCAGAGACTTTCGGGGAGCCGAGTTTCTTATGTGGCCTAGGGTCCGCGTCAGCGGCCTCCGCCGTTCCGATCATAACCAGCCGAGCGCATGGGCGGACTGGATGGCTTCGCCGCGTTTCTTCGCGCCGAGCTTCGCGTAGAGCCGGGACAGGTGGAATTTCACCGTCGGCTCGGCGATGTTCAACGTTTGCGAAATCCGCTTGTTGGGGTAGCCCCCGGCAATCAGCTGCAAGAGCTGAGCTTCGCGTTCGGTCAGCCCCCCGGCGCGCGCCTTGGCCTTGGGCGTCGAGATGGACGCGGCGTATTTCGACAGGGTCGCGCGGATGTCCGGTGCGGTCTCGATGTGCTGGCGAATGCGCGCCTCGCGCAGCAGTGGTGCAAGGAAGATCCGCTGCTCGGAAAGCACGCCGAAACAGCCAAGCCGGGAGGCCGACAGAAGCGCGGCCTGCAGCTGGCTCCGGGCCGCTGCGGTATCGCGGCGCTTGTGGGCGAGGTGGGCGCGCCAGATCTTCAGCGCGACGGTTTCCCGCAGGGTCGCTTTCGGGTTGCTCTCGAGCGCGGCGAGCTGACGGTCGATGTCAGGTCCGGGCGCTGGGTCCTCGACGAGGCAGCGCAGACGAGCCATGGCCAGCGCGATGGCGTTGCGGTCGTTGAGCTGGGCCAGCCAATCGGGGGTCATCGCCTCCGGCGGGATGCTCTGCGCGGCACGCAGGCTCTGCAGCGTGGCGGTCGCCTCGCCGATGCGGCCCTCGTTCTGATAGGCAGTGGCGGTGCGGATTTGGACGGTCTGCAGCAGGTCCATCCGCTCGGCAAGGTGGAGCCAGAGGCCGTCGAGGAAGCCCGGCCGGATGCTGGCGGGGTAATGGTCCATCACCGCCTGCGACGCGTATTGGATCGCGAAGTGGAACAGGCTCGGCCAGATCTCGGCGCGCGCGAAGGCGTCGAACTCCTGCTCCAGGAAGGCCACGAGTTTCTGGGGCTGTCCGTCCTCGTAGGCCAGCGCGGCCTCGGCAAGGTGCAGCATCCGGAATTCCTGTTCGACTGGATGCGTGACGGATTGCAGCTTTTCTCGGGCGATGCGCGCGGCGGGCCGGGCAAGCCGCACATCGCCGTTCGTCAGGTGCAGAACGATCAGGTGCAGGTGGATGAAGAATTCGAGCAGCGGGTGGCCCCCGATCTTGCGGAAGTAGATCAGCGCGCGGGCGGCGGCGGCCTCGGCCTCGCGGAAATTCCTGCGCCGGATCTCGAATTCCAGCAGCGCGTTGTAGAACGCCGCCCATTTCTGGTCGTCGCCCACCGGGTAGTCGGCCATGAACTCGCCGAGCCTCTGCAGCATCGCATCAGAGGGGGTCATGTCCTCGCTGATCATCATGTTCAGGCGAAAGCGGCGCGCCGCGAAGGAGAACCGTGTCCCGCGCGACAGCACCTTGAGCGGATCGAGATAGTCCGAGCCCAGGTGCTTCGCCACCAGCTGGCGGACCCGTTGGAACTCGCCCTGTTTCATCAGGGTGCGGGTGATCGCGAAGAGCACCGTCTCGTTGGTCGCGACGAGCTCCGGAGAGAAGCGCAGGACGATCCGGCTGAACTCGTTGAGGTTTGACTCGTAGATCAGTTCGAGCCCGCGTGAATGCGCAAGGATCTGCGCCGCATGGGCCTCGTGCCCATGGTCGAGCAACAGTGCCATGGCGGCGAGCGGGCGGTTGGCGGCCTCGAGGGCGGTGGCGACCTCGGTGACCGAGCCGGAGTTGGAGAAGGTTTCGATCCGCGCGGCCACGGCCGTACGCAGGGCCCTGATCAGGGCGGATTGCGCTTCGGGTGCGCTGAGAAGGAAGGGCGGCAGCGCGTCGCACCAGTCGTCGTCCGGGTCCGGGGTGGGGTCTTCGAGCCAGATCGACAACCGGGTTGTGGGCGCGGGAGAGAGCTGCGCGAGGAAGGTCTCGCCGACATAGGCCGCAGCCAGGTTTGGGTCCGGTGTCGCCGCGAGCGGCAGAAACGCCGGCCAGCCAGCGTAGCTTTCCAGCAGCCGCCGTGCCAGGGGCGTGGGGAAGCTGCTGCTGAGCTCTGCGGCGCTGAAACTCAGCGCGCGCGCATCTAGCGTCTGCTTGCCGCCGTGCAGGAGCCGCCGAGCAAGGCCGGTGATCTTCTGGCTGGGGCGATGCGCAATCACTAGGTGCTCGACGGTCTCCGCCACCTGCGCCGGCAGGCGCGCGGTGCGCGCCGAGCCCGGCACATCCCAGAACAGCCAGCCATTCTGCACGTCGCTCTCGCGCGGGGTATGCAGCGCGCAGACCGAGGCCCCAATCTGTTCCGCCGCGTCGCGCATCAGGGCCGACTTCCCGGCGCCGGCGGGGGCGCGCAGGAAAACCGTGCCGGTCTGATCGCTCAGGATGCGATCGATCAGTGATTTGCGCAATATTCTTGCGGGCGGGGAGGTATCGGGGGGCATTCAGAAACCTATACCATTTTTATGAAAACCCATACCATCCCCAAATTGTCGAACCCTCGACGCTGCAGAATAGTCCGCCGAAAGAGACCAACCGGGAGGTTTCCGGCTGATGCAGCAAAACCCGTTTTTAGCGATCCTGACCCGACTCCTCACCTTCGTCCTGGTGATGGTCGTGCTGTCGATCATGATTTTCGTGCTGGCCCGGGTGGTGCCGGGCGACCCTGCCCGCATGGCACTGGGCCCCACGGCCACGCCGGAACAGGTCAGCGCCCTGCGTACCGAGATGGGACTCGATGACTCCCTGCCGGTGCAGTACGCCTCCTACATGGCGCGCGCCCTGCAGGGCGATTTGGGCATGTCGCTGTTGTCGCAGCGACCGGTGACCATGGACCTTGGCCAGACGGTTCCTGCGACGGTCGAGCTGGTGTTGGTGGCGGTGATCATCATGTTCGCCGTGGCCATCCCCCTCGGCGTCATGACCTCCCATTTCCGCGATCGCTGGGTCGATCACGTCGGGCGGCTGTTCTCGCTCGTCGGCGTGACCATCCCGAGCTTCCTCTTTGCCATCTCGCTGCAGCTGGTGGCGGCGCGCTACTTCGGCGACTGGCCGATCATCGGGCGGATGGATCACGGCCTGGGCTTTACCGGCGGGCCGACCGGGCTGATGCTGGTGGACTCGCTGCTTGCCGGCCGGATGGACGTCTTCGCCTCGGCGCTGCAGCACCTCGCGCTGCCGGCCGTTGCCTTGTCGATGGCGGGGATCGGTCAGATCACCCGCATCACCCGCTCGGCGATGCTGGAGAACCGCCGCAAGGATCACGTGCTCACGTTGCAGAGCTTCGGCGTGCCGGAGCGGGTGATCATCTTCCGCTACCTGCTGAAGCTCTCGTCGATCGCGCCGCTGACCATCATGGGGCTCGAGTTCGCCTCGCTGATCGGCAACGCCTTCGTCATCGAGATGGTCTTCTCATGGGGTGGCTTCGCCTCCTACGGGCTCAACGCGATCCTGCAGAAAGACCTGAACGCGGTCACGGCCGTGGTGCTGGTGTCGGGCCTGTTCTTCATCGTCGCCAACCTGATCGTCGATGTGCTGATCGCCATCATCGATCCCCGCATGCGCCGAAAGGAGGCCCGCTGATGGCCGAGGTTAAGATGGCTCTGGACGGAGCGAACAAGGACCTGAGCGCAAGCTACATGATGTGGTACCGCTTCAGCCGCAACCCCGCGGCGGTGATCGGCACCCTGGTCGTGCTCTCGGCGGTGATCTTCGCGATCCTCGCGCCCTACATCACCCCGAAGCCGGAGGACGTGGGCGCGGTTGTGAACTTCCGCGCGCGCCACCTGCCGCCGGACGCGACCCACTGGTTCGGCACCGACAAGGTCGGACGCGACATCTTCTCGCGCGCCGTCTTCGGCCTGCGCATCTCGCTGCTGCTGGTCATCGGCGTGCTCGGGATCTCGGTGCCGATCGGCACGGTGCTCGGCCTCGCCGCGGGCTACTTCGGCGGCTGGACCGAACGGATCATCACCGGGCTGACCAACGTCATGCTGGCGATGCCGCCGCTGGTGATGGCGCTGGCGGTGTCGAACCTGCTGGAGCCGACGCTGATGAACGCGATGATCGCGATCACCCTGCTGTGGTGGACCTGGCACGCACGGCTGATCTACGCGGTGTCGAAATCGGTGGCGTCGGAGGACTTCATCGAGGCCGCGCGCATCGCCGGGGCCGGCCCACTGCACATCCTCTTCCGCGAGATCCTGCCCAACTGCGTGTCAGTGATCTCGGTCAAGACGACGCTGGACGCGGCCTTCGTGATCCTCTTCGGCGCGACGCTGAGCTTCCTCGGCTTCGGCGTGAAACCCCCGACCCCTGACCTCGGCTCGATGGTGGCCGACGGGCGGCAGTTCATGCCCGACTTCTGGTGGGAGGTGCTGTGCCCCGGCGCGGTCATTCTCTACGTCACGCTCGGCTTCAACCTTCTGGGCGACGGTCTGCGCGACATGTTCGATATGGAGGGCTGAGATGAGCGACGCACTTCTGAAAGTCGAGGGACTCGACGTCCTGTTCACCTCCTACGGCCAGACCCGGCAGGTGCTCCGCGACATCTCCTTCACCGTCGGTGCGGGCGAGCGCGTGGCGCTGATCGGCGAGACCGGCTCGGGCAAATCCGTCACCGCCAAGGCGATCCTCGGCACGCTGCCGCGCAATGCCACTGTCAGCGCCGGCCGCATTGAGGTCGAGGGGCGCAACGTGCTGGAACTGCGGCGCGGCGAGCGCGACGCGCTCAAGGGCTCGGCCTTCTCGCTGATCATGCAGGACCCTTTGTCGTCCTTTAACCCGGTGTTCAAGATCGGCACGCACCTCGACGACGTGCTGCGCTTCGCCGACAGCCGCGAGGGGGTGAAATCGAGCCGCGCCGACCGGCGCGCCCGCATCGCCGCCGTGCTGCGCCGCGTGCAGCTGGCCGATCCGGACCGGGTGATGAACGCCTACCCGTCGGAGCTGTCGGGCGGCATGCGCCAGCGTGTGCTCATCGGTCTGGCGCTGCTGCACCAGCCGAAACTGCTGATCGCCGACGAACCGGGCACCGCGCTGGACGTGACCACGCAGGACGAGATCCTCAACCTGATCAACACGCTGGTGGCCGAAGAGGGCATGGCGCTGCTGATGATCACCCACAACCTCGGGGTGGTGCGCAAGGTGGCGGACCGCGTCGTGGTGATGCGGCACGGCGATATCGTCGAAGCCGGCCCTTGCGAGAAGATCCTCGCGTCGCCCGAGCACGACTACACCATCGGCCTGCTGGACGCGGTGCCGCCGCTCTACGGGCCGCGGGTGCAGACACAGCAGATCAGCGCGCAGGCTCCTATTGTCAGCGCGACCGGGCTCGGCAAGGAATTCGGCCGCCATGGCAAGCGCTTCACCGCGGTGAAGGACGTGTCGATCACCCTGCGCGAGGGCGAGATTTTCGGCCTTGCCGGGGAGTCGGGCTCGGGCAAGACCACCGTGGCGCGGATGATGATGGGGCTGTCGCGCCCCACCTTCGGCAGCGTTTCGGTGGATGGCACGCCGAACCCCGGCCGCCCGCTGGCGCAGATCGTCTACCAGAACCCCGGCACCTCGCTGAACCCCAAGCGGACGGTGAAGCAGAGCCTTGGCCTGCCGCTGAAATACGCCGGGCTGACCGGCGCGGCGCGCGACGCCCGCATGGCCGAGCTGATGGAGCTGGTGCGCCTGCCGGTGTCCTACCTGGCGAAGTATCCGCACGAGCTGTCGGGCGGTCAGAAGCAGCGCGTCGCCATTGCGCGCGCGCTGGCCGCCGATCCGAAGGTGCTGATCCTCGACGAGCCGACGGCGGCGCTCGACGTGTCGGTGCAGAAGACGGTGATCGAGCTGCTGCTGCAACTGCGCGAGGAGCTGGGCCTGACCTACTTCATGATCTCGCACGACCTGTCGCTGATGCGCAATTTCTGCTCGCGGCTCGCGATCATGCTGCGCGGCGAAATCGTCGAGGAAGGCGCCACGCCCGAGATCTTCGCCGACCCGAAACACCCCTATACCCGCGCGCTGATCGCGGCGATCCCGGTCGTTACCGACGATGAGGAACGCCACAAGCCCGCGGTCAGCCCGGAAGAGCGTGCAGCCTTCCTGGTCAAAACCACTGATTGATGAAGGAGCCTTTGGTGTATCGCGTAGGAATTGACGTAGGCGGCACGAATACCGATGCCGTCGTGCTGAAGGGCAATGAGGTCCTCGCCGGGATCAAGGCTTCGACCACCGAGGACGTGACCTCGGGCGTGTTCGAGGCGCTGGAACAGGTGATCGCCGCCTCGGGGATCGACCGCGCCCGTATCGGCGCGGTGATGATCGGCACCACCCATTTCACCAATGCGGTGATCGAGCGCCGGCACCTCGACCCGGTGGCCGCCATCCGCCTCGGTCTGCCTTCGGGCGCGGGTCTGCCGCCGATGGTCGACTGGCCCGAGGACATCCGCGAGATGGTCGGCGACCACGGCTACCAGGTGAAGGGCGGCTACGAGTTCGACGGCCGCGTACTGTCGCCGCTGGACGAGGGTGAGATCCGCAGGATCGCGGGCGAAATTCGTGAGAAGGGCATCCGGGCGGCCTCGGTGACCGGCGTCTTCTCCGGTGTGAACGACGCGATGGAGCTGCGCACCCGCGAGATCCTGCTGGAAGAATGCCCCGGCCTCAGCGTCGTGCTGTCGCGCGACATCGGCCGCCACGGGCTGCTGGCGCGTGAAAGCGCGGCGATCATGAACGCCTCGCTGCTGCGGCTCGCGGACAAGACGGTGCAGGCCTTCGGCCACGCGCTGGAGCAGGCGGGCGTGAAGGCGCCCTTCTTCATCACCCAGAACGACGGCACGCTGATGGCCGCCGACACCGTCCGCGCCTTCCCGGTGCTGACCTTTGCCTCGGGTCCCACCAACTCGATGCGCGGCGCGGCCTTCCTGACCGGCCTCAAGGAGGCGATCGTGGTCGACGTGGGCGGCACCACCTCGGACGTCGGCGCGCTGTCGCACGGCTTCCCGCGGCAGGCCTCCACCTCGGTGGACATCGGCGGGGTCCGGACGAACTTCCGCATGCCCGACGTCTTCTCGATCGGCCTCGGTGGCGGCTCGCTGGTGAAGGGCACCCCCGAGAGCGTGGTGATCGGTCCGCAGTCCGTCGGCTACCGTGTCCGCCAGGAGGCGCTGGTCTTCGGCGGTCAGACCCTGACCGCAACCGACATCGCCGTGGCCACCGGCAAGGCCGAGATCGGCGATGCGGCGGCGCTGGCGAGCCTCGATCCCGAGCTGGTCACCGCGGCAGCAACGCAAATGACCGAGATGTTCGAGGCCTGCGTCGAGCGGGCGCGCATCTCGGCCGAGCCGGTGCCGGTGATCGCGGTCGGCGGTGGCTCGGTGCTGATGCCCGACCAGATCGGTGATCTGCAGGTGATCCGTCCGGAAAACTTCGCCGTGGCCAACGCGGTGGGGGCGGCGATTGCGCAGATTTCGGGCGAGACCGACCGGATCTTCAGCCTGACCGATGGCGTCACCCGGGACAGCGCGCTGGCAGAGGCCGAGGCGGAAGCCCGCGCCCAGGCCGTCGCCGCCGGGGCCGTCGCCGAGACCATCGAGGTGATCGAGCGCGAGGACATGCCCCTCGCCTACCTGCCCGGCAATGCCACCCGCATCCACGTGAAGGTCGTGGGTGAGATGGGTGCCCTCGCAGAAATGGAAGTCGAAAATGCCTGATACCCGTGAGCTGACCTACGATCCCGCCGACCTGTGGGAGCTGACACTCGACGATCTCGAGGCGCTGGAAGTCGGCGCCGGGATCCTCGGCACCGGTGGCGGCGGTAACCCCTACCAGGGCAAGCTGCTGACCCGCGAGGCGATGAAGGCGGGTCACAAGATGACCATCCTCGCCACCGACAAGATCGCCGATGACGCGCTGTGCATGTCGATCGGCGGCATCGGCGCACCGGTGGTGGGCACCGAGCGGATCCGCGAAGGCCGCGAGGGGCTGCGCTGCCTGCAGGGCATGGAAGAGCTGACCGGTCGCAAGATGGATGCCATCGTCTGCGAGGAGATCGGCGGCGCCAACTCGATGAATCCGCTGGTGGCGGCGGCGCTCGGCGGCCTGCCGGTGCTGGACTGCGACGGCATGGGCCGCGCCTTCCCCGAGATGCAGATGACCACCTTCTCGATCTACGGCCATAGCTCGACTCCCTCGGTGATGTGCGACCTGCACGGCAACCGCGTGGTGTTCCAGCACGCGGTCTCCGAAGTGTTCCACGAGCGCATGGCGCGGGCCTGCGTGGTCGCGCAGGGCGGGGCGGCGATGCTGGCCACGGCCCCGATGCCGGCGAGCTTCGTGCGCCAGAACGCCATCCCCATGAGCTACACGAAGGCGATCCGCCTCGGCCGGGCGGTGCTGGACGCGCGCCGCAACGGCGACGACCCGGTCGCGACGGTCTGCGCGCTGGAAGGCGGGCGTCACGTGTTCACCGGCAAGATCACCGACCTGAAGCGCCACCTGCGCGGCGGCTTTGCCGTCGGCGATCTGGAACTCGGCGGCTTTGACGGCTTCCAGGGCCAGACCGCCAGCATCGCGATCCAGAACGAGTTCCTGATCTTCCGCCGCGAGGGCGAGGTCGAGGTGACCGTCCCGGACCTGATCATCGTTCTGGATGTCGACACCGGCTACCCGATCACCACCGAGATGCTGCGCTACGGCCAGCGCATCGCGGTGCTCGCCGTGCCTTGCCACGACCTGCTGCGCTCCGCGCGCGCGCTCGAGGTCGTCGGCCCCGCCGCCTTCGGCTACCCCGAGATCCCCTTCACGCCGCTTGCCCCGATGGGACAGGCCGCCTGAGCCCAAGAAGAAAACCCAACAGGAGTACAACAGTGTCTATTCTGGCAAAGAAACGCGGGCTGTCGGCCCTCGCGCTTGCAGCAGTGCTCGGCCTCGGTGCCGCACCCGCCGCAATGGCGCAGGAAAAGGTGTCGACCGTGGTCAACACCATGCAGATCTTCAGCTCGCTCGATCCGGCGAAGGTCACCGACTACACCGGCTACATGGCGGTGGTGAACATGTACGACGGTCTGACCACCGTCGCACCCTCGGGCGAGATCGTGCCGCACCTCGCGAAGTCCTGGGACATCTCCGAGGACGGGCTGACCTACACCTTCCACCTGCGTGACGACGTGACCTTCCAGGACGGCTCGGCGCTGAGCGCCTCCGACGCGGTCTGGTCGATCCAGCGCCTGCTGAAGATCAACAAGGGCCCGTCGAACCTGCTCGTCGACCTGATCGACCCGGCCAATGTGACCGCGCCCGACGCGACCACGGTCGAGATCAAGCTGAACCGCCCGTTCTCGCCCTTCCTTGCCTCCACCCCGATCCTGCTGGTGCTGAACCAGAAGCTGGTCGAGGCGAACGCGACGGCGGATGACGCGCTCGGCGAAGCCTACGTCGGCGACAACTCGGTCGGTTCGGGCCCGTATTCGCTGGTCAGCTACAACCGCTCGGCGGACATGGTGATCGAGCGCAACCCCGACTACTTCCTCGGCTGGGACAAGGGCACGCCGATCGACGAAGTGCGCTTCGTGCAAACCTCGGACGACGCCACCGTGCGCGCGCTGGCCGAAAAGGGCGAGCTGGGCCTCTCGTCGCACGGTCTCGGCAACGACACCTTTGAATCCATCGGCAACATGCCCGGCTACAAGCTGCTGCAGACCCGCACCGCCGGCGGTTTCCAGATCAAGCTGAACACCAAGGTCTACCCGACCGACGACGTGCATGTGCGCCGCGCCATCGCCTATGCGACCGACTACGAGACGATCCAAGAGATCATCTACCCGGGCGTGCCGATGCACGGGCCGCTTTCGGACACCTTCGAGACGGCGTTCAACACAGAGATCCCGACCGGTGTCTACGACCTGGAGAAGGCCAAGGAAGAGCTGGCGCTGTCCAAGTACGCGGGCGAGGACATCACGCTGGTCAACAGCTACGTCGCCTCGCTGGCCTTCGAGCAGGAAGTGGCGCTGCTGATGCAGGCCAACCTCGCGCAGGTCGGCATCACGCTCGACATCCGTCCCGAGCCGTGGAACCGCATCGTCGAACTGGCGTCGAACCCCGACACCACCCCGGCGTCGACGCAGGTGAACGTGAGCCCAAGCTACCCCTCGCCGGACTCGATGTTCTTCAACCAGTACCACTCCAAGGCGTCGGGCACCTGGTGGTCGATGGAATGGCTGCAGGACCCGGAGATCGACGCGCTGATCGACCAGTCGCGCGCCCAGACCGACCCGGCCGAGATCAACGCGACCTACAAGGAACTGCAGCAATCGATCTATGACCTGCAGCCCGCCGTCTGGGCCGTTGCTCCGATGCGCCGCTACGCGGCCAACGCCTGCCTGCAGGGCTACGAGTTCCGTCCCATGCAGAGCTGGGACCTGAACTTCTGGCACTTCACCTGGGAATGCCCGTCGAACTGATCGGTCGCGCCCCCATTGAAACAGGCCGGTCCCGCGACTTGCGGGGCCGGCACAAGCAAGGCCCAAGGTGGACAGATGCTCCAGGAATTTCCGGAAGAGAATATTGAATCCCTCGCCACCGGCGCGTGGATTCTGGGTACGGGCGGCGGCGGCAACCCCTATCTTTCAACGCTGAACCTCCGCCGCCTCTACGCCGAGGGCGCGCGGGTCCAGGTCCTGCAGCCGGACGAGTTGGCGGACGACGACATGGTCGCGGTGGTCTCCGGCATGGGCGCTCCGCTGGTCGGCCAGGAGCGGCTGAAGGACCCTCGCCACATGGCCCGCGCCGTCGAGCTGATGGAAGATTACCTCGGCCGCCCGTTCCGCGCGATCATGGCGCTGGAGATCGGCGGAGCCAACGCGCTGTCGCCGTTCCTCGCCGCGGCGCTTCTCGGCAGGCCGGTGGTCAACGCCGACTGCATGGGCCGCGCCTATCCCGAGGCGCAGATGACTTCCTTCGCGATCGGCGGGCTGTCGATGTTCCCGCTGTCGCTGGTGGACGTGCGCGACAACGAGGTGATCGTCACCCGCGCCGAAAGCTGGAAATGGATGGAGAAGGTCTCCCGCGCGGTCTGCACCGCCGTGGGCTCGACCGCGGCGACCTGCAAGGCGCCCCGCACGGGCCGCGAGGTCAAGGACTGGGGCATCCACGACACGATTACTCAGGCGACCGATCTCGGCCGTGTCGTGCTCGAGGCCCGCGCCCGTCATGACGATCCGGTGGCCGCCGTGCTGGACCACGCCAAGGGCAAGCAGATCTTCCGCGGCAAGATCGTCGACGTGGACCGCACCACCACCGGCGGCTTCCTGCGCGGCAAGACCGTGATCGAGGGCATCGACGCGGATCGCGGCGCGACGCTCGAACTGGCCTTCCAGAACGAATGGGCGGTGGCCTTCCGCAATGGTGAGCCGGTGGCGATGACGCCGGACCTGCTGTGCCTTCTCGACAGTGTGTCAGGCAGCGCCATCGGCACCGAGTCCGTGCGCTACGGCCAGCGCGTGAGCGTGGTGGCGCTTCCGGCGCCGGAGATCCTCACGACGCCCGCGGGCGTGGCGGCGGTCGGCCCGCGTGCCTTCGGCTATGACATTGACTTCAAATCGGTATTCAAATGAAGCGTATTGGCATTGACGTTGGCGGCACCAATACGGATGCCGTGCTGATCGACGGCGACAAGATCACCGCCTCGATCAAGGTTCCCACCACGCAGGACGTGATGTCGGGCGTGAAATCCGCGCTCGCGCATGTCGCCGCGCATATCGGCGACACGCCGCGCCCGCTCGATGCGGTGATGATCGGCACGACCCATTTCACGAACGCCGTGGTGGAACGCGCCCGGCTCGAACGCGTGGCGGCGATCCGTATCGCTCTGCCGACCGGCGCGTCGCTGCCGCCGATGTGCGACTGGCCCGAGGACCTCTATCGCGCCGTCGATCCGATGATTTTCATGGTGCATGGGGGGCACGAATACGATGGCAGCCCGCTGGTGCCGATGCGCGAGGACGAGATCCGCGAGGCAGCGACGAAGATCCGCGACGCCGGGGTAACCTCCGTGGCGATCTCGGCGACCTTCTCGCCGCTGACCACGGAATGCGAGGACCGTGCGGCGGAGATCGTGCGCTCGATCATCCCCGAGGCGCGGATCACCCTGTCGAACAGCCTCGGCCGGATCGGCCTGCTGGAACGGGAGAACGTCGCACTTCTGAACGCCTCGCTGCAGTCGCTCGGCAAGACCACGGTGCAGGCCTTCAAGACGGCGCTCGCCGAGATCGGCCTCGATGCGCCGTTCTTCCTGACGCAGAACGACGGCACCGTGGCGCTGGCCGATGTGGCGGCGGCGAACCCGGTGTTCAGCTTTGCCTCGGGTCCGACCAACTCCATGCGCGGGGCGGCTTTCCTGACCGGGCTGAATGACGCGATGGTGGTCGACGTCGGCGGCACGACCTCGGATATCGGCTGCCTGATCGGGGGCTTCCCGCGCGAGGCCAACAACATCGTCCATATCGGCGGTGTGCGAACGCTGTTCCGGATGCCCGACCTGCTGCCCATCGCGCTTGGCGGTGGCACGGTGGTCGATCCCGAGACCGGCGCCATCGGCCCGCGATCGGTGGGCTATCGCATCCTGCAGGAAGCCCGGGTTTTCGGTGGCCAGACGCTGACCACCTCTGACATCGCGGTCGCCGCGGGGATGATCGAGATGGGGGACCCGTCGCTGGTCCGCGATCTCGACCCGACCTTCGTGCAGGACACGCTTGCCCGGATGCGCGCCATGGTGGCCGAGAACTTCGATCAGATGAAAACCTCGGCCGAGGACGTGCCGCTGATCGCGGTCGGTGGCGGGGCCTTCCTGATCCCCGACGAGGTGCCCGGCGCCTCCGAGGTTCTGCGGGTCGAGAATGCCGGCGTGGCCAATGCGCTCGGCGCGGCCATGGCGCAGGTCTCGGGCGAGGTCGACCAGGTGTTCTCGGATATGAGCCGGGAGCAGGCGCTGGCGGCGGCGGAGACCGAGGCGCGGGCCGCGGCGGTCGCCGCGGGTGCCGATGCCGAGAGCCTGCAGGTTCTCGAGATCGAGGACATCCCCATCGCCTACCTGCCCGGCGGCGCGCGACGTGTGCGCGTGCGGGTGATCGGTGATATCTCCTTTGGCTGACGCCTAGGATGATGATTGAGCCGCCCCGGCCACTATGCCCGGGCGGCTCTGCATGAAGACAGGAAGACGACTATGACGACGATTGCACTGGCCATTCACGGGGGCTGCGGCGTGCTGCCCCTCGACAGCATGAGCGCGGAAGACTGGGCCGAGGCTCGGCAGGACCTGGCGCGCGCGCTCGTCGCGGGTTGGGCGGAACTGACGGAAGGCGGCTCTGCCGTCGCCGCCGTGGAAGCCGCCGTCGTCGTCATGGAAGACAGCCCGCATTTCAACGCCGGGCACGGCGCCGCGCTGAACGAGGAGGGTATCCATGAGCTTGATGCCTCGATCATGGACGGCGCCACGCTCGAGGCGGGGGCGGTCAGCGCGGCGCGCGGCATCCGCAACCCGGTGCGGGCAGCCCGTGCGCTGATGGACGATGGTCGCGCGGTGTTCCTGACCGGCGGCGCGGCAGATGACTTTGCTGCCGCGGCGGGCCTCGAGGTCATGCCGCAGGATTATTTCACCACGCAGAAACGCGTCGAGGCCCTCGCAGCGATGAAAGCCCATGCCGCCGCCGGAACCGAGGCGACCGAGAACGAGAAGCACGGAACCGTCGGCGCGGTGGCGCTCGATGTGGCCGGGCACCTCGCGGCGGCCACCTCGACCGGGGGCTACACCAACAAGCCCGCCGGTCGCGTCGGCGACAGTCCGGTGATTGGCGCCGGCACCTACGCGCGCGACGGGGTCTGCGCCGTGTCGGGCACAGGCAAGGGCGAGTTCTTCATCCGGCACGTGGTCGGGCACGAGATCGCGGCGCGGATTGCCTATCTGAAGGAAGACGTCCGCACGGCGGCCGAGCATGTGGTGCACGTGGACCTCTCGAGCTCGTCGCAGACCACCGGAATCATCGGTGCTGGGCTGGTGGCGCTGGACGCCTCGGGTAAGGTCAGCGCTCCCTTCAATACCGCCGGCATGTTCCGCGGCTGGGTCACCCCCGAGGGCCGTGCCTTCGTCGCGACCCACCAGGAAATCCATGAGGTGCAGCTGTGAGCGAGATGATCCCCGTCTTCGACGGCCACAACGATGTGCTCTCGAAGCTGCTGCGCGCCTCTGACGGAGCCGAGACCCGCTTCCTGACCGGCGCGCCGGGCATGCAGATCGACCTGCCCCGGGCGCAGGCCTCGAAGTTCGCTGGCGGGCTCTGCGCGGTCTGGGTGAGCACCGGCGACCAGACGCTGGACGAGAACGGCGACCTGCCGCGCGTGCCGCAGGCCTCCGCCCTTCAGCAGACGATTGCGCAAGCCGCGCTGCTGCACCGCATCGTGCGCCAGTCGGACGGGGCGGTCACGCTCTGCCGCAGCGCCGCCGATATCCGCGCGGCCATGGCAGAGGGCAGCTTTGCCGCCGTGTTCCACATCGAGGGCATCGAGGCCGTGACCGAAGACCTCGACCTGCTGCACGTGCTGCATGCCGCCGGTCTGCGCACGATGGGTCCGGTCTGGAGCCGCCCGAACATCTTCGCCCATGGCGTGCCCTTCGTCATGGGGCGTGAGCCCGACATTGGAGGCGGGCTGACCGCGGCCGGGCAGGATCTGGTCCGGCTCTGCAACGAGCTGGGGATCCTCGTCGACCTGTCGCACCTCAACGACGCCGGATTCTGGGACGTTGCGCGGATCTCGGATGCGCCGCTGGTCGCCTCGCATTCCAACTCCTTCGCGATCTGCCCGCACAGCCGCAATGCCACGGACAAGCAACTGGATGCGATCCGCGAGACCGGCGGCCTGATCGGGCTGAACTTCGGCGTGCGGTTTCTCCACCCCGAGGGCGTCCGCGATCCCGAGATGGGCTTTGACGTGATGGTGCGCCACATCGACTATCTCGTCGAGCGTGTCGGCATCGACCACGTCGCGCTCGGTTCGGATTTCGACGGCACCTTCATGTCGCGGCAGATGGGGGACGTGGCCGGCGTGCAGCGCCTGCTGGAAGCCCTGCGCGCGGCCGGCTACGGCGAAGAGGAACTGGCGAAGATCGCCCACCGCAACTGGATCGCGACGCTGGAGCGTACCTGGGGGCAGTGATCCCCGGTCGTGGTGATCGCGCCCCGAAGTCTATCGGGAGCCCACCGCCGGGGAGGTGGCGGGTGCCCCGCGGGCACTGGTCATCGCGGCGGACCTGCTGCAAGACATGCGAGCGGGATCAGGATTGGCAGGCAGGGTGTACCCGATGCCGCCGTGCTCCCGAAAAATGAATGTGAACAGCCGAAAGACCCTGCGATGAAAGCCGTCTTGTTCGAGAAATTCCAGGAAGCCCCGAAGCTGGTCACCGTGGATGACCCTTCGCCGGAGGCGCATGGTGTCGTGCTCAGGGTCAGGGCCACCGGGGTCTGCCGCAGCGACTGGCATGGCTGGATGGGCCACGACAGCGACATCGAGCTGCCGCATGTTCCGGGGCACGAACTGGCGGGCGTGGTCGAGGCGGTGGGCAAGGACGTCGTCAACTGGAAGGTGGGCGACAAGGTGACGGTGCCGTTCATCTGCGGCTGCGGCAGTTGCTCGGAATGCCACGCAGGGCAGCAGCAAGTGTGCCTGCATCAGGAGCAGCCGGGCTTCACCCACTGGGGGTCCTTCGCCGAATATGTCGGCATTCACCAGGCTGACCTGAACCTCGTGGCGCTGCCCGAGAGCATGGATTTCGCCACCGCGGCGAGCCTCGGCTGCCGCTTCGCCACTTCCTTCCGCGCGGTGATCGACCAGGGCAAGGTCAGCGCCGGGCAATGGGTGGCCGTGCATGGGTGCGGCGGTGTCGGTCTGTCGGCGGTGATGATCGCAGCCGCGGCGGGAGCAAATGTCATCGGTGTCGATCTTGACCCGGCCAAGCTGGCGCTGGCCAAGGCTCTTGGTGCCGTGGCTGTCATAGATGGTGCCGAGGCGGATGTGTCTGGGGCAATCCGCGAGATCACGCGCGGTGGCGCGCATGTCTCGCTCGATGCGCTCGGCCACCCCGTGACCATGACCAATTCGATCCTCTGCCTGCGCCCGCGCGGCAAGCATGTGCAGGTTGGGCTGATGCTCGGCGAGCACGCGGCGCCTGCCGTGCCCATGCCCAAGATCGTCGGCCAGGAGATCGAACTGCTCGGCTCCCACGGGATGCAGGCGCATCGCTATGGCGCGATGCTGGACATGGTCGCCAGCGGCAAGCTGGACCCGGCGCGGCTGGTGGGAGACCAGATCGGCCTCGCCGATGCGCCAGAGGCGCTGATGAACATGGACAGGTTCCGATCCGTCGGGGCGACCGTCATCACGCGGTTCTGAAGCAGCGCGAGTGGACTGGGCAAGAAATCTACGCGCATTGCAATTCAGAAGCCTCGTCGATCACTTGCCCGCAAGGCCGGTGCGGCAACGCATTGGCATTTATGCGAATCCGGCGGAGGGTAGGGCGGTCGGCACGAGCATCAATCAGCCGGTCCAGGGAGCTGCCACGGTGCTCGAATGGGGCGACAATGGCTGCCGATCGCCGCGCCACCCTGCTTGGCGAGGAAGCGGAGCAATCTGGACGTTCCTCAAATGGGTTCGGTCCTCGCAGCATCCGCGCGTACCCGCGCACACGGTGGTCGGTTCCCCGTCTTCAGATCTTCAGCTTGTATCCGATATGGGTCGGTACAAAACCCAGAAGGCCATAGAAGCGATGAGCACCCGGCCGGTCCCTGTCCGTCGTCAACTGAACCAATGAACACCCGCGCGCCCGGCACTCGCTGATCGCCCAGGCAAACATCGCTTCGCCAAGCCCACCGCCACGACGATCCCGCGCGATCCGTACCGCCTCGATTTGTCCACGCTTGGTGCCGCCGCGCGACAGGCCCGGGATGAAGGTCAGTTGCAGGGTTCCGACGATATACGGTCCTTGCTCAACCACGCAAAGAAACTGGTTCGGGTCCGCGTCGATCTCGGTAAACGCATCCCGGTAGCACTCGTCCACGACGGGGGAAGAGGTTTCCCTCGACGAACCAAGCACGTCGTCAGCCAGCAGCGCGACAATTGCCTCCAGATCCGCTGCGGTAGCGCGGCGACAACGCGGTTTGCCCATGGGTTGGCACTCCTTATTCTTTCTTGGCGATCGCAGTCAGGGACGCTGCGGGTCGAAAACGAACCTGCCGGCGTCCAGACGCTGCCTCCACTGCGATGCGCAGGTCGACTCCCTGATCCGGATCGGTTTTCAAACCGCTTCCGGCTGAGATTGCGCCGCCCAGTTGAGTGACAGCATCAGTAGGGCTGCGGACAGTCGGCAGGCGAAGGTGCGGAAGGTATTCCAGTGGCTCCATCGCGGCAGATTGGTGCGGCACCAATTGTCTGGGGCTGCTTCCTCCGAGGCTCCCATGCCCGCCAGCACCATGACAATCCCCGGCCCGTGCTTGACGACTGTTGCCCCGTAGGCCGCGAGCAGCGGGGACACCGGCGCCAGCCCGAAGAAGAGCGCCATGACGACCCAGCGGAACGCTCACGGTTGATCGCCAGCATCGCCTCCACACTACCCTGACCGCTGATGGCCGACTGGCCCGCGCATGATGAAATCCGAGAATGCGAGAAAGACCCCACCGACCAGCGCATGGGCGATGACGGTGAGGTAGAGGAGAACGGCGGGCATGGGCGCGAGCTCCTTGGGTAAGGTGGCAGGCTGTCCAGGACCGAGCCACCGCGGCAGGCTCAGTTCGCAGACTTTGATACGGAGAGGCGGGGCGCCGCCAGCCGGAGGCGCCGACGGAAGGCCAGAAGGCATAGGGCGCTGATCACCAGTTCGGCGACGAGAGCGCCGATGATGCTGCTGGACGGCACTCCGTCGACAGCGAGCCCGACCAATCGCCCGAGCGGGAAGGCGAAGAAGACCGTGACGGCCGCCACCATGGAGAAGGGCAAGATTTCGTACTGCCGGATGCCGAGCAACATCAGGAGGCCGAAAGCGGCGAGACCGGCGCCGGGCGCGCGCAATTCGCTGAGCAGGCTGGCGTCGTAGCCGAGCGTGATGCCGTAGCTGGCGTAGAAGGCGTGCGGCGCGAATAGGATGAAAGCGCCGATGGTGAGAGCGCTGAGGCCGGAGAGACCAAGCGCGCTCGTCTCGAACAGGGTGGGTTTCATGTCATATCCTCTTACGCCGTGGTGTCAGGCAGCGCTTGTCCAGGCGCCGGTTCTGGCGGCGGCCCGGGCGAAGTCCGTGAAATCGCGGGGCGGGCGGCCGAGCGCGCGCATCACACCGTTCGTGGTGTGGGCGTTGCGTCCGTCCAGCGTCTCGCGCGCGATGGCGGTGAAGATGTCGGCCACGAGCTCGCCGCCGGCCTGCGCGATGTTCGCGTGAAAATCCTCGAAGCTGATCGGGATATGCCGGATCTCGCGCCCCGTAGCCTGCGAGAGCTCGGCCGCCATGGTCGAGAAGGACATCGGCCGGGGGCCTGTCACCTCGTAGAGTTCGCCCTTGTGGCCCTCTTCGGTCAGCGCCGCCACGGCAACATCGGCAATGTCGTCAATGTCGATGATGGGCTCGGCGACATCGCCGCCGGGCATCGGGAGAACGCCGGCCAGGATCGGATCGCGCAGGTAGCCTTCGGAGAAGTTCTGCGCGAACCAGGCGGCCCGGACGATCGTGAAGTCGATGCCGGAATTGCGCACCACCTCTTCGCCCAGCCGTGCGTGGTGTTCGCCGCGCCCGGAGAGCAGAACGAGGTGCTCGACGCCCGCGGCGCTGGCGGTTTCGCACAGGGACTCGAGCTTTTCCACGGCCCCGGGGAAGGCGAGGTCGGGAAAGTAAGTGACATAGGCCGCCTGGGCCCCGCGCAGGGCCGGGGCCCAGGTCTCCGGCGCCTCCCAGTCGAAGGGCGTTGCGGAACCACGCGACGCGCGGCGCACGGGAAGGCCCCGTGCCTTGAGGCGGCTGGCGACGCGGCTCCCGGTCTTGCCGGTTGCGCCGATCACGAGGGTCTCTTTGTTTTGCATGGGGTGTCTCCCTGGCTTCGGTATCGGTGGCCAGAGGATATGCGCAGGGATGTCACGCGGTATTGACCGGCGGCGCCAGCCTTTTGACCGTCGTCGCCAGCGCGCCCGTCAGCGTGTTGTCATCTCTTTGCGGTAGGTCGCGGGCGTCGTGCCGACCCAGCGTTTGAACGCGCGGGTAAAGGCGCTCTGCTCCGAGAAGCCAGTGAGGAACGCGATTTCGGCCAGCGAATGGCTCTCCTCCCGCAAGAGCCCCTCGGCGAGGTCCCGGCGGGTTTCCTCGGTGAGGCTCTGAAAGTTCATTCCATGCTCGGAGAGGCGTCTGTGGAAGGACCGCGCACTAAGTCCGAGGCCGCGCGCGATTTCGGGCATCTTTGGCGCCCCCTCGCTGAGGGCCTGGGCGATTGCGGCCTTGGCCTGCGCGACGAGGGGAGGCTGCCGGGTGATCTCGGACAGCTCCGCGTCAAGATGCGTGGTGAGGTATTGCGAGATCCCCGCGTCCCCGAGGATGTTGGGCCGGGCCAGCGTCTCATCGGCATAAAGGATCGCGTCGAGGTCGGCGCCGAAGCGCACCGGGCAGCCGAACCACTCCTCGTGCGCGGCGACCCCATGCGGTGCGGGATGCCGGATCAGCACTTCGACGGGCGTGAGCGGCACCGGGCAGACCTGCCGCGCGAGGGACACGGCGCTTGCAAGGGTTGCCTCGTTCGACAACCGCATCCCGAGGCGCCGTTCGCCCGCCCGATGCAGGATGAAGAGCGTGCCCCCGGTCGCCGGCCGCAGCTCGTATTCGACGACGCTGGTCCACAGGCGCGCATAGCGTTCCACCCGCGCGTAGGACGCCCGAAGCGTCGTTGCCGCCTTGAACGCCAGCCCAAGCGCACCGTATTCATCGAGCCGCATGGAGGCGCCCGTGCGAAGTGGCAGCTCGGTCACGTCGACCTGCTCGGCGATCCTTTCCAGCATGTCGTAGTAGCACTCGGCGGGAACCATCTGCCCGGCGTCACAAGGGGCGTCGGACGTGAGTCCGACACTGGCCAGCATCGCCCCGGCATCCACTCCGTCGCCTGCCGCGGCGACCACCTTGCGCGAGAAGAGCGATGTCACATATCCCATGCCCGGCAGTCTAGGTTGCTCTTGGCAAGCCGCCAAGCCCGGGCAGGGCGCGCGGCGAGCTGGACTGATCCCTGCAGCCAGCCTGCGCGTGAAGCGAAGGACCACGCGGCCTTCTCTAGTCGGGCGACACTGTCAGCCTTTCGCGACGCCGGTCCTGCCGTCATCCGCTCCGGCATCGCTTCCCAAGACCGGCCAGTTGCTGCGGTTGCGAAGCCGAGGCATAGGCGAACTCACACTGTGCGGACATGGCGGCGCTTTGCGATCCTACGGGAGAGACCACCGACCCAGTTAGCTCACTCCGCGATCATGGGGCTTATGCGCACCGCGTCCAGGGCGGCGCATGCGGCGTTCGTGCAGGCGCCGCGCGTCACGCAGCGTCCTGGGCGGGCCAATCGAAGAGCAGCTCTAGATAGGCGCGGAACTGTTCGGACTGCCTTGCCGCCATTCCGGGGGTGTCATAGGCGCGCTGCAGGATCAGCCCGCCTTCGATCACCGCAACGAACATTTCCGCCAATTGTTTGGCGGTAACACGGCGCACCGGCGGGTGGCGATCGATCACCTCCTGGAACTTGCGGATGTACATGGCCGTCCAGCTCTGCAGCGTTTCGGCGACGAACCCCTTCAGGTCGTTTTCGAAATGGTCGTCCTCGTAGGTGTAGAGCGCATACATGCAGCCCTTGGGCGGGCTTTCCGGATCGCACAGATACGCCTCGAAATCCGTGAGGAAGCGCATGAGTTGCTCCATCGGGTCGTCCTGCGCGGCCTCGGCCTGCGCGAGGATCGTCCGGAACATCCTGATGTCTCCTTCGGCGTACCAGCGCATGAGCTGATCCGCGAGGTCGGCCTTTGACTTGAAATGGTGGAAGAAGGCGCCCTTCGAGACTCCGGTCTCCTTAAGGATGTCGTCGACGGAGGTGCCGGCGAAGCCCTTCTTCATGACGAGCGCCTTCGTGGCCCTCAGAAGTCGCTCTCTGGATTGCTCACCCTTGAGGCTCATGCAGGGCACCTTTCGATCATTCGGTCTGTTTTAAGACTACACGAGGCTGCGCTGGATTGCCACGAAACAGCCAGAAATATCGACGTTTCACCGTGAATACGCAAGTGAAACAATCGAAACTCCACTCCACCTACGTCTGAAACAGACCAAACGGTATGCTCGAAACAGACCAAATAGTCTGACGAGATGGAGCCACAAGATGTCCACCCTGCTTTCCTACACAGCTGAACTTCCCCTCGCGGCTCTTTTCGGCACGGCCGGGCTCGCGGCTCAAATGATCTGGCCGCTCTTCAAGAGCCGCCGGAAGATCCTCACGGTCCAACTCGGCGCGACCTGCGCCTACGCGACCAGCTACGCGCTGATGGGGCAGGAAACGGCGACCGCCATCTGCCTCACAGGGGCGATCCAGACGACGATCGCGATTCTGGCAGGCGACACCTGGTGGTTGAAGAAGATGGGCTACGCCTTCCTGCCCTTGGTGCTGCTGATCGGTGCGGCGACCTACGCCGGGATTCATACGCTTTTCGCCGTAACCGCGTGCTGCCTGGTGATGATCGGTCGCCTGCAGAGCGAGACGCTGCGTATGCGGCGGATTCAGCTCATGGCTTCGCCCTTCGGGGCAACGCATGACCTGCTGATCGGTGCCTGGCCCTGCCTCGCCGGGTCACTGGTGACCTTCACGATCGCGCTCGCCGCCTATGCCCGCGAGCTGCGCGATCAGCGCCAGGCGCCTCAGGTCGCCTGACGCAAGAACCCGGCCGGACCGGGGTCTGTCCGGACGTCCCAACACGCTTCGACATGAAAGGAAAAGACCGATGGAAGACCAAATCAAGAAACTGGCGATCGTCGTCTCGCGCGGCCTCGATGATGAGCGGGCCACGGTGGCCTTCACCATTGCCAACACCGGGCTCGCCTCGGGTCAGCAGGTAACGCTCTTCATGGTGAGCGCCGCGGTCGACGTGGTGCGCAAGGGCGCGGCCGACAATGTGCGGATGAACCCGTTCGATCCCCCCTTGAAGGAGCTGATCGACAATTTCCAGTCCAACGGCGGGCGCATTCTGGTCTGCCCGCCCTGCGCCAAGGTGCGCGGCTACGACGCGGACCATTTCATCGACGGCGTCCAGGTCGTCGGCTCCCCGGCTCTGCATGCGCTGATCCTCGATGGCGCAGCGACGCTGAGCTTCTGAACCAACCCCGACAAGGAGACACATGACATGACGACTTGCAGCAACACCGGCATCGCCGAGAAATCCGCGGCAACCCCAATCAGCGCCGATCAGGCGCGCGCCCTTCACGGTCGCGCGGGGGTCGAGTTCATCGATCCGCGCCCCGTCAAGGCCATCCGTGAGACCACCGGCCGGATCCCAGGAGCCCGTCTGATCCCGCTTGCCCAGATCGACGCAGGGGCTCTCCCCGCGGCCTTCGCGGACCGCTCGCTCCATGTGATCGCCACCTGCCAGGCCGGGCCGATGGCAGAACGCGCCGCGGCGGCATTCGCCAGGCTCGGCTTCGCCTGCGTGAGCTGGGTGGAGGGCGGCACGCAGTCCTGGGTCGACGCGGGCTACCCGACGATCCGCGACTGACGGCGCGAGACTGTCGCGCCTCCAGAACCGCAAACGCAACGTCGCCGCTTGTTCCAAGCGGCGACCGTTTCCGGTTGGGCTATTTGGCGACGGCTTTGGTCTCAGGGCGCTGCATTCAAAGCGAGTCCCTGACTCTGGCCCAGAAGGGCAGCCATCGCTTGTGCGCCTTCTGTCGGCATGTCTAGGTACCTCGCAAAAACCTCTCAGGGATCGGGGGTACATCAAGAGCGTACCGCCTGCGCCTTGGATAGGTGCATCGGAGCCGTGTCACTTGGCGCCGATGCACGGGACCCTTCTAGAACTCTTTGCGGAGCATCTTGTCGATCGAGAAGTAGCCTCCTCCAAAGGCAGCGATCAGCGCTGCGCTTGCGGCCCAGAATAGCGAGGCGTAGATCGCCTTTTCCTGGATGCGCGCACCGAAGGCCGCGCCGCCGTCACCAATCAGCGCCGATTGTGCGGCGGGGGTCAGCAGGTCGGGGTTCTGTGCCAGATAACTCATCCCTTCTGCGGTGAGGAACGGCTCCGGGTAGGGGTTCGCCACGTGGAACCACAGGGTGATCAGCAGCATGACGGCATTTGCCAGAGCCACCGGTCGAGTCAGCAGGCCAACGGCGATCATCATGCCGCCGAAGAACTGCATGGCAGCGAGGAGTGGCGACCAGAACCAGCCGGGATACATGCCCAGGGATTCCACGAACCCCGATTGCGCGAACGGCGCGATGATCTTCGGCCATCCGGCGACGACAAGGCTGAGCCCGATGGTCAGGCGGAAGCCGAGCCACCCCAGGGGTTCTGCGAAATTCGAATAGACCGGGGAAAGAAATGGAATGACAAGCCGGTCACGTGTCGGAAGGAAGATGTTGGCCATTGTCCTATCTCCTGAAACATCCTTCTGCGGACTTGGTAAAATCCTACATCCGGCAGGCCCGTCCATAAACGCCGCCGGACGCACCGGGTCTGTGCGAGGAATGCTACTAATATATTGATCCAGATCATTTTTGCTTCGGTTAAGCCGGGCGGGGCAGGCATGTCCCGGTCCCGGCGGAGGGGGTAGGCGGTCGTTGTGGTCCGCCACGCCGGGCGCATCCGCGCAAATTGCGCCGGGGGTCGAGAATTTGCGGCACCACGTCGGGCTTCGATATGCCGCGATTTGCTCGCTTCATGGGCTGATGCTAGACTTGCCGAACCGTTTCGCGGGAGGGGAAAGGCGGCCGAGCCATGCCGGGTAACATGCCGGGGAACCTGAGTTCTCTTTTGGTGTCGCTTCTTATGCTTGCCGCCTCGTCATCCGGCGCGGTTGCCGGCGATGCAACACGGCGCGCCGAACGGTTGGAGCCGCTGAGCCTTGTTGCTTCCGAGGGGTTTTCGATCAAACGCTATGAGATCGAAGCCGGGCGTTACTACCGCTGGCGCATCGAGAGCGACGGGCTGGAGGAGTACAAGCTGCTCGCGCCGGAGCTGTTTCGGGAAAGCTGGATCGACCAGGTCGTCATCGAGGACAAGGAGGTGAAGCCCTACGGGCTGCATGCGGTCGAATTCGATGACGAAGGGGAGATCGATATCTGGTTCATTCCGCAGCGCGCGGGTGAGTATCCTTTCTTTGTCGAGGGCCTGGACACGCAGGGCTTTCGTGGCGTGGTGGTCGTGAAATGAGGCGGGCCGCCGAGCGTGTGCTCCTGGGGCTGGGCCTCTGGCTGCTGGCGGTCGCCGGAGGCGGCGCTTGGGCCCAGCCCGCGGCGCCCGTCTGCACCGCGCTCGAGACGCGCCTGTCCCAGTCCCGCGCCGCGCTCGAGGGGCGAGTGCTGAACGAGGCGCTCTTCGAGGCGGCCTCGCTGGATTGTCCCGAGATCGCGCGGCGGCTGCTGGAGCAGGGCGCCTCGGTCGAGGCCCGCAACCGTTTCGGCGGCACCCCGCTCAACATCGCCGCGGCGCGCGGCGCGCGCGAGATCGCGGCGGATCTGTTGGCGCGTGGTGCGGATATCGACCATGCCAACCTCGGCGGTATCACCCCGCTGCTCGGCGCAGTGCAGGCCGGGCGACGGCGCATGGTGGCGCAGCTGCTCGAAGCGGGGGCGGATGTGAACAGCGCCAGCCGCGAAGGGGTCACCGCGGTGATGGCGGCGGCCTTCGATGGCGATCCGCGGCTGCTGGCAATGCTGCTCGACGCAGGCGGCGATCCGAACGCCGAGGACCGGCGCGGCAAGGGCGCGCTGACCTATGCGGCGGGGCGGGGTTTTCCCGGCATCGTCTCGGCGTTGCTCGAGGCAGGGGCGGAGGCCGACCGGGTCTGGGGCCACGATCTGACTGCGCTGATGTGGGCGGCGGGCCATGCCAACGACGCCCCCGCCGCCGATGGGGTGGAAACCGCGCGGCAGCTGCTGGCGGCGGGCGCGGGTCTCGACCGGCAGGACGACCGCGGGCGCACGGCGTTGATGATCGCCGCCGAGCGCGGCCATGGCGCGATGGTGGCCTTCCTGCTGCAGGCGGGCGCGGACCCGGGTCTGCGCGACCACGCGGGGCAGGGGGCGACGGACCTCGCGGCGAGCCCCGAGATCCGCGCGCTTCTGGCGGGGTGAGCCGACGCGCCCGTTGCGTCCCTATTGCACGTCCACGTCGGCGAGGTAGCGCGACAGCGCCTCGATGGTTGCCTCGTCGAGCTGTTTCATCGTGCTGTTCTTGTCGGGGGCGTTCATCCGCACGTCGTTCTTGAAGTCGCGCATGGTCTGCGCGAGGTAGCCCGGCTGCTGCCCGGCGAGCCGCGGGATCCGGCTGTCGCCCTGCCATTTGCCGTGGCAGGCGCTGCACTGGCCGCCGGTGATGCCCTTTTCGGCCAGCGCCGGGTCTCCGTCCTGCAGCTGCACGGGAATCTCCGGCCAGGCCAGCGCAGCGAAGTGCTCGGCCAGCGTCTTGGCCTGGTCGCGGTCGTACTCCGCCGCGATGCCGGTCATGATGTCGTTCTCGCGGCGTCCCGCGCCGTAGTCGCGCAACTGGGTGTAGATGTAGAAATACTGCTGGCCCCAGATCACCGGGTAGGCAGGGTCGACCGGCACGCCGTCCTCCCCGTGGCAACTCGCGCATAGCGCGACTTCGTCCTCGAGGAGGAAACCCTCCTTGGCGATGGCGGGATGCGTGGCGAGACCGGTGACCGAGGCGGCCAGAAGCAGCAGCCGGGCGCAGCGCGATGTCATAGTGTGTCCTCCCTGAAAGAAGGGGGCAGGCCGCGGGCCCGCCCCGGTGTCAGCGCCGGTCGCCTGCCTCAGTCGGCGAGGGTGAAGGCGATGATATTGTTGCCGCGCTTGTAGTTGAGCTGGGCGTTGCCGCCCGCGGCCACGACGATGTACTGACGGCCCTCCACCGTATAGCTCGACGGCGGGGCGTTCACCCCGGCCCCGGCCTGGAAGCGCCAGAGCTCGCCGCCATTGGAGCTGTCATAGGCCTTGAAGAGACCATTGCCCTCGCCGGTGAAGACGAGGCCGCCCGCCGTCGCCAGAATGCCGCCGATCATCGGCTCGGCAGTGCGGACCTGCCAGGCGATGTCGCCGGTGTTGTAGTCGATCGCGGTGACATTGCCCCATTGCGCCTCGTCCGGGATCACGTCGAAGGAGCCACCGAGCCAGAGCTTGCCCTCGGGGTAGGGGGTCGAGCGCACCGTGTAGGTCATCGGCTGGTGCAGGTTGATCGCGTAGCTCAGATGCAGGCTCGGATCGATCGCCATCGGCGACCATTCGACGCCGCCATTGGCGCCGGGAAGCATGCGTGCCCCTTCGGCGGTGGGCAGGGTCCACATGTCCTCCTGCGGCACCATTGCCTCGGAGTAGCGGATCATGGAGCAGTCGTCGGCCTTGTGCACGTAGACATGGCCGGTCTTGCCGCCGTGCAGGATGCCTTTGACGTCGTTGCCCGCGTCATCCTTTACCGTGGTGATGATCGGCGGCGAGACCGCGTCGAGATCCCAGACGTCATGTGCGATGTATTGGAAGTGGCAGACGTATTCGCCGGTATCGAGATTCACCGATACGAGACTGTCGGTGTAGAGGTTGTCCCCCGGGCGCAGGCTGCCGTCGAGGTCGGGCGAGGGGTTGCCCACGACGAAGTAGATGCGCCGGGACTCGAGATCGACCGCCGGGTTCTGCCAGACACCGCCGCCCAGTGTCTCGTAGGGGTCGCCCATGGTCTCGAGAGCGGCCTTCTCTGCCTCTATGTCGCGGTGCATGTCACGCCCGGTGGCATCATGCGTCGCCCAGACCCCGACCGAATCCTCGGGCACCGTGTGGAAGGTCCAGATCAGCTCGCCGGTCTCGGTGTCGAAGGCCTTCACGAAGCCGCGGATGCCATATTCCCCGCCGTTCGTGCCGATCAGCACCATGTTCTCGACCACCGACGGCGCCATGGTTTCCGAATAGCCCAGCTCGGCTTCGGCGATCTGCGTCTCCCAGAGCTGCTTGCCGGTCTTGGCGTCGAGCGCCACCAGCTTGGCATCGAGCGTGCCCATGAAGACCTTGTCTCCGGCGACCGCCACGCCGCGGTTGTTGGGGCCGCAGCAATAGGTGGTGACCGGACCCATGGCGTGCTTGTGGTGCCAGATCTGTTTGCCGGTGCGCGCGTCGAGCGCGTAGACGTGGTTGAAGGCGGTAGTGACATACATCACCCCGTTCACCACGATCGGCGAGGTTTCCATCGTGTCCACGATCTCGGTCTGGAAAATCCAGGCCGGGCGCAGGCTTCTCACGTTGCCGGTGTTGATCTGGCTTGCCGGGTAGTAGCGCGTCTGCGCGTAGTTGGCGTTGGGGTGCAGGAAATTGTTCCCGTCGCCCGCGGCTCTCGAAAGCATGCTCTGGGTCACCGACTGCAAGTCGCCATAGAGCGTGCTTGCTGAGGTTTCTTCCTGCGCATGTGCTGAACCAGAGGCTACAAGTGCCGCCACTAAGGTGGCGGCCAGTCTCGACCAATCACGCATAACCACATCCTCCCAAGGTTTGCGTTGAAGATCTCGCTTTGGTTACGTAGGGTAACTCAAATGTGTCTAAAAAAATAGCACGGTGTGATGCGCCCCTGTCTGATCTCCAGTCCGGTCTTGCGGGCCCTGGTGGTTGCAACAGCTTCGCTGCTGCCTTTCGCCGGGGTCGCATGTGCACAGACCGGCATGGCCATCGTTTCGGACGAGCGCGGCGACACGCTGAGCATACTCTCCCCCGATTTGCAGCTTGTGCGCACGGTCGAGACCTGTGCCCGCCCGCGGGGCGTGCATTTCAGTGCCGATCGTTCCGCCTTCTACGTCGGCTGTGCCGATGACGACGCCATCGCCATCTACGACACCGCGTCGCTCGAGCTGACCGGGCGCATCCGCGGAGTGCCCGCCCCCGAGACCTTCGATCTGCACCCCGACGGGCGGCGGCTGATCGTGTCGAACGAGGAGGACGCCGCTGCATCGGTCATCGATATCGAGACCGGCGAACTACTGGCGGAATACTTTACAGGCGAGGAGCCCGAGGGGGTGCAGGTCACGCCCGACGGTCGACTGGTTTTCGTCGCCTCCGAGGCGGCGAACCTGGTACATGTGATCGACCTGGAGGCGGATGCGGTGATCGCCGACATCCTCGTCGACACGCGGCCCCGCCGTTTCGCGCTGACCCCCGATGGCAAGGAGCTCTGGGTCTCGGCCGAGCTCGCGGGCATCGTCGACATCATCGACGTCGAGACCCTGAAGCTGGTGGGCGATGTCGCCTTCCTGCCCACCGGCTTCCGGCCCGAGCAGGTCACGCCGGTGGACCTCGAGATCACCGCCGATGGTCTACGTGCCTACGTGGCGCTCGGACGGGCCAATCACGTGGCGGTGGTGGACGTGCCGAAGCGCAAGGTGATCGACTACGTGCTGGTCGGGAGCCGCGCCTGGGGCTTGGCACTGACCGCGGACGAGTCGCGGCTCTACGTCGCCAATGGCCTATCCGACGATGTCACGGTGGTCGACACGCGCAGCCTCAAGGCGCTCAGCTCGATCCCGGTTGGCCGCGTGCCGTATGACATTCTCATCGACGATCGCTAGGGCGTTGGCCCTGCTGCTGCTGCTGTCCGCGCCTCTGGCGGCGCAGGAGAACCTGCGCATCATCTATCTTGGCATGGCTGGTGATCCCTACTACGAGCCGCAACCGGGCTACACCGGCCTGTCTTTGCGCGACCGCCACAGGCCCTTGGAAGGCGTGCGTCTCGGCCTGCGCGACACCAGGATCATGGGGCGCGCGCTTGGCCTCAGCTTCGAGTTGGAAGAGGTGATGACCGAACCGGCGGGGCTTGCGGGGAGCTTCGATGCGATAAAGTCCTCGGGTCCGCTGGCCATTCTGCTGGACCTGCCGCCGGAGCTGATGGTCGAGGTCGCGCAACTGTCCGGCCCCAACGCATTGCTTCTCAATATCCGGGATGCGTCCGACCGTTGGCGTGGCGAGGACTGCGCCCCGAACCTGCTGCACACGATGCCATCCGAGGCCATGCTGAGCGACGCGTTGGCACAATACCTTCGGGCGCTGAACTGGCGCGATGTGCTCTTGCTGCGCGGCTCTTCGGATGCCGACGCGGAGCGGACCAAGGCGGTCCGACGTTCGGCAGCCAAGTTCGGCTTGCGGATCGTGGACGAACGGATGTTCGAGCTGACAAATGATCCTCGGCGCCGCGATCACAACAATATCGCGCTGCTGACCGGAGGGGCCCGCTATGACGTGGTCTGGCTCGTCGATGACGTCGGTGATTTCGGTCGGTTCGTGCCCTATGCCACCCAAGCTCCGCGCCCGGTTGTCGGATCCGAAGGACTTGTTGCCCACGCCTGGCACTGGACGTTCGAGCGGTATGGAGCACCACAGCTCAACCAGCGCTTCGACCGGCTCGCGGGTCGGCAGATGTCCTCGGCGGACTGGGCTGGCTGGGCTGCGGTGAAGGCGCTTGCAGAGGCGTCGATCCAAGCCGGCAGCGCCGAGCCCGCGCGGATCAGGGAGGCGTTGGTGTCGCCTGAGCTTTCGGTTGATCTCTACAAGGGTGTCCGGGGAAATTTCCGATCCTGGAGCGGACAGTTGCGGCAGCCCATCGTGCTTGCCACGTCTGACGCGGTGCTGGCTGTGGCGCCGATCACAGGCTTCGAGCACCAGACCGAGACACTCGATACGCTGGGTCAGGATGGCATGACAAGCGACTGTCGGCGCTGACTGTCATGGATAGGGTTGGCCCGGGCGCTGAAACAAGCGGTGCCGCTGCAATGCGATGGCGGGGGGCTGCTCCGACAGCGAAGCTCGAACCCTTGGGTCGGTCTGCAACGGCGGACCGTGGACTGCGCGTCCTGAAGCCGAACGCGCAGACCCCTGTGCTCTCATTTCAGGGCTCGCTCCGGACACCTGTGGCATGTCCGCCCGCCGCGCCGATTTCGCCAAAAGCACGCGCTGCTCCGGTCGGGCGAAGGTCACCGTCATCCAATCTCTGCTGAGAGTGTGGGCATTGTATGCTAGCATCGCACAACTAGGCGGCGAATCCATTGTGTGCGTCTCCCTGATTTTCAATTTTTCGTTTTCGTTTCTGCCGCCTCGATTCGCATCCTCGGGAGGAAGAAATGACCACCATACTGCTGAACGGCGTCGAGCGAGATTTCGACGAAGACCCGTCCATGCCGCTGCTCTGGGCAATCCGGGATGTCGCGGGGCTCACCGGGACGAAATATGGCTGCGGCGCCGGGCTTTGCGGGGCCTGCACCGTGCATGTCGAGGGCAAGGCCGTGCGGGCCTGTCAGACTTCTCTCAGCGCCGTAGAGGGCAAGGAGGTCACCACGATCGAGGGTCTCGATCCCGAGGGCAACCATCCGGTCCAGGTCGCCTGGCGGGATCTCAATGTCCCGCAATGCGGCTTTTGCCAGCCCGGGCAGATCATGCAGGCGGCGGCGTTTCTCGGCGAGACTCCCAAACCTTCGGACGAGGAGATCCTCGCCGCCATGTCGGGCAACGTCTGCCGCTGCGGCTGCTACCAGCGCATTGTCGAGGCTGTCCGCCATGCCAGCACGGGGATCTGAGCCATGCTGAATTATCTCGAACCTCTGATCGAGTCTGCGGTCGCAAATGTACGGCTGGCCAAGGTCACGCGCCGGGGCGTCCTGGGAACCACGGGCGCCTTTGCTCTCGCCGCCTACGCGATGCCCGCGCGGGCGTTCGACACCTATGCCACCGGAGCTGCGAGCATGGAGCACGGGCTCGTGGAGGATCCGATGGTCTTCGTGTCGATCGACGCGGAGGGCACCGTGACGCTGGTCGCGCACCGCTCCGAAATGGGCACGGGCAGCAGGACGTCCATTCCTATGGTCATGGCCGACGAGATGGAGGCAGACTGGGCCCGGGTCAAAATCGTGCAAGCGCCCGGCGACGAGCCCAGGTACGGCAACCAGGACACCGACGGTTCGCGGTCGATGCGCCACCATATCCAGATGGCCCGGAAGATCGGCGGTGCGGTCCGCACGATGCTGGCGCGTGCCGCGGCCGAGCAATGGGGTCTCGACCCTGCTCAGGTCACCGTCGAGATGCACGAGGTGAAGGCCCCCTCGGGCCAGAGCCTCGGCTTCGGCGAACTGGCGGAGGCGGCGATGGCGCAGCCGGTTCCGGCGCATGAGGACATCGCCTACAAGTCCGAAGACCAATTCCGCTATATCGGCAAGGGTGAGGTGCAGATCACCGATCTCCATGACATCACCACCGGCAACGCCATCTACGGCGCCGACGTGATCCTTCCGGGAATGAAATGCGCGGTGATTGCCCGACCGCCCGTGGTCGGTGGCAAGGCGCTCTCCTTCGACGCGACCGAGGCACTGAAGGTGCCCGGCGTGGAGAGCGTGCACGAGCTCCCCTATGCCTCGATGCCGACGCAGTTCGCGCCGCTTGGGGGGATCGCCGTGGTGGCACGCAACACCTGGGCCGCGACGCAGGGGCGTGACCGGCTGGAGATCGAATGGGAGGCCGGGCCGCACGGTGGCTACAGCTCGGAGCCCTACATGGCTGAGATGATCGCGACCTCTGAACAGCCGGGCACCGTGGCGCGCGATCAGGGCGATTTCGACGCTGCGCTCGCCGGCGCCGCGAAAACCTTCACGGGCACCTACACGCAAGATCACATCGCGCATATCCCGATGGAGCCTCCGGCGGCGATCGCCAGTTACACGGCGGAAGGTCTCGAGATTTGGGCGCCCGTGCAGAGCCCCTACACGACGCGCAAGGATGCGGCCAAGGCGCTCGGGCTGGACATCGGGCAGGTGACGGTGAACGTTACGTTGCTCGGGGGCGGTTTCGGACGGAAATCCAAGGCCGATTTCGTCACCGAGGCGGCGCTTTTGTCGCGCGAGGTTGGCGCGCCGGTGCGCGTGCAATGGACCCGCGAGGACGATGTGAAGCACTCGTTCTACCACACGACCTCGGTGGAGCGCATCGACGTCGCGCTGGATGAGAGTGGCAAGGTGACCGGCTGGCGCCACCGGTCCGTGGCGCCCTCGATCCTGTCAACCTTCGCGCCGGACGAGGGCAACGTCTTGCCGCTCGAACTGGCGATGGGGATGACCGATCTTCCATTCGACCTGCCCAACATCCGCTGCGAGCACGGCAAGGCGCTGGCACACACCAGGATCGGCTGGTTCCGCTCGGTGTCGAACATCCCGCATGCCTGGGCGATCGGCTCCTGCGTCGGCGAACTCGCGCATGAACTCGGCAAGGACCAGAAGGAGATGTGGCTCGAGTTGATCGGGGCGCCGCGCAGCCTTGATCTCAAGCAGGCTGGGCTTTCCGATGATTTCTGGAACTACGGCGAGCCCATGGACGAGTTCCCGATCGAAACCGGGCGGCTCGCCAACGTTCTCAATGTCGCTGCCGATGGCATCGGCTACGGCCAGGACTTGCCCGAGGGCGAGGCGATCGGGCTTGCGGTGCATCGCAGCTTCGTCTCCTACGTCGCCTGCGCGGCGCGGGTGAAGGTGGTGGAGGGTCGGATCACCGTGCCCGAGATGCACATGGCCATCGACTGCGGATTCGCGGCGAATCCGGAACGCATCCAGAGCCAGTTGCAGGGCGCCGCGGTGATGGGCATGACCGTGGCATTGCACTCGGGGATCACCTTCGAAGACGGTGCTGTGATACAGTCCAACTATTACGACTACGACGTGGTCCGCTCCGACAATTTCCCCGCTGTGGTCACCCATATCGTGCCGCAGCCGTTCTCCGTTCATGCGACCGGAGTCGGAGAACCCGGCGTGCCGCCGGTCTCTCCGGCGATCGCCAACGCTCTGTTCGCGGCGACAGGAGAAAGGCGCCGGCACCTGCCGATGGGGACAGAGGCCTGAGCCACGAAGGTCTGCGCCGGCGCGCCCGGCGCAGACCGCATGTTGGACGCCGACTTGGACAGTCCAGATGCAAAGCTCAACAGGGGGGGTATGGCGAGCCGTGGAGGACTCGAACCCCCGACCTGAGAATTAGAAGTTCCCTGCTCTAATCCAGCTGAGCTAACGGCCCTTACTCCAAGACGTGTATTTACCGATCGTGTCGGCGGTGTCAATTTGCACCGCCCCTCTATCTTCGACTGTGCCGCAGGGGCCGCTTGCGGGCAGGGTTTCTGCCGGGGTTGATCCAGTCGAGACGGCTTTACCTGCACGTGCGATGGGTCGGCGGGGGCGCGACGCCCGGTGGAGCAGCCGGTGGCATGATGGCACGCCGGACGACGGCGCTGGCGCGAGCCGTGCCGGGCCAGCCCGGGCGGCTGGCAATGGCTGGCGCGCGGCACGCGTGAAATGGGCCGGTGTCGATCTCGCTCCAGCCGGCGAAGCGGTGGGCGGTTGGGCGGGCGCATGGACCGTCTGGCGCGTTTACGGGGCTTGGAGATCGTCCAAGCGCTGTGTTTGGCATGATTCGATACGAGACCGCAGACCAGGGCGGGATCGGCCCGCGCGTGGCCATTCCGTCGCGGCACGCCAGGGCCGGGAGCATCGCCGCGGCAGACCTTGGCGCCGGGGGCAGCGCACGCTGGCCGCCGCGCGAAGACCACACGCGGCATTAGCGCCGCGAGTTTACCCCGGTCTGCCATGCCGTTCCCCGCTGCATGCTCGGGCGCGACATTGAAGCGGCGTGGGTCTTTCACCTCCCCGCTGCCGGGGTTCCGGCGTGCCGGGGCGCCGGGGCTGTCGCCTTGAGATGCCGGTCGGTATGCGCTAAACGCCCCCGATCCGTCTTGTAGCCAACCGGTGAGCCGAAAATGAGCCGTATCTGGACCGACTACCTTGCCCCGCTTCTGGGCCGACCCGCGCGCGTTCAAATCGCCGCGCTCTGCCATCATGTCGGTGAGCAGGGGCCGGAAGTTCTGATGATCACCTCGCGCACCACCAAGCGCTGGATCCTGCCCAAGGGCTGGCCGATGCGCGGCACCGATGGCGCGGGCACCGCGCTGCAGGAGGCCTGGGAAGAAGCCGGGGTCAAGCATCGCGGGGCGCGGCCCTTCCGCATCGGGCAATACCGCTACAGCAAGATCGTCAACGGGCGCCTTCCGGTCACCACCGACGTCGATGTCTACGCGGTTGAGGTCGAGAAGCTGCTGGACAGATACCCCGAGATGAACGACCGCACCCGCCAGTGGATGACGCCAGAGGCCGCTGCGGAGGCCGTGGAGGAGGAGCAGCTCAAGTCCCTTCTCGCGGAGTTTCCGTCCCTGATCGACAGGACGCGCCAGCTCTGAGCCGCTGCAGGCCGCGGCCTGCTTCAGGACTCCCTGCTCCAGGATTGCAAGGACATTCGAAAGTGACCGATCAACCCACGCCTCAGTGGAAGACGCTCGACAAGGACCTGAACCGTCTGACGCGTCTCGAAGAGGCCACCATGTATGCCTCGAGACCGCTGGTCGGTGTCGGCATCAGCCTCGTGTTCGTCTCGCTCGCGGCCGTGGCTGCGGCGATCCTGACCGGCGGCGAGGCGCAAAGCCTCGCGGTGGTCGTGGCCGCCGCCTTCGGCGCCTACATGGCGCTCAACATCGGCGCCAATGACGTTGCCAACAACATGGGCCCAGCGGTGGGTGCCAAGGCGCTGTCGCTGCTCGGGGCCATTGCCATCGCGGCGGTCTTCGAGACCGCCGGGGCGCTGATCGCCGGCGGCGACGTGGTCTCGACCATCTCCAAGGGCATCATCGACCCGGCAGGGCTGGCCGACAGCATGGTTTTCGTGCGCGCGATGATGGCGGCGCTGCTCGCGGCCTCGATCTGGGTGAACATCGCCACATGGGTCGGCGCGCCGGTCTCGACCACCCACTCGGTGGTCGGCGGCGTGATGGGCGCGGGGATCATCGCCGCGGGTCTCGGCACGGTGAACTGGCCCACCATGGGCGCCATCGCCGCCAGCTGGGTGATCTCGCCGCTGCTCGGTGGCATCATCGCGGCGGCGATGCTCGCCTTCATCAAGTGGCGGGTGATCTACGTCGAGGACCGGATTGCCGCGGCCCGCACCTGGGTGCCGGTGCTGATCGGGATCATGGCGGCGGCCTTTGCGACGTATCTTTCGCTCAAGGGTCTGAAGAAGGTCGTCTCGATCGATTTCGGCTCGGCGCTGCTGATCGGCGCGGTGGCGGGGATCGTGGTCGGGCTTATCTCGGTGCCCTTCATCCGCCGCCAGTCGGCGGGGCTGGAGAACCGCGTGCGCTCGCTCAAGACCCTGTTCCGGCTGCCGCTGGTGGTCTCGGCGGCGCTTCTGTCCTTTGCGCATGGCGCGAATGACGTGGCCAATGCGGTCGGCCCGCTGGCGGCCATCGTCTACGTGCAGCAATCCGCGAGCGTCGCGGGCGAGGTGGCGATCCCGCTCTGGGTCATGGTGATCGGCGCGCTGGGCATCTCCTTCGGTCTCGTGCTCTTCGGCCCGAAGCTGATCGGCATGGTCGGCAACCAGATCACCAAGCTCAATCCCATGCGCGCCTACTGCGTGGCGCTCTCGGCCGCTGTGACGGTGATCGCGGCCTCCTGGCTCGGCCTGCCGGTGAGCTCGACCCATATCGCTGTCGGCGGCATCTTCGGCGTCGGCTTCTTCCGCGAATGGCACGCCGACCGCCGCGCCCGCCGGGTCCAGCGCGATCGCCGACCCGAGCCCATTCCGCGCCAGGAGCGCGCCCGCCGCAAGCTGGTCCGCCGCTCGCACTTCATGACGATCGTCGCAGCCTGGGTGATTACGGTTCCGGCGGCGGCGCTGCTTTCGGCGGCCTGCTTCCTGCTGCTGCGCGCCATAGGCTTCTGAGGCGCGCGGGGGCCGCTCTTCGGCGGTCCCTGCAGCCCGCCGGAAGAGCCTCTGTCTGCGGACGGCTTCAGACCGATTGCGCTTTCGGGGTAAGCGCAGAACGATTTTGACAACCGTGCAAATGGGAACGGCGGTTCACGATCAGTCCACTGCACAGATCTCCTCGCCCCCTGCCGCCGCAAGAAGAGCAAAGGGGCGGGTCTTTACGTCGTGCGCAGCAGGACTGTCCCGCCGCCACCTTGGACTGATCTTGCACGGGCCATCCCAGGCGTCTCATCGACCTCATTTTGTCGCCTGACGGCACGGGACACCTGCCGCCGGCTTCAAGGCCGCCGCCCGGATGTGGCAGGACGGCCGGTTGGAGGACGCCCTGCGGACGCGCTATTCGAGGTGGGACGGTGTCGCGGCTCAGGCGATGCTGGCGGGTGATCTTGAAACCGCAGCGGCCCCCGTGGAGGCAGGCAGGGTCGCCCACCTGCCGCGCTCCGGACGGCAGGAGAGGCTGGAGATGCTTGTGATCAGGTACATTGGCTGAGCGAGGTCCGATCGTCGCCCGCTATACGCCTGCACCGGCTCTCTGTTACTCGGGCCGGAGCAGGCCGCGCGGCGCCGGCGAGAGGTCCGGCGCGACATAGGCTGCTGCACGTCTGCCGGCATCATCGCGGGCGCCCACGAGATGGCGCGCGCGGGGAGGGGATCAGGCGCCGGAGGCGTTTGCGAAGTATCCGAGCTTCCGCGAGATGGTCGCGGCGAGCGCGCGCAGCGGAGCGACATGGTCGCCGTCCAGCGAGATGTCGATCTCCTCGGCGGCGCCGATCATCGTCACGGCAAGTTCAAGCTCGTCCGAGAAGTTGTAGACCGGCGCGGCGATGGCGGTGACGCCGGGCTGCGGGAAGGAGTAGGTGATCGAAACGCCTGTGCGCCGGACGGTCTCCAGCGGCGCGAGGATTTCGTCGAAGGGCGGGCAGGCGCCGACGTATCTTTGGGGGGCCCCCTCTGCCATCTGCAGGGCGGCGATCGCACGGGCTTCCGCCTCGTTCGTCAGCGCAGCAAAGAGCCGCCCGGTGGCCGTGCCCGTCACCGAGTAGACCGTGCCGGGTTGGGCAGAGCTGAGGATCTGGTCATTGGCCTGGGCCACGGCCGTGACCACGGGGCCATAGCGGCCCCAGACCGCGACCGAAATGGTTTACCCCAGCTTGCGGGCAACCTTCAGCGCCTCTTCCGAGGCGGTGATCTGCGGGTCCATCGTGAGCAGCCGCGACATGCCCAGTTCCAGACCGAAAGGCCCGATGGTGTAGCGTCCGGTCTGCGGATCGCGGGCCACCATGTGTCCGCGTAGCAGGCTGACGAGGTAGGCATGGACCTGCGCCTTGCTAAGCCCCGAGCGCAAGGCCAGCTCCGCGGCGCTGAGCGGGCCGTCGTTGTTCATGAACAGCCCGAGGAGCGACAGCCCGGTCTCGACGGCGCGGACGCCGCGCCCTTCCTTTTCGCTCGCGTCGCTCATGCCGGGGCCTCTTGCAGAACGTTCGTCGCGGCCAGCAGGGCCTGCAGCACCGGCCGCTCCTGCTCCGGGGCCATGGCGTCGGGAAAGCCGATCACCGAGATCGAAGCCACCAGCGCGCCACCGCGGAACACCGGCGCGGCAAGCGAGGCGAGATGCGGGACCGGGGTGCCTTCGGCATGAGCGTATCCGCCGGTGCGGATGATCCGGCAGAGGCTCGGGGCCATCTCCGGCGCGTCGCTCCAGGCATCGAAGAGACGGGCCGAGGCGCTGTTGCCGATCCGGTTTCGGGTGCCGGGGCGCAGGCTGAGGCTGGGGGTGCGCGGGCCCTGGATCGCGAAGATCACCGTCGGCTTTTGCTGTACGAGGCAATCCACGGTGACCATTTCCTCGATGTCGGTAGCCAGGCTGCGGGCGGTCTCGATGGTGGCGCGCAAGGTTGGGTCGTTGCGGATCACGTGTCGCGCAAGTGTCAGCGTTGCGTCTGACAGCGCGTAGCGGCCCGCGTCGCCGATCTGCTCGATCATGCCGAATTTTTTCAAGGAGCTCATATAGGTATGCGCCTGCGCTGAGGTGATGCCCGCGCAGACGGCAATGTCGCGCAACATCATCGGTCGGCCGTCTTTCCGGACGATCTCGAGAAGGCGCATCGCCATATCCACCGATTGGACGCCACGCTGCCGTTCCGGGCTCTTGACCATATTTGCTCCGCGGTTCGCTCCGGCAGGGCCCTGTGCGCCGCCGCTGCGCCAGTTTTCAAAGCTTTGCACGCCGGGTGCAAGCCGTTGCGGGAACGCAGCTGCCCCGTTCCGGTCGAGGTCCCTTTGCCGGGATGTGCATCCCTTCTCGACGCACGGGCTGCTGCTTTTGGTCGCTTTGGAGCCACGTTCGACCGCTTTCCCCGCCCGAACGCGAGATATGTGACATTATAAATTTGTAACAACAAAGATCAGTAGCTAGCCTGGGACACAAGATGACGAGAGGAATCGTCGATGGTCTAGCTATCCGTTTCAGCCAAAACTCAGCCGATCGGGCGCGTGGGCCGGCGCGCTTTCACTGGTCTGTCTGCGTGACGCCCGCAGGGCGCCGGGTTTCGCCAAGGTCAGGTCGTCCCGGCGCAATGAGCCCCGCGTCCAAAGCCGAAAGATGATCGCCGCCTCGGGGTGCAGGCCCCGGCTCCAGCGAACGTCACCCCGGTTGCGGATCGCTGCCGCAGGTCTGCCGACCCCATTTAACCCGCTGTTGCCGAGCCAGACGCCGCGCCGACAACACGCTTTGCGCGGCTGCAAGCGCAGCCGCACAGCCCAATGGCGCCCGGACATTGGGGCGCAGCTGTATCCATTCATTCTGTTCGAGAGAAAGACGTAGAACCGATGCCTGCCTATGAGAGCCTTTTCGAGCCGCTGCAGATCCGCAACCTGACGATCCGCAATCGCTTCCTGTCGACCAGCCATGAGCCGGGATACGTGCTGGCGGGGAACATCACCGACCGTTACATCGACTACCAGGCCGAGAAGGCCAAGGGCGGCATCGGTCTCACCCAGTTCGGCGGCGCGACGGCCGTCTCGGCCGAAAACTCGTTCTACTACGGCCAGATCAACGGGTCGGTGGATGCGGTGATCCCGCAATTCCGCAAGATGTCCGCCGCGATTCATGAGCATGGCGCGCTGTGCACGGTGCAGCTGACCCACGGCGGACGCCGCGAGCGCTGGGACATGACCAATTGGCTGCCGACCTTCTCGTCCTCGCCGCTGCGCGAGATCATCCACGGCACCTTCCCGGCGACGATGGAGGATTACGACATCCGCCGCACCATCGAGAATTACGCAGCCGCGGCGGCCCGCGTGCGCGAAGGCGATGTCGATGGGGTGGAGATTTCCTGCCAGGCGGGCACGCTGATCGAACAGTTCTGGTCGCCCGCGATGAACCATCGCACCGATGGTTACGGCGGATCCCTGGCGAACCGCATGCGTTTCGGCCTCGAGATCCTCGAGGCGGTGCGCAAACGCGTCGGCGACGATTACGTGATCGGGATCCGGATGCCCGGCGACGAGATGATGAAGGGCGGCCTCTCGCAGGACGATTGCCTCGAGATCGCCCGGACCTATGCGTCGAGCGGGCTGCTCGATTTCATCAGCGTCGTCGGAGGGCAGGCGTCGGACTACAAGTCCGAGGCACGGCTCTGGCCGACCATGTGGGTGCCCTCGGCGGCCTACCTGCCGCTTGCCAAGGCGGTGCGCGACGAGGTCGGCAGCCAGGTCAAGATCTTCCACGCCTCCCGGATGACCGACGCGGCCACGGCCGAACACGCGCTGAAGGGCGGGTTTACCGACATGGTCGGCATGACGCGGGCCTTCCTCGCCGATCCGCATCACATCAACAAGCTGAGGGCAGGGGACGAAGAGAACATCCGCCCCTGCGTCGGTGTCGGCTACTGCGTCGACCGTGCCATTCGCGGCATCGACGCGCTCTGCGCCCATAACGTCGCCACCTCGCGCGAGGCGACGATCCCGCAGGTCGTCAAACCCGCGCAGATCAAGAAGAAGGTCGTGGTGGTCGGCGGAGGGCCCGCCGGAATGGAGGCGGCACGGGTGAGCGCGCGGCGCGGGCATTCGGTGGTGCTCTTCGAGGCGGCAAGCGATCTGGGCGGGCAGCTGCTGCTGGCGTCGCGCACCACGTGGCGCCGCGACATGTCGGGCATCACCGCCTGGCTGGCACGGCAGATGGAGATCCTGAAGGTCGACGTGCGCACCAACACATTTGCCGAGCTCGATGACGTTCTGGCCGAAGAGCCGGACGCGGTGATCATCGCGACCGGCGGATTGCCCAATGTCGGCAGTTTTGCAGGCGCCGATCTGGCGACCAGCGTCTGGGACGTCCTGTCGGGCAGCGCGCCGGTGGGCGAGGAGGTGCTGCTCGTTGACGAGAACGGAACAGCCTCGAGCGCATCGACGGCGGAATTCTGTGCGGACAAGGGCGCCCAGGTCCGCATCGTCACGCCCGACCGCGAGTTCGGCCGAGAGATCGGCGGTACCAACCTCGGTGCCCACATGACGGAGCTCTATTCCCATGACGTGCGCATCGAAACCGATACGCGGGTGAGCGCCCTGACCCGCCAGGGCAACAAGATCGCCGCGACGCTTGAAAACACCTACAGCGAGAAGCAGCGGACGGTGCTGGTGGATCAGGTCGTCGGGGACAACGGCACATTGCCGAACGATGATCTCTACCAGGAGCTGAAACCGCTTTCGAGCAACCTGGGAGAGGTCGACCTGCGCGCGCTGGCAGACGCCCGTGCGCAGACTGTCGTGACAAATCCGGAAGGGAAGTTCGCGGTCTACAAGGTCGGTGACGCCTGGTCCTGCCGCAACCTGCATGCCTCGATGCTCGACGCGGCGCGGATCACCCATCCGCTCTGAGCGGGACGCGGAGTGAAGATGTCACCTCCCGGCACCATGCCCCGGGAGGTGACGCGGCAGTTGTCAGGACGCGAGGCCCAGCGAGCCCCGGGCAAGGTTCAGCTTTTCCGTAGGCGGCGTGCGGAAGGTCAGGCGTTCGCTTTTGACGTAGCCGGTCTGCAGGTAGAGATCGGTCATCGCTTCGAGATACTTGAACGACGCGGTGGTCGCGTCGAGCACGGTGACCCCGGTCCCCGGGACCTCGGTATAGCCCGCGGCGCGCAGCATCGGGCCGTAGTAGGTGCAGCCCGTCAGGATCACTTCGGCACCGTCGGCGATGCAGCCCTTCGCCACTTCCTCGAAGCGCGGAATGACGGCCGAACGGGCATCCTTCAGCGTGTCGAGCAGCAGGCAGGCGTCGGATTCGGGGGTGAAGCTTCGTGCGGGGCGGGGGATGGCCCGTGCGCTGAAGCCGTAGGCCTCGATATCGCGGGTGATCGCGACGGTGGTCTTCTCCGACACGGTGATCACGCCGAACTTCTTGCCCATCGCCATCGCGGCCATCATCGACTGCTCACCGACCGAGCCGACCGGGATGGTCAGCGCCTCGCGCGCTTCGTAGAGCGGGTCGTTCCAGCAGCCGAGATAGACGGCGTCGAATCCGTCGGCCTGGGCCTGCAGCGCCGCTTCGGCGAAGAGCACAGAGTTCATGTGCTCGGCGTACATCGAGCGGGTGAAGCAGCCGCTCTTGGGAAGGTAGCGAAATTCGATCTCGGTGTCGGGGCGCGCGGTGGCGCGGACATCCGCATGCAGCATGTCGAAGAGCGGCGCGACGTCCGGCATCTCGGAGGTGGGGTGGATCCAGCAAATCTTCATGTGAGTCGTCCGATGGGGCCGCCTCTGAGGGCGGCGGTTGCACTGCGGACTTACTGACAGTTGTTATAACATGTGTGCAACATGAGATGACGAAATAGACGAGGCCGACAGGACCTCCGCAAGGCGGATGCTCAATGCTTCGGCATCCCGAGCAGACGAGACTCGCCTCTGCGGGTGCCTAAATTTTCATCATGTGCCCAAGCTGTGTTCGGAGGGGATTCTGCAGAATGATCCATAAGTAACTGTAAAATATAACTTATGGTGTCTCTGACGCAAAACGCGCGACTTGCTTGATGACGACGCCGCTTGTTGGATACGAAAAATTTGTTACAACAAATATGCATCGGCATAAGAGCCGGGACCAAAGACCAAGAACTGATCCAACAGAGGGAAATTCCATGACCGGACCCAAGGGACTGATCGCAGCGGGCATCGCTGCAGCTGCCCATCTCGCATTCTCGACCCCTGTCTACGCCGCCGAAAGCGAGACGCTGGCAGCTGTGCAGGAACGCGGCGTTCTCAACTGCCCGGGCCACAACGGCTCGTATCTCGGCCTCGCCGAAGTGGACGACAAGGGCGAGTGGAAAGGCTTCGACATCGACCTGTGCCGCGCCGTCGCGACGGCGATCTTCGGCACCTATGAAGATCACGTGAACATCGTGCCGCTGTCCTGGGCGCAGCGCTGGCCGGCCCTGCAGTCGGGCGAAGTCGACACGATCATCAAGGCATCGGGCTGGACGCTCGGCCGCGACGCCGAGCTCGGCTTCCAGTTCTCGAACATCTACATGCTCGCGCCGACGAAAATCCTCGTGCCCAAGAGCCTCGGCGCCGAAAGCGTGGCCGATCTCGACGGCGGAGCGGTCTGCGTGCCCGCAGGCACCTCGACCGAGCGGTCGGTGGCCGAATACCTCGAGCGCGTCGGCATCGAGATGGAGTTCGTCACCTCCGAGAAGACCGAGGAATCCGAGGCCGCCTTCCTCTCGGGCCGTTGCGACGCCTTCGCTCAGTGGGACGTGCAGCTGGCGGTTCTGCGCCTCAAGAGCGGCAAGCCCGACGACTACATGATCCTGCCCGACTCGATCGCCGCCGAACCGGTCGGCGCGCTGGTGCGCGAAGGCGATGACGACTGGCTCGACATCATCAACTTCACCCTGACCACGCTGCTCGCTGCTGAAGAAGCCGGCGTGACCTCGGAAAACGTCGACGAGATGAAGGCCAACCCGCCGGCACCCGGGATCGGCAAGATGCTCGGCGCCACCCCGGGCTACGGCGAACGCATCGGTCTTAGCGACGACTGGGGCTACAACGTGATCAAGGTGATGGGCAACTACTCCGAGATGTTCGAGCGCAACCTCGGCAAGGAAAGCCCCTACGGTCTCGATCGCGGCGTGAACGCGCTGTGGCAGGATGGCGGCGTCCTCTGGCCGATCCTGATCGACTGATCCTTAAGGCCAATGGCCCCGCCCGCACCACGGCGGGCGGGGCCCCTCCGCCCACTCTGCAAATTCCGGACAAATCTTGGGAGAGGACATGACCTCTTACCGCCGCACACGCGCCTTCTGGATCCAGGTTGCCGCCGGGCTCGCCCTGATCGTCGCCGTGGTCCTGCTGGTCCGCGCCGCTCAGACCTCGCTCGCCGCACAGGGGGTCACGTCGGGCTTCGGCTTCCTCCAGCGCTCCACCGGTTGGGACATCTCGTTCAGCCTCATCCCCTACACCATCAGCGACCCTTACTGGAAAGTTCTGCTCGCGGGGCTTCTGAACACGCTTTTTCTGGGGGTGATCGGCCTTGCGCTGGCCTCGGTGCTGGGGGTGATCGTCGGCACGCTGCGCACCGCCAACAATGCCGTGCTCAACGCCTTCGGGACGACCTATGTCGAAGTGTTGCGCAACGTGCCGCTGATCCTGCAGGCGTTCTTCTGGTACGCGGTGTTCACGCACCTGCCGCGGCCGAAGCAGGCGCTGGTTCTCGCGGATGCGGTGGTCCTCAGCTCGCGCGGTATCTACCTGCCCGGAATGAACATTTCCGCCTCGGCCGGGATGATCGGCGGTGCGCTGATCCTTGCGGGGGTGATCCTCGCGCTGGTGCTGTCGCTCCTGCCGCGCCCGACCCTTGCGCGCCGTCGCATGCTGCCCAGACTGTCGCGCATCGCGCTCTTTGGCGGTTTCGGCCTGGGCGTGCTGGTCATGCTGCTGGGCAAGGAGGCGGGCATGCCGCTGCTGAACGTGGCCGAGCTCAAGGGGCTGCGCTTTGACGGCGGGGTCCGCATCTCGCCCGAGTTCGCCGCGCTGCTGGTGGCCATGAGCCTCTACGGCGGCGCCTATCTCGGCGAGATCATCCGCGCCGGCTTCATGTCGGTGAGCCGCGGTCAGATCGAGGCGGCGAAGGCGCTTGGCCTCACCACGTGGCAGGTGTTCTCACGGGTGCGGCTGCCGATGGCGCTGCGTGCGGTGCTGCCGACGCTGACCAACCAATATGTCTGGCTGCTCAAGGCCACCACGCTGGGCATCGCCGTGGGCTATTCCGATTTCTTCCTCGTCATCTCGACCTCGATCAACCAGAGCGGCCAGACCGTCGAGTTGATCCTCATCCTGATGGCGGGCTTCCTGATCATGAACAACGTGCTGGCCGGGATCATGAATTTCATCAACCGCCGCATCGCGCTGCGCGGCACGCAGCTTCGGACGTAAGGAGTGCCAAGGATGAGTGACGCAACACTCCAAGCAGATCGCGCCCGCCCGCCGGTTTCCCCCTTTGTCGAGCGGCTCAAGGAGCGCCTGTTTCCCACGCCGCTGAGCGGATTGCTTTCGGCGCTGGGGATCGCGGCGGCGCTGTGGATCGCCTTCGTGCTGATCCGCTGGGCCTTCCTCGACGCCACCTTCACCGGCACGCCCGAGGATTGTCAGCAGACAACCGGCGCCTGCTGGGCGGTGATCTCGGCGCGCTGGCGGCTGATGTTCTTCGGCCTCTACCCCTACGAGTTGCACTGGCGGTCGGGGATCGCCGGGCTGATCCTGATCGCCGTTATCGTCGCAAGCTGCGTGCCGGTGTTCTGGAGCGCGACGCGGCTGGCGCTGCTCTGGGTTGTCAGCTTCGCGCTGTTCTGGATCATCATGCACGGCGGGGTGTTCGGGCTCGAGACCGTGACCGAGGAGAAATGGGGCGGGCTGACCCTGTCGATCTTCATCTTCTGCGGCACGGCACTGGTTGGCATGCCTCTGGCCATCGTACTGGCGCTGCTGCGGCGCTCGCGCTACCCGCTGGTCGCCAAGGTGGCGGCGGTGCTGATCGACACGGTGCGCTCGCTGCCGCTGGTGACGATCCTCTTCACCGTCTCGATCCTGCTGCCGATCCTTATGCCGGACATGCCGCTGTCCAAGATCTCGCGGGTCATCCTCGGCATGGCGTTGTTCTTCGCCGCCTACCAGGCCGAGATCATCCGCTCGGGCATCCAGTCGCTGCCGGTGGGGCAGGAGGAGGCGGCCAAGGCGCTCGGCCTCGGCTACTGGCACCGCATGACCCGCGTGGTCCTGCCGCAGGCCTTCCGCCGCGCGCTGCCGCCGACGATCAGCCAGTTCGCCATCAGCTTCAAGGAAGTGGCGCTGGTCATCATCATCGGCGTCTTCGACTTCCTCGCCTCCGGCAACGCCGCCTACGGCTCGGGCGAATGGGCCTTCACCTATGTCGAGGTCTACGTCTTCCTCGCCTTCGTCTACTTCCTCTTCGTCTTCTCCCTTTCGCGATACGGCGCCTATCTGGAACGCCGCATGCGCGTGGGCAAATAAGGAGCGCCGCGCATGACCGTCGCTGTCTCGATCTCTCACGTCGACAAGTTCTATGGCTCGTTCAAGGTGCTGCATGACGTGTCGCTCAACGTCAACGAAGGCGAAAAAGTGGTGATCTGCGGCCCGTCGGGCTCGGGCAAGTCGACCCTGATCCGCTGCATCAACCAGCTCGAAGAGCACCAGTCGGGCGACATTGCGGTGCTTGGCCGGACCATCGACGGGCAGGGCAAGCACATCGACTTCATCCGCCGCGACGTCGGCATGGTGTTCCAGAACTTCAACCTCTTCCCGCATATGACCATCCTCGAGAACTGCGTGCTGGCGCCGATGCTGACCCGCAAGACACCGCGCGAAGAGGCAGAGGCCATCGCCATGCAGTACCTCGAGCGGGTGCGCATCCCCGAGCAGGCCAACAAGTACCCCGGCGAGCTTTCGGGCGGGCAGCAGCAGCGCGTGGCGATCGCCCGGGCGCTGTGCATGAAGCCCAAGGTGATGCTGTTCGACGAGCCGACCTCGGCGCTCGACCCCGAGATGATCTCGGAGGTGCTCGACGTGATGGTGGGCCTCGCCGAGGAGGGCATGACCATGCTCTGCGTCACCCACGAAATGGGGTTCGCCCGGCAGGTGGCCGACAAGGTGATCTTCATGGATCAGGGCCGCATCGTCGAAACCGCGCCACCCGAAGAGTTTTTCTCGGCCCCGAAGAACGCGCGGACGCGCGACTTCCTTTCTCAGGTTCTGGCACATTGAAGGACTCCACCATGTCAGATGAAATCGTTCTGGTGACCGGCGCTGCGCATGGCATCGGCCTTGCCTGCGCGCAGCGCTTCGCCGCCGAGGGCTATGCGGTGGCCCTCGTGGACCGCGACGACAGCGCGCTGAGCGCGGCGCTCGCGACGCTGCCCGAGGGTACGAAGGCCGAAATCTTCCCCGGCGATGTCGCGGATGCGGCGCAGGTCGAACGGATCGTCGCCGAGGCCGAGACGGCGCTTGGCCCGATCACCGCGCTGGTGACCAGTGCCGGGATCATCCGGGCGAAACCCAGCTTCGAGGTCAGCCCCGAAGAGTTCCGCGAGCACCTCGACATCAATGTGACGGGCAGCTTCCTCTACGCGCAGGCGGTCGGCAAGCGCATGGCGCAGCGCGGTGGCGGGTCGATCGTGATGATCGGCTCGGTTTACGGCGCGTCGGGCGCGCCGCTGCGCGCGGCCTACTGCGCCTCGAAGGGCGCGGTGCACAACCTCGTGGCCGCGCTCTCGGTCGAATGGGGCGAGCTTGGCATCCGGGTCAACGCCGTGGCGCCCACCGGCACCCGCACCGCCATGGTGCAGGGCCTCATCGACCAGGGCATCTACAACCTCGACGGGGTGCGCGGCCGGACGCCGCTGCGCCGCCTCGCCGAGCCCGAAGAGATCGCCGACGGCTGCTTCTTTCTTGCCTCGAAACACGCGGGCATGATCAGTGGCCACGTTCTCCCGGTCGACGGCGGGCTGCTGTCGAACGGCTACCCCACTGTACTCTCCTGAAGGACCGAATTCCTATGGCACCCAAGCGCGAAAACATCTCCTCGGGCTCGAAGTTCGAGGCGGCCTATGGCTATTCCCGCGCCGTGAGGGTCGGCGACACGCTTTATATCTCCGGCACCATCGGCATGGACTATGCCAAGGGCGAGATGAGCGAAGACCCGATCGAACAGCTTCACCAGGTGATCGAGAACTTCAAGCTGCCGCTCGAGAAGGCCGGCGCAAAGCTCACCGATATCGTGCAGATCACCACCTATGTCTCGGCCCCCGAGATCTTCACCACCGTCGGTCCCGAGATGGGCAAGATCTTCGCGGACACGCTGCCGGTCAATGCCGCGCTCGTGGTCGATTTCCCGGTGCCCGGGGTGAAGGTGGAGATCGCTGCCGTGGCGGTCATCGGCTGCGGCGACTGAAAGGACACATCATGGAAAAGATCAACTATCGCGGCCTCAGCTTCACCGTGATCCCGATGGACGCCTGCGTGCCCACCGGCGAGCGTCTCGCCGCGGCGGGCAAGCACTGGCACAGCCACGTGCTGTCGCCGGGCTGCGTGCACAATCCCTTCGATGGTCACTACGCCGTCGTCGTCGAAGATGACGCAGAGAACATCACCTATATCGCCGAGGGCACCGAAGCCTTTCCCGAGGCCGACAAGGTGCTGGTGAAGATGCTGCATGGCGATGACATCCTCGATCCCGCCGCCGCCAAGGGAGGCTCCGAGGCAGCCAAGGACTCGCTGCTGCTCGCGCATATCCTGCGCCTGCAGGAGAAGGGGCTGCGCTGGCACCACCACATGCATTTCCCCGGCTGCGCCTTCAATCCGCATCCGGGCAAATGGTCGATCGGCGTGGAAAGCCCGGGGGCGTTCTATGCCGAGGCCTTCGACGACGAGCCGGTGGACACGCTGCGCGAAGTCGAGGTCATCTACTTCGGCAACCTCGAGAAAGCCTGATCCTGCAACCGCTCCACGCCGGAGCAACTGGAAAGACCGTGATATGACCACCGCAAACTGGGTCGACACAACAATGGACGGCGTCGCTTGGGCCAAGACCTGCGGCGAAGACCGGCCCGAGCGCCCGGCTCTCGAAGGCGAGGCCGAGGCCGATCTCGTCATCGTGGGCGCCGGCTTCCTTGGCACGATGACGGCGCTGCGCGCGGCGCAGGCCGGGCTGAAGGTGCTCGTGCTCGAAGGCGGCCGCGTGGCCTCCGGCGCCTCGGGCCGCAACGGCGGCTACGTGGTGCCGCATTTCCCCGGCGCCGTCAGCCCGCAGATGGTCGAGGGCTATCTGGGGCGCGAGAAGGGCCGCAAGCTGTGCGAACTTGTGATGTCCGGGCCGAACCGGCTCGCAGAGATCGTCAAGCACTACCGAATCCGCAGCGACTACCTGCAGAACGGCTGGCTGCAACCGGCGCATGACGAGGTCGCGCTCGGCAAGACCCGCGCGATCTACGAGCAGTGGAAGTCGCTCGGCGCGCCGGTCTCATGGCTCGACGCCGGCGAGGTCGCGGCCGAGCTCGGGGCGGGCGGCTATCTCGGTGGCTGGCGCAACCCCGAGGGCGCGGTGATCAACCCGATGGGCCAGTCGCTGGGCTTTGCCCGCGCCGCCGAGGCCGAAGGTGCGGTGATCCACGAGCATAGCCGCGTCGAGAGCATCGTGCAGGATCCGGGGCAAAAAGCCGTGGTGCGGGGCGAGAACTTCCGCGTGACCGCCGGCAAGGTGCTGATCGCCACCAACGCCTACACCGACGATCTGCTGCCCGAGCTGCGCAAGACGGTGATCCCGGTGCGGCTGTGGCACACCACCACCAAGCCGCTCTCGCCGGAGCTGCGCAAGACGATCCTGCCGAACAACGCCTGCTTCACCGACCTGCGCAAGAGCGGCGGCTTTGGCCGGCTCGATATCGAGGGCCGACTGGTTTCGGGCGGCTCCTGTCTGGGCGTGGCGCGGGATGCCAAGGGCTATGGTCTTGCCCATGCCCGCGCGCGGATCAACGCGCTCTACCCCGCGCTGCGCGGCCAGCCGCTCGAGTTCGACAGCTACTGGGAGGGGTATGTCGCGGTCACCGACAACTACCTGCCGCACATGCAGCGGCTCCGGCCCGACGTCTTCTCGGTCATCGGCTTCGGCACGCGCGGGGTGAACCTCGCGCCGAACCTCGGCCTGCTGCTCGGCGATTTCTTCGGCGGCAAGCTCGGGCTCGCGGACATCCCGCTCGAGCAGGTCGACGGCGTCCGCAAGATCGCCGCGCATGGCATCAAGAGTGCCGTCGCGCAGCAGATCTTCCCCTACTACAAGTTCCGCGACCGCAAGAGTTTCGTGGTCTGATCCGGTCGCAGAAAATTAGCGAGTACACGGGGCGGGCCTTCTGGCTCGCCTCTTTTTTTTGTGCTCCGTCCAGCTTGGCCAGTGCGCAAAAAAAGGGCCCCGATGGCAGGGCCACCGGGGCAGTCGGGGAGGTTACCCGTTCACTCGGCGCTGCGGAGCAATTCGTTGATCAGCCGGGCCGTCATCTGCGGTGCCTCGAGCTGCGGCACATGGCCGATCCCGGGCAGGCGGTGCAGGCCGACATGGGCAGGAAGGCCCTCTGCCTGCGACGCGGGGAGCACGGCATCCGCCTGTCCCCAGATCACCCGCACCGGCATTTCAAGATATTCGAGCCGGTGCCGGACCTGCTGCACCTGCGTGCCGGTGCCGAAGAGCCGCGCGGCCAGGGATCGCAGAGCAGGGCCATTGCCCATCGCGTCGCGCTGGCGCAACACGGCCCGCGCAAACCCGTCCGGAAGCGTCGCCGGTTGGGCCACCATGGTGTCGAGCCAGGGTTGCAGCGCTTCGGGCGTTTCCGCCTCGGCGAGCCCGTTGATGAAGGCGGTATTGGCCTGCGGCCCCATGCCGCCCGGCGCGATCAGCCCGAGCGAGCGTACCTCGACGAGCCCGAGATCGGCCAGCAGAACGGCGACGGCTCCGCCAAGCGAATGGCCCACGACATGCGCGGCCTCGACGCCCGCGGCGCGGAGCTGGTCGGCGATACCGAACGCCAGGTCTTCGAGCCGCGTGGCCCCGGCCTGCGGCGCGCTGCCATGGCCGGGGAGTTCCGGCGTCAACACCGCATGTCCGCGATCGAGCAGGGGCTTCAATGCGCGCCAGCCAGACTTGTCGTCGGCAAATCCGTGGATCAGCACGATGGGCGCCGCCGAGGCGGTGCTGCCCTTCGGAGCAGCCGGGGCAGACCCGGCCACCGAAGCGCTCGGTGCGCGGGCCGGCGCAGCAGGGGCGGGCTCGGCGGCACGCGATGCATGTGCCTCGACATCCGCGCGCCGGATCCGGCCCCGGGGGCCCGAGCCTTCGACCGCGGCGAGATCCACGCCAAGTTTGCCTGCGACACGCCGCGCGAGGGGGCTGACCCGCTGCCGACCCGCCTGCAACACGGCGAGCTGTGCCGCGCGGTTCGAGGGGGCTGCCGCGGGGGCTGCTTGACTGGAGGCCGCCTCGGACGGAACCACTGCGGCCGGCTCCTCTGGAGCGGGTGCATCTGCCGGCATCTCGTCAAGGCTTTCAGCAATCGTGCCGAGGCGCTGGCCGACCGGGGCCTCATCGCCGACGGCGAAGCGCATCTCGACAAGGTAGCCATCCGAAGGCGCTTCGACCTCGGTGGCGGCCTTGGCGGTCTCGACGGTGACGATGACGTCCCCCGCCTTTACCGGGTCGCCGAGCGCCGCACCCCATTCGAGGATGACCACGTCTTCCATGTATTCGCCGCCCGCGGCGTCGATCTGGATGGGAAACTGCATGACCGCCCCCTCAGCCCAGCGTCGCGCGGGCTGCGGCCGCGATTTTCTCGGCGTTCGGCAGCACCGCGTCTTCGAGTGGTTGCGAATAGGGCACCGGCATATCGGGCAGGGTCACGCGGGCCACCGGCGCGTCGAGATCGTCGAAGCAGAGCTCCATGATGGTCGCCGAGATCTCGGCGGCATAGCCACAGAATTTCCAGCCCTCGTTGACCACCACCGCGTGGTTGGTCTTGGCCACCGAGAGCTGGATCGCCGCGGCGTCGAGCGGGCGCAGGCTGCGCAGGTCGATCACCTCGGCCGAGATGCCATCGGCAGCAAGCAGCGTCGCGGCCTTCTCGGCCTCGATCACCATCTTGGACGTGGCGAAGATCGACACATCCGTGCCTTCGGTCACCGTGCGGGCCTTGCCGATCTCGATCAGCCCCTCGTCCTCGAGGTCGACCTCGCCGCGGGTGTTGTAGAGCAGCTTGTGCTCGAGGAAGATCACCGGGCGCGGATCGCGGATCGCCGCCTTCAGCAGACCGCGCGCGTCCGAGGGGGTGACGGGCGCCACCACCTGCAGGCCGGGGATATGAGCGACCAGCGCGTCCAGCGCCTTGGAATGCTGGGCACCGGCACCGGCACCGCCGCCGCCCTGCGTGCGCAGCACGAAAGGCATCTGCACCTGTTCTTTCCAGATGTACTCGTAGATCGACGCTTGGTTGATCAGCGCGTCGAGCGAGAGCGGCAGGAAGTCGGCATACATGATCTCGAGGACCGGGCGCGTGCCGGTCATCGCGGCGGTCACCGCCATCGCGGTCAGCGCCTGTTCCGAGATCGGCGTATCACGCACACGGATCTCGCCGAACTCTTCCATCAAGCCTTTGGAAACTTTAAAAACCCCGCCGTAGGTTCCAATGTCTTCGCCAAACAGGAAGACAGAGGGATCGCGGGTCATTTCCTCGCGCAGGGCGGTATTCAGGGCTTCGGCATAGCGCAGCTTTGCCATGTCAGAGCACCTCGCTGTAGGGGCGCGTGTAGGCGCATTCTTCAAATTCGGGGAGCGGGTCGGCGAGGGCACGGGCCATTGCAGCCTGGACCTCTTCCTCGGCCTGCGTGCGGACCACGTCGAGCTTTGCGTCCTCGATATGCCCGGAGAGGGCGGCGCGGGCGATCTCGATTGGATCGCGCTTCTTCCATTCCGCGATGGTCTCGGGGTCCTGGTAGCCGCCCATGTCGGAGGTCGAGAACCCTTCCCAGCGGTAGGTCTTGCACTCGACGAAGCCGGGGCCTTCGCCACGACGCGCGCGGTCGACCATCTCGGCGACGGCGCGGTACACGGCGATGGCGTCATTGCCATCAACGATGGCGGTCGGAATGCCGTAGGCGGCGGCGCGGGTCGAGAGGTCCTCGGTCGGCCCCTGCCGCGAGGAATGCACCGTCAGCCCGTATTCGTTGTGTTCGAGCACATAGACCACCGGCAGTTTCCACAGCGCGGCCATGTTGAGGGATTCATGCCAGATGCCGGTCTGCGAGGCGCCGTCGCCGAAGATGGTCATGGCGACACGGTCATTGCCCAGCACCTGGTTCGACAGCGCCATGCCGGTCGCGGCGGGGATGCCCGCGCCGACGATGGCATTGCCGCCGATCATGCCTTTTTCGACATCGGCCACCAGCATATGCCCGGCGCGGCCGCCGCAAAGGCCGGTGCTGCGCCCGAGGATCTCGGCGGCAATACCGTGCAGGTCGACGCCCTTGCCGACGTAATGCGCGTGGCCGCGGTGCGTGGAGGTCAGGTAATCATCGGCGCCCAGCATCGCGGTGGCCGCAACGCCAACGGCTTCCTGCCCGTCGCAGCGGTGGATCGGGCCGCGGGTCTTGCCTTCTTTGCTGAGAGCTCCGAACGCCTCTTCAAGGCGTCGCACGAGGATCATCTTTCGATACATCTCGACCTGGTCGTCGAGGCTTGGTGAGTTTTTCATACCGTTATCTGGTCCTTCAAATCTGTTATAACAAATACCGGTGTGATGTGCGGTGGACAAGCTGAATCCGTGCTGGCGGCAGGGAGGAAGGGGCGCACGCACAAAAAAAAGACGCCCGCGAAAGCGGACGTCGTTTCTGCGAGGTCGCCGCGCCAAGTCGCGCCGCTATTTGGCGGAGCGGATCATCTCGATGAGGTAGCCGCTCGACTGCTCGATATCGACGCGGATCGTGTCGCACAGGCGGTCGGCGTCCCGGGCCCTCAGCGCCTTCAGTATCTGTTGGTGATTCTCCAGCCCGGTGCCGATTTCGCCGTAGTCCGGGTAGATCACGTTCAGATAGGAGCCCATCTTGAGCCAGCAGCTTTCGATGATGCGCAGCAGCGTCGGCATGTCGGATCGGCCGTAAATCCCGAAATGGAACCGCCAGTTCTGCGACATTAGCTTGGAAAAGTCCTTGTCTTCGTCCGATTTGCAGACCTCGGCGTTGATCTCGGTCAGCGCGTCGATGTCGGCGTCGGTGAGATGCGGAAGCGCCTCGCGTGCGGCCAGACCCTCGAGGTTGACGCGGATCTTGGTCAACTCGACGATCTGCGCCTCGTCGAGCTTGGGCACGAAGATCGTTCCGTTCGCGCCGCTTTCGAGGATCCCTTCGGCCATCAGGTTGTAGAGCGCCTCGCGCGCCGGGGTGAGCGATACGTTGAGGGCGCTCGCCACCGCGCGGATGGTCAGCTTCTGCCCGGGCTGGAAACGGCCGGCCATCAGGGCAGAGCGCAGCTCTTCCCGGACAATCATGCCCAGCGTTTCCTTGCGGGCAATGGGCTCGATGCCTTCGAGTGCTGCGATCATGGGGACCTCCTGAAACCGCTTTTGTTATTTCATATAGTGTGCGCCGAGAGAAGACGCCCGACAAATTTTCGGATCGGTTGTATCAGGAATGCTGCGCTTCGCCGGGGACGGGAAAGACATGGCCCCCCGGAGCCTGATCGGTGGGCGAGAGGTCCAGCCGTGCGATATCCGCGTGCTCGCCCATCGACAGGGCCATCATCACCGCCTCGGCCACGTCCTCGGGACGCAGGGCACGCTGCTTGGAGTAGAGGGTCTCGTTCAGCTTATCGGCATCTCCGCCGAAGGCCTGCAGGTAGAACTCCGTCGCCACGCGCCCGGGCACGATCTCGGTGAAGCGGATGTTCTTGCCGGCCATGTCGTAGCGCAAGACTTCATGCGCGCGGCTGAGCGCGGCCTTTGCCGCAGCATAGACGGTGGTGCCGGGGAACACGGCGTGACCGGCGCTGGAGGACAGCGAGATCACGTGACCGCGCTGGCGGGCGATCATTCCCGGCAGAAGCAGCTGCATCAGCTGCAGCGGCGCCGTGAGGTTGAGCGCGATCGTCTCCGCCGTTTCCGAAAGCGCCTGTTCGGACAGCGGCTTCACGCTGCCGACCGCCCCGGCGTTGTTCACCAGCACGTCGATCTCGAGCCCGTCCAGCGCCTCCACCATCTGCTCGGGTCGGGTGATGTCGCAGGCCAGAGGCCGAACGCCGGGAAGCGCGGCCACGGTTTCAAGCGCAGCCTCCGAGCGCGCCAGCGCGTAGACGGTCAGCCCTGCTTCGGCCAGATTGCGGGTGATGCCGGCGCCGATGCCGCGCGAAGCGCCGGTGACAAGCGCGGTGCGATAGGTCTTGGGGAAGGACATGGTCTGCTCCGTGAGAGGGGTCATGCGTCGAGGGTGGCGCGATAGGCTTCGTTGATCGGGTCCCAGGCGATCTGCAGATCGAGCCAGGCGGCGATGCGCCCGGCGATGACGATGCCGAGATCCACCAGTGCGGCAAGCTCGGTGCCGGGATCGGCGAAGGCCCGTTCCAGCGCAAAGAGCGCGTCGGCGCTGCTGGTCATGTGGCAGAAGTCCCGCAGCCGGGTGGCGGCCTTGTTCGACGCCAGCGCACCGGCATAGCGCAGGTTCGCCTCGGCATCTGTCGCCAGCCGCTCGCGCAGCCACCACAGGGTTTCATGCAGTACGCGGGCCTCGGATTCCGCGGCGAAGACCGGACCGGCCGGATGCATGATGGCGCGGCTGTCGCGCAGCGTCGCGATGTCGGCAGGGCAGGCGGCCCAGAGCATATCGCGGGCGCGCTGCAGCGTGTCCGGCAGCGACGGGTGATCGAAAGGCGCAAGCGGCGTGACGCCCTCCGGATCGGTGAGGGAGAGCGCGCCGTCAAAGAGCGTCCGGCCCTGTTCTCGGCGCAGCCGCGCGGCCAGTTCGGTGACCCGTTCGACCGGCCCGTCGAGCTGGCCCAGCACCGTGACGGAGGCGGTCTCGGCCTGCAGCGGCGCGAAGGTGATCTCGAGGAACTGCCGCACCGGCCAGTAGATGAAGGCGCCGGGTTGCGCCGACAGCACGTCGACGCTGCCCTCGGGCGCCTCGACGAAGGGCGCATGCCAGTAGATATGGCTGCCCGCGATCTTCGGCGTGTGGAGTTGCGCCGGCAGCGGCAGTAGCCCGGCCAGACGCGCCAGCGTGCGCGGCGCGAGGTCGGTGTGGCAGTCGATGGCAAAGCTTTCGTCGAGGATGGTCAGGTCGAGGCGCATTCTATGTCCTGTTGGCGGTGGCTCGGAGCGAGGAGGGCTGCCGCGGCGGCGCGGAGCGGGCGCCCGGCCATATGGCAGATGAAGTCGCTCAAAGGTGTCCGATATTTGGGCATCCAGCGGAGCTGAAGGCAAGTTTCGAAGGATCTGTGTTATAACATATTGTAAATACCGCTTCGCCGTGGTTTGCAAGAGCAAGCAATGCGGAAATGCGCTCAGACAGCCCAGCAGGAGAATGAAATGACCGTCGCGAAGTACTGCATCATCGGAGCCGGTGCGGCAGGGATGGCCGCCCTCAAGACGCTGACCGACGAGGGGTTCGAGGTCGATTGCTATGAAAAGAGCGACCGGGTCGGGGGGCATTGGCACACCGACTACGAAGCGCTCCATCTGATCACGCCGCGCGACGGCTCGGGTTTCGACGGCTTCCCGATGCCCGCCGACTATCCGGTCTATCCCAGCCGTGACCAGGTGCGCGACTACATGGAAGCCTATGCGGACGCCTTCGGCCTGCGCGAGAGGATCCAGTTCAACACCGAGGTGCGCGATGTCTCGCCGCGCGGCACGCGGGGCGAGGCGGGCTGGACCGTGACTTTGGCGAGTGGCACGCAGATCAACTACGATGCGGTGATCGTGGCCAATGGCCACCTTTGGGATCCGCGTCTGCCCTCGGTCGCCAAGGATTTCACCGGCAAGTCGCTGCATTCGGGCCGCTACGTGAACACCGGCGACATCGAGGGCCGCGTGCTGGTCGTCGGCTTCGGCAATTCGGGCTGCGATCTTGCGGTGGATGCGGCGCAGTCGCGGCTCGACGTGAGCATCGCGGTGCGCCGCGGGCAGGTCTTCCAGCCCAAGACGCTGATGGGGCGTCCCCGCGCCGAGCTGCCCTTCCTGTCGCAGCTTCCCGCCGAGCTCCAGACCATGATGACCAACGCGCTGGTTGCCGTCTCGAAGGGCACGTATGCGGACTACCCGGGTCTGCCCGAACCCGAGACCTATGATCTGGACAAGCAGCCGCCGGTGGTCAACGACCTGCTGCTCTACTGGATCCAGCACGGCCGCATCAAGGTGCGCCCCGGGATCCAGAGCATCGCGGGCAAGCAGGTCACCTTCACCGACGGGCGCACCGAGACGTTCGACACGATCCTCTGGGCCACCGGCTTCAACCCGACGCTGCCGTTCCTCGACGACGCTCTGCTCGACTGGCAGGACGGCACGCCGCTGCGGACGGCGGCGGCGATCCTGCCGACGACGATGGAGTCGCTCTATTTCGTCGGCCTCTGCGCGCCGCGCGGGGCGCAATGGCCGGTCTACTGCAGGCAGGCTGGGCTGATCGCGCAGATGCTGCGGCTCCAGGAAACCGGCGTCCGCGACCTCGCGGCCCGCTTCCGCGCCAGCGACGCGCCGGAAACCGGCATCGATATCGTGCGGCGCAAGTGGGAGGCCGATTTCGAGGCGACCCGCCGCAGCCTCGCGGTGCTCGCGAAAACCGTAGACCGGACGCCCGATCTCGTCCGAGGCGCCTAGGGCCTGTCGCGCGGTGGGCCGCCGAGGTTCCGCCGCGCGGCTGGCAATGGCGGCAGGGGGCAGTCGGCACAGGCGCCCCTGTGACGGTCGAAAGCTCACTCGCGAGATGGCGCGCTTCAGACGCAGCAAGAAGGAACGACTGATGAAAATCCTCTTTGTCGGATGCGGCAACATGGGCGCGGCGATTGCCGCCGGTGCGCTGCGCAAGATCCCGGGGCTGGCGCTCTCGGTGGTCGACCCCGATGTGGCCCGGGCGCAAGCCCTGCTTCCCGACGACCGCGTGACATTCCACGCCGACATCACCGCCGTGCGGGACGAGACCTTCGACGCCACAGTGCTGGCGATCAAGCCGCAGATGTTCCACGCGCTGCCCGAGGACGCGCTGCTCGCGCAGGGCTTCGGGCTTGTCGTGTCGATCATGGCCGGCGTGACGCTTGCGGGTCTTCAGCACAAGCTGGGCCACAGCCGCATCGTGCGGACCATGCCGAACCTTCCGGCGCTGGTCGGCGCGGGTATGACGGTCGGCTACGCCGCGCCGGACCTAGCCGCCGGGGACCGTCCTGTCGTTGAAACCCTCTTCGCCGGTTCGGGTCAGTTCGCATGGCTGCCCGAAGAGACGCTCGTCGATTCCGCCACCGCGGTCGCGGGCAGCGGGCCGGGATATGTCTTCGCCTTCGCCGAGCACATGATCGCGGCGGCGCAAGCGGTGGGTCTCGAGGCAGAGCTCGCCGACAGGCTGGTACGCCAGACGTTGCTGGGCGCCGCGAGCCTGCTGCACTCCGATCCGCGCACGGCCGCCGAGCTGAAGCAGGCTGTGACCAGCAAGAAAGGGACGACCGAAGCCGGTCTCGGGGTGTTCGAGGGCCCCGGCGGGCTGCCGGACCTCTGCCGCAGCGGCGTTGCCGCGGCGCGGGATCGGGCGCAGGAGCTTTCGAAGGCCGGATAGGGTCGGCGGCCTGCCCGGGGCGGCCGCGTCAGAAGTCGGCGCGGGCGAAGGCTTCGAGCACTGCCGCCTCGATGCTGAGCGCCGCGAGATGCGAGGTCTTGGGGTTGCTCGGCAGCGGCCGGTTTTCCACCGCGAAAGACATGGTGCCGAAGTCGCCGCTGGCCTCGATCTGGTGGCAATTGGCGCGCGCCGCCGGGTCGGCGACCAGTTCCACCCGTGTCGCGTCGAGTCCCGTGCCCGCAAGCGCGATGGCGGCGGCGACATTGGCATTCTTCGGAAACGCCTTTGCGGCTTCTCGGGCGGTGCCTTCGAAGAAGGTCAGCGGCGCCTCTAGCGTTTCCGCATCGAAGACCTCCTCTGCCGGCGATCCGGCCCAGGCGCGCGGCGGTTTGATGCCGCGATAGGTCACCGCATCGAGCCCCGCAAGCCGCGCGGCGCGCAGCAGGTCGAGCCCGCCCACGGCCCCGGCCACCGGGATGACACGGCTCCCTCCAGCCTCGGCCGCGCGGGTCAGGCGCTCGCGCAGCGCATCGTCGCAGAGCGCTCCGATCGAGACGATGGCAACATCCACTCCGGCGGCCAGCAGCTGCGGCACATGCTCTGCCAAGGCGTGATGGCCGGCGCATTCCACCACGAGATCGGGCCGCGACGCGGCGAGATCCCCGGCGGTGCGGTGCACCGCGATTTCCGAAGGTACGCTGCGTGCGCTGTCCGGCGCCAGCAGGCAACTGGTGATCTGCGGCCCCTGGGGGCGCGCGGCGAGGTTGCCCTGCAGGCTTCGCGCCATGGCGCCAAAGCCGATCACGGCGACGGAAGGTCTGGGGGCTGTGGTCATTGTCGAACGTCCAGTCTTGATGCCGGTCGGGTCTGCGGCAGCATGTCAAAAAGACAGCGGCGGCGCACCACGTTGTTTGCACGTAATTTTCCCAAGGCCCCTTGCGCGGGTGCGAGTGCTGTCATGCGACCTCGGACAGAAAGACGCGAAGCGCGGCAATCATCGGGCCGGGGTCCGCCACCGGATGGAAATGCCCGCCAGGCAGGGAGTGCAGCCGCGCGCCCGGAATGGCGGCGGCGATCTCGTGCGACATGGCTGGGGGCAGAAGGATGTCATCCGCAGCGGGAAGGACAAGCGTCGGCAGGGCGACGCGGGGCAGATCGTCGAGGCAATCATGCGCAAGCAGCATACGAATGCGCGCCGCGGTCACATCGAGCGGTGCGAGCTTGTCCGCCGCCGCCGCGCGGCCCGCGCGTAGCGCCGGTTCGCGCGCATCGAGGTACTCGGGCGTATGGCCAAAGACATCGGTGAGCGCCTGATACGCCTCGGTGAGCCCGGCCTCGAGGATCGCCGCCCGCGCTTCGAAGATCGCCCTGAACCGGGCGTCGGCGCGCGCCCAAGAGCAGGAGATCGTCACGCTTGCAAGATTCGCGGGCGGCGCAACCGCCAGCATCTGCGCGACCGCGGCGCCGGTCGAATGCCCGACAAGGTGCACCGGCCCGTCCTGCGCCGCGATCAGCCCGGCCACGTCGCTGGCGATCAGCGCCAGTGAATAGGCGCGTTCGGGCCTGTCGCTGCGTCCGGCGCCGCGATGGTCGGTGGCGATGACCCGGAAATCCGGCGCCAGCCCCTCCGCCGTGCCGGTCCAGAACCTGCCGTCGCCGCCGAGGCCGGGCAGCAAGAGGACGGTCGGCCCGCCCTCGCCATAGAGATCGTGATGTATCCGGCAGCCGTCTGCCGCGACGTGGACCGGCATGGTTCAGCCCTGGCCGGGTTGGTACTGGTCTTCGAGCGGCTTGCCGAAGACGGTGGCCTGTTCGATCTCGAGCACGTTTTCGGGGCGGGGGAAGTTCACCGGCACCTTGTCGCCGGGTTGGCGCGGACGTCCGATGAGGCGGAAGAAATCCTCGAGCCCATTGGGATTGATCAACCAGACCCAGCGCATGTCGGTGCTGCCCTCGTTGATGAACATGTGCCGCACGCCCTTGGGCAGAAAGACCACCGTGCCGGGCTCCATCGGATAGTCGATGCCGCCGATGACCGCGCGGCCGGTCCCTTCGATCACAAAGACCGCTTCCTCGTTCTCTTCATGGGTATGCTCGCGCACGTAGCCACCCGGAGCGACGTTCTGCGTGCCCATGGCAAAGGGGAACTCCATGCCCACGATATGCGGCGCCAGCGCCACGTCGATGTGACCGTTGGCCGGCACCGGCTGCCAGTAGCTTTCGCGCTCCGCCGGTCCGGAGACATGGACGCCGATCTCGGCGCTCTGCTGCTTGGTGTCCATTTCTTGATCTCCTGTTCGCCGTAGGACCGCGTTCGGGCCGTGTTTCTAATTAAGTGTCGACAATAGAGTGGACACATTAGGTTTGGCCGGTCAAGGTCCGCTCATGCGACCAAGAGGAATTGAAGACATGTCTGCTGAAGAAAGTTTCGATGTGGTGGTGATCGGCTCGGGGTCCGCCGCCTGCTCGGCCGCATTGCGCGCGGCGCGCGGCGGGTTGCGGGTGCTTGTGGTCGAAAAGTCCGAGAAGCTCGGCGGCACCTCGGCCATGTCGGGCTCGGGCATCTGGATTCCGGCCAACCACGTCGCGGCGCGCGAAGGCGTTGCCGACAGCCGCGAAGAGGCGATCGACTACATCCGGCGCGCCATGCCGCCGGGCTGGGCCGAGACCGAAGACGGGCTTTGGGAGTCTTTTGCGGACCACGGCCCGGACATGCTGAAATTCGTCGAGGAGAACACGCCGCTGAAACTGCGGCTGATCGAGGAGCCGGATTCGATGCCGGACCTGCCGGGCGGCAAGCTGCGCGGGCGCATGGTCTCGCCGATGCCGCTGTCGCGCAACCTGCTGGGCGAGGATGCGAAGCACCTGCGCCGGTCGACGCTGAAGCACAGCTTCACCTACCAGGAGATCGTCAACAGCGACGTCTACCACCACCCGGTCCGCGCCGGCATGAAGCTCTGGCCGCGGCTGCTGTGGCGCGTGCTGACCAATGCCGGGGGGCAGGGCACGGCGCTGATGACCGGCCTCATCCGGGGCTGCAAGGACGCTGGCGTGGAGTTTCGCCGCAGCACGCCGGCCAAGGCGCTGCTGCGCGACGAGACCGGCGGGGTGATCGGTGTCGAACTGGCGGAGGGCAAACGCGCGATGGCGCGCCGCGGCGTGGTCATCGCCTCGGGCGGCTTCGAGTGGGACGAGACCATGCTCAAGCAGAACTTTCCGGGCAAGATGGACCGGATCGGCAGCCCGCGCAGCAACACCGGCGACGGCCAGCGCATGGCAGCGGCGGTGGGGGCCAAGCTCGACCGCATGGATCAGGCGAACATCTATCCCTGCCTGCCCACCCGCTACGAGGGCAAGCCGCACGGGCTGCCGATCAGCTGGCAGACCGAGCTGCACTCGATCATCGTCAACCGGCACGGCAAGCGTTTCTTCAGCGAAGCGGATTTCAACATCGGCGAGTATCTCGACGAGCGTGACCCCGAGACCGGCGAGAACATCCATTTGCCCTGTTACCTGATCGGCGAGCGCCGCTTCTTGCGCCAGTCGCTGCCTTTCCAATGGTACCAGCGCTACGAGAAAGGCTGGGTGATCCGCGCGGGCAGCCTCGACGAGCTGGCGGATAAGACGGGCCTGCCAGCACATGCGCTGAAGCAGACCGTGGCCGAGTTCAACGCTATGTGCGAGGCGGGCCGCGACCGCGCCTTCGCGCGGGGCGAAAGTGGCTGGGAAAGCTACAAGGCGCATAGCACGGGCGGCGCTCCGGCGTCGGGCATCGAGGCGGCCCGCGAACGCGGCATGGACAAGATCGAGAAGGGGCCGTTTGTGGCGGTGCGGATGAACCTCACCACGATCGGCACCAAGGGCGGCGCGCGGACCAACGAAAAGGGGCAGGTGCTGCGCGAGGACGGATCGATCGTGGCCGGGCTCTACGCGGCGGGTCTGGCGATGGCCAACCCGATCGGCACCCGCGCCGTGGGTCCCGGCACGACCATCGGGCCGAATATGACTTGGGGCTATATCGCGGCCGAAACGATGCTGAAGCAGAACCGCTGAGCGGGTGTTCGGCTGAAGAGTGAAGGGCCCGCCCGCAGAGGACGGGCCCTTTTGCTATGGCCGGTGGCGGATCAGTCCAGACTGTCGCGAATCCGGTGGTAGGGGTGGATATGGTTGGCCACCTGCGTCGCGACCCAATGCGACGGCACGGTGCGGATCGGTGTCACCGGCAGCGGCATCTGATCGTCGCTCAGAACCTCGGCGGCGTTCTCGCCCAGATGGCGCCCGAGCGAGAAGGAGGCCGCGACGCCGCGCCCCGAATAGACGCCGCCGAACATCAGCCCGTCGCCAAGCCGGAAGAGCCGCGGCTTGCGATCGGGCACCACGGCAAAGGACCCCTCCCAGTAATTGTCCACCTTGGCCAGCGGCCCAAGCTGTGGAAACGCATCCTCGAGCATCCGCTGGATGCGCCGGAGGCCGCGCTGCTCGGCATTGTGCCAAAGCGTGTGGGTGCCGCCGGTCACGATGCGGAAGTCGCAGTCGTAGTGGAACGCCCGGATGTCGCGGCGCGTGTCCGAGACCCCGACATTGCCCACGAAGATCTGCGCGCGCAGCGGTTCGGGGATCGGCTGCGTGGCGGCGTCATAGACCCGGAAGGGAACCATCGCCTTGCCAAGCTTCGGCCAGATGTCCCGGGTCAGCGCATTTGTCGCCAGAACCACCTTGCGCGCCCGCACGGTGCCGCCCTTGCAGGTCACCCGCCAGAGCGGGCCCTCGCGGGTCAGGCTCTCGGCGCGGCTGTTCTCGAAGATCGTGACGCCAAGCCCCTCGAGCGCCGCGGCGAGGCCGGTCACGAGGCCGAACGGGTTGATGTGGCCACCGTTGCGCGCCTTCAACGCTCCGAGATAGCGGCTGCCGGTCACCCGCGACGCCTCGGCCCCGTCGAGCCATTCGACCTCATGCCCGCGCGCCTTCCACTCTTCGTACACCGCCTTGCCACGTGCCAGCGCCGCGTCGCTGTGGCAGGGCTGCAGCCAACCGTTCTGCACCGCATGCGCCTCGATCCCGAACCGTCGGATGGTGTCGAAGAGATAGGCGGCGGAGCCCTTGATCATCTCGTTGTAGCGCGTGCCCACCGTGGACCCGAAGGCGGCCTCGATCTCGGAGGGAGAAGACTTCGAGTGATGCGGGACCACCTGCCCGTTGTTGCGCCCCGACGCGGCGGAGCCGATCTCGTTGCCCTCCAGCAGCATGACCTTCAGCCCCGCCTCGATCGCGCCAAGCGCGGTGCCGAGCCCGGTGAGCCCGCCGCCGATCACCAGCAGGTCGGTCTCGACCTCGCCGGAAAGGCTTGGCGCTGCGGTGCGCGCCGCGACGGTCTTGCGCCAGAGGTGCGGGGTCTTCCAGTCGACCTCAGCGATCGAGGACATGGTGCACCGAAGGGGCTTGGGCACCTGACCAAGGTGCCGACATTCCGAGTCTGATCGCTTCAGTGCCCGCCGAGGTGGCGAGGAGAGCCGCTGAAATCTGCGAGGCTGCGCCGCGTTGCATTCCCTGTTCCCTGTGTTCGTGCCGCCCCTCGGCAACCGGATCTCGGGGGCTGAGGGGGTGGCTCGTGTCTCTTGCGCCGCGGTCCAGCGGACTGCGGTACCGGCATGGGAGCAAAGGAATGCGTTACGGTCAATAAAGTGTCGACAAATATGTCTTCATTTTTCTACTTCGGGGGTCTCTTTTCGTGCCGCGCGCTTTTTCCGCCTCTGAAGCGGGCTGGTCTCGGCCTCGTAGACCTGGAAAAGCGCGTCCTTGAGGGCGCGTTGAGTCGCCGAAACCGTCATCTCGATGTGCCGGCGCAGCGCCGCCTCGCCGCCCTCCAGATCGCGCCGCAACGCGGCATCGACGATCTCGTCATGCGCGTGCACCTGGTTGGTGTCATGGCTGACGTGCTCGATCTGGATGCGCCGGATGAAGCGGATGCGCGCGTTGATTGCGCTGAGCTGCACCGGGATCTCGAGGTTGCCGGACAACTCGGCGATCAACATGTGAAAGCGTTCATCCAACTCGAGGATCTCGTCCGGCGCCCGCATCTGATAGCCGTCGCGCACCGAGCGCCAGAACTCCGCGAAGCGGTCGAGCTCGGCCTCCTCGGCGCGCTCGACCATCAGGCGGAACGCCGCGATCTCGATGATCGCGCGCAACTCGTAGAGATCCAGCAATCCGTCCGTACTTAGCGGTCGCACGTGGAAGCCGCGGTTCGGCGCGAACTGGACGAAGCCTTCGCTCGCGAGGCGGTTCAGCGCTTCCCGGATCGGGGTCCGTGACAGCTCCAACTCGCGCGAGAGCTGTACCTCGTTGATCCGCTCGTTGGGCCGAAGCTTGAATTCGACCAGCAGCTTGCGAACCGTCTGATAAGCGCGCTCGGCGCTGTCCGCGCTGCGCTTCGGCTTGGACTTCGCCTCGGGAGCTGACTTTTCGGGCATCTAGGTCCTTTCACCTGGGATAGGCGTCCCTCAGGAGGCATCAAAATGTATGCAGAGAAATAGCGCACTTTGCGTGCCGAGCGAAAGAAGCCTGTGTCTTCCGGACGTTGCGGAATACACAGGTACAAACTCACCTGGTCACCTTCATCGGGGCCACCGAGCCCGGTCCATGGGACCCGACAGGGCCCGGAACCGGGCGCGCGACCTGCGGTCTTCTGCTCGCAGCGCACCCGGCCCGAGGCCCCGCGGGTCAGAGGGGTCCGCGCTCTCCGATCAGCTTCAGCATCGACACGATCGCCGCGTCACGGTCGGCCCGCAGGGCCTCGCGGTCCTGCAAAAGCCGCTCAGCGGCCGTCGCCACGATCTCGCGCGTTTCCGCGTTCAGCGTGGCATCGCCGAGGTCTGCCCAGATATCCTCGTAGGTCTGGCCGTACTTGCGCAGGAATTCGGCCATGCCCTCGGCATTGAGCCCGTTCGAGATGAACGCGCCCTGCACGCCCCACTTCGGGCCCGGCCCGTAGATGAAGGCGCGGTCGATGTCCTCGACGCTGGCCACCCCGTCGCGCAGCAGCGCGATGGCCTCGCGCCACATCGCGCCCATAAGCCGCAGGGCGAGGTGCCCGGTGATCTCGCGGGTGAGCAGAACCGGCTTCTTGCCGATGGCATCATAGACCGCGCGGGCGCGTGCCGGAACGTCCGGCGCGGTCTGCTCGCCGCCGACGATTTCCACCAGCGGCATGATATGCGCCGGGTTGAACGGGTGGGCGAGCACGATCCGTTCGGGACGGGCGCAGCGGGCCTGCATCTCGGTCACAAGCAGCGCCGAGGACGACGAGGCGATGATCACCTCGTCCTCCACATGGCGCTCGATCTCCGCCAACAGCGCCTGCTTGAGATCGAGCGCCTCGGGCCCGCTTTCCTGCACGTAGTCCACCCCGGCCAGCGCCTCCGCCATGTCGTCGAAGACCTCGATCTCGCCGGGCGCGATGGCGGGGCCGTGCAGCTCCGCCAGATCGGCGAAAAGACCGTCGCGCAGAGCCGCAAAACGGGCAGGGGCCTCGGGGTCGGGGTCATGGACCCGAACGTCGAAGCCATGGTGGGCGAAGGCGGCGGCCCAGCGTTGACCGATCACGCCGAAGCCGACGATGCCGATGGTCTTCATGCGTCGTCCCTCGTGCCGGAGAGCGCGGCCCGGAAGCCTTCGTTGAGGTCGTTCCAGGGGATTAGCAGGTCGATCCATGCGGCGATGCGCCCGGCCACGAGGATCGCCTCGTCCAGCAGCGCGGCCAGCGGCTGATCGGGGTCCGCTGCTGCGGCCTTGCAGGCAAACAGCAGTTCGGGCGTCTCGGTCATGTGGCAGAAGTCGCGCAGGCGCGATGCGGTGCGGTCCAGTGCGAGAGAGGCCGAGACACGCAGCGCGTGGTCTGTCTCGGTGCCGAGCGCGCCGCGGATCCACCACAGGGTTTCGTGCAGGGTGCGGGCCTCGGACTCCGCCTGCATCACCGGGCCGACCGGATGCATGATCGCGCGCGAGCCGGTCAACGCGAGAATGTCCGCAGGGCAGTCCGCCCAGAGCGCGCGGCGGCCCTGCCACAGCGCTTCGGGCACATCAGGAGCGGCGGGGCTGGCGGGCGCGGCATCCGTGCGGACCAGCGTGCCGTCAAAGCGCCGATGACCGGCCTCGCGGCGCAGCCGCAGCCCGAGTTCCTGGATCAGCTCCACCGGCGCGTCGATGTGTCCGAGTACGGTCACGGCGGCGGTCTCGGCCTGCAGCGGCGCGAAGGTGATTTCGAGGAACTGGCGCACCGGCCAGTAGATGAACGCGCCGGGTCGCGCCGCAAGCACGTCCACCGCGCCCTCCACGTCGGTGACGAAGGGCGCATGCCAGAAGATGTGGCTGCCGGCGATCTTTGGGGTGTGCAACTGCAACTGCATGGGCAGGCAATCGGCGAGGGCGGCCAGCGTCTTGGGGGCCCCGTCCGAGGTGATGATCGGGCAGCGAATGCCGTCGGCTTCGAAGATCAGCTCCATCGTCGCGGCCTCAGCGCTTGATCCGGCCGGTCCGGGGATCGCAGAAGGACACCGGCTTGACGATCTGGTTGCGCATGTCGAGCAGGTAGTCGGTTTCGATCACCTTGAGACGGTAGGCCTGCCATGCCGGATCGGCTTCCATCTTGTCTCGGCGCTCCTCGCGATCCGCCAGGCTCTCGTAGGGCCAGATGTGGATCGCCCGGGAGAGATCGCCGATATGCGTCTGGTAGAAGCCGATCGGCTCGTTGAGGTAATGCAATTGCAGGGGCAGGCCGATCTCTTCGTAGAGCTCGAGGAATTTCGGCAGCATGTTCGGTTTCGCGGTGTAGATGCGGTGATCGAAGATCATGGGGGCGGGCTCTCCTTGGTTTCTCCCGAGGAACGATCAAAGTGTAGACACTTGCAAGTCAAAAGGCGCCCGAAGACCGCGTCGTCCCTTGCTGCGCGATGATCTGCCATTATTGTCGGCACAAGTGTGCACACTAATGGAGCGACAGATGGATCTGAACGGCAAGGTTGCCATCGTGACCGGGGGCGCCTCTGGCATCGGCGAAGCGACCGTGGCGCTATTTCATGCCCAGGGGGCGCAGGTCCTCTTGGCCGACAAGGATGCGGCGCGGGCCGAGGCTGCCGCACGGCAGATCGATCCGGACCTGCGCACCGTCGTGCCCTTCGCTGCGGATGTCTCGCGCGCCGCGGATGCGGAGGCTGCGGTTGCGGAGGCGGTTTCCCGCTTCGGGCGGCTCGACATCCTCGTCAACAACGCCGGTTATGGCATTCGGGCCAGCGTGACGGGCACCTCCGAGGCGGATTGGGATGCGCTCATGGCGGTCAACCTCAAGGGGGTCTTCCTGTTCTCCCGCGCCGCGATCCCGGTGATGGAAGCGCAGGGCGGCGGCGTCATCGTCAACACCGCATCCAATGCCGCCCTCGTCGCGATCGCCGACCGCGCCGCATATGTCGCGTCGAAGGGCGCGGTCGCGGCGCTCACGCGGGCCATGGCGGTGGACCATGCGGCGCAGAACATCCGCGTCAACGCGGTGGCGCCCGGGACGACATGGTCGCCCTATTTCGACGAGATCCTGAAAACCCACGAAGACCCCGACGGCTTCGTCGCAGGTTTGAATGCCCGCGCGCCGATGGACCGCACGGCGCGCCCGTCCGAAATCGCCGAGGCGATCCTCTGGCTCGCGTCGGACCGCTCGTCCTACGCGACCGGGTCCGTCATGGTGGTGGATGGCGGCATGACCGCGTGGTGATACCCGCTGATCCGGGTGCGCAGGCTGCGCCGCCGGAATGAGGCCCGGCCCCAGCGCGGGAGAGGCTGGCTGCTCCTCTTGTCCCGCCCTTGCGGAACGGATGCGTGGCTCGACGAAAGTGGAGCGGCGCGGCCCTTGGGTCGCGCCGTTCCTGTTTGGCGTTCTGTGAGTGATTTATTCCAGCGGCAGGCCGACGTAATTCTCCGCGATGCTGCGCGAGGCGGCCTCGGAACTGGCGAGATACTCGAACTCCGCCTTCTGCATGCGCGCCTCGAAGGGCGAGTTCTCCGGGAACTGGTGCATGAGCGTCGAGAGCTGCCAGGAGAAGCGCTCGACCTTCCACACCCGTGCAAGGACCGTCTGGGAGTAGGCATCGAGATGCGCGTCATTGCCGGCGTAATGCTCGATCAGGCCACGCGCCAGAAGCCGCACGTCGGCCACGGCGAGGTTGAGCCCCTTGGCGCCGGTCGGCGGCACGATATGCGCCGCGTCCCCGGCGAGGAAGAGGTTGCCGTAGCGCATGGGCTCGGCGACGAAGGAGCGCAGCGGCGCGATGGACTTCTCGAAAGACGCCCCCGTCTGAAGGTTGGCCGCCGCGTCCGGTCCTAGACGCGTGGCGAACTCCTCCCAGAACCGATCGTCGCTCCACTCCTCGACGCTGTCCGACAGGTCGCACTGAATGTAGTAGCGGCTGCGCGTCTCCGAGCGCATCGAGGCCAATGCAAAGCCGCGCTGGTGGTTGGCGTAGATCAGCTCGTGGTTGACCGGCGGTTGATCGACCATGATGCCGAGCCAGCCGAAGGGGTAGACGCGCTCGAAGGTCTTCAGCACGTCCTTCGGGATCGCCTGCCGCGACACGCCGTGGTAGCCGTCGCAACCGGCCACGTAGTCGCAGCTCACCGTGATGTCTTCGCCCTCGTGGGTGAAGCTCACCTGCGGCGCGCCGGACTTCAGCGCGTGCGGCGTGACGTCCTCGACGTTGAAGAAGAACTGCTGGCCCTGCGCGAAGCGCTTGTCGAAGAGGTCCTTGGTCACCTCGGTCTGGCCGTAGACCATAACCGACTTGCCGGTCAGCCCCGCGAGATCGATGCGGTGCCGCGCCCCGTCGAAGGCCAGCTCGAAGCCGTCGTGTGGGATGCCTTCGCGGTGCAGCCGCTCGGCGACCCCGGCCTCTTCCAGCGCGGTGACGGTGCCCTGTTCCAACACCCCGGCGCGGATGCGCCCCTCGATATAGGCGCGGTCCTTGCGGTCCAGCACCACGGTGTCGATCCCGGCGTTGGCCAGCAGTTGCGAGAGCAGCAGCCCGCTGGGCCCGGCGCCGATGATGCAGACCTGTGTCTTGATGGTTCGTGTCATCGCGGGTTCCTCACAATACGCGCGTCAGGAAGAGAGTCAGGCTCGGCACGAGCACCAGGATGGCGACGCGCACCAGCTCGATGGCGAAGAAGGGGGCGACGCCGCGGAAGATCGTCGAGATCTGCGTCTTCGGGGAGAAGGACTTGATGACGAAGACGTTCATGCCAACCGGCGGGGTGATCAGCCCGAGCTCCACCACGATCAAGGCCAATATCCCGAACCAGATCCGCAGGTCGGAGTTCGACATGCCGAAGGCGGCGGTCTCGGCGGTGATGTAGTCGCCGCCGTTGAGCTGCACGAGCACCGGCCAGAAGAACGGCACGATGACCAGGATCATCGACAGGCTCTCCATGAAGCAGCCCAGCACGATGAGGATCAGCAGCATCGCCACGAGGATCACATAGGGATCGAGCGACGAGGCCGCGGCCCAGTCCGACAGCGCTCCGGGCAGACCCGAGCGGGCGAAGAAACCCTTCAGGATGTCGGCCGAGAACAGGATGAAATAGATCATCGAGGCGGTCTTGGCGGTGGCCAGCAGCGCCGCCTTGAGGCGCGCCCAGGTCAGCCCGTCGTTGGAATAGCCGCGCAGGATCAGGCCGTAGACGAGGATCAGGAACACCCCGACCGCGGCCGCCGGCGTCGGCGTGAAGAGCCCCATGCCGAGGCCGAGGATGATCGAGCCGAAGATCAGCGCCACCGGCAGCAGGCGGCGCAGCGAGCGGCGCACCTCTTCATCGCTGATCGGGGTCAGCTCGGGGGCGAGCGCGGGGTTGCGGGCGATGCGCAGGCGGATCACCACGAGGAACATGATCACGGCAAGGATGCCGGGAATGATCGCAGCCTGGAACATCTCGAGGATCGAGGCCTCGACGACGATTGCGTAGATTACCAGCGCCACTGAGGGCGGGATCAGAATGCCGAGCGTGCCGCCCGCGGCGAGAACGCCGGTCGACAGGCCCTCGTCATATTTCAGCCGGCGCAGTTCCGGCAGCGCGACGCGGCTCATGGTCGAGGCTGTGGCGATGGAGGATCCGCTGACCGCACCGAAGCCACCGCAGGCGAGGATTGTCGCCATGGCGACGCCGCCGCGGATCTTGCGGGTCATCACGCTCAGCCCCTGAAAGAGGTCACGGCTCAGCCCTGTTTCTGCGGCGAGAAAGCCCATCAGTACGAAGAGCGGCACGACCGACAGGTCGTATTTGGCCACGCTGTTCCACAGCGCGGTCTTGAACTGCATGAGATAGGGCACGAATTTGATGAAGGGCGAGGCGAGGCTCAGCGCCCATGTGCCGACGATACCGGTGAGGATCATCGCCAGCGCCACGGGGATGCGCAGCATGATCATCGCAAAAAGGCCGACGAGGCCAAAGACACCGATCAGTTCACTGTGCATGGGACACCTCCTGTCCGAAGGTTTCCATCAGCGCCGCGATGGCCCAGAGCAGGCACGACAGGACGGCAGTCGGCATGAAAACCCACACGGGCCAGCCCAGCACGGCGGTTTCTACATTGTCGGAGCGGGTCTCGATGGTGCCGTAGATCAGCATCACCGCCATGGTCAGCGCGAGCGCGGTGACCAGCAGGCCCGAAAGGATTTCGACGCCGCGGCGCGCCCAGTCCGGTGCCTTGTCCATGAAGATGTCCACGGCGGCGTGCCCGCCGTGCAACTGGCAATAGGGGAACATGGCAAGGGCCGCGACGCCGATCAGCATCGTCACCCCGTCCTCGTAGCCCGACAGACCCGGGACGTCGCCGCCCCAGAGCCCAGCGATCATATCCGCCGTGAAGCCGGCGGCGTTGACGGCCGTCGCGAGGACGATGACGAGCAGCACGAGGCCGCCCGCCAGCGCCCATGTCGCGATGACCCCGGAAATCAGGGATCGAATGGACATGTCAGAGTTACTCGGAGTGCTCTGCCACGGCAGCGCGGGCCTTTTCGATCAGCGCTTGGCCATCGATGCCCTTGCTTTCGGCTTCGGCCAGCCAGCGGCCCGCCACGGCCTCGAACGGCCCGTCGAAGGCGGCGGAGGCTTCGGCAGACAGGGCGACCACGGAGTTGCCCGCGTCTTCGGCCATCTGCTTGCCCACCGGCTCGATGCCGTTCCACTTCACGCCCATCTCCTCGGCCAGCGCGCGGCCGGAGTGGTCGTCGATGATCTTCTGCAGATCCTCGGGCAGCGACTCGTAGCTGTCCTTGTTCATCGCGAAGAGGAAGGTCGAGGTGCCGAAGCGCTTGCCGCCGTCCAGCTCGACCGAGGAGTCGGTCAGCTCCGACAGGCCGAGCGGGATGGCGACCTCGAAGGGCACGAGCGCCGCGTCGACCACCTTCTTCGACAGCGCCTGCGGCAGTGCGGGCACCGGCATCGCGACCGGCTCGGCGCCCAGTTCCTCGATCACCCATGCGCCGGTGCGCGAGGGGCTGCGGACCTTCAGGCCGGCGAAGTCCTCTGCGCTCTCGACGGTGCGACCCGCGAGGTGCAGCGCGTTGCCGGCGTGGACGTGGACGAGGATCGGGTGGACGTCCTCGAAGTCGGCGGCGAGGTCGTCGATCATGTCGTTGATGGCAAGGTTCGTGGCACGGGCGTCACCGCCATGCACGTTCGGCAGCTCGAACACTTCGAGATGCGGGAAGCTGCCCGGGGTGTAGCCCGGCAGGGTCCAGGCCAGATCGACCACACCGTCACGCACCTGGCTGAAGAGTTCGGGCGGCGAGCCGCCGAGCGACATGGCCGGAAAGATCTCGAAGTGGATGCGTCCGCCGGACGCGTCCTCGATGGATTTGGCCCAGGGCTCGAGCAGCACCGTCTGGGCCGGAGACTTCGGGCTCAGGAAATGGTGGATCGAGAACTGGAACTCCTGCGCGAAGGCGGGCGCGGAAATGGCGATGGTGCTGAGCGCCGTGGCCAGCCCGAGCACGTTGCGACGGGTGATGGTCATGGTGGGTCCTCCCTTAATGGTGCCGATGAAAATAACCTTTTCGATCCGGCGCGGAATGAACGCGACGCACAAAAACTTGCATTTTTCGATCATGTCGAGATCATGGCCGTGGCGTAAACACGGCAAGGAGGGCGCATGGCGCGTCTGATTCCGACCTATGAGCTATACGGAGAACTGCTTTCCGGCACGCTTTCAGACCCGATTCACCTCGAGACGATCTACGAACGCAGCAGCAAGCTTGATTGGACAATCCGACTTCACCGCCACAGCCGGTTGCTGCAGGTCTTCCTCTTCCGCACCCCCAGCGTGAAGTTCCGCGTCGGCGACGGGGATCATCGCACCAGCGAGCCGCTTCTGCTCGTGGTGCCCCCGGGCACGCCGCACGGGTTCCGCTTTCCCGAGGACGTCAACGGCGATGTGCTGACCATTCCCATATCCGAGATCCACCCGCCCGTGCTCGATCGGCTCAGGCAGGTGACCCAGCCGTTCGCGGGGTTTCTTGCGCAGTCCGAAACACCGCGTTTTGCCGATGTCGATGCGCTGATGCGGCAGCTCGGCGCGGCCTATCATTCGGTCGGCAGCGAGCGCGAAGCGCTGCTCCGGGCGCTCAGCCACGCCATCGTGCTGACGCTGATCGAGGAACTGCGCCGCACCGCCCATATTGACGCCGGGCATGCTGGCGCCGAGCTCAGCCGACATGAGGCGCAGGCCCAGGCATTTTGCGAGCTGGTCGAGCAGCGTTTCGCTGAAACGGTCACCGTCGAGGACTATGCCCGCGTCATCGGCGTGTCGGCGCCGCACCTCACGCGCATCTGCAAACGGGTTCTCGGGGTTTCCCCGAACGAGTTGGTCCGACGCCGCCGGATGCTCGAGGCCAAGCGACTGCTGACCTACACCCGCCTGCCGGTGCTCGACATCGCGCATCGCGCAGGCTTCGGCGATGCCGCCTTCTTCAGCCGCACCTTCAAGGCGACCTTCGACGTCACCCCGTCAGAGTTCCGAAAGCGATCCGACTGAGGCCCGCCCGGAGGTTCGCCGCGCCCGTGCGGCATCTTGGGCAACGCCCGTGTTTCGGGCTTTAAAGGGACGACATGCGTATTGCGCCAAGCGCCCGTGGGAGCCGCGCCTCGCCGGGCGGCAGCGCGGCTCACCAACCGGCGGAGCGCTCGGCGGACACGTATTTTCGGATGCCGTGGAAGAAGATGTCGATCTCCAGCGCGAGACCGACCTCGAAGTCGTTGAGCTCCGCGCCACTCCAGCGGTGCTGCTCGAGACGGGCGAGGAAGTCCCGGCGGGTCTGGTCGTCCTGCGAGTCCAGCGGCAGTGTCGCCGCGGCCCGCAGCAGGTCGATGCGCCTGTGCACCTCGCGCATGCCCGAGAAGGCTTCCATCATCGGGCGCGTCAGGCGCGGGTCCTGCTGCCAGGAGCGGCCGCCGAAAATCTCCTGAACTACGCGGTTGCCGGCGCCGAGGCAGTCATAGGCAACGCAGCCCGGAAATCCTTCCTGCGTCAGCCTGTCGTGGATCGTGCAGCTGTGCCCGGAGAGGTTGCGGCACGGCTCGCCCGGGTTCTTGTCGAAGGCGAAGTCCTTGCCCTTGTCGAAGGCCAGCGCGATGCAGCAAAGCGCCGCGCATTTCGAGCAGTCTGTCTTGAGAAGGTCGGTCTGAGGCATTGAGGCTATCGGTCTTCCATCGTCCGCTCAGGGGAAAGGCGCGGGGCGAGGTATCCCGCGAAACGGCTCCGGAATGCAAGGACCGGCCTTTTTCGGTCAGCAAACAGATCGGGTGGGCGGTTTGTCGGCGCAAGAGCGCAACTCCGCTGGTCGCCAAGCGGCCCGCGGGGATTCGGTCGGGCGTGTACGGCACGCAAGGCGGGTGTCAGGCGCGACTGCCGGGGCCTTCCTGCTTGTCGTCCGGATCATTGTAGTCGTCCGGGTTGAAATCCTCGGGGTCGAATGCGTCCTCGTCCTCGCCAATCCCGGTGACATAGGTCGTCCCTGTTTCTTCATCGAAGACAAGCCCGTAGTTTGCGCGGCCCTCCGACTTGTACCGCAGATACTCGTGGATACCTGCGTAGACGAAGGCCAGCGCGAAGGGCGAAAGCAGTAGGGCGGTGATCAGCTGTGCGTTGATGTGATGCCTCCTTCGATATCCAATTTGCAAAAAGGGGTGATGGGCCGGCGACCGAAAATCTTCATTCACAGTGTAACATTGACCCCGGTGGCGATTTCAACAGGTGTGAACAGGGTATTTCGCCAAGGTCGGGCTGCATGATGCGAACCCGACGTCATGATCTTCGCAAACGACCTCGGCCCCGGAGACCGGTCGCAGAGATGATGACGCCCTGGGCACTCGGGCGCTTCTGTCTGGCTATATGGACGCCCGACGCGCGATGGCAAGGCATGGCGCGTGAAGACGGGCATGGGGTCTGCCTTCCAAACAGGGGCCTCGGCACCGCTGGTGACCCTCTGCCGAAGGCGCCTATTGTCGCCAATCTGGAACCAGTCTGTACGCGCATATTAGGTATCTTATTCTCGCATAGGTAGTATGCAGGAGGGACAATTCTTCGTGATGACTGAATACGGACCGTCCGACTCATGCCGCAGGCCAAGCCCGATCCCACCACCATTCACGGACCAGGGTTCAGTCGCAGGATGTTGCTGCTCTCGGCGGCCTCGGTCGGTGGGGCTGTGGTTCTCGGCGCGGGCTCGGTAACACGTGCGCTCGCGGCGGGGGCCGAGACCGAGGTGCCCGCGAGGTCGCCGCTCGGGCTGGCCGCCGACCTGCACAACCCGCGCGAGGTGCTGTCGGCGGGCGGGCGCTTCCGGCTCGACCTGACGATGACGCAGTCGCGGATCGAGCTGCCCTATGCGATGGCGGACCTGCGGCTCTACGAGGGCGAGATCCCGGGGCCCACCTTCCGTGTGCGTCCCGGCGACGACATGGAAATCACCCTGCACAACGACATGCCGCCGAATGCCGATCCGGCGCCGGCGGTGCTCAACACGCCCAACGAGTTCAGCACGACGAACCTGCATTTCCACGGCTTCCACGTCAGCCCCAAGGGCAATTCCGACAACGTCTACCTGCAGATCCACCCCGGCGAGAGCTTCAACTACATCGTGCGCCTGCCTCAGGACCACCCGGCGGGGAACTACTGGTACCACCCGCATCGCCACGGCTCGGTGGCGCTGCAGGTGGCCTCGGGCTGCGGCGGCATGATGATCGTCGGCGGCACGCTCGATGAGGTGCCCGAGGTGGCCGCCGCGATCGAGCGGGTTCTGGTCTTCCAATGCCCGGTGGTCGACCCCAAGGCCGAGGACCTCGACAGCTACGACACCATCTGGTCGCTGGACGCCGAGCGCTTCTGGCTGGTCAACGGCCAGTACCACCCGCGCATCTACATGCGGGCCGGAGAGGTGCAGCACTGGCGGATGCTCAACGCCGGGGACCAGCAGTTCCTGCCGATGACGCTCGACGGGCTCGAGCTCTGCGAGATCGGCTTCGACGGCAACCCCTATCCCGAGGCGCGGCCGACCGAGGAGGTCTTCCTCGCGCCCGGCAACCGCATGAACCTGATGGTCAAGGCGCTGGAGCCGGGCAGCTACACGCTGCGCCGGCCCGCCTTCAGCCAGGGCAAGCAGCCGCTCGACGAGGTGGTGCTGGCCGAGGTCATCGTGCTGCCCGCGGACACCAGCCGCATCGCACCTGACGTGAAGATGGGCACCGAGCTGCCGAAGGGGCCGTTGCCGAAGAACAAGATCCTCACCGACATCGCCGATGACGAGATCGTCCGGACCCGGCAGATCGTGCTCGGCGTCAGCGACGAGAAGGGGATGTTCAAGGACACGGTGTTCACCCTCAACGGCGCCCCCTTCGACCCGAAGCGCGACGACATCGTCGCCAGGCTCGGCGAGGCGGAGGAATGGGAGCTGGTGAACACCACGCCCTTCCCGCATCCGATCCACGTGCACGTGAACCCGATGCAGGTGATCAAGATCAACGGCGAGCCGCTGGCGCATCCGCAATGGCAGGACACCATCGCCGTGCCCGCCGCGGGCACCGTCACACTGCGCATGCGCTTCACCGATTTCGACGGGCGGTTCGTCATGCACTGCCACATCCTGCCACACGAAGACCTGGGGATGATGCTCAATGTCGCCATTCAGGCTTGACCTCGCGGCGCTCGCGCTGCTCGCACCCTGCGCCGCGCTGGCCGAGGATGCCCCGGCGGTCCCCGCCAGCGTCTCGACCTGCGTCTCCTGCCACGCCGCCGACGGCAACCCGCTGGTGGCGGGCGTGCCGATCCTGGCGGGCCAGCGCGAGGATTACCTGCAGAGCGCGCTGAAATCCTACCGCTCCGGCTACCGCAAGGGCGGCATGGCGGACGTCATGGAGATCTACGCCAAAGAGCTTTCCGACAGCGACATCGAGGAGATCGCCAAATGGTTCAGCGCAAACTGATCGCCGCCCTGCTGGGGCTGACCCTCGCCGGGCCGGTGATGGCCGCGGACCTCGTCTACCTGACCAGCGCGGAAGGCGAGGACCGGCTGCTCGGGGCCGAGATGAACCGCGACTACTTCCCGCTTGCCTCCTATCTCGAGTACGAGCAGATCCTGACCTTCTGCGGCCCCGCCTCGGTCGCCGCCGTGGCCAATTCGCTCGACGTCTCGCGGCCCTCGCCGGACCGGCTCTACCCGTGGACGCTGTTTACCCAGGACACGCTGTTCAACGCGGCGAACCAGGAGCTGAAACCCTACGCCCAGGTCGAGCACGAGGGGCTGACTCTGGCCGAGCTCGACACCTTCATCGAGAACCTCGGGATGACGGCGGAGCACCATTTCGCCGACGAGACCCCGGTGGACGCGCTGCGCGCGGCGCTCAAGACCACGCTCTCGGACCGGGGCGCGCGATTCATCGCCAACTACTCGCGCAAGGCGCTGCCGCAGGAGGGCGACGGGCACATCTCGCCGGTCGCCGCCTATGACGAAGACACCGACAGCGTGCTGATCCTCGACGTGGCCAAGTACAAGTACCCGCCGGTCTGGGTCACGGTGGAGACGCTGCACGCGGGCATGATGATGACCGACAGCGGCTCCAACCGCTCGCGCGGGTTCGTCGTGGTTTCGGCGCCATGAGCCCGGCACCGCAGTCCCGCCGCGCCGTGCTGAGCGGTGGCGCCAGCCTCGTCGCCATGGCGGCGCTGCCGGGCGGCGCGCTGGCCGCCTCGCTGAACGGCGCCCGCGACCGGGCGATGTTCCGCTCGATCCTCTACGCGCTCGCCGGACCGGTGAGCGTCGCGCCGCAGCTTCTCGACAGCGTTACCGCACTCTTCGAGGCAAAGTTTGGCGCATCCGCGGTGGATGTGCTCTCGGCCCATGCGGCGCAGGCCGGGGTCGCGCCGCTGCTCGAGCCGCAGGAGGACGCGGGCCGCGAGGCGCAGCTGCAATGGCTGACCGAGGCGCTGTTCACCGGCACCTCCGATCCCGAGGACGACGGTGCCCGCATGATCAACTACCCCCACGCGCTGGGCTGGAAATCCCTCAGCTTCGGGAAGGCGCCGGGGCTCTGCGCCGGGCCCGACTTCGGCTACTGGTCCGAGGCATGGAGCGCGGCATGAGCGAACCGGGCGATCTCTCCGCCGACATCGTCGTCGTCGGCTCGGGCATGGGCGGCGCGCATCTGTCGCGCAGCCTCGCCGAAGCCGGGCGCGACGTGCTGGTGCTCGAGGCCGGGGGGCGCAAGACGCGCGGCGAATACCTCGCGGATTTCTACGAGAACCCGGTGAAGGGACCGCAGGCGCCGTACCCGAGCCAGGACTTCGCACCGCATCCCACCGACACCGATTACGACGCTTTCTACGACCAGGCGGGGCCCGCGCGCTTCGTCGGGGCCTACCTGCGCATCTACGGCGGCACAAGCTGGCACTGGACCGGCTTCGCCGACCGGCTCCGCCCCGAGGACTTCCAGGCCGCCACGCTCTACGGGCGCGGGGCCGACTGGCCGATCGGCTACGATGATCTGCTGCCCTACTACCGGCAGGCGGAAGCGCGCTGGGGGGTCGCCGGTGATCCGGCGCACACCTGGGGCGCGCCGCGCGCGGCGGAGGATCCCTATCCGATGCCGCCGATCCCCGCGTCGTACATGGACAAGCAGATCCAGAGCCAGGCGCTCGACGCCATGGGGCTGAACGCCGCGATCTTCAGCCATGCCCGCAACTCGCTGGTGCACGACGGGCGCCCGCCCTGCTGCGGCAACAACACCTGCGTGCCGATCTGCCCGATCAGCGCCAAGTACGACGCCTCGGTCGACATGGACAAGGCGGTGGCCGCGGGCGCGCGGATCGAGCTGCAGGCTCTGGTGACCCATGTTGCGGTGGGCGAAGACGGCAAGGTCAGCGGCCTCACCATCCGCCGCCCCGACGGCACCACCCAGAGCGTCACGGCAAACACCTACGTGCTGGCCTGCCACGCCATCGAGACCCCGCGCCTGCTGCTCAACTCGAAGCAGGAGAGCGCCCCGAACGGTGTCGCCAACGGCAACGACCAGGTCGGGCGCTACCTGCTCTCGCAGTGGAACGTCGATGTCTGGGGGGAGGTGCGCGATCCGGTCTACCCCTACCGCGGGCCGCAGCAGACCTCGGGCATCACCGAGTACCGCGACGGCGCCTTCCGCAAGGACTACGCGCCCTTCGGCACCTCCTTCATGAACAACGGCTGGAGCGGCAATTCCGACGCAACCAAGCTGTCGAAGGCGCTGATTGCCAAGGGCATGCGCGGGGCGGCGCTGGTCAAGGCGCTCGACGGCCAGATCGGGCGGCACGTGCGGCTCAACTCCTCGGCAGAGACGCTGGGCAGCCCCGACAACCGCATCACCCTGTCGGACCAGGTGGACAGCGCGGGCATCCCCAAGCCGCGCATCGCCTTCACCGTGGACGATTACACCAACGCCGGGATCAAGGTCGCCACCGACGTCTCGCGCGAAGTACTGACCCGCATGGGCGCGCCCGAGGTGCAAACCAACGATCCCTACCTGTCGAACGCGATCATCGGCGGCACCACCCGCATGGGCACCGATCCCAAGAATTCGGTGGTGACCCCCGACCTGCAGAGCCACCAGCACGACAATCTCTACATCCTCGGAGCCAGCACCCACGTGAGCTGCCCGGTCAACGCCCCCTCGCTCACCATCGCTGCCATGGCGATCCGGCTCGCCGGGCACCTCGGGGCATGAACGGGCTCGGGCTTCTCCTGCTGGTGCCTTTGGTGCTGCTCGGCAACGGGCTGCGCTCGGTCATCGCCTCCACGGTCTTCGTCTCGGAAGGCAGCTTTGCCAGCTTCCTGTCGATCACCGTCGAGGCCACGGCGGCGATCATGGAGCTGCTGATGGGCGCGGTGCTGGTCTCGCTGCTCGTCGCGCCCTGGCTGATGCGCCGGATCCCGGCGAAGCGCCTCGCGGTCTGGATGTGCCTGCTGGCGGGGACGGCGGCGCTGGGTCTGGCGGCGCTGTTCCGCTTCGCCCCGCCGGTCGACACGCGGGTGGCGCTGGTGGTGCTGCTCTTTCCCATGGCGGGTTTCGGGCTCGCCACGCTGGCGCCGATCTCGCAGGCTTGGACGGGGCTCGGCGGGCCGCGCTGGGACAAGTTCCTGACCGGCGTGTGGTCGGTGGCCATGCCGCTGGCCTTCCTCGTCACGCCGCAGCTGGTCCGCGTGGTCGCCCCGCGGCACGGGCTCGACATCTTCTTCGCCGGCTTCGCGATGGTCGTGCTGCTGCTGATCGGCGCGATCCTCCTGCTGCGCCGGCGTGCGCCGGAGGAGACGGGCGAGGCGGCACCGGCGCAGCTGTCGGGGCGGCTGATGCTGGCGGCGCTGGCGGCGCTGATGCTCTTCGAGGGGGTGACCTTTCTCACCTCGCTCGAGACCATCCGCTCGCCCTTCGTGCTGCCGCTCGCCGCGCTCTTCGCCGCGAGCCTGTGGTACCTGCAAAGGGTCTGGCGGGCCGCGCCGCGCAGCGCCGCGAGCGATCCCGCCACCCGCCGCCGCATCGCCGCGCTCTTCGCCGCGCTCTTCCTGCTGAACGTGGCGACCACCGGCTTCTTCGACACCGCCTACCTGGTGCGCCACGCCTGCTCGACCACGCTGATCGACGACCGCGCCACGCTGGCGGCGCTGGCGCAGGTGATCGCCGCCACGGGCACCGCCGCGGCGCTGGCGCGCTGGAGCCTGCATATCCCGCTCATCGTCGCGGGCATCGGCATCGCCGCGCTGGGACTGGTGTCCTACCTCGCCTATCCGGGGCTGCTGGTGCTGAGTTTCTACCCGATCCCGGACAATGCCATCTTCGTCGGCTCGCGCCTGCTCACCGGCTTCGGCAGCGGCATGGCGACCACGGCGACGATCTTCGCCGTCGGCCGGATCGCGGGGCCGAAGAGCGGGGCGCAGCTGTTCCTCGCCTTCGTCATCATCATCGGCACCGAGATCGGACTCGAAGGCTTCGAGCTTCTCAGCCAGCTGGTCACCCTGTCGAACGGCAGCACGCTGCCGCCCTACACGCTGATCTTCCTGGTGCAGGCGGGGCTCGCTCTTGTCGCGATGCTGCCGCTGGTCTTCGGATCGTTTGGGGCCGCGCCCTCGTCGCCGCCATTGCCCATTCCGGGCACCGGTGGCGCGAAGCGCGTGGGGAGCTGACGGATCCGTCAGCTCCAGGGGGGAGGAGGCGCGATGGGACGCCGAAGGGTCCGACCCTTTGGCGGCGCCCATCCTCCCCTCGGTATTCTGTCTGCGCGCGGAGGCTCAGACCTTCGCGCCCTTGTGCCGGATGGCGCAGCCGACAAGCCCGGCGAGGATCCCGACGATGGTCGAGACGCTGTAGTCCAGCGTCGTGACCGGCACCTCCGCCGAATGGTGACCGCCGAGGATCAGCGGCGAGAGCACCCCGATGGCACCGCCGAGGATCGGCGCGACGATCCAGTTGCGCGTCGTCATGCCGAGCGCGACTCCGAGGATGCCGGGCAGGCCGAGGATACTGCCCCCGATGGTGCCGAGTAGATCAAGCAGGCTCAGCATGGTGATGTCTCCCTTCTGTGTGCGCGGCGGCAGGCACTGCCCTGCGTCCGGTCAGTCGGCGGCGAAGCCCAGGTAGGACTTGATCGAGGCGAGATCGACGCGGGACGCGGTGCCGGGGATCCGGCCTTGCGCCAGCGTCTCGACGACGTGCTGGTATTCCTCGAGGTAGCCCGGCGCGAGGTCATGCGCGATGCCCTGGTGGCAGTCGATGCAGGTCATGTTCTCGTCGACCGCGCGCTGATGGTTTTGCGCGGCCCGCGTCTCCTGGATGGTGAAATCCATGTACTCGAAAGCGTGGCAGTTGCGGCACTCGCGGCTGTCGGTCGCCTTCATCTTCTTCCACACGGCCGCGGCCATCTCGAGCCGCCGCTCCTCGTATTTCTCCGAGGTGTTAATGGTGCCCCGCAGCTCGTGGTAGACGTCCTTCACCGCCATCACCTTGGCCTTCATCTTGTACTGCCATTCATGCGGCACGTGGCAGTCCGAGCAGATCGCCCGCACGCCGGAGTGGTTGTTGTAGTGGATGGTCTCGCGGTACTCGCCGAGGTTGGTTTCCATCGAATGGCAGGAGATGCAGAACTCTTCGGTGTTGGTCAGCTCCAGCGACCAGTGGAAGCCGCCCCAGAACAGGATCCCGGCCAGGAACCCCGCGATCAGCAGGAAGCCGGCGCTGAACAGGCCGGTGGGGCTCCAGAAAGCGTCCCATATCCGGAGCAGGATGTTGCGGCGGCGGTGCCCGTGGTTGTCCGGCATCTCGTCTCTCCCCGTTCGGTCCTTGCGTCAGCGCGACGTGCTGGAGGCTTCGAAGTCGTTGCCGACAAGCGTGGGCGCATCCGCCTGCGGCACGTGGCACTGGGTGCAGAACCAGCGGGTGCCGGCCACCGTGTCGAGCTGGGTGCCGTCGCGGTCGAGATAGTGGGTCATCGACAGCGTCGGCGCGCCCCGGTCGCCGGCGTTGGTCCAGTCGTGGCAGCTCAGGCACTGGTTGGTGCGCAGGTCGATCTGGTACTGGGTCATGGAGTGCGGGATGGTCGGCGGCTGCTGGCGGTAGTTGCGCACCTCGCGGCCCTCCTGCTGCGGGTAGACCTCGGGCGGCGTCAGCTCCTGGTCGACGGCGGCACCGCGCAGCGACTGGATGCCTCCGGAGGTCTGCGCCACGACCAGCCCCGCGATGAGCAGGGGCGAGGCGAGGGCGGCGATCTTGGCGATGACCGGCAGTTTCATGGGCGCTCTCCGTGGTTGGTTGCTGTCACGCGGGGTAGGTTACTCAGGCGACGGTTTGGCGGGATGGTCCGGGCGGGGAGGAGGGACCCTCGACACGGCGGTCGAAGCGGTGGGTGAAGGCGAAGACATCGACCGAGCAGACATCGACGCAGCGCCCGCAATTGGTGCAGTCGGGCGAGAGGATCAGCGGCGTCTCGCCGTCCTTGCCGCGTAGGGCCGGGGCGATGACGTGGTTCTCGGGGCAGACCGCAAAGCAATCCATGCAATCGTCGCAGGCGGCGCGTCGCGTCGCGCTGACCCGCAAGAGGCTGTGCGTGCCGAGCAGCCCGTAGAAGGCTCCGACCGGACACAGATGCCCGCACCAGCCGCGGCGCGAGACCAGCAGATCGAAGAGAAACACCAGCGCCACCAGCGCCCAGGCAAAGCCCATGCCGAAAACCAGCCCGCGGTGCAGCATGGTGATCGGGTTGATCGCCTCCCAGGCGACGGTGCCGGTCAGCGCCGAGACGGCCAGAACCGTGCCGAGCAGCCAGAGCCGCGTGTGGCGCTTCGGTTGCCAGCCCTTCTGCAGGCCGAGCCGGTCGTGCAGCCAATGCGCCGCGTCGGTCACCGGGTTGATCGGGCAGACCCAGGAGCAATAGACCCGCCCGCCGATCAGCGCATAGGCGGCAAGCACGATCAGCGCGCCGATCAGCGCGGTCAGCTCGGGCCAGTGCCCGGCGGCGAGGCTCTGCGCCAGCACCAGCGGATCGGTCAGCGGCAGGATGCCGAAGGTGCGCGAACCGGCCAAAGTGCCCGCCACCCACCACAGGCCGAACCAAGGGCCAAGCAGGAAGAGAAGCAGGAAAAACCCCTGCGACAGCCGCCGCAGCAGCAGGAAGCGATGCGCTTGCCACCAGCCCTTGAGGCGGATCGCCTCCACGCCGACCGGGAGTTTCGTCTTCTCCTTCATTCACCCGCTCCCGGCGCCGGGAGCGTGAAGCTGGGCTCGAAGCCGCCCGGCGCGGCGAGGTTGTCGGTGCCGGGGCCTGGCAGCCGGTCGGGCAGGTCGATCACCCCCTCGACCAGCGGCCCGCCCTTTTCCTCCATCTCCTCCCAGCCCTTGCGGTAGTGCTCGGCGGGCGCGCCGCGTGCGAGCCGCAGCGGCAGCACCTTGATCGCGGCCTCGGGCAGCACGCAGCTCTTCTCGCACTTGCCGCAGCCGGTGCAGTGCTCGGCGTGGACGGTCGGGGCAAAGATCGCGTGATGCCCAGAGCGGGTGTTGTGCGACAGCTCGAGGGTGATCGCCTCGTCGATCACCGGGCAGACGCGGTAGCAGACGTCGCAGCGCAGTCCGAGGAAGTTGAGGCAGTTCTCCTGGTCCACCAGCACGGCGGTGCCCATGCGCGCCTCGTCTATGTCGGTGAGCGCCGGGTCGAGCGCGCCAGTGGGGCAGGCGGTGACGCAGGGGATGTCGTCGCACATCTCGCAGGGCACGTCGCGGGCGGTGAAGAAGGGCGTGCCGGTGGCCGGCCCGTCGGCGCCCAGCTCGGCCAGCGCCAGCGTGTCATAGGGGCAGTCCCGCACGCACAGGCCGCAGCGGATGCAGGCGCCGAGGAAGTCGGCCTCGGGCAGGGCGCCGGGCGGACGCAGCGCTTCCGCCGGGAGCGCCCGCGCATCCCGCGCCAGCCAGGCCAGCCCGCCGCCCGCCAGCGCGCAGCCGCCGGCCATCCGCGCGGTGTCCGTCAGGAACCTGCGGCGTTGGGGCGAGAGCGGCGTGGCGGCGGGCATGACGGACCTCCTCTGGCGTCTCCCGTGGCGGTATGCGGGCCGGGCCCGGGCGCGGTTCAGGCGCGCGCGACCTTGCAGGCGCATTTCTTGAAGTCGGTCTCCTTGGACAGCGGGCAGGTGGCGTCGAGCGTCAGCTTGTTGATCAGCTGCCCCTCGTCGAACCACGGCACGAAGACCAGCCCCTTTGGCACCTTGTTGCGGCCGCGGGTCTCGACCCGGCTGAGCATCTCGCCGCGGCGGGTCGAGATGGTGATTTCCTGTCCGCGCCGCAGGCCGCGTTCCTCGGCGTCCTCGGGGTGCATGAACACCACCGCGGCGGGGAAGGCCCGGTGCAGCTCGGGCACGCGTCTGGTCATCGAGCCGGAATGCCAATGCTCCAGCACCCGCCCCGTGGAGAGCCAGAGATCATACTCCTCGTCCGGAGCCTCGGCGGCGGGCTCGTAGGGGGCGAAGATGATCTTCGCCTTGCCGTCCGGGTGGCCGTAGAAGGTCACCTCGGTGCCCTCGGGCACATAGGGATCGTAACCCTCGCGGAAGCGGTAGAGCGTCTCCTGCCCATCCACCACCGGCCAGCGCAGCCCGCGCGCCTGATGGTATTGCTCGAAGGGCGCGAGATCGTGGCCGTGGCCGCGCCCGAAAGCGGCGTATTCCTCGAACAGCCCCTTCTGCACGTAGTAGCCAAAGTGCTGAGCCTCGACATTGTCGAACCCCTCGGCGGTCTCTTCCAGCGGGTAGGCGTTCACCTGGCCGTTCTCGTAGAGCACCTCGTAGAGCGTCTTGCCGGCCAGCTCGGGCATCTTGGCCACCAGTTCGTCGCCCCAGGCCTCCTCGACGGTGAAGCGCTTGGCAAACTCCATGAGCTGCCAGAGGTCCGACTTGGCCTCGCCCGGCGCCATGACCTGCTGGCGCCAGAACTGGGTGCGGCGCTCGGCATTGCCGTAGGCGCCTTCCTTCTCGACCCACATGGCGGTGGGCAGGATCAGGTCGGCCGACATGGCGGTCACGGTCGGGTAGGGGTCCGAGACGGTGACGAAGTTCTCGGGGTTGCGGTAGCCTGGCCAGCCCTCTTCGTTGATATTGGCCCCAGCCTGCATGTTGTTGTTGCACTGCACCCAGTAGGCATTGAGCGTGCCGTCTTTCAGCGCGCGGTTCTGCGCCACGGCGTGCAGGCCCGGCTTTTCTGGGATGGTGCCCTCGGGCAGCTTCCAGATTTCCTCGGCATGGGCGCGATGCTCGGGGTTGGTCACCACGAGGTCGGCGGGCAGACGATGCGCGAAGGTGCCGACCTCGCGCGCGGTGCCGCAGGCCGAGGGCTGGCCGGTGAGCGAGAAGGGGGAGTTGCCCGGCTCCGAGATCTTCCCGGTCAGCAGGTGGATGTTGTAGCACAGCCCGTTCGCCCAGGACCCGCGCGTGTGCTGGTTGAAGCCCATGGTCCAGAGCGACATGACCTTGCGGTTGGGATCGGCGTATTGCTCGGCCAGCCGTTCGAGCTGGTGTGCCGGAACGCCGGACATCTCGGAGACCGTCTCCAGCGTGTATTCCGAGACCGCCGCGGCATACTCGTCGAAGTCGATCGGGGTGAGCTCGCCGGAGTTGGGGTTGGCCGCCGCTTCCTGAAGCGGGTTGGTGTCGCGCAGCCCGTAGCCGATGTCGGTGGCCGTTCGGGTGATGTTGACGTGCTTTTCGAGGAAGTCCCAGTTCACCGCGTCGTTCTGGATGATGTAATTGGCGATGTAGTTGAGGATCGCCAGGTCCGTCTGCGGCGTGAAGACCATGCCGTTGTCGGCCAGCTCGAAGCTGCGGTGCTCGAAGGTCGAGAGCACGTGCACCTGCGCGCCCGCCTTGGTCAGCCGGGTGTCGGTCAGCCGCGACCACAGGATCGGGTGCATCTCCGCCATGTTCGAGCCCCAGAGCACGAAGGTGTCGGCATGCTCGAGGTCGTCGTAGCAGCCCATCGGCTCGTCGATGCCGAAGGCGCGCATGAAGCCGACCACCGCCGAAGCCATGCAGTGCCGGGCATTGGGGTCGATGTTGTTCGACCGGAAGCCCGCCTTCATCAGCTTGGAGGCGGCGTAGCCCTCCCAGACCGTCCATTGTCCCGAGCCGAACATGCCCACCGAGGTCGGCCCCTTCGTGGCCAGCGCTGCCTTCCATTTTTCGGCCATGACGTCGAAGGCCTCGTCCCAGCTCACCGGTTCGAACTCGCCGTTCTTGTCGTAGACGCCGCCCGACTTGCGCAGCATCGGCGTGGTCAGACGGTCGGCGCCATACATGATCTTCGACAGGAAGTAGCCCTTGATGCAGTTGAGCCCGCGGTTCACCGGCGCCTCGGGATCGCCCTGGGTGGCGACGACCCGGCCGTCCTTGGTGCCCACCAGCACCGAGCAGCCGGTGCCGCAGAAGCGGCAGGGGGCCTTGTCCCAGCGGATGTCCGAATTGCCCGGGGTCTGCGCCAGAGCGCCGGGGGCGAGCGATATGCCCGCGGCGGCGGCTGTGCTGGCGGCGGCGGTGGCCTTGAGGAAAGTCCTGCGCGAGTCCGAGATGGTCATGGGTCAGGTCTCCGGATGGGGGACGGCGGGGGATGGGCGGTGCGGAAGCTCTTCGAAATGGTGGTAGTTGATGGTCAGGGTGATCACGCCGGGGACTTGGTGCAGCTTCATGAGAATGTCCGAGGCGAAGGCCGTCTCGGTATCCTCGACAACCACCACCAGCCGCCCGTCGTCGGTCTGGGCGTGCACTTCGACGCCGTCGAACGCCTCGATCTGCGCGCGCGCCTCGGGCAGCGCGGTCGGGACGATGTGGACAAGGCAGCCGCAGATGTTCATCGCGCGGCCTCCGTGAGGGGTTGGCGTTGCTCGAAGGACACCGCCGCCGCGGGGCAGGTGAAGGCGCAGGCGCCACAGCCGGTGCAGAGCGCCGCGTCCAGCACCGGCGCCGCCCGACCGCCGGTCATCAGGCGGAAGCTTATCGCGCGTATCTCGCAGGCGTCCTCGCAGGCGCGGCAGGAGATGCCAGCCAGCGACAGGCAGGTGTCCGCGATGGCGGCGGTCCAGGCCCAGTCGGACACGCTCTCGGGGAGAAGCGCTCCGGTGTCGCAGGCCTCGGCGCAGGCGCCGCAGAAGGTGCAGGCGCCCCTGGTGAAATCGACCACGGGCATCGGTGTCGCGTCATTGGTTCGCTTGGGGACGACGATCGCTGCGGGGCAGGCGCGGGCGCAGGCACCGCAGCCGCTGCAGCGCTGGGCAAAGCCGGGCTGCGCGCCGGGGGGCCTCATCTCCGGTGCCTCGGGGCGTGACAATTGCCCCCGCAGGAAGTTGCGTCTGCTGTGCTGGGTCGTCATGGACGTCCTGGCCTTCCGGTGTCTCCGCGATCAATCCTGCGGAGGGGATGTATGGGCTCACACTGCCACAGGTTGTCGACTCGCTAAAGTCTCGCCCTGAGAGTTGTGGAAAATCGGCAAGAATCCGGAGGCGGGGCTGGGTCCCCTCGGGCCCTCTTGCCGCACGGGTCCCGCCGGAAGGGTCGCTCCGATCTGCGCTGGGCGCGGGGTCATGAGAGCCCATGCCCGCCAAGGGGCGATTGGTGGACAGTCTGCGCGGGACGCGCGTAGAAGGGCGGGACGGCGGGGACAATGCGTCCCGGCCCCGGACACCTGGACCAATTGGACCACAAGGACGACACGCGTGGACACCCTCAAGGCACGGCTGGTGGCGGAATCGGCGGAGGTGGGCTTTGCCGCCTGCCGCATCTGCCGGCCGTGGGACGTGCCGCAGGTGGCCGAACGGCTGGCGGCCTTCCTCGAGGCGGGCCACCACGGGCAGATGGACTGGATGGCGGAGCGCACCCATTGGCGCGGCAACCCGGCGGCGCTCTGGCCCGAGGCGCGCTCGGTGATCATGCTGGCCGAGAACTACGGCCCGGAGCACGACCCCCGCACGGTGCTGACGCAACAGGAGCGCGCGGCGATCTCGGTCTACGCGCAGAACCGCGACTACCACGACGTGGTGAAGAAGAAGCTAAAGCGGCTCGGGCGATGGTTGATCGACGCGGGCGCGCGCGAGCTGGGCCGCGATGCCGAGGCCCCGCAGATCAAGGTCTTCGTCGACACCGCCCCGGTGATGGAAAAGCCGCTCGGCGCAGCGGCGGGGCTGGGCTGGCAGGGCAAGCACACCAATCTGGTGAGCCGCGAGCTGGGCTCGTGGTTCTTTCTCGGGGCGATCTTCACCACGCTGGAACTGCCGGTGGACGGGGGCGAGCGCGACCACTGCGGCTCCTGCCGGGCCTGCCTCGACGCCTGTCCGACGGCGGCCTTTCCGGAGCCCTACCGGCTCGATGCGCGGCGCTGCATCTCCTACCTGACCATCGAACACGCCGGGCCGGTGGACGAGGACCTGCGGGGCTTGCTCGGCAACCGCATCTACGGCTGCGACGACTGCCTCGCGGCCTGCCCGTGGAACAAGTTCGCCGAGGTCGCTTCGGAGGTGAAGTACCACGCCCGCGACGACCTGCTGGCGCCGCCGCTGGCCGAGCTGGCGGCGCTCGACGATGCAGGGTTCCGGGCGCGGTTCTCCGGCTCGCCGATCAAGCGCATCGGGCGGCACCGTTTCGTGCGCAACGTGCTCTACGCGATCGGCAATTCGGGTCGGGCGGACTTGCGGGGCGTGGCGCAGGGGCTTTGCGAGGATGCCGACGAGACGGTGCGCGATGCGGCCCGCTGGGCGGTGGCGCGGCTGCCCTCGGCCTGAGCGCGACCTGAGCGCGGCCTGAGATCTTCTTCGTCCCCGCGGGGACAGCGGTGTCGCGGCCTTCCCGTCCCCCCTGTCCCCACGGGGGCACCCGTTTGCCGTCCCCGCGGGGACGGTAGCCCGGCCGCCGCGAAGGGCCCGACCTGCGCAAACAGAAAGCGCCGGTGCCGAGGGATGGCACCGACGCCCACGAGGGTTCCTGGGATCCAGGAGGTTCTGACAGGAGTACGTGCCTCCTGCTCGAAAGATGGGCGGAGCGGGGCGGCACTGCAAGCGAATTCACGCGAAAGAGATCGGCGGTGTTCACGTTCTGCGTGTGTTTCGATCCGCGGCATCCGTCTAGCGTGCACGCGCGGTCACGGTGCACTGGGGCTGCAAAGAAAGGCCCCCCGCGTTGGAAAACACGGAGGGCGGTCGGGGCCACGAACACGGCTCCTTCACCACGCCTCAGCGGCGCGGATCACGTGTCAGGATCAATCTCAGGCGCGGTCGTCGATCAGCAGCTCGAGGCTGTCCTGCGCGGCGTAGAAGCCGATCACGTCGTCGGCGTCGTACCCCTGCGCGTCCAGTTCGGCGGTCAGCGCGTCGTTGTCCAGCATCAGCGCGCGCAGCGCCTCCAGCTCGGGCGTGGCCGCTGCGAGGGCGTCATCCAGCGCGGTGGCGCTCTCGTTCGCCTGGCCCTTCAGTTTGCTGAGCGGCAGGAGCTGCACCTCTGTCGCCTCGGATACGGCTTCGGGATCGGCCATCGCCAGGTCGGCATTGTGCAGCGAGGAGATCGCCTGCCCGTAACTCTGCGGCACATCGGCCCGCAGGTCCGACGCGGTCTGCGGCGAGACCGGCACCGTGTCGGTGACGCCCGAGCCGCTGGCGCCGGTGCTTTCGGTCATCTGCGAGGTCTCGAGCGGCGCTTCGTCCAGCGTGGCGGGGTCGGAGGCGCTGTCGGTCTGCGCGTGGGCCGCGGCGGAGAGCGAGGCGGCGGTGAGAACGGCGAGGCCGAACTTGGTGGTGGAACGGAGGGTCATCTTGGGTCTCCTTGCAGTCTGGGTGCGTCCTTGGTCGTAGCTCCGGTGCGCTTCGTCGCGCCGGTCAGAGAGGTAATGCGCGGGAGCGGCCTTCGGATCCCTCGATGCCCGCAAGGTGAGCGCGGCGTGTACTTCGGGCAGGGACTCGCCGGAATGAGGGGGCCATATGCGGCGGTGCGCCGCCGGTTCCGGGCAGAAGGGCGGCGCGGGCGGCGGGCTGCTGCCGCGCGCTGCGAAATCGGCAAAGGCGCGCCTGCGAAGGGGGCTTTGCATTGTCCGCCGCGCACCCCATCTTAAGGCCAAGATCAAAGACCGGAGGAATCCATGGCGACCTATGAACGCAATCCAGACGTGATCGCGACGCTCGACCCCGAGCAGTACCGCGTCACCCAGGAGAACGGCACCGAGCGGCCGGGCACCGGAAAGTATCTCGACAACAAGGCGGCGGGCATCTACGTCGACGTCGTTTCCGGCGAGCCGCTCTTCGCCTCGTCCGACAAGTACGACAGCGGCTGCGGCTGGCCGAGCTTCGCCAAGCCCATCGAGCCCGCCCATGTGGCCGAACTGCGCGACACCACCCACGGGATGATCCGTACCGAGGTGCGCTCGACCCATGGCGACTCGCACCTCGGCCACGTCTTTCCGGACGGGCCGATGGACCGTGGCGGCCTGCGCTACTGCATCAACTCGGCCTCGCTGCGCTTCGTACCGCGCGAGGACATGGAGGCCGAGGGCTATGGCGCCTATCTCGATCAGGTGGAGGACGTGGCATGAGCACGGAACGCGCAGTACTGGCGGGTGGCTGTTTCTGGGGTATGCAGGATCTGATCCGCAAGCTGCCGGGGGTCGAGGCCACGCGCGTCGGTTACACCGGCGGCGACGTGCCCAACGCCACCTACCGCAACCACGGTACCCATGCCGAGGGCATCGAGATCCTCTTCGATCCCGAGACCATCAGCTACCGGCGGATCCTCGAGTTCTTCTTCCAGATCCACGATCCGACGACGCTCAACCGGCAGGGCAACGATCTGGGCATGAGCTACCGTTCGGCGATTTACTACGTCGACGAGGCGCAGAAGGCCGAGGCGCTGGACACCATTGCCGACGTCGACGCCTCGGGAATCTGGCCCGGCAAGGTGGTGACCGAGGTCGCGCCGGTGGGCGATTTCTGGGAGGCCGAGGCAGAGCACCAGGATTACCTCGTGCGCTATCCCGGCGGCTACACCTGCCACTTCCCGCGCCCCGACTGGGTGCTGCCGCGGCGCGATGCGGCGGAATGAGCGGCAACTTTTGACGAGCGAGAGGCGGCGCGGATTGCGCCGCCTCTCACGATGCGCCGGGGGAACCGGCCCGGCGGCGCCCGCGTTCGCCCACAGGATGAGACCCGCGAAGGACCACCCCAGATGAGCAGCGCCGCCGCGCCCGAGACCTCCCGAGACACCGCCACGGATCGCCCGGTCGGCGAGATCGTCGACCGCCTGCAGGAGGCGGCGCAGGGCGCGCGCGTCTCGCTGCGCGACATGGTGGAGAGCTTCGGCGAAAGCTCCTTCATCCCGGCGCTGATGGTGCCCGCGCTGCTGGTGGTCTCGCCGCTGTCGGGGATCCCGCTGTTCTCGACCTTCTGCGGGTTGCTGATCGCCTTCATCTCGGGGCAGATGCTGATCTCGCGGCGCCATCTGTGGTTGCCGGATTTCCTCATGGCGCGGAACTTCGACGGGCCGAAGGCGCGCAAGGGGCTGGGCAAGCTGCGCGGCCTCGGGAACTGGCTCGACCGCAACGCCCGCAGCCGCCTGCGGCTGATGACCGCCGGCCCGATGCGCAAGCTGCTGCAGGCGGTCTGCCTGCTCTGCGGGCTGGCGATGCCGTTCCTCGAGCTGGTGCCGTTTTCTTCGTCGATCCTCGGTCTGACGGTGCTGTGCTTCGCCACGGCGCTGCTGGTGCGCGACGGGCTCTTCGCCAGCATCGGTTGCGTCACGCTGGCGGCGGCGGTGCTGGTGCCCCTGATGGTTGCGGGGGTGATCTGACCCGAGAGCCGAGCGCGGGCCGATCCGAGGATCGAGCCCCGGCCCGGACCGCGGGGGTCACGGCATGCCGGCGCGGTTGAAGACGCCGATGATCAGCAGGGCGGCCACCGCCAGGACCACGAAAAGCAGGATCGCGCGGCGCCCCTTGCCGCGCATCTCCGGGTTTTCGGGCAATTGCACGGGTCTGTCAGAAGCCCCGGCGTCGCCGGGGCCTGCGCGGGTCTCGTGCGGGTGGGCCACGTCATGCGCATGATTCTTGCGGTCGTCGGAGGTCATGGGCTCCTCCATGCTTGGGTGTTACCTGTTCGGAACGCCCGAGGTGGGACGCGGTTCCCGCTCCGCGGCAGAACGCACGGGCCACTCGGGGCTGCGCTCCCAGCCCTGATCGCCGAAACTGTAGTGCCGGCGCTCTGCCTCGACGAAGTGATGTTCGCGGGCGATCATGCGGCGGATGCTGGCGCTGTGGCTCTCGAGATCAAGGATCGCGAAATCGTTCTCCTGCCCGCGGAGCCGGGTCGAGAGCCCCGTGCCCACATGCACCTGCAGCACCTGTGCGCCGTGCTTGCGCGACAGGAACGGCTCGGTGCGCCAGCGGTGCAGATGGCCCGAGAGCACGAGGTGGGCGCCGCATTCCGAGAGCCGCTCGATGGCCTGGTCGGCATCGCGCATCAGAGACTTGTCGACATCCGCGTCCTGCTCGAAAGGATGGTGGGCAAGCACCACGTTGAGCCCCTTTTCCTCCGAGAAGATCCGGCAGGCCTGACGCATCTGCAGCCAGCGGATCTTGCCCCGCTGCCAGCGGAAGCGGTCGACGGTGTTGAAGCCGACCACGGTCAGCCCCGGCAGGCGCTTTACCGGCATCATTTCTTCTGTGATGAAGCGGCGGTAGCGGCGGTAGGGGCGCACGAAGCGCAGCCAGAGATTGTCGAGCGAGACATCGTGGTTGCCGGGCACCGCCATCCACGGCGCCTGCAGCTTGCGCAGGAAGGCACGGGCTTCGCGGTACTGGCTGCAGCGGGCGCGCTGGGTGAAATCGCCGGTGATCGCCACGAGGTCGGGCTTGGCGACGTTCACCGCGCGCAGCAGCGGGTCCAGAAGCTCGGGCGCGCTGCGCCCGAAATGCAGGTCGGAAAGGTGGATCAGGCGGGTCATGCGGGCAGGGCTTTTTCGAGGGCGGCATCGGCGGGTACTTCCGGCTCCGGCTCTTCGCGGGCGGGCACATTCTCGGCCGGGACCATGACCCGCAGCGGCTCGGGGCGGCGGCGGAAGCGGATCGGGGTCTCCATCAGCTCCTTCTCGCCATCACGGGCCACCAGCGCGCGGGGCCGGTGGGTGTGCAGGGTGATCTCGCGCCCGGTGACAAAGCCGAACTCCTCGCCCTTCTGCGCCTTGCCCATGGCGAGCCGCAGCGAGGCGCGCACGAGCTCCCAGCGGCTGGTGCCCTTGGAGGTGAAGAGCACGAAATCCCCGTCGCGGATCGCATCCGCGCCGTCGAGGTTGAACTGCTCGAGCTGGTAGGCGCTGTTGGCGACGAAGGCGAGAGGCGTGCGCATCTCGGTCTTGCGACCATCCACCTCGACCTGCAGGCGCAGCGGCTTGCGGAAGCCGGCGAGGGCCAGCACCACCGACCAGTAGGCGGCCACGCGCGAGCGGCCCCAGCGCTGGTAGACGCCCTCGCGGGTGCGCAGGATCAGCGGGTAGATCCCCAGGCTCGCGTTGTTGAGAAACACCTCGCCGTTGACCTCGCCGAGGCTGATCTCGCGCAGGCGACCCGAGGCGAGGATGCGCACCGCGCCCTCGGCATCCTCGGGGATGTCGAGCCCGCGGGCGAAATAGTTGAACGTGCCCTGCGGGATCACGCCCATCGGCACGCCGGCCTCATGCGCGGCTGCGGCCACCGCGCCGATCGTGCCGTCGCCGCCCGCGGCGACGACCATCGCGCAGCCGTTGCCCGCGGCCTTGCGGGCGGTGTCGAGGATGGGTCTTTCCGGCGTCAGGCCGATCAGTTCGGCCTCGAGCCCGTTCTCCGTGAAAAGCCGGGTCAGCGTCTCGCGGCGGCTCTCTTTGTCGGGGTGGTCGCCGGAGTGCTCGTTCAGGATGACACAGATTTTGCGATTGTCGGTCACTGGGGCGCTCTCCATCGGGGTTCCGAAAGGTCAACGCGTGCCGCTGCGGGCGGTTCCGCAGCGGCCGAAGGTGTCGCAGGGCCGCGCCCGCAAGCCTCAGATTGCACCGCAAGACGGGGCGCCGCGCAACCAGTGGATTGACGCCGCGTCGGCTTCTGCGCAGGTTGCGCTCATGCAAAGCAGCCCGTCCTCCTCCGCCTCACAGCCGTCCAGCGCGGCCGCCCTCGCTCGCGAAGAGCGCCTGCGCCTGCGCCACGTCGGCTTTCGCGGCTGGCTGCACGCCCTGTGGCGGACATGGCAGCGCATGGACGAGCGCAATCTGGGGCTGATCGCCGCCGGGGTCGGTTTCTACGCCTTCCTGTCGATCTTCCCCGCCATGGCCGCGGTGATCGCGATCTGGGGCTACTGGGCCGATCCGATCGCCATCGCCGAGCAGATGGAGCTGCTCACCGACGTCATCCCCGAGACCGCCTACCAGCTCATCGACACGCAGATCACCCAGCTCATTTCGACCAACCGCTCGACGCTGCAATGGGCCTCGGTCGCCTCCATCGTGCTGGCGATCTGGTCGGCGCGGGCCTCGGTGGCGGCGCTGATCCGCGGGCTGAACGCGGTGACCGAGGCGCCGCACCGCACCAACCCCGTGCGGCGCATACTGGTCGCCTACGGCATGACCGCGCTGCTGGTGCTGGTGGCGCTGCTGGCCTTTGCGGCGGTGGTGGTGATCCCGGCCGGCATGGCCTTCCTGCACCTGCCGGCGGGGGTCGAGATCGCGGTGGAGGGGGCGAAGTGGATCGTGCTGCTCTGCGTCGTCTATCTCGCCGTTGCGCTGGTCTACCGCTTCGGGCCGAACCGGCGGCAATCGCGCATGCCGTGGCTGACGCCGGGTGCGGCGATCGCGGTGATCGCCTGGGCCGTCGGCTCCTTTGCCCTGGCCAGCTACGTGCGCAACTTCGACCGGCTGAACGAGGTCTATGGCTCGCTTGGCGCGGTGGTGGCGCTGCTGCTGTGGTTCTACGTCAGCGCGCTGGTCACGCTGCTCGGCGCGCAGCTCAACACCGAGCTGGCACGGGTGCTGGTCGCCCGCCGCGCCGCCACGGCCCGCGAGGCGGAGACAGGCCTGGAGGCCGCGTCAGGCGGGGTCGCGGGCGGGGTGGCGGAAGTTTCTGAAAAAAAGTGACGAATTGCCGGAACCAAGCCCGGGCGTCGGAGTTGAGAGGGCAAGGACGTACCACCAGTCCTGTCCCAGATACCGGGTTGCAACCCTGTCCCGACTTCCCTCATGTGGCCCGGATCGCTTCAAGGCTCCACCTTCCCCCAAGGTGGAGCCTTACCTTTTCCGGCATCGGAAACAGACCGGCGGTCTCCGCTCGACGGTGCGCCTGAGGGGCGCGTCGGGCTGAGCCCTCGCGTGGGATCGTCCACAAAGTGCCGGCAGGGGGCGCGCAGCGAGGCGCTGAGGCGCAGCCGGTGTTCCGCGAAGCTGCGCGGCCCACGGCGATTTGGTCCGTAGCGCCGCGCCATGGTACACTCCCGACATCCGCCTCGGCGGCCCGGCTCAGGAGACTTTGCATGGCGCGCGACTTCCCCCCGAGACTCGAGAACAGGTTTTACCTCACCGAAGCCGGCACCGAGACCGAGGTGCTCTACAAATGGGGCTTCGAGCTGCCCGAGTTCGCCATGTACCCGCTGCTTGACGACCCCGAGGCGGACGCGGTGCTGCGCGACATGTATCGGCGCTATTTCGATGTTGCCGAAGCCCATGACACCGGCCTGCTGATCCTCGGCCATGACTACCGCGCCAGTCCCGATTGGGGCGCGAAGCTGGGCTATTCGCCCGAGGCGCTGGCGGAGATGCAGCGCCGGACCATCGCCTTTCTCGACGATCTGCGCCGCGAGTACGCGGGGCGGGTGCGCGATGCCTATATCGCCGGATGCATCGGGCCGCGCGGCGATGCCTATGGCACCGGCGGCGCCATCACCGAGGTCGAGGCCGAGGCGTACCATTCGGTGCAGCTATCGACCCTGCGGACCACGCCTGCCGAGATGGCCATCGCGCTCACCTTCAACAATATTCCCGAGGCGGTGGGGGTGATCCGGGCGGCGCGGGCGATCGGCATCGACATCGGGGTCAGCCTGACGCTGACGACGGAGGGGCGGCTGCGCTCCGGGCCCAGCCTGCGCGAGGCCGTCGAGACCATCGACGCGCGCACCGGTGGCGGCGCGGCCTGGTTTGGCACCAACTGCGCGCACCCGCTGGAGTTCGCGCCGGCGCTGGCGGAGGGGGGCGACTGGCTGCAGCGCCTGCGCTACATCCGCCCCAACGCGGTGAAAATGGAGCAGATCGCCCTGTGCAAACTCGGCCATCTCGAGGATGGCGACCCGATCGAGCTTGGGCGCCAGATGGCCGAGGTGGCGGCGGAGCTGCCCGCCGCGGATATCCTTGGTGGCTGCTGCGGCACCGATGAGCGCCACCTCGAGACGATCGCGTCAAACGTGACCAAGCTGCTGCGCGGCGGGAAGACGCCCGCCTGAGCGCCACGCCGCCCCGGTGTCGATGGGATTGATTTGTGCGGCGGCGGCGCTTGGCGTAGCCTTTCGGGGCAGACCACCAGGGGCGGGAGGGCCAATCGGATGGCAGACTGCGTCAAGCTGCGGCCCGGAGGGACCTATTCGGGCAAGCAGGGGTTCGACTACTTCGAGGGCATCGCCAAGGAAACGGTCGGGAGCCAGGGGCTGTGCATGCACCTGCTCACCATTCCGCCCGGCGGGCGCGCCAAGGCACACAAGCACGAGTCCCATGAAACGGCGATCTACGTGATCTCCGGCACCGCCCGGATGTACTGGGGCGCGCGGCTCGAGAACGTCATGGACACCGCCGCCGGAGACCTCGTCTACATCCCGCCGGACACGCCGCACCTGCCGCTCAACACCGGCACGGAGCCCGCCGTCGCGGTGGTCGCCCGCACCGATCCCAACGAGCAGGAAAGCGTGGTGCTTCTGCCCGACCTCGAGGATCTGGTGCCCGGCTGAGGTCGGGCGGCCTGGTGGGCGAAGCGGCTCAGGGATTCGGTGTCGCGCTGGCGAGCGCCGCCGTGCCGAGGGCGGATTCCATGTCGGCCACCGCGGCGATCAGCGGGGTCTGCGGCACCACGGTGAAACCGTCCGAGGCGCGGCTGAGGTCCTCGATGGTCACCAGCACGGCGGTCAGCACCACCGAGAACACCAGCGTGCGCCAGCTCAGGCTTCGGCCCTGCAACGCGGCGCGGTTGCCGATGATGAAGACCCCCGATGCGGCGGCGAAGCTCAGCAGACTCCAGATCCCCGAGGTGATGGACTTCGAGGCGGCGGCGACGCGGCGGCTGTGGGCGTCCAGCACCTCGGTGATGCCGCCGGCGACGAAGGTCGCGACGGGCGCGGGGACCTGGGGCGTCAGCGCCGCCATGGTCGCGGGCCAGAGCGCCGATTGCGCCTCGGTGCTCGCCGCGACGAAGGCGTCGACGTTCTCGCGCGTGGCGCGGTAGCCGGGGGGCACGATGCGGGTGCGCCCGTAGTCGAGCAGCGCCTGCTGCAGCGGGCGGCCCTCGGCGTCGGGCAGCAGATCGGCGCGCAGGAAGGCGGTGCCGAGCGCCGCCGCCTCCTCGACCACCGCCGCGACGCTGGCCTCGCGCCAGCTCAGAGTGGCGCTGAAGGTGAAGCCGAGCAGCAGGCCGAGCAGCGCCAGCAGCGCGCCGAGCGAGGCCTCGCCGGGCATCTTGCCCTCGGCGTAGCGCGCGGGGTTGCGGGCAAGCTCCATGCTGCCGAAGCGAAAGCCCGCGTAGGCGCAGGCGGGCAGGGCCAGCAGGAACAGCAGGATGATCAGCGCGAAGGGGATGGAATGGGTTGCGATGGACACCGGGACACCTCACCTCCTGAAATCAGGCAGGCTCCGCCGAGTCGGTAATGCCGTGATCCGCGGGGCGCTCCTGACCCCTCCATGATCCTCTATCCGGGCGATTTCGCAAAGACTTTCTTGCACCGCCCCCGGCGTGCTCCGGCCCGCGGGCCGGAGCAGGCGCGGGCCGGGCCGGCTCAGGCGGGGCGGCGGCTCGCGGGCGTCTTGCGGCCCTCGCCGATGATGTCGAAGAGGTGCAGCACGATCACCGTGGCGGGGATTGCGACGATGCCGCCGATCGGCCCCCAGAGCCACAGCCAGAACACCAGCGAGACGAAGATCAGGAAGGGGTTGATGCGGATGTGCTTGCCCACGAGCCCCGGCGTCACGAACTGCGCCTCGCACATGTTGAGCGCGAGGTAGACCGCCGCGGGCGCGAAGCTCATCAGCCCGTCGAAGGCCACGAGACCGTTCAGCAGCAGCCCGGCCACCATGGCCGCGGGGCCGACGTAGAGCACGTAGTTGAGCAGCGCCGCCGCGATGCCCCAGATCGGCGCGGCGGGCATGCCGATCGCCATGAGCCCCCCGGTGACGGCAAAGCCGAGCCCGACGTTGATCAGCGAGATGGTGGCGAAGTAGCGCGCCACCGAGTTCTCCGCGGCGCAGAACCGGTCGAGGATCGCGGCGGTGGTGGTGTTGTCGCCGATCCGATGGGCCAGCCAGTTGTAGATGCTCCAGCGGGTCAGCAGGAAGAAGAACAGCCCGCCGAAGAACACCAGCGCCTGCGCCACGATCACCGGCGCGAGGTAGAGCGCATCGGTGACGCTGGGCATGGCCGATCCGTCCTCGGCCTTCTTCTGCGCCGCGCCGAGCGCCTGTTCCACCTCGTCGATGCCGCGGATCAGGTCGCGGTACTCGAAGAGGAACTTGCGGATCTCGTATTTCACCGTCGGGATCCGGTCGATGGCCGCGGTGATATAGGGCTCGGCCATGAAGGCGAGCGAGGCGATCAGGAAGAAGATCAGCACCAGCAGCAGGATCGACACGGCGCCGCGCGGCAGGCCGATCCTTTCGAGCCTGTCGGCCACCGGCGAGAAGATGATGCCGACGATCACCGCCAGCATCAGCGGGGCAAAGATGTTCTGGGCAAGCTTGAGGCAAACCAGCAGGGCCAGCCCCGCTAGGATCGCAGCGCTGACGCGCAGCACGGGGTCGGCGGTGGGGGTGCGGTTCATGAAATGGGCGGTCTCAAAGCGTGGATCATGCCCCTCAACTGCGAGATGCGGAATTTGTTCCGCGCCGCGCGCGGCCGCCTTTGTATCAGCCGGGCGGAAGGATTTCCGCGCCTCCGCCCGGCTTTCTTCTAGGTGAAAATATCCCGGGGTCCGGGGCAGAGCCCCGAATATCCCCGCTGCTGGGGCCCTCGCCTATTCCGCCGCGCGGGCCAGCGTGTAGCGGTTGCCGGGCTCGGAGATGCCGAGGTTGCCGCGCAGGGTGCTTGCCTCGTAGTCCTCGCGGAAAAGCCCGCGACGGCGCAGTTCGGGCACCACCAGCCGGGTGAAATCCTCGAGCGAGCTGGGCAGCGTCGGGAACATTAGGATGAAGCCGTCGGCGGCGCGGGTCTCGAACCATTCCTGCATGAAGTCGGCGATCTGCGTCGGCGTGCCGGTCAGCCCGTTGCCGGTGTGGCGGCGGGCATAATGCGTGATCAGCTCGCGCATGGTGTGGCCCTGGGTGACGAACTCCTTCAACTCGTCGAAGAGCGCCTTCGAGCCCTTGGCCTTCTCCGGCATGCGCTCCATCGGGAAGGGCTTGTCGAGATCGACGCCGCGCAGGTCGGCCTCGAGGAATTCCTGCAGCATCAGCAGGCCGACATCGGGGTGCATGAGGTCCACCAGTTGCTGCGCCTTGGCCTCCGCCTCCGCCTCGGTCTCGCCGACGTTGATGACGATGCCGGGCATGATCTTCAGGTCGTCCTCGTGCCGCCCGTACCTGGCCATGCGGCCCTTCACGTTGGCATAGAAGGCGCGGTTCTTGTCGATGTTGGAGGCCAGCGAGAACACCATCTCGGCGGTGCGGGCGGCCAGTTCCATGCCGGGCTCGGACCCGCCGGCCTGGGCGATCACCGGGCGGCCCTGCGGCGTGCGCGCGATGTTCAGCGGGCCGCGCACCTGGAAGTGCTTGCCGTGGTGGTTCAGCTCGTGGAGCTTGTGCTGATCGTGGTAGATGCCGCTGTCGCGGTCGAGCAGCAGCGCGTCGGGCTCATAGCTGTCCCAGAGGCCGAAGACCACGTCGACGAATTCCTCGCAGCGCTCGTAGCGCTCGGCATGCGGCGGCAGCCCCTCGCGGTTGTAGTTGTAGCCGGTCTCATCATGGTCCGAGGTCACCACGTTCCAGCACATCCGCCCGCCCGACATATGGTCTGCCGAGGCATAGAGCCGCGCGATGTTGTAGGGTTCGTAGTAGGAGGTCGAGGCGGTGGCGACGAAGCCCAGCTTCTCGGTGTGCTGCGACAGCGCGGTGATCGCGGTGATCGGCTCGAAACGGTTCATCTTCGTGGGCTGGCGGGCGAGGGCGGCCGGATCGCCAATGGCGGCCGCCGGGCTGTCGGCGAAGAACATGAAGTCGAGCTTTGCGGCCTCGGAGATCTGCGCGACCTTCTTCAGGTGCGACAGATCATTGGCGCCATGCACGTCGCTGCCCGGGTGCAGCCAGGCCGCCGGGTGGAAGCCGAAGGTATAGACGAACGTACCGAGTTTGAGCTGGTCGGGGCGCGACATGGGGAGTCCTCTGGCAAGCGAAAGATGCAGCGAGAATGTCGCTTGGCTGGGTTTTGGACAAGCGGGGCGGGGCTTCGCATTGGTTTAGTTTTTCTAAAGTGAAGGCGGCTGCCGAAACCTCCCGATCCGCCCGGATCCCGTTGCGCCTGTTGGGCAGGCATCTCGGCGCTTGCACCCTGCTTTTCCCGACGGTTCGATTGACAGCTCACAAATTGTATAGACATAAAGACGCAACGACCGGGAGAATCGAGATGACAATGCAACAGGTGCTGCGCGGCGGAACCCTCGTGACGCTGGAAGGCGACAAGGGCTACGGGCTGCTCGAGGGCGGCGCCGTGGCCATCGACGGCGACACCATCGCTTGGGTCGGTCCCATGGCCGACCTGCCCGACACCTTTGCCGACTGGCAGGTGACCGAGCTCGAGGGGCGTCTGGTGACGCCCGCGCTCACCGACTGCCACACCCATCTCGTCTACGGCGGCTCGCGTGCCCGCGAGTTCGAGATGCGCCTCGAGGGTGCCAGCTACGAGGAAATCGCCCGCGCCGGGGGCGGCATCGCCTCGACCGTGCGCCACACCCGCGCGGCGGACGAGGGCGCGCTGATCGCGCAATCCCTGCCACGGCTCGATGCGCTGCTGGCCGAGGGCGTGACCACCGTCGAGATCAAGTCCGGCTACGGCCTCGACCGCGACACCGAGCTGCGCCTGCTGCGCGTGGCGCGCAAGCTGGCCGAGCTGCGTCCGGTCACCGTGGTGACCACCTTCCTCGGCGCCCATGCGCTGCCGCCCGAGTGGGAGGGCAGCAAGGCAGAGTATATCGAGCAGATCTGCCTGCCGACCCTGCGCGCTGCCCATGCCGAGGAGCTGGTGGATGCGGTCGACGGCTTCTGCGAGGGCATCGCCTTTTCCGCCGCCGAGATGGAGCCGGTCTTCGCCGAGGCGCAGAAGCTCGGCCTGCCGGTCAAGCTGCACGCCGAGCAGCTGTCGCACCAGGGCGGCATCCAGCTTGCGGCAAACTACGGCGCGCTCTCGGCGGATCACGTGGAATACGCCACCGAGACCGACGCCAAGGTCATGGCAGAGGCGGGCATGGTCGCCGTGCTGCTGCCCGGCGCCTTCTACGCCATCCACGAGACGCAGGCGCCGCCCGTCGCGGCCTTCCGCGCGCACAATGTGCCCATGGCGCTGTCGACCGACGCCAACCCCGGCACCTCGCCGCTGACCTCGTTGCTGCTGACCATGAACATGGGCTGCACGCTCTTCCGGATGACGCCGGAAGAGGCGCTGCGCGGGGTGACGGTGAACGCGGCCAAGGCGCTTGGCCTGACCGACCGAGGCCGCATCGCCGCCGGTCAGCGCGCCGATCTTTGTATCTGGAACACGGACAGCCCGGCAGAGCTGTCCTATCGCATCGGGTTCAACCCGCTTCATGCCCGTATCTTTGGAGGCCACGCATGATCCTCACCCCCGGCGCCGCCACGCTGGCGCAGCTCGAACAGCTCTGGCGCAGCGATGCGCCCGCCCGTCTCGATGATGCCGCCCGCCCGGCCATCGCCGCTTCGGCCAAGGTCGTCGCCGATGCCGCCGCCGGGTCGGAGGCGATCTATGGCGTCAACACCGGCTTCGGCAAGCTCGCCTCGATCAAGATCGCGCCCGAGGATACGGCGACGCTGCAGCGCAATCTGATCCTGTCGCATTGCTGCGGGGTCGGCGAGCCGCTGCCCCGCGCCACCACGCGGCTGATGATGGCGCTCAAGCTGCTCAGCCTCGGACGCGGCGCCTCGGGCGTGCAGGTGCAGACGGTCGATCTGCTGGAAGCGATGCTCGAAAAGGGCGTGACCCCGGTGGTGCCCTGTCAGGGTTCGGTCGGTGCCTCGGGCGATCTCGCGCCGCTGGCGCATATGACCGCCGTGCTGCTCGGGGCAGGGCAGGCGGAGTTCGAGGGTGAGGTGCATCACGGCGCCGAGGCGCTGGCCAAGGCCGGGTTGGAGCCGGTGGTGCTGGGGCCGAAAGAGGGCCTCGCGCTGATCAACGGCACGCAGTTCTCGACCGCGCTGGCGCTGGTCGGGCTGTTCGAGGGCTGGCGCAATGCGCAGACCTCGATCGTCACGGCCAGCCTCACCACCGACGCGATCATGGGCTCCACCGCGCCGACCCGCGCGGAGATCCACACGCTGCGCGGCCATCGCGGGCAGATCGAAGTCGCCGCGGGCATCCGAGAGCTGATGGAGGGCTCGGAAATCCGCGAGAGCCACCGGATCGGCGACACCCGCGTGCAGGATCCCTATTGCATCCGCTGCCAGCCGCAGGTGGCCGGCGCGGCGATCGACCTGCTGCGCTACGCCGCGACGACGCTGGAGATCGAGGCCAACGCGGTCACCGACAACCCGCTGGTGCTCGGGCCGGGCAACATCGTCTCGGGCGGCAACTTCCACGCCGAGCCGGTGGCCTTCGCCGCCGACCAGATCGCGCTGGCGCTGTCCGAGATCGGCGCCATCGCGCAGCGCCGCGTGGCGCTGATGGTGGACCCGGCGATGAACCACGACCTGCCGCCCTTCCTGACGCCCGCGCCGGGGCTGAACTCGGGCTATATGATCGCCGAGGTGACCACCGCCGCGCTGATGTCCGAGAACAAGCACCTCGCCAATCCCTGCTCGACCGACAGCACGCCGACCTCTGCCAACCAGGAAGACCATGTGTCGATGGCCGCCCATGGCGCGCGCCGGCTGGGGCTGATGAACCGCAACCTGTCGGTGATCCTTGGGGTCGAGGCGCTTTGTGCCGCGCAGGGCGTGGATTTCCGCGCGCCGCTGAAGACCTCGCACCGCCTCGCGCGGGTGGTGGGCAAGATCCGCACGCGCGTCGCGCCGCTGGAGAACGACCGCTACCTCGCGCCCGATCTGGAGGAAGGCGCCGCGCTGGTGCGCTCGGGCGCGCTGCTCGATGCTGCAGGACTGGAGGAAGCGCTGTGAGAAACGAGCCCGTCACCGTCAGCCGGGGCGACAGCCCCATCGTCCTCGGCCTGCCGCACACCGGCACCTACCTGCCGGACGAGATCTTCCACAAGCTCACCCCGCGCGGCAAGGAGTTGAGCGACACCGACTGGCACATCCACACGCTTTACGAAGGGCTGCTGCCCGGTGCGACCATGGTGCGCGCCACCTTCCACCGCTATGTGATCGACGCCAACCGCCCGCCGGATGGCGCCAGCCTCTATCCCGGCCAGAACACCACGGGCCTCGTGCCGCTCACCGATTTCGACGGCACGCCGATCTGGCTTGAGCAGCTGGACGAGGCAGAGATCGCCGCCCGCCGCGACGCCTTCCACGCGCCCTACCACGCCGCGCTGCAGGCCGAGCTGGACCGGGTCCGGGCGAAACACGGCGTGGCGATCCTCTACGATTGCCACTCGATCCGCTCGCACATCCCGTTCCTCTTCGACGGCAAGCTGCCCGATTTCAACATCGGCACCGGCAAGGGCACGACCTGCGATCCGTCGATCGAGGCCGCCGCGGCCGAGGTCTGCGCCGCTGCCGAGGGCTATACCTCGGTGCTGAACGGCCGTTTCACCGGCGGCTGGACGACGCGCAACTATGGCCGCCCCGAAGAGGGGTTTCATGCCATCCAGATGGAACTGGCGCAGGACACCCACCTCGAGAGCGAGGTGGCTCCCTATGCCTATGACCAGAGCAAGGCCGCGAAACTGCGGGTCCACCTTGCCGAGCTGCTCAAGCAGGTCGAGGCGCTCGCGCCCGCGCTTGCCAAATAACCCTGCCCAACGAGGAGGCCCCCAGATGACCAACCCCCGCCACAACCTGCGCGACGTCTTCCCCGCGACCGGCACCGAGATCACCGCCAAGAGCTGGCTCACCGAAGCGCCGATGCGGATGCTGATGAACAACCTGCACCCCGATGTGGCCGAGAACCCGCACGAGCTGGTGGTCTACGGCGGCATCGGCCGCGCCGCCCGCACCTGGGACGACTTCGACCGCATCGTCTCGTCGCTGAAGCACCTCGAAGAGGACGAGACGCTGCTGGTGCAGTCGGGCAAGCCGGTGGGCGTGTTCCGCACCCATCCCGACGCGCCGCGCGTGCTGATCGCCAACTCCAACCTCGTGCCGCATTGGGCCAACTGGGACCACTTCAACGAGCTCGATAAGAAGGGCCTGGCGATGTACGGCCAGATGACCGCAGGCTCATGGATCTACATCGGCGCGCAGGGCATCGTGCAGGGCACCTACGAGACCTTCGTCGAGGCGGGTCGCCAGCACTATGAGGGCAACCTCAAGGGCAAGTGGATCCTCACCGGCGGCCTCGGCGGCATGGGCGGCGCGCAGCCGCTGGCGGCGGTGATGGCCGGGGCCTGCTGCCTCGCGGTGGAATGCGACGAGACCCGCGCCGACTTCCGCATCCGCACCCGCTATTGCGACGAGAAAACCCATTCGCTGGATGAAGCGCTCGAGATGATCGACCGCTGGACCAAGGCGGGCGAGGCGAAATCCGTGGCGCTGATCGCCAATGCCGCCGACGTCTTCCCCGAGCTGGTGCGCCGCATGAAGGCGTGCGAGCCGATGCCGAACGGGCGTCCGGACATTGTGACCGACCAGACCTCGGCGCACGACCCGGTGCACGGCTACCTGCCCAAGGGCTGGACTGTCGCCGAGTGGCGCGAGAAGCAGGAGAGCGACCCCAAGGGCGTCACCAAGGCGGCCAAGGCCTCCATGCGCGACCACGTCGCGGCAATGGTCGACTTCTGGAACGCCGGTGTGCCGACGCTCGACTACGGCAACAACATCCGCCAGATGGCGCTGGAAGAGGGGCTCGAGGACGCCTTCGCCTTCCCCGGCTTCGTGCCCGCTTACATCCGCCCGCTCTTCTGCCGCGGTGTCGGCCCGTTCCGCTGGGCGGCGCTCTCGGGCGATCCCGAGGACATCTACAAGACCGACCAGAAGGTGAAGGAGCTGATCGACGATCCGCACCTGCACAACTGGCTCGACATGGCGCGCGAGCGCATCGAGTTCCAGGGCCTTCCGGCGCGCATCTGCTGGGTCGGCCTCGGGCTGCGCCACAAGCTGGGCCTTGCGTTCAACGAGATGGTCCGCAACGGCGAGCTGAAGGCACCGATCGTCATCGGCCGCGACCACCTCGACAGCGGCTCGGTGGCCTCGCCGAACCGCGAGACGGAAGCCATGAAGGACGGCTCGGACGCGGTGTCCGACTGGCCGCTGCTGAACGCGCTGCTCAACACCGCCTCGGGCGCGACATGGGTGTCGCTGCACCACGGCGGCGGCGTCGGTATGGGGTTCTCGCAGCACTCCGGCATGGTGATCTGCTGCGACGGCACCGAGGCGGCGGACAAGCGTTTGGCGCGCGTGCTCTGGAATGACCCGGCGACAGGCGTTATGCGGCACGCGGATGCGGGCTACGAGATCGCTCTCGACTGTGCCCGCGAGCATCAACTCAACCTGCCGGGGATCCTGGGGTGACACATCAGACCGCCTTCGTCGAATTGGACGCAGCCTTTCCGGGCCGGATCGAACGCGGCGAGGCGGTCCGTGCGCAGCACGGGGCAGGGGACAGCTGGCATCCGGCGGCCCTGCCCGAGGCGGTGTTCATGGCGCGAACCACCGAGGAGGTGGCGCAGGCGGTCACGCTCTGCGCCGCCCATGGCTGCCCGATCGTGCCCTTCGGCGCGGGCAGCTGCATCGAGGGGCAGGTTAACGCCATGCAAGGCGGGCTCTGCATTGATCTGTCGCAGATGGACAAGGTGCTGCGCATCAGCCCCGAGGACATGGATTGCACCGTGCAGGCCGGGCTCACCCGGCAGGCGCTGAACGAGGACCTGCGGGCGACGGGCCTCTTCCTGCCCATAGACATCGGCGCGCACGCAACGCTCGGTGGCATGGCCTCGACCCGCGCCTCGGGCACGATGACCGTGCGCCACGGCACCATGGCCGATCTGGTCATGGGGCTGACCGTGGTGCTGCCGGGCGGGCAGATCGTGAAGACCGGCGGGCGGGCGCGGAAGTCCTCGTCGGGCTATGACCTCACGCATCTCTTCATCGGGGCCGAGGGCACGCTGGGCATCATCACCGAGCTCACGCTGCGCCTGACCGGCATCCCCGAGGCGTCGAAGGCCGGGCTCTACAGCTTCCCCACGATCGAGGCGGCGACGCAGACCGTGGTCGAGGCGCTGCAGTTCGGGCTCTGCCTCAACCGCATCGAGCTGATGGACGCGCTGCAGGTCAAGGCGATCAACGCCTACAACAAGACCGACCTGCCCGCGCAGCCGACGCTGCTGGTCGATCTGGCCGGTTCGGAGCAGCAGGTCGACACGGACCGGGACACCTTCGATGCGCTGGCCTCGGAACACGGGGCGGTGCTGCACTCGGTCAACACGCCCGAGGACTACAGCAAGGTCTGGGCGCTGCGCCATTCGGCGCTCTATGCCGCGCGCGGCCTGCGGCCGGGGTGCAAGTCGCTGTCGACCGATGTCTGCGTGCCGGTCTCGGATCTGCCGCGCATCCTCGCCGTGACCAGTGCGGACCTCGATGCGGAGGGGATCATCGCGCCGATGCACGGCCACGTGGGAGACGGCAACTTCCACCTCGTGATGCTCTTCGACGAGGAGGATTCCGCGGAGAAGGCGCGGGTGCAGGCGGCGCATGGGCGGCTGGTCGAACGGGCCATCGCCATGGGCGGCACGGCCACCGGCGAGCACGGCGTGGGGCTGGGCAAGAAGAGCTACATGGAGGCCGAACACGGCGCGGGGCTGGATCTGATGAAGCTGCTCAAGCGCGCGGTGGATCCGGCGAATCTGATGAACCCGGGGAAGATCTTCGATCTCTAGTCGCGGATGACCTTCGGGTATGCGCCTGATTTTTGGGCGCTTGCCCTTGCCTGTCACAAACCCGCATGAGAAGGGCCAACGGCAGGGATTGACATGCGGGACAGGCGTGGTCCCTTTTGTCTAGTCAAAATCGGAACCCGGCCCAAGGGATGGCAGGGACCGACAACAGGGAGACTACTGGATATGCGCAACAAAGTCATCTCCGCACTCGCGGGTGCCGCGCTTCTGATGGGTGGGGCCGCCGCGGCCCAGGCGCAGGACGCGCTCGCCCGGATCAAGGAAGCCGGCGTCATGAAGGTCGGCACCGAGACCGCCTTTGCCCCCTTCGATTACATCGACGCGGGCGAGCACGTGGGCCTCAACATGGATGTCTTCGCCGCCATCGGCGAGGAACTGGGCGTCGAGATCGAGTGGATCACCCTCGACTGGGCCGGCGTTCTGCCGGGCCTCGAGGCGGGCCAGTTCGACGTGGTCGCGGGCCCCGCAACCATCACCGCCGCCCGTATGGAGCGCTACCGCTTCACCCCGCCGATCGCCGAGGCCACCGTGGCCCTGCTGAAGTCGGCCAAGGACGATTCGATCACCAAGCCCGAGGACATCGCCGGCAAGACCATCGGTTCGGGCCACGCCACCGCGCAGCTCGCCCAGCTCGAAGCCTTCGGCGCGACGCTCGACCCGGCACCGGAAACCAAGGACTACGTCTCGTTCAACGAGGCCTATGCCGACCTCGCCGCCGGCCGCATCGCCGGTGTCGCCAACTCGCTGCCGAACATCGCCTTCGTGGCGCAGCAGCGCCCCGAGATCTTCGAGGTGGTCGCGCCCTTCGGTACCAAGACCTACTTCGGCTTCCCTGGCCTGAAGGACGACGACCACGCCTCGCTGATGGATGCCATCGACGCGGCGCTGCTGAAGATGAAGGCCGACGGCCGTCTCGGCGAGATGCAGCAGAAGTGGTTCGGCCAGACCTTCGACACGCCCGACGCGGTGACCGAGCCCAACATCTAAGGCTTTCCCTGCCGGTCCGTTCACCCGGGCCGGCCCTTTCGGCCTGGCCGGCGGCCGGTCCCGCGGGACCACCGCCGGCATTTTTCTCCCCCGCTACAGACGCCAAGCCCGAGGCAATTCCCGGAATATGAGCTGGAAACTCTTCAACCTGCTGCTCGAGGCCTCGCTGATGACGATCTTCGTCAGCTCGGTTTCGATCCTGATCGGCCTGTTCCTGGCGATCCTGCTGTCGGCGGCGAACCTCTCGGGCATCCGCCCGCTGCAGTGGTTCGCGAAATTCTTCATCTCCTTCTTTCGCGGCACGCCGCTGCTGGTGCAGCTCTTGCTGCTCTACAACCTGCTGCCGGTGATCGGCGTGCAGATCCCCTCGCTGGTCACCGCGATCATCGGCCTGTCGATCTGCACCGCCGCCTACCAGGCCGAGAACCTGCGCGGCGGTTTCGAGGGCGTGCCCACCGGCCTTGTGGAAAGCGCCGACATGGCGGGCTTCACCCCGGTGCAGACCTTCTTCCACATCCGTGTGCCGATCGCGCTGCGGCTGACCCTGCCGGCGCTGATCAACGAGGCGATCTTGATCCTCAAGGCCTCGTCGCTGGTGTCGGTCGTCGGGCTGATCGAGCTCACGCGCATGGCGCAGAACCTCGTCGCCTCGACCTTCATGCCGCTGGAAATCTACGCCAGCGCCGGGCTCATCTACCTGGTGATCAACCTCGTGGTGGCCACCGCCGGCCGCCAGCTTGAACGCCGCCTGCCGGGCGTGGGAGGCAAGTGATGGGCTTTGATTTCAACGTCATCCTGTCGAAGCAGGACGAGCTGATCTCCGGCATCGCCATGACGATCTTCGTCTGGGTGGTGGGCACGTTCGCCGCCGCGCTGATCGGCTTCATCATTGCCACCGCACGGCGCTACGGCGGAGTCATCGTCGACAAGGCGCTGACCGTGCCGATCGAGGTGATCCGCGGCACGCCCTTCCTGGTGCAGCTTTTCCTGCTCTACTTCGGCGGCCCCTACATCGGTCTGTCGCTGGATGCGCTGCCCGCGGGTCTGATCGCGCTGAGCATCTACGGTGCGGCCTATTTCGCCGAGATCTTCCGGGCCGGCTACCAGTCGGTGCCGCCCGGCCACGTCGAGGCGGCGGAATGCCTCGGCTTCACCCGCGTGCAGGTTATCCGCAACATCCTGTTGCCCGAGATGGCGCTGCTGGTGATCCCGCCCTCGGTCAACATGGCGATCATCCTGCTGAAGGAAACGGCGCTGCTCTCGCTCATCACGGTCCCCGAGATGACCATGACCGCCAGCGCCATCGGCTCGCAGGAATACGCCTTCGTCGAGGCCATGGTGCTGATCGCGCTCGTTTACTGGGTGCTGGTCGAACTGGCGGGCGTGCTGGGGCGCTTTGCTGAAAAGAAACTCTCAAGATACAGGCTGGCCAAGGCATGAGCGACAACGCGATCTCCGTTCAGCATCTGGTGAAACGCTTCGGCGAGACCACGGTTCTCGACGACATCTCGCTGGAAATCCCGCGCGGGCAGGTGTCCTGCCTGATCGGCCCCTCGGGCTCGGGCAAGTCGACGCTGCTGCGCTGCATGGCCTTCCTCGAGGAGGCCACCGACGGCTCGATCTTCATCGAGGGCGCGCCGCTCGGCTTCGTCTACGACGGCGCCGGCAAGCGCCAGCGCCAGAGCGCGACCGAGCTGCGCAAGGTGCGCTCGCAGATCGGCATGGTGTTCCAGCAGTTCAACCTGTGGCCGCATATGACCGCGCTCGGCAACGTGTCCGCGGCGCTGCGCCGGGTGCGCAAGCTGAGCCGTGCCGAGGCCGAGGAAAAGGCCATGGTGCAGCTGCGCAAGGTCGGGCTGGAGAACCGGGCGGGGCACTACCCCAGCCAGCTCTCGGGTGGCCAGCAGCAGCGCGTGGCCATCGCCCGCTCGCTGGCGTTGGAGCCGAAGATCATGCTCTTCGACGAGCCCACCTCGGCGCTCGATCCGGAGCTGACCGGCGAGGTGCTGAACGTGATGCGCGGGCTCGCCTCCGAGGGCATGACCATGGTCGTGGTGACCCACGAGATCGGCTTTGCCGCCACCGTGGGCAACCAGATCAGCTTCCTCGACCAGGGCAAGCTGCTGTTCACCGATGCGCCGTCGAAGGTCTTTGCCAAGCCGCGCCACCCGCGCCTCGAGCAGTTCCTCGACACCTATCTCGACCGCGGCGCCTCGACGCTGGTCTGACAGGAGGCGGCATGAGCAAGGAGACCGCCCCCAGAGCTTCGCTGCACGATCGGATTCGCAGCGATCTCGAGGGGAAGATCCTCTCGGGTGCCTGGCCGCCGGGGCACCGCATTCCGACCGAGCAGGAGCTGCGGACGGAATACGGCTGCTCGCGGATGACCGTGAACAAGGTGATGACCCAGCTCGCCAACGCGGGGCTGGTGCTGCGGCGGCGCAAGACGGGCTCGATCGTCATGCCGCAGCAGAGCCAGAACGCGGTGCTGGAGATCAAGGACATCAAGGACGAGGTCACCGCGCAGGGCGGCACCTACCGCCACGAGGTGGTGGAGAGGGTGCTGCGCAAGGCGGCGCCGAGCGAGGCCGGGGAATTGGGCATCGAGGAAGGCAGCGAAGTGCTGGCGCTGACCTGCCTGCACTATGCCGACGAAGCGCCGTTCTGCCTCGAGGACCGGGTGATCAACCTCGAGGTGGCGCCTGCCGCGCGCGAAGAGAGCTTTGCCGAGCTGGCGCCGGGGGTCTGGCTGCTGCGACATATCCCGTGGAGCGAGGCCGAGCACACGATTGCCGCCGTCGGCGCCTCGGCGCGGGTGGCCAAGCTGCTCGATCTGTCGGCGGGCACGCCCTGCCTCGTCATGGAGCGCCGCACCTGGCGGCAGGGCGAGACAGTGACCGAGGTCCGGCTGACCTACCCGGGCGCGGCCAACCGGCTGAGCGCGCGGTTCACGCCATCCCTGACCTGACCGCAGCCCCGAGCTTCAGCGCGGGCGGGCCCCGTCGAGGAAGAGGGTGATCGCCCGGTCGCGGCGCGCGGCACGCGTCTCCGGCGACGAGCAGAAACGCTCCGGATCGAGCAGCTTGTGGATGCCGTTGCCTAGGCACATGTCCATCAGCATCTCGGCCGCGGCATCGCAGTCTTCTGGCTTCAGGGCCAGTTCCCCCGTCTTGCAGGCTTCGGAGAGTTCGCGGGCGATGTGGCCGCGCAGGGTCAGCGCACCGCTTTCGAGAATGCTGCAGGCGAGCTTGGGGTAGGTCGGGGCCGAAGTGATCACCGCGCGCAAGAGCTCGAGCGGCGCCTCGTTGAGCGTCGGTTCCTCGTTCAGGGTCAGCAGGTGGCGCAGCCGCTCTTCCAGCGGCGCATCGCTGTTTTCGCTGTCGCGGCTGCGGAAGATTCGTTGGCCGATGCGCGCGAAGCAGGCGCCGAGCAACGCTTCGCGGCTGTCGAACATCGTGTAGATCGTGCGCTTCGACATGTGTACCTGCCGCGCAATGGCGGCGACCGAGACATCCTCGAGACCGCGCTCGGCAATCATCTGGCTGGCGGTGGACAGGACCAACTCTTCCCGGGTCTCTTGATCCATCTGCACCGGCCGTCCGCGGCGGCGAGGCGGGCTCTGGGTGTCTTCGGGAAAGTCGGAATCGGTCATTGGTGTCCTTGGGTCACAGTGTATTATCCAATTAGTTGCGCTGGCACATCTCGGCGCTTTACAAAACCATTGAGTTTCCTTATCGCGTTTCAGGACCTGTGCGCAAGATGCACGTTAATGCTGTTTCTCGGAGCTCTCCCATGCCGATCCGCCCCGCCTCCGCCTTGCTGCGGCCCTTCGCCCTGTTTGCAGCACTGACATTCGCAACGTCCGCTGTCGCGCAGCAGGGCGAGCAGCCGCCGCAGCCCGTGACCGTCGTGACACTGAAATCCGCCGACGTGACGCTGACCACCCAGCTGCCGGGCCGGGTGCAGGCCTCCGGCGTGGCCGAGGTTCGGCCGCAGGTGGGGGGCATCATCAACGAGCGCCTGTTCGAGGAAGGCACGACCGTGAACCGCGGCGATCCGCTCTACCGCATCGATCCGGCGACCTACGAGGCGGCGAAGGCCTCGGCCGAGGCGAGCCTCGCGCAGGCGCAGGCCACGCTGGCCTCGGCGGACCGCGAGCTGAAGCGGCAGCAGGAGCTGCGCGACCGCTCCGTGACCAGCCAGCAGACGCTGGACGATGCGCTGGCCGCGCGTGACGTGGCCGAGGCCGCGGTGAAAGTGGCCGAGGCGCAGCTGCTGTCCTCGGACATCGATCTCGAGCGCACCACGATCCGCGCGCCGCTTTCGGGGGTCGTCGGCCTGTCGGACGCGACGCAGGGCGCCCTCGTTACCGCGGGCCAGTCCACCGCGCTGACCACCATCCGCGCCATCGACACGGTGAACGTCGACGTGACGCAATCCGCTGCCGAGATGCTGCGCTGGCGCCGCAGCGGCCAGGCCGCCGCGCGCGAGAGCGAGGCCGAGGTGAGCCTGCGCCTTGCCGATGGCGAGCTCTACGAGCACACCGGGCGTCTTGCCGCCGCCGAGCCGCATGTGAACGAGCAGACCGGCGTGGTCGTGCTGCGCCTGGAATTCCCCAATGAAGACCACCTCTTGCTGCCCGGCATGTATGTGCAGGTTGAACTGCCGCAAGGCTCGGTCTACGGCGCCATCCTGGTGCCGCAGGAGGGCGTCAGCCGCGACCGCCGCGGTCGCCCGATGGCGATGGTGGTGAATGCCGACAACGTCGTCGAGACCCGGCAGCTGACCATCGAGAGCGACCAGGGCAGCCAGTGGGTCGTGAGCGAAGGCCTGGAAGAGGGCGACCGCGTCGTCGTCGCCGGGCTGCAGAAGATCGCCGAGGGTCAGACCGTGACCCCGGAGGAGCGCGCGGCCGGCGGTGCCGAAGAAACCGCCGCGGCCTCCGAGTGACCCCGACGCAAGGAACCTGACAATGGCACGCTTTTTCATTGACCGCCCGGTCTTTGCCTGGGTGATCTCGATCCTGATCATGGGGATCGGGGTACTCTCGATCCTCACCCTTCCGATCGCGCAATACCCCGAGATCGCGCCGCCCTCGGTGCGGATCAGCGCGCAGTACCCCGGCGCCTCGGCCGAGACGGTTGCCAATACCGTCACGCAGATCGTCGAGCAGCAGATGACCGGGCTCGACGGCATGCGCTACATGTCCTCCTCCTCGACCTCGGCGGGCACGGCGTCGATCACCCTGACCTTCGAGTCGGGCACCGATCCGGACGTGGCGCAGGTGCAGGTGCAGAACAAGCTCTCACAGGCAACGGCGCTGCTGCCCGAAACGGTGCAGCGCCAGGGCGTCACCGTGGAGAAGGCCTCGTCCTCCTTCATGATGGTGATCGGCCTGATCTCGAATGACGGCCGCATGGACCAGGCCGACCTTTCGGACTACCTGAACTCCAACCTCGTCGACGAGTTCAGCCGGATCGAGGGGGTCGGCGGGGCGCAGGTCTTCGGCGCGCAATACGCGATGCGGATCTGGCTCGACCCGTCCAAGCTCTCGGCCTTCGAGATGACCCCGTCCGACGTGGTCGACGCCGTCTCGGCACAGAACGCGCAGATCTCGGCCGGCGCCTTCGGCACGCTGCCCGCCCCCGAGGGCCAGCAGCTCAACGCCACGATCACCGCGCAGTCGCTGCTCAGCACCCCCGAGGACTTCCGCAACATCGTGCTGCGCTCGGAAACCGACGGTGGCCTTGTGCTGCTCAAGGACGTGGCGCGGGTCGAGGTCGGCGCCGAGAACTACTCGACGATCGCGCGCTACAACGGCAAGCCCTCCTCGGGCATGGCGCTGCAGCTCGCCTCGGGCGCCAACGCGCTGGAGACCGCGGAGCGGGTCAAGGAACGGATCGAGGAATACTCGGAGTTCTTCCCCGAGGGCGTGAGCTACGTCATCCCCTATGACACCACCCCGTTCATCGAGATCTCGATCCACGAGGTGCAGAAGACGCTGATCGAGGCGATCATCCTGGTGTTCTTCGTGATGCTGCTGTTCCTGCAGAACCTGCGCGCGACGATCATCCCGACGCTCGCCGTGCCGGTGGTCATCCTCGGCACCTTCGCGATCCTCGCGCTTGCGGGCTTCACCATCAACACGCTGACCATGCTGGCCATGGTTCTGGCCATCGGCCTGCTCGTCGACGATGCCATCGTGGTCGTCGAGAACGTCGAGCGGATCATGGAAGAAGAGGGCCTCGGCCCGCGCGAGGCGACCCGCAAGTCGATGGGCCAGATCACCGGCGCGCTGATCGGCATCGCGCTGGTGCTGTCGGCGGTGTTCGTGCCGATGGCCTTCTTCGGGGGTTCCACCGGCATCATCTACCGCCAGTTCTCGATCACCATCGTCTCGGCCATGGCGCTGTCGGTGGTCGTGGCGCTGACCCTGACGCCGGCGCTCTGCGCAACCATCCTCAAGTCCAAGGACGCGCATCACAGCAACCGCGGCCCGCTGGGCTGGTTCAACAAGGGGTTCGACAAGCTGACCGGCGGCTATGCCGGCACCGTGGGCCACATCATCAAGCGCCCGCTGCGCATGATGGTGGTCTACGCGGCGCTTGGCTACGGCATGGTGTTCCTGTTCAACAACACCCCCACCGGCTTCCTGCCGAACGAGGACCAGGGCATCCTGATGACCCTGATCCAGGGTCCGACCGGCGCCACCGCCGAGCGCACGCTCGACGTGGTCGAGCAGGTGCAGAACCACTTCAACACCAATGAGTCCGAAGCGGTGGATTCGGTGTTCGGCGTGGTCGGCTTCTCCTTCGCGGGGCAGGGCCAGAACATGGGCCTCGCCTTCGTGCGGATGAAGGACTGGGAGGAGCGCCCGTCGCCCGCGCAGAGCGTGCAGGCGGTGGCGGGCCGGGCCTTCCCGGCGTTCATGGGCATCCGCGACGCCATGGTCTTCCCGATCGTGCCGCCGGCGGTGATCGAGCTGGGCAACGTCTCGGGCTTCGACTTCTACCTGCAGGCGCAGGGCGGCCAGACGCATGAGCAGTTGCTCACCGCGCGCAACCAGTTGCTCGGTATGGCCTCGCAGAGCCCGCTGATCGCCTCGGTGCGGCCCTCGGGGCTGGAGGACGCGGCGCAGTTCAAGCTCGACATCGACTGGCGGGCCGCCGGCGCGATGGGCGTGACCCCGACCAATGTCGGCAACACGCTGTCGATCGCCTGGGCCGGCCAGTACGTGAATGACTTCAACGACAACGGCAGGATCAAACGGGTCTACGTGCAGGGCGAACCGGACAGCCGGGCGACCCCCTCGGATCTCGAGAAGTGGCGCGTGCGCAATGCCTCGGGGGATCTGGTGCCCTTCGCCAACTTCACCAAGGAGAGCTGGACCTACGGCCCGCAAGGCCTGAACCGCTACAACGGCGTGCCGTCGATGCAGATCCAGGGCTCGCCCGCACCGGGTGTGACCACGGGCGAGGCCATGGCGGAAATGGAACGTCTCGCGGGGCAGCTGCCGCCGGGCTACCAGATCGCCTGGACCGGCCTGTCGCTGGAAGAGCGCGACTCCGGCGGCTCCGCCGGGCTGCTCTACGGCCTGTCGCTGGCGGCGATCTTCCTGTGCCTCGCGGCGCTCTACGAAAGCTGGACCATCCCCTTCTCGGTGATGCTGGCGATGCCGATCGGCGTGCTGGGCACCATGGGCGCGGCCTATTGGTTCGGCTTTGAGAACGGCGTGTTCTTCCAGGTCGGCCTGCTGACCGTGATCGGTCTGACCGGCAAGAACGCGATCCTGATCGTGGAGTTTGCCCGCGAACGCTATGAAGAGCATGGCGAGCCGCTGCTGGTCGCGGTGAAGGAGGCGGCGCGCCAGCGCTTCCGTCCGATCATCATGACCTCGCTGGCCTTCAGCCTCGGCGTGGTGCCGCTGGTGCTGTCCACCGGCGCGGGCGCCGGCGGGCGCCAGGCGGTGGGCTCAGCGGTGCTGGGCGGGACCATCACCGGCACCGTGCTGGGCGTGCTCTTCGTGCCGCTGTTCTTCGTCGTGGTGATGAAGATCTTCGGCCGCAAAAAAGAGCGCGAGCTGGCTGCCAAGCGGGCCGAGATGGCGAGCTGATCCTGGCCGAGACATGAGATGACAGAGCGGGCCCTCGGGCCCGCTCTTCTGCTTTGAGGGGGGCTGTCCGCCCGGCTTGCGTTGCGCCGTGACTGCTGAACCCCTTTGGGCTCTTTACCTTCTATCCGCGCATCGCGAAGCTGCCTCGACCCAACCCGGAGCCCGATGCCATGACCCATCATCACCTCGCCGCCACGCCGCAGACCGTCCATTGGGGGCGCTTCTGGTCGGAGCTGCCGCCGGTCATGACCGTGAAACCCGGCGAGCGGGTGACCATCCAGACCTTCTCGGGGCGCGAGGAGCTCTTGCCGGCGGAGGGCTCCGGCATGACCGTCGCTCCCGAGCTGCGGGACATCCTCGCCGCGGACCTGCCGCGCGTCGCTCACCTGCTGACCGGCCCGGTGGCGATCGAGGGCGCCATGCCGGGCGATGTGCTGAAGGTCGAGATCGAGCGCATCGAGCTGGGCGCGGACTGGGGCTTCAACCTCGTGCGCCCGGCCTCGGGCACCTTGCCCGGCGAGTTCCCGGTCTCGCAGAACGCCGTTTCGCTGATCCCCATCGACCGCGACACGAAGACCTGTCGTTTGCCCTGGGGGGCGGAGCTGCCGCTGGCGCCCTTCTTCGGCGTCATGGGGGTGGCGCCGGCGCCGGAGTGGGGCGAGCTCACGTCGATCCAGCCCCGCCTGCACGGCGGCAACATGGACCTCAAGCTGCTGACCGAGGGGGCGACGCTCTACCTGCCGGTGCAGGCCGAGGGCGCGCTCTTCTCCTGCGGGGACGGCCATGGCTGCCAGGGGGACGGCGAGGTCTGCATCACCGCGCTCGAGACCGCGCTCACCGGCACCTTCCGCTTCGATCTGCTGAAGGCCGGGACCACGGCGATCGATCATCCGCGCGCGGAAACCGGGGCCGAGCTGATCTCGATGGGCTTTCACGCCAGCCTCGACACCGCCCTGCAGATCGCCCTGCGCCAGATGATCGCGATGGTCCGCGAGCGGGTGAAGATCAGCGAGACCGAGGCCTATCAGCTTTGCTCGCTGGCGGCGGATTTCGCCATCACCCAGTCGGTGAACCAGGAAAAGGGCGTGCACGGCCGCCTGCGCAAGTCGATCCTCGAAAGCGGCACCGTGGCCCGCTGATCACGGGCCGGCCCCGGGGAGAGCCGACCCGCGACGGACCCGCTACATGCCGTAGACGAGGTCCACCAGCGAGAGAGACACCGCGGGCACGTAGGTGACGAGCAGCAGCACCAGCACCAGCACGCCCACGAAGGGCAGGTTGGTGACCGAGGTCCGCCACACGTCGGTGCGGGCGATCGAACAGGAGGTGATCAATACGCTCGCGACCGGCGGGGTCTGCTGGCCAAGCGCGATATTCAGCGTCAGCAGAATACCGAACTGGATGGGATTGATGCCAAGCTCGTGCACCAGAGGCATGAAGATCGGCACCGTCAGGATGATCGCCGCCGCACCGTGCAGCACCATGCCGACGAACAGCAGGAAGATGTTGATGATCATCAGCACGGCGAAGGGGTTGGTGGTGATCTGGGTGATGCCCGCGGCCAGCCGCTGCGGCATCTCGGTCTCGGTGAGGTAGAGCCCGAGCACCGCCGAGGCCGCCACCATCAGCATCACCACCGAGGTCTGCAGAACCCCGTCCACCAGTGCCTGGTAGAGATGGCGCAGGTCGATCTCGCGGTAGATGAAGACCCCGATGAACAGCGCCGCCACCACCGCCAGCGCCGCGCCCTCGGTCGCCGTGACCACGCCGCCGAAGATGCCGCCGAGGATCACCACCGGCAGGATCAGGGCCCAGGACGCCTCCTTGCCGGTTTCGGCGAGGCGGCGCAGAGAGAAGGCCTCGTCGCGCGGCAGGTCATAGCGCCGCGCCATGTAGTAGGACAGGCCCATCAGCAGCCCGCCGCCCAGCACGCCGGGCACGATACCGGCGACGAAGAGCTTGACCACCGAGGTGTCGGACATGGCGCCGTAGAGGATCATCGGGATCGACGGCGGGATAATGATCGCGAGCGAGGCCGACGAGGAGGTGATCGCCGCCGCCATGCGCGGCTTGTATCCCTTCTGCTTCATCGCCGGGATCAGCACCGAACCGGTGGCGGCCACGTCGGCCACGGCGGAGCCGGAGATCTCGGCAAAGAACATCGACACGCCAACGTTGACCATCGCCAGGCCGCCGCGCACGAAGCCGATCAGCGCCGAGACGAAGGCAATGAGCCGGGTCGAGATGCCCCCCGTATTCATCAGTGCGCCAGCAAGGATGAAGAGCGGGATGGCGATCAGCGGAAAGCTGGTGGCGCCGTCGTAGAGCGACAGCGCGGCGTTGAGAAAGCCCAACTCGCCGTTGAGCAGGAAGACCCCCAGCAGCGCCGAGCCGAGGATCGAGAAGGCGATGGGCATGCCGACCGCGATCAGCACGAACATGAACAGCAGGATACCGGCTTCGATCATTGGGTGGCCTCTCGGGCGGCAGCGGGACTGCGGTGGCTCTTGTCGCGGGCCCCGGCCAGCTCGGCCTCGGCGCGGGCGATCTCGTGTTCGATCTCGGCGGTGTCGGGGTCGACGCCGTCGCGCACCGCCTTCAGGCGTTCGGGCAGGGTCAGCAGGCGGCCGAGGATCATCAGCCCGAAGCTCACCGGCAATACGCCCTGCAGCACGGCACGGGGTACGAAGCGGACGGTGGTCATCACCTCGTCGCCGAAGATCTCGAGGATCGCCCAGCCGGCCCAGACAACGATCAGGCAGATCGTCAGGAACAAGACCTCGACGAGGCCGAAGAGCGCGAAGCGCCCGGCGCCGGGCAGGCCGAACATCAGCCCGTTGAAGCCCATGTGGGAATTGCGCACCACGGCCAGCGCGGCCCCGGTGAAGGTGATCCAGGCGAGGAGCGCCGCGGCGACCTCGTCGTACCAGATCAGCGACTGGCCGCTGTAGCGGTAGGCGACGCCCAGGAGGACGACGCAGGCCAGCGCGACGATCATCGCGATGGTGGCGATCTGCAGGAACAGGTCAAGCCAGCGGGTGGGACGGGACAGCAAGGTTGCCTCCGTGAATTCAGCGAGGGGAGAGGCGGCGCGGGATACCCGCGCCGCCGGTTCACCTGTGTGGCTCAGGAGCCCGAGCCATTGGCCAGCGAGAGCGCCTGGTCGATCATCTCCTGACCGCCCTCGACCTCTGCCGCGAACTTCTCGTAGATCGGCTTGGAGGCCTCGACGAAGGCGTCCCGGTCGGTCTTGTTGACCGCGAGCCCGCCCTCTTCGAGCTTGCCCACCAGTTCGCCGTCCTGCGCCTCGCCGGTGTCCCGCGCCCAGAAGGCGACCTCCTTGGCGGTCTCCTCGATGATCTGCTGCACCTCGGGGTCGAGCTTCTCGAAGGCCTTCACGCCGACGGTCGGATAGGCCGGCGAGTAGACGTGGTTGGACAGCGACAGATACTCCTGCACCTCGTTGAGCTTGCCGCCGTAGATGTTGGTCATCGGGTTTTCCTGCCCGTCGACCACGCCGGTCTGCAGTGCCACGAAGAGCTCGGAGAAGGGCATCGGCGTCGGGTTTGCGCCGTACTCCTGGAACATCGCCACGCGCCAGCTCGAGTTCGGCGTGCGGATCTTCAGCCCCTTGAGGTCGGCGGGCGTGGTGACCGGGTGCTTGGAGTTGGTGATCTGCCGGAAGCCGTTTTCCCAGATCGCCAGCGGCTTGTAGCCCTTAGCCTCGGCGGCGGGCTTCAGCACGCTGTCGAAGAGCGCCTCGTCGATCTTCGCCAGGTGCTGGCGGTCGGCGACGAGGAAGGGCAGGTCGAAGAGCGCGTATTCCGGCGCGATCTCGGGCATGGTCGAGCTGGGCAGGGTGATGTGCATCGTGCCCAGCTTGATCTTTTGCAGCATGTCCTTGTCCTTGCCCAGCTGCGAGCTGTCAAAGACCTTCACTACTGCCATGTCGCCGAGCTTCTCGTTGGCGCGGCGGGCGAATTCCTCGGCGGTCTGGTCCTGCAGCGAGCCATCGGCGGCGCTGATGCCGAAGATGATCTCGGTCTGCGCCAGCGCAGGCGCGGCCTGCAGCGTGACGGCGACGGCGCCGATCAGTGCGATATGCTTGAGTTCCAAGTGTGTCTCCTCCCTGAGTGCTTGGTCCTGTTGGTGGGGGTGGGGGTGGGCTCAGCCGGCCAGAACCTCCGGCTCGGTGAGCGCCGCGATCGCCCCGACCGCGCGGCTGCGGTCCTCCTCCGTGGCCGGTGGCCGGGGCTGCAGCCCGGCCAGCTTGCGGCCGAGAGCGATTGCGTTGAAGGTCGCGCCGGTGTCGGCGCGGCCCTGTCCCGCGATGTCGAAGGCAGTGCCATGCGCCGGGGTCACGATCGGGAAGGGGTAGCCGGCGATCAGCGTCACCCCCCGGTCGAAGCCGATCAGCTTCATCGCGATCTGCCCCTGGTCGTGGTACATGGTCATCACCGCGTCGAACTCTCCCCCCTTGATGGCCCGCACGAAGACGGTATCCGAGGGCACGGGGCCGGTCACGTTAATCCCTTGGGATTTGGCGATTTCGATGGCGGGGGCGATCACCTCGTCATCCTCGTGGCCGAAATTGCCGCCATCCCCGGCATGCGGGTTTAGCGCGGCCACGCCGATGCGCGGGTTCGGGATGCCCGCGGCGGTCATCACGTCCGAGGTGAGCTTCAGGCTGTTCGCGACGCGCTCGGTGGTGATCGTGGCCGCCACCTTGCTCAGCGGGATGTGCGAGGTGACGCGGGCGTTCCACACCTCGTCGAGCACGTTGAACTCGCGGCCCGACTGCTCGGCCTCGATCACCGCGTCGACGAAACCGATCTCGTCGACGTAGCTCGACCGGGCGAGGCGCATCGAATGCTTGTTGAACGGGGTGAAGGCGCAGACACCCGCGATCCCCGCCTTGCCGAGCAGCAGAGCCGTGGCGAAATTCTGCAGCGAGGCGCGGCCCCCGGCCTCCGAGGATTTGCCCGGCGGCACCGAGGCCGGATCGCAATTGCCCAGATCGAGCAGAACCGACCCCGCGGGCAGGGGTCTTGCGAGATCCGCGGTGGAGATGACCGGCAGATCGATTTTCACCCCGGCGTCTCTTGCGCCCTTTGCCAGCAGCCGCGCGTCCCCGATGACGATCAGGTCGCCAAGGTTCGCCTGCGCGTCCGCCACGATCTTCGCGGCCAGTTCAGGCCCGATCCCGGCGGCATCCCCGATCGCCAATGCGACTCGCATATTCGATTCTCCTCCGCATGTATTTTGTATATTTTGTTTTCCGATACGGTATCGCAAGGCAAGGAAAAACTTGCTAACCTATGAAAAAGAGCAATTCCGGAGGTGTCATGGACCTATCGTCTTCCTCGGCCATGCCATTGCAAATCAAGAAGGAATCCCTGCACGATCAGGTCGCGAACCGGATCCGGGATCTCATCATCGAGGGCTACCTCGAGCCCGGCAGCCGCATCGACGAGGTGCAACTGCTGGAGCAACTGGGCGTCTCGCGCACCCCGTTCCGCGAGGCGCTGCGCACGCTGGCGGCCGAGGGGCTGATCGTCATCCAGCCCTCGCGCGGGGCGACGGTGCGCAAGCTCTCGCCGCAGGACGTGTTTTCCATGCTCGAGGTGCTGGGGCATCTGGAAAAGCTCGCCGGGCAGACCGCCTGCGCCCGGGCAAGCGACGAGGACATCGCGGCCATGCGGGCGCTGCACGAGGAGATGATGGGCTACTACCGCAAGCGCGACCGGCTGCCCTATTACAAGCTCAACCAGGAATTCCACTCGCGGCTGGCGGCACTCTCGGCCAACGAGACGCTGCAGGAGATTCAGCAGAACATCCAGGGACGGCTGAAGCGCATCCGCTTCGTCGGCAACGGCACCGAGGATTACTGGGCCGAGGCCGTCGCCGAGCACGAGGAGATGATCGCCGCGCTGGAGGCGCGCGACGGCGACCGGCTGGGCGAGGTCATGTCGCGGCACCTGACCAATACATGGGACCGGGTGAAGGACTCGCTCTGAGCGGTCCTTGGGAGCTTACCAGAAGCCGCGGTGCCCCTCGGCGACCTCTTCCTCGATCTCGGGGAAGGGGCCGCGGGTTTCGACCCTGCGCTGCCCGGCGCCGAACACCGCTTCGCAGGGCAGGTCGAGCGTGAGGTTCTCGGGGTTGTCGCCGGTGAGCACGGCAAGCCGCTTCTCGGTCATGCCGTAGACCACCGTGCCGATGCCAGCCCAATAGCAGGCCCCGGCGCACATGCAGCAGGGCTCGACCGAAGTGTAGAGCGTGCAGCCATCGAGGAATTCCGGCGGGTAGAGGCGGCTCGCCTCCTGAGCGACCAGAAGTTCGGCATGGGCGACGCCCTTGCCCTCCTGGTAGCCATTGCCGCGGCGGATCAGCACCGCGCCATCCGGCCCTGCCAGCAGCGCGCCAAAAGGGTGATTTCCTGCGGCGCGGCTCTCCTGGGCGATCCGGACGGTGTCGCGCAGATGGGCGAGGTCGGTGTCCTTCATGTCAGGTCCCTTGCTTGAGTCAGGGCATCATAGCGCCTCGGAGGGTGCGGTGCGGCCGGAATTCTGCGCGCAGCCTGTGCGGGAAATCCGCACGGGGCCAGGGCGTTCGCGGCAGGCAAGTGTGCGGCTTTGGAATGACACAGCGGCCCCGAGCGTCTACGCTCGGTTGCATAGAGCCGGCTGCCGGAGATTTTTCAATGAAGTCGATTTTGCACATTCTCGCGGGCGTCCTGCTCGCGCTGTCCCAGTCTGCGGCCGGGCTACGGGCGGAGGATGCCGCGCCCTACTGGGTGCGGGGGCCGCAAATCTCGCCCGACGGGTCCACCATCGCCTTCACCTACCGCGGCCAGATCTGGATCGTGCCCAGCGAGGGGGGCGAGGCGGTGCCGCTCACCGAACGGCAGTTCCGCAGCACGTCGCCGGTCTGGTCCCCCGACAGCACCCGCATCGCCTTTGCCTCCGACCGGTTCAACATCGCCGACGTCTTCGTCATGTCGGTGGACGGCGGCGAGATCACCCGGCTGACCCGGCATTCCGGGGCCGAGCACCCGCTGGCGTTTTCCGCCGATGGCGCGGAGGTGCTCTTCTCCGCCGAGCGGCTCGGAACCCCGACCGCCGATCACCTGACCGGGCTCGGCATGATCGCGGGCGTGGTGATGCGCGTGCCCGCCGCGGGCGGGCGTCCCCGGCTGGTGATGCCGCTGCCCACCGGCCAGCTCGACGTCAGCCCCGATGGAAAGTCACTGGCCTATGTCGACCGCACCTCGCCCGAGGTGGCCTGGCGCAAGCGCGAGATCTCGGACGGGACCACCGACATCTGGCTTTATGACACCGAGGCCGGCACCCATCGCCGCCTCACCGACTACCGCGGCAGCGACCGCAGCCCGGCCTTCTCGGCGGATGGCAGCGCGCTCTACTGGGCAACCGAGATGCCCGAGGCGGGGATCGCCGATCCCGATGCCGCGCCGGAGACCTTCAACATCTGGCAAATGCCGCTCGCGGGGGAGAGGGCGCCGACCCGCGTCACTGCGCATGAGATGCTGCCCGTGCGCTTCGTCTCCGCCGCCGATGACGGCACGCTGGCTTATACCTATGACACGCAAATCTGGCGGCTTGATCCCGGTGCCGAGGCACCGGTCCGGGTGCCGGTGCGGATCCGGCAGGGCACGCTGCTCAAGGGTGAGGTCTACGGCGATCTCGGCGAGCAGATCACCGAGACGGCGGTCTCGCCGGACGGTATGGAACTGGCCGTCGTCGCGCGCGGCGACATCTTCGTGCTCTCGCCGCTCTCCGGCGAGGTGCGCCGCATCACCGACACGCCGCAGGCCGAGCGTTCGGTCAGCTACGGCCCGGACGGGCGGCGCCTGCTTTATGCCGCCGAGCGCACGGGCGACTGGGATATCTACCAGACCGCGCTGACCCGAGAGGAGGACGAGAGCTTCCTGCGCGCGCTGGCGCTGGAGGAGGCCCGGCTCATCGACACCGAGACCGACGCCCTGCAGCCCGCCTTTGCCCCGGATGGCGCGCGCGTCGCCTACCGCGACGACCGCAACGCGATTCGCATCTGGGACGCCGCGAGCGGCGAAAGCACCGAGATCCTCCCCGACAGCGCCACCTATTTCTACGGCGAGGCCGAGTTCGACTTCGCGTGGTCGCCGGATGGGCGCTACATCCTCACCACCACCGGTTTCGCCTCGGCGAATACCGAGGTAGAGCTGATCGAGACCTTCGGAGACCACCTGCGCTACAATATCTCGGACTCGGGTTTCGGCGATCAGGGGGCGGGCTTCAGCCCCGATGGCTCGGTGGTGTTCTGGGCCAGCGACCGCTTCTCGGAGCGCAACCTCGACGAACACGGCGGCATGCAGGACGTGATGGCCGCCTATCTGACCCCCGAGGGTTACCTGCAGCGCGAGCTGGGCGAGGCGGCTGCCGGTTCGCCTGCCGGTATCGAGGCGGCGGGGGATGACGGGGATGGCAAGGACGCCGGAGCGCCGCTCGCGCCCGACTTTGACGGGCTGCGCTACCGGCGGGCCCGCGTCACCGGCGCGTCGGTCGTGCCGGTGCTGGCCGAGATGACGCCGGACAATTCGGGGATGCTGCTGGTCACCTTCCAGCCGACGGCCGGGGTCTTGACGGGCTCGGTGATCGACATGGCGTCGCGGCGGCCGCGGCAGGTCTTCGCGACCTCGCTGGCGGGCATCGTCGACCTCGCGGTCAGCCCGGATCGCGGAACCCTGTATCTCATGCATGCAGATGGGGTCGAGATCGTCGACGTGGCCAGCGGCGTAAGCGCCCCGGTGCCCTTCAACCTGCAGGCCAGCTACGATCCGGTGGCCGAGATGGAGTACCTCTTCGAGCACCACTGGCGTTTCGTTCAGTCGAAGTTCTACGACGCCGGGATGCACGGGGTGGACTGGCCCGAGATGCGGGACGCCTATGCGCGCTACCTGCCGCATCTGTCGCATTGGGAGGATTTCGCCGAGCTGATGGCCGAGATGCTGGGGGAACTGAACGCATCGCACCTCAACACCCGCTTCGCCTCGGACAGCCCAAACTGGGACAGCACCGCCGAGCTGGGGCTCTACTACGACACCCTGCACGACGGCCCCGGCGTGCGCATCGCCGCGGCCTTGCCGGGCGGGCCCGCCGCGCTGGTCGGGGCGCCACTGGCCGAAGGGGCGGTGATCCTCGCGGTCGACGGCGTCGAGATCGGACCGGAGGAGGACATTGCCCCGCTGCTCAACCGCCGGGCGGGCGACCTGCTGCGGCTGACCGTGCAGCCGGCAGGGGTCGGAGAGGCCACGGATGTCACCCTGCGGGCCGCCCCGCCCGGCACCGAGCCCGAGCTGGCCTACGCGCATTGGGTCACGACGCGCCGCGCCATGGTGGAGGAGCTCTCCGGTGGGCGGCTCGGCTACACCCATGTGCGCAAGATGGATGATGCCTCTTTCCGGCAGGTGTATTCGGACCTGATGGGCAAGGCGCTGGACAAGGAGGGGGCGATCGTCGACGAGCGCTTCAACTTCGGCGGCTTCCTGCACGATCAGCTCACCGCCTTTCTCACCGGCAGTCGCCACTCGGGGCTGGTGACCCGCAGCGGCGTCGACCTCGGCACCACGCCCTACACCCGCTGGGCCAAGCCGACGGCGCTGGTGGTGAACAGCTGGGACTACTCGGATGCGTCGGTCTTCCCCCACTACTACATCCGCGAGCGGCTCGGCCCCTCGGTCGGCGACCGGGTGCCGGGCACCGGCACGGCGGTGCTGCGCCCGCCGCTGCTCGAGCCACGGCTGGTGCTGGGCGTGCCGCAGCTCGGCTTCCGCACGGTGGAGGGTGAGTTCTTCGAGAACCGCGAGATCGTGCCGGACGAGATCGTCCGGGTTACCCCGGACGACATCGAGGCGGGCCGCGATCCGCAGCTCGAGGCCGCCGTGGCGGCGCTGCTGCGGGAGATCGACAAGTAGCGGCCGCGCCTAGCCGGCGAAGACCTCTGCCGCGATGGCCCGCGCCAGCGCCGCGTCCACCGGCTGCCCGTTGAGCAGCCGGTACCAGAAGGCCCCGTGCACGAAGGCCGAGAGCATCTCGGGGTCGCGCTCCGCGCTCAGCTCGCCGCGCGCCTGTGCCCGGCGCAGCAACTCGGTGACGATCCGCTCGCGCGGAAGCACGAAGCGGTCGCGGAACGCGGCCTGGAAGGCCGGGTCTTCCTGCGCCGCCGCGATCAGCGCGCGCAGGGGGTCGCTGTCGACGGTGAGGTGGCTGAAGACCTCGGCGAGGAAGGACTCGAGCTGCCTTGCGCAGGGCATGCCGGCGTCGTCCGGCGGCTGGGTCGAGAACCGGCCGGTCTCTTCGAAGACCGCGTCGAGCACGAGGTCGGCCTTGGTGTTCCAGCGATTGTAGAGCGTCTGGCGCGCCACGCCCGCGGCGCTAGCGATGGCGGCGATGGAGACCTTGGCATAGCCCTTCTCCCGCACCAGCTGCAGCGCGGCCAGCTTGAGCGCTTGCCCCGCCGCCGCGTCGACCGGGCGTCCGCCCTGCTTCTTTTCGCTGGCCATGCACAGCTCCTGTCCGTCCCCGCACAGGGCGGGCGCATTGATTTATGGACTGCAGTCTATTAACTGATCCTCATGCCACCATAGAGCGCCGCGCCCCGACGTGAAACGGGGTCGGGCCACAGCCGCAGGACAGACCATGCCGTCACAACCGCTTTCCGCCGGGCGCGCCGCGGCGATCACCGCCGTGCTCGGCCTGCTGTCGATCTTCCCGCCGCTGGCGACCGACATGTATCTCGCCGCCATGGGCGACCTCGCCGAAGCGATGCACGCGGAGCCTTCGGCCGCGGAATTGTCGCTGTCGATCTTCTTCCTCGGCCTCTGCGTCGGGCAACTGGTCATGGGGCCGCTGATCGACGGCTACGGGCGCAAGGGGCCGCTGCTGGCCGGCACGGCGCTGTTCGCGGCGACCTCGATCATCCTGCCGCTGCTGGACGACATCGCGCTGTTCAACGGGCTGCGGTTCGTGCAGGCCATAGGCGCGAGCGTCGGGATGGTGGTCGGCCGTGCGGTGGTCAACGACCTCTACGAGGGGCAGCGGGCGGCGAAGGCGATGACCGTGCTGGTCATGCTGCTGACCATCGGTCCAATCGTTTCGCCGACGCTGGGAAGCCTGCTGCTCGAAGCCTACGGCTGGCGCGCGATCTTCGTCTTCATGACGCTGGTCAGCCTGCTGGCGCTTGTCCTGTCGCTGGTGCTGATCCCCGAGACCCTGCCCGCGGGCAAGCGGGCGGAGGCGCCCTTCCGCAGCGGGCTGCGGACCGCGAAGGTGCTTCTGGCACGGCGCGGCTTCGTGGTCTCGGCGCTGATCGCGGGGCTGGTGCAGGGCGGGATGTTCGCCTTCATCACCGGCTCCTCGGGCGTGTTCCAGGGAGTCTTCGGCCTGAGTGCGCTGGCCTACGGGCTGGCCTTCGCGGTGATCGCCGCGGCGCTGGTGCTCTTCGGACAGCTCAACACGCGGCTGCTCGACCGCTTCACCCCGGCGCAGATCCTGACCCGTGGCCTGCCGCTCTTCGTGCTTGCGGGGCTGGCGCTGACGCTGCTCTCGGGCAGCCGCTCGATCTGGGCCTTCGGCGTGCCGCTGTGGATCGCCATCGGGCTGGTGGGGCTGCTGTCGGCCAACGCCATGTCGCTGGCCATGGCCGAGGCGCGCGAGGGGGCGGGCATCGGCTCGGCGCTGCTGGGGGCGATCCAGTTCGGCATCGCCTTCACGGTCTCGGCCTGCGTTGCGCTCGGTGGCTCCTCGACGCCACTGCCGATGAGCCTTGGTCTGCTGCTGCCCGCGCTTCTCGCTCTCGGGCTTTCCGTGGCGACGGGCCGCCGCGCGGGCGCCCCGCAGGGGCTGTCGGAAGAACGCTGAGGAGGGCCGGTCAGCCGGAGATCGTCGCGCCGAGCCCGGCCAGCTCGCCGCAGGAGCCGGGCTCGCCGCCGCAGCAATCCTCGAGCAGGAAGCGCACCAGCGCATCCACCGCGCCGAAATTCGGCGCGTAGAGGATTTCCTTCTGCCGCCGCGTGGCAGTGACCAGCCCGGCGCGCTTCAGGATCCCGAGATGCCCCGAGAGGGTCGAGGGCTTGGCCTCGAGCCGCCGCGCGATCTCCAGCGCGGGCACGCCCTCGGGGCCGGCCTTCACCAGCAGCCGGAACACCGCGAGGCGGGTTTCATGGGCAAGCGCCGAAAAGGCGTCGATGGCGTCATCACGTTTCATAATTCGTCAATGCCCGAAATGACGAAACTTGACAAGGGCGCGCAGCGCATCTACGCCGAAGACAATTCGGGTAATTCCGAAATGACTCGGGTCGGCGCCAATGGCGGGGCCGGGACAAGCAACACGTAGACCGCCGTTCCGGACAAGGGTACGGGACAAGGAGAGCCGAGAGATGAGCGAGATCACAGCTGCCGCGGAACCCATGGGCCGTTTCGAGCGCCTGCTGACCCTCTGGGTGGCGCTGGCCATGGTGGGGGGCATCGTGATCGGGCTGATCGCGCCGGGGCTGGTGCAGGCCATCGCGGCAGCCGAGGTCGCCTCGATCAACCTCGTCGTCGCGGTGCTGATCTGGGCGATGGTCTACCCGATGATGGTGGGCGTGGACTTCGGCGCCGTCGCCGGGGTGGCGCGCCAGCCGAAGGGGCTGGTGGTGACGCTGGTGGTGAACTGGCTGGTCAAGCCCTTCACCATGGCGCTGCTGGCGGTGCTGTTCTTCGAGCATGTCTTCGCGCCGTGGATCGCGCCCGAGGATGCGGCGCAATACGTCGCCGGGCTGATCCTGCTCGGCGCCGCACCCTGCACGGCGATGGTCTTCGTCTGGTCGCAGCTCACCCGGGGCGACGCCACCTACACGCTGGTGCAGGTCTCGGTGAACGACCTGATCATGGTGGTGGCCTTCGCGCCGATCGTCGCCTTCCTGCTCGGCGTTACCGAGATCGCCGTGCCCTGGTCGACGCTGGTGCTGGCGACGGTGCTCTACGTGGTGCTGCCGCTGCTGGCGGGGCTCGCGACCCGGCGGATGCTGGGCGAGCAGGAGGCGATCGACGCTTTCTCGGCCAAGGTCAAACCGCTGTCGATGATCGGCCTGATCGCCACGGTTGCGATCCTCTTCGGGCTGCAGGGCGAGGTGATCCTTGCCAAGCCGCTGGTGATCGCGCTCATCGCCGTGCCGATCCTGATCCAGAGCTACGGCATCTTCGCCCTAGCCTATGGCGCGGCCTTCCTGCTGAAGGTGCCGCACCGCATCGCCGCGCCCTGCGCGATGATCGGCACCTCCAACTTCTTCGAACTCGCGGTGGCCGTGGCGATCAGCCTCTTCGGCCTCAACTCCGGCGCCGCTCTGGCCACGGTTGTCGGCGTGCTGGTCGAGGTGCCGGTGATGCTCTCGCTGGTGGCCTTCGCCAACCGCACCCGCGCGCGCTTCCCGCAGGCGTAACACTCATGGAGGTCCAGATGCCCGACACCCCCAACCTCTCCGAGGACTGCGTCCGGCCGACCGATTTCGCAGCGCTCTTCCCCGAGACTCGCAGCACCCACCGACCGCGTATCCTGATCCTCTACGGCTCCCTGCGCGAGCGCAGCTTCTCGCGCTTCGCCGCCGAGGAGGCCGGGCGGCTGCTGGAGACATTCGGCGCGGAGGTGCGCATCTACGACCCGCGCGGCCTGCCGCAGACCGACACCACCGGGCCGGATCACCCCAAGGTCGCCGAGCTGCGCGACCTGGTGAGCTGGTGCGAGGGCATGGTCTGGTCCTCGCCCGAGCGGCACGGCTCGATGACCTCGGTGATGAAGAGCCAGATCGACTGGATCCCGCTCTCGCTCGGCTCGGTGCGTCCGACGCAGGGCAAGACGCTGGCGGTGATGCAGGTCTGCGGCGGCTCGCAGTCGTTCAACACCGTCAACCAGCTGCGCATCCTCGGGCGCTGGATGCGGCTGCTGACCATCCCGAACCAATCCTCGGTGGCCAAGGCCTGGGACGAGTTCGACGAGGCGGGACGGATGAAGCCTTCGCCCTATTACAACCGCATCGTCGACGTGATGGAGGAGCTGGTGAAGTTCACCCTGCTGACGCGCGACATCAAGGAGCACCTCGTCGATCGCTACTCGGAGCGGGTCGAGAGCCATGCCGAGCTGTCGGCGCGGATGAGCCAGGCCAAGGCGGCGGCCCCGGAATGACGGCCCGGACGTTGCGGGCGGGCGCATGACACCGGCGCAGCGCGGGCCGAGCGCGGGCGGGCTGACCCGTGTCGGGGCCGGCATCGACCGGGCATGGCGGGCTATCGGGCTCGACCCGCACGGCTACGCGCAACGACAGCCGGAGAAGGCCGAGAGGCTGGCGATCTGGCTGCTCGGGCTCGGCCAGACCATCGGCTACGCGGGGATCTACTACATCTTCGCCGCCTTGCTCCTGGCCTGGGACGCGGCGCTGCCCTGGGGCAAGAGCTGGCTGACCTTCGCCTTCATGTGCGCGATCCTCACCGGGGCTGCGGTCTCTCCGCTGGCCGGGCGCTGGGTGGACCTTGGCCGCGGCCGCTGGCTGCTCGGCGGCGGCATGGCCCTTGGCGCCGGCGCGCTGCTGCTGCTGGGCACGGCGCAGAGCTACGCGGTGTTCCTGCTCGCCTGGCTCGTGCTCGGCGCGGCGCAGGGCGCAAGCCTCTACGAGCCCTGCTTTGCCTTTGTCACCCGCACCACCGGCGCGCGGGCGCGGCGCAACATCACGCTGATCACCCTCGTGGCGGGCTTTGCCTCGAGCCTGGCCTACCCGTCGGGCGCCTTCCTGGCCGAGAGCGTCGGCTGGCGCGCGGCGGTGTGGATCTTTGCCGGGGTGGTCGGGCTGATCGGCGCCCCGGCGCTGCACGCCGGGGCCACGATGCTTGAATGCTGCCCGGTCGTCCCGCGGGGTGCCGAGGCGCGCGCGCCGGACGAGGCGGCCTATCGCGCCGCGCGGGCCCGCCCCGAGTTCTGGCTGATCTTTGCCGCCTTTCCGCTGTTCGGCTTCACCGGGGGCATGGTGATTGCCCATGTGATCCCGATCCTGACGGGGGCAGGGCTGAGCCTGCCGCAGGCGGTGCTGGCGGCGTCGCTTTTCGGTCCGATGCAGGTGGCGGGGCGGCTGACCACCATGCTCCTCGGTCACCGGGTCCGGCCCCTCACCGTGACGGCGGTCTCGTTCAGCGGGCTGGTCTGCGCGGTGCTCGTGCTGCTGGTGGTGGTGCCGCGCGTGCCGATGGCGGCCTATCTCTTCGCGCTGCTCTTCGGGGCAAGCTACGGGCTGGTGAGCATTCTCAAGCCGGTGGTGACGGTGGAGGTGCTGGGGCCCCGGGGCTACGGCCGGATCGCCGGAGTGATGGCGGTGCCCTTCCTCGTGGCCATGGCCATTGCGCCGCAGGTCGGCTCGGTGATCTGGCGGCTCGGCGGCTACGACCTTGCGCTGAGCGCGGGGCTCGCCGCGGCCGCGCTTGCGCTGGCCGCGCTGCTGGTGCTGATCGGGCGGGTGCGGCGGGGCCGGTGATGCCGCGCCGCCCGGCGCCTCAGCCCGCCATCAGCTCGACGAGCCTGTCGGTGTCCATCGCCCGGCAGATGCCATTCGCCGGGCGCGCCAGCGGTACGTCCTCGGCGGCGCAGAGCGCGTTGAGCACCGCCTCGTCGACCGCTTCGACGGCGGCCATGTAGACCGGATCGAGCAGCTCGTCGTTCAGGCAGGTCATCTGTCGCCATGGCCCCGAGAGCTGCGGCAGCGGCATCTCGTTGGCCGTCGAGAAGGCGAGGAAGATGTCGCCCGAGTTGTTGCCGCCGGGGCTTCCGGCGCGGCCGATGCCGATGGCGGCGCGGCGCGACAGGCGCTCGAGCTGGCTGGACGACAGCGGCAGGTCGGTGGCGAGGATGACGATGATCGAGCCGCGCTCGGTCATCATGTCGAGGATCCGGTGCTCGGGCATCTGCTCGCCGACCCGGCGCCCCGCGACTGTCAGCCAGGGCCGCAGCCCGTGGTTGGCCTGCACCAGCGCGCCGAGGGTGAAGGTCTGGCCGTCCACGTCCAGCTGCCGCGAGGCGCTGCCGGTGCCGCCCTTGAACTCGTAGCAGATCATCCCCGCGCCGCCGCCCGAGTTGCCCTCGGACACCGGGCCGGGCTTCGCGGCATCCAGCGCCCGACGCGCCAGCGCCTCGGTGACGTGCAGCCCGTTGATGTCGTTGAGCACGCCGTCGTAGGTCTCGGCCACCACCGGCATCGCCCAGAGGTGGTTGTCCTCCCAGGTGGCGCCATAGGTCTCGACCATCCAGCGCACCGCCGCCGTGTGGCAGGGGCCGATGGCGTGGGAGTTTGAGATCATGATCGGTCCGGCCAGCCAGCCGCCGTCGCGCACCCAATGCGCGCCGGTCATCTCGCCGTTGCCGTTGAGGCTGAACTGCCCGGCCCAGACCGGTTTCGGCTCGGGATCGCGGCCGCGCGGCAGGATCGCGGTGACGCCGGTCTGCACCTGGATGCCGCGGGTGGCGAGCGTGGGATCGCACGATGACAGCAACTCGGTGGTGCCCACCTCGACCCCCTTCACGTCGGTGATGGCATTGAGCGGGCCGGGGGTGCCGGGCAGGGGAATGCCGAGATCGCGGGCGCGGGGTTTGGAAGTCTTGGTCATTTCTGTCGTCTCGATCTGAAGTAGAGGCCGGCGGCGGCGATCACCAGCGTGAACAGCAGCATCAGCGTGGCGATGGCGTTGATCTCCGGCTTGATGCCGCGCCGGAGCAGCCCCCAGATGTGGATGGGCAGCGTGGTGTTGCCGGTGCCGGCGATGAAATAGGTGATCACCAGGTCGTCCATCGAGATGATGAACGCCAGCAGCCAGCCGCCCAGTATGCCCGGCGCGATGCCCGGCAGGGTCACCTTGCGGAAGGTCTGCGCCGGGGTCGCGCCAAGGTCGGCCGACGCCTCCTCGACGCTGGTGTCGACCTCGGCGAGCCGGGCCGAGACCGTCACGAAAACGTAGGAGATCAGGAAGGTCGACTGGCCGATGATGATCGTCAGCATCGACAGGTTCATGCCGATGGTGATGAAGAAGATCAGCAGCGCGATGCCCAGCACGATGTCGGGCATGATCATCGGCACCATCATCAGAGTGCGGTAGAAGCGCGCCAGCCGGAACCGGTAGCGCGCCACGGCGAGCGCCAGCGCGGTGCCGCAGACGGTCGAGAAGACCGAGGTCGAAAGCGCCACGATCAGGCTGGTGCGCACCGCACCCCAGAGCTGGTCGGTGCTGTCGACGAAGGTGGCGCTCTGGGTCAGCGAGGTCTCCATGCCGAAGAGCTGCCGGTACCAGTCCAGCGTGAAGCCGTCCCAGATCATCATGTTCAGCGTGTTGGCGTTGAACGAGTAGATCACCACCAGCAGGATCGGCGCGTAGACGAAGACGAAGAAGAGCAGCCCGTAGAGGCTCAGCAGGCGGCGCAGGATCATGACTGCGCCTCCTTCTTGGCCAGCCGGAACTGCGCGATCAGCAGCACCAGCACCGCGCTCATCACCAGCATCGCCAGCGCCGAGCCGAAGGGCCAGTTGCGCGCCGAGAGGAACTGCTGCTCGATCAGGTTGCCGATCATCAGCACCTTCGCGCCGCCCAGCACCGAGGGCACGATGAAGTTGCCCAGGGCCGGGATGAAGGTGATGATCGAGCCACCGACGATGCCGGGCAGGGTGGCGGGCAGGATCACCTTGCGGAAGGTCTGGAAGCGCGTGGCGCCCAGGTCCGAGGAGGCCTCGATCTGCGCCATGTCCAGCTTCTCGATCGAGCCGTAGAGCGGCAGGAACATGAAGGGGATGAAGACATAGGTCATCCCGAGGATCACCGCGAAGTCGGTATAGAGGAACTCGATCGGGCCGCCGGTCAGCCCCAGCCCCATGAGTCCCTGGTTGAGAAACCCGGTCGGCCGCAGGATCAGCACCCAGGCAAACAGCCGCACGATCAGGCTGACGAAGAACGGCAGGGTGACGAGGAAGATCGCGAAGTCGCGCATCCCGGGCCGCATCCGGCTGATCCAGAAGGCGGCGGGGTAGCAGACAGCCAGGCTCGCAAGCACGGTCAGCGCCGCCAGTTTCAGCGAGCGCAGGAAGATCGCGATGTAGACCGGGTCGAACTTCTCGTAGCGCGTGTCGGCCCAGCCGAGGATGCGCCCGTAGTTCAGATGCGAGAAGATCCAGTCGACCCCGCCGTAGAGCCCCGGCGTCAGGAAGCTGTAGACCAGCATGATCAGCAGCGGGCCGAAGAAGAAGATCAGCAGGAAGACCGTCGGCACGCCGAGCAGGCCGACGAGCTGCAGCAGCTTGCGGCGTGCGAGGCTCATGGCGCGGCCTCGTCGATCAGGTGCAGCCCCTGCGCGGGCGCATAGAGGGTGATCTCGGAGCCGAGGCAGGGCAGCGCCCCGCCGCTGCGCAGCAGCGCATGCATTGTGCCGTGGGCCGGCGTTTCCAGCGCAATCTGGTGATCGGTGCCGGTGTAATAGGTCTCGCGGATCGTGCCGGTGAAGCTGAGCGCGTGGCCGTCGGGTGGGGTGACCGAGAGCGCCTCGGGGCGCAGCAGCAGCGTCGCCTCGCCGGGGGCGTGCGGGGTGGCAAAGCTCTGGCCGTCTGGCAGGCAGCCGCGCCCGCTCGTGACCGTCACGGGCAGCAGGTTGCTCTCGCCAAGGAAGTCGGCGGTGAACAGGTTGGCGGGCGTCTGGTAGAGCTCGGTCGGCGCGCCGATCTGCTGGATCTGCCCATGTGCCAGCACGGCGATCCGGTCGGACATGGTCAGTGCCTCTTCCTGGTCGTGGGTGACGAAGATGAAGCCGATCCCGAGCTCGCGCTGCAGGGCCTTCAGCTCCTGCTGCATCTTCTGGCGCAGGTTCTTGTCGAGCGCAGAGAGCGGCTCGTCGAGCAGCAGCAGCTTGGGTTTCGCGGCGAGCGCCCGCGCCAGCGCCACGCGCTGCTGCTGGCCGCCGGAGAGCTGCTGGATCGAGCGCTTCTCCATGCCCGCGAGGCCGACCAGTTCCAGCATCTCGCCGACGCGGGTGCGGATCTCGCGCTTGTCGCGCCCGGCGATCTCCAGCGCATAGCCGACGTTGCGCGCCACGCTCATGTGGCCGAAGAGCGCGTAGCGCTGGAACACGGTGTTCACCGGCCGGCGGTGCGCCGGCATCTGGGTGACGGCGCTGCCGTCGATCAGCACCTCGCCCGCGTCCAGCGTCTCGAAGCCGCTGATGGTGCGCAGAAGCGTGGTCTTGCCGCAGCCCGAGGGGCCGAGCAGGGTGACGAACTCGGCGCTGGCCAGCTTCAGCGAGATACCGTCGAGCGCGGTCATGGTGCCGCCCTCTGGGGTCCGGAAGGACTTGCGGGCGTCGATGATTTCAAGCGGGGAGGGCATGGGCGTGCGGTCCTGCGAGCCGGCGGGGAGGAGCCCCGCCGGGTAGGTGTCAAAGGGCGTCATTGCGCGGTCTTGATGCGCGTCCACTCGGAGTTGTAGAGCTGCAGGTCGCGGCCCAGGTCCTCGAAGATCTGCAGCTTTTCCATGACGTCCTGCGACGGGTAGATGGTTGCGTTGCCGGCGATCTCCTCGGGGATCAGCTTCTGTGCGGGCAGGTTCGGCGTGCCGTTCATCTGCTGCTCGACGTTGAGCGCGGCGATCTCGGGGCGCAGGTAAAACTCGAGGAACTTCTTGGCGGCGTCCTTGTTGGGCGCCGACTCCAGCACGCAGATGTCCTCCTGGTACATGGTCGCGCCTTCCTTGGGGATCATGTAGCCGATGGTGTCCGGGTTTTCCGACACGTAGAGGTTCGCGCCCACGTACCAATGCGCCGCCGCCACGTCGCCCGAGATCACCTGCGGAACGGAATCGTAGGTGAAGGCGGTGACGCCGTCGATGTGGTCGATGATGTAATCCGCCGCCGCCTCGACCTCGGCCGGATCGGTGGAGTTCACCGAGTTGCCGTTCACGATCAGGCCGATGCCGATGGTCTCGCGCAGGTCGTCGAGCAGAGTGATCTTCTTGCCCGCGGCGCCGAGGGCGAAGAAGTCCTCCCAGCTCTTGATGTCGCCGGCCAGCTCCTTGTTGTAGACCACGCCGACGTTGCCCCAGGCGTAGGGCAGGCAATACTCGGCATCGGGGTCGGTCTGCGCGCGCACGAACTGCGGGTCGATGTTCTCGAAGCCGGGCGCTTTGCCGATGTCGGTCTTTGCCAGCAGGCCGAGCTGGAACATGATGTCGTGCATGTGCACCGAGGGGAACACGATGTCGTAGCCCGTCGCGCCGGCCTGGATCTTCGCCAGCATCTCCTCGTTCGAGCCGTAGCTGTCGAGGGTGATCTCGATGCCGGTCTCCTCGGTGAAGGCCTCGAGCACGGCGGGGTTGATGTAATCGCCCCAGTTGTAGATCGACAACGTCTCGGCGGAGGCCGCCAGAGGCGCCAGAACAAGCGCCGTGGTTGCGGCAAGATGCATCTTTTTCATGGTTTCGGTGACTCCCTGTCAGGCGGTTTTTCGGTTTTGCCTTGAGTCGCCAAAATGGTTCGATACTGTCTTTTTCGTCAAATGTTAGTTTTCTGTCATTGGGAGATCTGCCATGTCACACGGGTTTGCGTCCTATGCCGAGGCGCCGATTGATGATTTCGTAAGCAGAGTCGAGGAAGGCATGGCCTCGCTGCCCAAGCAGGAGGCAAAGGTTGCGCAGTACTTCTTGCTCAACCTCAACTCGATCTCCTTCGAGACCGGCAAGTCCATCGCCCAGAAGGCGGGCGTGGCCGAGATCACCGTGGGTCGCATGCTGCGCCGCTTCGGCTGCGCGGGCATGAAGGAGTTCAAGGCGATGCTGCGGCACCGCTACTCGGTCACCGGCGAGAGCCTCGCCGATGACAGCGCCGAACTGCCGGGCGACTGGCAGGAGCAGATGAACGCCGAGCTGCGCGCGGTCAGCACCGTCTACGCCAAGATCAACACCCCCGCCTTCCAGGCCGCAGAGCGCTACCTCGGCACCGCCGAGGAGGTCTATGTCACCGGGTTCCAGACCGTGCGCGGACTGGCCGAGGACACGGCGCGGCGGCTGGCGCTGGCGCGGCCGCGCGTGCGCTTCCTGTCCGGCCATGACAGCATGCTGTCGGAATGGCTCGACCCGCCTGCGCCGGGCGGCAGTTGCCTGCTGATCATCGACGTCATCCCCTATGCCGCCGAAAGCGAGACGCTGGCGCGCATGGCGCGCGAGCAGGGGCGCGACGTGGTGGTGGTGACCGACGAGTATTGCCACTGGGCGCATGAGGTGACCGACGCAGTGATCAACACCCCCTCGAAGACCGGGTTGTTCCTCGAGTCGCTGCTCGGCCTCACCGCCGCGACCAGCCTGCTGATCCACGCCACGGCGCATGGCACCGGGCGCGACATGGATGCGCGCATGCGCGACTGGAAGCGGCTGGCGCAGCGGATCGGCATCTTCTGAGCTGCACCTTCGCCGCGCCGGGTCTTGGCGGTGCGGGGCGATCTCCGCTAGATGGAAGGCAAGCTGCGACGGGGAGGCGCGCCATCGAAAACCCATCACGCCTTTTGGCCAGGCTGCGCTTCCGGCAGGTCCGCTGCTTCCTGGAAGTGGCGCAGCGTGGCAGTTTCATGGCCGCGGCAGAGGTGCTGGGGCTGACCCAGCCCGCTGTCTCGCGCTCGATCCGCGAACTGGAGACGACGCTCGACGTCACCCTTTTCGACCGCTCCCAGCGCGGGGCTGTGCTGACGGTGCATGGCCGCAAGCTCTTCGACGCCGCCGAGGCGGCCATGGCGCTGCTGACCGAAGGGCTGCAGGCGACACAGGACATGGGCGGCAGCCGCGAACTGCTGCGCATCGGGGCGCTGCCCAATGTCTGCGGGCTGACGCTGCCGGGGATCATCGAGGATTTCCAGGAGATCTACCCGCGGACCACGGTGCGCGTCGTCTCGGGCTCCAACGCGGACCTCCTGGCGCGGCTGCGGCAGGGGGCGCTCGACGTGGTCATCGGGCGGCTGTCGGATTCCACCGCCATGCACGGGCTGAGCTTCCAGCATCTCTACGACGAGTCAATCGTCTTTGCCGTGGGGACCGAGCATCCGGTGGCGCAGAGCGGCGTGACGCCGGAGCTCCGCGCGCTGCTCGAGCAGCCGATGCTGGCGCCCATTCCCGGCACGATCATCCGCCAGGAATTGGAGCGCTTCCTGTTCAAGAGCGGCTTCGTCGCGCCGGACTTCGCGCTCGAGTCGATCGACGCGGGCTTCATCAACAAGACCATCCGCGCCTCGACCCATGTCGTGGTGACGGTCGAGGCGCTGGTGGCCGACGCGCGGGCGGCGGGGCACGTCGTGGTGCTGCCGATCTCGGACCCGGCGCTGAAGGGGCCGGTGGGGCTGACCACGCTGCCCGGGGGGCCGGAAGGACCGGCGATGCGGACGCTGCTGGGCATGTTCCGAGAGCGCCTGTCCCGCGCGCCGCGTCATACCAATAATGATATGAAAGAAGCCGAGAAGGAATAGGTCATTCCCGCGTGCATGATATATTCTCCCGTCCCAGAGGAGAAATCCGAACCGGAGGAGAGCGGATGTTCAAGACCCTGAAATTCATGACCGTGGCAGCGGTCCTGGCGGGCGCCAGCCTGCCCGCCAGCGCCGAGACGCTGGGCATCGAGGGCGGCGGTAGCGCCTCGCTCACCGGCATCGTGCCGCAGACCTGGGCGCAGTTCACCGCCGGTGCGGGCTATGATCTGCAGGTCTCGCTCGGGCAGGCGCTGACCCGCTCGGCGATGAAGGTCGGTGCGGGCCAGCTCGATCTCGCGGTGGTGCCGCCGCCCGCCTATGGCGCCATGTCGCGCGGCGTCGGCCCCTACGAGAAGACCGCCAAGCAGGCGCAGGTCTTTGCCGGCAACATGCGCATGCTGTTCACCTTCCCGGGTGGCTCGTTCCATCCCATCGTCTGGGCCGACAGCGGCATCGAGAGCTGGGAGGATATCAAGGGCAAGCGCGTCTACGTCGGTCCGCCCGCCGGTGCGGCGGCCAACCAGGCCCGCGGCATGGTGCGCGAGGCCAGCGGCGGCTTCGAGGACGGCACCGACTACGAGGGCATCCGCCTGCCGTGGGAAGCCTCGAGCCAGGCGTTCCAGGACGGCCAGTTCGACATGTACATCATGTCCGCGGCCGTGGGTCAGCAATCGGTGCAGGAACTGAGCCTGCAGCGCGAGATCCGGGTGCTCGGCGTGGCCGATGACATCGTGGCGGGCGACGGCTGGGCCGATTACCTCGTGGACCAAGCCGTGCGCACCGATGTTGTGCCGGCCGGCACCTACCAGGGGCAGGCCAATGGCGACGCCGATCAGAACATCATGGTCACCGTGATGATGATGGGCGCCAACAAGGATCTGTCGGACGAGGCGGCCTACGCGCTGACCAAGTCCTTCTTCGACAACCTCGATGCCATGAAGTCGGCCAACGCGCTGCTGTCGCGGATCAACACCGACGATCCCTTCGCGGGCGCCAACATGCCGGTCCACCCCGGCGCCGCGCGCTACTACGAGGAACAGGGCATCACCATTCCGGACGCGCTGAAAGCGGAGTGATCCGGAACCCGGCGCTGCGCCGGACCTGACGAACCTTCCCCGGCCCGCGCGAGGGCCGGGGCACCGCCGAGCCACGGCGAAGGGCCCGCCCCGGGCCGGGAGGAGATCTCATGACAGTTTCGATTGCACGCAGGGTGAAGGCCTTGCATTGGGCAGGTCTTGCCGTTGGACTTGTCATCGCCCTTGCCGGGCTCGCCAACGTTCTGCCGACCTACGGCGTCCTGCCGCGCGTCGGACCGTTCGAGCTCGACTGGTTCCGGCCGCTGTTCTACTGGCTGTGCTTCCTGAGCTTCCTGATCTGGGACGCGCTGCGCCTGACCCGCGACGAGAAGCTCACCGCCTTCCACCTGATCGGCTACGCCATCGCGCTGGGGCTGATGAGCTGGGTGTCCTGGGATTACTACCAGGTCTCGATGATCCTGAAGGACAGCTTCATGTTCTTCTCGGCCCGCGAGGCCTGGATGGCGGCGATCCCCGCCGTGCTGTCGATCATCGCCTGCTGGCGGCTCTGGGGCGCGCCCATCGCCATTCTCGGCGCCGTGGTCTTCGGCTATCTCGCCACCGGCCCTTACTGGCCCGGGGTCTTCCAGACCGTGGTCGGCGACATGAACGAGTTCATCGCCCAGAACACCTGGTACGACGCCAGCCAGGGCATCCTCGGCAATATCATGGGCATCGTGCTGTCAACCGTGCTGCCCTTCATCATCCTCGGCGCGGTGCTCGAAGGCTGCGGCGCGGGCGGCTCGATGATCCGCATCTCCTTCCACCTGATGCGCCGCTTCCGCGGCGGGCCGGCCTATGCGGCGATCTCCGCCTCGGCGCTCTTCGGCACCGTCTCGGGCAGCGCCGTGGCCAACGTGGTCGGCACCGGCGTGGTCACCATCCCGATGATCCGCCGCCGCGGCTTTTCCGGCAATTTCGCGGGCGCCGTCGAGGCCGCCGCCTCCACCGGCGGGCAGATCCTGCCGCCCATCATGGGCGCCGCCGCGCTGGTCATGGCCGATATCGTCGGCGTCAGCTACCTCGCGGTGATCCTCGCCGTGCTGATCCCCGCCATTGCCTATTACGTCAGCCTCTTCCTCGCGGTCTTCTTCGAGGCCGAGAAGCTCGGCATCACCGCGCGCGAGGAAGACGAGGCGATCGAGCCGCCCGCCGGGCAGGACTGGATCAACCTCGCGCTGGTCTTCGGGCCGATCGCGCTGATCGTCTGGCTGCTGGTCTCGGGCCTGTCTCCCGCCGGGGCCTCCATCGCGGCGATCTTCCTGCTGTTCCCGATGAGTTTCATCAACCCCGAGATCCGCCGTGCGCCGTGGAAGCTGATCGAAGCGCTGGCCGAGGGCGGCAAGACCGTCGCGCAGCTGGCCATCGCCATCGCCATGGTCGGCATCGTGGTCTCGACGCTGAACGCCACCGGCATCCCGACCAAATTCGCCGTGCTGCTGGCCAATGCCGCGAGCAGCTCGCTGATGGCCGCCCTGCTGATCGCCGCCGCCGGTTGCATCGTGCTGGGCATGGGCATGCCGACGCTGCCCGCCTATATCGCCATCGTCGCCGTCATGGGCCCCACGCTCACCGGCTTCGGCGTCGAGCTGCTGACCGCCCATATGTTCGTCTTCTTCTTCGGGGTCGCCTCGGTGATCACCCCGCCGGTGGCCATCGCGGCCTATGCCGCGGCCTCGATCTCCAAGGGCAAGCCGATCGGCACGGCGGTCGAGGCGACGCGGATCGGCGCGATGATCTTCCTCGTGCCCTTCGCCTTCGTCTACAACCCGGCGCTGCTCTTGGGCACCGAGGCTGCCGCCGCTGCCTCGCTCGGCTTCGTCGCCTTCTCGCTGCTGACGCTGGCGGCCTCGCTCTACCTGGCCTCGAGCGCGCTCATCGGCTTCGACAAGCAGCGCCTGCCGGGCTGGGAGCGCCTGCTGCGCCTCGCCTGCGCCGCAACCCTCCTGTCGCCCTACGTGCTGGCCGGTGCCGCCGCGCTGGGTCTGGGCGTCGCGCTCGCCGTCTGGCGTCGCACCAGCAAACTTCAACCCGCCGAGGCCCTCTGATGACCGACCGTCCCAGCTTCATCCTGTTCATCACGGACCAGCATCGCGCCGATTTCCTCGGCTGCTACGGCCACCCGATCGTGCGCACCCCGAACATCGACGCCATGGCCGCGCAGGGCACCGCCTTCGACCGTTTCTACGTCGCCAGCCCGGTCTGCATGCCCAATCGCGCCAGCCTGATGACCGGCCGGATGCCCGCGGGCCACGGCGTGCGCTTCAACGGCATCCCGCTGTCGCAGCGCAACGTGACCTTCGTCGAGCTGCTGCGCGACGCGGGCTATGACACCGCGCTTATCGGCAAGAGCCACCTGCAGACCTTCACCGGCATCGCCCCGGTGCTGACCCCGCCCGAGGCACGCCCCGGCTACTACAAGGCCAACGGCCCGCTCAGCGAGGCGGTGCGTAACGATTTCGCCACGCCGGGCTACCACGTCGAGGAGCCGGACTTCTGGTCGGGCGAGAGCCCCGCGGTGCCGACGCCCTTCTACGGGTTCGACCACGTGGAACTGGTGACCGGCCACGGCGACCACATCGGCGGCGACTACGCCCGCTGGGCGCGGGAGCGCGATCCCGAGATCGGCAACAAGATGGGGGCGCAGAACCAGCTGCCGCACGACTATACTTGCCCGCAGGCGGTGCGCACCGCGGTGCCCTCCGAGCTCTATTCCACCTCCTACATCGCCGAGCGCGCCTGCGCCTGGCTGGAGGCGCGAAAAGACAGCGACAGGCCGTTCTTCCTGATGGTCAGCTGGCCCGACCCGCACCACCCGTTCAACCCGCCGGGCGAGTACTGGGACATGTACGACCCGGACGACATGCCGCTTCCCGCCGCCTTCACCGCGAACGACTGGACCCCGCCGCCGCATGTGGCCGGCGTGCTGGGCGCGCGCGAGGCGGGCACGGCCAACCTCAAGGGGATGAACGCCATCGGCTGCTCGGCCCGCGAGGCGCAGGAGGCGCAGGCGCTGACCTGCGGCATGATCACCATGATCGACGACGCGGTGGGCCGGGTGCAGGGCGCCTTGACCGAAAGTGGACGCGGCGGCGAGACCGTCACCATCTTCACCTCGGACCACGGCGACCACCTCGGCGACCACCGGCTGCTGTTCAAGGGCTCCGAGCAATACGAGCAGATCACCCGCGTGCCCTTCGTCTGGGCCGACCCGCAGGGCGAGACGGGCACCCGCAGCGACCGCTTCGGCCAGACGCTGGACATCGGGGCCACCATCCTCGAGCGGGCGAAGATCGAACAGGCCTGGGGCATGCAGGGGCGCGACCTGATGTCCGAGGCGAGCGCCCCCGAGGGCGTGCTGATCCAATACGCCCACCAGGCGCAGATGGACGGGCTCGGCGTCTGCCCCAACGTGCACACGCTGCGTGAGGCGCGCTACCGGCTCTCGGTCTTCCAGGGGCTCGGCTGGGGCGAGCTCTACGACCTCGAGACCGACCCCAACGAATTGCGGAACCTCTGGGACGCGCCCGAGGCGGCCCCGGTTAAGGCGCGGCTTCTCGAGCAGCTGATGCAGGCCGAGCTGGCGCATACCGAGACCGCGCCCGCCCCGGTCGCCCGCGCCTGATCCGATGGCCGACGCAAGCACCTCCCCGCGCGCCCTCCGGGCGCGCGCATCCGCTTTGGTTCCCGACTGGGTCGGGCTGACCAGCCGCCACACGCTGCGCGCGGACCTCATGGCGGGGCTCACCGGCGCGACGCTGGTGCTGCCGCAGGGCGTGGCCTTTGCCGCCATCGCGGGATTGCCGGCGGAATACGGCTTCTACACCGCGATGATCTCGACGCTGGTCGCGGCGCTGCTCGGCTCGAGCTGGCAGGCGGTCTCCGGGCCGACCACGGCGCTGTCGATCATGCTCTTCGCCACGCTCTCCGGGCGCTACGTTCCGGGCTCGCCCGAGTACATCACCGCCGCGATCACCCTGTGCCTGATGGTCGGGCTCATCCAGCTCGCCTTTGCCCTCGCGCGGCTCGGCGCGCTGGTGGATTTTGTCTCGCATTCGGTGATGACCGGCTTCGTCACCGGCGCTGCGATCCTCATCGCGCTGAGCCAGATCCGCCACGTGCTGGGCGTGCCGCTACCCTCGACCAGCGATCTCGTTGCTTTCCTCTCGGCCATCCCCGAGGGCGCGCTGGCGGCGGACTGGCGGGCGCTGGCGATCTCCGGCGCGGCCTTCGGCGTCGGGCTAGCGATCAAGCTCTGGCGGCCACTCTGGCCCAACTACCTCGCCGCGCTGGTGGTCGCCACCGGCCTCAGCCTGGCGCTCGGCGGCGCCGAGGCGGGCATCGCCACCATCGGCCCGCTCGGAGAGATCGTGCCCAGCATGGCCCTGCCCGAGCTCTCGCTCGGCGATCTGCGCGAGTTCGGCGGCGGCGCCATGGCCATCGCCATCGTCGGCCTGCTGGAAGCTCTCTCGGTCTCGCGCGCGCTCGCCCTGCGCTCGGGGCAGATGATCGACGGCAACCGTGAGTTCTTTGCACAGGGCCTGTCCAACGTCATCGGCAGCCTGTTCCGCTGCTACCCGAGTTCGGCGTCATTCACCCGCTCCGGCATCAACTTCGACGCCGGCGCGCGCACGCCGCTTTCGGCGATCTTCTCTTCGGCCTTCCTCTTCGGGATCCTGCTGCTGGTCGCCCCGGCCTTTGCCGTGGTGCCGATCCCCGGCATCGCCGGGGTGATCATGCTGGTGGCCTGGCGGCTGATCGATTTCCGCGAGATCCGCCACCTCGTCACCTCCTCCTCGACCGAGACGATCATCGCGGGGGTCACCTTCGTCACCGTGCTGCTGGTCGACCTCGAGACGGCGATCTACGTCGGGGTGCTGCTGTCGCTGGGCTTCTTCCTGCGCGGTGCGGCGCGGCCGTTCCTCGGGCAGGGCGCCCCCGATCCCGCAACCCCGGGCCGGGTGTTCAAGCACGCCGCGCCGAACGGGCTGCAGGAATGCCCGCAGCTCATGGTCTGCCGGCTCGACGGGCCGCTGTTCTTCGGCTCGGTGGAGTTTCTCCGCCGCGAGTTCCGCCGGCTGGAACGCGAGCGCCCGCTGCAGAAGACCATGCTGTTCATCGTCAAGGGCGGCGGCGACATCGACCTTGCCGGGGCCGACCTGATCCTCGACGAAGCGCAGCGGCGCGAGCGCATGGGCGGCACGCTGCACCTGCAGGTGAAGACCCCCCGCACGCTGACCAAGCTGGCCCGATTCAAGGTGGTCCGCACGCTGACCCGCGAGCGGCTGCACCTGTCCAAGGGCGACGCCATCGCCGAGATCGTGCCGAAGCTCGACGAGAGCATCTGCGCCACCTGCGAGAAGCGCATCTTCCTCGAATGCGCCGGACGGCCCGGCCCCCCGAAGCAGAGGGGCTGAGCGGGGCGCGGGCTCAGCCCTGCGCGGCGATGCCCAGGGTCTGGACCACGTCCTCGGTGATCACCGGCACGCCGGAGCAGCCGGCGATCCAGCTCAGCGCCATGTCCTGCTGCGCGCGGCTGAAGTCGGCCAGCGCATCGCCCACGAAGAACGGCTCGATGTCGCGCTGGAAGGCCTCGGCGGCGGTCGCGAGACAGCCGATATGGGCGTAGATGCCGGTGACGATCAGCTGGTCGCGCCCGCGCGCGCGCATCAGGTGGGCGAGGTTCGAGCGCTGGAACGCGCTGTAGCGATGCTTGACGAGGGTGATGTCGCCCTCTGCCGGCGCGAGCATGGGGATGATCTCCTCATGCTCCGGGATCGCCGACATGCCCGGCCCCCAGAGTGCCGCCTGCAGCCCGCGGTCGGGGCGGAACTGGTTGCCCTTCTGCGCGGTGTAGAAGACCGGCACGCCCGCGGCGCGGGCCGCCTCGAGAAGCCGCACGATATTGGCGGCGGCGGCGGCGATCGTGCTGCCCTGGCGGGTGAAGGCATCGCTGCCGTAGGCGGCGCAGAAGTAGCGCTGCATGTCATGCACCAGCAGCGCCGCACGGCCGGGGGCCAGCGCGAAGGGCGCGCGCGGGGTCGGCAGCTCGGCGGCGGTGGGCAGCGGGTAGTCGGGTATTTTCGGAAGGGCCATGGGAGCTTTCTTGCGGAACGTGGGAGTGTGGGGTCAGAGGCCCTCGGAGATGCCGAGCGCACGGCGCATGGCGAGGAACTTGGCGCGGGTCTCGGCGACCTCCTCGAGCGGGTCCGAGGCGGCGACGATCCCGGCCCCGGCAAAGAGACGCGCCGCGCAGCCCTCGATCATCGCGCAGCGCAGGGTGACGTGCCATTCGCCGTCGTTGGCGCCGTCCACCCAGCCGAGCGTGCCGGCATAGAACTCGCGGTCGAAGGGCTCGGCGGCGGTGATCGCCTGCAGCGCCTCGCGCAGCGGCGCCCCGGCGACGGCGGGGGTCGGGTGCAGCGCCGCCAGCAGCTCGAGGCAGGGCGTGTCCGGATCGCGCAGCTCGCCGTCGATGCAGGTGCCGAGGTGCCACATGCTGGCGGTGCGGTCGAGCTGCGGCGCATCCGGGACGCTGAGCTTCGCGCAGTAGGGGGCGAGGACATCGTGGATGTATTCCACCACCACCCGGTGCTCGACATTGTCTTTCTCGGAGCCGAGCAGCGCGGCCTTCACCTGCGCGTCCTCGGCGGCATCCTCGCGCCGCCGGGCCGAGCCGGCCAGCGGGTGCGAGCGGATCGCGGCGCCGGTCTTGCGCAGCAGCAGCTCGGGCGTGGCGCCGACCAGCCAGCGCGCGGCGCCCTGGGCGCCGGGCAGGGGCAGGCAATAGGCGGTGACATGCGGGTCGGTGCCGAGCCGCGCGGCCACGGCGAAGGGATCGAGTTCGCGGTCGGTCCGCAGGTCCAGCGCCCGCGCCAGCACCGCCTTGCGCAGCGGGCGCGCGGGGTCGGCCACCTGCGCCGCCGTCGCGGCCACCGCCTCGGCATAGCCCTGCTGCGACGGCAGGCGCTGCAGCGCGAGCGGACGGGCGGCGTCATCGGCCTGCGGTTCGGCCGGGGCGGCGGCCAGCGCGGGACGGAGCGTGTAGAGCCAGCCCGGCAGGTCGCGCTCGAAGGGGAAGGCACCATAGAGCCGCTGCGAGATGGCCTGGCCGGCGGCGAAGGCGGTGAGCGTGTCGGAGCTGGCGTCCTCGATGACGCCGCTGCGGGGGCCGAGACGCAGCGGAAGCCCGAGGCAGGGCGCACCCGCTGGAAGGGAAATCGCAAGTTCGCTCAAGGAACAATTCCTGATCTAGGAGCTGCCTGCCGGATAGGTGGGTGCTGGAGTTGAGAAATTTGCCGCGCTGCGGCGTCTGGTCTCGACCTAGCGCGGCGGCGCGAGCCGTGTCAATTCACAACTCCAAGGGCTTCCGCGACCGGCCCGACGTCGCCTGCCCAAGGCCCGCGCGCGCCGGATAGGCGCTCACGGAACGACCGGATCACGGGCGCGAACCATCCCGGCTCGCTTCTTTGGGGTGCGTTTTCGTGGTATGCTCGCGCCATTCTTTTGAAAATGCATTTCTTCCGGGGAGGGTTTTCGTGAACCGATCAGCACTCGGCCAGGCGCGCAACTTTTCTGTGCGCCGCTCTCTTCCGGCCCGCGCGGCGACGCGGAACCGGTCCAGCGACGCCGAAACCTCTCCGCTCTACGGCGCCTTCTAGGCCATGAGGTTCCAAGACGACTGGGTCGCGCAACGCGGGTTCTCCTGGAAGACGGCCTATGCGCTGGCCTCCGCCTGCAAGCTCTCCTACGAGACCACCGCCGAGACCAGCCGGGTGCTGGGGCAGGTCTGGCGGGTGCACGGCCGGGTGTTCCGCGCCGGCACCACCGAGGGGCTGCTGGCCATGGGGCCGCGCTCGGCGGTCCTCGCCTTTCGCGGCACGCAGGGGCTCGCCGACTGGATGAGCAACCTGCAGATCCCGCCTGCCAATTCCGCCGCCTTCGGCGCGGCCATCCACAGCGGATTTCTCGATGCCTACGTCTCGGTGGCGCATCTCGTGGCACGCGCCGTCGAGGAGGCGGGCGGGCGCACGCTCTGGTTCACCGGGCACAGCCTCGGCGGTGCGGTCGCCGTGGTCGCCGCGGCGCATCACCGGGCGCGGCGGCCCGCCGGGGTGGTCACCTTCGGCCAGCCGCGGATGCTGTCGGACGGGGCGGCGGGCTTCATGCGCGCGACCTTCGGCACCAGCTACGTGCGGGTGGTCAACGCCGACGACATCGTCGCGCGGATCCCGGTGATCTACCGGCACACGGGGCGCCTGCTGCATTTCAACTTCGCCGGCGCGCTGGAGGCCGAGAACGGCTTCGAGAGCGCGGTCGAAGAGGCGGCGAGCGACGGCCCGCCGCCGGTCAGCCCTGAAGAGGAGGCCGCCATCGAGGAGGCCGCCGAGGCCGCCCGCATCGCCGCCCCCGTCGGGCCGGAGTTCGAGTCCCTCGAGGGCCGGGCCGAGGACGGGGCCGATGTCGCGGTCGAAGGGGTGATCCCCGGCGTCGCGGCGCACCGGATCGACGCCTACGTGCAGCTCATGCGGGTGCGGGCGCTGGCCACCGAGGCCGAGGACGACACGTTCGACGATGGGGCGCGGGCGCTGCTGCGCGGCCGCGAGGACGACACCGAGGGCGGGCTCGAGACCATGTTCGAGATGGAGCTCGAGGGCGACGCACCCCCGCCTCAGGTGCCGCGCCAGCCCGTGGTGCTCCGCCTGCGCAGCGACGCCTGGGTGCCGCCCGCCGGCATGCCGGTGTCCTCGCGCTTCGGCCAGTTTGCCACGGCGCTCGCCAGCGCGGCGGATATCGACGCGCTGCGGGCCGATCCCATGGTGGTTGCCATCGAGGTCAGCCGCGAGGCGGGGATCGAGGAACTCGACCACTCGGTGCCCTTCGTCGGCGCGGCGGACATCCACCGCCCGCCGCTGGACGAGCGCGGCGACCAGGCCATCGTCGGGCTCATCGACACCGGCGTCGACATCCTGCATCACGCCTTTCGCAAGCCGGACGGCCGCACGCGCATGCTGGCGATCTGGGACCAGCGCAGCGGCGGCGGCCTGACCCCGGCGGGCACCGATCCCGCCTTCACCCAGACTCACGGGCGGCTGTTTCTCGCGGGCGAGATCGACGCGATGATCGCCGCGCATGAGGCGGGCGCGGCAGAGGTGCCGATGCGTCTGCGCGACCTCGCCGGGCATGGCAGCCACGTCGCCGGTATCGCGGCGGGCCGCGCGGCGGGGCAGATGGCCGAGGGCATGGCGCCCGAGGCGCCGATCCTCTGCGTCATGGCGGGGATCACCCAGGGGCCCGGCGAGCCGCCCAGCATCGGCTACTCGATGAGCCACGTCGACGCGCTCGCCTTCCTGCGAAGGGCCGCGCAGGGCGGCACCGCGGTGCTGGCCGACCCGCGGCCCATCGCGATCAACGTCAGCCTCGGGATGAACGCCGGCGCGCATGACGGCTCCACCACGCTCGAGGCCGCCTTCGACGCGATCACCGGCGGCGGGCGCGACCCGGACTGCGTGATCGTCAAATCCGCCGGCAACGAGCGTGGCAACGCGGGCCACGCCAAGGTCTCGGTCGCCGACGGGTTGCTGGCCGAGCTCAAGTGGGCCAGCTCGGCGCGGGTGCGGGATGCGGATTACTTCGAGGCCTGGGTCGACGGCATGGACGATGTCGCCTTCCGGCTGATCACCCCGGCGGGGCAGGCGACCGACTTCGTCTCCTTCGATGCGCCGGAGATCGAGGCGACGCTCGGCGGCAATCTCTGCAGGCTGTTCCTCAAGGAACTGCACCCCGACAATGGCGCGCACCGGCTGGTGATCTCGATCCGCGCGCAGCCCGACCCGATCCAGGTGGGCGGCTGGACGCTCGAGATGCACGGCCGCCAGATGCTCAGCGCCGCGCGCGAGGTGCACATCTGGGTCGAGCGCACCAACGCGCGGGCCATCCGCTTCGACACGCAGGATCCCGAGATGACGCTCTCCGTCCCCGGTACCGCGCGCACGGTGATCACCGTCGGGGCCTGCAATTCCGAGACGCCTTCGCGGCTCAACGACAGTTCCTCCTGGGGCAACACCCGCGACGGGCGGCGCAAGCCCGAGCTCTGCGCGCCGGGCTTCCAGGTCCGCTCGGTGCAATCGGGCGGCACGGGGCATGACGAAACGCGGACGATGAGCGGCACCAGCATGGCCGCGCCGCATGTGACCGGGGCGATCGCGCTGGTCATGTCGCGGCGCCGCAAGCTCGGGCTGCCGCCGCTCAACGCGGTGCAGTTCCAGACGGCGCTGATCCGGACGGTGCGCGGCTCACCCACGCATCACCACGTCGGGGCGGGCTACGGCGTGCTGGACGCGAAAGCGCTGTTCGACGAGCTGACCGGCTGAGCCGGGCCTCAGTTCACCAGGCGCTCGATGCGGCCCCGCTTGGTGGCGTCATTGCCCTGGCTGTGCAGGATCGCGCGGATCTTCCCGACCTGCTCCGGCCGGATCCGGCTGGTGTCGATGCCGGGGGCGAGCGTTCGCACCTGCTGCAACTCGCCCTGAGTCAGCTCGACCGGGCGGCCGATGCTCATCGCATAGCGCTCGTCTTCGGCTTGGGCTTCTTCGGTCTGGGCTCCGGGGGCAGCGGCCTGGTCGCCGTCCATCGGCGTGCGGCTGCGGTTGACCATGGCGAGGCCGACGACGACCAGCAGCGCGCCGATCACGAAGACAACAGCAAAGCTTTTCATGGCGGGCTCCGATCCATCGTTGGTTCACGCCCCAAACATAGGGTCTCGCGGCGCGGGCACAAGGCACGTCAGCCCCGCGGCGCCTGCGCCTTCACGTGGTCGACGAAGGCGCGCAGCGCGGGCGGCATCAGCCGCCGCTCGGTGAAATAGAGCGAGGGGCCGGGGAAGGGCGGGGTCCAGTCCTCCAGCACCGTCATCAGCCGCCCGGTCCTCAGATCCTCGGCCAGGTAGTCGTCGAAGGTATAGACCAGCCCGTGCCCGGCGCGGGCGGCCACCAGTCCGGCGGCGGCGCTGTTCACCGCGAGCCGCCCCTGCGGGTGCAGATCGAAGGCCCGCCCGTCCTTTTCGAAGGACCAGGGCAGGGTGGTGCCGGTGCCGAAGACATGGGTGATGCAGGCGTGGTCTGCGAGGTCATCGGGCTGCGCCGGGGCGCCGTGCTGGGCGAGATACCCGGGTGCGGCGGCGACCAGCATGCGCTGGTCGGCCCCGACCCGCACCGCCACCATGTCCTGCGCCAGCGCCTCGTCGTAGCGCAGCCCGGCGTCGAAGCCGCGGGCAACCACGTCGACAAGGTCGCCCTCGCTGACCACCTCGATCCGCACGCCGGGATGCTGCGCGAGAAACGAGGTGACCAGCGGCATCAGCCGCAGCTCGATCGCCGGCGCCGGGCCGTTGATCCGGATGCGCCCGCTGAGCTGCGCATCGCGCCCACTGCCGACCGAGGCGGCGGCTTCCCCCAGCACCGCAACCGCATCGCGGCTGCGCGCCAGCAGCCGCTCGCCTTCTTCGGTGAGCGAGGTGCTGCGGGTGTTGCGGTTCAGCAGGCGCACCCCGAGCCGCGCCTCGAGCTCGCGGATGCGCTCGCTCAGGGTCGAGGGCGAGATTGCCAGCTCCGCCGCCGCCCGGCGGAAGTTGAGGTGCCGCGCCACGGTGACGAACTGCGCGAGGGAGTTCAGGTCGATCTGCTGCATTGTTCGGATATCCGGATAGGCTATGCGTATCTGTACGATTTATCGAACCAGCCTGACAACCTATCTCTGGCTCCGAACGGGGCGGATATGCCGCCCCGCGGAGACAGGAGTTCCTGAGATGACCCGCAAGATTGCCCTCATCACCGGCGCGAGCCGCGGCCTTGGCCGCGCCGCCGCGCTGCACCTTGCCCGCGCGGGCGTCGAGGTGATCGGCACCTACAAAAGCGCCCCCGAGGCGGCGGCCGAGACCCGGCGCGAGATCGAAGCCCTTGGCGTGCGCGCGGCGATGCTGCCCTTCGACGCGGGCGGCGATGACATCGCCAGCTTCGCCGCGGCGCTGGACGAGACGCTGCAGACCAGCTTCGGGCGCGACAGCTTCGACTACCTCGTCAACAACGCCGGCTTCGGCCTGCATGCCAGCATCGCCGGCACCGAGCCGGAGCAACTCGACCAGCTCTACCGCGTGCACCTGCGCGCGCCCTTCCTGTTGACCCGAACGCTGTCCCCGCGGATTGCCGAGGGCGGCGCGGTGCTCTTCGTCTCCACGGGGCTGGCGCGGTTCACCCTGCCGGGCCACGCCGCCTATGCGGCGATGAAGGGTGCGGTCGAGGTGCTCACCCGCTACGCCGCGCAGGAGTTGGGGCCGCGCGGCATCCGGGTGAACTGCCTGGCCCCCGGCGCCATCGCCACGGATTTCGCCGGCGGCGCCGTGCGCGACAACGCCGAGCTGAACGCGCAGGTCGCCGGGATGACGACGCTTGGCCGGGTTGGCGAGCCGGACGATATCGGCGCGGGAGTCGCGGCGCTGCTGACCGGCGGGCTTGGCTGGATGACCGCGCAGCGGGTCGAGCTGTCGGGCGGGCAGGGGCTCTGATCCGAGCTGCTGTCCCCGCGGGGACAGCTGCCTGTCGGGACGAAGGAGACCTCAATTCCCCTTGGGCGTACCGCCTGCTGCGGTGTGGACCCAAGGGGATTTGTCGGGAGGTAGAATAGCCACTCACATTAAGAAAGTCCCTGCCTGTGGACCTACCCCGGGCGGGGTTAACAACTCGTAAATTTGTGTGAAGATTTGGCTTGTCGTAGCGTCATTTTGCCCTTGTTTCATTGGGCTTCAAAGTGGTCCCGGGCGGTAACAATCTTAACGCAAACGGGGCGGCCATTTCCGGCCGCCCCGCGTTTCATGGCTTGATGTCTGTCCCGCCGATCAGTTCGGCAGGGCGCCGCAGAAGCCGCCCGAGGCGATGCTGCCCGAGCCGAAGGCGAGCAGCGCGGGCGCCTGGTAGGGGTTCGGCGGCGTTGTCGCGAGGTCGAAGACCAGCAGTGCTGCAAGGAAGGCCAGCGCGAGCGCGGCGGTGAAGCTGCGGGTCATGTCCGCGCCTCCAGCCCCAGCAGCGGCCGCAGCCGGATGCCGAGGAAGGCCCCGGCGAAGGCGGCGACGAACCAGACCCAGCCGTGCAGGCTGCCGGTGGAGATGCCCGAGAAGAACGCCCCGACGTTGCAGCCGAAGGCCAGGCGCGAGGAGTAGCCGAGCAGGAAGCCCGCCACGATTGTCGCGACCCAGGCGCGTGCCGGGTAGGACGGCAGCTTGCTGGCCAGCGCGCCGCGGCGCCAGGCGGCGACGCCGAAGGCGCCGAGGATGATGCCGATGTCGGTCAGCGAGGTGTAGTCGGTGAGCACGCTCGACTGCACCCGCTCCATCGAGCCCGGTGCGGCCCAGAAGGCCGAGGCCGAGAGGTCTCCGCCGAGCGCGGCGTACCCCTTGGCGGCCCAGAGACCGAGCCCGTAGACCACGCCCCAGGGCTGGCCCGCCACCAGCAGGTTGCCGATCGCCAGCAGCGCGAGCAGCACGGCGGCGATGGCGTGGCGGCGGCTCAGCTTCACCGTGCCGGGCGCGGCGCGCCACAGGAAGATCGCCGCCGCCAGCGCCAGCAGCACCAGTGTCACGCCAAGCCCCGCGCCGCCCGAGAGCGTCAGGATCGGCAACGCGCCGAGGTCGGTCCACCAGATCAGGTTCCACGCCCCGGCGAAGCTGCCGAGCGCGAAGAAGGGCAGGGCCAGCAGGCTCACCGGGTTTCCGCTGCCGGCGTTGACCAGCGTGCCCGAGCCGCAGCCGAGCACGATCTGCATGCAGGCGCCGAAGACGAAGGCGCCGCCGATCATGGCAAAACCGATGGGGGCCTGCGCGCCGATCAGCTCCCCGGCGTGACTGCTGAGCAGCGGGATGGCGACCACGGCGACCAGCGCGATGGACAGCAACTGCGCCAGCACGCCCGAGGGCTCGCGGCGCAGGATCATCGCGCGCCACGGTCCTGCGAAGCCGAAGCGCATGCCCTCCAGCGCGATGCCGAAGCCGAGGCCGATGGCCAGCAGCAGGCCGTAGCGTGCGCCGGCGAAGAGCGCGACGAGGGCCACGACGACAAGCGCGCCGAGGATCAACCCGGCGCGCTGCGGCATGGCCCCTGCGGGCGCGGCTCCTGCCGCGCCTTGGGTGGCGGTCTGGCTCATCAGTTGCCCCCGGTGACCTGGTTCAGCAGGTTCTTGAACAGGCCCGGCGCGTTCTGCATGTCACGGCCGGTCTGCGAGTATTCGACCATCGAGCCGGGGTAGAGCTTGACGCTCTCGATGCCGGCCATCTCGCTCAGCGCGAACCAGTTGGTCGCTGCCCAGTGGCCAGTGTTGCAGAACGACACGACCTCTTCGCCGTCGGCGATGCCGAGCGAGGCCTTCAGTTCCTGCACGTCCGCGATCTGGCCGATGGCGGTGGCACCGCTCTGGAAGAACTGCGTGTAGGCGTAGTTCTCTGCGCCGGGCAGGGTGCCGGGCTTGGCGGCGGCGCCATGGGCCTTCTTGCCTTCGTAGAAGGCGGCGGGGCGGGCGTCGAGCAGCAGCGCCTCGTGGCCGCCGTCGACCACGTCCGCGACCTCGGGGGTCTCGGCGGTCCAGGCGTCGTTCCAGGTGATGTCGAGCTCGGTCGGCTCGGGGGTCACCGCGTCCTTGCTCAGCGGCAGGCCGGTGTTGACCCAGGCCTGTGCGCCGCCGTTGAGGATCGACAGCTCGGTGAAGCCGGAGCTCTTCAGGGTCCAGTAGACGCGGGCGGCGGCGCCGAAATCGGTGTCGGTGTCACCCTGAGAGACGATGACCACCGGCGCGTCGGGCGCGAGGCCGAGCTCTTCGTAGGTGGTTTCGAGCTGGTCCACGGGCACGGTTGCGCCGGGGTTGTCCTTGGGGCCGCGGAACAGGCCGTAGGGGGCCGAGACGGCGCCCGCGATGTGGCCGTCTTCATAGCCGTCGCCGCGGATGTCGAGCACGACGGGCGCGCTCTCGGCGGCGAGGGCGGTGTCCAGTTCGGCGGGGGTGACCAGCGGGCCGAGATCGGCGGCCAGCGCGCCGGTGGCGGTGAGGCCGCTGATCGCGGCGGAAAGAGCGATCGCTTTGTAGGTCATGGTGAGCCTCTCGGAATGAAGTGTTCGTTTCCCCGCCTTATTTCGGTCTAGCGGGGGCGGCGGCAAGGTCGCGGCGGCGCGGAAGCGGCGGCGGGCCGGGAACGTCGCTCCGGCTTTCGCGCTCGGCTTGGACCGCTGATTTTGCAAGGCGCCGCGGCTGGGACAGTTTCCCACCCGCGACGCCTGTCGTGCAAAAGTGTTCTTTTTCAAGCGGGAACCGGCGCCGGTTTGCAGACGACGGTTCCGCACGCTCACTCGATGCCGCTGCGGCGGGCATCCCAGAGCGTGATCGCGAAGAGCACGAAGCCCCCGGCGCTCAGCGACGCGCCGACATAGCCCGAGGCCGGGAAGTCGTGCCCTGCCGCGATGACCCGCGCCGCGAGGAAAGGGCCGACCGCATTGGCGACGTTGAAGGCCGCGTGATGCAGCGAGGCGGCGAGCTGCTGCGCCTCGCCGGCGACGTTCATCAGCCGGGTCTGCATCACCGTCGAGACACCGCCCAGGATGCTCATGCAGAGCACCGCGAGCCCCATGGTCCAGAGCCCGCCCGCCACCGCCGCGGGGAAGAGCGCCAGCACCACCGCGCCGCCACCGAAGGCGAAGAAGGCGGTGAGGTTGAGATTGCGGTCGGCCAGCGCGCCCATCGCGAGGTTGAAGATGGTCATGCCGATCCCGGCGATCATCAGCATCAGCGCAACCATGTTCTCGGAGGCGCCGAGCGTGCTCTGAACGGTCGAGGCGATGTAGGTGTAGACCGAGAAGAAGCCGCCGAAGCCGACGGCGCCGGTGGCCAGCGTCAGCCAGACCTGGCGGTTCTTCAGCGCGCCGAGCTCGCGCAGCGGGTTGGCATCGGGGTCGGCGGGGGTCCGCGGCGCCTTGAGGTAGACCGCCAGCGCCGTCGCCAGGGACAGCGCGCCGACGATCGCGAAGCCCGAGCGCCAGCCGATGAACTGGCTCATCCAGCTTGCCGCGGGTACGCCGATGGTGGTGGCGATGGTCAGGCCGAGGAACACCCGCGAGACCGCAGTGGCCCGCTTGTTGCGCGGCACGATGGAGGCGGCGACCAGCGCCGCGACCCCGAAGTAGGCGCCATGCGGCAGGCCCGAGAAGAAGCGCGAGACGGTGAACAGCCCGAAGCTGGGCGCGAGGGCCGAGAGCGTGTTGAACAGCGCGAAGGCCAGCATCAGCCAGATCAGCAGCATGCGCTTGCGCATTTTCGCCCCGGCCACCGCCAGCACCGGGGCGCCGACGACCACGCCGAGCGCATAGGCGCTGATCGCGTCGGCGGCGCGGGCCTCGCTGACGCCGAGGTCCGACGCGAAGCTGGGCAGCAGCGCCATGGCCGCGAATTCGGTGGTGCCGATGGCAAAGCCGCCCATCGAAAGTGCGAAAAGCACCGTGCGCGCTGAATATTCCCGGGCACCATCCTTGGTCGGGGCACCGGCGATCTCGGCCGTTGTCTCGGTCATGCAAACCTGCTTCGTGTTCTGGGAACCGGGTAGGTTCTCGGTGTGTCCGTCCCCGCGAGCACAGCTAGAGCGACCCGGCCGCAGGGGCAACCTTGCTGTTATCGCTCACGGAAATGTTAGGGGTCTTTGCCGCGCAGGTGCCGTCCGCTGGCGCCCTGTGGCGCGTTTGCCGGCGGAATCGGCGCGGCGCGCGCGGGCGATGGACGCAGGCGCATCGCGCTGCTATCAGGCGCGCGAGCGATAACAGGAGAGGCGCCATGTCGAGCCACGGGGACCCGATTCCGATGATTGCCCGCAAGTCTGCGGGCCTTAAGGGCGAGGCGCATGTGCCCGGCGACAAGTCGATTTCGCACCGCTCGTTGATCCTCGGTGCGATGGCCGTGGGCGAGACCAAGGTGACCGGCCTGCTGGAAGGTCAGGACGTGCTCGACACCGCCAAGGCGATGCGCGCCTTCGGCGCCGAGGTCGAGAAGCGCGGCAACACCTGGCACGTGCATGGGGTCGGCGTCGGCGGTTTCGCGGAGCCGGGCAACGTCATCGACTGCGGCAACTCCGGCACCGGCGTGCGGCTGATCATGGGCGCCATGGCGACGACGCCGATCACCGCCACTTTCACCGGCGACGCCTCGCTGAACTCGCGGCCCATGGCCCGGGTCACCGATCCGCTGGCGCTTTTCGGCGCGCGGGCCTACGGGCGCAAGGGCGGGCGGCTGCCGATGACCATCGTCGGGGCCGAGGCCGCGATCCCGGTGCGCTACGCCACGCCGGTGCCCTCGGCGCAGGTGAAATCGGCGGTGCTGCTGGCCGGGCTCAACGCGCCGGGCGAGACCGTGGTGATCGAGCGCGAGGCGACCCGCGACCACTCCGAGCGCATGCTGACCGGCTTCGGCGCGCAGGTGCGCACCGAGGACAGCCCGGAGGGTCGGGTCATCACGCTCGTCGGCCAGCCCGAGCTGAAGCCGCAGACCATCATCGTGCCGCGCGATCCGTCGTCCGCCGCCTTCCCGGTCTGCGCCGCGCTGATCACCGAGGGCTCGGACGTGCTGGTGCCGAACATCGGCCTCAACCCGACCCGCGCGGGGCTGTTCTTCACCCTGCAGGAGATGGGCGCCGACCTGACCTTCGAGAACATGCGCGAGGAGGGCGGCGAGCCCGTCGCCGACCTGCGCGCCAAGTTCTCGCCGGACCTCAAGGGCATCGAGGTGCCCGCCGAGCGCGCCGCGAGCATGATCGACGAGTACCCGGTGCTGTCGGTGGTCGCAGCCTTCGCCAGCGGCAAGACCCACATGCCCGGCGTCAAGGAACTGCGCGTCAAGGAAAGCGACCGTATCGACGCCATGGCGACCGGTCTGCGGCTCAACGGCGTCGAGGTCGACGAGGGCGAGGACTGGTGGACGGTGCATGGCCGCGGCTTCGGCGACGTGCCGGGCGGGGCGACGGCGCAGAGCCACCTCGACCACCGCATCGCCATGTCCTTCATGGTGATGGGGCTGGCCACCGAGGCGCCGGTGCGGGTGGACGACGGCGGGCCGATCGCCACCTCCTTCCCGATCTTCGAGAGGCTGATGACAACGCTCGGTGCCGACCTCGGCCGAGAGGCCTGAGCCCTTGCGCCGCGTTCTGCCCTTCGTCGCGGCGCTGGCCGCCGCGCTGCTGCTCTGCATGGGCTATTACGCGCTGAGCGTGCTCTGGCCCGGTGCGGGCGGGTTGGCCCCGTTCGACGTGCGGGCATTCGGCTATTCCGCCGTCGAGGCGCAGCGCTACCTGCTTGCGCTGAGCGAGGAGGCGCGCTCGGTCTACCTGCTCGAGATGCGCTGGCTGGGGCTGGCCTTCCGGGTGATCTTCGGTCTCACGCTGCTGCTCGGGGCGTGGATGCTGTCGCGCGGTCGGAGCTGGTGGCGGCGTGGCATCTTCATGCTGCTGGCGCTGGCCTGGATGGGTGCGGACGCCGCCGAGAACCTGCTGATCAACGAAATGCTGCTGCGCGGGCCGGTGGCGCTCGACCGGGCGCTGGTCGAATGGTCGAGCGGCTTCACGCAGATGAAGTTCGTGCTGCTGGCGGTCTGCGCCATCGCGCTCTTCGGCCTCTGGAAGCAGGGTCGGGGCAGGTAACTTGCGGCGCATCGCGGCGGGATCCATAAAGGCCGCGATCTGACAGAAAGGGACGGCCATGGCCTTTACCATCGCCATCGACGGGCCGGCGGCTGCCGGAAAGGGCACGATCAGCCGCGCCGTTGCCGCGCATTTCGGCTTTGCCCATCTCGACACCGGGCTGCTCTATCGCGCCGTGGGGCGCAAGATGCTCGACGGGGTCGAGCCGATCACCGCGGCGCAGGAGCTGGTGCCGGACGACCTGCAGGTGGGCGGGCTGCGCACCGCCGCGGTCGGCCAGGCGGCCTCGCGCGTGGCGGCGATCCCCGAGGTGCGCGCGGCGCTGCTGGACTTCCAGCGTGCCTTTGCCCGCCGTGACGGCGGCGCGGTGCTGGACGGGCGCGACATCGGCACGGTGATCTGCCCCGAGGCCGAGGCCAAGCTCTTCGTCACCGCCAGTGCCGAGGTCCGTGCCCGCCGCCGCTTCGACGAGCTGGTGGCCGGGGGCGCCGAGACCACCTACGACACCGTGCTGGCCGAGACCCGCGAGCGCGACCACCGCGACGCCACCCGCGCCGACGCGCCGCTGAAACCGGCGGAGGACGCGATAACCATCGACACCTCGAAACTGGATGTTGAGGCCGCCGTGGCCGCCGCGATCTCGGCGGTCGGGGCGCGCAGCGCCGAACAAGTGAAGGGATGAGCATGAAAACAGTTCGCATGGGCCCCGGCGGCCCCGAGGTGCCCGCCTTCGGCATTGGCGCCATGTCCTTTGCCGAGTTCTACGGCCCGACCACCGAGGCCAATTCCTACGCGGTGCTCGATGCCGCGGCCGAGGCCGGGGTGGCGCATATCGACACCTCCAACGTCTACGGCATGGGGCGCTCGGAAAAGGCGATCGGGGCCTGGCTGAAGGCCAACCCCGGTGCCCGCGAGACGCTGCATATCGCCACCAAGGCCGGGATCACCAAGGACGCGGCGGGCAACCGCTGCTTCGACAATTCCGCCGGGCATCTCGAGAGCGAGCTCGACGGCTCGCTGGCGCGCATGGGGATCGAGCAGGTCGATCTTTTCTACGTGCATCGCCGCGAGGAGGCCCGGCCCATCGAGGAGGTCACCGAGACCCTCGCGGGGCTGGTGAAGAAGGGCAAGATCAAGAGCTTCGGCTTTTCCGAGATCGCCCCGTCCTCGCTGCGGCGGGCGGCGGCGGTGCATCCGGTGGCGGCGGTGCAGTCGGAGTATTCGCTGTCGTCGCGCTTCACCGAACTGGGGTTGGTTCAGGCCTGCAAGGAACTGGGCACGGCGCTGGTCGCCTTCTCGCCGGTGGGACGCTCGCTGCTCACCGACAGTCCGATCGGGCCCGAGACGATCGCTGCCAACCCCTTCCTCGCCACCAACCCGCGGTTCATCGAGCCGAGCCTGTCGGCCAACCTCGCGATCACCGATGGCTTCCGCGCGCTGGCCGCCGAGATGGGGCTGCCCGCGGCCGGGCTGTCCATCGCCTGGCTGCTAGCCCGGGGCGATCACGTGATCCCGATTCCCGGCACGCGCTCGGTGGCCCACCTCAAGGAGCTGCTGACCGGGCTGCACGCCACGCTGACCGAGGCTGACCTGCTGCGGATCGAAGAGGTGCTGCCCGTGGGCTGGGCGCATGGCGACCGCTACTCGGTGGCGCAGCGCGTCGGGCCCGAGAACTTCTGCTGAGTTTGCCGGGGCGCCGGGCGGGGCAGGGGGGCGCCCCTTGCCGCCGCGCGGCTCGGCCTCGGCGCATTTCTGGAAAGATGAAAGGGACAGCGCATGTCTCATGTCACCCTCGTGCGGCACGGGCAGGCCAATACCCATGCCAAGGACGAGATCAGCTATGACCGGCTGAGCGATCTGGGGCGCCAGCAGGCGCGCTGGCTCGGCGATCACCTGCGCGGCTCCGGCGAGGTCTTTGCCCGCGCCTATTGCGGCACGTTGCAGCGCCACCGCGAGACCGCGGCCGAGATGGGCATCGAACTCGAGGTGGTGCAGGACGCGCGCCTCAACGAGCTCGAGTATTTCACCATGGCGCAGCTTCTGGACCAGCAGCACGGGATTGCCTTGCCGCCGGACCGCGAAGGCTTCATCCGGCACCTACCGACGCTTTTCACCTATTGGCGCGAGGGCCGGCTCGAGGGCGCACCCGAGAGCTTCGCGGACTTCGAGGGCCGCGTGCGCGAGGTGATCGACGAGATCGCCGCGGGCGAGGGGCGGGCCGTGGTGGTGACCTCGGGCGGGCTCATCGGCATGGCGATGCGGGTGACCATGGGGCTCGAGATGAAGGCGCTGGCGCATGCCTGCCTCGCCATCGAGAACACCTCGCTGCATCGCTTCCAGCCGATCTCGACCGGGCTGTGCCTGACACTGTTCAACGCCGTGCCGCACCTCGAAGGGGCGGAGCGGTCACTGGCGCGCACGCATCTCTGACGCCCGGGTTTCCCCGCTGCGCGCTTTTCTGTAGCAAGGCGGGGAATTTGGGTTGTGGAGAGACGGATGACACATCTCTGGGTGCGCGCGGAGCAGCGGCAGAACGAGGACCGGGTGGGCGTAACGCCCGAGGGGGTGAAGGCGCTGATCGCCGCGGGGCTGCGCGTCACCGTCGAGGAAAGCCGCGCCCGGGTCATCGGCATCGAGGGCTACCGCGCCGCGGGCGCCGAGATCGCCCCGGAGAACAGCTGGCCCGAGGCGCCCGGGGAAGCGATCATCTTCGGCCTCAAGGAGCTGCCCGAAGACGGCACGCCCCTGCGCCACCGTCACATCATGTTCGGCCATGCCTTCAAGGGCCAGCCGGCGGGGCAGGTGCTGCTGAAGCGCTTCGTCGAAGGCGGCGGGGCGCTCTACGATCTGGAATACCTCGTGGGCGAGGACGGGCGGCGGGTTGCGGCCTTCGGCTACTGGGCGGGCTACGCTGGCGCGGCGGTGACGCTGCTGGCCTATGCGGCGCAGAAGCAGGGCGGCCTCTGCGCGCCGGTCTCGGTCTGGCCGGGGGCGGCGGCGATGGAGGCCGCGGTTGCCGATGCGCTCGATGCAGCGGGCGGCGCGCGGCCCAAGGCGCTGGTCATCGGCGCGCTGGGGCGGGTCGGAACCGGGGCGTCGGACCTCTGCCGCAAGATCGGCGTCGAGGTGACCGGCTGGGACATGGCCGAGACCGCCCATGGCGGGCCGTTCCCCGAGGTGCTCGAGCACGAGATCTTCTTCAACTGCATCCTCGCGCATCCCGGCACGCCGGTCTTCGTGCCGGCCTCGGCGGTCACTGACTCGCGCAAGCTGCGGGCCATCGGCGACATTGCCTGCGATCCGGACAGTGACTTCTCGCCGGTGAAGGTCTATGACCGCGTGACCGACTGGCAGGCCCCCGCGTTGCGGGTTCACGAGGAGCCGCCGCTCGACGTCATGGCGATCGACAACCTTCCCTCGCTGCTCCCGCGGGAGAGCTCGGAGGATTTCGCCGCGCAACTGCTGCCGCATCTGCTGACCCTGCCCGCGCTGGACGCGGGCGTCTGGGGCCGGGCGGCGGCGACCTACGACAGATACCTCAAGGAGGAACTTGCATGATTCATTGGTGCGGAACGGGGCTTTCATCCATCCCGGGGCTGCGACGGCTGATCGAAGCGGGCCACGACGTGATGGTTTGGAACCGGACCGAAACCAAGGCCCGCGAGGCCGTGGGCGACATCACCAACCGTATTCTCGCCTTCGCCCCCGAGGTGCTGGAGCCCGCGGTGCAGGAAGGCGACGTGATCGTCTCGATGCTGCCGGGCGACTGGCACGTGAAACTGGCCGAGATCGCGATCAAGAAGAAGGCGCATTTCGTGTCGTCCTCCTACATCTCGCCGGAGATGCGCGGGCTGGACGCCAAGGCGAAAGAAGCCGGTGTGGCGCTGGTCAACGAGGTCGGGCTCGACCCGGGCATCGACCACCTGATGGCGCATGACCTCGTCGCGGCCTACCGGGCGTCCGACGCCTTCGATGTCGAGAACGAGATCAGCTTCCTGAGCTACTGCGGCGGCGTGCCGAAAGAGGCCAACGCATTCCGCTACAAGTTCTCCTGGGCGCCGGTCGGCGTGCTGAAGGCGCTGCGCTCCCCCTCGCGCTCGATCCGCCATTTCGAGGAACTGAACGTGTCGCGTCCGTGGGATGCGCTGAGCCGCTACGATGCGCCGCTCGACCCGCCCGAGAGCTTCGAGGTCTATCCCAACCGCGACTCGCTGCCGTTCATCGAACAATACGAGTTCGGCCAGGACTGGAAGGTGAAGGACTTCGTGCGCGGCACGCTGCGCCTCAACGGCTGGTCCGAGGCGTGGAAGGAGATCTTCGCCGAGGTCGAAACCGCCGACGATGCGCGGCTGGCGAAGATGGCCTCCGACCTGCTGGCCGAGAACAAGTACGAAGAGGGTGAGCCCGACCGGGTGGTGCTCTGCGTGACGCTGAAGGCCGAGAAGGCCGGCGAGGTCGTCTGGCACAAGACCTGGGTGATGGATGCCTGGGGCGATGCCCGCGGTTCCGCCATGGCGCGGCTGGTGTCGATGCCGGTGTCCTGGGCGATCGAGGCGGTGCTCAACCGCGAGATCAAGCCCGGGGTTTCGGCGGCGCCCTCCGATCCCAAGCTGGTCACGCGCTGGCTGGGCGGCGTCGAGAGCCTCGCGCAGCGGATGATGCGCGTCGACGAGGCCGGCTGAGGCACGCCTCGGCCCGGTTTGATCCGGAAAACACAAAGCGCCGGCCCGTTTCCGCGGGCCGGCGCTTTTGCGTCAGAACGCCCCGGTGGCCGAGGGCGGACGGGTCAGGCGAGGCGGACGGTCTGACCTGCCTCGCCGCGGCGGGCGCGGATCATGTTGATCTTGCGGTATTCCTGGTGGCCGGTGACCTCGGGGCCGATCCAGTCGGGCAGGCTCAGAGCTTGATCGGCGCAGGTCAGTTCGACCTCGGCGATGACGATGCCCTCCAGCAGGCCGGTGTAGACATCGACGGTCCATTCCAGCCCGTTCTCGAGGATGTAGTGGCGGCGCTTCTCGACCACTTCGGTGCAGTGGTTGTCGAGCATGTCCTGCGCATCCGCGGCGGGGATGGGATATTCGAACTCGTCCCGGACCAGCCCGTTGCGCGGCCCTTTGAGCGAGAGCGTGGCCCGCTCGTCGTAGAAGCGCACGCGGACCTTGCGGCCGTTTTCCGTGGCGACAAGCCCGTCGCGCAGAAGCTCGCTGCGCACGACCCGCTGCTTCCATGTGTCGTCGCCCACGAGGAACTTGCGTTCGATTTCCTTTGCCATGGCAGCCTTGGAATGGATGAAAATTTGGGCTCTTTGCGAATCCAGATTTATCCCGCGCTTGGGGCGAAGGCCATCCGGGAAATGCGTGCTCTTCCGTCAAGCTGTCCCGCTATCGAGACAGGGGGCGCCGCGGGGCGAAGAGGGCGGGCGCCGCAAACGAAAAGGGGCGCGCCCGAAGGCACGCCCCTGCGTGGCCGCAGCCGAAGGGCTGGGCGGCCAGGATACGCTTACTGCGCCGCTTCGTAATGCTCGTCCAGAACCTCGGCGAAATCGTCGTAGGACATGTTCGAGTAGGGCTTGCCGTCGATGATGAAGGAGGGCGTCGCGGTGATGTTGTCGCGGGTCGCGTTCTCCTGGTACCAGCCGACCAGCGCCTTCAGCTTCTCGCCGTCGTTCATGCAGGCGTCGAGCTGGTCCTTGCCGAGGCCGGCCATCAGGCCGATCTTGCGCAGGCCGTCGGCGATGCCCTGGTCGGAGCCCGCCTTGATCCAGTCGCCCTGCGTCTTGTACATCATGTCGGCGATGCCGAAGAACTTCGTCGGCTCGCAGCGCGCGACCATCGCCGCCCACATGCCGTATTTGTCGAAGTAGACATCGCGGTAGACCAGCTTTGCCTTGCCGGTGTCGATGTAGTTCTCCTCGATTTGCGGCAGTACCTCGTTGGAGAAGCGCGCGCAGTGCGGGCAGGTGAAGGAGGCGTATTCGATGATCTCGACGGGTGCGTCCACATCGCCCTTCACCATCTCGACGATCTCGGGTGCGGTTTCCGTGGCGGTTTCGGCGGCGCTGGCCTCGCTGCTCGCCTCCTGCGCGCTGGCCGCGCCGGAGATGGCGACGCCCCCGAGGGCGAATGCGGCCGCGAACGCGGCGACGGGAAGAATGCGGGTCATGTAAGGTCCTCTTGTGGTTGCCTTGCCTGCGGCGCGAAGCCGCGTTTCTGCCTGCGGCGCGAAGCCGCGTTTCTGCCTGCGGCGCGGGGTCGCCTGTCGTTCCACGGCGCTACTGCCGCGATTTCGAGATGACGTTGCCGGCGAGGCGCTCCAGCGCCTGGCGCAGCCCGTCGTCATGGATGTCACCGGCCACCTTGTGGGCCTCGGCCTTGATCTCGGGCGAGGGTTCGGGTTTTTCGGCCTTCGGCGCGTGGCCGAAGGCGACGCGGCCCTCGGCAAAGCCGGTGGAGGCGGTCTGGGTGACGCGGACGCGGGCGATGGCATTGTAGCCGTAGACCGCGTTGACCTTTTCGCGCAGCTGTTCCTTCTGCATCTCCAGCAGCGGCGCCATGGCGCCGGTGGTGAGCAGGGTCAGCGTGGCGCCAAGCCCCTGCTGGCGCGAGTAGCTGACCTCGACCGGGCGGGCCATGGCCGCGATGTCGGCGCCGACGATCTCGTCCCAATGGGTGAGCAGGCGCGACTGCGCGAAGCCGCGGCTCTCGCTGGCCTTGCGGATCTGCGCGTTCAGCAGACCCGAGGTCTTTGCGAACCCGTATGTTGAGGTGTTGCGCCGTGCCATCTTGAATCCCTCTCTGCGGACCTATTCTAGTGACCCCGCATCCGCATGCCAGCAGGGAATCGCTTTTGTCGTCGATGATCAAGGGAATGTCAGCCACGCGTGACACGGCGCAGGCCGCAGATCTGCTCACCTGGTACGATCGCCACGCCCGGGAGCTGCCGTGGCGCGTCAGCCCGGCGGCGCGGGCGGCGGGGGTGAGGCCCGACCCGTACCGGGTCTGGATGTCCGAGATCATGCTGCAGCAGACCACCGTCGCGGCGGTGAAGAGCTATTTCGAGGCCTTCACCGCGCGCTGGCCGACGGTGTCGGACCTTGCCGCCGCCGAGGATGCGGATGTCATGGCCGCCTGGGCAGGGCTGGGCTACTACGCCCGTGCCCGCAACCTGCTGAAATGCGCGCGGGCGGTGGCCGATGAGCATGACGGGGTCTTTCCGCAGACGCTCGAGGGGCTGCGCGCCTTGCCCGGCGTCGGGCCCTACACGGCGGCGGCGGTGGCGGCGATTGCCTTCGACCTGCCCGAGACCGTGGTGGACGGCAACGTCGAGCGGGTCATGGCGCGGCTGCACGACGAGCACCTGCCGCTGCCGCAGTCGAAACCCGTGCTGACGGACTACGCCGCGGCGCTGACCCCGCAGGAGCGGCCCGGAGACTACGCGCAGGCGGTGATGGACCTCGGCGCCACCATTTGCACCCCGCGCAACCCGGCCTGCGGGCTCTGCCCCTGGCGCACCGCCTGCGCCGCCTGGGATCACGGGACGCAGGCGGAGCTGCCGAAGAAGGCCCCGAAGAAGCGCAAGCCGACCCGTCACGGCATCGCCTACCTGGTCAAGCGCGTGGACGGGGCCTGGCTGCTGGAGCGCCGCCCCGACAGCGGGCTGCTGGGCGGCATGCTGGGCTGGCCGGGCTCGGAGTGGTCCGAGGACGCGCCGGCCGATGCGCCGCCGATCCGGGCGGAGTGGAAGAAGCTCAACGCCGAGGCCCGCCACACCTTTACCCATTTCCACCTGCGCCTGACCGTGAAGACCGCGCTGGTGCCGATGGAGCGGCGCCCCGAGCGCGGCGAGTTCATCGAGGCGGAGGTCTTCGACGCCGGGGATCTGCCGACGGTGATGCGCAAGGCCTTTGCCCTGACCGCGGGCTGAGGCAGCGCGGCCACGTCACGCCGTTCGCGGCCCTTGCGCCGCATTGACCGGGCGAAGCGCAGGGCACAAGCTGCGGCAACAGACTCTCAGCACGCGCCCTGCGCCAGCCAGAGGCGATGTCGGGGGCAGATGTTGGGGACGAGTGTATGATTTCGGCAGATAAATTCGCGCGCTGGACCGCCGCCGCACCGTTCTGGCTGGTCTACCTGCTGCCCGTGCTGGTCTGGATCGGCGCGCTGAGCGGTGGGCTCTGGGTGCTGCTGCCGCCCCTGGCCACCTGGTACCTCTTCTCGGCGCTGGACGCGGCGCTGGGGCTGAACACCGAGAATGCCGATCCCCAGACCGAGGAGCACGCGCTCTTCTGGTACCGCGCCGGGGTGATGCTCTGGGCGCCGGTGCAATTCATCACGCTGTTCGCGCTGATCCGGTATGTGTCGGGCAACGACGCGCTGACCGGCTGGGAGAAGTTCGGGGTCTTCTTCGGCACCGGGGTGATGACCGGCACGGTCGGCATCGTCTATTCCCACGAGCTTCTGCACCAGCGCAACAATCTCGAGCGGCGGCTCGGGGACTGGCTGCTGGCGATGGTGCTCTATTCGCATTTCCGCTCGGAGCACCTGCTTGTGCACCACCTCTGGGTCGGCACGCCGCGCGATCCGGTGACCGCGCGCTACAACGAGGGCTTCCACCGCTACTATGCGCGCGTGCTGCGCGAATGCCCGGTCTCGGCCTTCCGCGCCGAGAAGAAACTGCTGGCGCGGCGCGGGCTGCCCTGGTGGCACCGGCGCAACCCGTTCTGGCTCTACCTCGTGCTGCAGCTGGCGATGCTGGCGCTTGCGCTGATGCTCGGCGGCTGGGGCGGTCTGCTGCTGTTCCTGCTGCAGGCGGGGGTGGCGATCTGGCAACTCGAGCTGACCAACTACGTCGAGCATTACGCGCTGACCCGGAAATACCTCGGAGAGGGGCGCTACGAGCACGTCAGGCCGCACCATTCGTGGAACTCGGCGCATACGGCGACCAATTGGCTGCTGATCAATCTTCAGCGCCATTCCGACCACCACTACAAGCCGGACCGGCGCTTTCCCCTGCTGCAGACCTACGCCGAGAGCGAGGCGCCGCAGCTGCCCTACGGCTACCCGGTGATGACCATGGCGGCGATGGTGCCGCCGGTCTGGCGGCGGGTGATGAACCCGAAGGTGCGGGCTTGGCGCCGGGCATGGTACCCGGAGATCGAGGACTGGTCGGAGTACAACAAGGCGCGCACGCCCCTGCCGAAGGGCTCAGTCTGAGGCGGGGTCTGAGGCGGAGGTCGCGCCGGGGGTTTCACACCCCCGGACCCCCGTGGGATATTTCCGCCTAGAAGAAGGCGCGGCGCCGGCGCGGGGATTGCATTCGGCCCCTGTGCTCAGCAACATGCGCGACGAAAGTTCAATGAGGTGCGCCATGTCGCTCGAGAAAGCCGCCCGCGCGGTGCGTGAAAACGCCTATGTCCCCTACTCGAAGTTCAAGGTCGGGGCGGCGATGCTGGCACCCTCGGGCAAGATCTATTCCGGGTGCAACGTCGAGAACGTCGCCTACCCCGAGGGCACCTGCGCCGAGGCCGGGGCGATTGCCGCGATGGTGGCCGCGGGCGAGACCGAGATCATCGAGGCCTATGTCATTGCCGATTGCGAGCACCCGCTGCCGCCCTGCGGCGGCTGCCGCCAGAAGCTCGCCGAGTTCGGCAAGTCCCACGCCAAGGTGACCCTGGCCACCACCGACGGCGCGACGCTGGAGACCACCGTCGGCGAGCTGCTGCCGGGCGCCTTCGGCACGGGGCACATGGACCGGGCCTGATGGATGCGCGCACGATCATCGCGGCGCTGCGCCGGGGCGAGGTGCCCTCGGACGAGGGGCTGCGCTGGTTCGCCACCGGGCTCGCCGACGGCACGGTGACCTCGGCGCAGGCCGGGGCCTTTGCCATGGGGGTCTGCCTGCGCGGTCTGCCCGAAGAGGCGCGGGCGGTGCTGACACTGGCCATGCGCGACAGCGGCCACGTGCTGCAGTGGGACCTTCCGGGCCCGGTGCTCGACAAGCATTCGACCGGCGGGGTGGGGGACTGCGTGAGCCTCGTGCTGGCGCCGATGCTGGCGGCCTGCGGCGTCTACGTGCCGATGATCTCGGGGCGCGGGCTGGGCCATACCGGCGGCACGCTGGACAAGCTCGAGGCGATCCCGGGCTATGCGACCGACCCGAGCGAGGACCGGCTGCGTGCGGTCCTGCGGGAGGCGGGCTGCGCCATCGTCTCGGCCTCGGAGGGGATCGCCCCGGCGGACAAGCGGCTCTATGCCATCCGGGACGTCACCGCGACGGTGGAGTCGCTCGATCTCATCACCGCCTCTATCCTGTCGAAGAAACTTGCGGCGGGGCTGGAGGGGCTGGTGCTGGATGTGAAGGTGGGCTCCGGGGCCTTCATGAAGACCATGGAGGAGGCGCGGGCGCTGGCGCGCGCGCTAGTCGGCACCGCCAAGGCCGCGGGCTGCCCGACAACGGCGCTGATCACCGACATGGACCAGCCGCTCGCGGATGCGCTTGGCAATGCGCTGGAGGTGCGCGCCTCCATGGAGGTGCTGACCGAGGCGGCTGGCGGGCCGCTGCTGGAGCTGTCCGTGGCACTGGGCGCGGAGCTGCTGGCGGGGACCGGGATCGACGGCGGCGCGGCGCGGCTGCGCGAGAGCGTTGCCAGCGGCGCCGCGGCGGAGCGCTTCGGGCACATGGTGCACGGGCTTGGCGGTCCGGTGGATTTCGTCGCGCGCTGGCGCGAGATGCTGCCGCAGGCGCCGGTGGTGATCGACGTGCCCGCGCCCGAGGCCGGGCATGTGGCGGCGATCGACGGCGAGGCGCTGGGGCTGACGGTCGTGCGGCTCGGCGGTGGCCGCGAGGTCGAGAGCGATCCGGTTGACCCTTCGGTGGGGCTGTCCCATGTGGTGCGTCTTGGCCAAAGGCTCGAGGCAGGGCAGCCCTTGGCGCGGGTCCATGCGGCAAGCGAGGATGCGGCGCGGGCGGCGGCGCGGGCGGTGCAGGCGGCGATCCGGGTCGGCGAGGTGCCGGACGCGGGGTCCCTGGTGCGGGAAAGGATCGCCTGATGCGGGCATTTCTTGTGGTAATGGATTCGGTGGGCATCGGCGGCGCGCCGGATGCCGCCTCCTATTTCAACGCGGGCGTGCCCGACACCGGGGCGAACACGCTGGCTCATATCGCGCAGGCCTGTGCCGAGGGGCGGGCCGAGGAGGGGCGCAGCGGGCCGCTGCACCTGCCGGTCCTGGGTGCGCTGGGGCTCGGCGCGGCCGTGCGGCTGGCCAGCGACGACGCGGTGCCGGGGCTCGCGGCGGATCCTTCGGGACTCTGGGGCGCGGCCTCCGAAAGCTCGAGGGGCAAGGACACCCCCTCGGGACATTGGGAGCTGGCGGGGCTGCCGGTGCCCTGGGACTGGCACTATTTCCCGGTCGAGCAGCCGGTCTTCCCGGCGGAGCTGCTGGCGGAGGTCTGCGAGATCGCCGGTGTGGACGGCACGCTGGCCAATTGCCACGGCTCGGGCACGGTGATGCTCGAGCAGTTTGGCGAGGAGCACCAGCGTAGCGGATGGCCGATCTGCTACACCTCCGCCGACAGCGTCTTTCAGATCGCCGCGCATGAAGAGAGCTTCGGGCTGGATCGCCTGCTGGACCTCTGCGGGAAGATCGCCCCGACCCTGCACGAGATGAAAGTGGGCCGGGTCATCGCGCGGCCCTTCGTGGGCGCGCCGGGCAGCTACAAGCGCACCGCCAACCGCCACGACTACGCGATCATGCCGCCGCAGCCGATCCTCACCAACTGGGTGCAGGATGCCGGGCGCCGGGTCTACGCCATCGGCAAGATCGGCGACATCTTCTCGATGCAGGGCATCGACGAGGTGCGCAAGGGCGAGGACGCCACGCTCATGCGCCACCTGTCCGATCTGGTGGAGGAGGCTGAGGAGGGCTCGCTCACCTTCGCCAATTTCGTCGAGTTCGACAGCCTCTACGGGCACCGCCGCGACGTCTCGGGCTACGCGCGGGCGCTGGAGTGGTTCGACGCCGAGCTGGGCCGGCTGCTGCCGCGCCTGCGCGACGGCGACCTGCTGCTGATCACCGCCGATCACGGCAATGACCCCACGTGGGTCGGCACGGATCACACCCGGGAGCGCGTTCCGGTGCTTGTGCACGGGCGCGGGGCAGGGCACATCGGGCAGATCGCATTCGCCGATGTGGCGGCAAGTATCGCGGCGCACCTGCGGGTGCCCGCGCAAGGACCGGGAAGGAGCTTCCTTTGAGAGACCCAAGAGACCACGACGAGGAAAGCCTGCACCGGATCAAGGGGCTGCCCAAGGTCGAACTGCACCTGCACATCGAGGGCGCGGCTCCCCCGTCCTTCATCCGCGGGCTGGCGCAGGAGAAGAACGTGCGGCTCGACGGCATCTTCGCCGCGGACGGGTCGTACATCTACCGCGACTTCCTGCAATTCCTCGAGGTTTACGAGGCGGCGACCTCGGTGCTGAAATCGCCCGAGGATTATGCCCGGCTGACCTCTGCCGTGCTCGAGGAATGCGCGGCGAACGGTGTGATTTACGCCGAGACCTTCATTTCTCCCGACTTCTGCGGCGGCGGCGATCTGGGCGCCTGGCGTGAGTACCTGCATGCTATGCAGGACGCGGCGGACCGCGCCGAGCGCGACATGGGCATCACCCTGCGCGGCGTGGTCACCTGCGTGCGCCACTTCGGCCCCGAGAAGGCCAAGGCCGCGGCGCTCTGCGCCGCCGAGACCGCGGGTGACTGGATTTGCGGCTTCGGCATGGGCGGCGACGAGAACCGCGGCGAGCAGCGCGACTTCGCCTACAGCTTCGACATGGCGCGCGAGGCCGGGCTGCGGCTGACCACCCATGCGGGCGAATGGCGCGGACCCGCGGAAGTGCGCCGGGCGATCGAGGATCTCGGGGTCGAGCGCATCGGCCACGGTGTGCGCGCCATCGAGGATCCGGGGCTGGTCGAGCTGATCGCCGAGCGCGGCATCACGCTCGAGGTCTGCCCCGGCTCCAACGTGCGGCTCGGGGTCTACCCGGCGCTTGCGGCGCACCCGATCCAGAAGCTGCGCGACCGGGGGGCAAAGGTCACCGTGTCCACCGACGACCCGCCGTTCTTCCATTCCACCATGGTGCAGGAATACGAAAACCTTGCACGCACCTTCGGATGGGAGGAAGAGGACTTCATCGAGATTGCCAAGACCTCCGCGAACGCGGCCTTCTGTTCGGCCGGGACGCGCGAGGCGCTGCTGAAGAGACTGGAGAGCGCATGAAACACCTGACCGTCGTCGATCACCCGCTGGTGCAGCACAAGCTCACGCTGATGCGCGAGAAGGACACCTCCACGGCCTCCTTCCGCCAGCTGCTGCGCGAGATTTCCCTGCTGCTGGCCTATGAGGTCACCCGCGAGCTGCCGGTCACCACCAAGCACATCGAGACGCCGATGTGCGAGATGGCGGCCCCGACCATCGAGGGCAAGAAGCTGGCGCTGGTGTCGATCCTGCGCGCCGGCAACGGGCTGCTCGACGGCATTCTCGAGCTGATCCCCGCCGCGCGCGTCGGCTTCGTCGGGCTCTACCGCGACGAGGAGACGCTGGAGCCGGTGCAATATTACTTCAAGGTGCCCAAGAACCTCGAGGACCGCACGGTGATCGCCGTCGATCCGATGCTGGCGACGGGCAATTCCTCGGTCGCGGCGATCGACCTGCTGAAGCAGGCGGGCGCGAAGAACGTGATCTTCCTGTGCCTGCTCGCCTCGCCCGAGGGCGTCAAGCGCATGGAAGAGGCGCATCCCGACGTGCCGATCATCACCGCGGCGCTCGACGAGAAGCTCAACGAAAAGGGCTACATCGTTCCGGGACTAGGGGATGCGGGCGACCGCATGTTCGGCACAAAATAAGCCCCCTCAACGCTTTACAGCTGCGCGGCGCTCATGCAATGCTTGCCGCGCAGCTTCCTGGGGGGCGACATGCGTATCAAGGTTCCGGCGAGTCTCGCCATTCTGGCTCTGGGCACGGCGATCGGCCCTGCCTTCATTGGCGCCCCCGTGCTGGCGCAGCGGATCGACACGATCAGCGATCCGGCGGAAGTGCCCCCGGCCAGCTATACCGCGTCGCAATATGTCGACAGCCGCGGCTGCGTGTTCGTCCGGGCCGGTTTCGATGATGCGGTGATCTGGGTGCCGCGGGTCAGCCGCGCCGGCGAGCCGGTCTGCGGCTATGCGCCGAGCCTGTCGGGTCAGAGCCGGACCGCGACCGCAACGCCCCAGACCGCCCCGGCAGCGCCGGCCGAGCCCGCTCCTGCGCCCGCCCGCACCGCAACCGCCCGGCCCGCGCCGACACCTGCGCCGGCGCCCACCACTCGCAGTAGCCAGCCGATGACCACCGTGGCCTCGACGCCCGCGCCCGTGGTCAAGGCCCTGGCCTCCAAGCCACCCGCCGCCCCGGCACCGCGCGTCGTGGCGCGCGTGCCCGCGCAACATGCGGCCCCGGCCCCCGCAGCACCGGCGAGCGGGCTCATCGGCGGCGCCTGCGCGCCCGGCTTCAGCGGCGAGATCGTCAGCAATGGCCGCACCGTGCGCTGCGGGCCCCAGACCGCGCCCTATGCGACCGAGGTGCGCCGGGGCGAGGCGCCGGCGCCGGGCAAGAACGTCTATTACAACCAGGGCGGCGGCGTCGGCAGCTGGCAGGACGGCAAACTGATGGTGCCCGGTGGCACCCGCATCCTGCCGCGCCATGTCTACGAGGACGGCCCGGCGGAGCGGACCATTGTCCCCTCCGGCTATCGCCCGGCCTGGGAGGATGACCGGCTCAACCCGCATCGCGCGCTGCAGACGGTCAAGGGCTACTACGACACCCAGCGCGTCTGGACCCACGAGGTGCCCTATGCCTCGACCGCCGGAACCGTGGCCACCGCGGTGGCGCCGCGGGTGCGTTTCGAGGGCGATCCGGCGCTGAAGCCTGCGCCGTCGACGACCGGGAGCTCCGTCGTCGCGGTGGCTTCCGACAGTGCCTCGGACGATAGCGGGGCGCTGCGCTACGTGCAGATCGGAGCGTTCAGCACGGCGGCGAAGGCCGCGGATGCCAGCCGCCGCCTGCAGGCGGCCGGCTTGCCGGTGCAGGAGCTTCTGCGCAAGTCCGACGGCATGCGCCGCCTGCGTGTCGGCCCCTACGCCGACGACCGCGCGGCGCAGATCGCCTTGGCCAAGGTCCGCGCCACGGGCTATCAGGCGGCAAGCCTGCGCTGATCGCGCCCGTCAGCTAGACAGAAATATCCCGGGGGAGGCCGCGTCAGCGGACGGGGGCAGCGCCCCCTGCCACCTCGATATTTGCCACCCAAGGGTCCCGAGGGGCCGCGATAGTCGCAGGCGGCGCAGGCAAACATCGGCTGGGCAGCGCCCCCTCATGCCTGTCAAGCTGGCTTGCCTGTCGAACTGGCCATGCCGCGGCCAGGGTCTTCACAGGTCAGGGCCTTAGAAGGTCAGGGTAGCCAATTTCTCGCTCATTAGGGCCTCAGCCGCCGCAGATTCCCTGCAACCGCACCCAGTCCGCATCGCTCAGCACCGGCACGCTGCCCTCGGCGGCGCGGGGGTCGCCCTCGACCAGCGGCAGCACGGCTTCGCCGGTGATGTCGCGGGCGTAGGCATAGGGCGAACTGCGCAGCTCGATCTTCGCGAAGCCGGCCAGCAGCGCGTCGGTGGGGACGGGGGTCTGCGGGCGTGTCAGCAGCTCCTCGGCGTAGCTCTCGAGCGTGCCGCGCGGCAGCGAGCCGGTGGTCAGCAGCTTGAGGCTCGACCAGAGGCCCGCGTGGCGCAGCAGGTCGCCGAGCGGGTCGGATTGCTTCGCCCGCAGCGACTCGGCGAGGATGTAGCCCGCCGCCACGTCCGGGTCCTCGTAGTCTTCGAGCAGATCGCCGCTGACGAGGATGATGCCGCCCGGCAGATGCGCCGTGTCGCGCACGCCGTCGCGCAGCACCACGAGATCGCCGCGCCGCGCTTCGCCGAGCACGCGGGTGGCAAGGTGGCGCAGCGGGCGCTGCGCCTCGCTGGTGCCGCAGGGACGCCCCGAGACGCGGGCGATCTGGCTGAGCAGCGCCTGGCCGATCTCGACCCGTTTGGCCCGGGGCACGACGCGTTCGGCATGGTCCAGCAGCGCCCCCGGCAGCCAGAGCAGCACCCCGGCGGCAACCAGCGCGGCGATCACGGAGATCATGCGCAGGCGCAGCTTGCCGGGCTTGGGACGGCGCCGCTCGATGTCGCGCAGCACGCGGTCGATGGCGTCGATCATCGTGCTCTCGTCCTCGGCCAGCTCCAGCGTCTCGCCGGGATCGCCATCGGGATGGTAGAGCGCCGGGCTGCGGCCCTTGTTGGCGCGCACCACGGCGGCCATCGACCAATGCGAGAGCGCGCGGCCGGAGATGTCCGAGACGGTGAGCGTGGCATCGCCCATCGACAGGATCACCTCGCGCCGCTGCGCATCCGGCTCGGGCCGCCAGAGCGCGGTGGCTTCGAGGCGCTGGTACTCCTTGAGGGCTGTCATGCTCGGGGTGCGTTCTCGGGGCGATCTTCGGGGGCGTTTCTGCGGCGCTTTTCCGGGCCGAAGGGCCCGCTGCTCTGCCTGTACTCCGCCTCTGCTTAGCAAGCTCCCCGCGCAGGAGCAATCGCTGCCGCGCGGCACGGCGTTCACGTCGCGCCGCGATGCGGTCACGGTTGCGAAAAAGACGCGTCCGGCAGGGCTTGCAGATGTTCAGCCCCGCGACCGGAGGCTAGGGTCGGCGACATGATCATCTCGGCCGGCCGCAATTACATCTTCGTGCATATCCCCAAGACCGGGGGCAGCTCGCTGGCGCGGGCGCTGGAGGCACGCGCGCAGCGCGACGACATCCTGATCGGCGACACGCCGAAGGCGCTGAAGCGCAAGGCGCGGCTGAAGGGGCTGACCCCGCGCGGGCGGCTCTGGAAGCATTCCACGCTGGCCGATATCGACGGCATACTGACCCCGGGCGAGATCGCCGGGATGCGCCGTGTCGCGCTGGTGCGCAACCCGTGGGACCGGATGGTGAGCTATTACCACTGGCTGCGTGTGCAGAGCTTCGATCACCCGGCGGTGCGCCTGTCGCAGGCGCTCGATTTCGCGCCTTTCGTGCTGCACCCGCAGACCACGGCGAGCCTGAGCGCCTGGCCCAGCTCGCGCTACCTGAGCGATGTCAGCGGGGCGGACCGCGGCGACATCTGGCTGCGGCTCGAGCATCTGTCCGAGGACCTCGCCCCCTTCGAGGCGCATCTCGGGTTCCGTCTCGAGGTGGGGCACGAGAACGCCTCGGAGCGTCGCCGCGACTACCGGGGCTACTACAACGCGCGGACCGTGGACCACGTCGCGCGGATCTGCGCCGAGGATATCTGGCGCTTTGGCTATAGCTTCGACTGAGGGGACGGTGCCGGGTTTATGGCTCCGGTTTGGGAAATTATGCCAAGTTAAAGGCGATTAACCATTTCGTTAACCATTTGTTAATGTCTTGGCGATTTGACTGGGCCCACGGTCGCAACCTCGTCTACTGGCGGCCGTGCCAGGGGGTGAACCGCTCCTATGATCGTTTCCGTTTTCTGTATGCTGGCAAGCATTTGATCTTGGTTCGGGTACACCCTCTGGCGCTTTTTGATCCCCGCCGAACTTGCTCCGATACTGCGGCTTCCAACCGCTCCGTGGCCGACCTGAGCGGCAGCGATCCGTCTCCATGCGTCAGTCGATCGGGTCGAGAAGCGCGTTTGGCAGGGTGCAATCCTTAACCACGTCCTGGCCGCAGGGCACCGGCTCCAGCTCCTTGGACAGGCACAGCCGCGCTTCCTGGACGCGGCCGGAACGGCAGGTGATCGTCAGCATATCCGGCTCGAGGCCGGGGTTGGCCTGCAGGAAGGCGTCCTCGATCACCTTGACGGGCAGGGTGACCGGCGCGTCGAGCCGGCGCAGCACCTCGGGGCGGGTCACGCTCTCGAAGGCGCGCCGGGCGAGGGCGAAGTAGTCCTGTGCCGGCAGGCCGGCGCAGGCGCCGTGCTTCTTCCACTGGTACCAGGCCAGACCGGGGGTGCCCATGATGTCGGCCATGGCGGCGGTCTCCTGGCGGCTCGGCGGGCGGGTGGAGGTCTCGCAGTACTCGGGGTAGCCGCGGTGATACTGCGGCCAGAGCCCGTGCAGCACCCAGCCCAGCTCGCGGTCGCATTGCGGCGAGTTCCGCGCCTCGCCCTCGAGCGCGCACCAGGTCGGCGACCAGCTCAGGGACATCACGTAGTAGTCGAAGACCCCCGCGCGCTCGCCATCCGCCCGCAGCGGCGCGGCGAAGATGACGGTGAGGAGCAGGATCGGCAGCCAATGCATTTTCTCTTCCCTCTTGGGTTCCGCGCGACTATATAGGCCCGAAGTTCCCCGACAACGGTAACCCGTCCTGGAGAAGTAATCCGGGACCTCCCGAGGCCAGCGCCTTGGGGGAGGGGAGAAGATTTACGTAAGGAGATGACCCATGGCAAAACTGCTGCATCCCAAGGCGACCGCTGTCTGGCTCGTCGACAACACCACCCTGACCTTCAAGCAGATTGCCGACTTCACCGGCATGCACGAATTGGAAATCCAAGGCATCGCCGACGGTGACGTGGCCGGCGGCGTGAAGGGCTTCGACCCTGTCGCCAACAACCAGATCGAGCAGATCGAGATCGACAAGGCCGAGAAGAATCCGCTCGCCAAGCTGAAGCTGAAGTACAACCCCGCCGCCGTCGACGAAGACAAGCGCCGTGGCCCGCGCTACACCCCGCTGTCGAAGCGCCAGGACCGTCCGAACGCGATCCTCTGGCTGGTGAAGTTCCACCCCGAGCTGACCGACGGCCAGATCTCCAAGCTGGTGGGCACCACCAAGCCGACGATCCAGTCGATCCGCGAGCGCACCCACTGGAACATCCAGAACATGCAGCCGATCGACCCGGTCGCGCTGGGTCTGTGCCGCCAGTCCGAGCTCGACGCCGCCGTGGCCAAGGCCGCGAAGAACCGCGACGAGGTGATGACCGACGACGAGCGCCGCAAGCTGGTGTCGACCGAGCAGAGCCTCGGCATGGACAGCCACGAGCCGCGTCTGCCCTCGGCGATCGAAGGTCTCGAGACCTTCTCGCTTTCCGACCCGCGCGGCGAGGACGACGAGGAAGAAGACAAGGGCCCGAGCGATTTCTCGGACGCCGACAGCTTCTTCAACCTGCCGTCCAGCGACGAGGATGACGACGAGGACGACAGCGACGATCCGCGCGGCTGACGCGCGTTTCCACCGGTTTCGGGAAAGCCCGCCGCAGCCTTGCGGCGGGCTTTTTCTTTGCGCTGGCCGGGCGCCGGTAGCTTTCGTCTCCATGGCATCGCGGACACGGAACTTTTGTCTTTACGTCAACCGTTTGTGCGCCAGATTGACGGGCTCTCTGCGAGCGGCTATCGCCCGCGATGATGCACCCTCAGGCGGTGCAGCGTGTCGCCCGCCGCGTGGCCATTTCCGGCAAATGAGCGGGCCCTTTGGACAGATGAACGATGCTGGGAACGTCTTTTCCCTGTGGTGATCCGCTTGCCGAGCGCCGCGCCGGCTTTGCCGAGACGCTGGCGCACCTCGGCGACTTCGGCGGTGCCATCGAGGCGCTGCGCGGGGCGCTGGACCTGGTGCCGGGGTGGGCGGCTGGCTGGTTCCGGCTGGGCGAATATTTCGAAGCCGTGGGCGAGCTGGAGGAGGCCGCCGGGGCCTGGGACAAGGCGGTGGACGCCGATCCGCGCGATCCACTTGGCGCCGGGCTGCGCCGCGACCTGCTGCGCGGCGTGCCGGTGGCCGAGAGCATGCCGCCCGCCTTCGTCGAGCTGCTCTTCGATCAATATGCGCCGCGCTTCGAGCGTTCGCTGGTCGGCAAGCTGAACTACCGCGGCCCGGAACTGCTGCTGGATGTGCTGCGCGCGCAGGGCTTCGCCCGCGCCCGGCACGCTCTGGACCTCGGCTGCGGCACCGGGCTGATGGGGGAGCTATTGCGTCCTGCCTGCGCTCGGCTCGACGGCTACGACATCTCCTCGGGGATGCTGGCGGAGGCGGAGGCCAAGGGCGTCTACGATGCGCTGGAGAAACGCGACATCGCAGAGATGGCGGCGATCCTGCCGCGCTACGACCTGATCGTCGCGGCGGATGTCTTCATCTACCTCGGTGCGCTGGAGCGGGTGATCGGCTGGTGCGCCGGGGCGCTGGCACCGGGGGGACACCTGGCCTTTACGGTGGAGCTGGGCGAGGCCCCGGTGCAGCTCCGGGAAAGCCGGCGCTTCGCGCATTCGCGGGACTATGTGACCGGGCTTATGGCCGAGGCGGGCTTAGGAGACGTGGCGCTCGAGGGCTGCGTGCTGCGGCAGGACCGTGGGCAGGACGTGGCGGCGCTTCTGGTCACCGCCCGCGCTCCGGCCCGCGTGCTCGACCGGGAAGGCGACGGGGAGGCGGAGGCGCTCGTCTAGGGCGCCCGGGTGCCTCCCAATTTGCTCGGCTTCAGAAGTTAAAGCTGAGATTGAGCCGAAGCGCGGTCTCGCCACCGAAGTTCGAGGCCGCCTCGAGCCGCCCGCCGAGCCCATGACCGCTCGCCGCCCCGTAGTCGAGGCCGAGCGCGAGCTGGTCCTCGCTCAGCAGGTCGGTCGCGTCGAACTTGCGGCTGCCTGCTGCGGTGACATAGCTGAACTCGTCCTGGTCGCCGCTGTAGAGCGTGTAGGCCGCGTAGGGGCGCAGGATGCCACCCACCGCGCGCATCGGCGCGCCCAGCTCGGCGCGGAAGGCGCTGGAGTAGGTCACCCGGCTCTCGATCTCGCCGCCCTTGCGGACAAGGTCGTAGTCGCCCGTGGCATGGCGTAGCACGTCGCCGGTCATCACCAGGTCGATGCCGGTGCCGGGCGCTGCGCCCTCGCGCAGCAGCGTCTCGCCGCGCAGGCTGAGGCCGAGGATGCGGCCGTTGTGATCGGTGCTGCCGCTGGCCGAGGCGGGGCTGGAGAGTTTGTTGTGCGTTCGCCCCATGTAGAGCGCGCCGCCGTAGCTGACGCCGTGCGACTCGCCGGCATAGCCCGTGCCGAGGAAATAGGAGCGGATGCGTGCCTCGTGGGTGTCGTCATCGAGATAGGAGGCACCCTGACCGTAGCCGGTGAAGGCCGAGAGCCCGTTGCCGAAGCCCCAGCCCAGCACCAGACCGCGGCTGTCGTAATCCGCCCCCTGCACGTGGTCCGGGTCGGCGGTGCCGCCCGCCGCGTAGCCGCCGGTGAAGAACCCGTCCTGCCGGCTGGTCACCGCCGTCCGGCCGATGCCGAAGCCGATCTCGCGCGACAGCAGGTCGATTTGCGATTGCGGCGCGGGGTCGAGCACGGGCACCGAAGTGTCCTGCGCCTGAGCGGTGACGGGAGCAAGCGTGGCGATGAGGGCGAGGCGGAGGAGGGAGGCGGTGCGGGTCATGCGGCGGGCTTTAGCTCCAAGGCGCGGCGCCGCCCAGAGGCCCGGGGTCACAGCCGCGTGACCCTACGTATATCAGAGTTTGCGCCGGGCGTTGAGCGCCGCAGTGATCGTGCCGTCGTCGAGGTAGTCAAGCTCGCCGCCGATCGGCACGCCCTGCGCCAGCGAGCTCATCGCGACGCGGGTTTCGAGCTGGTCGGCGATGTAATGCGCCGTGGTCTGGCCGTCGACGGTGGCATTGAGCGCGAGGATCACCTCGGTGATGCCCTCGCTTTCCACCCGCGCCACCAGCTGCGGGATGCGCAGCTCCTCGGGGCCGATGCGGTCGAGCGCCGAGAGCGTGCCGCCGAGCACGTGGTAGCGGCCCTTGAAGGTGCCACCGCGCTCCATCGCCCAGAGATCGCCGACGTCCTCGACCACGCAGATCTGCCCGTTGCCGCGCCGCTCGTCGGCGCAGATCGGGCAGATCTCGGAGGTGCCCACGTTACCGCAGTTCAGGCACTCGCGCGCCGTGGCGGCGACGCGTGTCATCAGCTCGGCCAGCGGGGTGAGCTGCAGCTCGCGCTTGCGGATGAGATGCAGCACGGTGCGCCGCGCCGAGCGCGGGCCGAGACCCGGCAGGCGGGCCATCATCTCGATCAGCGCGTCGATCTCGCTGCGGTCGGGCATTCGGGGTCCACTCCTCGGTGCGGGACTGCGCAGACCTTCTTGCGAAGGCCCGCTCCGTCCCGCCACGCGCCATGCCTGAGGCGGATGCCTTAGAACGGCATCTTCATGTCGGCGGGGAGGCCCAGCTCTTCGGTGAGCTTGCGCATCTCCTGCTCGGCGCGGTCCTGCGCCTTGGCCTGCGCGTCCTTGATCGCGGCGAGGATCAGGTCTTCGACCACTTCCTTGTCGTCGCCGTTGAAGATCGAGGGATCGATGTCGAGGCCCTTGAGCTCGCCCTTGGCGGTGGCGGTGGCCTTCACCAGGCCCGCGCCGGACTCGCCGGTGACCATGGTGGTGTGCAGGCCTTCCTGCAGCTCCGCCATCTTACCCTGCATATCCTGCGCCGCCTTCATCATCTTGGCCATGTCGCCAAGACCGCCCAATCCCTTGAACATCTGGTGTCTCCTGTCTGGGGCCCGTCACGGACCTGTCTTCGAGTTGTCTCCTAGATACGGATCGCACGTCGGGGCGACAAGGGACGCGTCGGCGGAAATGCCGAAACGACGGCGGAACGGCGCGGAAGAAGGCCGCGCCGGGGCGCCTTACTTGCCGTCGCGGCCCGCCGCCTCGTCGAGCAGCCGGGTGAGCAGCAGCGCCGCGCCGCCGATCATCAGCGAACGACCGAGGGAGTCGGTGACATTGGTCGGGGCGAACGTCGACACCTGGTCCCGCGTGGCCAGCGCCGCGCGGCGCGCCTTTGAGCGGCGCGGCAGATTGCCGAACTGGCGCGGCTCGGGCACGTGGCCGATGCGCGGCTTGGTTTTCAGCAGCACCGCGCCGACCGCCAGCAACCCGCCGGCGAAGAGCATCGGCGCGAGGCGCTCGCGGCGGCTGGCGGGCAGCGCGTCGCCGATGCGGTCGCGCAGTGCGGGAAGGGTGGCCTTATGGGCGGCTTTTGCGGGGTCGAAGCTCATCGTGGGTCCTCCGGGATATGACCAAAGCCAAACCCCGAAGGTCCGCCGGATGTTCCCGCCGCGAGAGAGGATCACTCCTCTTCGAAAGGGTCCCACTCGTCTTCGACCTCGGGAAGTGCCTCCACCGCGGCCTGCTGCTGTTCGGCCTCGGGGGTGCGGATCTCGACGATCTTCGCCTTGGGGAAGGCCGCGAGCGTGGCCTGCACCAGCGGGTGCTGCTCGGCCTCGGCGCGCAGCTCCAGTTCGGCGGCGTCGCGCTTTTCCACGATGGTCGGCGTCTCGCAGCCGTTGACCAGCGACACCCCCCAGCGCGCGCCGGTGAAGCGTTGCAGCGCGGTGCCGAGCCGCTGCGCGAGATCGCCCGAAGCATTGCGGGCCGGGGTGAACTCGATGCGGCCGGGCTGGTAGGCGGCGAGGCGCACGCCGCTTTCCACTTCGACCAGCAGCTTCACGTCGCGGTTGGCGCGGATCAGCTCGAGCACGTGTTCGAAGGTGGGATAGCGGGCGAGCGCATTGTTCTGCGCCACCGCGGGCACGGCGTTGCCATACATCGCGCTGGGGCCGGAGGGGCCGGGGTGCGTCGGCTGCACGGGGCTGCCGTAGGCCTGCGTGCTTCCGCCGCCGGCGGGGCCGCCCGCGGGCGCATGGGCATAGCCTCCGCCGCCGGGGCCATTCGGACCGGGGGCGGGCGGGGGCGGCGTGTCTTGCAGCTTGCGCAGCAGCTCCTCGGGAGAGGGCAGCTCGGCCACATGGGTCAGCCGGATCACCGCCATCTCGGCGGCCATCATGGCGTTGGGCGCCTGTGCCACCTCGTCCAGCGCCTTGAGCAGCATTTGCCACATGCGGGTCAGCGCGCGCATGCCGAGGTTGGCCGCCAGCGCCGAGCCGCGGGCGCGCTCGTCGGGGCCGACGGTGGGATCCTCGGCGGCCTCGGGGGTGATCTTCACCACCGAGATCCAATGGGTCAGTTCCGCCAGGTCGCGCAGCACCGCCAGCGGGTCGGCGCCCTCGGCGTATTGCTCCGATAGCTCGGTCAGCGCGCCCGGCGCATCGCCGTGCATGATCTTCTCGAAGAGGTCCATCACCCGGCCACGGTCGGCGAGGCCGAGCATGGCGCGGACCTGATCCGCCGTCGTCTCCCCGGCGCCGTGGCTGATCGCCTGGTCGAGCAGCGACGTGGCATCCCGGGCCGAGCCCTCGGCGGCGCGGGTGATCAGCGCCAGCGCATCGTCGGTGATCTCGGCGCTTTCGCGACTGGCGATCTTGCGCAGCAGGTCGATCATCACCTCGGGTTCGATGCGGCGCAGGTCGAAGCGTTGGCAGCGCGACAGCACCGTCACCGGCACCTTGCGGATCTCGGTGGTGGCGAAGATGAACTTCACGTGCGCGGGCGGCTCTTCCAGCGTCTTGAGCAGCGCGTTGAACGCGCTGTTCGAGAGCATGTGCACCTCATCGATGATGTAGATCTTGTAGCGCGCCGAGGCGGCCCGGTAGTGCACGCTGTCGATGATCTCGCGGATGTCGCCGACGCCGGTGTTCGAGGCGGCGTCCATCTCCAGCACGTCGACGTGGCGGCCTTCCATGATCGCTTTGCAGTGCTCGCACTGGCCGCAGGGCTCGGTGGTCGGCCCGCCGGTGCCATCGGGGCCGATGCAGTTCATGCCCTTGGCGATGATCCGCGCGGTGGTGGTCTTCCCGGTGCCGCGGATGCCGGTCATGATGAAGGCCTGCGCGATGCGGTCGGCCTTGAAGGCGTTCTTCAGGGTGCGCACCATGGCATCCTGCCCGACGAGATCGGCAAAGGTCTCGGGGCGGTACTTGCGCGCGAGTACCTGGTACTTGGGGCTGTCGTCAGTCATGGAATCCGTGGCGCTCCTTCGGTTGCGGCCAAGGTAAGGTGGGGGAGGGGCGAGGTAAAGCCAGGCGTCGGGGAGCGTGCCGGCGCGGGGCGGATCGTGGCGCAGGTGTCGCGCGAGGACTTCCCCACGGCCTGGGGCTCTGCTATGACGCCCTCAGGCCCGATCGCAGGGGGCCGCCCCGTCCGCGGAAAGCGCGCGCACCTGCCGTTCGAGCCGATCCCATATCTTTCGGTTTCACTCCTGCCCGGACCAGCGGACACTCGGGCGATGACGGAGGATACCGGCATGCTCTTTTCAGGGCCGACCCCATCCATCGACGATCTGCGCCGCGAGGCGCGCCGACTTCACAAGTCCTACGACGCGGGCGACCGCGCCGCGCGCGAACGCCTGCGCGAGCTGCCGCCGCGCGGCGACGACCGCGCACTCAAGCGCGCCGACTTCCTGCAGGTCGTGGCGCGCGAACGCGGCTTCGAAAGCTGGCCCAAGCTCAAGCTCGCGGCGGAGACGCAGGGCCTCGACCGTGCGGCGAAACTCCAGCGGCTGAAGATCGCGCTGTTCCACGGGCAGATGCCGGTGGCGCAGGCGCTGCTGGCCGAGACGCCCGATCTGGTAGAGGGCCTCTTTGGCCTGCAATGCGCGCTGGCCGACCTGCCCGCGGTGCGCGCGGCGCTGGCGCAAGAGCCTCGCCTCGCCACCGAGCGGCGCGGCCCGCGCAGCCCGATCCTGCACCTCGCCTTCTCGCGCTGGCACCAGCTGCACCCCGAGTTGCGCCCTGCAACGCTGGAGATCGCCGCGCTGCTGGTCGCGCAGGGGGCGGATGTGAACGACGCGCAGGACGGGGCGGGGGGCGAGAAACTCTCGGCGCTCTACGGCGCGCTCTGCGTCTCCCAGAACCTCGATCTGGCACGCTGGCTGCTGGAGCAGGGGGCCTCTCCCGATGACGGCGAGTCGCTCTACCATTCGGTGGAGATGGGCGCGCAGGATGGTCTGAAGCTGCTCCTCGAGCACGGGGCCGACCCGCGCGGCACCAACGCGCTGCTGCGCGCGCTCGACTTCAACGACCATGGCGCGGTGGAGCTCTTGCTCGCCCATGGCGCGACGCTCGACGAGGACACGCAGACCATCCCCGCGCTGCACCAGGCGGCGCGGCGCGGTTGCGACCGGCGGATGGTGGACCTGCTGCTCGATGCCGGGGCCGATCCGGCGCGCGAGTGGCGCTGGGTTTCGGCCTATGCCTACGCCAGGGTGCTCGGCAGCCGCCCGCTGGTCGAGGCGCTGGAGGCCCGCGGCGTCACCGCCGCGCTTTCGCGCGAAGAGGCGCTGATGGCCGAGGCCGCCGAGGGACGGGCCAGCAAGGGCGCCTACATCGATCCCGACGCGCTGCCGCCTGCCTACGACGGGCTGATGCGCGGGCTCGCGGGCCGTCTGGACCGGCTGGGGCAGATCAGGGCGCTGGTGGCACTGGGGCTGCCCTACGACACGCCGGACGCAGGTGATGGTGTGACCCCGGTGCAGGCCGCCGCCTGGGAGGGCTACCCCGAGGTGCTGGCGTACTTCCTCGAGCTGCGGCCGGATATGAGCCACGTGAATGCCCATGGCGGCACGCTGCTCGGCACCCTGCTGCACGGGGCCGAGAATGCGCCGAAGGCCGAGGCACGCGACCATCTCGCCTGCCTGACGCTGTTGCTCGAGCACGGCGTCGCGCTGCCGCGCAAGGCCGTGGCGATGGTCGGCAGGCCCGATCTTGCCGCCTTCCTGCACGGCTGGGCCCAGGCGCATCCGGGGCAGGTCGTCTGATCCAGGCTCCGGGGTCGGAGGGATCGCCCTAACCGGGAAATTCTGTTCCATAAAACCACGGCAGCCCCTACACTCGGGCTGCCGCAAGTATTTTCATATAAGGAATTTGGTCATGCGTCTCAGAGGAGTGCGCCGCAGCAGCAATGTCGAGGACCGCCGCCGGTCCGGGGGCCGGGTTGCCATGGGAGGCGGGCTTGGCGGGATCGCGCTGCTGCTGGTGCTTGCCATCGGCTATTTCGCCGGGGTCGACGTCACCCCGCTGCTCAACAACGGCGCGGTGCAGACCTCGAGCGAGCCGCGCGAGCTGACGCCGCAGGAACAGCTGGCGGGCGAGTTCGCGGCGCAGGTTCTCGGCACCACCGAGGAAGTCTGGAGCCAGATCCTGCCGGAGCAGGCGGGACGCGAGTACAGGCCGCCGGTGCTGGTGCTCTTCTCCGGCCAGACCGCCTCGCCCTGCGGCGGCGCCAGCGGCGCGACGGGGCCGTTCTACTGCCCGCTTGACCAGCAGGCCTATCTCGACACCGAGTTCTTTGCCACGCTCGAGCAGCAACTCGGGGCCGAGGGTGATTTCGCCGCCGCCTACGTGATCGCCCATGAGGTGGCGCACCACGTGCAGAACCTGCTCGGGATCCTGCCGCAGGTCGAGGAGATCCGCCAACAGGCGACCGAGACGCAGGCCAATGCGCTGACCGTGCGGCTCGAGCTGCAGGCCGACTGCCTGTCGGGGGTCTGGGCGACGCATGTGGACGGCATTCTCGAGCCCGGGGATGTCGAGGAGGCGCTCAATGCCGCGCGGATGATCGGCGACGACCTTCTGCAGAAGCGCGCGGGCCGGGTGCCGCAGCCGCACACCTTCACCCACGGCACCAGCGCGCAGCGCTCGGGCTGGTTCGCGCGCGGCTACGAGGCGGGCAATATCGCGGCCTGCGACACCTTCTCGGGAGACATCTGAACCGATGATGATCCACGCGCTCTCGGTCCTCGACGGCATCCTCGCGATCTCGCCCCTGCCGGGTGCGGGCGGGGATCTTGCCGGGGACATGGCGCATGTGACCGAATGGCGCCCGGCGATGGTGATCACTCTGGTCACCCGGGCCGAGATGGATGCGGCGGGGGCGGGACGTCTGGGCGCGCAGGTGCAGGACCACGGCTCGCGCTGGGTGCACCTGCCGATCCCCGATTTCGGCACGCCGCCCGAGGAGATGCGCCGCCACTGGCCCGAGGTCAGCGCGCAGGCCCGGCAGGCGCTGATGGGCGGCGGCCGAGTGCTGGTGCATTGCCGCGGCGGCTGCGGGCGTTCGGGCATGGTGGCGCTGCGGCTGATGATCGAGGCAGGGGAGGCGCCCGACGAGGCACTGGCCCGGCTGCGCCACGTGCGCCCCTGCGCCGTCGAGACCGAGGCGCAGATGATCTGGGCCATGCAGGCGCCGCGCAGCGCGGCGCGCTTCCTGCGGCATCTGGATTGACCGCGCGCTTCGCCCGATTGCCACCCCCGCGCGGCTCAGCTAGACCGCATCGCAGAGCCAGCCTTTCGCCAGCCCCTGAGTTTTCAAGGAGATGGTGAATGATCCTCGCCCGCAGACGCTTCCTGACCACGCTGACCGCCGCCGCATCCTGTGCCGCCGTTCCGGCGCTGGCGCAGAGGCAACAACGCCCCGCCACCTTTCCATTGTTCGATGCGCCGCCCGCCAGCCACGTGCTGACGCAGTTCGACGTGATGGCCGAGGGCCTGCGCTACCGGCTGTTCCTCGCGTGCCCGCGCGGCGAGGCCCCGGCAGAGGGCTGGCCGTCGCTGTGGATGCTCGACGGCAACGCCGCCTTCAGCCGCCTCGAGGCGGCGCAGCTGCACGCACATCCGGGGCTCGCGGTCGTCGGCATCGGCTACCCGATCGAGGCGGCTTTCGACGGCGCCTCGCGCGCCCGCGACTACACGCCGGTGCCGCTGGAGGCGCCGATGCACGGCCGGGGACGGGACTGGGAGTTCGGCGGGCAGGCGGCCTTTCGCGGCCGACTGCTCGGCCCGCTGGCGCGGGCGCTGGCCGAGCGCGCGCCGCTCGACCCGGCGCGGCGCAGCCTCTGGGGGCATTCCTATGGCGGGGTCTTCGCGCTGGCGACGCTGCTCTCGGAGCCCGCCGCCTTCCGCGCCTACATGGCGATCAGCCCGACCACCGGCTTCGGTGGCGGCAGCCTCTTCGCGATGGAAGAGACGGCACCGGTGCCAGACGAGGGGCAGGCCGAGGTGTTGATCATGCTCGGGGACAGCGAGCACCGCTCGGGGACGCCAGCGCCGCCGAACCCGCGCCCGAACCCGGAGACCTTGCGGATGGGCGCCCGGCTGGCTGGCCGCCCCGACCTGAAGCTGCAGCTCGAGGTGCTGAAAGGGCTGGGGCACGGCGCGACCTTCGCCGCCTCCTTCCCGCGCAGCTTCGCGCTGGCGGCGGACTAGGCAGGGAAGGCGCCGGGGCAGCCGCGGCCCCGGCCCGATTTCGCGTCTTCAGGACTTGATGAGCATCTTGCGCGGGATGTCGCAGAAGACCTCGGGTGCGCCATCTTGGGTGATCGCGATGGATTCCGTGGTCTCGTAGCCCCAGTTCTCCATCCACAGGCCGGTCATGAAGTGGAAGGTCATCCCCGGCTGCAGCACGGTCTTGTCGCCGCGGCGGATCGACATGGTGCGCTCGCCCCAGTCCGGCGGGTAGCTGAGACCGATGGAATAGCCCGCGCGGTTGTCCTTCTCGATGCCGTATTTCTCGAGCGTGCCGAAGAAGGCCTTGGCGATGTCCTCGCAGAGGTTGCCCGCGCGCGCCGCCTCGAGGCCGGCGTCCATGCCCTCGAGCACCGCCTTCTCGGCGTCGAGGATCTCCTGCGGCGGGGTGCCGAGGTAGATCGTGCGCGACAGCGGCACGTGGTAGCGCTGGTAGCAGCCGGCGATCTCGAAGAAGGTGCCCTCGTCGGGCTTCATCGGCAGGTCGTCCCAGGTGAGGTGCGGCGCGGCGGCGTCCGGCCCCGAGGGCAGCAGCGGCACGATCGCCGGGTAGTCGCCGCCATGGCCGTACCATTCGTCGTAGCGCAGCCCGGCATCATAGATCTCGGCCACAAGGTCGCACTTGCGGATGCCCACCTCGACCTTGTCGGCGATGCGGTGATGCATGCGCTCGACGATGCGCGCGGCCTGGCGCATGTACTCGAGTTCCTTTTCGGATTTCACCGCGCGCTGCCAGTTGATGAAGCCGGTGGTGTCCTTGAACTTGGCCTCCGGCAGCCCGCTCTGCAGCCGCTCGTAGGCGCGGGCCGAGAACCAGTAGTTGTCCATCTCGACGCCGATGGTGCCCTTGTCCCAGCCGCGCTCGGCGAGTTTGGCGCAGAGGTAGTCCATCGGATGGCGCTCGGTGGACTGCACGTAGTGGTCCGGGTAGCCGATGACATAGTCGGGTTCCATCCAGACCGTGCGGTAGGCGCCGTTGGCGTCCTGGCCGCGGCCGTACCAGACCGGCGGGCCATCGGGGCCGACGAGCACGCATTGGTGCACGTAGAAGGACCAGCCGCCGTAGCCCGCGACCCAGGCCATGTTGGACGGATCGCTGAGGATCAGCAGGTCGAGCCCCTCGCGCTCCATGCGGGCGCGGATCTTCTCGAGGCGGGCCTCGTATTCCTCGGTTGTGTAGCGCTCTGGCGTTCGTTGGAGATCGGGCATTCAGGCCTCTTTTGAAAATGCGGCGAGCGCATGGGTTGCAATTGCGGTGTCCTGCACACCGGTGCCGGTCAGATCGGTGATGGTGATCTGATCGGGGTCCGTGCGGCCGAGGTGGCGGCCGAGGATGATGTCTCCCAGCTCGGGAATGCTGTCGGGGTCGGGCGCGCAACCGGCGTCGAGCGCGGCGCGCAGCTCTCCCATGAGGCGGGTCTGGCTGACCCTGTCGGCGACGTAGAGGTCGGCGCGGGCAAGGCAACGCGGCTCCAGTTCACACTTGCCGGACTGGTCGCTGCCCATGGCGGTGACGTGCTGGCCGGGATGCAGCCAGTCGGCGCGCAGGATGGGCTCGGTCGCCGGTGTGGTGGTGACGAGGACGTCGCCGAAGGCGGCGGCCTCGGCTGGGTCTGCGCTGGCGCGCACGCTCAGCTCTGCGGTGGTCAGCTCTGCTGCGAGCGCCTGCGCCTTGGCCGTATCGCGCGCCCAGATCACCGCCTCGGTGATCGGGCGCACAAGGCAGAGCGCCTGCAACTGCATCCGGGCCTGCAGACCGGCGCCAAAGATTGCCGCGCGGCTCGCATCCCCGCGCGCAAGCTGCCGCGCCGCCACGCCGCCCGCGGCGGCGGTGCGCACGTCGGTGAGATAGCCGTTGTCGAGCAGCACCGCCTGCACGCGTCCGGTTTCGGAGGAGAGCACCACCATCAGCCCCGAGGTCGACGGCAACCCCTTGGAGGGGTTGTCGAAGAACCCCGGCGAGAGCTTCACCGCAAACCCCGGCAGTCCGGGCACATAGGCGGTCTTCACGTCGAGCTCGCCGTTCACGTCCGGCATGTGCATCGACAGGATGGGGGGCATCTCGACGCCGCCCTTCGCCAAAGTGGCGAAGGCGCTTTCGACCACGTCGATCGCGGCGGGATCGAGCGCGACGCGGGCGCGCAGCTCGGCTTCGTGCAGGATGCGGATCTCGCTCATGTCTCCTCCCCGAGAATGGCGGCGTGGCGTGCCGGGTCGATGTTGCCGCCCGAAAGCAGCAGAACCAAGGGGCCGCCTTCGGCGCGCAGCTTGCCCGCGAGGATCGCCCCGGCCCCCACGGCCGCCGCGCCCTCGACGGTCTCGCCGTTCTCGCGGGCGAGGTGGCGCAGCCCGGCCGCGATCTCCGCCTCGGTGAGCAGGACCAGCTCATCCATCAGCGCGCCGCACATGTCGAAGGTCAGGCGGTTGTCCAATCCGATGCCGCCGCCGAGCGAGTCCGCCAGCGTCTCCAGCTCCTCGACCTCGACCGGGCGCCCGGCGGCAAGGCTGGCGGCCATGGCGGCGCCGCGCTCCATCGAGATGCCGACGATGCGAATGTCGGGGCGCAGGGATTTCGCCGCCAGCGCCACCCCGGCCAGCAGGCCGCCGCCCGAGAGCGGGATGGCCAATGTGGCGGCGTCAGGGATCTGCGCGAGAATCTCCAGCCCCAGCGTGCCCTGTCCGGCGATCACGTCAGGATGGTCGAAAGGCGGCACGAGCACGAAGCCGTCCTCGCGTTCCAGCCGCCGCGCCTCTTCGAAGGCGTCGTCCTGGCTGGCACCGATCACCCGGGCCTCGGCGCCGAGTGCCTCTATGGCGTCGATCTTGTTCTGCGGCACCAGCCGCGAGACGCAGATCACCGCGGGCAGGCCGAGCTGCCGCGCGGCATGGGCCAGCGCGCGCCCGTGGTTGCCGGTCGAGGCGGTGGTGACCCCCGCGACCTTGCCCAGACGGGCGGCGGCATTGGAGGCGCCGCGCAGCTTGAAGGCGCCGGTCTCCTGGTGGTGCTCGCACTTCAGCCAGACCTCGCCGCCTGCCAGGACGGACAGGCTCGGCGCGGGTTTGAGCGGCGTCTGCCGGACCATGCCGCGGATGCGGCTGGCGGCCTGTTCTATATCGTCGAGCGTCACCATCTGCGTACCTTGAACAACTTCCCCGGACCGTCGCCCGAGATTTCCGCAGTGTCCAGCATCGACCAGAACGAAACCTGGTTGGAGCTGAGCACCGGCTTTCCGAGCATCTTTTCAAGGCGTTCGATCACCTGCACCGCAGGCAGCGCGGTGCAGGAGAGGAACAGCGCCTCGGCGCGCGGGTGGTCGGCGGCCAGCGCCGCCTCGATCACCGTCTGTGGCGTCAGCATCCCCATGTCGCGATCATCCGCATGTTCCATCGAGTGTTGCGCCACCACCTCGACGCCATGTTGGCGCAGATGCTCCGCAACGAGCGCCGTCGTTTCCGCCATATAGGGTGTCAGCAGCGACACCCGCCCGATGCGCAGCGCTTCCAGCGCGCGCGCGGCGGCGCTGAGCGGGGTGGTGACCGGGGCACGAGGGCCAACGAGCGTGACCACGCCGGCCCCGAGCACGGCGCTGGCCGAGGTGCAGCCGAAGAGAATGCCGTCAAGCGCCATGCCGGGCAGGATCAGCTCGGCGGCATCCCGCAGGCGCGGGCCGGTGCGGCGCAGGCTCTCGGGCGTGGTCGGGTTCTCGAAGGCGATGCGCGTCACATGCAGCTGCGTGCCGGGCGGCATTAGCCGCGCGGCGTCCCCCTCGATGGTTAGGTCCGTGGCCAGGGCGATCAGCCCGAAGCGCCGCAGCCCGTCGCGGCGCAGCTCTTCATGGGACATGGCTCAGATCACCAGCACCGGCGTGTCGGTCAGGCTGGTCACCTTGTGGCTGACCGAGCCCAGCATGTAGCCCTCGGACGAGCCCAGCCCGCGCGAGCCGACGACGATCAGGTCGCAGCCTTTCTCGCGCGCAAAGCTGACGATGGTTCGGGCGTAGTTGCCGCCCTTGATGAAGGCCTGCACCTTGTCGGCGCCCAGTTCCCTGGCCTGCGACTTGGCTTCTTCCGCGGCCTCGCGGGCGACGGCGCGCATGGTGTCGTCGAGGCTGCCGCCCTCGCGGTCGCTGCCGCGGACCATCGACAGCGAGGCCTCGAGCATTGAGTGGTGCCGGTAGACCGTCAGCACGAGGATTTCCGCGCCAGTGATCTTCGCCAGTTCCGCGGCCTTGCCGATCGCCTCCCAGGCGCCGTTCGAGCCGTCATAGGCGACGAGTATCCGCTTGAACATCTCGGTCCCTCACTTCGCGAAGGCAAGGTCGCGCAGGAAGAGCGCGATCTGCGGGAAGAAGATCAGCAGCACCGCCACCGACAGCAGCATCAGGATGAAGGGCGGCGTGCCCTTGACCACCTCGGCGTAGGGCCGCTTGAACACCGCGATGGCGGTGAAGATGTCGCAGCCGAAGGGCGGCGTGGCGCTGCCGATGGCCACCTGCAGGGTGATGATCGTGCCCACCAGCACCGGGTCGAGCCCGACGCTCTCGACCACCGGTGCGAAGATCGGCACGAGGATCAGGATCACCACGATCGGGTCGACGAACATGCAGCCGACGAAGAAGGCGATGGAGATGGTGAAGAGCACGCCGTATTGCCCCATCTCGTCGATGCCGATGCTGCCCAGCACCTGCTGCGGGATCTGCGCGAAGCTGATCACGTAGGAAAACGCCGCGCCCGCGCCGACGAGGATGAAGACGACGGCGGTGATCAGCCCGGTCGACTTGGCCGTGGCGTAGAGCTGCTTGACGCTCATCTCGCGGAACACGCCCATCTCGAGGATCAGCGCGTAGAGCACGCAGGCCGCCGCCGCCTCGGTGGGCGAGAACACCCCGCCGTAGATGCCGCCGACGATGATCACCGGGAAGCCGAGCGGCCAGAGCGCGCGGCGGATGGCGCGGCCGCGCTCGGACCAGCTTGTCTTGGGCTCGGTCGGCACGTTGTGACGCACCGCGTAGAAGTAGGAATAGATCGAGAAGAGCACGAGGATCAGCAGCCCCGGCCCGATGCCGGCGATGAACAGCTCGGAGATCGAGGTGCCCGAGACCACGCCGTAGATGATCATGCCGATGGACGGTGGGATCAGGAAGGCGATGTCCGAGGAGTTGACGATCAGCGCCAGCGCGAAGCTGTCCTTGTAGCCGGCCTTGAGCATGCGCGGGCGCAGCGGCCCGCCGACGGCGACCACCGTCGCCTGGGTCGAGCCCGAGACCGCGCCGAAGAGCGTGCAGGCCGCCGCGGTCGAGACCGCCAGCCCGCCCTTGAGGTGGCCGACGAAGGACATCACCAGGTCGATCAGCCGGTTCGCCGACTGGCCACGGGTCATGATGTCGGCGGCGAAGATAAACATCGGCACGGCGATCAGGCTCGCGGGGCGGATGCCGCCGAGGATCTGCTGCACCATCGTGTCGAGCTGGCTGAACCCGCCGAACAGCGCGACGAAGCCGATCAGCGAGCCGGCGATCAGCGGGATCATCATCGGGAAGCCGAGAAGCAGCAGCACGATCATCGTGCCAAAGATGGCAAGGGACATGTCTCAGACCTCCTCTTCGCCGGTGTCGTCATAGCCTTCGAGCGTGCTGGTCGAGAGCCAGATGTCCTTGTGCAGCAGGTTCTTGATGGCGGTGAGCGTGTATTGCAGCCCGGTCAGGAAGAAGCCGAGCGGCGCCCAGACGATGATCCACCAGACCGGGACCTGCAGCGCCGGCAGCAATCGCCCGCGCGACGCCTGCGCCATCACGTAGTCGAGCGCGTACCAGGCGAGCAGGAACATCGCCGCGGCGGTCACCGCCGCGATCACCACCATCAGCGCCTTGCGCAGCTTCGGCGGCGTGGCATCGAAGAACGCCGACATGCGGATGTGCCGTCCATGGCGCGCGGCATAGGAGATGCCGGCGAAGGTGATCAGAATGATCAGCGCCTGGTTCAGCTCTTCCGAGAAGAACAGGCTCTGCGACAGCAGGTAGCGGCCGACCACATTGGCGATGGTGTTGAGCGCCATGAGCAGCACGCCGAGCGCCAGCAGCACCGCCTCGATACGGGCGATGGCCACGTCGATCACCCCCAGAATGCCCGGGAGCCCAGAGACATAGCCGGAATCGTCGATGTCATCGTCCACCGCCGAGGTCTGCACTTCGGCGAGGATGTCGGGGTCGATCGCAGGCGCGCGTTCTTGGTCAGTCTTCATGCCGCTGTCCTTGAGGCTGTCGGGGAGTCTTTCGGGGAGGCTGTCGGGGAGTCCGCCGGGTGAGATCCGGGCTCGGCACCGGCCGCCCGTAGTCGGGCGGCCGGTCCGGTTGGGTGTCGGACCTTGCCAAACGCAGGGGTGCGGGTGTTCAGCCCTCGGCCGCCGCGGCGAGGTCGGCCTTCAGCTGGTCGAGGATCTCCTGCGCCTGCGGCCCGCCGATCTCGAGGAACTCCTGCTCCACCGAATCCGCCGTGTCCATGAAGGGCTGGCGCTGCTCCTCGCTGAGGTCGGTGATGGTCATCGAGGGCTTGGCCTCCATGATCTTCTCCAGCGACTCCTCGGTCAGACCCTTCTGATAGTCGATGATGTAGTCGAAGGCGGCGCTGATCGCATTGTCGATCATCGCCTGCTCCTCCTCCGAAAGCCCGTCGTAGAACTCCTTGTTGGCCATCACCGCGGTGGTGAAATTGTTGTGGCCGGTGCGGGTGATGTAGTCGGTCACCTCGTACATCTTGGTCGACTCGATGAAGAAGGCCGGGTTCTCCTGCCCCTGGATGATGCCGGTCTGCAGCGAGCCGTAGACCTCGCCCCAGGGCAGCGGCGTCGGCGTGGCGCCGAAGGCCTGGTAGCTTTCGACCAGCAGCGGGTTGGTCATCACCCGGAACTTCACCTCGTCGAGGTCGGCGGGGGTCTCGACCAGCTCGGTGGTGGTCATCATCACCTCGCCCTCGGGGAACATGGTCAGCAGCTCGAGCCCCTGATCCGCGTAGAGCGGCGGGAACATCTCGTTGATCGCCTTGGAGTTCTTGAAGAAGCTCGCAAGCTGCGCGTCGTCCTGCGGCAGCAGGTAGGGCACGAAGAACACCTGCGCCTCGGGGATCAGCGCCCCGGTGAAGCCCGGCGACTGGTCGACGAACTGCAGGATGCCCGATTGGGCCTGTTCCATCGTGTCGGCAGATTCGCCCAGCGTGCCGAAGGGAAAGAGCTGGATCTCGTGGTCGGAATTGGCCTCGACTTCTTCCTTGAATTTCTGGGCGAACTTGCCCTGCACCTCGTCCATCGCCTCCTCGAAGGCGTACCGCCAGGTGTCGGCCAGGGCGGCGCCCGAGCCGAGCAGAAGCGCCGCGGCGCTGGTGGCAAAGAGTGTCTTGTAGGTCATGAGGGTCCCCTGTCGTGCGGCCCCGCCGCCAAAGGCAGACGAGGCTTGGTTTCAGGTTGCGGGTCACGGCCCGCACGGATGGGCCCAGCCTCGAAGCCGAAAATACTCAAGTCAATGTCTATATTAAATCATGACAATTTCAGGCGAATCGCGATGTGACTGTCAACCCGGGGGATGTCCGGGCATGGGCAACAAAGCGGCGAGGATGCCCAGGGCCTGCTCCAGTTCTCCCCTGCCGAGCCCTCCGAGGCACAGCCGGATCGCCGGCCGGCGGTCGGTCACGGCGAAGTTCGCGCCGGTCGCCACGGCCACGCCATTGCGCAGCGCCTGGCGCTGAAATGCCCGTTCTCCAAGGCCTTCCGGCAAGGGCAGCCAGCGGTGCAGCCCGTAGGCAAAGCCCGCGCTCTCCGGCCCGAGGGCGCGTTGCGCCTGCCGGTTGCGCGCGGCGAGCTCCTTGCGGTGTGCCTGCAGCAGATCGTCGGCGAGACCGCTTTCCATCCAGTCGACGGCGATCTCGGCGATAATCGGCGTGGCCATCCAGGACACCGAAAGATGCCTGTTAACAGTGCGCTCCGCGAGGTGATCGGGCATCGCAAGAATGCCGAAGCGCAGCCCGGGCGACAGGCATTTTGTCAGCCCGGTGAAATAGAAGCTGCGTTCAGGGGCGAAACTGGCCACGGGAGGCGGGCGGCGCGGGGCCAGCGGTCCCAGCGGGTCGCATTCGAGGATGAAGAGCCCGGCGGCACTGGCCGCCCGGGCGAGCTCGGCGCGGCGCTCGCGGTCGATGACATGCGCATAGGGCCCGGCCCCGGAGGGCAGCAGGTAGAGTGCCTTCATCTGCCCCCCAGAACCCGCGGCGGCCTCCACCAGCGCCTCGGGCAGCATGCCGCGCGCGTCCTGCGCGATGCCCTGCAGGCGCAGGCCGAGCTGGCGGGCGGCGGGCTTCAGGGTGTGGCTGGTGGCTGCCTCGCAGGCGATGACGTCACCATGGCGGGCGACGGTCATCAGGGCGACGAACATCGCCGGGGTCACGCCGTTGGTCACCAGCGTGCGCGCCGGCTGCACGATCAGCCCGCAGCGCGCCAGCCAGGCCGAGGCCGCGGCGCCATAGCGCGCCAGCGTCTCGCCGGGCCGCAGCGCGAACATGGTCTCATGCGGCGGATGCGCGGCGATGCGCTGCAACGCGTCGCGCCAGGCATCGGCGATCTGCGGCAGGTGCACCGGGGTCATCAGCGATAGGTCGAGCGGCGCGCGACTGGCCGAAGTGCGGTGCCAGGGGATCTCCACCGTGTCGCGCGGGCCGGACTTCACGAAGGTGCCGCGCCCGACCTCGCCCGAGACCATGTCGGCGCGGATCAACTCTTCATAGGCGCGGCTCACGGTCTGCACCGAGATGCCGAGCTGCCAGGCCAGGTCGCGATGCGCCGGCAGCCGGTCGCCGGGGCGCAGGCTGCCGGCGCCGATGGCGGCGACGATCCCCTGCGCGACGCTTCGATAGGCAGGGCGGGTGACATCCTCGGGGGTGAGCGGCCAATGCGACATAGGGAGCAGGGTCAAGGACGATCCGGGACTTGTCCAGATTGACATCACGGGTTTTCGCCGGAACAAGCATGACATGGACTCCACCCGCCTCGACCGCAGAGACATCGCGATCCTCGCCACGCTCAGCCGCGAGGGCCGCATCACCAAGACCGAGCTCGCCGCCCGCGTGAACCTCTCGCCGACCCCGTGCTGGGAGCGGATGCAGCGGCTCGAGAAGGCCGGGCTGATCACCGGCTACCGCGCCGAGATCGACCTCGCGGCGCTCGGCCCGCACGTGCAGGTCTTCGTCACGCTCGAACTCGACAGCCACCGCGCCGAGAGCTTCCAGCTCTTTGAGCGCACCGTGGCGCGGATCGACGAGATCACCGGCTGCTGGGCGATCGGCGGCGGCTACGACTACCTGATGCAGGTGGTGAGCACCGATGTCGCGGCCTTCCAGGAGCTGATGGACGGGCTGCTGGAAAGCCGGGCCGGGGTGCGGCGCTACTACAGCTACATCGTCACCAAGCCGGTGAAGAGCGACCCGCCCGCGCTGGGTCTGCTGCGCGGCTAGGGCAGGGGGCGCAGAGAGTTTCTCGCTCCCCGCGGGCACCGGCAGAGGAATTTTCTGGCCCGGGCGCGAAGTCCCGGAGAAATCTCTGCCCGCCGCGGATCATGTTTGCAGCATCCAAGGAGGTGCGCAGGCATGAGCGATCTTTCGAACAAACCGACGTTTGGACTGACCGACCCGGAACTGCTGTCCGGTGCCGGAGATTTTGCCGGGCAGGGCCGTCTCGCAGTGCGCGACCCGGCGAGCGGCGAGCTGGTCGCGCAGGTCGCGATCAGCGACGCGCATGGCGCGCGCGCCGCTGTCGATGCCGCCGATGCGGCCTTCGACGGCTGGGCCACCACCCTGCCGCAGGACCGCGCCGCGATCCTGCACCGCTGGCACGCGCTGATCGTGGCGGCCAAGGAAGACCTCGCCCGCATCATGGTCGCCGAGCAGGGCAAGCCGATCAGCGAGGCCCGCGGCGAGATCGACTACGCCGCCAGCTTCGTGCAGTTCTACGCCGAGGAAGCGCTGCGCCCGAACATCGAGGGCGTCACCAGCCACCTGCCCGACGCCGAGATGGAGCTCTGGCGCGAGCCGGTGGGCGTTGCCGCGCTGATCACCCCGTGGAACTTCCCTTCCGCGATGATCACCCGCAAGGCCGCCGCCGCGCTGGCCGCCGGCTGCACCGTGGTCATCCACCCCTCTGCCGAAACCCCGCTCTCGGCGCTGGCGCTGGCCGTGCTTGCACAGCGCGCGGGCTTTCCCGACGGCGTGGTAAACACAGTGGTCGGCGATGCCGCCGCCATCGTCGGCGAATGGACCTCGGACAAGCGGGTCCGGGCGCTGTCGTTCACCGGCTCCACCGAAGTGGGCCGGCTGCTCTACCGCCAGTCGGCGGACACGGTGAAGCGGCTGGTGATGGAGCTTGGCGGCCACGCGCCCTTCATCGTTTTCAAGGGCGCCGACATCGACCGCGCGGTGACCGAGGCGATCAAGGCCAAGTTCGCCACCTCCGGGCAGGACTGCCTCGGGGCCAACCGCTTCTACATCCAGCGCCCCGTCTACGAGGAGTTCTGCGAGAAATTCACCAAGGCGGTCGAGGCCCTGACGCTGGGCCGGGGTATGGATGATCCCGACATCGGACCGCTGATCCACGAGCGCGCCATCGACAAGCAGCAGGCGCATGTGGATGACGCCGTGGCCAAGGGCGCGAAGCTGCTCACCGGCGGCGGCATCGACGCAGGACTCGGCAAGCTTTTTTACAAGCCCACCGTGCTGGCCGACGTGCCGGACGCGGCGGCGATCATGTCCGAGGAAACCTTTGGTCCGGTCGCGCCGCTCACCGTCTTCGACACCGAGGAGGAGGTGATCGCCCGCGCCAATGCCACCGAGTACGGGCTGGTCGCCTACGTGCACAGCCTCGACCCGCGCCGCATCTACCGACTGACCCGGGCGCTGCAGTTCGGCATGGTCGCGGTCAACCGCACCAAGGTCACCGGCGCGCCGATCCCCTTCGGCGGCACCAAGCAGTCCGGGCTCGGCCGCGAGGGTGCCCGGCAGGGCCTCGAGGCCTTCACCGACATCAAATACGTCTGCCGCGACTGGGGCTGACCCCTGGGGGCTGATCCCCGCGCAGGCACCAACAGGATAGCAAAGGAGATGACATGCTGACCAACGACCAACTCGCCAAGTGGGACCGCGAGAACTTCTTCCACCCGTCGACCAACCTCGGCCAGTTCGCCCGCGGCGAGGGTCCGCAGCGCATCGTCACCGGCGGCAGCGGCGTGCACATCACCGACCGCGACGGCAACCAGCTGCTCGACGGCTTCGCCGGGCTCTACTGCGTCAACGTCGGCTACGGCCGCACCGAGATCTCCGAGGCGATCGCCAAGCAGGCGCATGAGCTCGCGTACTACCACGCTTACGCCGGTCACGGCTCGGAAGCCTCGATCACCCTGTCGAAAATGGTCATGGACCGCGCGCCCGACAACATGGCGCGGGTGTATTTCGGCCTCGGCGGGTCGGACGCCAATGAGACCAACATCAAGCTGATCTGGTACTACAACAACATCCTCGGCCGACCCGAGAAGAAGAAGATCATCTCGCGCTGGCGCGGCTACCACGGCTCGGGGCTGATGACCGGCTCGCTGACCGGGCTCGAGCTCTTCCACAAGAAGTTCGACCTGCCGCTGGCGCAGGTGATCCACACCGAGGCGCCCTACTATTATCGCCGCCCCGATCTGAACATGTCCGAGGCCGACTTCACCGCCCATTGCGTCGCCGAGCTGGAAGCGCTGATCGAGCTCGAGGGCGCGGATACCATCGCCGCCTTCATCGGCGAGCCGGTGCTGGGCACCGGCGGCATCGTGCCGCCGCCCGAGGGCTACTGGCCGGCGATCCAGAAGGTGCTCGACAAGCACGACATCCTGCTGGTGGTGGACGAGGTGGTGACCGGCTTCGGGCGGCTCGGCTCTATGTTCGGCTCGGACCACTACGGCGTGAAGCCCGATCTCATCACTTCCGCCAAGGGTCTGACCTCGGCCTACGCCCCGCTCTCGGCCTCGATCGTCGGCCAGCGCATGTGGGACGTGCTGTGCCAGGGCACCGACGAGTACGGTGTGCTGGGCCACGGCTGGACCTACTCGGCGCACCCGATCGGCGCGGCGGCGGGCATCGCCAACCTCGAACTGATCGACAAGCTCGGGCTGGTGGAGAACGCGGCAAGCACCGGCGCCTACCTGGTCAACACCATGCGCGAAGCGGTTGGCGAGCACGCCAATGTCGGCGAGGTCCGCGGCGAAGGCATGCTCTGCGCCGTCGAGCTGGTCGCAGAGCGCGACGGGCGCAAGTTCTTCGACGCCTCCGAGGGCAAGGGCGCCAAGGTCGTCGCGGCGATGCTCGAGCGCGGTGTGATCGCGCGCGCCATGCCGCAGGGCGACATCCTCGGCTTTGCGCCGCCGCTGTGCCTGACCACCGAGGAGGCGGACAAGATCGTCTCTGTCACCAAGGATGCGATCGCGGCCGTGCTGGACTGACTTCGCGCAGGAAAGGGTGGTGCCGGGTGCACCGCCGAGTTCAGCGGGTCCCTTCGGGCCCGCTGAACTCATTTCCGTCCTCCCGCGCCGAACGGGCTGCGCATGGCAGGCCCGGGGGCGAGGCACGGGCCACCTGACCCCCGGGGCCTGCGAGTGTCCAGCGGCGATGACGTGACCGTGGTTACTTTTGCCTCGCGGGCAGGGGAGGTGCCGGCGCCGGAAATCATCCTCCAAGTCAAATTCGGGCTGGCTGCCAAAAAATCAGGGCTAGGCGAATGGCGATCTCTTGCCTAGCCTGTCAGGACTCGTCCGTGCCGCTATCGGGGCATTTCCGCCCCTGGGTACGGATGTTTCGAAGTGAATTGATTGATACTCATATATTTTTTCTCTCCGGCCCACGCCGGGGCGCGATGTGTTTGAGAAAGGTATTTGTAATGTCGGTTTCCATGTCGCTGCGCTGGCTGGTGATTCTTGCCTTGCTGGTCCTGGTCCTCGGAGCGAGCTTCCTGCTCTTTGAAGGCCGAACCGAAGCCCTCGTCGACACGCTTCTGTCCCCCACGCAGAGCCCGTCCGGTGTCTGGCCTCTCATCGTCGCGGCACTGGCGCTCGACGTCATCCTTCCGGTCCCGTCGAGCGTGGTCAATGTCTCCGCCGGTACGATGCTCGGCGCTGCGCTCGGCACGCTCGTCTGCTGGACAGGCATGACCTTGAGCTGCCTGCTCGGCTACTGGATCGGCGCCACCGGCGGCAGCCGCGCGCTCGGCCGGCTTCTCGGCCCCGACTACCTCGCGCGCGCGGCGCAGGTGTCCGAGCGCATTGCCCTGGGGTCGGTTCTGCTGATGCGCGCGGTGCCGGTCTTGGCCGAAACCTCGACCATCGCCGCGGGGGTGGCGCGGCTGCCCCTGCGCAAGTTCCTCGGCGTCGTGGCGCTGGCCAACCTCGGCATCGCCGCGGCCTATGCCTCGCTGGGGGCGCTCGCCCTCGAGATCGACTCCTTCCTTCTGGCGCTCTGTGCCGCGCTGGCGCTGCCGGTCGCGGGTGTGGCTGGCCGGCTCGCGCTTGGCCGTTTCAGGGCCGCGACGGTGGCCACGGCCGAGCCGACCGGCTCGGAGAGCGGCATCGCGCCGGCGCCCGGTGCCGCAGCGCGGGGAAGGGACGAGACCGGACCGGAGCAAGCGCCCGGCACGCTGACCGTCACGCAAGCATTCTCGGTGGATTACGCGTATCGCGTGGTCTTCACGCGCGGGCTGTTCTTGGCGCACAACCCGGCGCTCCGTGAGGCGCTGGCCGCCGGGGCCGAGACGCGGCGCCAGCGTTGCGTGGTGTTTGTCGACCGCGATCTTCTGGCGCAGCTTCCGGGGCTGGCCGTCGAGATCAGTGCTTATTTCCGAGACACCGTGGAAGACGTCGAGCTGGTCGCCGCGCCGATTTCCGTCGCGGGGGGCGAGGGGATCAAGGCCGGGTTCGATAAGGTCTTCGAGCTCTACCGGATCATCCTCGAGCACCGTATTGACCGGCACTCCTACGTGATCGCGGTGGGCGGCGGCGCGGTGCTCGACGCGGTGGGCATGGCCGCGGCCACGGCGCACCGGGGCATCCGGCATATCCGGGTGCCGACCACGGTGCTGTCGCAGAACGACAGCGGCGTCGGCGTGAAGAACGCGGTGAACTTCGAGGGATCGAAGAATTTCGCCGGTTGCTTTGCGCCGCCCTGGGCCGTGCTGAACGATTTCGATCTGCTGGAAACGCTGCCTGCCGCCACCCGCCGCTCCGGCATCTCGGAGGCGGTGAAAGTGGCGCTGATCCGCGACCCGGCGTTCTTCGCCTGGCTCGAGGCCAACGCCGCCCGGCTGAAGCGCTTCGAGCCGAGGGCCGAGGAATACATGATCCGCCGTTCGGCGGAGCTGCACATGCGGCAGATCGCCAAGGGCGGCGATCCCTTCGAACGCGGCTCCGCCCGCCCGCTCGATTTCGGCCATTGGTCGGCGCACAAGCTCGAAGGGCTCACCCATTACGCCGTCAGCCACGGCGACGCGGTGGCCATGGGGATCGCGCTCGACGCGCGCTACTCGGTGTTGGCGGGGCTGCTGCCGCCGGGCATGGAGGAGCGCGTTCTGGCCGTGCTGCAGGCGCTCGGCCTGCCGGCCTGGCATCCGGACCTCGGTCGCCGCGACGACGGCGGGCGGCTCGAGGTCCTCGTCGGGCTCGAGGAGTTCCGCGAGCACCTCGGCGGCGAGCTGACCGTGACGCTGCTGTCGGACCTCGGTGACGGTGTCGAGGTGCACGAGATGCGCCCCGAGCTGGTGGCCGAGGCGCTTGTCTGGCTCGCGGCGCGGGCTGGCGCCGGGGCGGATGCGGACGACGCGGGGCAGGACGCATGAGGCTCGGCAACGGGCTGGGCACCCTGACCTACTGCCTCAACATCCATGCCACCGAAACCTGGGCCGACTGCGAAGCCGCCCTCAGCGGGCCGCTTCTGGCAGTGAAGGCGCAGCTCTGTCCCGACGGGCGTTTCGCCGTGGGGCTGCGGCTGTCCTCCAACGCGCTCGACGAGCTGGATCAGGGCGATCGCCGAGCATGGCTGAAGTCCTTCCTGCGCGAGAACGACCTTGTGCCCGCTACGATGAACGGCTTCCCCTACGGCCCGTTCCACGGCGTGCGCGTCAAGGAGCAGGTCTACCAGCCCGACTGGCGCGACCCCGAGCGGCTGCGCTACACTAACCGGCTCACCGACCTCATGGCCGAGTTGTCGGAGCCCGGCGACTGGGTCAGCCTCAGCACCGTGCCGGGCACCTTCCGAACGCTGGCCGAGGGCGCCGAGCCTGCCATGGCCGAGCACTACCTGCAGGCGGCGGCGCATTGCGTGGCGGTCAAGGCGCGCAGCGGGGTCACAGTGGCGCTGGCGATCGAGCCGGAGCCCTTCTGCTTCCTGGAGACCATCGCGGGCAGCGTCGCCTTCTTCGAGGAGTGGCTCTACAGTCCGACCGCCGTGGCGCGCTTCGCCGAGCTGACCGGGCTGGACGGCGCGGAGGCTGATGTGGCCCTGCGCGCGCACCTTGGCCTCTGTTACGACGTCTGCCACGCGGCGGTGGAATACGAGGACCCGGCGCAGAGCCTCGCCCTGCTGCAGGAAGCCGGCATTCCGATCCACAAGCTGCAGCTCAGCTCGGCGCTTCGCGCACGGGTCACCCCCGAGGTGCGTGCCGCGCTCGCGGCCTACGTCGAGCCCACCTACCTGCACCAGGTGCTCGCCCGCCGCGGCGAGGGCCCGATCACCGCCTGTTCCGACCTGCCCGAGGCGCTGGCCCGTGGCGCCGAGGCGGACGGCGAGGAATGGCGGGTGCATTTCCATGTGCCGGTCTTCCTCGGCTCGCTCGGGCTCTTCGACAGCACGCAGGACTTTCTCAAGGACATCCTCGACCTGCACCGGGCCGAGCCGATCTCACCGCATCTCGAAGTGGAGACCTATACATGGGACGTGCTGCCCCAAGAGCTGCGAACCTCGAGCGTGGACAAGGCGATCACGCGCGAACTGACCTGGGTGCTCGACCGGCTGGGGCAATGATCGGCACGGCGCTCAAGCTGGGGCGCGTGTCGAACCTGCCGACGGTCTGGACCAATGCCATGGCGGGGGCGCTGCTGGCGCTCTCCGCCGCGGCCGGTTCGGCGCTCGTGCCCATCCTGCTGAGCGCGCTGGCGCTGACGCTCTTCTACGTGGGGGGCATGTGGCTCAACGACGCCTTCGACGCCGAGATCGACCGCGCGCAGAAGGCGGACCGGCCGATCCCGATGGGAGAGATCTCGCAGGGCGCGGTGTTCCTCGGCGGCTTCGCCATGCTCGGGCTCGGCCTGCTGCTGACGCTGCCGCTTGGCGGGCTGGCGCTGATCTCGGCGTTGCTGCTCACCCTCAGCATCTTCCTCTACGACTGGCTGCACAAGCGCACCGCGCTGGCGCCTGTCATCATGGGGGTGACGCGGTTCTTCTGCTACGCGCTGGCCGCCCTCGCCGCCACCGGCGCCTTTCCGGGCGTGGCGCTCTGGGGGGCGCTGGGGCTGATGGCCTATGTGGTCGGGCTCACCTATGCCGCCAAGCAGGAGGCCTATGATCGGCTGGGCCGGGCGTGGCCGCTGGCGGTGATGGGGTTTCCCGCCGTGCTGGTGCTGGTGCTGGGTTGGGGCAACCCGCTGGCGCTGCTGATCGCGCTGGGGTTCCTCGTGGCCACCGGGATGGCCCTGCGATACCTCTTCCGCCGGGCGAAGGGCGACGTGCCGAAGGCCGTCACCCTGTTGATCGCCTCCATCTCTCTCTATGACGCGGCGCTGATCGCCGGGGTTCACGGGGGCTGGCTCCCGGCGCTCCTGGCGGTCGCCGGGTTTGCCCTCACGCGCGTGCTGCAGCGCCGGATTGCGGGGACCTAGTCGAAGACATGGCTCAGCGTCAGCGCCTTGAAGTCGACCGCCCGCACCGGGCCCTCCGGCAGCAATCCTGCCTCGGAGGAGATCACCAGCGGACCGTCGCCGGGATCGTCGGTGAGCCGTCCGTGGCTGCCCTTCACGAGGTCGGTCCGCGAGGGAGAGATCACGTCGAGCATCTGCCGGAAGCCCAGCTTGCGCTTCGCCAGCTTCCAGCCCGCCGCCAGCTTGGGAAAGCGCAGCGCGGGGTCGAGGAACAGCTCCACCGGGTCGTAGCCGGGTTTGCGGTGGATATCGACGGTGGGGGCGAAATCGGGTGCCTTGTCGTCGTCGAGCCAGTAGTAGTAGCTGAACCAGCGGTCGGGCTTGCTGATCGCCACCAGCTCGCCCGAGCGCGGATGGTCGAGGCCGTTGGCGCGCTTGCCGTCCTCGTCCCAGACCGCCTCGACCCCGTCGAGCCCCTCGACCAGCGCCTTGACCTCGGCAAGCCGCGACAGGTCGTTGACGTAGATATGCGCGAGCTGGTGGTCGGACATGGCAAAGGCCGCCGAGGCACCCGCGTCGAGGATTTCGCGCCCGTGCTCCTCGGGGCGGACGGCGATCAGCCCGGCCTCGCGCAGCGCGCGGTTGATATGGATGGCGTCACTGACCGGGGTGATGCCGTATTCCGAGACCACCAGCACCCGGCGTCCCTCGGCATCGGCGGCGGCGACCAGCTTGCCAACGAGCGCGTCGATGTCGCGCAGCGATTGCTGCACCTCGGGGTGCTCGAGATCGGGGCCGAACTTCTGCAGGTCGTAGTCGAGATGCGGCAGGTAGGTGAGGGTCAGCGTCGGCTGGCGCGTCTCCATCACGTGCAGCGTCGCATCGGCGATCCAGGCCGAGGAGGTGATGCTCGCCGTCGGCCCCCAGAAGGTGAAGAGCGGAAAGCGCCCCAGCTTGGCATCGAGCTCGTCGTGCAGCTCGGGCGGATGCGCATAGTGGTCGGGGATCTTACGCCCGTCCGCGGGATACATCGGCCGCGGCGTCGCCGAGTAGTCGGCGGTCGCGTACATGTTGTACCACCAGAACATCTTGGCGCAGGTGAACGACGCATCGCGCGCCTTGCCGGCGTCCCAGATCTTCTCGCCCTCCAGCAGCGAATTCGGCTGGCGCCAGAGCAATACCTCCTTGAGATCGCGGAAGTACCAGCCATTGGCCACGGCGCCGTGCCCCGAGGGCGGCAGGCCGGTCGCCAGCGTGGCCTGCACGGTGCAGGTGACCGCTGGGGTCACCGTCTCCAGCGGGCGCAGGCCACCGCGGGCGGCGAGGGCGGCGATGTTGGGGGTAAAGGGGCCGACAAGCTTCGGTGTCAGGCCGACGACAAGAATAACGAGAGTCGGTGTCATGAGATCAAAAAATATCCAGCAACAAAATACTTGCCGACTATGACGCGCGTCCCCTCCGCCCGTCCAGTGTTTCATTGACCACTTGGGAGAGAGTTTGATGACCAGTCCGAAAGACCTTTTGCAGCAATGGATAGGGGAGCGTGCGGGGGCCGAGAGGCCCTGGCTCGAGAACCAGCTCGCGATCCTCGCCGCCCCCGCGGCGACCGAGCGCGACCTGCACCTCTTCCTCGGTTTCGCGCCGCGGCGGCTCGGCAAGGCCGACCTTGCCCTCAGCCCCGAAGCGTTGGCCGCGGCAGAGGCCGCGCGCCCGGGCTGGCAGCCGGGAGACTGGAGCATCGACGGCGCCGCGCGGGTTCTGGGGCTGCTCACCTTCAGCGGTGACCGCCCCTTTGCCGAGACTTTCAAGGACCTGCGCCGCACCTCGGACGCCGCCGAGATGATCGCGCTCTACCGCGGCCTCCCGCTCTATCCCGAGCCCGAGAGCCTGCATTTCGAGGTGGGCGAAGGGCTGCGTTCCAACCTCAAGCCGGTGTTCGAGGCCATCGCCCACAACAACCCCTATCCGCGGGACCATTTCGACGAGCATCGCTGGAACCACATGATCCTCAAGGCGCTGTTCATCGGCGCGGCTCTGGGGCCGATCACCGGCCTACAGGACCGCGCCAATCCCGAGCTGGCCCGCATCCTCGTGCAATACGCGCGCGAACGCTGGGCCGCCGGGCGGCCGGTAATGGAGGAACTCTGGCCGCTGGTCGGCCCGTTTGCGGAAACCCCGGAAATCCGGACCCAGCTCGATCGGGCGCGGGCCGAAGGACGTGTTATCGAGGAGTTTGTGTCATGATGCTGATTGATCCCCACGCGCATATGATCTCGCGCACCACCGACGATTACGAGGCCATGGCCGCCGCCGGCGTGGTGGCGCTGATCGAGCCCGCCTTCTGGCTTGGCCAGCCGCGCACCTTCGTGGGCACCTACGTCGATTACCTGTCGACCATCGTCGGCTGGGAGCGCTTCCGTGCCGGGCAGTTCGGCATCCGCCACTATTGCACCATCGGGCTGAACTCGAAGGAGGCCAACAACGAGGAACTGGCCGAGGGCGTGATGGAATGGCTGCCGCGTTTCGCCCTCAAGGAAGGCGTCGTGGCTATCGGCGAGATCGGCTATGACGAGCAGACCGCGCTCGAGGACAAATACTTCCGGCTGCAGCTGACGCTGGCGAAGGAGCTCGGCCTGCCGGTGATGGTCCACACGCCGCACCGCGACAAGAAGCAGGGCACCAGCCGGTCGATGGACGTCTGCGAGGAAATGGGGCTCGACCCGTCGATGGTGATCATCGACCACAACAACGAGGAGACCGTCGGCGAGGTGCTGCAGCGCGGCTACTGGGCGGGCTTCTCGATCTACCCCTCGACCAAGATGGGCAACGCGCGGATGGTCGAGTTGCTCAAGCAATACGGCTCCGAGCGCATCATCGTCGACAGCGCCTGCGACTGGGGCATTTCCGATTGCCTGGGGGTCGCCAAGACCGCGCAGCTGGCGCTGCAGAGCGGTGTTCCCGAAAGCACCGTGCGCGCGGTCTGCTACGGCAACGCGCTCGCGGCCTACGGCCAGAGCGGGCAGATGAAGGAGAGCGACTGGCTCGAGCCCCCGGCGATCGACCAGCGCACGCTCTACGAGGGCAACTCGATCCTGCGCGGCGGCCGCGATCCGGTCATCGAGGAGCCGGGCACGCAGCGCCGCAAGGGGCTGACCATCGAATGAGCGCGCGGCCGTTCCCCGGGGCTCTGACCCGGGGACCGGCCGCACCAGGATGCCAGCAGGAAGACGTCTGCGTCGTCGTTTGCCTCTATGCCGCGAGGATTCCCCTGTTCCGCGCGGCAGCCCGCTGCCGCGTCCGTCAGTAATACGCCTTGGCGCCATGAGGCAGCCAAGGCGGAAGCTGATCAAATATGACGCGACGCCACCACTCACGGAGACTCATCACACGAACTACTCGCCAACTGACGCCACGTAGTCCGCGTAGCACGGCGCGCCACTGGCTCCAAGAGATTATCAATTCGATAATCTCGCGAAAGCCGAACCGTGACATTTCTTGACGGAAGGGCTCGGGTGTAGGAAGACTGCTCGAATGGACAAGCTCAGCTCAATTCTCCACCTGCGCGAGATGCTTCGGCAGCTCGAACGCGATGTCGGCCTCGAAGACCTCAGCCGCTTCGAGCGCGATGTGCTGCTCGCGGCGCACGGGCTGTGCCAGCGTCCGGGCGAGATGATCAGTTCCGAGCAGATCCGGGAGCATGCCCTGGTGCGCCCTGCGGCGCAGGCGACCTTCTACCGGGCGCTGCGGACGCTGCTCGCGCGTGGGCTGCTCGAGCGGGCCGGCGAGTCGAAGGCCAAGACCTATGTTGTGCGCAGCGATCTGATCGGCGCACCGCTGCCGCTGCACTGAGACGGGCGACGCAGACCGAGATGCCTGCATCAAGTCTTTCGACCTCCCACGCGCCTGAGCTCCCGCGCATGCCGATCCGCGAGGCGCGACCTTGAGCTTGGTGGTCAATTTCGCGGTCGTGGCCCTGGCCTACATCCTGGCGCACGGCCTGACGGCGCATCTGGTCACGCCGCTGCAGTCGCGCCTGCTGCCGGATGTCACCGCCTTCGCCAGCCTGGTCTACCTGCCGCACGGGGTGCGCGTGCTGTCGACCTGGCTGATCGGGCGGGTCGCCTTCTTTCCGCTCTGCCTGGGGGCATTCCTGTCCGAGGTGCTGTTCACGCCGGCCGAGGTCAGCGTGGCCACGGACCCGGTTATCCTTGTCTCCATCATGGTCGGGGCGGCTTCTGCGCTGCTGGCCTTCGAGGCGATGCGCGTGGCCGGGCGGCGGCTCTACGCCACGGAGCACAGATGCCTGCACTGGAAATGGCTCCTGCTGGTCGGCGCGCTGGCCTCGGTGATCAACTCGCTGGGGCAGTCGCTGGTCTTCTCCGGTGAGGTGCTGCCCGATCACTCGGTGGCGGTGCTCGCGGCCTATGCAGTGGGCGATCTCTTCGGCCTCGTGGTCACCACCCTCGTGTTGATGCTGGTCTTTCGCTGGATCAGGGTCTTCTCGGCCTGAGACGGGTTTCCCGCGCAGGCCGTCTCGCGGCGAGCTCAGGCCAGACCCGCCACCGTGCGCGAGACCAGATCGCGCACCCATTGCAGCACGGCAGAGCGATGCGTGCGGGCGCTCCAGACCATCTTGACCTCGATCGGCGCAGCAATCGGGCATCCGGTGATCGCAAGCGCCGGATCCTGGAGGAGCGCCAGGCGCCGCGGGATCGTGGCCACGAGGCGCGACCCGGCCACCAGCCGGTCGATGCCCGCCGGGCTCGGCACACGCAGCGCCACCTGCAGCCGGTGCCCTGCACTTTCGATCTCCTGCACGTAGGGAGAGACCCAGAGGCCCCCGTAGGTGATGAAGATGTGCTCGAAGCCGAGGTAGGTCGGCAGGTCCGGGCTGCTGCCCGCCGACGGATGCGCGCCGTCCATCAGGCAGGCATAGCTGTCGGTCAGCAGCATCCGCTCGTAAAGGGACACGTCCTGCCGGCGATAGGGGCCGATGAGCAGGTCGGCCTCGCCGTCGAGCAGACGCTGGTGGCCGCGGCCGGAGGCGTCGACCACTTCGAGCTGCAGGTTCGGTGCCTCCCGCCGCAAAGTGGCGACGAGCGCCGGGATCATGATGCTGCGCTCGTAGTAGTTGCAGGCGATGGTGATCCGGTCGGTGGCGGTGGCCGGATCGAACTCCGGCCGGGCCCGGATCGCCTCGAAGCCGGCCATGAGATCGAGCGCATAGGCCACCATCTCCTCGCAGCGCGCGGTCGGCAGCGTCTGGCCGGATTCGCGCACGAAGAGCGGGTCGTCGAAGACCCTGCGTAGCTTCTCGATCGCGTAGCTGACCATCGACTGGCTGACCCCCAGTTCCTCGGCCGCGCGGCTGAACGAGCGCTCGCGGTGCACCACGCTGAGGATGTGAAAACTGCGGAAATCCAGCTGCTGCGGGTCGATCATCGGGCCTCCTCGACCTCGCCTACCTAGGGCCATCTGAATTTTCGATCAAGTGTATCAAGCGGATCGGGTTGTGCGATGGAGGCCGATGTGGCCTCTTCGCCTGCAGCACGTTCTTTGGGAGGAGGCGTCGACAATGCCACTGGCACCTGTTGATGAGACTGTTGCAATCGGGGATCTCGTCCGGGATCCCTATCCGATCTATCGCCGCATGCGGGCCGAGACCCCGGTGGTCCGGGTGCCTTCGGTCAAGCGCACGTTCCTGACCAAGGCCGCCCACACCAAGATGGTGAAGGACGACCCGGTGCTGTTCAGCTCGAACGACCCCACCACGCCGATGGAGCCGGCGTTTCGGGCGCACACGCTGATGCGCAAGGACGGCGAGGAGCACCGCCGCGAGCGCATGGCGATGCAGAAGGCCTTTACCCCCAAGGTCATTAAGACCAACTGGGCGCAGCTCTACCGCGACATCACCGACCGCTACCTCGACCGGCTGCCGCGCGGCGAGACGGTGGATCTCTACAGCGAGGTCTGCGCCCCGGTCTCGGCGCGCATCCTGACCCATATCCTCGGCCTGGACGGGGCGAGCGACGCGGAGATGATGCGCTGGTCGCAGCAGCTGATCGACGGCGCGGGCAATTTTGGTTGGGATCCCAAGCTGTTCGAGATCACCGACAAGGCCAACGACGAGATGGACGTGCATATCGCCGCCTGCGCCGAGCGGCTCCGGGCGGAGCCCGACGACTCGGCGCTGTCGCTGATGGTGAATGCCGCAGACCCGATCCCGTGGAGCCAGATCGTCGCCAATATCAAGATCGCCATCGGCGGCGGCATCAACGAGCCGCGCGACGCCATGGCGACCATCGTCTACGGGTTGCTGACCAACCCCGACCAACTCGCGGAAGTGCGCCGCCAGGAGGCCTGGGGCGCGGCCTTCGAGGAGGGGATTCGCTGGGTGGCGCCGATCCAGGCCTCGTCGCGGCTGGTCATGGAGGATACCCAGATCGGCGGCGTGGACATTCCCAAGGGCGACATCGTGATGAGCATCCAGGCCTCGTCGAACCGCGACGAGGACCTGTTCGAGGACGGCGAGGACTACCGTGTCTTCCGCGACAAGAACCCGCATCAGGCCTTCGGCACCGGTCCGCACCATTGCGCGGGCGCGCATATCGCCCGGCGCACCGTGGGCGAGATCATGATGCCGGAGCTCTTCGAGCGCTTCCCGAACATGAGCCTGCCGGACCCCGAGGCGATCGTCTGGCACGGCTTCGGGTTCCGCGGCCCGCTCAGCATGCCCGTCACGCTCAACTGAGCGGCGGGCGCGGGACGATACAGCGACTTACCAAGGAGGAGGAAACCATGGTCAAGGTGACCTATGTCGCGGCCGATGGCACGCGCACCGAGGTCGACGCCGCGGTCGGCAGCAACGTGATGCAGACCGCGCTCGACAATGACGTCGATGGCATCGTCGGCGAATGCGGCGGGGCGATGATGTGCGCCACCTGCCATTGCTACGTCGACGAGGGCTGGACCGAGGCCACGGGCACGCGGCGGGATGGCGAGGACGACATGCTCGACTGCGCCGCCGACGAGGTGAAGCCGGTCTCGCGCCTGTCGTGCCAGATCAAGCTGACCGAAGAGCTCGACGGGCTGGTCGTGCACCTGCCCGAAGAGCAGGTCTGAGCGATGCGCGACGTCGTCATCATCGGCGCGGGGCAGGGCGGTCTGCAGGCGGCCATGAGCCTGCGGCAGGACGGCTTCGAGGGCACGATCACCCTGATCGGCGCCGAGCCCGGACTCCCCTACCAGCGCCCGCCGCTCTCCAAGGCCTATCTCAAGTCTGGCGATGCCGGGGCGCTGCAGCTGCGCCCGGAGAGTTTCTTCGAGAGCAAGCAGATCACGCTGGTGGAGGGCACCTGGGTCGACAGCATCGACCGCGAGGCACGAAGGGTGCACGCCGCAGACCGGGTATTTTCCTATGACCACCTGATCCTCGCCACCGGTACGCGCAACCTGCGTCCGCCGATCCCCGGGGCCGAGCTGGCGCTCGACCTGCGCACGCGCGAGGATGCGGCCCGGCTGCGCGCCGCGCTCGACAGGCCGATGCGCTGCGCGGTGATCGGCGGCGGCTTCATCGGGCTCGAATTCGCGGCGGTGGCGCGGGCGCTGGGGCACGAGGTGACGGTGGCCGAAGCCGCGCCGCGGCTGATGGCCCGCGCCGTCTCGCCCGAGACCTCCGCGCGCTTCCTCGCGATGCACCGGGACATGGGCACGCGGGTGCACCTGGGCGATCCGGTCTGCGAGGTGCGCGAGGATGGCATTTCGCTGGCGAGCGGCACGCGCATCGAGGCCGACCTGGTTCTGATGGCCGCCGGGGTCATCCCGAACACCGAACTGGCCACGGCGGCGGGGCTCGCGGTGGACAATGGCGTCGTGGTCGATGCGCAGCTGCTCACCACGGACCCGGCGATCTCGGTGCTCGGCGACTGCGCGGTCTTCCCCGATCCGGCGACCGGCCGCCCGGTGCGGCTGGAGTCGGTGCAGGCGGCAACGGATCATGCGCGGCTCATCTCGAAACGGCTGACGGGCAAGGCCGACGCCCCCTATGCCGCCGTGCCGTGGTTCTGGTCCGACCAGGCCGACTGCAAGCTGCAGATCGCCGGGCTCGCAGGGGCCGGGGACTGTTCGGTCACGCGCGAGGATGGCGCGACCTTCCGTTTTGCAGGGGAGCGGCTTTCTGCGGTGGAGACGGTGAACGACGCCCGCACGCACATGCAGTCGCGCAAGCGGCTGGCCGGGGCGCCGGTGCTGCGCAGCGCGCTGGAGGCGGCAGGGTTCGACATGGCGGGCGTCTGAGGCCCTAGCCCCGGCGCCGGACCTGACGCGTCGCGATCGCGGCGGCGGTCGCGAGCAGTGCCAGCGCGCAGAGCCCGGCCTTGGTCAGCGGCTCCATGGTGCCTTCGATGAGCAGCGCATGCGCCGCGGTCGTCGCCACGATCACGGCGGCAAGGCCCCGGTGCACCTGCCGCCACCGCCGCGACCTGCGCCGCCTGAGCGCCATCAGCCCCGCCGCCAGAACCGCCCACATGGCGATCACGCCCCAGAGCGAGAAGGGCGTCGGCGAGGCGAAGAGCAGCGCGTCGACCACGTCCGGCGGGCTGGTGATCCACAGGCCGGCGACATGCACGGCCACGGCGGCAACCAGCGCTGCGCCCAGCCACCTATGGAGCAGCCGTGCGCGGCCCCGCGACAGCCCGGGCAACGCGCTGCGGGCCAGGAGCGGTTGGACCAGGAGAAGGGCGAGCCCCACGATCCCGGCGAAGCCCGCGACGATGTAGACCGGTCGCCGCCAGGCCAGCAGCGGGCTCTCGGCAGCGGCCAGCACGGGCAGCAGCAGTGCCAGCGCGAGGCCGAGCCAGACCACCACCGCGCGGCTGCGCGGTCCGAGGGCGGGCAAGCGGATCAGGCCGGCTGCAGCACGAAGTGGGCTTCCAGGCTGCGGTCGCGCGCGCTGCGCATCACCGGCCGCAGGAAGACCGTCTCGAAGGCGCCGCTGTCGTAGGCGAGATGGCCGTGCGGCTGCCCGAAGGCGGGCACGATCTGCGGCATCTCGAGCCGGAAGCGGCCGGCCTCGTCGCTCAGCGTGGCCCCGTGGCTGTGCGGGTCGCGCTCGTGGCCCTCGGTGGTATGTGCCCAGATCTGGATGCGCTGCCCGGCGAGGGGAGCGCCATCGCCGGCGCGCCGGACGGTGCCGGACATCCAGAAGCCGCCGCCGCCGATGCGCTCGACCAGTGGCGCCCCCGGCAGGTAGTTGTTGGCCCCGCCGCGCATCGAGCGGGTCGGCGCCTGCGTCTGCGCGCGCGCCGGCACGCGCAGGCCGCTCCCGGCGGTGAGCAGCGCGGCACCGGCACCGGCCAAGAGCGTCCGGCGGGTCTGTGAAGCGTGGGTCATGCGAGGCTCCTTGCTGGAGCGCGCCGGGGCGCGCGGTCTTCAGGGATCCGTAGCCAGTGTACCGCGAAAGCGGCCTCCGCCAAACGTCATGGCGGCGCGCCCGGTAAAGATGCAGTGAGCCCGGGGTGAGGGGCCTGCGCCTCGATCACCGACATTGCGCACTCCGGGCATGGCCCCGGCGTCCCGCTCCGGGAACGCGCTCAGGCCCGGGGGAAGACCCGCCCGTCGAAGAGTTTGCGGGCGGTGCGCAGGGTTCCGGCGCGCTGCACCTTGCCGTCGGCGCCCAGTTCGAGAAGCACCTCTGCCGCGCCGGTAGGGTGCTCTATTGCGAACCTCGCGCCCTCGGGCAGCACCGCCACCTCGGCGGCGGGCGTGCCGGGCAGGGTGCAGGCGGTGGCCACGCTGACCGCGGCGAAGACGCCGATGCCGGCATGGCAGCGGTGGGGGATGAAGCTGCGGGTGCTGATCACCCCGCCCGCCTGCGGCGGCGAGACCAGCGTCATCTTGGGCACGGACTTCTCGGAGACACCGCCAAGGGTCATCCGCGGGCCTGCCTGCAGGCGGATCGACTCGAGCCTGGCCTTTAGCGCCGTGTCGCCATCGAGGGCCTCGCGACTCTCGATGCCGGTGATCCCCATGTCAGAGGCGCGCAGGATCACGCAGGGCATGCCGTTGTCGATCAGCGTGCATTCCACGCCGTCGATCACGTCCACCGGATTGCCGCTCGGCAGCAGGGCGCCGCACATGGCGCCCGCCAACCCCTCGAACAGCAGCGGCACCGGCGCGTGATGACCGGGCACCCCGTCGATGCGCGCCTCGCCCCTGTAGGTGACCCGGCCCCCCGGGGTCTGTACATGGGCGAGGGCGATCTCGCCGGTGTTGCGCATGTGGATGCGCACCTGGGTCTCGTCGCCCGCGACCGCCACCAGCCCGCGCTCGATGGCGGCGGGGCCGACCCCGGCGAGGATATTGCCGCAGCCCTGCGCGTCCGAGACCAGCGCCCGATCCACGAAGACCTGCAGGAAAAGATAGTCCACGTCGGCATCCGGGCGCGAGGGTGGCGCCAGCACCGCGACCTTGGAAGTCAGCGGGTCGGCGCCGCCGATGCCGTCGATCTGCGCCGGGTCGGGCGAGCCCATGATGCGCAGCAGCAGATCGTCGCGCGCCGCGGCCTCCGCAGGCAGCTCCGAGGCGAGGAAATAGGCCCCCTTGGACGTGCCGCCGCGCATCCAGAGGCAGGGAATGCCCGCTGTCTCGAAATCCTCGGTCTGTCCCATCTCGCGCCCTCTGCTCTCCCAGAACGGATCGGCCGTCGCCGGAGGCCGCGGCCCCGGTGGCCCGTCTCAGACGTATTTCAGGCCCTTCTCGGCCAGCCGCCCGCGCATGTCGTAGATGTCGAGCCCTAGCTCGCCCGCGGCGAGGCGCCGGCGCTTGGCCTCCTCGGCGGCCAGCCGCGCCTCGGCCTTCTCCCGCACCCACTCGGCGTCCTCGCGCCTGACGACGACGACGCCGTCGTCATCGGCGACGATCACGTCGCCCGCCGCGATCGCCTGCCCGGCGCAGACCACCGGCACGTTGACCGAGCCCAGCGTTTCCTTGACCGTGCCCTGCGCGCTGATCGCTTTCGACCAGACCGGGAAGCTCATCTGCGTCAGCTCCTTCACATCGCGGCAACCGGCGTCGATGATAAGCCCGCGGCAGCCGCGCGCCATCGCCGAGGTCGCCAGCAGATCGCCGAAATAGCCGGTATCGCAGGGCGAGGTCGGCGCGAGCACGAGGATGTCGCCCGCCTGCAGCTGCTCGATGGCCACATGCACCATCCAGTTGTCGCCCGGCGGCGCCGAGATGGTCACCGCCGATCCGGCGATCTGCGCGCCGGCATAGATGGGCCGCATGTAGCTCTGCAGGCAGCCCCTGCGGCCCTGCGCTTCGTGTACCGTGGCGACGCCTGCGCGCCCCAGCGCCTCGATGACCTCTGGCGCTGCCCGCGCCACGTTCTGAACCACGACTGCCATGACCGCTCTCCCGCTTCTTCTCTTTCCAAATACGCACGTCCCGGCGGTCCCGCAGGCGGCACCGCCGGGCAGGGGTGTCAATCCTTCACCGGCGGCGTGCCGTGGGTGTGGAAGCTCTCGATGGTCTTCAGACCCCAAGCCTGGCCCTTGTTCCGGTCGTCCTCGGTCCAGCACACCGGCTGCCAGTCGGGCGCGAGGATCAGCCGCGCGCCGGCATTGGCCAGCTCGACGCGGTTGCCCGCAGGCTCCCAGACGTAGAGGAAGAACGTCCCCTGGATGGCATGCTTGTGCGGCCCGGTCTCGATGTGCACGCCGTTCTGCAGGAAGATGTCGGCGGCGCGCAGGATGTCCTCGCGCTGGTCGGTGGCATAGGTGACGTGGTGCAGCCGGGCCTTGCCGCCGCCGTGCTCCTCGGTGCAGGCGAGGTCATAGGTCTTGTTGTTGACGGTGAACCAGCAGCCGCCGATCCGCCCGTTGTCGAGCTGGATGTACTCGGTCACGCGCGCGCCGAGGCAGGTCTCCATGAACCGCCGGAACTCTGCGACGTCGGAGCTCAGCAGGTTGAGGTGGTCGAGCCGCCGCGGCGCGGCACCGGTGAAGGCGCTGGCGGTGTTCTTCAGCGCGGCTTTCTCGGCATCGTCCTGCGGTTCGTACCACCGGGTCTCGTAGTAGATCTCGAAGACATGGCCGAAGGGGTCCTCGAAGCGGAAGGCGCGGCCGTGGCTGAGGTCGCCCTCGGTCCAGCCGTGCACCTTGTAGCCCGAGGCTTCGATGATCGCGACACGGCGCTCCAGCGCCTCGGGCGATGCGGCACGGTAGCCGATGTGGGCAACGCCGGTGGTGTCCGAACGGGTCAGCTTGAGCGTGCAATATTCGTAGTCGTCCCAGGCGCGCAGATAGGCACTGGTCTCGTCCATGCCCGACAGTTTCAGGCCGTAAACGCGGGTGAAGAAATCGAGGCTCTCGTCGAACCTGTCGGTGAGCATTTCCACATGGCCGAGATGGGCGATGTCGAAGCTGGGATTGGTCGGCTGGCGCATGGTCTGTTCCTTCCTCGGCCTCAGAGCTCGTCCACGGTGCGCGGAAAGATCGACTGGAAACCTTCGGCATATGTGCAGTCACGCCCGCCGGACATGCCGCCGGAGTTGCGCTTGAAGTGGTTGGCGCGCTGCTGCGCGACGCGGGTGTAATAGTCCCACAGGTGCAGCTGGCCCTCGTTGCACTCCATCGCCTTGCGCTTCTTTTCCCAGACCGGGGTGATGTCGAGGAAGGTGTCGGGCTTCCATCCCATCTGCTCGGTCTGATGCGGCTCGAAGAGGTAGAGCTGCGGCGCGCCGAGCACCGCCTCTCCCGGGTTGTGGCCCCAGGCCTGGGCGATCATCCGGCATTCGAGCGACACCTGCGACATGTACATGTGGTCGGTGTTGTAAGGATCGTACTGAGAATGGCTCATCATAAACTTCGGCTGAACCTTGCGGATCAGATCCACCAGCGCGTCCTTGTCGACCCGGTCGAGCTGCAGCGGGTAGTCGCCTTTGTCGAAGCAGACAAGCTCGTGCACGCCGAGCGCCTCGGCGGCCTTCTCGGCCTCCCCGCGGCGGATGCCCTTGACCTGTTGAAGCGACTTGCCCTCCTTCCAGAGCCGCGCGCTCTCGCCGCGTTCGCCGAAGGAGAGGCAGGCCACGGTGACCTCGTATCCCAGCTCTGCGTGCAGCGCGATCGCGCCGCCGCAGCGCCAGACGAAATCGGCGGCATGGGCGGACAGGATCAGCGCGGTTTTCTTGTCGGACATGATGTCTCCTCCGGGTGTCTTGCCCCGGGCATCTCATGCCGGCCGCGATCAGGGCAATTTCGAAACACGTCCCGCAGCATAAGTTGTGGCTAGAGTTGGTGGAACGCAGGAAGGTATTGTGGCAAATCTAGCAAAGCCCGGACATCAGCAGGAAGCTTGGCGTGCACCACAGAACAGCCCCCGACAGACAGCCGCGCCACGGGTGCGCCGCGGCGCGATGATCTCGCGCAACCTTCGTCACCTGCGGGTCTTTCTCGCGGTGCTCGAACTGCGCTCGCTGACGCTGGCTTCTGCGCGGACCCGGGTGTCGCAGCCGGCCGTGACGCAGGCGCTGGCCAAGCTTGAGGCGCAGGCGCGGGGTCCGCTCTTCGACCGCACGCGGCACGGGGTGTTCGCGAATGAACGCGGGCGGGTTCTGGGCGCGCGGGTGGCACGGGCCTTCGCCAGGCTCGATCCGGCGCTGGCCGCGCTGTCGCCGCGGCTTTGCCTCACGGCCTCCAGCTCGCAGCTTGCGGCGCTGATCGCGGTGGTCGACACGGAGAACTTCACGCTCGCGGCGCGCAGCCTCGGCCATGCGCAGCCCACGGTGCACCGCGCGATCACCCAGATCGAGACCGAAGCAGGGCAGAAGCTGTTCGAGCGGCGACGCAACGGGCTGGTGGCGAGCCGCGCCTCGGCGACACTCGCGCAGGCCGCGCGGCTGGCCTTTGCCGAGCTGGAGCAGGCGGAGGCGGATCTGGCCGAGATCGACGGGCGCGAGGTCGGGCAGATCGTCATCGGAGCCTTGCCCATGGGGCGCTCGGTGCTGCTGCCGCAGGCCGTGGCGGCGTTCCGCAGGCAGCGCCCGCAGCAGCCCCTCCGCATCGTCGACGGGCTCTACGACGACCTGCTCGTCGGGCTGCGGCGCGGTGCGATCGATCTCATTCTCGGCGCGCTGCGCGATCCCGCGCCGATCGGGGACGTGGTGCAGGAGCTGCTCTTCGATGATCAGCTCGCCATCGTGGTCCGGCCGGGGCATCCGCTGACCGAAGCGGGGGCGCTCGACGTCGAGCTTCTGGCGCGGCAGAGCTGGGTGGTCCCGCGCGAGGGCACGCCGTCCCGCGCGCAGTTCGATGCCTTCTTCAGGGGGAGCCCCGGCGGCGGGCCTGCAAGCGTGATCGAGGCCGGCTCGATCCTGTTCATGCGCGAGCTCCTGGCGCGGGGCGACTTCCTCGGCTGCATTTCCGAGGCGCAGGCTGTCGCGGAGATCGCCAATGGCACGCTGCAGAGGCTCGATGTTGCCGCGGGCTGGGAAAACAGGCCGATCGGCCTGACCCTGCGAAGCGACTGGGTGCCGACCCGGGCGCAAAGCCTGCTGCTGACGCGCCTCAGGGAGGCGGCCCGGTCCTTCGTTCGGAACTAGCCCGGATGTGCCTGTCAACCCGGGCGGACGGGGCGGAGGGTGTCGCGGGGGCGTGGCACAAGGGCTGGCGCGATGCACCGGCCCCTGGCGTGTCGGACACCTGCTGCGCTCAGGCTCAGGCGTGGGCTCAGGCGCGGGCGAAGCCCGAGGTGCGCTCGCGGAAGATGGCCACCGCCAGTCCCGCGCCCACCAGCGCCGCTGCGGCGAAGACCATGAAGGCGAGATGGAAGCCGCCGGTGGAGATCAGCGGCTGTGTCAGGATCGGCGAGATGAACTGGCCGATGAACAGGCTGAAGGTCAGGGCGCCCGAGGCCATGCCGTGATGGCGCATCGGCACCGCGTCCAGCACGGAGTTCAGCAGCGTCGGCACGATCAGCCCCGGACCCATGCCCACCAGAAGAGAGGCCGCCGCGATCATCGGCACCAGTTGCACGTAGCTCATCAGCAGGAAGCCCGCCGCCAGCATGACGAAACCCGCGCCCAAAACGCCGCCGCGTCCGAGGGTGGCGCGCAGCCGCGGATAGACCATCGCGATGGCGCCGGCGGCGAAGGTCACGCAGACCATCATGAAGGCCGCGGTGCTGGGGTCGGTATGGCCAAGCTCGCCAAGATAGAAGGCGATCTGCGTCGGCAGGATGTAGAAGGTGGAGAAGGTCAGGGCCATGAGCGCCAGCCCCAGGCCCAAGACCACCGGCCAGCCGTCCTGTCCCTGCGCCGTCGGATGGCTGCCGTCCTCGTGCGAATGGCTCTTCGGCTCATCGAGGCAGAGGTAGAGGATCGGCAGGTAGACCAGGCCCGCGAGGTAGAGGGCGAAGGGATAGAAGGACGAGTGGTTCGCCAGTTGCCCTGCCACGGCGATGAAGATCAGACCGCCGAAATTGATGAAGGTCATCTGCAGGCCCATGAACCTGCCGCGCTCGGGGCCGTGGAAGTACTGCGCCACCAGCGCGGTCATCGCCGTCATCAGCAAGGCAACGCTTACGCCCAGGACAAGGCGCGTCGCCAGAAGGACATGCAGGCTTGGGGCCCAGAGACCGGCGCTGCCCGCGAGTCCGAACAGCGCGGCGCCGGTGATCAGCATGGCCTTGCGTCCGACCCGATCCACCAGAAGCCCCGCGAAGGGCGCGATCACCGCGACCGTCAGCGACGGTGCGGTGATCAGCAGGCGGGTCAGCAGATCGGCATTCGGGGTCGCGGCGAAATAGGTCGCGATCCCCGGAAGCCCGGGGCTGATGATGGCATTGGACATGACCGTCAGCGTCGCGGCGAGAAGCAACGCGACGGCGCGACGGTCCTTCAGAAGAGAACCCATGGGAGGCACCTGTACATATGGGGGAGATTACAGTTTACAAATTTTGTAACCTGTAAGATGAAGACATTCAAGCGCGCAGCTATCGGAAAGGGCGCAGAAGGATGCCGCGGACAGGACTTGCTCCCGAAGAGCTGAAACGCCGTGCAGTCGAGGTGGCCAACCAGCGCATCAAGTCGGTCGGCTACAGCAAGCTGCGCGTGACGGATGTCGCCGCCGAACTGGGCGTCAGCCATGCCGCGCTCTACGGCCACTTCTCGGGGAAGGCCGATCTTCTGGATGCGGTGGTCGGCCATTGGCTGGACAAGGCGCAGGAGGAACTGCGCGCGGCGGTCTCCGGCCCCGGTACACCCGAGGAGCGCCTGGAGACCTGGCTGATCCAGCGGCTGCGGCTGAAACGCGCTGCCGCGGTGAAGGACCCCGAGCTGTACGAGGCCTACTGCCAGGCCTCGGACCGGCTGCGCGACGTCGTGCAGCGCCACAAGGCCCTCTGGCGCGACCAGATCGCCATGCTGCTGACTCAGGCCATCCCCGACCTGCATGACCCCGTGTATGCGGCGCGGCTGGTGCAATCGGCCATGTACGGCTTCAACCACCCGCGGCTGGTGCTGGAATATCTCGATACCGAAGAGGACGAGGTCGAGACCCGCCTGCGCGATGTGCTCCGCACGGTGATCACGGGGCTGCGCAGCACCGGCTGACACCGCCGCTGCAGGGTGCCGCGCACGCAAAGCTCGGCTGCAACAAGCGGCGCGTTCAAGCCGTGGCCTCAGAGCGTGACGTCTTAGGAGATTGGTCATCCTTGCGAGCTCCGAGCCCGAGTCTGGCGCTGGCAACCCAAGCCCGCAGCGCGGGGAACAACTACCTGAAATTTAACAGCTGGCGGGCCGATGGGGTGCGCGTCACACAAGTCGCGACGTCAGACGCCGCTTCGGTCGGCGATACGGCGCTGATTGTCAGCCCGATGCTCGCAGAGGCCGGGGAACTTCGATACGGCTGCCCTTGGCGCACCTCTGCGCGCCGGGCTTTTCCGGCGCTGTTTCGGGTGGCGTACCTCCACCAACCGAATGAAAAGAAATGAAACCACTGGACCTTCTTGTCGTCTCGACGTTCTGCGTGTCCCTGCTCGCGCTCGTCGTCCTGTCCTACTTCAAGCCCACCTACGGGCTGCCGGGCATCGGGATCCTGTTCCTGGTGTTCGGTGTGCTGGTCCTGCTGATCCGGCGCGCCAACCGCCCGACCTCGGCAAGCATCGCCGCGATGCGTATCAAGCGTTGAAAACGGCTGGCGCAGAAATGCGTCAGAGGTCTGCTCAGCGGCTCCGAGCCGCCGCGCTGGCCGGGTGCCGGGCGCATCTTCGGTAGTCGGACGGGGCTTCGTCTTTCATGAGCGGGCCTCATGAGCGCTTTCCGCCGTTGCGGCATTATCTCCGCGCGGGGTCTTCCTACCTTCGAAGGGCTGGCCGGGGATGCGCCCCGGCCGCAGGCCACAAGGCCGCCTCACGCTCAACGGAGACGACCAGATGAAATCCACCCTCGCAGCCCTCGTCCTGACAATGACCGCGGCCCCGGCCGCATATGCGCAGGAGATGACCGTGACCAAGGCCGACTCGCTCGAAGGCCAGATCGGCGCCGCAGAGACCTTCACCGGCACCGCCTACGTCGCGCCAGTCTTCGGCGCCAACGTGCACGATGTGAGCGCGGGTCACGTCACCTTCCTGCCGGGGGCGCGCTCGGCGTGGCACACGCACCCTGCCGGACAGCAACTCGTGGTGACCTCGGGCACCGGCTGGACGCAGGAGCGGAACGGCGAGAAGCACATCATCCAGGCCGGAGACGTGGTGTGGTGCCCGCCGGGGGTCGAGCACTGGCACGGCGCGACCGACACCACCTCGATGTCGCATTACGCCATCCAGGCTAAGGTCGATGGGTCCGCCGTGGCGTGGGGCGCGCAGGTCACCGATGAGGAATACCACGGCCACTGAGGCCGCACCCGGGCCGCGCGTGTCCGGTTCCCGGCGCAGGTGCCGAAATGGGGGCTCGCGCGGTTTGCGAACGCCCTTGGCTCCAAGGCGCCCCTCTGCGGCGGCAGCGGTAGGCGGATTGGGCGCAGACACGGCCCTCGGCCTCGGGAGGTTGCGCGGAGGGTCGCAGGGGTCGAAGGCCCGGGATGATCCGGCTTCCCCGGTAACGGGATAATCAGTGGACGTCATGAGCCACGCGCATATATCGTGAGGGAGACCTGTCATGATCCTCGACCACCAGATCAAGGCCTCCTTCATGCTTCGTGAAAACATAAACGATCTCATCGCCTTGGCCGCGGTTGCCGAGGAACGGAGCTTTACCCGCGCCGCGGCCCGGCTCAATGTCTCGCAATCGGCGCTGAGCCACACGATCAAGGGTCTGGAGCAGCGGCTCGGCCTGCGGTTGCTGACCCGCACCACGCGCTCGGTCGCCCCGACGCTGGAGGGCGAGGATCTGCTGGCGACCCTCAACCCCTGTTTCGAGATGATCGAGGCGCGGCTCAAGGCGCTGAACGACGCGCGCGACCAGCCCACCGGCACGGTGCGGATCGTCGGGGTGGAGTACGCCATCGACACCATCCTCTGGCCCAAGCTCTCGCCGGTGCTCAAACAGTACCCCGCGGTGAACATCGAATTCGTCATGGACTACGGCTATACCGATCTTGCCAGCGCGCAATGCGATGCCGGGGTGCGCTACGGCGAGCAGGTGAGCGAGGGGATGATCTCGATGCGCATCGGCCCGGACGAGCGGATGATCTGCGTCGGTGCCCCGGCGTATTTCGAGGCCGCGGGCACCCCGCAGGTGCCGCAGGACCTGAGCGAGCATCGCTGCATCAACCTGCGACTCTCGACCCATGGCGCGCTTTATGCCTGGGAATTCGAGGACAAGGACGGCAACGAGATCCGCGTGAAGGTCTCGGGACAGACCTGCTTCAACACGATCAACCCGGTGATGCGCGCGGCGGTGGACGGCCACGGGCTCGCGCTGATCCCCGAACGGCTGGCGGCGGAGCACCTGGCCTCCGGGGCGCTGCAGACCTGCCTCGACGAGTTCTGCCCCTATTTCCCGGGCTTCCACCTCTACTACCCGAGCCGGCAGCGCCCGTCCTCGGCCTTCGAGGTGGTGTTGGAGGCGTTGCGAGAGCGGGGCTGAGCCATTCATGAGGCGCTGTCATGAGTGGGTTGGCGCAATTGGGCATTAAGCTTCCGCGGCACCGGACCACATGAAGGGGGTACCCGGAACCAGCCCGACAGGAGCTCCCATGAAGACCTATGTTGCCGCTTCGGCCCTCGCCCTCATGACCACCGGCGCCACCGCGCAGGAGGTGTCCAGCACCCTGCCATCCGCCGTCGGCGCCGTTGCGCCCGCGCTCGAGGCCTATTCGACCGATGGTCTCTTCGGCTCCGTCTGGGCGGGCGAAGAGCTGTCCATGCGCGACCGCGCGCTTGTCACCTTCGCGGCGCTTATGACGCGCCATGAGACAGAGAACCTCGGCAGCTACGTCGAACTGGCCCTCGACGCGGGGGTGACCCCGGCCGAGCTGTCCGAGACGATCACCCATCTCGCCTTCTACACCGGCTGGGGCAATGCCACCGCCGCCGCCGAGGCGATGGCGCCGGTCTACGAGGCGCGCGGCATCACCGCCGAAGACCTTCCCGCCGTCGATCCCGAGTTGATGGATTACGACGAAGAGGCCGAGGCGAGCCGTCAGGAGTTCGTCTCGAGCACCTATGGCGACGTGAGCCAGGGCGTGGTGGATACCACCGAGCAGATGCTGTTCCTCGACCTGTGGCGCCGTCCGGCGCTGGAGCCGCGGGATCGCAGCATGATCACCGTCGCCGCGCTGATCGCCGCGGGCCAGCCCGAGCAGATGACCTTCCACTTGGGTCGCGCGATGGACAACGGCATGTCGCAGGAAGAGGCAGGGGCCATGCTCTCGCATCTGGCGTTCTACGCCGGTTGGCCCAAGGTGTTCTCGGCGATGCCGGTGGCCAAGCAGGTCTTTGAGGCCCGCGCGAACTAAATCTTCGGGCGGCGGGACTCCGGTTCCGCCGCCGCAATTCGGGAGAAGAGCATGAAGATCGGCATTTTCGGATCGGGCCTGATGGGCGGCAAGCTCGGCACGCTCTGGGCGGCCTCTGGCCACGACGTCACCTTCGCCTATGCGCGCAGTGCCTCGAAGCTGGAGCGCCTCGCACAGGACAGCGGCGCCGCGCATGGCTCGGTGGCCGAGGCGGTGGAGGGCGCGGATGCGCTGCTGCTCGCGGTGCACTGGTCGCGGGTCGGCGACGTGCTGGATCAGGCCGGGGATCTCGCGGGCAAGATCGTGCTGAACTGCTGCGTGCCGCTCGACGCGGCAAATCGCGACCTCGTCGTCGGTACCACGTCTTCCGGTGCCGAGGAGTTGGCCAAGATGCGTCCCGAGGCGCGCTGGGTATCCTGCTTCAACACCACGCCCTCCGAGAGTTTCGCGCCGGTCTTCGCCCGCAAGGGGCAGGCCCCCGCGCCGCAGGTCTTCATCTACGGCGACGACAGTGGCGCCAAGGACATCGCGGGCCAGCTCATCCGTGATATCGGCTTCGAACCGCTGGACACCGGCGGTCTGCGCAATGGCCGCTACATCGAGCCCTTTGCCATGGCCACGGTCGAGCTGGCCTATGTCCAGCCCGGCGGTCCCGCGCTTACCTACAGATTTACCAAGCTGCGCGGCTGACCGCGCAGCGAGACAGAAGGAGAAAGACAATGAAAATCATCCGCGCAGGCAGCATTCCTTCCGGCCCCGGTCCCGAGGATTACTTCACCGGCACCGTGCGCATCGACCCGATGTTCCAGGCCGACGCGCCCGGTCGCACCAGCGGCGCGCATGTCACCTTCGAGCCCGGCGCGCGCACCGCGTGGCATACGCACCCCGCCGGCCAGACCATCATCATCACCTTCGGCCGCGGCCGCGTGCAGCGCGAAGGCGGTCCGGTTGAGGAAGTGACCGCCGGCGACATCGTCTTCTTCCCGGCCGAGGAAAAGCACTGGCACGGCGCTGCGCCGGAAAACGCCATGTCGCACATCGCCATCCAGGAAAGCATCGACGGCTCGCCCGTGACCTGGATGGAGAAGGTGGCCGACGAGGACTACAACGGCTGATCCCGCAAACCGCCGTTCTCGAGGACCGGGCGCTTTCCAGCGCCCGGTTTTTTCTTGTTGCAGCCTCAACGGCAGGGTCTGCAAAGACCGGCCACCGTCATTCATGAGGCAGGCTCATTGGCGTTATCGGGTTTCGCCCCATAGCCTTGCCGGGAGGCGCATAGGACACTGACACGCGCAGAACACCCTTCGGCACCGCGCCTGTGATCCGCACGGGGACCCGTACGGGGCCGGAGCGCCTTGACCCGAAACGACCCAGACCCATCGAACCGACAGGACTGACAAATGCAGCTGAACATCAACGGCGCGACGCATGACGTCGACGTGGCCCCCGATACCCCACTTCTGTGGGTGATCCGCGAGGAACTCGGCCTGACCGGCACCAAATATGGCTGCGGCATCGCGCAATGCGGTGCCTGCACCGTAATGATCGACGGCGTGGCGACGCGTTCCTGCGTGACCCCCGCAGACAGCGTTTCGGGGCTCGAGATCAAGACCATCGAGACCGTCGAGGACACCGAGGTCGGCCGCCGCGTGGTCGAGGCCTGGGTCGAGAACGAGGTCGCGCAATGCGGCTACTGCCAGTCGGGCCAGGTGCTGGCGGCGACGGCACTGCTGAGCGACATCCCGACCCCCACGGACGCGGACATCGACGGTGCGATGACCAATCTGTGCCGCTGCGGCACCTACAACAAGATCCGCGCCGCCTTGCGCAGCGTGTCGGAGGCCTGAGCCATGGGTGTGCTTGATCAGATCTCGCGCCGCCTCGGGCAAGCGCCGGTGAACGTCTCGCGCCGCGGCTTCCTCGCCGGGTCCGGCGCGCTGGTGCTTGCCACCGCGCTGCCGCTGCGCCCGGTGCGCGGCCAGGAGACCGCTGCCGAGGCGCCTGCCGTCGAAGCTTTCCTCGAGCTGCGCCCGGATGGCACCGCGCTGCTGCGCAGCCCGTTCATCGAGGGCGGGCAGGGCATCTTCACCGCCATGGCGCAGATCGTCGGCGAGGAGCTTGACCTCGCGCCCGAGAACTTCTCGGTTGAGATCGCCCCGGCGGGTGGCCCCTTCGGCATCATGGGCGGCTACCGGCTGACCGGCGGCAGCATGTCGACCCGCACCGGCTACCCGGTGATGCGCCAGCTCGGCGCGGCGGCACGCGCGATGCTGGTCGAGGCGGCGGCGCAGGAGTGGGGCGTGGACGCCTCCGAGCTGGTGACCGAGCCGGGTGTCGTGGTGCACGAGGGCTCAGGCCGACGCGCGGCCTATGGCGACCTTGCGGCCGCCGCGATGGACCTGCCGGTGCCCGCCGAGCCCGCGCTCAAGGACCCGGCCGATTTCCGTTGGATCGGCTCCGCCCTGCCGCGCATGGACGTTCGGGCGAAGTCCACCGGGCGCCAGACCTACGCCATCGACGTCGAGGTCGAGGGCATGCTGCTGGCCGCGCTGCGCCACGCGCCGCGCCTTGGCCTGACGCCCGCGGCGGTCACCAACCGGACCGAGATCGAGGCGATGCGTGGCGTGCACTCCGTGCAGATGCTGGACGGCGCCGTGGCCGTGGTTGCCGAGAAATTCTGGCAGGCGCGCCGCGCCATCGACGCCGCCGAGATCGACTGGACCGAGGGCGAGGCGCAATGGCCGATGCCCGCCGACTTCTCCTCCGCCGGGTTCCGCGACACGCTGGCCAGCGCCACAGGCGAGGTGGTCGAGGTCGAAGCCGCGGGCGATGCCGCGGGCACGCTCGAGGCCGCCGAAACGGTGATCGAGGCCACCTACGATGCGCCCTACGTGGCGCATGGCCAGCTCGAGCCGCCGTCGGCGACCGCGCGGTTCAACGAAGACGGCACGCTCGATCTGTGGATGCCCTGCCAGGCGCCCGAGATGTTCGTCGGTGCGGCGGCCGCGGCTGCGGGCCTCGAGGCGAGCCAGATCACCCTGCACCAGCAGGTGCTGGGCGGCTTCTTCGGGCGTCACTTCCTCTATGCGACTGCCAACCCCTTCCCGCAGGCGATCGCGCTGGCCAAGGCCGTGGGGCGTCCGGTCAAGTTGATCTGGACCCGCGAGGAGGACTTCCTGCGCGATGCGCCGCGTCCGCTGGGCCTCGCGCGCTTCCGCGGTGCTGTCGGCCCGGATGGCCCGACCGCGCTGCAGGTCGAGGTGGTGGGCGAGGGGCCGACACAGCGTTGGTATCAGGCACCTCCGGGACAGGATCCGTCGGCGACCGAGGGTATCTCGGGCAAGACCTACGCCATCGCCAACACCCACATCGGCCAGATCTTCCATGCCAATCCGGCGGTGATCGGCTACTGGCGCGCCGTGGGTCATTCGATGCATGACTTCATGTACGAGGGCTTCCTCGACGAGCTGGCGCAGGCGGGCGGCCTCGATCCCTTCGAGATGCGCCTGTCGATGCTGTCTGGCTCCGAGCGTCACCGCACGCTGCTGGAGCGCGTCGGCGAGATCTCGGGCGGCTGGACCCCCGGTCCCTTCGAGGCCGAGGACGGCACCACCCGCGCCCGCGGCGTGGCCATGGCCTCGCCCTTCGGCTCCGAGGCTGCGGTGATTGCCGAGGTGTCGGTGGATGGCGGCGAAGTGCGCGTGCACCAGGTCTGGGTCGCGCTCGATCCGGGGCAGGTGGTGAACCCCAGCACGGTGGAGGCGCAGGTGCAGTCGGCGGTCGCCCTCGGCACCTCGCAGACGCTGGTCGAGGAACTGGTCTACGAAAACGGCGAGCCCACCGCGCGCAACTTCGACATGTACCCGATCCTGCGCCCCGACCAGATGCCACAGGTCCACACGGCCATTGTCGAGAGCGGTGCCCCCATGGGCGGCGTCGGCGAGCCCGGCCTTCCTGCGGTCGGCCCGGCCATCGTCAACGCCGTGGCGACGCTCACCGGGCAGCGCATCCGCAGCCTGCCCCTTTCGAAACACGACTTCGGATAAGTGATGAAGAAAATTGAGACTTTCGTTCTCCTCGGCCTGCTGGCCGGGGGGCCTCTGAGCGCACAGGATGCTGCCGAAGGCGAAACCGTCTTCCAGCGCCGCTGCGCCGCCTGCCACACGCTCGACGGCTCCAATCGCGTCGGCCCCAGCCTGCAGGGGCTGGTCGGTCGCGAGGCCGGAACCGCCGAGGGCTTCCGCTACTCGGGCGCGATGGCCGAAAGCGGGCTGATCTGGGAGCCGGAAACGCTCGTTCAGTATCTCGAGAACCCGCGCGACATGGTGCCCGGCACCCGCATGGTGCTGCGCCTGCCGGACGAGGAGGATCGCCGCAACGTCGTGGAATTCCTGTCCACCCAGTAGGGTGGGGAGTAACGAGTGGTTTGGTGACGGGAGGCGGCTTCTGCCGCCTCTTCCGCGTCAGCGAACCCCCTAAGGATACTCCTCGCGGGTCAGCGGCGGGCGGAAGGTCAGGATCTCGCCGCGGTGCATGGCGATGTTCATGCGGAAGGCCTCGGCCACCCGCTCGGAACGCGCGACGAAGAGCGCGGCGGTGCGCTCGGGGCAGAGCTCGGTCACGGTATGGCGGAAGATCGCGAGCCAGCGGCGAAAGTGGGCGTCCTCCAACTCGTCGATGGCCTGGTGCTTGGGCATCGGCTAGCCGCTGTAGCTACGGGTGCCGAGCAGGGCGGAGCTCCAGAAGGCGGTGATCTTCTCCCTGTGCTCGGGCCAGTGACCCTCGGCCACGCGGGCATGAAACACCGGGCCGATCAGCGGGTCGGCACGGACCTGGTCGTAGAAGCGGTGCACCACGCGGCGGACCATGGCCTCGTCCAGACCCTCGGCAATCGCCTCGTCGGTGGTCGGCTCTCCGGGGCGTGCGGGGGCAGGGTTCATGCGCCGGTCTCCCGCACGATGTAGGTGCAGCGGCGCCCGCCGCTGACGATGTGTTCGTCGCGCTCTATGCTCGTTCCGGAGCCGAGGGCGTTCTGGAACACCGCCTTCTCGGCGCGGCAGAAGCCCTGGCAAAAGCTGGCGGCGGCGCAGATCGGGCAATGGTTCTCGACGAGACGCAGCGTGCCGTCCTCGTCCTCCTCGACCTGCGCCATGTAGCCTTCGGCGCTGCGCAGCTCGGCGAGCTTCTCGAGCCGGTCGCGCGTGCCACTGCAGCCGACCATGGCCGCGCGGTACTGCGCGAGCGTCTCCGACTCCCGCTGCGCGATGATCCGGTCCAGCGCCTCGGCACCGAGCACCTCGGAGATGCTGCGCAGGATGTCCACGGTCAGCGCGGCGTGGGTGTCGGGAAAGCGGGCTTGGCCCTTGTCGGTGAGATGCCAGTAAACCGCAGGGCGCCCGCGGCCGGCGCTGCGGCGTTCCTCGGCCACCAGCCCATCCTCGTGCAGCTTCATCAACTGCTGGCGCGCGGCCTCGCCGGTGATACCCTGCCTGCGGCCGACCTCGGTCGAGGTCTGCGCCCCGTGCATCTTGAGCGTCATCAGCAGCCGCTCGGCGGGAGCCCGCGGCGACCATGCCTCTTTTTCCAAGTCATCGCTTGACATAATGGCTCCGATGTTTTTCAAAGCTGATGCTTGTTTAATTAACCAAACGGGCCGCATCGCGCAAGCGCCGGCTTGAAAGGAGACCGAGATGACCTTCGAACTTCCCGCCCTGAGCTATTCCCATTCCGCCCTTGCCGAGCGCGGCATGAGCCAGGAAACGCTCGAGCTGCACCATGACAAGCACCACCAGGCCTATGTCACGGCGCTCAACGGCTTCGTCGAGGGCAACGCCGCCCTGCAGGGCAAGACGCTCGAGGAGATCAACGCGCTGTCCTACGGCGACGAGGCGCTTGCGGGCGTGTTCAACCAGGCCGGCCAGCACTGGAACCACATCCACTTCTGGAACGCGCTCTCGCCGAACGGCGGTGGCATCCCCGGCACTCTGGAAGCCAAGCTCACCGAGTCCTTCGGTTCGGTCGAGGAGTTCAAGGCCGCCTTCAAGACCGCGGCGACCACGCAGTTCGGTTCGGGCTGGGCCTGGCTGATCCAGAAGGCCGACGGCAGCCTCGGCGTCACCAAGACCCCGAACGGCGTCAACCCGCTGGCCACCGGAGAAGGGACTGCGCTGCTCGGCCTCGATGTCTGGGAGCACAGCTATTACGTCGACTTCCGCAACCGTCGCCCGGACTACGTGACCAACTTCCTCGACAGTCTCGCAAACTACGAGTTCGCCGAAAGCAACCTCGCCTGAGCGGCGCGGACCTGTCCCGCCGTGCACTGGCACGGCGGGACAGG
>NZ_JAIVKX010000006.1 GCF_020524285.1 Alloyangia pacifica
GTGCACTGGCACGGCGGGACAGGTCCGCCACGGCGGATGGAGATGGAATGACCTACGTCGTCACCGAGAACTGCATTGCCTGCAAATACATGGACTGCGTCGAGGTCTGCCCGGTAGATTGCTTCTACGAGGGCGAGAACATGCTGGTCATCCACCCCGATGAATGCATCGACTGCGGCGTCTGCGAGCCGGAATGCCCCGCCGACGCGATCCGCCCGGACACAGAGCCGGACATGGACAAATGGGTCGAGTTCAACCGCACGTACGCCGAGCTCTGGCCGGTGATCATCGCGCAGGGTACACCGCCAGCCAACGCGGCGAAGATGGACAGCGTGCCCGACAAGCTTGCCACGCTCTTTTCACCCAACCCCGGGAGCGGGAAATGAAACCTTGGACAACCCAATACGGTGCCGGCGAGCCCGCATCGGACACCGCCGGCGCCGATCCGCAGGCGTTCCGTGATGCCATGGCGACGCTCGCGGCGACGGTCTGCGTGGTGACCTCCGGCTCCGGCGAGGATCGCCTCGGGCGGACCGTGACCGCGGCGATCTCGCTTGGCGTGGCGCCTGCCGCGATCCTCGTGTCGATCGCCGCCGGGTCCGAACTGGCGGAGCTGATCCGCGAGACCGGCGCTTTCTCCTACGCCATGCTTTCGGAAGGGCAGGACGACATCGCGGACGCTTTCGCCGGCGCGCTGCCGCCGGAAGAGCGGTTCTTCGAGGGTGATTGGTCAAGCTGGACCTCGGGCGAGCCTCGGCTGCTCGATGCCGTTGCGTCGATGGACTGCCGGGTTGCACAGGCCTTCGAGGCGGAGGGCCACGTGCTCTTTGTCGGTCACGTGCGCGACCTGGCGCGCAGCGAAAAGCGCAAGCCGCTGCTGTGGTACGGTCGCGCCTACCGCACGGTCAGCCCGCAGTAGCCCGCGGGCGGGTTCTTCACGCCGCGGTGGAGAACCGTTCCCGGTACTCGCGCGGGGTCAGCGAGAACTTGCGGCTGAACGCCTTGCGCATCTGGTCGTCCGAGGAAAAGCCGACCCGATGCGCGATGGTCTTCACCGGCAGCCCCGTTTCGAGCAGCAGCGTTGTCGCCCGCTCGCAGCGGGCATTCATCACGTAGTCCGACGGGCTCTGGCCGACGTCCCGGCTGAACTGCCGCACGAAGTTGCGCTCGCTCATCCCGGCGCGCTGCGCGAGGGCGCCGGTCTGCAGCTTACGGTCGAGGTTGGCATGTATCCAGGTCCGGATGTCGGCGATGCCCGAGCGCGCCGGGGTCTGGCCGGTCAGCATGGCGCTGAACTGCGACTGCCCGCCGGGGCGCTTGAGATAGATCACCATGTCGCGCGCCACCGAAAGCGCGAGGTCGCGCCCGAAGTCCTGCTCGACGAAGGCCAATGCAAGGTCGATGGCGGCGGTCACGCCAGCCGAGGTATAGAGGCTCTCCTCGCGCAGGAAGATCGCATCGGCCTCGACGCGCACGTCGGGATAGGCCTTCTGCAGCCGCTCGGCGACGCTCCAATGGGTGGTGGCGCGGCGCCCGTCGAGCAGCCCGGCCTCGGCAAGGAAGAAGGTACCTGTGCAGAGCGAGGCGAAGCGGCGGGCCTGCGTTGCGTGGCGGCGGCACCAGTCGACGATCTGCGGGTTCTGGCGCAGCGCTTCCTCGATCTCGAGCGCCCCGGCGATCATCACCGTGTCCTGCGGCGTGGCCTCGGCCAGCGCGCGCTCTGCGGTCAGCGACAGGAAGCTCTCGGATTGCACCGGCCCCGGCGTCGGGGCGACCAGCTCGACCTCGTAGCGCGCGGGGTGGGCGGCGGCGGCGAGGTAGCGGTTCGCAGCGGTGAACACGTTCACCGGACCGACCGCCTCCATGCACTTGAAGCCCGGGTAGATGACGATCTGCACCTGACGTGCGGGGCGCGCGGCGGCATCCTGTGCCGAGCGGGGGGCGGCTGTGTCGGGCATGAGGGCTCCGTTGGTCTGCAGGTTCCTGCGCGATCTGGGGGTGACTTGTCCGGAAACAGCCGAACATCCCGATTGCTCACGCCGCGCAGATATAGAACTTATGGCGCATGGGAAAGGCGGCGCGGCGCAGGCGGCTCCGGCTTTCGCGTCGTTTTTCTGAGGCCTGCCCTTCGCCGCCCCCGCGCGGTCGGGCAGCGCCGTCACCGCTTGGATACTCCGGGAAGGAAAGAGACATGAGAACCCGTGCAGCCGTCGCGCTCGAGGCCGGCAAACCGCTCGAGATCATGGAAGTCGAACTGGACGGCCCGAAGGCCGGCGAGGTTCTGATCGAGGTCAAGGCCACCGGCCTGTGCCACACCGACGAGTTCACCCGCTCCGGCGCGGACCCCGAGGGGCTCTTCCCCTGCATCCTCGGCCACGAGGGCGCGGGCGTGGTGCTGGAAGTTGGCGAGGGGGTGACCACGCTGAAGCCGGGCGATCACGTGATCCCGCTCTACACGCCCGAGTGCCGCGAGTGCCCGTCTTGCCTGTCGGGCAAGACCAACCTCTGCACCGCGATCCGCAACACCCAGGGCCAGGGCCTGATGCCGGACGGCACCACGCGCTTCAAGATGCTCGATGGCACGCCGATCTACCACTACATGGGCTGCTCGACCTTCGCCAATCACACGGTGATGCCGGAGATCGCGCTGGCGAAAGTGCGCGATGACGCGCCCTTCGACAAGATCTGCTACATCGGCTGCGGCGTCACCACCGGCATCGGCGCGGTGATCAACACGGCGGGGGTCGAGATCGGCTCGACGGCGGCGGTCTTCGGTCTGGGCGGCATCGGGCTCAACGTGATCCAGGGTCTGCGCATGGCGGGCGCCGACATGATCATCGGTGTCGATCTCAACGACTCCAAGGCCGAGATGGCCAAGAAGTTCGGCATGACCCACTTCGTGAACCCCTCGAAGGTCGACAGCACGGTGCAGGCCATCGTCGATCTGACCAAGCGCGGGGCGGACCAGATCGGCGGCGTGGACTACTCCTTCGACGCGACGGGCAACGTGAAGGTGATGCGCGATGCGCTCGAGTGCTCGCACCGGGGCTGGGGCGTGTCGGTGATCATCGGCGTGGCGCCGGCCGGGGCCGAGATCAGCACCCGCCCGTTCCAGCTGGTCACCGGCCGGGTCTGGAAGGGCACGGCGTTCGGCGGCGCCAAGGGGCGCACCGATGTGCCGAAGTTCGTCGAGTGGTACATGGACGGCAAGATCGAGATCGACCCGATGATCACCCACAAGCTGACCCTCGACGAGATCAACCACGGCTTTGACCTCATGCACGAAGGCAAGTCGATCCGCGCGGTGGTGGAATACTGACCCGCCGCGACCCCCGGCATGAAATTTCTCCCGGCAGGCGCTTGGCTTGCCGGGGGTTTTTCATGTTCACAGCTTGAGGGGCGCTCGAAGCAAGGCAGGCGACGGGCGCTCGGGCAATGGGTCCATTCATGCAGAATTCTCATGAGTGGCTTCAATTTTGGGCGGATTATCCAGTCAGGCGGTCTCGCCTAGATATCGGGTCATGACACGGACGGGATCTGCGGGCCGGCAATCACTGCGCCGCCCGCACCTCTCCGACCCAAAGAAGGAATGACCTAGATGATCCTCGAAGAATCCCTCACCCTGCCCAATGGCGTTGCGCTCCCGAAACTCGGCCTTGGCACCTGGATGATCGAAGACGATGTCGTCGCCGACGCGGTCAAGGCGGCCATCGCGATGGGCTATCGCCACATCGACACCGCGCAGGCCTATGGCAACGAGCGCGGCGTGGGAGCGGGCATCCGCGAGAGCGGCGTGGCCCGTGACCAGATCTTCCTGCAGACCAAGCTGGCTGCAGAAGTGAAGGACTACGAAGGCGCCAAGGCGGCCATCGACGGCTCGCTCGAGACCCTCGGCCTCGACTATATCGACCTGATGATCATCCACAGCCCGCAGCCCTGGGCCGACTTCGGCGGCGACGACCGCTTTTTCGAGGGCAACTTGGCGGCGTGGAAAGCGCTGGAGGAGGCGCTCGACGCGGGCAAAATCCGCGCCATCGGCGTGTCGAACTTCAAGCAGGCCGACTTGCAGAACCTGCTCGACCACGCCACCGTCAAGCCGATGATCAACCAGGTCCTCGCGCATATCAGCAACACCCCCTTCGATCTGATCGACTTCTGCAAGCAGAACGGCGTGATGGTCGAAGCCTACTCGCCCATCGCCCACGGCAAGATCCTCGACAACGCCGAGATCAAGGCGATGGCCGACACTTACGGCGTCACCGTGCCGCAGCTCTGCATCCGCTACGTTCTGCAGCTGGGCCTTGCGGCGTTGCCGAAGACCGGCAACCCGGCACACATGAAAAGCAACGCCGATCTGGACTTCGTGATCTCCGACGCGGACATGGACGCGCTGAAGACCGTCGAAGAGATCAAGGACTACGGCGACGCGAGCATGTTCCCCGTCTACGCCAAGACCTGACCCGCCAGATCACGCCGGGAACGGAATGTCCCGACAGGCGCCGCGCATTCTGCGCGGCGTCTTCTCATGTCCGGGTGGAGTTCCGAGGCTCCGGAAAGACCCGCGTCCGGATCCGTTGGAGGCGCGGCAGACCCAGGTGACGCGGCGTTGTTGCGCGCGGGCCGAGATCGCTGACAAAAGCCTCTTTGTCGCGTTCCCTTTTTGTGCTAGAGCATGGGCTCCGCCGGATCACCCGGCGGATACCCGAACATTCAGCATCAGTCAGTGGACGACGTCACGCGCCCAAAAGGCGGCGCTATGTCCGGGCAAAAGGAGGGAAAGTTTTCACATGGGTATTTTCAGCAAAGACCAGGCCTCGACCGTCTCGCAACTTCTTCAATCGGGCATGTCCGATTTCGATATCGCGCTCAAGGTCTGCCCGGCGGGCGAGGATCCGGAGCTACTGCTCGACGCAATCGCCATTCAGCGCGAGCGTCAGGACCTGGCCACCACGTCCTGAACCGGCGTAAATCCCAAGCACGACCCCGCGGGAGGCGACTCCTGCGGGGTTTTCTTTTGCCGGCATCGGAGGGACGCCGGCACATGCAGAAGCGCGTCCAAGATGCTGTTGCCGCTTTGAAACCGCGCGGCGCCGGGTGGCGAGCGCTGGCGCTCCCGGGTAGGCGGCGGGGCCTCGAGAGGTGTACACTGCACATAACGCGCGCAGGGGGCCGCCATGACAACGCTCGAAATTTTCCAACGCCTCGGACTTGCTCTGGCGATCGGCCTACTGATCGGCCTCGAGCGCGGCTGGAGCGGGCGTGGCGACAAGGAGGGCGAGCGCGTCGCGGGCGTGCGCACCTTCGCGATTGCCGGTCTGGTCGGCGGCGTTTCGGGCTGGCTGGTGCTGTTCAGCGCGCCGGTGGTCCTGGCGGCGGTCCTGCTGTGCCTGACGGCGCTGCTCGCGGCGAGCTACTGGATCGAGGCCCGGCGCAGCGGTGACCGGGGGCTGACCACCGAGATCAGCCTGCTGCTGGTGGTCCTGCTCGGCGCGGCCGCGATGCTGGGAGAGATGGCCCCCGCCGCGGCGGTCGCCGTGATCGCCGCGCTGCTCCTGTCGATGAAGACGCGGTTGCACCGCTGGGTGGCGCGGATGGAGCAGATCGAGCTGTCGGCGGTGCTCAAGCTGGCGCTGATCTCGGTGGTGGTGCTGCCGCTGATGCCGGACCGGGGCTTTGGGCCCGGTGGCGTGCTCAACCCCTACGCGCTGTGGTGGGCGGTGGTCGTGGTCGCCGGCCTGTCGTTCCTCGGCTACGTGGCGATCCGGCTCGGCGGGGCGAACCTCGGGATGCTGCTGACCGGCCTCTGTGGCGGGCTGGCCTCGTCGACCTCGACAACGCTGGCGCTGTCGCGCGTGGTGCGGGCGCAGCCGGGCTTCGCCCCGATGGCGGCGGCGGGCATTCTCGCGGCCGGGTCCGTGGCCTTCCTGCGCGTGCTCGCGCTGGTCGCCGTGTTCCAGCCCGCATTGCTGGCGCAACTGGCGCTGCCGGTGGGGCTGATGGCCGGGGTCGGCCTGCTGGCGACGGGGGCGCTCTACATGCGCGCGCGCAAGACCGGGGAAAAGGCCGGGAGTGTCGAGGGCATCGGCAACCCGCTCGAGCTTGGCGCCGCGCTCGGTTTTGCCGCCGTGCTCGCGGTGGTCCTGCTCGGCGTGCACTACCTGCGGCTCTGGCTCGGCGTCGAGGGGGTCTACGCCGCGGCGGCGCTCTCCGGGCTGACGGATGTGGATGCGCTGACCATCTCGGTCTCGCGGCTGGTAGGCGACAACCTGTCGGTCTTCCACGGCGCGGTGGCGATCTTCATCGCCGTTTCGGTGAACTCGGCGGTGAAGGGCGGGATCAGCCTTTTCGCCGGCAACATGGCGCTGGGTCTGCGGGTGCTGCCGGTCTACCTCGCAGCGATCCTGTCGGGCGGGGCGGTTCTGGCGCTGGTCGGTCCCGTGGCCGGGGCGCTCCCCTAGCGGCCGGAGCCGCGCCAGCGCAGGCGCAGCCGCTTTTCGCCCTCGAGCAGCATGAGGAAGACGGCGCCCACCAGCACCGCGAGCAGGCCGTCGGCGAAAGACACTGGCGCGGTGCGGAAGATCGCCTGCAGCGGCGGCAGGTAGGTGATTGCGCATTGCGCGGCGGTGACGGTGACGACGCAGGCCCAGATGATCGGCGTGCCGCGCGCCGCGCGCAGGGTCAGCGAGGTGCCGTGGATGTTGCGGATAAAGAACAGGTGGAAGATCTCGAGGATCACCATCGTGTTCATCGCGATGGTCTGCGCCAGCGCGACGGACTGGCCCTGCGCGATGGCACGGAAATACATGCCGAAGACCGCCACGAGGAACAGCGCCGAGACCAGCACGATGTGCCAGAGCAGCGCGCCGCTAAGCAGCGGCGCGGCGCGGGGCCGGGGGGCGCGGCGCATGGCGCCCGCCTCCGGCGCCTCGAAGGCCAGCGCGAGCCCCAACGTGCCGGCGGTGATCAGGTTCACCCAGAGGATCTGCACCGGGGTGATCGGCAGCGCCATGCCGGCAAAGAGCGCGACGATTACCGTCATCGCCTCGCCGGTGCTGGTCGGCAGGGTCCAGCTGATCACCTTCGTGATGTTGTCGTAGACCGCGCGCCCCTCGCGCACCGCGGCGACGATCGAGGCGAAGTTGTCGTCGGCCAGCACCACGGCGGCGGCCTCCTTGGCGGCTTCGCTGCCCGACAGCCCCATGGCGACACCCGCGTCAGCGCGCTTGAGGGCCGGCGCGTCGTTGACCCCGTCGCCGGTCATCGCCACCGTCAGCCCGTGCGATTGCAGCGCCGAGACAAGGCGCAGCTTGTGGCCCGGAGAGGTGCGGGCGAAAATATCCGTGTCGATGACCTCGCGAGCCAGCGCCGCGTCGCCCATTGCCTCGAGCTCGGCGCCGGTCAGCACCCGCTCGACGTTCTGCAGGCCAATCCGGGCCGCGATGGCGCGGGCGGTCGCCGCGTGGTCGCCGGTGATCATCTTCACCCGGATCCCGGCGCTTCGGCATTCGGCCACGGCGGCGATGGCCTCGGGGCGGGGCGGGTCGATCAGCCCGACGAGCCCGATCAGGGTGAGCTCTCCGGCAAGATCGGCCACGTTCAGCACGCTGTGGTCCGGCGGAACGGCACGCTGCGCGACCGCGAGCACCCGCTGACCCTCGGCGGCGAGACGTTCGACCCTCTCGTGCCAGTGCCGCGCGTCGAGCGGCGCGGTGCCGCCATCCTCGCGCCGCTGGTCGCGACAGAGTGCCAGCACCACCTCGGGGGCGCCCTTGACGTGGATACGCGCGTGGCCCTCGTGGTCGTGGTGCAGCGTGGCCATGTAGCGATGCGCGGCATCGAAGGGAATGGCATCGGTGCGGCTCCAGTTCCGGAAGGGCGCGGCGCCGTCGCCGGTGATCTTTCCGGCCAGCGCCAGCAGAGCGCCCTCCATCGGGTCGCCGTCGACCTGCCAGCCGGTTTCGCCCTGATGCAGCAGCGCGTCGTTGCACAGCGCGGCGGCGAGGGCGAAGTCATCCAGCTCTGTACCTGCGTCGGGCAAATCCCCGGGCCCATCCGGGCGGATCGCGCCATCCGGGGCGTAACCATTGCCGGCCACGGTGTAGACCCGTGCCGCCGAGGCGAGGCTGGCCACCGTCATGGCGTTACGGGTGAGCGTGCCGGTCTTGTCCGAGCAGATCACCGAGACCGATCCCAGCGTCTCGATCGCGGGCAGGTGGCGGACGATGGCGTTGCGCCGGGCCATCTTTTGCACGCCGACCGCCAGCGTGATGGTCAGCACCGCCGGCAGCCCTTCGGGGATGGCGGCGACCGAAAGGCCGACGATGGCCATGAAGAGATCGCCGAAGGGCAGGTGGCGGACCACCAAGCCATAGGCCATGAGCGCGACACCGACCACGAGGATGACGGCGGTGAGCCAGCGGGCGAAGCGGTCCATCTGGGTCAGCAACGGGGTCTTCACCGTCTCGACGCGCGAAAGCATGCCGCTGATCTGGCCGATCTGGGTTTCGAGCCCGGTGGCCACGACGACGCCTCTTCCGGTGCCCGCCGCGACCATAGTGCCGGAGAACAGCATCGCGCTGCGGTCGCCGAGCGCGCTCTCCGGCGCCACGGCGGAGGTGCCCTTGTCGACGGGCAGGGACTCGCCGGTCAGCACGGCCTCCTGCACCTTCAGCGCATGCGCTTCCAGCAGCCGCAGGTCGGCGGGCACCAGCGCGCCCGGCTCGACGAAGACGATGTCTCCGGGCACGAGGCCGGCCACGTCGAGGCTCCGCCGCCGCCCGTCCCGCAGCGCCGAGGCACGCGGCGCCAGCATGCGGCGGATCGCGGCCATGGCGTCTTCGGCGCGGCCTTCCTGCACGGAGCCGATGACGGCATTGATCAGCACCACCGCGAGGATGACCCCGGTGTCGACCCAATGCCCAAGCGCGGCGGTGACCAGCGCCGAGCCGATCAGCACGTAGATCAGCACGTTGTGGAACTGCAGCAGGAAACGCAGGACCGGGTGCCGCTGCGCCGGCTCGGGCAGCTGGTTCGGCCCATGCACGGCGCGGCGGCGCTCCGCCTCGGCGGTGCTCAGCCCGGCCTCCGAGGCCGCCATGGCCTCGAGCACAGCCTGCGGGGGCAGCGCGTGGAACGGCAGAGGATCTTGGCGGGGCGTCATGGGTCGGCCGGTCCCGGCGCTGCGGCGGTGAGCGCGCGCCCGGCGCGCGCGTACCATTGTCGGATGCCCTCCCAGATCTCCCCGGCCTCCTCGGCGTACCAGAAGAGGGCGCGGTCCTCGGGGTCGATCACTCCTTCCTCCACGAGGAAATCCACGTCGAAGGCCCGCCGCCAGAAGGACTCGCCGACCAGCACCACTGGCACGGGCAGAATCTTGCGGGTCTGGATCAGCGTCAGCGTCTCGAAAAGCTCGTCCATCGTGCCGTAGCCGCCGGGGAAGACCACCAGGGCGCGGGCGCGCTTGAGGAAGTGCAGCTTGCGCAGCGCGAAGTAGTGGAAGCGGAAGCAGAGGTCGGGGGTCAGGTAGGGGTTGGGGTATTGCTCGTGCGGCAGGGTGATGTTGAGCCCGACGCTGCGCGCGCCGGCCTCGTGGCTGCCGCGGTTCGCCGCCTCCATCATGCCCGGTCCGCCGCCGGTCACCACCACCAGCCGGTTGCCGTGCTGCCCCTCCTGTGTGCCGACGATGCGCCCGAAGGCGCGCGCGACCTCGTAATAGCGGCTCTTGTCCGCGACCCGCCGGGCGATGGCGAGCGTGCTTCGCAGCTCCGGATTGTCCGGGTCTCGCGCCAACGCGCCCTCCCGCGCGGCAACCCCCGCGGCGGCGCGGGCCGGTTCGGGGATGCGGGTCGCGCCGAAGACGACGATGGAATGCGCGATGCCATGCGCCTGCAGCAGCGTCTCGGCCTTCTGGTAGTCGAGCATGAGCCGAACCCCGCGCATGTCGTCCCGGTCGAGGAAGTCCACGTCGTGATCGCCCTCGAGGTAGCTCGGGCTCGCCATGATCCGGCGCACGAGGTCCGGAGCGCGCCGGTCCTCGGTCGCGGGCTTCGGCGCGCACCAGGGCAGGTCCACGTCGCGATCCGCGCTCGGCGGCTGGGTCTCGGGGCAGTCCTCGGTCATCAGGTCCTCCTCGGCTCAACCCACCGGCAGGCTGCCGGTGGCAAGCTCCATGATCTCCTCGGTGATCGCATCCTGCCGCAACCGCCGTGCCTGCCCGACGAGAGCGTCGAGCGAGTGGGTGACATTGTCGTGGGCGGCGATCATCGCGCGCATCCGGGCCTCGTTCTCGGCGGCGAAGGAGAGCATCAGCGCCTCGCTGATCTCGGCGAAGATGTATTCCTCGACCAGCCGGGCGAGCAGGTCCTCCGGCGGCAGGGTGATCCGCGGCGGCAGCGCCGCATGGGGCAGGGGGAAACGCGAGTAGTCGAACGGCACCAGCCGCGTCTGCACCACGTCGTAGCCTTCGGAGCCACCTGGCGCGGCATGCAGCACCGAGACCGAGGTGGCGCGACCGCCCGAGACGCGCTCGAAGACCGCCTCGGCGATCCGCCCGGCAAGATGCGGCGTGCGCGCGGGATGGGCAATCATCGGCGCGCTCCAGCTCGGCGCAATGCCGTAGTCGGGAGCGACGAGCAGCCCGCGGTCACCGATCAGCAGCACGTCCGCCGGGTTCTGTGCCTTGCGCAGCGCGACCTGCGTCACCTCCAGCACCCGCGCCGAGAAGCTGCCGGCAAAGCCCTGCTCGGCGCAGAGCACGATGAAGAGCGCGCCGCCGCTGGCGGACGAGGGCGGTTCTGCCCGGTCCGGCCCGGTGAAGCTCAGCGCGTGGCCGATGGCCTCGCCGATGGTATCGGCATAGAGGCGGATCGCGCCGATATGGCCATGCGCGTCCTGCAACCGCGAGGCGGCGATGCCGCGCATGGCGGCGATCACCGCCGAGAGCTTGTGGACGGTGCCGATGCGTTCCTCGACGTCCGAGAGCGTGCCGCTCATCCCTCCGTCTCCATCCCGCCCAGCTCGCGCGCCAGACCGGCCACCACCTCCACCAGCGCCGCGCGGGCGGCATCGCTCAGGGCACCGCTCTCTTCGAGGCCCGCCTTTGCCTCTCCGCCTTCCGCATCAATCCGAGACGGGAGCTGACGCCGCAGCCCGGCCAGTTGCTCCGGGCTCAGCCCGTCGAGCTTGCCCTCGGCCAGCGCCGCCAGCAGCGCCACCTGGTCAACCAGCCGCAGCCCGGCGTAGCGCGGCTGGTTGAGAAGCGCCCGAATGCTCTCGCCGCGGGCGATCTGCGCCTTGACCCGCGTGCTCGAAATGCCGCCGAAGCGGGTGAACATCTCGAGCTCCTGGAACTGAGCGTACTCCAGCCGCACCCGGCCCGACACGGCCCGCAGCGCAGGGGCCTGCGCCTTGCCTCCAACGCGGCTGACCGAGAGCCCGACATCGACCGCGGGGCGCTGGTCCGCGGCGAAGAGATGCGAGTCGAGCACGATCTGCCCGTCGGTGATCGAGATGAGGTTGGTCGGGATATAGGCCGAGAGGTTGCCCGCGTCGGTCTCGGCGATGGGCAGCGCAGTGATCGAGCCGCCCCTCTCGGGCGGCAGCTTCGCGGCGCGCTCCAGCAGCCGGGCGTGGAGGTAGAAGATGTCGCCGGGGTAGGCCTCGCGGCCCGGCGGTTCGCGGGTGAGCAGCGCCAGCTCTCGGTGGGTGGCGGCGTGGCGGGTCAGGTCGTCGATCACGATCAGCACGTCACGCCCGGCGTCGCGGAAGTGCTCGGCCATGCTCATCCCGGCGAAGGGCGCGATCCATTGCAGCCCCGGCGCGCTGCCCGCATCGCCGACGACGAAGACGCAGCGCTTGGGGGCACCATGCTCGCGCACCGCTGCCACGACCCGCTCCACCGCCGTGGCGCGCTGGCCGACGGCGACGTAGATGCAGAGGACGTCGGAATGCTTCTGGTTGACGATGGCCTCCACCGCGAGGGCGGTCTTGCCGGTGGCCCGGTCGCCGACGATCAGCTCGCGCTGGCCGCGACCGACCGCGAACAGGCTGTCGACCACCAGCACTCCGGTCATCATCGGCTCCGACACCAGCGCGCGGTCGATGATCCCGGGGGCGGGCCGCTCGATGGGCAGGGTTTCCGAGGCGTCCAGCGTCGGGCCGTCGTCGATCGGGCGGCCAAGCGGGTCGACGATGCGGCCCAGAAGTGCCTCGCCGATGGGCACGCGGACGATGTCGCCGGTGTCGGTGACCTTGGCACCCGCCTCGATCCCGGTGACATCGTCGAAGAGCACCGCGTCGATCTCATGGGCGTCCAATGTCTGCGCGAAGCCGGCCTGCCCGCCCTCGAAGCGCAGCAGCGCGCCGAGCGGCGCATCCGGCAGGCCCGAGATGCGGGCGATGCCGTCGGCGACCGAGATCACCCGCCCGATGGGCTCCGCCTCGGGCTCGAGAGTGGCGCGGGCAATCGCGGCGCGGCCTTGGCGGAGCCAGTCGGCGGAGGGGGTCTCGTCAGTCATGTCTCAGCAGCTCCTGCCGGATGCGGTCGAGGTCGGCGCGAAAATGGTTGCGCACCACCGCGTGCGGGGCGTCGAGCTCGATCCCGGCGATCAGCGACGGATCGGCGGTGACGGCAAGCGCGATCTCGCGGCCCAGAACCTCGGCCAGTCGGGACTTGAGCAGGACGGTCTCGTCGTCGCTCAGCTCCCGTGCGGCGCGCACCGGCACCGGCCCCTCGGCGCCGAGGCCCTCGCGGGTCTGCTCGGGCAACGCCGCCACCGCCTGCGCCAGCCCGTCGATGAAGCCGGAGCTGCGCGTGGTCTCGGGCAGGCGGTCGAGCAGGCGCCGGGCGATATCGACGGCGAGATCCGCCGCCTCGTCCCGCAGCGCGCGTTCGGCCTCGGCGTGGCGGCGCTGTGCCTCGGCCTGTGCCTCCGCGCGGAGCTTGGAGACCTCCTTGCGGGCCTCCTCCAGCATTTGCCGCTTTGCACTCTCGGCCTCGGCCTGCGCGCCGGTGAGCAGCTCGGCGCGCCGCGCCGCGACGGCTGCGTCACGCGCCTGTGCCGCGTCGCGCGCGGCCTCGGCCTCGGCCCGTGCGGCGCGGGCGTGGGACAGCTCGTCCGTTGCCGCCGCCTGCCGTTTCGCGATGATCTCTGACACCGGGCGGAACAGGAAATGCGATAGGATCCACAGCAGGACGAGGAGGTTGACCGTCTGCAGCCCCAATGTCCACCAGTCGAAACTCATGGCCGGGCGCGCCTCACACGAAGGGGTTGGCGAAGAGCAGCAATAGCGCGACCACCAGCGTGTAGATCGCCATGGTCTCGATCATCGCGAGGCCGACGAAGAGCGTGCGGCTGAGCGTGCCCGCCGCCTCGGGCTGGCGGGCGATGGCATCCATGGCGGCGGCGACGGCGCGGCCTTCGGCCAGCGCCGGGCCGATGGCGCCGAAGGACACGGCGAGCGCGGCGGCGAGGATGCTGACGATCTCGACGAGATTTGCGGTCATGGGCGGGTCTCCTTTGCGGAAGAGGAAGCGGATGCGGAGGGGGTCTGCTCGCCGACGGCGGCGCCGATGAAGACGGTGGCGAGCACGGCGAAGATGTAGGCCTGCACGGCGCCGGTCAGCAGGTCGAGCGCCATCAGCGGGATCGGCACAAGCAGCCCTGCGAGCGACAGCACGATGGCGATGATGAAGACGCCGCTCATCACGTTGCCGAAGAGGCGCACGATCAGCGAGAAGGTGCGGGTGATCTGCTCGACGAGATTGAGCGGGATCATCACCCAGGAGGGTTCCGCGAAGGTGGCGAGATAGCCCCTCAGCCCCTGCGCGGCGATGCCGTACCAGATGGTGGCGGCAAAGACGATCAGCGCCAGCGCGGCGTCGGTCTCAAGCCGCGCGGTGGGCGGCTCGATGCCGGGAACCAGCGAGGACCAGTTGGCCACCAGCACGAAGAGGAAGATCGTGCCGATCAGCGCGCGGAAGCGGGCCGGCTCGCGCTGCATGGTGTCGTGCACCTGCGCGTCGATGGTGGTGACGAAAAGCTCGAGTACGGTCTGCAGCTTGCCGGGCGTCAGCGACAGGCGCCGGGTGGCGAGCCACGTGCCGAGCGCCAGCAGCGCGAGGATCGCCCAGGTCACCAGCACCGGCTCGGTGATCGGCACCGGACCGAGGTGGAAGAGCGACTCGAGGGACAGCGGGTTTTCCATCACGGCGCCTTTCTGGCCCGACGCAGCACCACCTGCCGCGCCAGCAGCAGCCCCAGCGTGCCTGCCAGAAGGGGCAGCGCCCCGAGCAGCGCCAGCCCCAGCAGCCCCGCGGCGAGCAGCGCGAGGCGACCGAGTTGCAGCGCAAGCGCGCGCCATGGCGCGCCGCCGTCGAGATAGAGGCCGGTGACCCGCCGCAGGCTGGCGAAATGCGCCCACCCCAGCGCGAAGCCGAGGCAGAGCGCGAGGGCGGCGAGGGTGTAGGGCGTGTCGAGAGGGCTCATTGCTTGTGCATCCATTTCCAGGCGGCGTGAAAGCCGATGGCGGCGCCGATCATGATCGCCGGGGCGGTGAAGAAGACCCCGGTGCCGAAGGCGCGATCGGCTATGCGCCCCAGCACCACCCCCAGCAGCGTCGGCACCACCACGGCCCAGCCGAGGATGCCGATCTGCCCGAGCCGCGCGCCGAGCGAGGGTTCCGGGGTCTCCTGCCCGAGCTTGTCCCGCTCCGACGAGCGGCGGGCCGCCTCGGCGATGTGGTTGCGCTCCTCGTCGGTCATGGCGCCTCCCCGCCCGGCGGGCGCTGCGCGAAGGGGGCGGCACTGGGCGCGGCGGGGCGTCCGGGGCGCAGGTACTGCATCAGCTGGCGCACGGCGCTGGCGTGCAGGCGCATCTGTTCGACCCGCTCGCGGCGGTCGGCATCGGCCTCGGCGGCGCGCAGGGTCTCAACCTCCGCCTCGAGCGCGTGCAGGTCATCGCCCAGCACCCCCTCGCGGCAGGCGATGGCCACCGCAGAGCCGTTCTCCACTGTCAGCAGCCCGCTGCGCAGCGCGCAGAAGCGCAGCGCGCCGCGCGCGGTGCGCCAGCGCAGTACCGAGGCGGGCAGGACGGTCATGAACTCCGTGTGCCCCGGCAGGATGCCGAAACCGCCGCTGCGGTCCTCGGCGCGCAGCGACAGCACACCGGTCTCGTCGACCAGAACGCTCATCGGCGTGGTGACGGTGAGGTGCAGACCACTCACGCCGCGTCCCTCCCGGCCTGCTTCTCGCGCGCCTCGTCCAGCGTGCCGACCATGTAGAGCGCCGCCTCGTCCCAGTCGTCGCAGTCTCCGGCGAGGATCGCCTTGCAGCCCCTGATGGTCTCCTCGACGGGCACCGAGCGGCCGGGGATGCCGGTGAAAGCCTCGGTCACGGTGAAGGGCTGGGTGAGGAAGCGCTGCAGGCGCCGGGCGCGCTCGACGATCTGCCGGTCCTCGCGGCCCAGTTCCTCCATGCCGAGCAGCGAGATCACGTCCTGCAGGCCGCGGTAGTGCTCGATGGCACGGCGCACCTCGTTGGCCACGCGCACGTGCTCTTCGCCCAGCACCAGCGGGTCGAGCAGGATCGAGGAGGAGGCCACGGGGTCGATCGCCGGGTACATGCCGTCGGCAGCCATGGCGCGCGACAGCACCACCATGCTGTCGACATGCGAGGCGATGGTGGTGACCGCCGGGTCGGTGAAGTCGTCGGCGGGCACGTAGACCGCCTCGACCGCGGTGACCGACGCCGCGCCGGTGGAGGCGATGCGCTCCTGCAGCTCCGCCACCTCGGTGCCCAGCGTCGGCTGGTAGCCCACACGCGAGGGCAGGCGGCCCAGCAGCCCCGAGACTTCGGCACCCGCCTGCACGAAGCGGAAGACGTTGTCCATCAGCAGCAGCACGTTGCGCTGCGCCTCGTCGCGGAAGTGCTCGGCGATGGTCAGCGCGGTCAGCGGCACCCGCCAGCGCGCGCCGGGCGGCTCGTTCATCTGGCCGTAGACCAGAACCGTCCGGTCCAGCACGCCTGCATTGGTCATCTCCATCAGCAGCTCGTGCCCCTCGCGCGAGCGTTCGCCGACCCCGGAAAAGACCGAAATTCCCTCGTAGCTGGCGACCATGGCGTGGATCAGCTCCATCACCAGAACGGTCTTGCCGACCCCGGCACCGCCGAACATCGCCGCCTTGCTGCCCTGCGCCAGCGGGGTGAGCAGGTCGAAGACCTTGATCCCGGTGTGGAACATCTGCGCCGCGCCGGCGCGCGCGCGGAAAGGCGGGGCCGGGCGGTGGATCGGGCTGCGCGGCACGTCGGGCGGCAGCGCCGCCTTGCCGTCGCCGATGCCGCCGGTGACATCGAGCAGCCGCCCCAGCACCGCCTCGCCCACCGGCACCTCGACCGGCCCTCCGACCGGCTCCGCCCGGGCGCCGCGGCGCAGCCCGGCGGTGTCCTGCAGGGCGATGCCGCGGACCGTGGCGGCATCAAGGTGGGCCTGCACCTCGATCATCACGTCGGAGCCGCCCGGGCGCCGCACCAGCACCGCCTCGTCGATCTTCGGCAGGGCGATGCCGTCGAAGCGCAGATCCACCACCGCGCCGCGGATGGCGACGACCGTTCCGGCCTGGTCGATCTTCTCGGGTTTCATGCGTGGTCCTTGTCTGCGGTCGCCGTCTTCGGCCCCTGTCTTCGGGCTCTTTCTGCGGTCCTTGCCGATCGCCCTCGGCACGACGATCCTGCCCAAGGGTAAGGGATTCGCCGCGCGCCACCTTGCGCCGTGTCAAATTTCGCGTGCTGACAGCGGCTTGATGCGGAAAATGCGATCAACTTGCCTTGAGTTTTGCGACAGTGGGGGATGGTCACGGCCTGTCCCGGCACTTCAGGACATCGTGTGCCGCGAGCATCGGGCTTTGCCGGATGCCCCGGGTTGCGGCATGCTTTCTCCGGGAGGACTTTGCCATGATCGAGATTCACGACACCGGGGAGCACGGCATCCTCGAGCTGAAGATGACCCCACCGGTCACCGACGCCGACTACCGCGACACGCTGATGCCCGCGCTGGATGCCGCGCTGACACGGGGCGACCGGCTGCGGCTGCTGGCCATCGTCGAGGCGCAGCCATCGGATTTCACCCTCGGCGCGATGGTGCAGGACGCGCGCGCCGGGCTCAAGCACTGGCGCGGCTTCGACCGCGTCGCGCTGGTGACGGACGACAGGGTCGTGAGGATGGCGGTCGGGGGCTTTTCGGTCTTCATGCCGTGCCCCGTCTCCACCTTCCCGATGCAGGAGGCGGATGCCGCGCGACGCTGGCTGCGCGAGAGCCTCGGCACGATCCAGCAGGAAGACCTCGGGGGCGGGACGTTGCAGGTGCGGCTGCGGGGCAAGGTGGATGGCGCGGCCTACGAGGATGCCATCGGCGATCTCGACAGCTTCTTCGCCGCGCACGAGCAGGTCCGGCTGCTCATCGACCTGCGCGACTTCGACGGCTGGCAGGGGCTGGACGCACTGCGCGACCATTTCTACCTCGTGCGCGGCCATGCCAAGAGGGTGCAGCGCGCGGCCATCGTCGGCGATGCCGGCTGGCAGGAGATGGCGGTGCAGGTCGGCAAGCGCGCCTTCGGCATCGACGCGAAGTATTTCGCCGCCGCCGACATGGCCAAGGCACAGGCCTGGCTGGCGGGCTGAGGCCGCCGCGCGCTACCGCCCGAGCCGGTCCTGCACGCGGCTCTTGACCTCCTCCGGCTCCTCGCCGAGCGCCCGCATCAGCGCGACGAGATCGTTGCGGGTGCCGTGCAGCTGGTCGAGGAGCTGCATCACCAGCCCCAGCGCGTCGTCGTTCAGCTCGAAGTCGTCGCAGAGATCGCAGAGCAGCTCCATGCGGGCGATGTCGACCTGACGGTAGACCGGCTGGCCACCGGCCTCGGCGGGGGTGATGACCTCGGCGCGGAGGAACCGCGTGAGGCGCGTCTGGTCGAGCCGCCCAACGGCGGCGATCGCCTCCTGCTCGGAGTAGAAGACACGGGTCATGCTCAAGCCCTCCAGCCCTTGCGCGGATCATACGGGTGCGCCTTGCGCCAGTCTTCCATGAAGGTGGCGAGCGTGTCGTCCACCTCTTTGGGCAGGACGATTTCCAGCTCGATACGCTGGTCCCCGGCGGGACGGCCCGGGGCGGCAACGCCGCGGCCGCGCAGGCGCAGCGTCTGGCCGGAGCTGGCCCCCTTGGGGATCGTCACCTTCACCGGGCCGGCAATGGTCGGCGCCTCGACTTTGGCGCCGAGCACCGCCTCGTAGAGGGTGATCGGCAGCGATATGACAATATCGTCGCCCTCGCGCCGGAACACCGGGTGCGGCGTGATCGAAAGCGTCACATAGGCATCGCCGGCTGTGCCGCCGCCATGGCCCGGCCCGCCCTTGCCGCGCAGGCGCAGGGTGGTGCCGTCGGCGACGCCCTTGGGGATCTTCACCTCGAGGTTGCCGCCGCCCGGCAGGGTGATCCGCATGCTGCCGCCGTTTGCCGCGTCGAGGAAGGGCACCTCGAGCGCATATTGCGCATCGGCGCCGCGGGCACGGAAGCTGTAGCTGCCCTGACCGAACCCCGTGCCCTGTTTCTGGCCCTGTCTCTGGCCCTGGTCAAAACCCGCGCCGGCTTGCCGGCGCATGAATTCGGCAAAGATATCCTCGGCATCGCCGAAGCCCTCGTAGCCGGCCCCCCGGCGGTAGGGGTTGTCGGCCTGCTCGGCGAAATCACGATAGAACCGGCGCTCCTGCGGGCGCTCCTGTCCGCTGGCGTCGATCTCGCCATTGTCGAACCGGGCGCGCTTCTCGGGGTCCTTCAGCAGCTCGAAGGCCGCGCCCGCCGCCTTGAACCGCGCTTCGGCCGTTGCATCGCCCGGGTGCAGGTCGGGATGGCTCTCCTTTGCGATCCTGCGGTAGGCCTTCTTGATCTCGTCGGCGTTGGCGGTCTTGGCCACGCCCAGCACGTCATAGGGATTGTCGCTCATCGCCGCTCCGCCCGTGAGTCCGCCTCGGGCCAGTAGAGCGCCATCAGCGCCATGTCGCAACCGGCAGCGCAGGACTCCGGCCTTGAGGTCGATCAAGGCAATCCGCGCCGTGCCGGCCTACTCTGCGGCACGTCAAGGGAGGACGGAGAATGGATGCTCAGGAGCGAGGCGGCGGAGCCGTCCTGAAGTGGTTCGAGGATCTGCGGCGCGAGGACGTGCCGGAGGTGGGCGGCAAGAACGCCTCGCTCGGCGAGATGGTTGCCCGTCTGGGTGGCGAGGGGATCCGTGTGCCGCCGGGCTTCGCGACCACCGCCGCCGCCTACCGCAGCTACATCGCCGGGAACGGGCTCGAGGCGGTTCTCGCCGATCAGCTCGGTCAGCTTGCCGAGGGGCGGCGGACGCTGGCGGAGGCGGGGCGGCACATCCGCGATGCCGTGGCTGCGGGCGCATGGCCCGAGGAGATCGAGAGCGCGATCCGCGCCGCCTACCGCGCCCTCGGTGACCGCGTCGGCGAGGCCGAGCCCGCCGTTGCGGTGCGTTCGTCTGCCACCGCCGAGGATCTGCCCGACGCAAGTTTCGCGGGCCAGCAGGAGACTTTCCTCAACATTCGCGGCGAGGCGGCGCTGCTCGCCGCCTGCCGCCGATGCTATGCTTCGCTGTTCACCGACCGGGCGATCACCTACCGGCGGCTCAAGGGGTTCGATGACCTCGGGGTGGCGCTCTCCATCGGCGTGCAACTTATGGTCCGCGCTGACGAGGGCGGCTCGGGGGTGATGTTCTCGCTCGACACCGAGAGCGGCTTCGATCGGCTGGTGCTGATCAACGCCGCCTGGGGGCTGGGGGAGAACGTGGTGCAGGGGGCGGTGAGCCCCGACGAGTACCAGGTCTACAAGCCGTTCCTCGATGACCAGACCCGCGTGCCGATCCTGCACAAGGCGCTGGGAGCCAAGGCGATCAAGATGATCTATGGTGCGGGAGATGGCGCACCGACCCGCAACGTGCCGACCTCGAAGGCAGAGCGCGAGAGCTTCGTGCTGTCCGAGGGTGAGATCCTCGAACTGTCGCGCATGGCGGTGAAGATCGAACTGCACTACGGCCAGCCGATGGACATGGAATGGGCGCGCGACGGCCTCGGTGGTCCGCTCTACATCGTGCAGGCGCGGCCCGAGACGGTGCAGTCGCGCAGCGAGAGCCACGCCTTCCGCAGCTACCGGCTGGGCGAGACCGGCGCGGCGCTCCTGAAAGGGCTCAGCGTCGGCAGCGCGGTGGCGACCGGCGAGGTCTGCCAGATCGAGAGCGCCGCCGACATCGGCCGCTTCCGCGACGGCGCGGTGCTGGTCACCTCGACCACCGATCCCGACTGGGTGCCGATCATGAAGCGCGCCGCCGCCATCGTCACCGACCACGGGGGGCGCACCTCGCACGCGGCGATCATCAGCCGCGAGCTGGGCGTGCCGGCCATCGTCGGCACCGGGCAGGCGACGCACCTGCTGCACGACGGGCAGGCGATCACCGTCTCTTGCGCAGGGGGCGACGAGGGGGTGATCTACGCGGGCGAGGCCGACTTCGAGGTCGAGGAGACGCGGCTCGACGAGATCCCGCCGACCCGCACCAAGGTGATGCTCAACATGGCCAACCCGGCAGCGGCGACGCGCTGGTGGCGGCTGCCGGCGGATGGCGTTGGTCTGGCGCGGATGGAGTTCGTGATCTCCAACGAGGTGAAGGTGCACCCGCTGGCGCTGACCCGCTACGACAGCCTGCCCGAGGGCCCGGACCGCGAGGCGATCGACCGGCTCACCCGCGGCTATGCCGACCGCACCGAGTATTTCGTAGAGACGCTCGCCCGCGGTCTCTCGCGCATCGCCGCCACGTGGCATCCGAACCCGGCGATCATCCGGATGAGCGATTTCAAGACCAATGAATACGCCGGGCTGCTGGGGGGCGCGGCCTTCGAGCCGCATGAAGAGAACCCGATGATCGGCTTTCGCGGCGCCTCTCGCTACTACTCCGACGCCTACCGCGACGGCTTCGCACTCGAATGCCGCGCCATCCGGCGCCTGCGCGAGACCATCGGCTTTCGCAACGCCGTGGTGATGATCCCCTTCTGCCGCACCGTGGGCGAGGCGGACCGGGTGCTGGAAGTGATGGCCGAGAACGGTCTGCGACGCGGCGAGGACGGGCTCGAGGTCTACGTGATGTGCGAGATCCCCTCGAACGTGATCGAGGCCGAGGCCTTCGCCGAACGCTTCGACGGGTTTTCCATCGGCTCCAACGATCTCACGCAGCTCACCCTCGGCGTCGACCGCGACTCCGAGGCATTGGCGGACCTCTTCTCGGAACGCGACCCGGCGGTGCTGTGGATGATCGAGACGGTGATCGCCAAGGCGCGCAAGGCCGGGCGCAAGATCGGGCTCTGCGGGCAGGCGCCCAGCAACCATCCCGACTTCGCCCGGCTGCTGGTGCGCGCGGGCATCGACAGCATCTCGGTCACGCCGGACAGCTTCCTTGCGGTGAAGCGGCATGTGGCCGAGGCGGAAGACGAGGGGTAGCCCCCCGGTCACGCGCGCCAAGACGGCGCGCGCGGGGGCTCAGAGCTTCACGGGCTGGCCAGTGCGGATGCTTTCGTCCGCCGCTAGGCAGATGCCCAGCGAGGCCACGGCATCGGTCATGTGCCGGGTCAGGTCCACGTCATCGACGATGGCGCGGTAGAGGTAATCCTGCTCGCGGTCGCAGAGCGCCTGGTGATCGGGCTCGCCCTCCATGCTCAGCCACTCGTCCTCGCGCAGCAGCGCGCCATCCGCGCCGGTCTCGGCATGGTGCACGCGCAGCCGCGATGTCTGGGTGTGGGCGTTGATGTCCGCCGAGCCGGTCTTCTCTTCCATGACGATCGAGACCGCGCCGTTCGGCGACATGACGTCTTTCACGAAATAGGCGGTCTCCGAGATCATCGGGCCCCAGCCCGCCTCGTACCAGCCGACGCTGCCGTCATCGAAGAGCACCTGGAACTGGCCGTAGTTGTACATGCCGTCCTTGAGCCCCTTGGCGAAGGGCACGCCCATGCCGCGCACCTCGACGGGGGTGCCGTCGGTGATCTGACACATGACATCGACGTAGTGCACGCCGCAGTCGACGATGGGCGAGGTGGTCTTGAGGATCTCCTGGTGGATCTTCCAGGCATTGCCGCTGGACTGCTGGTTCAGGTTCATGCGGAAGGCGAAGGGCCCGCCAAGATCGCGCGCCTCGGAGATCAGGCGCATCCACGAGGGATGGTGGCGCAGGATGTAGCCGACGACCAGCTTGCGGCCCTGGGCCTTGGCGGCGGCGACCACGCGCTCGGCATCGGCGACATTGGCGGCGAGCGGCTTTTCCACGAAGACATGCGCGCCCGCGTCCATGGCGGCCACGGCGTAGTCGGCGTGGGTGTCGGTGTGGGTGGCGATCGAGACGACGTCGGGCTTCAGCTCGGCCAGCGCCGCCGCGAAGTCATGGTGCAACGGGTAGCCCGCGAGCGCTTCGGGCAGGTCGCGTTTCGAGCGGTTCACAAGGCCGATGATCTCGAAGCCGGGATGGGCGTGGTAGGCGAGGGCGTGGCTCTGTCCCATCTGGCCGAGGCCCACGACCATGACGGAGAGTTTCTTGCTGGCTTGATCGGTCATCGGGTCTGTCGTCTTTCTGCTTTCGCGGGGTCGCGGAACGCCGCGCCTGCCCGGGAGGGGCGGCGCGGCGGGTCTCGGTCAGGCGGCGGCTTCGGCCACGGTGCGGCGCGCTTCGGCGATCTTGCGCGCGCCCATGCTGGCCAGCGCCACGATGAAGGGCGTCGGGTTGGTGGCGGTCACCGTGGGGATGATGCCATTGCCCGCCACGTGCAGGTTCTCGAAGCCCCAGACGCGGCTGTAGCGGTCGCAGACGCTGGTGCCGTCGTCCGTCTCGCCCATGCGCAGCGTGCCCTGGTAATGCAGCGAGTTGCCGGTGGGAATTCGGGTCGTGGCGAAGCCGTCGAGCAGGGTGCCGAGCGTGGTGGCGATCTTCTCGGCCACCGCCTTGCCCATCTCGATTCGCGTCTCGTCGACCTCGTTGATTGGCGCGTGGATCGAGAAGCTGGGCAGCCCCTTCCAGTCGGGGGTGTCCTCGTCGAAGATGATGCGGTTCTCGGGGCGCGGGTCGGCGGCGACGAAAAGGCCCATGCCGACCAGGTTGCCCTCGACCTTCTCTGGGAAGGGGAAGTTTGCCGGATCGTTGCCGTGGATGGTCACCGAGAAGGGGAAGTCCTCGTTGTCGACCCGCGGGATCCAGGACATCGAGGTCAGCGGGCCCTCGATGTCGGTGATGAAGAAGCGGTTGATCAGGTAATGATCGTTGATGTTGCGTCCCAGCGCCTCGGGCCGGATGCCGGACCCGTAGAGCAGTTGCGGCCCGTGCAGCGAGTCCGCCGCGACGACCACGGTGCCCGCCTCGACCTGCCAGCTCTCGCCGCTGGTCATGCTGACCAGTTCGACGCCGGTGGCGATGCCGTTCTCGTGCAGCACCCGGCGGCAGGCGGTCTCGGGCAGGATGCGGAACATCTCTTCGGGCTCGTTCACCATTTCGCCGAGGATGTGGTCGGTGCCATGGGTGATGACGCCGTCCTCGGTCACCGTGTAGGCGAGCGGCATGGGCTGCACCTTGCGGTCCTCGGGGCGGCCGGGGTTGAACACCTCGCCGAGCCGGCGGCGCATTTCCTCGGAGCCCTTGCAGCCCGGGAAGGGGTGCTTGTTGGCGCCCAGCAGCTCGTCGGCCAACTGCAGAGCGGCCTCCATCTCTGCCTCGTCAATGAAGGGCACGCGCTCTGATTTCGAGGGGTGCGGGCAGCCGGAGGTCCATTGCACGCCCATGCCGCCGACCGAGGCGGCGGCAAAGCCGGCAAAGGCGGTCTCGTCGGGCGTGTCGGTGTTGGCGAAGAACAGACCCGGGCGGCGCTGCAGCGAGGCATCGTGCCTGCCGGCCTTGCGGGCCTCCCATTCCGCGCGGGTGATCGGCGCGTAGGCCACGCCGCGCTTCGGGCCCTGCGCCAGCAGCTGCGCCTCGGTGCGCGCGGCGTCGGGCAGGTTGTCGAGGTGCTTGCCGATCTCGGGCGTGGTCTTGGGGCCTGCCTCGACCATGAGGATGCGCGCTTCGGGCCAGTCGCGGCGGATGATCCGCGCGTAGGTGGACCCGGTGGGGCCACTGCCCACGATGACGACATCGGCGGCTCGGGTGGTCATGGTCGGAACTCCAGGTGGACGTAAATTCTTTTCAGTTTGGGCCGCATGAACGCCCGCAAATGCCGCGAAGTCAATAAGGTTGTGTAAAATATTTTCGGGTGCTAGCGTCCCGGAAAGGCCGGCGCCCGCAAGGGGCTGTGCCCCCGTGATCCGAAATAAAAACAAGGATTTGCCATGCAATTCGGCGTCAGCTCCTACAGCTTCCAGCCGCTCCTGCGGCGCCAGGAGATCACCCTCGAAGGGGTGTTCGAGCAGATCGCCGCATCGGGCGGAACCCACATGGAATTGGCCACGCTGACGATCGGCCAGGGCCTTGAGACCATGATGGAATACGAGCTCTACGAGGACGCCGAAACCAGGCGCCGCCTCGAGGCGGCTGCCGCGAATTCGGGCATTCCTCTGTCGGGCTTCTGCATCCCGGCGAGTTTCATTGATGAAGATCCGGGCACGCGCCGGGCGCAGATCGACCGCGCCAAGCGCTACGTCGATCTTTGCGCCGACATGGGCGTGCGATTCCTGCGAACAGACGTTGTCCCCTGGGCTCTGCGGCCGGACAGCTATGCGCAGGTCGAGGCGATCTTCCCGGTGATCACCGAGGCCTGCGTGGAATTGGCCGAACATGCGGCGGCCCGCGACGTGGTGACCAGCATCGAGAACCACGGCTTCCTGATGAATTCGAGCGAGCGCTGCCGTCGGCTGGTGCAGGCGGTGGACAGCCCGAACTTCCGCATGACGCTGGACGTGGGCAACTTCCTCTGCGTCGACGAGGACCCGCTGATGGCGACGCGCAACTGCCTCGACATCACCAGCTTCGTGCACGTGAAGGACTTCCTGCTGCGCAAGCGCTACCCGGGGCCGGGCTGGCTGGAGACGCTCGGCGGGCGGCACATCGTCGGCACGGTCTTCGGGTTCGGCGACGTGGAGACGCGGGAGATCGTCCGGGCGGTCCTGGGTTCGGGCTACGACGGCTACGTCTCGCTGGAATTCGAGGGCAACGAGCCGACGCTCATGGGCTGCGACACCGGCCTCGCCAACGTCATCCGCATTTTCGGCGAGGTGAAGGCCGAGCTGGCCGCCTGAGGGCGGCATCGGCCATGAACAAGGGGCGCGCCGGAGATCCCGGTGCGCCCCTTTGATGTTCCGGGGGCCCCTCAGAGGGCGCGCAGCGCCTCCACCCGTGCGCGAATGTCCGACAGCCGCGCCCGCCCGCCGCCGGGCACCTCGACCGAGGCCCAGCCGCTGTAGCCGACGCCGCGCAGCGCTGCGTTGACCGCGGCCCAGTCGCAATCGCCCTCGCCGAGCTCGACGTCGAAGCCCTTCCAGGGCCCCTCGGCATCCATCTTGGCGCGGCTGTATTCCTTGAGATCAACGCGGCAGATGCGCTTGCCCAGCACCTCGATCCAGTCTGTCGGGTAGCCGTTGCGCAGCAGGTTGCCGACGTCGAGGTACCAGCCCAGCAGCGGATGATCGAAGCGGTCGATGAAGGCGGCGGCCTCCAGCGGGCTGACCAGGAAATTGTTCCAGACGTTCTCGATGGCGATGCGCACGCCGGTGCGCTCGGCGTGGGGCAGGATCTGTTCAAGCCCGGCAATCGCGCGGTCCCAGGCGGTGGCATAGCTGACCTCGGGACCGACGGCGCCGGGCACCAGCAGCACCGTGTCGGCGCCGATGGTCTTCGCGGTGTCCAGCGCTTCGATCATGCCCTGCACGCCGGCGGCGCGGGTTTCCGGATCGGGCGAGGACAGCGGGTGGCTCCAGTGGCGTGCGTTGATCACCCCGGGCAGGGCAACGCTGGACGCGGCGCTGGCGGCGATCACCTCGTCCAGCGGCAGCTCTGTCGGGCCGTCGATCTCGACCCCGTCGTAGCCGAGGTCTGCCAGCATGGCGAAGGTCTCGGCGATGCTCTGCTCCGGCGCGTCGATCATGCTCCACTTGAGGCTGATCCGGGCGAAGGGGAGCGGGGCGGTGGGCGTGTCGGTCATCGGAAAGGTCGGTCCTCGTGTCTTGCGTGCGCCGCTGCGGCGCGGGGCGTGGTGGTCGACGGGGCCTGCGCCGTGGAGCAGTAGGCGCCGACCGTCGAATTGCAGTTATCCGAAAATCAATTTCAGAAATTTATTGGATCTTCGAGGAATCTATTGCCTATCTCCGGCATAGAGGCCAGAAAAAAGAAAATCAATTTCTTGGAGTCCCTAGCATGACCATCCCCGGCATCCAGCGTCTCGACGCCGCCGACACCCAGGCCGGCGGCCAGGAGCGGCCCTTTTCCAAGGCCGTGCGGGCCGGCGATTTCGTCTTCGTCTCGGGGCAGGTGCCGACGCGGGACGGCGAGGTGGTCGTGGGCAATATCGCCGTGCAGACCGAGGTGGTGATCGAGAACATCAAGGAGGTTCTGGCGCTGGCGGGCTGCGGCATGGAGCACGTGGTGAAGGTCGGCGTCTGGCTCGACGACGCGCGCGATTTCTCCTCGTTCAACGCGGTCTTCAAGAAGCACTTCAGCATCCACCCGCCGGCGCGCTCGACCGTGGAGTCGCCGCTCATGGTCGATGCCAAGGTCGAGATGGACGTGGTCGCCTACTGCCCGCTGAAGGGCTGATCCGCGGTGAAGATCCTGATCCTCGAAGACGCTGACGCGGCGGCGGGACGCGCGGCGGAGATCATCGCCGCGCAGGTCACCGCAAGGCCTGCCTCGGTGCTGGGTCTCGCCACGGGCGGCACGATGGAGGCCGTCTACGCGCGGCTCATCGCGCTGCACCGCGCGGGGGGCGCCTCCTTCGCCGGGGCCTCGAGTTTCAACCTCGACGAATACGTCGGGCTGGCCGGGGATCATCCCTGTTCCTACCGCCACTACATGGCCGAGAAGCTCTTCGACCAGATCGACATCGCGCCCGGGGGCGCGCATCTGCCCATGGGCGAGGCGGCGGACCCGGAGGCCGAGGCGGCGCGCTACGAGGCGGCCATCGTCGCGGCGGGGGACATCGATCTGCAGCTTCTGGGGCTCGGGCTGAACGGCCACATCGGGTTCAACGAGCCAACCTCGAGCCTCAGCTCGATCACCCGACTGAAGACGCTGGAGCGGTCCACCCGCGAGGCCAACAGCCGCTATTTTCCCGCCGGCGAAGAGCCGCCGCGGCTGGCGATCACTATGGGTATCGGCACGATCATGCGGGCGCGCGAAGTGCTGCTGGTGGCCACTGGCACCGCCAAGGCGCGGGCCGTGGCGCAGGTCATCGAGGGACCGGTTTCGGCGCGCTGGCCCGGCAGCGTGCTACAAATGCACCGCCACGCGACGCTGGTGCTGGACCGGGATGCGGCGAGCGAGCTGGAACTCTTCGACTACTATCTTGATGTGCACCCCGAGTGAGCGGCATTCACAAGCGGTATGACGGGCGGCCTCAGGGCCGCCCTTCGTGTCTCTCGAGCAGGCGTTTCAGGTCGGCCACGGTGGCGGCATCGGTGCGCCGCGCGCCCGCGGGCTGGAAGCCGAAGCGGGCGATGGCGCCGGTCCCGGGATCTTGCACCGAGGCGGAGGCGTGCACCTCGGACGGGTCGAGCGCGTCGAGAAGGCCGGGCAGGGTGCTGGCGGAGACCCCGGCGCCGGGCATGATGCCGAGCCGACCCCCGGCATGGGCGGCCATCTGCTGCAGCCGTGCCGTACCCTCGGCAGCCGAGGCGGCACCGCCCGAGCTGAGGATGCGCGCAATACCGAGCGCCGCCGCCTGATCGATGGCTTTGAGCGGGTCGTCCATGAGGTCGATGCAGCGGTGCAGGGTAATGTCGAGGCCCTCCGCGGCGGCGACCAGTCGCTGCATGACGGGAAGGTCGAGCGTGACGTCGCCCGCTTCGCTCCGCGTCGCGCCGATGACCACGCCGGCCAGCCCGGCGCGGGCCACGGCAGCGATCTCCACCTCCATGGCGGCGACCTCCTCCTCGCTCCAGTCGAAGCCCCCGGCGCGAGGGCGGATCATCGCCATGACCGGGACCGGCGCACCTGCCGCTCGCGCAATCAGCCCGGGCGTCGGCGTCAGCCCTCCGAGCGCCAGCGCCGAGCAGAGCTCGATGCGGTCGGCCCCGCCCGCGATGGCGGCGGCAAGACCGGCGGGGCTGTCGACGCAAATCTCCAGGATGCGGCTCATGTCATGTCCTCTGCGGCGGATGTGATCGGGTGCCAGCGTTCCAGTGCCACAAGGCCGAAGGCGCCGGCGTGCCCGGCGGCGATCCCCATGACCGCGACGGTGGAATAGCTGCCGATGCTGGTGCCAAGCCCGAAGAGCCCGGCGGCGATCGCCCCGGCCAGAAAGAGGTTCAGCGAGATCAGCGAGGCCGACAGGCCCGGACGGTCGGCGATCAACTCCTGCAGGTAGCCCAGCGGCAGGGTGATCAGCGCCGAGGCGGCGGTGCCGCCGAGAAAGGCGCCGGCGATGATCATGCCCGGCGAAGTGGCGACGGCGATGGTGCCGAGATAACCGGTGTAGAGCGCCATGGCGATGGCCAGCGCGGTGACCGTCGCGACATAGCGTGTGACCCGCGCCCAGGCGAGCAGGAAGACCAGTTCCATCCCCGCGACGATGCCCACGGTGATGCCGACGTCGCCGGTGGTGCCCCCGGCCCGCCCGGTCATGATCAGCGGCATGACGGCGGCGTGCACGTGGATCGCCGAGGTGATCGCGGCGGTGCCGAGCACACGCAGCGTAATTGAGGGGCGGGCCAGCAGCCCGATGGCACCGAGCAGGGAGACCTTCGGCGGGCGCTTCGCGGGATCGCCGCTGCCGCCGCGGGGCATGGTGAGCTTGAGCACCACGAGCACCGCTGTCGCGGCCAGCGCCGCCACCAGGAAGGCGGGCAGCATCGAGCCGCGCCCCGCCAGCGCGAAGCCCAGCACCCCGGGCACGAGGATCCAGGCCGCCGAGATCATGCCGCGCAGCACCGAGGACATGGCGGCGCGATCGGCGCTCGGGAGGCCCTCAGAGAACACCCGCCCGGCGGCGAAGAGCATCGGCACCAACCCGTTGAAGATCGACACCGGCAGCAGCAGGGAAATGACGAAGACCGCGGGATGCGGGAAGAGGAAAATTGCGCCGTAGCCGGCGAGGCCGATGGCGGCGAGCCACATCAGCAGCCTGCGGTAGCCGGTATCGCGGTCCGCCAGCGTGCCGAGGTAGATCGACGCCAGCACGTTGACGATCGCCGCGCTCAGGGTGAGCGCCGAGAAGGCGGCGTCCGAGAGCCCCAGCTCGCGGATCGCCACCACGGACTTGTAGGGCGCGGTCGAGGCCGCCGCGATGCCGCAGCAGAAGACCGCCGCGGCGCAGGCCCGCAGGCCTGGCGAGGCGCGGAGCGTTTTGAGGATATCGAACATCGGGCTCTCGGAAGGGGGCGGCCCACAGGTCGCGGCGAAGCAGTCTTTTCTGGCGCGGCGGCTCACTGCGCCGCGCTACAGGGTGTGGTGAATTGTCAGCTCACGCGCGGGTAGAGCGGGCAGGGGCGGGGGTGAATGTCGCCTCCATGTCCCACGGGTAGATGCCCGGCGCGCGGTGCCGGCTCTCGAGCCGCGGGATGTCCTGGTTCACCACGCCATCGGTCAGCGCCATGAGGTTCGGATTGGCGATCGGCGCGAGGTCGGGCGACAGGTAGCCCGACTTCACCACCAGCAGGCCGACCTTGCGCGGGTCGAGGCCGAGAAGCTCGAAATCCTCGAAATTGTGGTAGGGCCTGCGCCGCGCAGCGAGCACGAGGGTAATGCCGCCGGTCTTCACCACGGCCTGGGCAAAGGCGCCGCCGGCGCCCTCCACGAGGTTGACCACTGTGAAGCGGGCGGTAGCCCTTTCGCCCGCCGGGTCGAGCTTCGCACCGACGGTCAACTCCAGCTCGGCGCCGAGGCCGGCGGTGAAGCAGGCGGCGACGGCCTCTGGGTCGGTGATCCCGGCGATGAGTGCGTCTTGCCAATCCCGCTCGATCAGCGCCTTCAGCACCAGGCCGTTGTCGCCGACCCCGCCGCCGGTGGGGTTGTCGCCGCTCTCGGCGAGGATCACCGGCGCGGTGCCCGCCTTGGCGGCGATCTCCAGCATCTCGTTCAGTGGGCCGGTCACCGGGCCGAAGGCGAAGTCTCCGCGCGCATCCCAATAGGCCTGGGCCAGTTCGGTGGCGACGGCCTCGGCCCCGGCGGCATCGGTGGCGGTGACGATGGCGGCGGCGGTGCCGCGCGGCTCGTCGGCCCAGACGTAGCCGACCATCTGGTCGGCGGACCAGATGCCGGGGCGCCGGTCATGGTCGGGCAGGGCGGCATAGAGCGACTTGGCGGGTTCATCCTCGGTCGAGGAGCGTTCGCCGGGCATCAGCACCGGGATCTTCGCCCAGGTGACAAATGGGCGCTCGCCGCTGCGCAGGCAGCGCAGCAACATCTCCCAGGCGCGCTGCATGGTCTCGGCCACGTCGATGTGCGGCGCGGTGCGATAGGCGGCAAACATGTCGATTTGGTCGATGATCCGCTGGCTGACGTTGCCGTGCAGGTCGTAGCTGACCGAGATCGGCACCTCGGGGCCGACGAGATCGCGCACCGCCTTGATCCAGTCGCCCTCGGCGTCCCACATGCCATCCACGTGCATCGCGCCATGCATGGCGAGATAGACGCCGTCGAGCGGCAGCGCCGCCTCGAGCCGGGACAGCAGGTCGGCCTTGAAGCCCTCGTAGGCGGCGCGATCCACCGGCCCGCCGGGCACGGCGCGGGCGTGCAGCAGCGGCAGCACCTCCACGTCGTCCTGCGGCAGGAAGGCGAAATACTCCGAGGCGGTCAGCTCGTCGCCGCGCATGACGGCGAAATCCTCGGCGCGGATGAGCACGGGGTTGTAGGTCGAGCATTCGGTGTGGATGCCTCCGACGGCGATCCGTTTCTTCGTGGTCATGGGGGTCTCTGGCCTGTTGGTCTGGCGTTGCGGGGCGGGCCGCTTTGGCGCGGCCTCTTGCGGGCTCAGTCGCCCAGAAGCTGGCGGTCGTCGCCGTCACGGTGGCGGATCAGGCTCTCCTTGATCCGGCGCAGGGTGGCGGCGCTCTCGGTCCGGTTGGTGTAGGCGACGAGGTTGGCGAGGATGTCGACGACGGCGAGCATGGCGTAGCGGGTCGAGGTCGGTCGGAAGATGTTCTCGCCCTCGGGCAGATCGACGGTGAGCACCACGTCGGCGGCCTCGGCCACCGGCGAGCCGGACTGGGTGAGCGCGATGGTCGTCGCCCCCTGGTCGCGGGCGAGCTCGAAGGCGCGCACCAGTTCGGCGTTGCGCCCCGAGAAGGAGGAGCCGATCACCACGTCGCGCGGCGTGACCGCCGAGGCCTGCATCATCTGCATGCCGTGGTCCGTCGAAGTGGTGATCCGTGCGCCGAGCCGGAACAGCCGGTTCTGCATCTCGTTGACGATCATCGAGGAATTGCCGCCCGAGCCGAAGGCGTAGATCATCTCGGCGCCCGCGAGGGTCTCGGAAGCCCGTTCCAGCGCCGCCATGTCGAGCGCGTCGTGCATCATGAAGAGCGCCTTCTGCGCCTTGGTGACGATGTCCTCGGCCACCTCGGAGGGCGTGCTGGAGCGCGCCTCTGGCCGCAGGTAGCGCAGCCCGACGTAGGAGGACTTGGCCAGGGTGACCTTGAAGTCGGAGAAGGAATTGCAGCCGAGGCGGCGGCAGAAGCGGGTCACGGTGGGCGGCGACACTTCGGCCCTTGCGGCGAGGTCGGTGATCGAGGCATTGGTGGCGAAATCGATGTCCTTCAACACCAGGTCGGCAATGCGCTGCTCGGACTGCGAGAGCTTCAGCCCCTCCTGCATCAGCGTTGCAAAGATATCCATCGGCCGTCCCCTTCGGCGGTTTCATCGGTGTCCGATCGCGGCGAAGCGCGCCTCGGGTCCGAAAATCATTTTCTTATTTTCGTTGACACTCTGGCATGAGCCTTGAAAAGTGGCCAGAGTTTTCGCTCAAACACGAAAAAAATTTGCAACATGACAACAGAAGAGGCCGCAGAGATGCGTGATCCGATGCAGAACCCCTTTGCGCCCGAGGACAGCGCCCGCCACGCCATCTGGGAAATGCTGGTGCCGCGCGACATCGACGCCTTCATCGGCGCCGACTGGGGGATGATCGAGGGCGATTTCATCTCCGAGAACTTCATCGGGATGAACGGCAACTTCGATCCCGACCCGCAGAACTGGGGGCTCTCCTTCGGCTCGCTCGAGGCTTATCGCGACGAATGGCTGCGGCAGGCAGCCGAGGGGCAGAAGACCGACTATGCCGAGGATCAGCGCGCGGGCATCTTCCGGGCGACGAAGCTCGAGGAGATCGAGATCGACGGGCCGGTCGCGCTGGTGCGCAAGAAGTTCGACGGCACGATCAAGCGCGCCGATGGCGGCGAGGACCGGCTGCTGTGGCAGACGCTCTATACCTGCCGCGAGACGGCAGACGGCTGGAAGATCGCCGGTTTCGTCGGCTACCTGCCGTACGGGGGCCACTGATGGCCGGCCCGCAGGACATCTGGCCCGCGCCGGGCACGCCGCTCTCGGAGTTGCTGACCCCGCTGCCGGTGATCGACGAGGCGCGCATGGCCGCCAATATCGCCCGCGCACAGGCGCATTTGGACGGCCTCGGCCGGGCCTTCCGGCCGCACATCAAGACCCACAAGCTGCCGGAGGTGGCGCGCGCCCAGACAGAGGCGGGTGCGGTCGGGATCAACTGCCAGAAGGTTACCGAGGCCGAGGTCTTCGCCGAGGCCGGTTTCGACGACATCCTGATCACCTACAACATCCTCGGACCCGCCCGGCTGGCGCGGCTCAAGGTGCTGAACGCGCGCATTTCGCATTTGTCGGTGACCGCGGACAGCGCCGAGGTCGTGGCCGGGCTCGCCGCCACCTTCGACGCGGCGCATCCGCTGACGGTGCTGGTCGAATGCGACACCGGCGGAAAGCGCTGCGGCGTGCAGACGCCGGAGGCGGCCGCCTCCCTCGCGGCTGAGATCGCAGCGGCCGAGGGGCTGCGCTTCGGCGGGCTGATGACCTATCCGGCGCCGGGCGGGGCCGCGGCGGTCGAGGGCTTCGTGACCGCGGCCAAGGCGCTTCTGCAGGAGGCCGGGCTGGAGTGTCCGGTGGTGACGGTCGGCGGCACGCCGGACTTCTTTGCTGCCGGAGACATCCCCTCGGCCACCGAGCACCGCGCCGGGACATATGTCTACAACGACCGCGCCATGGTGCGGGCGGGTCATGCCACCCTCGAGGATTGCGCCATGCACATCCTTGTCACCGTGGTCTCGCGCCCGACGCCCGACCGGGCGGTGATCGACGCCGGCTCCAAGGCGCTGACCTCGGACCTTCTGGGCTTTCAGGACCACGGGCTGATCGTCGAGTATCCCGGCGCGCGGATCACCGGGCTGTCGGAAGAGCACGGTGTGGTGGATCTTTCTGGCATTGACGGCGCGGGGCCGAAGGTCGGCGACGTGCTGCGGGTGATCCCGAACCACACCTGTGTCGTGACCAACCTCTTCGACCGGATGGTCTTTCATGACGGCGAGAGGGTGACGCGGGTGCTCGATGTGGCCGCGCGCGGCACCGTCTGGTGAGATAGGCGTCCGTCGACCACAGAGAGCCACGGCGAGGACTCCGAAGTCACAAGAAAATGCCCCCGCGACCTACGCGGGGGCATCTTGTTTCAGTCTGCCGGCAGCACCGGGCGTGAGCCCGGCGAGGTGGCTCAGGCGGTGGCCACGTCCGGGATCGGCATCGAGCTGTCGACCTTGCGGGCGAGCGCATCGCCCGCGGCGTCGAAGAGGTGGCAGTCGGCGGCGACGAAGGAGAGCGTGGCCGGCGTCTCCGGCGCGACCGGGGAGGACCCCGGCAGCAGTGCCGAAACCGTGCCCACGCCGTCGAGTTCGGCATAGGCCACGGTGTTGACCCCGAGCCGCTCGACCACACTCGGGACCACGTCGAACGACAGGTCGCCGCCTGCCTGGCTCAGGTGTTCGGGGCGGATGCCCAGGGTGATCTGCGTGCCTTCGAGATTGCGCGGCGCCTCGACGGGCACGGTGATCGTGCCGCCGGTCACGAGGCTCACCGTGGCCCCCTCGGGGCCGACGGAGGTGCAGGTGCCGGGGATGAAGTTCATCCGCGGGTTGCCGATGAAGCCCGCGACGAAAAGGTTGTCGGGCTTGTGGTAAAGCTCCAGCGGGGCACCGACCTGGCTGATGTTGCCGCCGTCCAGCACCACGATGCGGTCGGCCATGGTCATCGCCTCGACCTGATCGTGGGTGACGTAGATCATCGTCGCCTTGAGCTTCTGGTGCAGCGCGGTCAGTTCGATCCGCATCTCGGCGCGCAGCGCGGCGTCGAGGTTCGAGAGCGGCTCGTCGAACAGGAAGATCGACGGCTGGCGCACGATGGCGCGGCCGATGGCGACGCGCTGGCGCTGGCCACCCGAGAGGTTGCCGGGCTTCTGCTGCAGGCGGCTTTCGAGCTGCAGCACCCGCGCGGCGCGCATCACGCGCTCCTTGATCTCGGCCTCGGGGAGCTTCTCGACGCGCAGCGGAAAGGCGATGTTCTCGAAGACCGACATATGCGGGTAGAGCGCGTAGCTCTGAAACACCATGGCGATGCCACGCTTGACGGGGGGCAGATCGTTGACGCGCACGCCGTCGATGGTGCATTCGCCCTCGGTGATCTCTTCCAGCCCGCAGATCATCCGCAGCAGCGTGGACTTGCCGCAGCCCGAGGGCCCGACGAAGACGACGAATTCGCCATCCCGGATGTCGAGGTCGATCCCGTGGATGACCTCAAATTTGTTGAAGCGTTTCTTCACACCGCTCAGGGCAAGCTGTCCCAAGGGAGATTCCTTTCCTAGTCAAGCGGTCCGGACCCGAAGGTCCGGACCATGAGACCCCTTGCGGGCTCAGATCACTCGAGTTCCTTCAGGGCTTCGTCGGCCTTGGCCAGCGCGTCGGCGGGCTCGGCCTGACCGGTGACCACGGATTGCACCATCTCGATCATGATGTTCTGGAAGCCGCGGTAGTCGGTGAACAGCGGCTCCGGACCACCGAACTCGATGCCGTCGATATAGGGCGCCCAATAGGGCGTCTCTGCGACCAGCGCGTCGATGTTCGCCGAGGGGCGCAGCGGGGTCAGGCCTTCGGCGAGGTCATATTCCTCCTGCGCTTCCGGCGCGGTGAGGAACTTCGCCAGTTCCATGGCCTTCTCTTCGTAGCCGGAGCCGGAGAAGACGGCGAGGCTGTCGGTGATCAGCAGCGTGCCGGGGCCCTCGGCTTCCGGGCCGAGCGGCAGGTTGGCCACGCCCCAGTCGATGTCGGTGTCCTGCAGGCGTGAGACGGCGCCGATCGAGGCGTGCATCATCGCCACGCCGCCGTCGAGGAAGATCGCGCGGACCTCGTTCTGCTCGTAGGCGGTCGGACCTTCCTCGGAGTAGGGGACCAGCGCCTTGTAGGCTTCCAGCGCCTCGAGGTTCTGCGGCGAGTTCAGGACGATGTTGCCCTCGTCGTCGACCACCTGGCCGTTGTTGGTGTACACCCAGTGCAGGAACTGGTGCATGGTGTTGTCGAAGGTCTTGGCGACGAGGCCAAAGCCGGCGCTGTCGGTGTTCTCGGTGACGGCCTTGGCGGCGTCGATGACCTCGGCCCAGGTCTTGGGCGGGGTTTCCGGGTCGAGACCGGCTTCCTTGAAGAGATCCTTGTTCCAGTAGAACGCCTTGGTGGAGAAGGCGACCGGAACGCCCCACTGCTCGCCTTGGTAGGTCACCGTGTCGACCACGTTGGGATAGTAGGAGGCCTTTTCCTCGTCGCTCATCGGCACCGGCTCGATCAGGCCGAACTCGGCGAATTCCTTCAGGGTGCGCGAGCCGACATAGGCAAGGCCGACCGGGGTGCCGGCGACGGCGAGCGTGGTCACCTTGTCCTGGCACTGGCCCCAGCCGACGACCTCGGGGGCGACGGTCCAGCCCTCGTTCTCGGCTTCCCACTGGTCGATGTACTTCTGCTGGACCGGGTTCATCGTGTCGCCGCAGACGATCATCGAGATCTCTTCGGCCATGGCAGGCATCGCGGCGGTCAGCGCGGCGAGCGCGGCTCCGGTGCGAAGAAGTGTGTTGGTCATGTTCTTTTCTCTCCTGTTGGTGCCCCGCGGGTTGGTGCCCTGTGGGGCAGGCCGGTTTGTACCGCTTGCGCGGCGGGCCTTGCTGGCGTCCCCTGTCCCGGGGCCGGTCTTTTGCCGCTCCCTTTCGCGGGAGCCGCCGGTCACCCCCTCCCTCGGGGGCCGTGGTGGGCCGCCGCGCGCGCGGCGCGGCAGCCGGGTCTTGCGCGGGCTACTGCTTCACCGCCCCGGCGGTGAGGCCGGCGACGAGGTAGCGTTGCAGCGCGAAGATCAGGATCATCGCCGGGGCAATGCCGACGAAGCTGGCGGCCATGAGCTCGTTCCAGATCACCTCCTGCCGGCCGAAGTAGGCATAGAGGCCGATGGGCAGCGGCATGAACTCGGTCTTGGAGTTGAAGGTCAGCGCGAAGATGAACTGCTGGGCGTAGGCGCCGATGAAGGTGGTGATCGCGACCACGGTGATGCCGGGCATCGCCAGCGGCAGGATCACCCGGCGCAGGATGTAGAAATGGTTCGCCCCGTCGACATAGGCGGCCTCGTCCAACTCGCGCGGGATTCGGCGCATGTAGGTCGAGAGCAGCCAGATCGCCGTGGGGATCAGGAAGGCCACGCCCGGCACGATCATCGACCAGTAGGTGTTGAGCATGCCGTAGGCGCGCATCAGCCGGAACAGCGGGATCAGCAGCACCGCGCCCGAGAACATGTTCACCGCCAGGAAGGCGCCGAGCAGCGTGCCCGAGCCGCGGAAGCTGATCCGGGCGAAAGCGTAGGAGGCGGGCACCACCAGCACGAGCACCACCAGCGTGATGACCGAGGAAATGAAGAAGGAGTTGAAGATGTAGCGGCCGAACTCCGGCACGCTCTCCCACATGGTGAAGTAGGCCTTGAACGAGCCGTTCTCGGGCAGGAACTTGTAGGGCGTCGAGAACAGCAGGCCCAGCGGTTTCAGCGAGACCAGGAAGCCCTCGATGAAGGGCGCCAGCACGAAGAAGAGGAACACGAAGATGCCGCAGTACATCAGCACCACTTCCCACCAGCGGTAGCGGTCGATCATGGCGTTTTTCTTCATCATGTCGTCATCCTCTTCGACAGCTTGGTCACGGCGCGGAAGTAGAGCAGCGCGAAGGCCGACAGGAACAGGCAGATCACCACGGCGCGGGCCGCGCCCTCGCCGAACTTCTTGGAGCCGAGCGCGGTCGAATAGGTGTCGATGATCATCGTGGTGGTCGAGCCCGACGGGCCGCCCTGGGTGAGGATCCAGATCGGGTCGAAGGAGTTGAAGGTCGAGATCAGCGAGATCATCGACATGGTGATCGCCGCCGGGAAGATCATCGGCAGGGTGATCCGGCGCATCCGGTAGAAGCGGCTGGCGCCATCGGTCCAGGCGGCCTCGTGCAGGTCCTGCGGCACTGACTGCACCGCGGCCAGCATATACATGGTGACCATCGGCACGCCGATCCACACGTCGGTGATGATCGTCGCCCAGAAGGCGGTGTTGCCATAGGCGAGGAAGGCCACCGGCCCGTCGACGAGGCCGAAGCGCTGCATCAGGCCCGAGATCATCCCGAACTGGCCGTTGTACATCCAGCCCCACATGAAGATGCCGATGGCCATGGGCACGATCCACGGCGGCATGGTCAGGATGCGGAACAGGGCGCGGCCGGGCAGGGCGGCATTGAGCAGCATCGCGCCGCCGGTGCCGATAATCATCTTCAGCGAGACCGACAGGAAGGTCCACAGGAAGGTGCGACCGATGATGGTGGCGAACTCCGGGTCGAAGATCTTCGCGTAGTTCTCCCAGCCGATGTAATTGGTGGTGCGGCGCAGCGAGGCGTCGGTGAACGACAGGTTCACCGTCTGCAGCAGCGGGTAGACGACGATGGCGGCCACATAGGCCAGCGCGGGCACCAGCAGGATCCAGGCGAAGAGGACGGCGGATTTCTGTCCGGGCATCAGGCCGGTACCTTCGCGGTCAGGGCCTCGTCGAAGAGATCCCAGGTGCGCGACATCTCGATGACGGTGCGGGTGGCGCGGGCCTCGTCCATCGCCATGGCCAGCAGCCCGGCCTCGAGCGCGTCGAGCACCGAGACGGGCTGTTTCGCGCCGGTCAGCACCGAGGCGATGACGCCCTTGGCCATCTCCTCGTCGGCGCCGTAGTGCTGCGAGAGATCGCTGGCCTGGTAGCTCTTGCGCTCCAGCGGCTGGCGGGTATGGCTGTCGGTGACATTGAGGAAGCCGCGGACGAAATCGCCCTCGGCCATGCCGCGCGTGCCGATCACCGCGAAGCGGCGGAAGTCGTCGGGCACGTTGAGGTTGGTGTGGAAATTCAGCGCCGCGCCGTTCTCGTATTCGACGATGGCCACCTGGTAGTCGATGATCTCGGCGTCGCTGTCGAAGACCTTGTCGGTGCCATTCCAGCCCGACGGCTTCTCGGTATAGACGCCGAGGTCGTTGATGCCCCGGTTGCGCGGGTCGTTGGCGGGGACGAAGGTGCGGCGCCCGCCAAAGCTGCTCACCCGTTCGGGGCGGGCGCCGATGACGCCGTTGTAAAGGTCGATGTCGTGGCAGCATTTCTCCAGCATGAAGCCGCCGGCCCAGCGGTCGTACCGCCGCCAGTCGCGCATGAAGAAGGCGCCGTGGTAGGGCGGGATGTGCTCGCTCGCCTCGATCGAAACGACGTCTCCCAGCTCGCCCCGCGCCTGCGCCGCGCGCAGGTCGGTGTAGAGCGGTGCGTAGCGCAACACGAGGCCGATCAGCAGGTTCTCGACGCCGTATTTGGCCAGCAGCCGCGCCATCTCGAAGCTGTCTTCCTTGGTGGTGACGACGGGCTTTTCCGAGAAGACCTTCACGCCGGCCTCGAAGCCCGCGCGGATGTGCTCGAGGTGCATGCAGTTCGGGGAGCCGACCATCAGCAGGTCGAGTTCCTCGGCCTTCAGAAGTTCCTGCACGGTCTCGTATTGAGTGCCCGCAGAGATGCCCTTCTCCTGCAGCAGGCCCATGCCCGCGGGCGCGGGATCGACGTAACCGGCGATCTCGAAATCAGGATGCATTTGTGTGAAGACCTGGCTCAGGTAGCCTAGACGGTACCCAAGACCGACGATGCCGACTTTCATTCTCGATCCCTGTTCTTGCCTCGGGCGTTCAAGCCAGACGTGCCGGGGGATGGCGCGCGGCTTTCGCTCGAAATCCGTAATTTATTTTCGTAGACTGTGGTCGAGTTTCGTGACAGTCAATACAAAAATGCGGAAGATGGCGGCTATGATGAAATTCATTTTCAGGTTCTGCCTGAGTCGCGGGCACCCCGGTCCGGGGGCGGCCTGGCAATTTGGACCCCGGGAGCGCTGGAGCGCATGAAGACAGGGATTTCCCCGGTCGCACGCCGTCTCTTTGACGGCTGGGACTGGCATGAAAATGCAGCGGTGACCTACGAAGTCGGGAAAGTCACCGGAGTGATTCCCGGCAAGGCTGAGGTGGACCTGGTCGTGCCGGGGCTGGTCGACCTGCAGGTCAACGGCGGCGGCGGCGTGCAGTTCAACGACACCACGAGCGCGCAAGGGCTCGCAGCGATCTGCGCGGCGCATCGGGCGCTCGGAACAACCGCTGTCCTCGCCACGCTGATCACCGACACGGCGGAGAAGACATCGGAGGCGCTTGCGGCGGGCGCGGCGGCGCGGGCCGCGGGGCAGGCGGGGCTGGCCGGTCTGCACCTCGAGGGGCCGCATCTCGATCCGCGCCGCAAAGGCACCCACGCAGAAGAGCTGGTGCGCCCGATGCAGGAGGCCGACCTGCTGCGCATCCTCGCGGCGGCGGGCAGCTGCGGTCACCTGCTGGTGACGCTGGCCCCCGAGGCCGCGACAGAGGAGCAGGTCGCGCGGCTGGTGGCCGGGGGCGTGCAGGTCTCGCTCGGGCACAGCGATTGCAGCGCCGAGACCGCAAGCGGCTATTTTACCGCCGGGGCCAGTATGACCACCCATCTTTTCAACGCGATGAGCCAGATGGGCCACCGCGCTCCGGGTCTCGTCGGGGCGACGCTGGACAGCGGCGCGGTGAGTTGCGGGCTGATCGCCGACGGCCACCACGTCAGCGATACGGCGATGCGGGTCGCGCTGCGCGGCAAGCGCGGGCCGGGGCATGTGTTCCTCGTGTCTGACGCCATGGCAGCCACCGGCTCCGAACTGACCGAGATCACCCTCAACGGCCGCACCATCTACCGCGCCGGCGGAAGGCTGACGCTGGCCGACGGCACGCTCGCGGGGGCGGATATCTCGATGCTGGAGGCGCTCCGCTATTGCGTCACCGCGCTGGAGGTGCCGCTCGACGAGGCGCTGCGCATGGCGACGGTCTATCCGGCGCAGGCGGCGGGTCTGCCCCACGTCGGACGGCTCACCGAGGGCGCGCGGGCGGATTTCCTCGTGCTGGACGCGGCGCTGCACTTGCAGGGCGTTTGGGTCGGTGGCGTCCGGTCCGGCGATGAGGTGGCGGCATGATCGTCTGCTTCGACATCGGCGGCACTTCGGTCAAGAGCGCCGTGGCCACCAGCGCCCGGGACGTGCGCGCGCTGTCGCGCCGCCCGACCCCGTCGCAGGACTTCGACGCCTTTGTCGCCACGCTTGCCGAGGCCATCGCCGAGGCGGGAGGCCGTCCGGAGCGGGTCGCCATCTCGATTGCCGGCGTGGTCGACCCCAAGAGCGGCCGCGCCACCGTCGCCAACATTCCCTGCCTGACCGGGCGGCGCCTTGCGCCCGAGCTGACGGCGCTGCTGGGGATCGAGGTGCTGGTTGCCAATGACGCCGACTGCTTCGCGCTTGCCGAGGCGGGGGTCGGCGCCGGGCGCGGACACGACGTGGTCTTCGGCGCGATCATCGGCACCGGTGTCGGCGGCGGGCTCGTCGCTGGCGGCCGGTTGATCGGTGCGGGCAGCGGCTACGCGGGCGAATGGGGCCACGGGCCGGTGGCGAAACGCCTGCTCGACTGCCTCGAGGCGCCGCTGCCGTCCTATCAATGCGGCTGCGGCCTCAAGGGCTGCCTCGATGCCACCTGTTCGGCGCGCGGCATCGAGCGCTTGCACCGCGACATCGCCGGGGCCGAGCTGCCCTCGACCGAGATCCTCGCGCTCTGGCATGCGGGCGACGCGGGGGCCTCAAAGACCGTCGCCGCCTGGCTGGAGCTGCTCTCGGGCCCGCTGGCGATGGTGGTCAACATGACCGGTGCCACGGTGGTCGCCGCGGGCGGCGGGCTGTCGAACGATGCCGCGCTGATGGCGGCGCTGGACGAGGCCACCCGGCCCCTGACCCTGGCGAAACCTACCGAGCCGCTGGTGGTGCAGGCGCAATGCCGCACCGAGCCGGGGCTCGTGGGGGCTGCCATCCTCGCCCTGCGCGCGCCGTCGCGCGACGCGGCCTGAGCGGATGCTCCGTCCCGAGGCGACAGGTTTTCACCAAGGCGGGCCCGCCCCGGTCCGCCGTCTTTCAAGGAGGGTCGCCGCGTGAGGGTGTTTACCGCGTCTCTGGCTACTGAAACGAATACCTTCTCGCCGCTGCCGACCGATCGCGCGGCTTTCGAGGCGGCCTTTTACGCTGGACCGGGCGAGCATCCCGAGTCCCCGACGCTCTGCTCCTCGCCGGTGCCGATCCTGCGCCAGCGCGGGCGCGACGAGGGCTTCACGGTGATCGAGGGCAGTTCGACCTGGGCGGAACCGGCGGGGCTCATCAAGAAAGAGACCTTCGAGGAGTTGCGCGACGAGATCCTCGATCAGCTGCGCGCGGCGCTGCCGGTGGACGGCGTGGTGCTCGGGCTGCATGGCGCGATGGTGGCGCAGGGCTATGACGACTGCGAGGGCGATTTCCTCGAACGTGTCCGCGCCATCGTCGGCCCCGACGTGCTGGTGGCCGCCGAGTTCGACCCGCACAGCCACCTGACCCGCAAGCGCGTGGCGCAGCTCGACATCGCGGCGACCTTCCTCGAGTTCCCGCACACCGACTTCCAGGAGCGCGGCGCGCATGTGGTGGAGGTTGCGCTCAGGGCACTGCGCGGCGAGGTGCGCCCGGTGATCTCCACCTTCGACTGCAAGATGATCGGCATCTACCCGACCAGCCAGCAGCCCATGCGCGGCTTCGTCGACCGGATGAAGCTGCTCGAGGGGCAGGGCAATATCCTGTCGTGCTCGGTCATCCACGGCTTCATGGCCGGCGACGTGCCGGAGATGGGCACGAAGATCATGGTGGTCACCGACAATGCGCCCGAGGAAGGCGCGGCGCTGGCCCGCAGGCTGGGCGAGGAACTCTACGCCCTGCGCGGCAAGACCGCGATGCCGATCCTTGACTACGAGGAGGGCATCGACCTGGCGCTCGCCGCGCGCGAGGCCGATCCTTCGATGCCCGTGACCATCGCCGACACCTGGGACAACCCGGGCGGGGGCTGCGCCGGCGATGGCACCTATGTGCTGCTCTCGCTGATCGCGCGCGGCGTCGACAAGGTCGCGGTAGGCGCGATCTGGGATCCGGTCGCGGTGAGCTTCTGCCATGCGGCGGGGCTCGGCGCGACGCTGCGCCTGCGCTTCGGCGGCAAGGCCGGGGCCGAGGCGGGCCCGCCGATCGACGCCGAGATCAAGGTCATCCATCTCGCGCAGGAGGGCCACCAGAGCTTCCGCGCCAGCCGCGTCACGCTGGGCCGCTCGGCCACCGTCCGCATCCTCGGCACCGAGATCGACATTGTGCTGATCTCCAGCCGGACCCAGACCTACGAGCCGACGCTCTTTTCCAACCAGGGGGTGGATTTCGCGGACAAGGACATCCTGCTGGTCAAGTCCACCAACCATTTTCATGCCGGGTTCGATCCGGTCTCCGCGCGGATCATCCACGTGGACAGCCCGTCGTCCTACCCGACGAAACCGGCGCTGACCGCCTACCAGAAGGCGGGCAGCGATTTCTGGCCCAAGGTGGCGGACCCGCTGGGGCTCGATGCCGTGACCGCCGAAGACGAGGAAGCCTGATCATGTTGCTGAGCGGAAAACGCGTTGTCCTGACCGGGGCCGGGGGCGGCATCGGCACCGCCATGATCGCGGCGCTGAAGAAGGCCGGCGCGCATGTGGTCGCCTGCGACCGCGCGGGCAGCGGGCTGCAGGCCGATGAGTTGGTCGAGTTCGACATCACCGACACGGCGCAGACCGAGGCGGCGGCAGCAAAGATCGCGCAATCGCCGGTGGACGTGCTGATCTCCAACGCCGGGGGGACCCGCGTCGATCTGATGGAACACACCGACACGGCGGCGATTCAGACCGACCTGCAGCTCAACTTCACCGGCGCGGCGGTGTTCAGCCGGGCGCTGCTGCCGGCGATGCGCGGCAGGCCCGAGGGGGCGGCGGCGGTCTTCGTGGCTTCGGTCAACGGCATGAGCCATTTCGGCAGCCCGGCCTATTCCGCGGCCAAGGCCGGGATCATCGCCTGGGCCAAGGCGCTGGCGACCGAGGAGGGAAAGCACGGGCTGCGCGCCAACGTGGTGGCGCCGGGCTCGGTGCACACCCCCGCATGGGACGACCGCAAGGCCCGCCAGCCCGACATCTTCGCCAAGGTCACCGCGCTCTATCCGCTGGGGCGGCTGGTGAGCCCCGAGGAGGTGGCAAAGGCGGCGATCTTCCTCGCCTCGCCCATGGCCAGCGGCATCACCGGCACCGTGCTGCCCGTCGATGCAGGGCTGACCGCGGGCAACCTGCCGTTCATCGACATCATCACCGCCTGACCCTGTCTTGCCGCCGGAGCGGCAGCTTTTGTCCGGCGGCACTCTCACGCAAGGGCTGGCAGCGCCGAGGGGCTTTGCCCCCCTGCGCCGCTGTGGCATTCTGGGCCTCTCCCTTTTCCTCCCGCAGCGGGACACCCCATGGTCCGTGACTACTCAGCTTTCCTTCCCGGCAGCGGCGACGCGCCAAAGCCGGACCGCCGCGCGCTTTCGGCGCTCGAGGCGCTTGGCTGGAGGAATTTCTTCGCCCAGCAGATCGACGCCGGGGCGCTCGCCGAGACGCCGCCCGTCCGTGTGCTGTCGGTGCATCGCGGCGGGCTTCACGTGGCCGGAGACGGCATCGACACGCTGATCCCGCCGGGTCCCGAGGCGACGGTGGGCGACTGGCTGCTTCTTGATCGCGCTCTGCCAAAGTCGAGCCAGGTGCTCGAACGCGCCTCGCTGATCAAGCGCCGCGCCGCGGGCCACGACCGGCGCGTGCAGCTCATCGCCGCCAATATCGACACGCTCTTCGTCGTGACCTCCTGCAACCAGGATTTCAACCTCGCGCGGCTCGAGCGCTACCTCGCGCTGGCCTTCGACGCCGAGATCGAGCCGGTGATCGTGCTGACCAAGACCGACCTCGTGGACGACCCCGCGCCCTACGTGGACGAGGCGCGCAGCCTGTCGGACCGGGTGCAGGTGGTGGCGCTGGATGCCCGCGGCGGCGAGCCCGCAAAGGCGCTGGCCGACTGGTGCAAGCCGGGGCGGACGGTGGCCTTCGTCGGCTCGTCGGGCGTGGGCAAGTCGACGCTGACCAACGCGCTTTCCGGCGCGCAGACTATCGCGACGCAGGGCATCCGCGAGGACGATGCCAAGGGCCGCCACACCACCACCCACCGAGAACTGCACCCGGTGCCGGGCGGCTGCCTGCTGCTCGACACGCCGGGGATGCGCGAACTGCAACTGACCGATGTCGCCGCCGGCATCGCCGAGCTCTTCGAGGACATCGAGGAGCTGACCACCGGCTGCCGGTTCCGCAATTGCGCGCATGAGACCGAGCCGGGATGCGCGGTTCGGGCGGCGCTCGACGACGGCCAGATCGATGCGGCGCGCCTCGCCCGCTGGCGCAAGCTGAAGGCCGAGGACGAGTTCAACTCGGCAAGCCTGCTGCAGCGGCGCGAGAAGGACCGTGCCTTCGGCAAGATGGTGCGCGGCGTGATGAAGGACAAGTCACGCCAGAAGCGCTGAGCGCCGGGGCCGGGGCGCTCAGCCCAAGACGCCCACGTGCAACAGCACGAGTCCGGCGCTCCAGCCCAGCAGCAGCACGCCGAGTGGCGTGCTGATCCTCTGCCCCCAGGCGAAGTTCTTCTCCACCGCCATCACCGCGCCGAGCAGCAGCATCCAGCCGAGATTGCCGGTGCCGACGACGAACATCAGCAGCATCAGTGCCCAGCAGCAGCCGACGCAGAACAGCCCGTGGCGCCAGCCCAGCCGGGCCGCGTTGAGGTGATCGCGGCGGCCCTGCCAGTGCTCGATGACGAAGCTCATCGGCATGCGGCAGCGCTCGAGGCAGCGGCGCTTGAGGTCGGAGAACTGGAACACCCCGGCACCCGCGATCACCGCCGCGCCGAGCGCCCAGCCATTGAAGGTCAGCCAGTCGCTGCGGCGCACCAGCGCGACCAGCCCCAGATCGGCCAGATGCGCTGCCGCGCCGAAGACCAGCCAGGCGGCGAGATAGCCCGCGATCACCAGGCTGATCAGCCGCAGCCGGTCGGGCCGTCTCTGCACCAGCCGCGCGTAGACGTCGAGGATCGGCAGGGTGGTCGGCAGCATCATCGCCGACAGCATCAGCACCCAGCCCAGCACGTAGAGCAGCGCCGGGACCAGCGACTCGCCAAAGGGGAGCGCGGCGCAGATCGAGCCGACGAGCCCGATCTGCATCCAGTCGCCGTGATCGAGGTAGCGCCCGTAGGGGCTCTGCGACCAGGCCCAGAGCAGCAGCCACGCCAGCGCCGCCAGCGTCAGGCCGAGCCCATAGAAGGCCCGGCGGTGATAGAGCGTGCGCATCCCGTCAGGCGAATTCGAAGCGGAAGGAGCCCTGGATCGCGTTGGTCTTCTCGATGTCCAGATCGATCCCGACCCCGGCGTCGTTCAGCCGGAAATACTCGGCCTTCGAGACGTAGGCGGGCGCGCCGGGAATGGTGGTGAAGATGCTCTCGTTGAGCGTGGTGACCTCGCCGGTGGGGCCGCGGTAGGGCTCCATCTCGGCCTCGAGTACGCCGTCAATCTTCAGCATGCCCTTGCCCTCGACGAGGGTGAAGGTGATCTCGGCCCGTTTCGGCTCGAGGTCGTTCCCGACAAGCTGTGCGAGATCGGCGAGGGGCCCGCCAAGACGCCCCTGCAGCAGGTCGATGGCCGCCGAGCTCTGCTCGTTGCTGGCCTTGCTGTCGACGTAGAGCTGCCGCTTCCAGTTGCCGTCCAGCACGTTGCCGGGGATCTTGCCGACACCGGCGATGATCACCCCGCTCATGTCGACGCCGTCGACCTCGCCGGAGTTGATGCGATAGGCCAGCGTGGCATCGCAATAGCCGTTGTCCGGATCCTCCCCGATCCAGCACGGGCAAAGCACGTTGCAGTTGCAGACCTCCAGAAGGTCGCCTTCGATCGAATAAGCCATGGAAATTCCCCCACAAAGGGCTGCCGCCCGGCAGCGCCAAGTCTATGTCGTGAGCCTTGGAAAACGGGTCACTGAACCACTTGCCTGGGTTGCCTGCCTGGGAAGAGGATAGCACGGATCGCCAGCGAAATGAATTTCCGCGGGCGAGGTCGGTGCAGGGGGCCCTGGGGCGGGCCTATTCGTCGCCGACGAAGAACGATGGGCGGATCACCCGCAGGGTGATCGCCCCGACCCCGGCCAACACGAGGACCAGTACGAAGAGCCAGCCGAAGAAGGGGATGAGGCCGACGACGCCCGCGGCCAGGGCGCCCGCGCCCGCGGCGAGCGCGCGCTCGCCGATGCTCTGCGGCTCGGCCCGGCCGAAGGCCAGGAAAAGCCCGACGCCGAAGGCATAGGCCGCGACCACGTAGCCCGCGAAGCCGCCGACCAGCGCGAGGAGCAGCATCGCCGGGGTGATCAGCAGCCCGATGAGGGTCAAAGCGAAGAGCACGCCCGCGCCGATCACCGCCGATTGCGTCAGGAAGCCCAGCCAGAGCGTATGGAACGGCCGTGCGAGGATCTGCCGCCGCATCTCGGCCAGCCGCTCGGGCACCAGCGCGGCGATCAGCGCGCCGAGCGCGGCAATGACGACCACGCCGATCAGGAAGCCGACGATCGCGCGGTGCCAGTCCGGAGGCTGCGGTCCCTCCCACTCCTCGATCTCGCGGCGCTCGATGCGGCTTTCGGGGGCCAGGCCTTCGGGGACAGCGAGATCGCCCGGCTCGTCCTCGTAGACGATCAGCCGCCCGCCGATGCGCGCCGCTTCGCCCCAGTCCACGTGCTCGGCGGCAAGGCTCACGTCACCCGCGACATCGGCGTCGAAGCGGATGTCCTCGCCCGCCACCATCGCATAGCCCGCGACCGGGCCGGTGAGGTGCAGTTCCGACCCGGCGGCACGCAGGTCGCCGCCCACCTCCGCCACCGACAGCGCGCGCCCGAAAACGGTGACATCGCCCGCGACCGGGCCGCTCAGCGTGACCTGATCGCCCGCGGCGTAGACATCGCCGCCAACCGCGCTCTCGATCGTGACCACGCGTCCGGCAAGATGCGCCGAGCCGGTCACATCCGCGGTCACCGCGACGGTCTCCCCGGCCATGAACAGATCATCGGTGCCCGCGCTCTCATGACTGACCGAGCGACCGGCGCGGAAGGCGTCGTCGCCAATGTCGACGGCCGCGGCATCCTCCTGCGCCAAGGCGGGCAAGGCGATAAGGCAGGCAACCAGTGCCAGAAGTATGCGCTGCATGGGTCCCTCTCCCTGCAATGATTGGGCTACCGTAGGGTCAAGCTGCCTGCGCCGCTTTGCGGTAAATCAAGCCGGCGTTCGGAGACCGCGCGGCGGACGGGCCGGAGGGGCGCCTTTGACGCTTTGGCATGTTGCATTACCATGAAGAGAAATCATGGTCCGGCCGGGACGGCGGGCATCCGTGCTCCGCCGCAGTCTGGCTTGTGCTGCTCCCGACCCATCGGGAGCCACTGGCTCTCTTCACCGAGCCGGGCCGTCGCCAAAAGGGAGCAAGGCCAAATGCAGCATTCGCAGCGACGCGCACTCCAGGAGCAGCAAGATCAAGACGGTTCCCGCGATCCCTCCCGGTTCGGGCCGGTGCTCGGTGATCTCGACACGCATCTCATCGCGGAGGGCCGTCACGGGCGGCTCTGGGAGGCGCTCGGCGCCCATGTGATGACGCATGAGGGATCCTGGGGCACGCATTTTGCCGTCTGGGCACCGAATGCGCAGAGCGTGTCGGTGGTCGGCCCGTTCAACGACTGGCAGGGCGGGCGCGATGCGATGCAGCGGCGCGGCGCGGGGCTCTGGGAGCTGTTCCTGCCGGGTGTCGGCGAAGGCACGCTCTATAAGTACGAGATCGCCGATGCAGCGGGAAACACCCTGCCGCTCAAGTCCGACCCGGTGGGCTTCGGCACGCAGCACCGGCCCGAGAACGCCAGCATGGTGCGCGACATCGGGGGCTATGGCTGGCACGACGCCGATTGGATGGAGACGCGCGCCGCCAGGAATACGCCCGATGCGCCGGTGTCGATCTACGAGGTGCACCTCGGCTCTTGGAAACGCGACGCGACGCAGAACGGCCGCCCGATCTCCTACAAGGAGGCGGCGGCGGATCTGGTCGACTACGTGGCGGACATGGGCTTTACCCATATCGAACTGTTGCCAATCAGCGAATATCCCTTCGACGGCTCCTGGGGCTACCAGCCCACGGGGCTCTACGCGCCCACCGTGCGCCACGGCCCGCCGCACGAGTTCCGCGACCTGGTGGATGCGGCGCACCAGAAGGGGCTGGGGGTGCTGCTCGACTGGGTGCCCGCGCATTTCCCGTCGGACGCGCATGGGCTGGGGCGGTTCGACGGAACGGCGCTCTACGAATACGCGGACCCGCGCGAGGGCTTTCACCGCGACTGGAACACGCTGATCTACGATTTCGGCAAACCGCAGGTGGTCAACTTCCTCACCGCCAACGCGCGCTACTGGCTCGAGGAGTATCACGCCGACGGGCTGCGGGTGGATGCGGTGGCCTCGATGCTCTACCGCGACTACTCGCGCAATGACGGCGAATGGGTGGCGAACAAGGACGGTGGGCGCGAGAACTACGAGGCGATCGACCTGTTGCGCCGGATGAACACCGAGACCCACGAGGCCATGCCGGGTATCATGACCGTGGCCGAGGAGAGCACCGCCTTTCCCGGCGTCTCGCGTCCCGTCGATCAGGGCGGGCTCGGCTTCGGCTTCAAGTGGAACATGGGCTGGATGCACGACACACTGAGCTATGTCGCGATGGATCCGATCTACCGCCAGCACCACCACAACCAGATGACCTTCGGGCTCACCTACGCCTTCTCCGAGAACTTCATCCTCGCGATCAGCCACGACGAGGTGGTGCACGGCAAGGGTTCGCTGCTGGGCAAGATGCCGGGCAGCGACTGGGAGAAATTCGCCAACCTGCGAGCCTACTACGGCTTCATGTGGGGGCACCCGGGCAAGAAGCTGCTGTTCATGGGGCAGGAGTTCGCGCAGCCCACCGAATGGGCCTTCGAGGGCGAACTGCCGTGGGAGCTGCTGAAGGAGGAGAAGCACGCCGGGATGCAGTCGCTCGTACGCGATCTCAACCGGCTCTACCGCGACCTGCCCGCGCTGCACCGGCGCGATTGCGACGCGCGGGGCTTCGAGTGGATCCTCGCCGATGCCGCCACCGAGAACGTCTTTGCCTGGGTCCGCAAGGGGGCCGAGGGTGATGATCCGGTGGTCATCGTGTGCAATTTCTCCCCCGTGACCCGCAGCGATTTCGAGCTGGGCTTGCCCCACGCAGGCGTCTGGCGCGAAGTCCTTAATACCGACGCCGAGATCTACGGCGGTTCGGGCGCCGGGAACATGGGGCAGGTCGAGGCCGCCGCGCCGGGCGCGCAGGGCCAGCCTGCCGCGGCACGCATGACCCTGCCGCCGCTGTCCACCGTCATGCTCACCCCGGCGCGCTGAGCGCGCGCCGGATGCCGGGGCCGAGGCGGCCCCGGAAGACCGCAGAACAAGACGACCGCAGTTCAAGCAGTTCAAACAGGAGACCCGGACGTGTACGACCGCATGGAAAGCCTGTCTTACGACGCAGACGCAACCCTCGAGCTCTCGCAGTGGTGCGAGCACATCCTGACCACCGCCGAGGACAGGTTCAGCGCCGGGCGCAGCATCGCGCGCAGGCTCGGCGCGCAGGTCGAGGGGGACCGGGTCGTCTTCGGCTTCTGGGCGCCCGAGCTGCAGGACTGGAGCGTCTCGGATGGTGACATCTTCGTCGAGATCCTGCGCCCCGAGGGCGAGCTTGATCTGACCCTGTCGCAGAGCGAGACCAGTTTCGACCGGGTCTTGCTGCCGGTCGAGCGCTGCGAGGCCTTCGTATTTTCCATCGCCGCCGGGGTGAAGGCGGGCAACCGCGGGCAGACCGGCGATTTCTACGCGCTGGTCTGGCGCGACGCCGAGGGCAAGGTGACCCGCATCCTCGACCCGCTCGCCATGTCCGTGCCCTTCGGCGCGCTGGCCCCGGCCGAAGTCTATGACGTCGCCTCGATGCAGCAGGATCGTCCCGACAAGGCCTATTTCGAGGCGCTGAAGGCCGAGGGGCCGCACAAGTTCGGCGCGCCGACGTCGATCCTCCAGCTGCACATCCCCACCGCCACCGCGGGGGGGACCATCGCCAGCCTCACCCGGCAGATCCACCGCATCGGCGAGCGGGTGGCCAATGGCCTGCCGCTGGAGCCGGCGGACGAGCTGTTCATCGGCTATGACGCGGTGCAGCCGCTGCCGCTGGAGCCGACCACCGTCTACGAGGCGGGACCGGATTTTTGGACCGAGGGCCTGACCGAGGAGGGGCGCATCGAGGCCACGCTGATGCGGCCCAACACCACCAACTGGGGCTATGACATCGTCATCGCCGGCATGGCGACGGTGAACCCGGTGCTGCTGGAGAGTGCCCGGCCAGACGAGCTGGTGGATTTCGCCGCGGCGCTGCACAATTTCCCCGGGACGCCCAAGAAGCTGATCCTCGACGTGGTCTTCGGCCATTCCGACAACCAGGGGCTGAACGCGCTCTCAAGCCACTATTTCGCCGGTCCCAACATGTACGGGCAGAACCTCGACTACCTGAACCCCTACGTGCGGGCGATTCTGCTGGAGATGCAGCGCCGCAAGGTGAACTTCGGCGCCGACGGGGTGCGGGTCGACGGTGCGCAGGACTTCAAGTGGTGGGACTGGGCGGCGCAGACCCTGCGCCACGACGACGACTACCTGCGCGAGATGTCCGGTCTCGTTCAGGAGGTGGCGGGCACCGAGTATCTGCCCTGGTTCGTCTTCGAGGACGGCCGCCCCTGGCCCGACGAGGACTGGGAACTGAGCTCGACCTACCGCGCGGTGATCGAGGGGCAGACCCATGATCCCGACGTTTTCCAGTGGGGGCCGTTGACCTTCGCCCACAACACGCCGTTCATCTACACCTTCTGGCTGTCGAAATACTGGCGGATCAAGGAGATCCTCGCGCACGGGGCGAACTGGATCTCGGGGACCGCGAACCACGACACGCTGCGCCGGGGCACGCAGGTGAACCCCAAGCTGAACATCAACACCCGGCTCGGCGACACCAAGATGGAGATCCTCGACAAGGCCTATGACAACCCGGCGGTGTCACTGCTCACCTATGCCGTGTTCCCCGGCGTGCCGATGGATTTCCTCAACGCCACCGCGCGGGCGAGCTGGGGCTTCATCCGCAACCAGGACGATAAGTACGGCGTGAAGGTGGTGGCCGAGGAGGCGATCAGCCTCAAGTGGCAGGTCGACACCTACAGCTATTCGATCCCCGGCAACTTCCGGCGGCTCAAGGAAATGGGCTTCGAGACCCGCGAGGATCTGGCGCGCTTCTTCGAATTCCTGCCGGCGCTGGTCGAGGTGACGGATTACGACCTCAACACCATCGCCGCGCTGCTGGGGGCGGTCGAGCCGCCGTTGGCCGGACCGGAGCGCTACACCGTCGGCGAGCTCAAGCGGATCGCCTGCGCCTGGATGGATGACATGCACGAGTACTGCAACGTGTCGCACTACCTGTCCTGGCTCGATCCGAACCAGACAGGCTTCATGCGGCGGCTGCGCGACTTCCGGCAGGAGAACCCCTGGCTGCGCGGCAATTTCGGTCCCGACGACAGCTTCCGCTACCTCGAGCCGATCGACGGCCGTACGGTCTTTGCCGCCCTGCGCCACGCGCCGGACGGGCGACGGGTGTTTTCCCTCTGCCACATGGAAGGCCGCGAGACCGACGAGATCGATCCGCTCGAGCTGCTGCCCGAGGGCGCGCGCGGGGGCGACTGGCGCCTGCTCCTGCGCAGCCCGGGCATCGGCGACGATTACCTCGGCGGGCCGATCACCCTGCGCGATTCAATGGGCCTGGTGTTCGAGGCCGCGCCCTCTGCGTGAGGCCGGTCCGGAGGCAAACCACCATGAGGAGGGGCCGCGCTGATCCGCGGCCCCTTGCATTCGCGTGAGTGGTCATGGCGATCACCGGGTTGCAAGCGCCCCGATAATGCCGCGCTTTTCGACTTCCGGCCGGCTCGAGTGCGCGATGGCCATCGCGGCCCCGATATTTTCTCCCGACATGCCCGCCAGTTGGTCGTCAGAGACATACTGGCCGACGAGGTCGAGCTGCTGCCGCGAGAAGGTGCGCGGTGCAGCACCGCGGGTCGCAAACTGCTCGATCCGCGTGATTTTCTGGGCATCCGTGTCGCGTCCGGTCGACATGCTGAACGCCGTCGGTATTTCGGCGCTGCTCAGCAGCGAGAGCACGGAGTCCGGCACGTATTGCGACAGCTGGTCAAGCAGGCTGCTCTGTGCCGAGGCCGGAGTCGTGGCCAGGGCAAGCGAGAGGGAGGAAATGGCGAGAAAGAACTTCATGGCTATTCCTTTCAAGATACGGAATTCGTCTCTGACAAAGGAATTGGGGTAAACGGGCCCGGAAATCTCGGACCCTGGGACAACTGGAAAGCAGGGCGGGAGAGGCGAGAGAGCCGCCGAATTGGCTCCGGGTTCCTCACTTGGGAGGTGGGAAGAACCGAAGGTGTCCCAGAATTTAACCTTACCATAAATCCGAGCCGGAATATATCTCTCGCTGAAGGTGATCACGAACGCGAGAGCCTGCCTCTGAGGCGGTGCCAGGTGCAGGCCAGCGGTGCCGGATCACCACGGGGCGCTCAGACCCCGAGCCAGCGCCGCCCGGCAACGCGCCCGGCCAGACCGCAGATCACGATGGCAAGCCCATACCACAAAAGGAAAAACGCCGCGCTGTCCTCGTCGCAGTGCACCGCGTAGACCGCCGCCGCCGCGCCGCCCGAGACTAGGCCCGCCAGCATGCCGCTGCGTGCGGGGCGGGGCTCCACACGGTGGCGCATGCCGCGGAACAGCGCCAGGGCGATGGGCAGCGCCAGCGCCGGTATCGACAGCAGGCAGGCCCAGAGCGTCTCGCCCAGGATGTCGCCGCCGGTGATCGCGGAGAGCAGCCATCCCGCGGCGCCGGTGGCCGCGAGCAGCCACAGCGGCCAGAGCGGCGCCTGCGCCTCGGGATCGCTCCGCCGCAGCAGCGGCCAGGCGACCAGCGCCACCAGGATCGGCAGGCTCTGCTTGACCAGCAGCGGCGCCATCATCAGCAGGTTGGGCCAGCCCGGACGCGTGCCCCAGAACACCAGCATCAGCACGAGCGACACCGCCACGCCGAAGGCGACGCGCCACAGCAAGTGCGGGCGCTTCGCGGGCACGTCATCGGCGGCCAGCGCCGCAATCAGTTCATCGGTGTCCATTCTTCCTCCTTCCTGGCCGCATCGGCCAGCCGTCTCAGCGCCCGGTGCAGGGCCACCCGAAGGGCGCCGGGGCTGAGATCGAAATCCTTCGAGAGCGTCTCGGTATCGGCTCCCCCGATCGCGTGCTCCCGCACCAGCGCGGCATCCCGGGCCGAGAGCCGCGACAGGGCCTGCTCGAGGTGCAGCCCGGCCAGCGGATCGACCGAGGGGGCATCGAGCCCCGGGTGATCCTCGACCGGCTCATGCGGGGCGCTCGGGGTTTTGCGAAGGGCGTCGATCGCCTTGTGCTTCACGATCACCCGCACCCAAGGCAGCAGCGGGCGCTGCGGGTCCCAACTGCCGCGCTTGAGATGGATCGACAGCAGCGCTTCCTGCACCACGTCCTCGGCGAGATGCCCGTGTTGCACGGGCAGGTCATGCGTGGCCATGGCCCGCATCCGCGGCACCAGCAGCGACAGACAGGCGGCATAGGCCCGGCGGTCGCCGTCCAGCGCCTTGCGCATCAGCGCCTCGATCTCGTCATCGCGTCCGGTCATCTGGGTTCGGCCATGGGTGTGGTCATGTCCACCTGCAGGGAATGTACCTGCGCATACGGGCGCCGCGGGCGCCGTGTTACAGCGGCGCGCGAATATTTCCTCTCTATCACACAAGCGCGAGCGACGTAACAAAGCCGGCCTCCGCGCCGAATACCCCGGTGCAGACGCGATGCGCTGCTTGTCACATTGGAGAGACTGACATGACCCTTCACAGCAAACACCTCGCCCTCGCCGGAGCCGTTGCCGCCGGTCTTGCGCAATTCGCCGGTGCCGCCCACGCGCAGGAGCAGGAGAAGTGCTACGGCGTCGCCATGGCGGGCGAGAACGGCTGCGCGGCGGGCCCCGGCACCACCTGCGCCGGCACCGCCTCGGTCGACTACCAGGGCAATTCCTGGACGCTGGTGCCCGCCGGCACCTGCGCCGAGATCGAGCTTCCGGCGATGGCCGACGGCACCGCGCGCATGGGCTCGCTCGAGCCGCTCGAGCGTGACCTGCCGAAGGGCTGAGCCCCCGGCTGATCCCGCGCGCGGCGGCCGCCCGGTCGCCGTGCGCGCTCCATTCCCGCCCAACCGGGCAATCGCCCAGCCAAGGGAGGCATCCCATGCAGAGCCACCATCTCCCCGCCACCGCCGGCGTCGGATTCAAGTCGGCGCATTTCGACGAGCTCGCCGATCCCGGCGCCGTCAGCTGGCTGGAAGTCCACGCCGAGAATTACATGGTCGAGGGCGGCCCGCGCCTTGCCATGCTGGACGATCTGCGCGCGCGCTTTCCGATCTCGGTGCATGGCGTGGGGCTGTCGATCGGCGGCGAAGGTCCGCTCGACCCCGCGCATCTGGCCCGGCTGAAGCGGCTGATCGACCGGGTGCGCCCGGCCCAGTTTTCCGAGCACCTCGCCTGGTCCACCCACGAGGGCTCCTATTTCAGCGATCTGCTGCCGCTGCCCTACACCGAGGCCACGCTGGCGCGGGTCGCGGCGCATGTGGACGAGGTGCAGCAGCGCCTCGGCCTGCGCATGCTGCTCGAGAACCCGTCGAGCTACCTGGTCTTCGAGGAAAGCACCCTCTCCGAGACCGGCTTCCTCGCCGAGGTCGCCCGCCGCACCGGATGCGGGTTGCTGCTCGACATCAACAACGTCTTCATCTCCGCCAGCAACCTCGGCACCTCGGCGCAGGCCTACCTCAAGGACTACCCGGTTGACCTGGTCGGGGAAATCCACCTCGCGGGCTACGCCGAAGAGGACGACGGGCAGGGCGGCCCGCTGCTGATCGACACCCATGGCGCGCCGGTGGCCGACCCGGTCTGGGCGCTCTACGCCGAGCTCATCTCCCGCATTGGCCCGCGCCCGACGCTGATCGAATGGGACAATGACGTGCCCGATTTTCCGACCCTCGAAGCCGAGGCCGCGCGCGCCGCGCAGGTGATGGCGCAGCGGAGGGCGGCATGAGCGGGCAGGGCGCTTTCGCGGGCGCGCTGCTTGCGCCCGAGGCGGCGCGCCCCGAGGCGCTGCGCGACCCGTCGGGGGCCCGCGCCACGCGCCGCTTCGACGTCTACCGCAACAATGTCGCCGTCGCGCTGACCGAGGCGCTCGCCGCCGCCTTCCCGGTGGTGCAGCGGCTGGTGGGCGAGGCCTATTTTGCCGCCCTGGCGCGCGACTTCGCCCGCGATCACCCGCCGCGCAGCCCGGTCATGGCGGTTTACGGCGCCGAGTTGCCGGACTGGATCGCGAAGTTCCCGCCGCTCGCGGCGCTGCCCTACCTGCCGGAGGTCGCCCGCATCGAGCAGGCGCGGCGCGAGGCCAGCCAATCCGCCGATGCCGCGCCGCTGGACCCGCGCGCGCTGGCCGGGCTCTCGCCCGAGGCGTTGGCGGAAAGCACCCCGCGCCCGCACCCCGCCGCGCGGCTCGTTCCGACACGAGACCCGGCGCTGTCCATCTGGGCGCGGAACGCGGAGCGCCCGGACCTTGCGCAGAGCCCCCCGGGCGAGGTGCTGATCACCCGCCCGAAGCTCGCGGTTCTGAGCTGCGCCGCCCCGGCGGGCACAGCCGCGACGCTCGATGCGCTGGCCCGCGGCGCGGCGCTCGGAGCCGCCTTGCCCGCGGGTGCCGACCACGCCGCGATCTTTGCCTGCCTGTTCAACGCGGGCGCCCTCGTCCCCCAAGGAGACCCCGAGCCATGACCGATCTTGCCCCTCCCGCCGCCGGGGTTCCGGCGCTGCTTTTTCAGTTGGACCGCGCCGAGGCGGCGATGACCGCACGCGCGCCCGCGGTGCTCGGTCTCACCGGCCGGATCGTCTTTGCCGCCACGCTCGCCGGGTTCTTCTGGTCCTCGGCGCTGACCAAGATCGACAGCTTCGGCCTGTCGCTGAACGCCTATGCGCAGATCTTCCCCCGCGCCATGGAGGCGGCAGGCTACGACGCCGGCCAGCTCGGCTTCTTCGCGCACCTGGTGGTCGCCGCGGGCACTGCCGCCGAGTTCGTGCTGCCGCTGCTCCTGATCCTCGGGCTCTTCACCCGTCTTGCGGCGCTCGGCATGATCGGCTTCCTGCTGGTGGTGAGCCTGACCGACATCCTCGGCCATGGCGTCGACGCCACGGCCATCGGCGCGCTCTTCGACCGACAGCCCGACGCGCCGATCCTCGACCAGCGGCTGCTCTGGGGCTTCGTGATGGTGGTGCTGGTGTTCACCGGCGGCGGGGCGCTTTCGCTCGACCGCTGGCTGCGCCGCCGCCTCGGCTGAAACGCCTCAGCTCTGGACGGCGGTCCAGCGCGCCTCGAGCTGTTCCAGTGCGGCAATGCGCTCGGAGGTCTTCGGGTGCGACAGCAGCCAGGCGGGCATGCCGCGCCCTCCGCCGCCGCTCAGCTTCTCGAGCTTGGCAAAGAGCGACTTCTGCGGCGCCACGCCGATCCCCGCCTTGTGCAGCAGCGCCGCGGCATAGGCGTCGGCCTCGTATTCGTCGCCGCGCGACAGCCGCGCCGCCAGCAGCGAGGTCAGCGCATTGGCAATCAGCGGCCCCAGACCCGGCACCAGCCGTGCCAGAACCATGACCAGCACCGTGCGGATGGCGTTCTGACCCGAGAAGTCGATCATCCGGCGCCGCGAGTGCCCCAGCGCCACGTGGCCCAGCTCGTGGGCAATCACCGAGGACAGCTCCTCGGCGCTGACCTCGCCGGCCTTGTAGCGGTTGTAGAAGCCCCGGGTGATGAAGATCCGCCCGTCCGGTGCGGCGAGCCCGTTCACCGGCTCGATCTCGTAGATATTGACCCGAATGCGCGGCAGGTCGAGCGCCGCGGCCATCCGGTCCATCAGCGCCTTCAGCTTCGGGTCCGCCAGTTCGGTCGAGCGCGAGTCCAGTTCCCGCGCCGTGCGCCAGGCAGAGAAGCGGTAGGCGACGATGGCGTAGGCGATGGCCAGAAGGATCGGGGTGAGCTTGAGCATGGGCGAAATATGGGGGTGCGCAGGCCGCCTGCCAAGCCTTTGCAGCCGGGCGGCGAGGCGCGAAGGTAGAGAAACCCTGCCCCCTTCGTCTCTTTCCAAATACGCAAAACAAAACGCCCGCCCCTCGCGGGGGCGGGCGCCGAATTCGAAGGGCGGCGGAGCTTACTCCTCGGAGGAGCCTTCGCCCGCGCCGTCCTCGGCGATGTCGTCGACCTCGTCCTCGTCCTGATCGGCGATCCAGGCCACCGAGACCACGGTCTCGCCCTGGCGGGTGTTGAACACCTTCACCCCGCCGGCGCTGCGCGAGCGGAAGGAGATCCCCTCGACCGGCACGCGGATCGACTGGCCGGTTGAGGTGGCGAGCATGATCTGATCGCCCATCTCGACCGGGAAGGAGGCGACGATCTCGCCGCCGCGCATGGATTTCTCCCAGGCGGTGACGCCCATGCCGCCGCGTCCGCGGATCGGGTAGTCGTGGCTTGAGGTGAGCTTGCCGAGGCCGCGCGCCGTCACCGTCAGGATCAGGTTCTCGACCGCCGACATCTCGGCATAGCGCTCGGCCGGCAGCAGGCTGTCGGCATTGCCCTCTTCCTCATCCGAGGCCTCGGCATCATCGGCGATGCCGGCCATCGCGCGGCGCATCTTGAGGTAGGAGGCGCGTTCGTCCGAATCCGCCTCGAAGTGGCGGATCACCGACATCGACACGACCTCGTCGCCGTTGGTCAGCTTGACGCCGCGCACGCCGGTGGAGTTGCGCGAGTTGAACACCCGCACGTCGGTCACCGGGAAGCGGATGGCGCGGCCGGAGTCGGTCACCAGCATCACGTCGTCGTCTTCCGAGCAGATGCGGGCGTTGATCAGGCGGGTGTTCTCGTCCTCGCCCTCGAATTTCATCGCGATCTTGCCGTTGCGCATGACATTGGTGAAATCGGACAGGCGGTTGCGGCGCACCGAGCCCTTGGACGTCGCGAAGACGATCTGCAGATCGTCCCACTCATCCTCGGCGCGGTCGACCGGCATGATCGCCGCCACCGAGACCCCCTGCGGGATCGGCAGGATGTTGACGATGGCCTTGCCCTTGGAGGTGCGGCCGCCCTGCGGCAGGCGCCAGCACTTGAGCTTGTAGGCCATGCCCTCGGTGGTGAAGAACAGCAGCTGCGTGTGGGTGTTGGCCACGAAGAGCTGGGTGACCACGTCGTCTTCCTTCAGACCGCCGCCAGACAGCCCCTTGCCGCCGCGCTTCTGGGCGCGGAAGTCGGCGAGCGGGGTGCGCTTGATGTAGCCGGACTGGGTGACGGTGACCACCATGTCCTCGCGCTCGATCAGGTCCTCGTCGTCCATGTCGCCGGCCCAGTCGACGATCTCGGTGCGGCGCGGCACGGCGAACTGCTCCCTCACCGCGATCATCTCGTTGGAGATGATCTCGAGGATACGCTCGCGCGAGCCGAGGATCTCGAGGTATTCCTTGATCTTGCCGGCCAGCTCTTCGAGCTCGTCGGTGACCTCTTTCACGCCCAGCTGGGTCAGGCGCTGCAGGCGCAGCTCGAGGATGGCCCGGGCCTGCGTTTCGGACAGGTTGTAGGTCCCGTCGTCGTTCATCGTGTGGGTCGGATCGTCGATCAGCCGGATGAAGGGCGCGATCTCCTCGGCCGGCCAGCGCCGGGTCATCAGCTTCTCGCGCGCCTCGGCGGCATCGGCCGAGCTGCGGATCGTCGCCACGACCTCGTCGACGTTGGCCACGGCGACCGCAAGGCCGCAGAGCACGTGGCTGCGCTCGCGCGCCTTGTTCAGCAGGAAGGCGGTGCGCCGCGCGATCACGTCCTCGCGGAAGTCGAGGAAGGCGGTCAGGAAGGTGCGCAGGGTCAGCTGCTCGGGCTTGCCGCCGTTCAGCGCCAGCATGTTGCAGCCGAAGCTGACCTGCATCGGGGTGAAGCGGAAGAGCTGGTTGAGCACCACCTCGGCGGTGGCGTCACGCTTGAGCTCGACCACCACGCGCACGCCCGAACGGTCCGACTCGTCCTGCACGTGGGCGATGCCCTCGATCTTCTTCTCGCGCACGCATTCGGCGATGCGCTCGATCATCGTCGCCTTGTTCACCTGGTAGGGGATCTCGTCGATGACGATGGCATAGCGGTCGCGGCGCAGCTCCTCGATGCGGGTCTTGGCGCGGATGATCACCGAGCCGCGGCCCTCGAGATAGGCCTTGCGCGCGCCGGAGCGGCCGAGGATCACGCCGCCCGTCGGGAAATCGGGGGCCGGGATGTAGTCGATCAGCTGCTCGGACGAGAGATCCGGGTTCTCGATCAGCGCCAGCGTCGCGTCGATCACCTCGCCGAGGTTGTGCGGCGGGATGCGGGTCGCCATGCCGACGGCGATGCCCTCGGCGCCGTTGACCAGCACGTTGGGATAGCGCGCGGGCAGGACGACCGGCTCGTTGCGCTCGTTGGCGTAGTTGGGAACGAAGTCCACCGTGCCCTTCTCGATGTCCTCGAGCAGGGCTTCGGCGGTGCGGTCGAGCCGCGCCTCGGTGTAACGGTAGGCGGCGGGCGGATCGCCGTCCATCGAGCCGAAGTTGCCCTGACCGTCGATCAGCGGCAGCGACATCGAGAAGTCCTGCGCCATGCGGACCAGCGCGTCATAGACCGCCGAGTCGCCGTGCGGGTGATAGCGGCCCATCACGTCGCCGACGGCGGTGGCGCACTTGCGGTAGGACTTGGACTTGGTCTGCCCGTTCTCCCAGAGCGTGTAGAGAATGCGCCGATGCACAGGTTTTAGGCCGTCGCGCAGATCGGGAATCGCGCGGCTGACGATGACGCTCATGGCGTAGTCGAGGTAGCTCGACTTCATCTCGTCGATGATCGAGATCACCGGGCCACCATGACCGCTCCGCTCGGGACGCGGAGATTCTTCTTCGTTTTCGGGGGTTTCCGGCGTGTCGGTCACGTTGCTCGCCTGTCCGTGCTGTCTCTATATGTAGTTGGGACTACCTATATCAGAGGCTAGGTATTGGGCGCAATGGCGGCGGTCGGCGATTTCTGGCAGCCACCTCGATGTGTGGCTAACATGCTGTTTTATTTGAAAACTAACCCGGCTTTCGGCAGCCTTGTTACATGGTTGTCACGCGAGGTAAAGCGATGGAAGAGACTCCCACCGAACTCATGCTGAAGGGCTACGGGCTGACCACGGCGGAGTTCTTCTACCGCATGCCCGACTACCGCAACGTGCTGAACACCTTCGTCTGGCAGGACTACGACCTAGCGCCGGACCATCCGCGGCTCTTCAAGTTCATCGAGTTCTGGCAGGAGGAGATCGAGGGGCCGCTGCACTCGGTGCGCTTCACCCATCGCAAGATGATCTCGGCCGGGGAGTGGCGGCAGGTGGTGGGCGAGTTCCGCTACCACTAAGGCCGCGCGTGCGGCGCCTCCGCATCATGCGTATTGGGAAAGAGAAGAAGAACGAAAGAAGACGGGCCCGCGCCGGGAGGCTGGGCCCGTCTTCTTTTTCGAAGTCCGCCGGTATGAAATTCGCGGAGGGGACGTCGCGCATAGAAGAGGGAGCCGCGCCCACTCATGTTCCGGTGCGGGACCCCGGCGTTGCGATCAGGGAATGATCCGCGTGTATTTCACGCCCTCCAGCGTCGCGCCCATGTGCAGGCCCGACTTGCCGAAGATCACCGCGATGATCGGTGCGAGCGAGGTGGTGGTCTCGGCCGCCAGCGTCTCGCCGCCCTCGGGGATGGCGTATTCGATATTGGCGCCCGCGGCCCAGCCCGGCGAGCGGCGGAAGTTGCTGAGCGCGTCCTGGGTCATGAAGAACAGCACGTGCGCGTACTGCTGCGCGCCGATCTGCAGGCCGCCAGAGCCCTTCACCACCGAGTAGTAGTCCACCGTGGCGTTGTTCACCTTCAGCGCGCCGCGGCCATAGGCGCCGCCGAGCCCGAGGCCGGCCTCGGTGATCAGCGGCATGACCAGCATGCCGGCGGATTTCGCCGCGAGGTCGCGGGTGCCGGGATACTGCGCGTACATCTGGTTCACGGTGGCGTTCACCCGCGCGTCGATGGTCTGCGCGTTGCTGGTGCCCACGCCGTTGCCGCAGGCGGCGAGCGCGCCCGTCGCGCCGAGCGCGCCAAGGGTCAGGAGGAGTCCCCGTCGATTGTAGGTCATTCTGCTCTATCCTCGTCGATGTCCGGGCGTCCGTGACGGCCCATGCCTGTGTGTCCGACTTTTCCGCCGGTTATTCGGGCTCACTATAGGCAGGCAGGCGCGGGCTGTCACTAGATCAAGCGCGCAGACCGCGGTCCCGCGCTATGCGTTGAGCAGCCGTGCCGCCGCCGGGGCGAAATAGGTCAGAACCCCGTCGCATCCAGCGCGCTTGAAGGCGGTGAGGCTTTCCAGCATGACCTTGTCGCGGTCCAGCCAGCCGTTCTCGAAGGCCCCGGCGAGCATCGCGTATTCGCCCGACACCTGGTAGGCGAAGGTCGGCGCGCCGAACATCTCCTTGGCACGGCGGCAGATGTCGAGATAGGGCATGCCCGGCTTGACCATGATCATGTCGGCGCCCTCCTGCAGGTCGCGCTCGATCAGCCGCATCGCCTCGTCGGAATTGCCCGGCTGCATCTGGTAGGTCTGCTTGTCGCCGCCCATGGTGCCCTTGAGCGCGCCCGAGGCGCCCACCGCGTCGCGGAACGGACCGTAGAAGCCCGAGGCGTATTTCGCCGCGTAGCTCAGCAGCAGGACATTGTGGAAGCCCTCGGCCTCCAGCGCCGCGCGGATCGCGCCGATGCGCCCGTCCATCATGTCCGACGGGCCGATGATATCCGCCCCGGCGCGGGCCTGGCTCAGCGCCTGCTTGACCAGCGCCTCGACGGTGCGGTCGTTGACGATCTCGCCGTTCTCGATGAAGCCGTCATGGCCGGTGATGTTGTAGGGGTCGAGCGCCACGTCGGTCATCACCGCGATGTCGGGCACGGCCTCCTTGATGGCGCGGGTGGCGCGATTGCTGAGGTTCTCGGGGTTCCAGGCCTCGGCGCAATCCTCGGTCTTCTTCGAGGCATCGGTGTAGGGAAAGAGGCAGATCGCCGGGATTCCAAGCGTATGCGCTTCGCGCGCCGCCTCGACCACCTTGTCCACCGACAGCCGGTTTACCCCGGGCATCGAGGCGATGGGCTCGACGATCCCCTCGCCGTCGCGCACGAAGACCGGCCAGATGAAATCGCCCGGGGTCAGCAGCGTCTGCTGGGTCAGCGCGCGGATCGCGGGGGACGTGCGCAGGCGGCGCAAACGTGTGGCAGGAAAGGCGGATATCACGGGTTTCATCGGGCGTGTCCTTCGTATCCCTTGTCAAGGTTTCCCTTGGGTGGCATGGAAAGACGCCTGTCACAAGGCCCGCCGGGGGCGCATACGCCGGGGTGCCGTAGATGTGTCTGCCGCATCGCCGGTTGGACGAAGGGCCGGGCAGGGCCGCGCGTGAGGGGCCGTCGAGGCCCCGCAGGAAAGAGTGGGAACACAGTGGACTGGACCGGGCTCGTTTTCGAAACCATCGACATGCGGTCGTTTTCCAACCTGTGGTTCTGGATCGCCCTGGCGGTGTTCTGGTCGAGCACCAGCCACTGGGTGCTGGGCGTGCCCTTCGACATGGTCGGACGCGCCCGCAGGCAGGGCGGCCAGGCGGCGCAGGATCTCGAGGACATGGTGCGCATCCAAATCAACCGCCGACTTTACATCGTCGAGCAGGCGGGGCTGTGGCTGGTTGCCTTCACCGCAGCGCTGCTGGCCATGCTGGCGAGCCTCGGTTTCTGGTACGGCATCGAGCTGGCGCAGGCGCTGTTCCTGCTGGGCTGTCCCATGTCGATGGTCGGGCTGCTGAGCATTGCCACCGCCGAGCGCATCCGCGGGCAGGGGCTGACCGGCGAGGCGCTGTGGCGCAAGCTGACCGTGCACCGTTTCTGGGTGCAGGTGATCGGCATGATCTCGATCTTCATCACCGCCATGTGGGGCATGTACCAGAACCTGGCACACGGCGTTCTCGGTTGACGAAGGCCCGGCGGCGGGTCATTTGAGCGGCATGTCCCAGTCGCTTACCAGATCGGCCCGTATCTCCATGGGCGGCGCACCCGAGGGGTACGACGCCAGGCTCCTGCTGTCCGAGGTCGAAAAGACCGGCGGGCCGGTGCTGCACATCGCCCGCGATGACAAGCGCCTTGCCGCGCTGCGCGAGGCGCTGGCCTTCTTCGACCCCGGCATGCCGGTGGTCACCTTCCCGGGCTGGGATTGCCTTCCCTATGACCGGGTCTCGCCCAATCCCGACATCTCGGCCACCCGCATGTCGACGCTTGCGGGGCTGGTGCACGGCATGCCGCAGCGCTTCGTGCTGCTCACCACGCTCTCGGCCGCCATGCAGCGCATCCCCGCGCGCGAGGTGCTGCGCGAGGCGGCCTTTGCCGCCCGCGTCGGCGACCGGGTGGACGAGGCGGGCTTGCGCAACTTCCTCGTGCGGATGGGGTTCTCGAATGCGCCCACGGTGCACGAGCCCGGCGATTACGCGATCCGCGGCGGCATCATCGACATCTTCCCGCCGGGCGACAGCGGGCCGGTGCGGCTCGATCTCTTCGGTGACATGCTCGACGGCGCGCGGAGCTTCGATCCGGTCAGCCAGCGCACCAAGGAAAAGCTCGACGTGGTGGAACTGGCGCCGGTGTCGGAGGTCATCCTCGACGAGGCAGCGATCACCCGGTTCCGGCAGAACTACCGCATCGAGTTCGGCGCGGCGGGCTCGGACGATCCGCTCTACGAGGCGGTGAGCGCGGGCCGCAAGACGCAGGGCATGGAACACTGGCTGCCGTTCTTCCACGAAAAGCTCGAGACGCTCTTCGACTACGTGCCCGGCGCACCGGTGCTGCTCGATGACCAGATCACCCCGGCGCGGATCGCCCGCTGGGAGAGCATCGAGGATCAATACGGCACCCGCCGCCACGCGATGACCCAGAAGGGCCGGCTCGACTCGGTCTACAAGCCGGTGCCGCCGCAACTGCTCTACCTCGACGAGGCCAATTGGGATGCCGCCATTGCGGACCGCCGCGTGGTGCAGTTCTCGCCCTTGCCGCAGGCCAGCGGGCCGGGCGTGGTGGATGCGGGCGGACGCATCGGTCGCAACTTCTCGCTCGAGCGCCAGCAGGAGAGCGTCTCGCTCTTCGCCGCGCTCGCCGATCACGTGAAGGCGCAGATGGCCGAGGGGCCGGTGCTGATCGCCTCCTGGTCCGAAGGCGCGCGTGAGCGCCTCACCGGGCTGATCGAGGACGAGGGGCTGGCCGAGGCGATCCCGGTCATCGATGGCACGCGCATCGGCAAGCGCGGGCTGCACCTGGCCGTCTGGGGGCTGGAACAGGGCTTCGTCGCGCCTTGGGGCGATGGCAAGATCACCGTGATCTCCGAGCAGGACGTGCTCGGCGACCGGCTGATCCGCGCGCCCAAGAAGCGCCGCAAGGCCGAGAACTTCCTCACCGAGGCGCAGTCGCTGAGCCCGGGCGATCTGGTGGTGCACGTGGATTTCGGCATTGGCCGCTACCAGGGGCTCGAGGTCATCACCGCCGCCGGCGCCGCGCATGAATGCCTGCTGCTGGAATACGCCGAGGGCGCGCGGCTCTACCTGCCGGTGGAGAACATCGAGCTGCTGTCGCGCTACGGACATGACGAGGGGCTGCTCGACAAGCTCGGCGGCGGTGCCTGGCAGGCCAAGAAGGCCCGGCTCAAGGAGCGCATCCGCGAGATGGCGGACAAGCTCATCCGCGTCGCCGCCGAGCGGGCGCTGCGCAAGGCGCCGATCATCGACCCTCCGCCCGGCGCGTGGGAGAGCTTCTGCGCCCGCTTCCCCTACACCGAGACCGACGACCAGATGCACGCCATCGAGGACGTACTCGGCGACATGACCAGCGGCCAGCCGATGGACCGGCTGATCTGTGGCGACGTCGGCTTCGGCAAGACCGAGGTGGCGATGCGCGCCGCCTTCGTCGCCGCCATGTCCGGCGTGCAGGTGGCGGTGATCGCCCCGACCACGCTGCTCGCCCGTCAGCACTACAAGAGCTTCGCCGAGCGGTTCCGCGGCTTCCCGATCAATGTGGCACCGCTGTCGCGCTTCGTCTCCTCGGGCGATGCTGCGAAGACCCGCGACGGTATCTCCAAGGGGTCGGTCGACATCGCCGTGGGCACGCATGCGCTTCTGGCCAAGGGCATCCGTTTCAATAACCTCGGCCTGCTGATCATCGACGAGGAGCAGCACTTCGGCGTCGGCCACAAGGAGCGGCTGAAGCAGCTGCGCTCGGACATCCACGTGCTGACGCTGACCGCGACGCCGATCCCGCGCACGCTGCAACTTTCCCTGTCGGGTGTGCGCGACCTGTCGATCATCGGCACCCCGCCGGTCGATCGCCTGTCGATCCGCACCTATGTCTCGGAGTTCGACGCGATCACCGTCCGCGAGGCGCTGCTGCGCGAGCATTACCGCGGCGGCCAGAGCTTCTACGTGGTGCCGCGTCTTTCGGACCTGCCGGAGATTGAAGAATTCCTGCGCGAGCAGGTGCCAGAGGTGTCCTTTGTGGTGGCGCATGGCCAGATGGCAGCCGGCGAGCTCGACGACCGGATGAACGCCTTCTACGACGGCAAGTACGACGTGCTGCTGGCGACGACCATCGTCGAGTCCGGACTCGACATTCCGACCGCCAACACGATGATCGTGCACCGTGCCGACATGTTCGGCCTTGCCCAGCTCTACCAGATCCGCGGACGGGTCGGGCGCTCGAAGACCCGCGCCTATGCCTATCTGACCACCAAGCCGCGCACCAAGCTCACCGACACCGCCGAGAAGCGGCTACGCGTGCTGGGCTCGCTCGACACGCTTGGCGCGGGCTTCACGCTGGCCTCGCAGGATCTGGATATCCGCGGGGCGGGCAACCTGCTCGGCGAGGAGCAGTCGGGCCAGATGCGCGACGTGGGCTACGAGCTCTACCAGTCGATGCTCGAGGAGGCGATTGCCAAGATCAAGTTGGGCGAGCTGGAAGGGCTCACCGACGACGACGGGCAATGGGCGCCGCAGATCAACCTCGGCGTGCCGGTGCTGATCCCCGAGGACTACGTGCCCGACCTCGACGTGCGCCTCGGTCTCTACCGGCGCCTGTCGGAGCTGACCACCAAGGTCGAGCTCGAGGGCTTCGCCGCCGAGCTGATCGACCGTTTCGGCAAGCTGCCGAAGGAGGTCAACACGCTGATGCTGGTGGTGCGGATCAAGGCAATGTGCAAGCGCGCCGGGATCGCCAAGCTCGACGGCGGCCCGAAGGGTGCCACCGTGCAGTTCCACAACGACAAGTTTGCCAAGCCTGAGGGGCTGGTGGAATTCATCCAGGCGCAGAACGGGCTGGCGAAGATCAAGGACAACAAGATCGTCGTGCGCCGCGACTGGAGCAGCGACACCGACAAGATCAAGGGCGCCTTCGCCATCGCCCGCGACCTCGCCGAGAAGGCGGGCGCGATCAAGCTGCGCAAGGACAAGAAATGATGCAGGGGCGCCGCGCAGGCGCCCCGTCCCGTCAGGGCCGTGTTACGTCAGGATCGTGTCAGAGGCTCTCGATGGTCGACAGCAGCTCGGCCTCGGAGATCGGCTTCGACAGGCGCGGCACGCCGGTGCGCGCCTCGCCATCGTACCCCGAGATGATCACCACCGGCACCCCCTTGGCGAGCAGGTGATCGAGCAGCGGCGTCGAGCTTTCGCCGCCGAGGTTCTCATCGAGCAGTGCGATGTCGGGCAGGGTTTCTGTGGTGCCGTCGAGGCCGGCGGAGACCGAGGCGAACTGACCGAAGATGGCATAGCCCGCGTGTTCCATCATCCCGGCGAGATCGAGTGAGATGATCGGCTCGTCCTCGACGATCATCACCGCGCGGCGGGCGGACTCGGACGGGGCGGGCGCTTCGGACTGCGGCATTGGCACGACGGCCAGCGCCGTCCACGAGCCGCGGGGCAGGGTGATGCGGTAGCGCAGGTGGCCGGGCTCGAGGGTCCGCTCGATCTGCCCGCCGAAATGGTCCTGCGCGATACGGGTCAGGAGCTGCGTGCCGAAGCCGCTGCCGGGCGACGCCAGTTCGGGCGTGATGCCCTCGGGGAAGCGCTCGTCCCAAAACAGGGCAAGAACGCCTTCCGAGGTGACTTTCCAGCGCAGGCGCAGTGCGCCGTCGGCCGTGCGCAATGCACCGTGTTTCACCGCGTTGGTGGTCAGCTCATGCACCAGCATGGCGATCATCTGCGCGTCATTCGGATCGAGCGGAACGCAGGGCCCGCTCAGCGCGAGGCGCTCGCGGATGTCGCTGTCGTAGGGCGAGAACTCCTCCTCGATCACCTCGCGCAGCCGCACGTCGACCCATTTCTTGCGCGACAGCAGCCCGTGGGTCCGCGACAGCGAGGTGATCCTCTCGTCCAGCTTCTCGCGGAACTCCGCGACCGACTCCGCCTTGATGAGACGCGCGGTGGAGCGCAGGATTGCCAGCATGTTGCGGGCGCGGTGGTCGATTTCCTGCGCCATGACGGCCTCTCGGGCGAGGGTCTTCTCGCGCGCCTCCCAGCTCATGACCAGGTCGAGAACCCGCTCCACCAGCGACACGTCGAGCACGCGGTAGGCGCGTGGGCGGCGCCAGTGCAGAAAGAGCGCATGTTCCAGCCGGCCGCCGACGATCCATGGCACGAAGATCGCGTTGGAGATGCGCCGGGCCTCGAGATAGGCGCGGCTCTGGGCATCGAGGTCCGCGGCGCGGCGGTTCAGGAACAGCGACTTGCCGGCGCGCAGCGTGGCCTCGGCCTCGGTGCCGATCCACGGTTGGCCGTCGCCGCCCTGCGGGCTCGACTGCGGCGCGGACCATTCATACGCCGAACTGAAGGCCTCGCCCGTGCCGCCGGGGACGGCCAGGCCGACCCGCGCTGCCGACAGGTGCACGCCGAGCCGTTCGAGCGCGACCCGCATGCCCTGCTGCGCCGAGCCGGCGCCGCGCAGCGCTTCGTTCAGCTTGACCAGGAATTCCGCGTTGCGCCGCTGGAGGACGTTGCCGGTGGTCTCGCTGCCGCTGTTCCAGACCCCGACGATATTGCCCTGCTCGCCGCGCAGCGGCGTGAAGCTGTAGCTCCAGTAGGTCTCTTCCTCGTAGCCGTAGCGCTGCATCGGCAGCATGTGGTCCTGCAGGAACAGTCCCTTGCCGCTGCGGATCACCTCGGAGAACTGCGGCTCGATGATCGACCAGATGTCGCTCCAGACCTCGCGCGCAGGGGCGCCGAGCGCCGCCGGGTGGCGCGGTCCGGGAATGGGCGCCCAGGCGTCGTTGTAGAGCAGCCTCAGCTCGGATCCCCAGTAGATCGCCGTCGGAAACGCGGAGTTCAGGCAGATCGCCAGCGCCGAGCGCAAGGATTGCGGCCACTCCTCTGAGGGGCCGAAGGGATGCGCGCTCCAATCCGTTTCTCGGATCAAGGTGGCCATCTCGCCGTCCCCGGCGAGAAAATCCATTGGCCCGTAAGCAGGGCTCTGTTGACGAAGCATGCGCGCCTTCCAGCAAGGGGATTACTGAAGAGCATAGCACTGAATGTCGCCCTGACGACTCTGCCGGGGCGGATTCCGGCAATATCTTTCAGTACTTTGCAAATTTGCGACCGTGACGTTGCGGAATGGGGTGCCCGGTGGCCCGGTGCTCCGCCTTTCTGGTCGACCCCTCTGCTCGGCCGCCTAGGGGATTGCTACTCGGCAGGCACTGGTTCCGCGTCGGCCCAGCCGGCGTCGGGCTTGCCGGACAGTCGCCAAACCAGGCCCCCGAGCAGACCACCGATCATTGCGGGCATCAGCCATGCGAAACCTGCCGAGGCCAGCGGGATCGCCTCGTGCAGCGCCTGCAGCTGTGGAGGCACCGCACCGCCCGTCTTGGCAATGAGGCTCGCGACGAGGTCGTAGAACCCCATCAGGATCGCCACGCCCGTCGCACCCTTCCACACGCCGTCGTTGAGCAGGTTGCGCGGCAGCAGGCCGAGGATCACGATGGCGATGCCCACCGGGTAGAGCAGCAGGAAGATCGGCTCGGCCAGTGCCACGATGTAGTCGACGCCGCCGAAGGCCTGCACCAGCGACGTGAGCGAGACCGCCAGAACACCTGCCTTGTAGCCGACCCTGCCGCGCGTCCATTTCTGGATGTATTCGCCCAACACCGCCGTCGCGCCGACCGCCGTGGTCAGGCAGGCGAGCAGCACCGCCACGGCCAGCGTGTTCGCCCCGATCTTGCCGGCGAGCTGCCCGACCAGCGCGGTCAGGAGCCCCGCCTGCGGCACGTCCGGAGCCAGCACGCCGCTGCCAGTGGCACCGAGGTATTCAAGCCCGCCGTAGACGAAGAAGAGCCCGAGGAAGGTCACGCCAGCCATGCCCCAGAGCGCCGCCGTGTAGCGTGGGCCGGGGGTGTAACCGCGGGCCTGGAACGCCTCGATGAAGATGATGCCGAACATGATCCCGCCAAAGACGTCGCCGGTCTGATAGCCGGTCAGCAGCCCGAGCCGGAAGGGGGACGCCTCTCCGGTGTCTACGGGCGCCCCGAGCGGCGAGAGCACCGACCAGATCACGATGATCCCCAGAAGGCACAGCAGCAGCGGTGTCAGCACCTGTCCGATGCGGTCGATCACCCGCGAACGGTCGAGGGCGAAATAGGTCGAGACCAAGAAGAACGCCGGCAAGAAGAGCCAGATGCCGACGCCGGGATCGAGATCCGGGGCGAGCGTCCGGAAGCCGGTCTCGAAGGCGACGCTGGCCGTGCGCGGCACGGCGATCAGCCAGGCGAGACCGAGCATGGTGACCCCCAGAAGCGCCGCGCCGAACCACGGTGCGATGGGGGTGCAGAGCCGCTCGACGGTGCCGCCGCGCAGCCCGAGCACGACCACCGAGAGCACCGGCAGCAGCATGCCGGTGATCAGCAGGCCGGTCAGCGCCGCGCTCCAGCCATCGCCTGCCAGAAAGCCGATCTGCGGCGGGAAGATCAGGTTGCCCGCGCCGAAGAAGACGGCGAACATCGCCAGCCCCACGATCACGGAATCCCGTATCACCCGTTGTTCTCCGGCCTGCGCCATGACGACCTCTTCCCTTCGGTTTGTGTTCTGGATGGGCACCCGGCGCGGCCTCTGCGGCGGCACCTGAACTGGTCACGACAGCGGCCCGCGGCGATGCTCCAAAAGACAGCGCGCCGGGAAACCGGCATGTGTCGCGTCAGGTGGAGACGGCTGGGGCCTGCAGGCGGGTCCTCGGGCGGGCCGGGAACGGGCTGCGTGGTCGCTCCCTTAGAGAAACGGCGCGAAAGAGGGAACCCCGCAGCCCCTCCGGGGGGCTGCGACCTAACGTCCGTTTCCTTTGGGGAAGGCGGCATCGCGAAACGGGGCGACAGACCTCTCGTGCGGACTTGCCAGAGGGCGCCTCTTGGGGGCATATATAAGTCTATACAAATAGCGCGAGGGATCATGACTTCACAGGTATTTGCCGGACAGGCGCTGTTGCCCGAGGGCTGGGCGCAGGATGTGGTGATCGGCTTCGATGCGGCAGGAACCATCGAGAGCATCGAGGCCGGAGCCACTGCCGCGCCCGGCATGCGCCGGGTGGAAATCATGGTGCCGACGCTGAGCAACCTGCACTCGCATGCCTTCCAGCGCGCCATGGCAGGTCTTGCCGAGGTCGCGGGCCCCAGCGCCGACAGCTTCTGGACCTGGCGCGACCGCATGTACCGCTGCGTGGCCAGTATGACCCCGGACGACATCGAGACCGTCGCGCTCTACCTGCAGATCGAGCTGCTGAAGGGCGGCTTCGGGCACCTGGTGGAGTTCCACTACCAGCACCACAGCGGCACCGGCACGCCCTATGCCAACCCGGCAGAGACCTCGCTGCGCCAGTTCGAGGCGGCGCGGCAGAGCGGCATTGGCCTCACGCAGCTTCCGGTGTTCTACGCGCAGTCCGACTTCGGCGGCGTGCCGCCGGTCGCGGGCCAGCGGCCCTTCCTGCATGACGTCGACGGCTACCTGCGGCTGATGGAGACCGTACGCGTTCGCGCCGCCGAGGACGGCCAGCTTGCCGGCTGCGCCATCCACTCGCTGCGCGCCGCCACCCCGGAGCAGATGCGCGCCGTGCTCGCCGCGCTGCCGGAGGGGGCCCCCATCCACATTCACGTCGCCGAGCAGATGCGCGAGGTTGAGGCCTGCATCGCATGGTCCGGCCGCCGCCCGGTCGAGTGGCTGCTGGACGAGATGCCGGTGGACGACCGCTGGTGCCTGATCCACGCGACCCATCTCACCGAGACCGAGGTCACGCGCATGGCGCAGAGCGGCGCGGTGGCGGGGCTCTGCCCGGCGACCGAGGCCAACCTCGGCGACGGCATCTTCGCGGCGCGCGACTTCCTCGCCCAGGGCGGGCGCTTCGGCGTCGGCACCGACAGCCACGTGGCGACCTCGGTGGCCGAGGAGCTGCGCCTTCTGGAGTACAGCCAGCGACTGCGCGACCGTGCCCGAAACTGCCTCGCGGCGGGCGAGGGCAGTTCCACCGGGCGCCGTCTGTTCGACGGCGCGCTGGCGGGCGGGCACCAGGCGGCGGGGATCGCCAAGGCGGGCCTTCAGGTCGGCGCCCCGGCGAGCTGGCTGGCGCTGGATCATGAACACCCCTTCCTCGCCACCGCCGAGGGCGATGCGCTGATCGACCGCTGGATCTTTGCCATGGGCGACACGGCCATCCGCGATGTCACCGTGCGCGGCAAGACGGTGGTCGAGAACGGCCGTCACGCGCGCGACGAAGAGATCGCCCCGCGCTTTGCCGAGGTGCTGCGGAAGATCCAGGCATGAGCCTCTTTGCGCAGGTGCATCGGGCGGCAGGGCGCCGCTTTGCCCCCTGGAAGAACGGCGGCGGCGAGACGGCGGAGATCGTCTGCGTGCCCGAGGGCGCCGGTTTCGATGCCTTCGATTGGCGGATCAGCACGGCCTGGGTCGCGCGGTCGGGGCCGTTCTCGAGCTTTCCCGGGGTGATGCGGAACCTGACGGTGATCGAAGGCGGGCCGATGGTGCTGAGCTTCCCGGATGGCACCGCGCAGGAACTGGGCGCGCAGGACGCCCCCTTTGCCTTCAGCGGCGAGGTGGGCTGCGGCTGCGATCTGCTGGGGCCGGAGCTGCTCGATCTCAATGTCATGGTGCGCGCGCCGTATCGGGCCGAGGTTGTCCGTGGAGCGCCGCGCGAGGCCAGCGGCGCGGGCGTCACATGCCTTGTCTTCGCGCTCGAGGATCTGCCCGCGGTCGGACTTGCGCGGCATGATCTCGCGGCACTGGCAGAGGGTCAGGACCCCGACGTGCTGGCGCCCCATGCGGCGCGGCTCGTCACCATCGAGATCACTGCCGGCTGAGCGGAGGCGCGTCAGGCGAGCCTGTCGCGCAGGCTCTCCACCATCAGTTTCGTCGCCGGGTGGCGCTCCCAGTTCGGGCGCAGGGCGATCTGGAAGCGGGCCTTGTAGGAGAAAAGGTCGGGCCGGATCACCCGTAGCCGCACCGTGTGCGACAGGCTCTGCGCCATGTGGTCGGGCAGGTAGCCGAGATAGCGCCCCGAGAGGATCAGATGCGCCTCGGCCTCCATGTCGACCACCGTGGCATGCGGCGCGGAGATGGCGAAGATGCGGGTGTCGCGCGCGCCCCAGTAGCCGCGCGAGATGATGCGGTGGTCGCGGACCGTCTCGATGCCGATCTCGCTGTCGGGCGCGTCAAAGAGCGGATGCCCCTCGGCGCAGTAGAAGTTGTGCTGCTCGTCGTAGAGGTCGATATAGTCGAGCCCCAGCGCCACCTTCGGGAAACTGCCCACCACCATGTCGACGCGGCGGGCCAGCACCTCGCTCAGCAGCTCCGAAGGGTTCAGCGTGACCAGCTTGAGATGCACCTCCGGCGCGCGGTCGGCGAAATCGGCAATGGCCCCCGAGACGCCGTTGTTCGGGTAGGAGATCATGTTGTCCACCAACCCGAGCGTGAAATTGCGCGGCATACGCGAGCCGAGCGCCATGGTGCGCTGGCCGAACTGGTCGAGCGCCGAGACCAGCTTCTCGCATTCCTGGTAGAACTGCTCGCCCGCCTCGGTGAGGGCAAAGCCGGTGCGGCCGCGGTGGCAGAGGCGCACGCCGAAGCGTTTCTCCAGCGAGGAGATCTTCTCGGAGACGGTCGACAGCGCCAGGTTCAGCTCGCCCTGCGCGGCGGTCATGCCGCCGGCCTCGACCACGGTCATGAAGATCCGGATCAGCCGGATGTCGATGCTCTCGACGGAGAAGTTGACGCGCCGCCCGAGCGCGGCATTCGGGGTCTCGCGTTTCACCATGGGTCCGGCCTTGGATTGTGTCGCTCGATTTTGAGGCTTTCGCAGGCAAAGGCCAAGGGGTGACGGGCCGGCAGTCGCGGCCCGTCCCTTTGATCAGAGCGCGGCGTCCTGATGGGTGATCCGCCCGTCGCAGACGGTGAGCAGCGCGCGGACTTCGGCCATGTCGTCGGGCGCGGTCGCGGAAAGGTCCCGGTCGAGCAGCACGACGTCGGCTAGGTACCCCTCGCGCAGCATGCCCTTGTTGCCTTCGGCGAACTCGGCGTAGGCGGCGGTGGTCGTGTAGGCCATCAGCGCCTCGTCCAGCGTTTGCCGGTTGTCGGGCTGGCTCTCGTGCCAGGGCTGGCGGGTCATCGCCGAATGGATCGACGCCCAGGGATCGACCGAGGAGACCGGCCAGTCGGACGAGAGGATCAACGGGATACCCTCGTCGCGCATCCGCCGCCAGGCATAGGCGCGCGGCCAGTTGGTCTTGCCGATGCGGGTGATCGTCGGCTCGAAGGGCAGGCCGCATTGCCCCGGCGGGTGCGGCGGCTGCATCGAGGCGGTGACGCCCAGATCCTTCAGCCGGGCGAAGTCCTCCTCGCGCACCACCTCGAGATGCTCGATGCGGTGGCGGCTGTCGCGCGCGCCGTTCTGGGCGCGCGCCTCGGCGAAGGCGTCGAGCACGATCTGTGTCGCGCGATCGCCGATGGAGTGCACGGCGATCTGCAGACCGCGGGCGTCGGCCTGCGCGCAGACGGACTTGAAGAACTCGGGCTCGAAGCGCGGTTCGCCGGACCAGTCAGGGCGGCCCTCGTAAGGCGCGCTCATCACCGCGGTGTAGCTGTCGAGCACGCCGTCGATGAAGAATTTCACCGCGCCGGAGGTCAGCATCGGGGTGTCGCAGGCGTCGCGCATCTCCTCGGCCCGGTCGAGCGCCTCCTCGACGCTGCCCGAGATGTAGCGCGCCGGCACGCGGCCGCGGCAGAGCAGTCGGCCCTCGCGCTCCAACTCGGCCAGCAGCGCGAGCGTGTAGCGGTTGCCGTCCATGTTCTGGAAACTGGTGATCCCGTAGGAGGCGAGGTGCCGTAGGCCGCGCTCCAGCACGTCCTTGTCGGCGGCGCGCTCCTCGGGCGAGGGCGGGGTTGCGGGATCGAGGCCCGACACCATGCCCAGCTTGTCGCGCCCGCCGCTGGCGGTCAGCTCGTAGATCGGGCCGAAGGCCTCGGCCTCCTGCAGCTCGCCGGTGGCGCGCCCGTCGTCGCCCATGACCACCGCGTTGCCGGCCGACAGCACGCGCCCGTTCAGCAGCCCGGCCTGTTCCAGCGCGGCGGTGTTGGCCCAGACCGTGTGATGGTCGGGCGACATCAGCGCCAGCGGGCGGTCGGGCAGGATCTGATCCAGCACATGGCGGTCGAGGCTGCGGTCCTCGCCGAGGATGGTGTAATCGGCGCTGCCGCAGAGCACGATGGGCAACTCGGGGTTCTCGGCAGCATAGGTGCGGATCAGGCCCTTGATGGTCTCGAAGCCCGACTGCTCGAAGAGCGAGAGCTGCGAGAGCTCCACGGCGCCGACGAAGAGGTGGATGTGGCTTTCGTTGAGGCCGGGCATCAGCGTGCGGCCCCTGGCGTCGATCAACTTGGTGGAGGGGCCCTTCAGGGCCAGGACCTCATCATCCGTCCCGACGGCCACGATCGTCCCGCCCTCGATCGCCAGGGCCGTCGCGCTGGGGCGCGCGGGATCCATGGTCAGAACGGCGGCATTGTGAAAGATCGTGTCGGCACTCGGTGTCATGAAGTCTCTCCTCCGGTCTTTGGTGTCGCGATCAGGCCGCGACGAAGTAGAACTTGCGTAGCGTCTCGGTGACTTCGAAGGTGCCGGTGAAGCCCTTCTCCATCAGGTAGGTCTCGCCGGGACCGAAGTTCTGCGCCTCCCCGCCCTCGGGGGTGATGATCACGCGGCCCGAGATCACATGCGCCATCTCGTGGTACGGGTAATTGTCGAAACGCTCGGCGTAGGGCGTGGCCTCCCAGATGCCGCCGGTGGTCTCGCCGTCCGACAGCTCGACGGCGCCGCGCTCGACGGGTTGTTCAGAGCCGGGCAGGAGCGCTTCGGTGGGCACGACGGCGCAGGGCGCGAGTCCCTTGCTGCCCTCTGGGGCAAGGCGGATGAGTTTGGTCATGGCGGTCATCCTTTGAGGTCCGGCTTACGCCGGGGTGGTGATGTGCTTGAGCGCGGCGTAGCCCTGCAGCCCGCCGAAGCCGAGCTCGCGCCCGATGCCGCTGGCCTTGAAGCCGCCCCAGGAGGTCTCGGGGAAGATGATCTGCGGCGTGTTGACCCAGACGTGGCCCGCGTCGATCCGGTCGGCCACGGCATTCGCACGGACGGGGTCATTGCCCACCACGGTCGCCGCCAGCCCGTAATCGGTGGCATTCGCGAGTGCGATGGCGGCCTCGTCGCCCGTGACCCGGCGGACGGAGAGGACAGGGCCGAAGACCTCCTCGCGCCAGAGCGCGCTGGTCTCGGGCACGTCGAGATAGACCGTGGGCTCGATGAAGAAGCCGGGGCCGACCGCGCCGGTGCCGCCGCAGAGGCAGTCCAGCCCCTCGGAGCGCGCCGTGAGCAGGTAGCCCAGCACCTTGTCGCGCTGTGCCATGGTGGTGAGCGGGCCCATGTCGATCTCGCCGCGCGGATCGCCCACCGCCATCTTGCGGATGCGTGCGCGCAGGGCGGAGATCAGGTCGTCGGCGATGGCCTCGTCGACGATCAGCCGCGAGGTGGCCGAGCAGATCTGCCCCGCGTTGAAGAAGATGCCGCCGCAGACCAGCTCCGCCGCCGTCTCGATGTCGGCATCCGAGAGCACCACGATGGGGGACTTGCCGCCGAGCTCCAGCGAGACCGGCAGCAGGCGCCGTGCCGCCGCGCCCATGATCCGGGTGCCGGTGGCGTTGGATCCGGTGAACGACACTTTGCGGATCTGCGGCGCGTCCAGCATCGCGGCGCCGATAGCGCCCTCTCCGGGCAGGATCGACAGCACGCCCTCGGGCAGGCCAATCTCCTGCGCGATCTCGCCGTAGACCAGCTCGGCCAGCGTGGTGAACTCCGAGGGCTTCAGCAGCGCGGTGCAGCCCGCGGCCAGTGCCGGGGCGAGTTTCCAAGCGGTGGTGACCAGCGGGAAGTTCCACGGCACGATCAGCGCGGCGGGGCCAAAGGGCTCCAGCACCTGCCGTCCCGCGAAGCCGTGGTCGGGTAGCATCACGCGGCCCCGGTCGAGGGCACCGGTCTCGATGAGATCCGCGTAGTAGCGGAAGCAGGCGACGGCATCGCCGAGGTCGATCTCGGCCTCAATGCGCGGCTTGCCGTTGTTGCGCATCTGGAGGGCAATGAGTGCCTCTTGCCGCGCTTCCAGCCCGTTGGCGAAGCCGCGCAGGTAGCGGGCGCGCTCGGCGACGGGTTGGCGGCGCCACGAGCCGAAGGCTCTTTCGGCGCTCTCGGCAGCGGCGGTCACATCGTCCGGCGTGGCGGTGGCGACGCGGGCAAAGGCTTCGCCCGTCGCCGGGTTCACCGCTTCGCGCGGCGCACCCCTGCCGGGGCGGAAGTGGCCGTTGAGGAAGACGGCGTCGGTGCGGGTCTCGATCATCTCGGCAACGCTCACAGCGGGAACCCCATCGCATGCACCATCTTCACCCAGGCGCGGCGCCAGCCACCCTTGTCATCCACCTCGTCGAGCGCGCGCATCGTGATCGCCGCGCCGGGCCAGCGGAACGGCTCGCGCGGGATCGGGCGGGGCAGGGAGTTGGCGAGGCCGAGGTCCAGTTCGGGCACGCCGGTGTCGTCGAGCATCTCGATACCCAGCCGCGCGCCGAAGCGCGAGGCGGTGACTCCGAAGCCCGAGTAGCCGCCCGCGTAGACGCCCTTGCCGCCGTAATAGGGCTGGAAGTGCACGGCGAGCCGGGTGGTGAGGTCGATCGGACCGGACCAGGCGTGCGAGAACTTCACGTCCTCGAGCTGCGGGAAGGTCTTGAAGAAGTAACCCGCGAGCCGGTCGTAGACCTCGATCCTGCGATCGCCCTCAGGGTCGGTCTTGTCGCCGTAGTAGTAGCCGATGCGCCCGCCGTAGACGATGCGGTTGTCCTTGGTCAGACGCATGTAGTTGAGCTGGGTGCGGGTGTCGTAGATGCCCTGCCGGTGTGTCCAGCCGATACGTGCCAGCTGCTCGTCGCTCAGCGGCTCGGTGGCGATCACCCTGTCGCGCATGGCGACGACGTAGTTCTTGATCTTCTTGTGCCCGGCGCACCAGGCGTTGGTGGCAAAGAGCACCTTCGGCGCGGTGACCACGCCGTCATGGGTGCGGATGCGCAGCTTGGAGCCGAGGTCTTCGACCTCTTCCATCGGCGTGTGCTCGTAGATCGTGACGCCGAGGCTCAGCGCGGCGGCCTTGAGGCCCCAGGCGAGCTTGGCGGGCTGCACGGTGCCGGTGCGCTCCTTCGACCAGATGCCCGCCTCGAAGAGCGGCGAGGCGACCTCGGCCTGCACCTGCGCCTTGTCGAGCCAGGCGACGTCATGGCCGTGACCCATGTGCAGCTGATGCTCGCGGCGCAACTCGGGCAGGTCGTCCTTGCGCACGGCGACGGTCATCTCGCCGCCCCACTCGAGGTCGGCGTCGATGCCGAAGCTCTCGATGGTCTCGCGCCAGCTGTCGAGATTGTCGATGCCGAGCTTTTCCAGCATCTCGATGTCCTTGGGGAACACCCGCTCGGCGTTGACCAGCCCGTGCATCACCGAGGTCGAGACGATGCCGCCGGGGCGGCCCGAGGCGCCATGCGCCACCTTGCCGGCCTCGATGATCACCACCTCGCGCTGCGGGTTGCGCTGCTTGGCGATGATCGCCGCCCAGAGGCCGGTGAAGCCACCGCCGACGATCAAGAGGTCCGCCTCGCGCGGGCCCACGAGATGCGGGCAGGTTTCCGGCGCGGCGGGGTTGTCGAGCCACAGCGGGTAGAGCGTGGCGTGGGCGAGTGCCTTTTGGGTCAGGGTCATTTGCTTCTGGCTCCGAGAAGTTTCGGCAGGTCGCTGAAGGCCGCGACGAGGGAGAAGATCAGCACGGTGCTGGCCACGAACACCACCGAGGCGGCGGCCATGACCGGCGTGTAGCCGTAGCGCAGGGCGTTGAAGATCTTCATCGGCAGGGTTTCAAACACCGCGCCCACGGTCATTACCGCGATGATGTACTCGTTGAGCGAGATCACGAAGACGAAGCAGAAGCCCGAGATCACGTAGGGGCGGATCATCGGCAGCACCACGGTGCGCAGCACGGTCGTTTCCGAGGCGCCCATCGAGCGCGAGGCTTCGACGAGGCTTGTGTCGATGTCCTCGAAACCCAGCGAGAGCGAGACCAGCGGCAGGGTGACGAGGAAGATCGCATGCGCCACGACCACGGTCCAGAACTCGCCGTAGTAGCCGAGGATGATGAAGAAGGTCAGGAAGCCCATCGCGGTGATCACCGGCGGCAGCAGGAAGGGCATGGCGCCGAGCCCGGCCACCAGCTTGCCGAAGCCGGTGCGGTAGCGCCAGTTGAACCAGGCCACGGGGAAGGCGATGAGCACCGCCAGCAGTGAGGCGCAGATCGCGATGGTCAGCGAGGTCATCAGCGGCTCGCGCCATTCGGCGTCGAGGAAGAGATCGCCGTACCAGCCGAGATTGAACCCCTCGGGCGGGAAGGTCAGCGACTTGCGCTCGTTGACCGAGACCCCGGCGATCACCACGAAGGGGGCGATGGTGACGATGCCGACGATCCAGAAGAAGAGGGTGGAGAGGATCTTGCCGAGTTTCATGCCTTGGCGCCTTTCCGGTTGATCAGGGTGACCAGCAGCACCAGCAGGATGGTCACGGTCATCAGGAAGATCGACAGCGCCGCGGCGAAGGGCATGTTGGACTGCAGCAGCGCCTGGTCCGAGATCACCACCGAGAGCGTCCAGTTGGTCGGCCGCCCGAGGATCTGCGGCAGCAGGTAGGAGCCCAGCGTGAAGACGAAGATCATCACGAAGCTGACGACGATGGGCGTGCGGTGCATCGGCACGATCACGTTGAAGAAGGCCCGCAGCGGCGAGGCGCCCAAGGTGCGCGAGGCCTGCTCGATGTCGGGCTCGATGCGGCTCAGGATCGGGTAGAGCAGCAGCACCGCGTAGGGCATGGCGATGTAGGTGACGCCGGCCAGGACCGCGCCGAGCGAGGGGGCGTAGCTCTGCGCTTTCTCGGTCAGGCCGAGCGCCTCGAACAGAACGCCGATCCCGGCGGTGCGCGACAGCAGCGTCGACCAGGCGAAGCCGATGATCGCCTCCGACAGCGACAGCACCGAGAGCATGACGATCAGCCAGAACACCTGCGTGCCGCGGCGCGCGTTGACCAGCAGGTAGGTGAAGGGAAAGCCGATCACGATGGCGAAGAGCGCGACGAGGAAGGCGACCTCGAAAGAGGTGCCGAGCACGCTTAGGAAGAAGGGCGAGACCAGCCGCGCGTAGTTCTCGAGCGTGAAGACCTCCTCGTAGGCGCCGCCGCCGAGGTTGTGGAAGAACGACATGCCGACCATCGAGCCGAAGGGCACGATGTAGAAGGCGATGAGCGCAAAGGCCGGCAGCAGGATGGGCAGGTAGCCCAGCGGGGTGCGGGGACGGGACTGGATCATGGCTCAGCCCAGAACGACGACGGATGCGGGATCGACCGACAGATGCGCCGTGTCGCCGACCTCGAGCGGGCAATGGGTGCGGCCCGGCAGGCTGACGGTCAGGTCTTTTTCATCGGCGTTGCCGGTGTCGACGCTGATTTCGGTGGTGGCGCCGAGGTGGCGCACGAAGGTCACCGTGCCGCTCAGCGTGTCTGCGCCCGCCTGCGGGGCAAGCGCGATGTCCTCGGGGCGGATCGACAGGGTGGCATTGCCGGGCTTCGCCCCCGGCAGCGTCAGCGCGCCGCCCGGACCCTCGAAGCGGCCGCCCTCGATCCGGCCGGGGATCAGGTTGGTGATGCCGATGAAATCGGCGACGAAGGCGTTGGCGGGATTGCGGTAGATCTCGATCGGCGGGGCGACCTGCTGGATCTTGCCCTCGGACATGACCACCACGAGGTCGGCGGTGGTCATCGCCTCGCGCTGGTCATGGGTCACAAGCAGCGAAGTGACGCCGAGGTCGCGCTGAAGGCGCTTCACCTCGACCTGCATGGTCTCGCGCAGCTTGGCGTCGAGCGCCGACATCGGCTCGTCGAGCAGGAAAAGCTTGGGCTGCATGATCAGCGCGCGGGCGATGGCGACGCGCTGGCGCTGGCCGCCGGAGAGCTGGGTGATGGCGCGGTCGGCTTTGCCGGGCAGGTGCACCAGATCGAGCAGCCGCTCGACCTCGGCGCGGCGCTTGTCCTTCGGCACGCCGCGGATGGCGAGCGGGTAGGCGATATTGTCGCCCACGGAAAGGTGCGGGAAGAGCGCAAGCGACTGGAACACCATGCCGAAATCGCGCTTGTGCGCAGGTTTCGAGGTGATGTCCGCGCCGTCCAGAACGATCCGCCCGGCGCTGGGATCCTCGAGCCCCGCGACGATGCGCAGAAGGCTGGTCTTGCCGCAGCCCGAGGGGCCGAGCAGACAGACGAACTGCCCGTTGTCCACGATGAGCGAGATGTCACTGAGCGCCTGGACGGAGCCGTAGAACTTGTCGACGTTTTCGACGATGAGACCTGACATGCGTGCGTCTTCCCTGCGGCCGGGTGCAAGCGCCCCCGGCCGTCTCCTGTTTGGTTGAAATTTGGTGCGGCGATCAGGCCTGGAGCATCTCGGCCCAGATCTGGTTCAGCCAGTCGGTGCGTTCGAAGTGCAGGTCGTAGCGCGGGATCACCGGCTCGATGTCCGAGGACACGGCGGCGAACTCCTCGTCGGTCAGATCCATGCTCTCGCGTGCCACGTTCGGCGCGGTGCCGAGGTTGCGCGCCAGCATCGCCTGAACCGAGGGCTGCGACATGTAGTCGATGAAGACCTGCGCCTGGTCGATCTTGTCGGACACGCGCGCCACGCCCCAGTTGCCGCTCTCGCGCAGGCCGCCCTCTTTCGGGAAGTTGGAGCGAACCGGGAAGCCGTCGGCGGCGGCGAGGCCGGTGACGTCGTGGTAGTACTGGCCGATCGGGATCTCGCCCGACTTCAGCGCCTGCTCGAACTGCGCCTCGTCGCGGTACCACAGGCGGGTGTTCGGCTTCAGCTCGGCGACCTTGGCCAGCACTTCGCGGATGGTCTCGTCGCTCGACAGGTAATCCGTGCCGCCGAAGAAGGTCTTGGCGGTGATCTCCAGCAGGTAGGAGTTCGACACCAGCGCCAGCAGCCCGAGGCTGTCTTCGTACTTCGGCTCCCAGAGCTCCGCCCAGCTCTCGATCGGCTGGGGGAAGACATCGGTGTTGGTGGCCACGGTCACGTACCAGGACACCGCGCCGACCGCCGCGAGGCCGTCGTCGTCGTAGCGGTTGATCAGCGTCGGCAGGATGTTCGACACGTTGGGCATCGCCGTCTCGTCGAGCGGCGCCCAGAGACCGGTGCGCATGCCACGCATGATGCTGACGGTGGCCATCATCGACACGTCCGCCGGAGCGCGCTTGGCACGGGCCGCCTGCTGAAGCTGGATCAGCCAGGCCTCGCCGGTGGGTACGGCGATGCTTTCGATTTCGATGCCCGTGGCCTTGGTGAACTCGGGGTAGACGAAGCTGTCGAAGCTGTCCTGGAAGTAGCCGCCGTAGACGCCGACCTTCAGCGGCTCGCCGCCGGCGCGGAGCACGGCGGGAGCGGCAAGGGTCAGCGGCAGGGCGCTTGCGGTCTTGAGAAGCGTGCGGCGCGAGAGCGCGGAGGATTTCATCATGTCTCGGTCCCTGTTTTCGCGTTTTTGAAGAGTTCAGGGCAGAAGACTGCAAGCTCGCTTCCGGAAACATCACGAAAGAACGGAATTCACTTCGGGATTGTCCGAAGAACGCGGTGCACGGAGCGCATAGGATATGCGCACAGGATAAGCCCTTGTTCTTCAAGAGCCAGCGTTGATCCGCTTGTTGGTCGAGCCGAGGGCCCTGTCTCGCGTGCTGCGCCTGACGCAGCGTCTGTGCGCGGCGCGGGGCCGCGAGTGGACTCACTTTGCGCTATCCCGAAGTGATTTTCGGAAATTCCTTATTTCCTCGAAGCGTGCAAGCGCGGAAGACTGGGCTGGATAGGAACTTCGAGGCTCGAATGTCAGAACTCAATCAACCACTTGGTGGAAATGTCATGCCGCGCACCGGCGGCCCGGGAACGATGATGCGGCTGCCCGCGCAGCCCACGGCCGAAGGGCTCGATGCCTGTTTCGTTGGGATCCCGATGGATATCGGCACCTCGAACCGTCCCGGCACGCGCCTCGGCCCGCGCCAGATTCGCGACGAGAGCCGGATGATCCGCCCCTACAACATGGCGACCCGCGCCGCGCCCTTCGACAGCCTGCAGGTGGCGGATATCGGCGACGTGCCGATCAACCTCTACGACCTGAAGAAGTCGGTCGACATCATCACCGAGCACTACAAGGGCATCCTCGCACATGACACGACGCCGCTGACGCTGGGCGGGGACCACACGCTGACCTGGCCGATCCTGCGCGCGGTGGCGGAAAAGCACGGGCCGGTGGCGCTGATCCACGTGGACGCGCATTCCGACACCAACGAGGAGATGTTCGGCGAGACCGTCGCCCATGGCTGCCCCTTCCGGCGTGCACATGAGGACGGGCTGCTGCTCAACGACAAGGTGTTCCAGATCGGGTTGCGCGGATCGGGCTACGCGCCCGAGGATTTCGACTGGGGCCGCGAGAAGGGCTGGACGGTGATCCCCGCCGAGGAGTGCTGGCACAAGTCGCTGACGCCGCTGATGGAGGAAATTCGCGCCAAGATCGGCGATGCGCCGGTCTACCTGAGCTACGACATCGATAGCCTCGACCCGGCCTTCGCGCCCGGCACCGGCACCGTCGAGGTCGGCGGCCTCACGACCATCCAGGGGCTCGAGATCATCCGCGGCTGCGCCGGGCTGAACCTCGTCGGTTGCGATCTCGTGGAGGTCTCGCCGCCCTACGATCCGGCGGGGAACACGGCAGTCATCGCGGCGAACTACCTGTTCGAGATGCTCTGCGCGCTGCCGGGCGTGAAGCGCGGCTGAGGCGCTGACCTAGGCGTCTCCGCTTGCTCCTTCGGGGTTTCCCGAAGTGAAGAAAGGGGGCCTTTTGGCCCCCTTTGTCGTTTCTGCAAGTAGGTCTCAGCTCAGCCCGCCGAAGCAGAGGTTCTTGATCTCGAGGTAGTCGTCGCAGCCGTACTTCGAACCTTCGCGGCCCATGCCGGACTGCTTCACCCCGCCGAAGGGGGCCAGTTCGGTCGAGATCACGCCGGTGTTGATCCCCACCATGCCGGTCTCCAGCGCCTCTCCGACGCGCCAGGCGCGCGCGAGGTCGCGGGTGTAGAAGTAACCGGCAAGGCCGAACTCGCTGTCGTTGGCCCAGTCGATCGCCTCGTCTTCGGTCTCGAACCGCACCAGCGGGGCGAGCGGGCCGAAGGTTTCCTCGCGGGCGACCTTCATCTCCTGCGTCACGCCGGTGAGCAGCGTCGGCTCGAAGAAGGTGCCGCCCAGATCGGCGCGGGCGCCGCCCTTCGCCACGCGCGCGCCCTTGGTCAGGGCGTCGGCGATGTGGTCCTCGACCTTCGCCAGCGCCGCGGTGTTGATCAGCGGACCGGTGTTGACGCCGTCCGCGAATCCGTCGCCCAGCGTCAGCTTGCCCATCGCCGCGCCAAGCTTCTCGGCGAAGGCGTCATAGACCCCGGCCTGTACGTAGATGCGGTTGGCGCAGACGCAGGTCTGGCCGTTGTTGCGGAACTTGGCCAGCATCACGCCTTCGACCGCCGCATCCAGATCGGCGTCGTCGAAGACGATGAAGGGCGCGTTGCCGCCAAGCTCCAACGAGAGCTTCTTCACCGTGTCCGCGCCCTGTTTCATCAGCAGCTTGCCGACGCGGGTGGAGCCGGTGAAGGTCAGCTTGGCGACCTTCGGGCTGGCGCACATTTCCTGGCCCATGCCGGCGGCATCGAGGCCGGGCAGTACATTGAAAACGCCTGCGGGCAGGCCCGCGCGCTCGGCCAGCACCGCCAGCGCCAGCGCCGAGAGCGGGGTGAACTCCGACGGGCGCGCCACCATGGTGCAGCCCACTGCCAGAGCGGGTGCCATCTTGCGCGCCAGCATGGCGCTCGGGAAGTTCCACGGGGTGATCGCGCCCACCACGCCCACCGGCTGTTTGACGATCACCATGCGGGTGCTCGACTGGGCGCCGGGGATCATGTCGCCGTAGACGCGCTTTGCTTCTTCCGCGAACCACTCGACGTAGGAGGCGCCGTAGAGGATCTCGCCGCGCGCTTCCGCCCAGGGCTTGCCCATCTCGGCGGTGAGGATGGTCGCGAGATCGTCTGCGTTGTCCACCAGCAGGTCGAAGAGCTTGCGCAGCACCGCGCTGCGCTCCTTGCCCGACTTCGCGGCCCAGGCCTTCTTGGCGGCATAGGCCGCGTCGATGGCGGTGGTGACATCAGCGGCCGAGAGGTCCGCCACATGCGCGATGATCTCGCCGGTGGAGGGGTTCTCCACCGGGAAGGTCTTCTCGCCGGCGACCCAGGCGCCGTTCACGTAGGCGCGGGTCTCGAGCAGGCTCCCGTCCTTGAGAGACAGCGATGTGATGTTCAGGTCTTTCATATCAGAGTCCTTTCGCGGCCTTGGCGGAGGCTTCGAGGAGGCCCATGGCCTCGTCGAAGATCTCGTCCTGGATGGTGATCGGGGCGAGGAAGCGGATCACGTTGCCATGGACGCCGCAGGTCAGCAGCAGCAGGCCCCGGTTCAGCGCCTCGAGGCGGATGGCATTGGCGAGCTCGGGCAAGGGGGTGCCGTCAGCGTCGATGAACTCGGCGGCGACCATGAAGCCCGGGCCGCGGATCTCGGCGATCTCGGGCACATCGGCGCGCAGGGCTTCCAACTTGGCCTTCAGCTTGTCGCCGAGCACCGTGGCGCGCTCGCAGAGCTTCTCCTCGTCGATCACGTCGAGCACGGCGTTGGCCGCGGCGATGCCCAGCGGGTTGCCGCCGTAGGTGCCGCCGAGCCCGCCGGGAGCCGCCGCGTCCATGATCTCGGCGCGGCCGACCACGCCGGAGATCGGAAGACCGCCGCCGAGGCCCTTGGCCATGGTCGTCAGGTCCGCCGCGACGCCGTAGGCCTCCATGGCAAAGAGCGTGCCGGTGCGGGCAAAACCGGTCTGCACCTCGTCGGCGATCAGCACGATGCCCTTCTCGTCGCAGAGGGTGCGGAGGCGTTCAACGAACGCCTTCGGCGCCGGGTTGAAGCCGCCTTCGCCCTGCACCGGTTCGAAGATGATCGCGGCGATGCGCGCCGGATCGACATCGGCCTTGAACAGCATGTCGAGCGCCTTGAAGCTGTCGTCCACGCTGACGCCGTGCAGCGCGTTCGGGAAGGGCGCGTGGAAGACATCACCCATCATTGCACCGAAGCCCGCCTTGTAGGGTGCGACCTTGCCGGTCAGCGTCATGCCCATGAAGGTGCGGCCGTGGAAGGCGCCGCTGAAGGCGATGACCGCCTGACGCCCGGTGTGGGCACGTGCGATCTTCACCGCGTTCTCGACGGCCTCGGCGCCGGTGGTGACGAACATCGACTTCTTGGCGAAGTTACCGGGCGCGCGCGCGTTCAGACGCTCGGCGAGGCGCACGTAGTTCTCGTAGGGCACGACCTGATGGCAGGTGTGGGTGAAGGCGCTGAGCTGTTCGGCGACGGCGGCCATGACCTTGGGGTGGCGGTGGCCGGTGTTGACCACGGCGATGCCCGCGGCGAAGTCGATGAGACGGGTGCCGTCGGCGTCCCAGATCTCGGAATTCTCGGCCTTCACCGCGTAATGATCGGTGAGCACGCCGACACCGCGCGCCAGCGCGGCCTTGCGGCGGGTTTCGATCTCGGCGTTGGCGGTTCTCTTGAGCATGGTGTGTCCTCCGGGGGCCGCATCGCGGCCGATGTGGTGTTCTGCCCGGCAGGCTAGCGCTTCCAGAATTACGCAAAAGTCTGTTTCTTGCTGTCTGCAAGTGATTGTATATTCGTGCCATCCGAACAGGGTTTTGCAGATAATGAACACATCGAACACGACTCAGGAGGACCTTGCCCTAGGTCACCGTCTGCGGGTGCTTCGCGAGCGTGCCGGGTTGTCGCAGCGTAGCCTTGCGAAGAAGGTGGGGGTGCCGAACTCCACGATCTCGCTGATCGAGTCCGGCAAGTCGAACCCCTCGGTCGGCGCTCTGCGCAAGATCCTCGACGGCATTCCGGTGAGCCTGTCGGAGTTCTTCGCCTTCGAGCCCGCGCCCGAGCGGCAGCTCTTCTACGCCGCCGAGGAACTGGTGGAGATCGGCAAGAAGAACCTCTCGCTTAAGCAGGTCGGGGCGACGCTGATCGGCCGGGCGATGATGCTGCTCAAGGAGACCTACGCGCCCGGGGCCGACACCGGGCGGGTGATGTACGGGCACGAGGGCGAGGAGGGTGGCATCGTGATCTCGGGGCGTGTCGAAATCACCGTTGGCGAGGAGCGCAAGATCCTCGGTCCGGGCGATGCCTATTACTTCGACAGCCGCGTGCCGCACCGGTTCCGGCAGGTCGGGGCAGAGCCCTGCGTGCTCTTCTCGGCCTGCACGCCGCCGACGTTCTGAGCCGGTCCAGACCGCGCGCTCAGTCGGCGCCTCAGCCCGCCTTGTGCTGTTCGAGGATGTCCAGCGCGACCACCTCCAGCGCGCGGGCGTGGGTCGACTCGAGCTGCACCTTCGGCGCGCAGCCCTCGTCATGCGCCTGCAGGAAGCGCAGCGCGCAGAGGCACCACTGATCGCCCGGCTTGAGCCCCGGGAAGCGCAGCCCGGGGCGCGGGGTCGAGAGGTCGTTGCCGACATACTTGGAATAGGCGAGGAACTCGGCCGTCATCACCGCGCAGACCGTGTGGCTGCCGGCGTCCTCGGCGCAGGTGTTGCAATGGCCGTCGCGGAAATAGCCGGTCATGGGGTCGACCGAACAGGGGTGAAGCTGGCTGCCCAATACGTTGACTGCCCGATCCTTTTGCATCGCGTCCTCCGTTGTCTGTGTCCCCACTGCCGTCAAACCTAGAGAGCCGTCGCGCCTCGGGCAAGGCGCGCGGACGCAAGGGCGGGATCGGTCAGCGGAACTTGTCGGCGAGCTTCTGCAGCGGGCTGCGGCTGTCTTCCGGAGCCGCTTCGGCGGCGGGCTTCGCGTCGTTCTTCGGCGCGGTTTCGCCCTTGGGAGCCGACTTCGACGAGCGTGGCGGCGCGACGCGCAGCGCCACGGCGTTCTGGAAGCCGGGCTTGTCGCCCTCCGCGAGCGCCTTTGCCCCGTCCGAGATGCCGCGCATCAGGTCGTCGAGCCAGCCTTCCTCGGCCTTGGCGAAATCGTGCAGCACGTAGCCCGCCACCGCCTCCTTGCGGCCCGGATGCCCGATGCCGAGACGGATGCGATGGTAGGCCTCGCCGATGTGCTGGTGGATCGAGCGCAGACCATTGTGACCGGCATGGCCGCCGCCGGTCTTCACCCGGCACTTGCCGGGCACGAGGTCGAGCTCGTCGTGGAACACGGTGACATCGCCGGGCGCGAGCTTGAAAAAGCGCATCGCCTCGCCGACCGACTGGCCCGACAGGTTCATGAAGGTCTGCGGCTTCAGCAGCAGCACCTTCTCGGTGCCGAGCCGGCCTTCGGCCACTTCGCCCTGAAACCGCGCGCGCCACGGGGTGAAGCCGTGATCCTCGGCGATCCGGTCGACGGCCATGAAGCCGATATTGTGCCGCGTCTTCGCGTATTTGCCGCCGGGATTGCCCAGACCCACGAAAATCTGCACCGCGTCTCTCCGATTTGTCTCTGTTTGGCCCTAGATAGGACGGGAACGCCGATAGCACAGACAGGAAGGAGAGACCATGTATCTCACGATGAACCGCTTCAAGGTGGTGCCCGAGAAGGCGGCCGAGTTCGAACAGGTCTGGGCGCAGCGCGACAGCCAGTTGAAGTCGGTGCCGGGCTTCCGCAGCTTTGCGTTGCTGAAGGGGCCGGAGCGCGAGGATCACATCCTCTATGCGTCGCACACGGTCTGGGAGGACGAAGAGAGTTTCATCGGCTGGACCAAGAGCGAGGCCTTTCGCATCGCCCACAAGGGCGCCAAGGGGCGGGCCGAGATGTACCGCGGCGGGCCCGAGTTGGAGATCTTCGAGTCGGTGATCGAGCTGGTCTGAGGCCGGAGCGCAGGGCCAGCGTCCGATGCCGGAGTCCTTCGCCCCCGCATAAGGGCCTGCAATGCAAGCAGCCTGAAACGCAAACGGCCCCGCCAAACTGGCGGGGCCGTCCGTCATTCCGAGGGCGCGAGGATTACTCCTCTGCGGCTTCCTCTTCGCCTTCTTCGGCTTCCGCCTCGACCAGACCGCGCGGTGCGGACAGGTTGGCGATCACGAAGTTGCGGTCGATGGTCGGCTTCACGCCTTCCGGCAGGACAACGTCGTTGATGTGGATCACGTCGCCGATCTGCTTGCCGGCTAGGTCCACGGTGATGTGGTCCGGGATGTCGCCGGCGAGAACGTTCAGCTCGACTTCCTGACGCACGATGGTCAGAACGCCGCCGCGCTTGAGGCCCGGAGCCTGCTCCTCGTTGATGAAATCAACGTGGATGAACAGGTTGATCCGCGAGGTGCGGCGCAGGCGCATCAGGTCGAAGTGCGTCGGCAGGTCCTTCACGACGTCGCGCTGGACGTCACGGCAGATCACGCGCACATCTTCGTGGCCGTCGACCTTGAGGTTGAAGAGGGTCGACTTGAAGCGACCGGCCTTCAGGGTCTTGAGCAGCGCGTTGAACGGGATCTGGATCGGAAGCGGGTCTGCTTCACCACCAAAGACGATCCCCGGAACCATGCCGTCGCGACGAGCTTGCCGAGCGGCGCCCTTGCCCGTCCCCGACCGTTCCAGGGCTACGAGATCAGGAATCTCACCAGCCATAATGTATCTCCAATGTGTCTAGGGCGGGGTGCCTCCAAGGCTGTCACCCCGCGATGAACGCAGCCCCTTAGACCGGATCGGGGTTTTCGGCAAGGGCCTATTCGCGCGAAACGCCGCTCAGCGCCGCTTTTGACGCGTCTGGACCTTCCCCGCGGGCCGTGTCACGGCTTGCGCCATGAGCATCCTTTCCGACATTCGCCTGATCCGCCGCCCGCTCGCGGGCTTTGCTGCCATCGGCATCTGCTGGGGCGTCTTCGCAGGCTGCGTGCCGGCGATCAAGGCCCAGGTGGGGCTGACCGACGGCGGCCTTGGCACCGCCATGCTGGTCTCGACCTGCGGGGCGATCCTTGCCATGTGGCTGGCCCCCTGGGCCGAGGAGCGGCTGAAGGCCCTCGCGATCCCGCTTTTCACCGCGCTGCTCGGGGTCGGCTTCCTGATGCCGGGGCTCGCCGGATCCTGGGGGCAGTTCGCCGCGGCGATGCTGTTCTGCGCGGCTGCGGCGGGCACGGTGGACGTGGCGATGAACGCGCAGCTTTCGCAGCTCGAGGCGCGCTCGGGGCGGCCGCTGATGAACCTCGCCCATGGCGGCTACTCGCTGATCTACGCCTGCGCCGCGCTGGCGGCGGGCATCGCGCGGGGCGGCGGGTTGCCGCTCTGGGGCATCTTCCTGGGCGCAGCCTGCCTGACGCTTGTGGCGGCGGTTGTCGCGCGTGGCGGCGAGGTTGTTCTGCCCGAGGAGACGACCGAGCAGACCGGACGCGCGCCGCTGCCCTGGGGGATCGTGGCGCTTGCGGGGGTGGTAATCTGCATCGGTTTCATGGCCGAGCAGGCGACCGAGGCCTGGTCGGCGCTGCATCTCGAGCGCAACCTTGGCGCCGGGGCTGTGGGCGGGGCGTTGGCGCCGACGCTGCTGGGGCTGACCATGGGCGCCGGGCGGCTGTCGGGGCAGGGGCTGATCCGGCGCCTGAACGGCGCAGGCGTTCTGGGGGCCGGGGCGGGGCTTGCCGCGCTCGGCTCGGTGACCGCCGCGCTTGCGCCGACCGCGCTCGTGGGCTGGATCGGCTTTGCGGTGCTGGGCTTCGGGGTCTCGGTGCTGGCACCCATGGCCTATGCCTGGCTCGGCGCGCGTCTGACGCCGCAGGCCCGGGCACGGGCGATCAGCCGCGCGACGGTGATCGGCTACACCGGCTTCTTCATGGGGCCGCCGATGATGGGTGGCCTGTCCGAGCTCTTCGGGCTGCGCGCCTCCTTCGGGGCGGTGGCGCTGCTGCTTCTGCTGGTGCCGCTGGTGCTGCTGCCGATGATGCTTCGGCGCTGAGCCCTCAGCGGGTGCGGCGGAATTCCGTCCAGATGAACAGGCCCCAGGCGGCCACCATCAGCAGCGCGAGCCCCGCCCAGGTCAGCGCGTAGCTGAGGTGCGCGTTGCGGAAGCTGATCACGGTCTGCCCGCCGCGCGGCCAGGCCCCGGGATCGGCGCCCATCTCCTGGTCGACGAAATAGGGCGCGGCGTCGTCGAACCCCTTGGCCTCGGTGATCGAGCCGATGTCGCGGCGGTACCACTGGCCGTTCTCGGGGTCGTTGTCGCGCGAGAAAAGCCAACCGCGGTCCTCGGAGATGCGCAGCAGGCCGGTGACGGTCTGCGGGCCCTCGGGCGCGTCGCGGGTGGCGGGATCCTTGAGGTTCTCGGGCACCTGGCCGCGGTTGACCATCACCACCGTGCCGTCGTCGCGGCGCAGCGGGGTCAGAACCCAGTAGGCAGGGCCGAAATCCGCGGGGGTGTAAATCTGCACTTCCTCGTCGTTGAGGAAGGTGCCGCTGAGCGTGACATGCCGGTACTCGGCGCTCTCGGCGGTGATCCCGGCCCAGTCTTCCGGGCCGGGAGCAGGGACGGGCGCGGCATGGACGCGCGCCTCGACCCTTTCGATCAGGGCCACTTTCCAGTGCAGCCGGTTCACCTGCCAGATTGCCAGCGAGGTGAAGCCGACCAGACCGGCAAGGGCGATGAGCGTGACCACCACGATGAGTGGCCAGCGGCGGCGCTGCACGCCGGGCTTATGCGCCGCCGCGCCCATCAGTTGTGGTCCTCGTGACCGGACATGCTGGCGCCCGGGGTGGCCTCGGGATCCATGACCATGTTGCCCTCGGTCATCGGCATCATGTTGGCGTTCATGTTGTGCATGACCCAGAGCGAGCCGGCCAGAACGATCGCCACGATGACCACCGCGAGCACGGTCGCCGCGAGGGTCCAGCCCTCTTCGGTGCTGCTCTTGAGGTGCAGGAAGTACACCAGGTGCACGACGATCTGGACGGCGCCCAGACCCATGATGATCGCCACCAGGGTCGACGGAGCGATGTCGGTCTCCATCATGACCAGCGCGAAGGGAATGATGCTCAAGATCGCCGCGAGGGCGAAACCGGTCATCAGCTGGCCCATGGTGCCGTGCGATGTGTCGGAATGTGCGCTCATCAGATCAGCCTCACGAGGTAGACGAAGGAGAACACCCCGATCCAGACGAGATCGAGGAAGTGCCAGAACATGCTCAGCGTGGCGAGACGCTGCATGTTCGCCGGGATCATGCCCTTCATGCGGATCTGCGCGATCATCACGCAGAGCCAGACGAGGCCGAAGGTCACGTGCAGACCGTGGGTGCCGACCAGCAGGAAGAAGGCCGACAGGAAGCCCGAACGGTCGGGGCCCGCGCCGATGTGGATCAGGTGGTTGAACTCGTAGAGTTCCATCCCGATGAAGCCCGCACCGAACAGGCCGGTGATCACCAGCCACAGGGTGGTGGCGTCCATGTCGTGCTTGTCGGCCTTCAGCATGGCGACGCCGAAGGTGACCGAGGAGATCAGCAGCAGCGCCGTCTCGGCGAGCACGAAGCCGGGCTCGAAGAGATCCTTGGGACCGGGGCCCCCGGCGAAGTTGTTGCCCAGCACGGCGTAGGCGGCGAAGAGCGATGCAAAGATGATGCAGTCGCTCATCAGGTAGATCCAGAACCCGATGGGGGTGGGGCTGGCGTGGTGATGATCGGGGTGGTGGTCGGGGCCGTTAGGCCCCTCCACGCGTCCGGTCAGCGGAGTGTCGAGCATGGTCATGCGACCTCTCCCTTCGCTTCCGTTTCAGCGACCTTTGCCGCCGGGATCCAGTGATCCTGATTGTAGTTGAAGGTATGCGCGATCACCGTCGCGATCATGCCGATGAAGGTGATCGCGGCGAGCCACCAGATGTACCAGATCATCGCGAAGCCGAAGACCAGGGCCATGGCGGCAACGATGATGCCGGTGGCCGTGTTGTTCGGCATGTGGATGTCCGAGTAGTTGGTGGACCACTTGAACCCGTCCTGTTTCATCTTCCAGAAGGCGTCACGGCCGGAGACCACCACGTCCTGCGGGAAGTTGTAGTTGGCGGGCGGCGACTGGGTTGCCCAGTCGAGGGTGCGCGCGTTCCACGGATCGTTGCCGACGGCCAGCTCCTTGCGGCGCAGGATCGAGACGGCAAAGTTGATGAAGCCGCAGGCGATGCCACAGGCGATCAGCACCGCGCCGAAGGCGGCGATGATGAAGTAGATCTGCCAGGCCTGGTCCATGTAGCTCTGCAGGCGGCGCGTCACGCCCATCAGGCCGAGCGCATAGAGCGGCATGAAGGCGAAGTAGAAGCCCACGCACCAGAACCAGAAGGTGCGGCGTCCCCATTTGTCGTCCAGCTTGAAGCCGAAGGCCTTGGGCCACCAGAAGGTGACGGCGGCATAGACCCCGAACACCACGCCGCCGATGATGACGTTGTGGAAGTGGGCGATGAGGAACAGCGTGTTGTGCAGTTGGAAGTCCACGGGCGGAACGGCCAGCAGGACGCCGGTCATGCCGCCGATGGCGAAGGTGACGATGAAGCCGGTGGTCCAGAGCATCGGCACTTCGAACTGCACGCGCCCCTTGTACATGGTGAAGAGCCAGTTGAAGACCTTAACCCCGGTGGGCACCGCGATGATCATCGTGGTGATGCCGAAGAAGGTGTTCACGTTGGCGCCGGAGCCCATGGTGAAGAAGTGGTGCAGCCACACGATGAACGACAGCACCATGATGCAGGCGGTCGCCCAGACCATCGTCTTGTAGCCGAACAGCGGCTTGCCCGAGAAAGTCTGCACGATTTCCGAAAACACGCCGAAGATCGGCAGGATCAGGATGTAGACCTCGGGGTGACCCCAGATCCAGATCAGGTTCACGTACATCATGGCGTTGCCGCCGAGATCGTTGGTGAAGAAGTGGAAATCGAGGTAGCGGTCGAGCGTCAGCATGGTGAGCGTGGCGGTCAGCACCGGGAAGGCCGCGACGATCAGCACGTTGGTGCACAGCGTGGTCCAGGTGAAGACCGGCATGTCGAACAGCTTCATGCCCTTGGCGCGCATCTTGAAGATGGTCGCCAGAAGGTTCACGCCCGACAGCGTCGTGCCGACACCGGCGATCTGCAGCGCCCAGAGGTAGTAGTCCACGCCGGGTCCATGCGAGAAGGCCGATCCCGACAGCGGCGGGAAGGCCAGCCAGCCGACACGGGCGAACTCCCCGATGAACAGCGAGATGTTCACCAGCAGCGCACCGGCCACCGTCATCCAGAACGAGAAGTTGTTCAGGAAGGGGAAGGCCACGTCGCGGGCACCGATCTGCGTCGGCATGACGAAGTTCATGATGCCGGTGATGAAGGCCATCGCCACGAAGAAGATCATGATCACGCCGTGGGCGGTGAAGACCTGGTCGTAGTGGTGCGGGGGCAGGTAGCCCTCGGCACCGCCGGCCGCCATGGCCTGCTGGGCGCGCATCATCAGCGCGTCGGCAAAGCCGCGGATGAACATCACGAAGCCGAGCACCATGTACATGATGCCGATCTTCTTGTGGTCGACGCTGGTGAGCCAGTCACGCCAGAGCGGGCCCCAGAGCTTGAAGTAGGTCATCAGGATCAGCGCGGCGATGCCGCCCAGAACGATGGCCGAGAAGGTGCCGACGAGGATCGGCTCGTGGTAGGGAATCCAGTCGAGGGTCAGGCGGCCGAAGAGCGGCGACCAGGTCTCGGGGGCTTGGACATGGGCTTCAGTTGCCATCGTGCGCTGCTCCCTCATGGGTGTTCATGGAAAGGGTTTCGCCGTCCGCGTGACCACCGTGGGCCGGGGCGGAGGGCGTTGCCGGCTCGCCGATCAGATTGCCGAAGCCGTCGATCGCGCGCTGGTCGTCGTATTGGTACATGTGCTTGTTGGCGATCCCGTCGAGGCCGCCGCCGCCCATCTCGTCCTGCATCATCATCTGATCCATGCAGACCTTGCCCTCGTCGACGCAGAGACCACGGATGCGGTCGAAGAGATTCTCGTCGACGCCGCTGTAGTACTGCACCTCGTTGGCCATCGAGGGCACTTCGAGATCGAGGTAGGCTTCGCGCGACAGCTCGTCGTTCGAGGCGCGGGCCTTTTCGACCCACTGGTCGAAATCGGCATCGCTCATCGCCAGCGTGTCGAAGTGCATCTCCGAGAAGCCGGGGCCCGAGTAGTGCGCCGCCTGGCCGAAGTAGGTGCCTTCCTCATCTGCGATGAGATGCAGCTTCGTCTCCATGCCGGCCATCGTGTAGATCATGCCGCCGAGCGCGGGGACCGAGAAGGTGGTCATCACGGTCGAGGAGGTCAGGCGCAGGTTGATCGGACGGTTCGCCGGAACGGCCAGTTCGTTGACCGAGGCCACGCCCTGTTCGGGGTAGATGAACAGCCATTTCCAGTCGAGCGAGACCACGTCCACCTCGATCGGCTCGCCGATCTCGGTGCCGATCTCCGCCGCGTCGAGCGGGCGGTAGGGGTCGAGCCGGTGCGTGTAGATGTAGGTGTACACGCCGAGGATCGCGACGATGATAATAGGCACGCCCCAGAGCACGTATTCGAGCTTGGTCGAGTGGGACCATTCCGGCGCGTAGTCGGATTGGTCCGGACGGTCGGCGCGGTAGCGCAGCGGGAACCAGATGGCCATGAAAATGACCGGGATGATCACGATCAGCATGAGCAGGGTCGAGATGACCAGCAGGTCACGCTGCTCGGCGGCCACCCAGCCCGACGGTGCAAGCACGTCGTACTGGCATGCCGACAGGCTCGCGACCGCTCCCAGCAGGATCGGAATTTTGAACGATAGTCTCAAGTCAGCCTCGCAGGTCTTTCCGGATCGGCGGATGAGAGGAGGAGGCCGGTCCGGGAGAACAATTCGGGCGCACTCAGAACGGGCGCGTCCGTTACAGGTGGGTCGCGCGTAGAATGCTGCAGGCGCGAACCGAATAGGTCATTCCGTCGCACATGTTTGCCGTTCAGCTTTGCGTGACGAAACGTGCGGCGCCGCGACTCGTTCGCCGCGCGCGCTGGAAATAGACCGGGCCGGGGCGGAGTTTCTAGGGAAATCATGCGGAAGACCGCATCATTTTGCGTGGCTGCGGAGCCGCCGGGTCGGCGGCGCTTCGCCGATAAAGGCATCGCGCGTTGCGGTTGCGCTAAGCGCGGACACAAAAAGTTGAATAGTAACCTCCGCAACTTGTGCCGTCCTTTTGAGACAAGGCGGGCCGCGCGGTTGCGGGAAGCCGCAACCCGCCCGACGCCGAAGGCGGAGATTCGCCGTCGCTTGGCGGCGGGTTTGGGATGCTCTAAGGCTTGCCGGGCCGGCTGCGCGCAGCCGGTTCTTGTTTCCGAGCCGGAGAGTGCCGATGACCGCCCCCAGAGATCTGTCCGATTTTGTCGCTGCACTGCAGCGCGCGCATGAGACCGGGGCGCGTTTCGCGCCGGCGCCGGGCGACATGGCGCTGCCCGAGAGCCGCAGCGAGAGCCTCGTGGTTCAGGCCGAGGTGGCCCGCCTGCGCGGTGCCGTGGCGGGCTTCAAGGTCGCCGCGGGTACGGGCGTGGTCGCGCCCGTGGTCGCACCGATCGCGGCGGCGGATGTTGTCGCCGACGGTGGCAAGGCCGCGGTGAAGGACCAGCTCGGCATCGAGCTGGAAATCGGCTTCGAGCTGCTCCAGCCGCTGCCGGGACCGGGCCTTCCCGAGCCGGTGGAAGCCTATTTCGCGCCGCGCCCGGTGATCGAGCTGGTGGACACGCGGCTCGAGGGCGAGAGCGCCGGTGCGCCGCTGCTCAAGCTCGCCGACATGCAGATCAACGCGGGCCTGGTGTCGGGTGCGGCGCTCGAGGGCTGGGACGGCAGCGATTTCGGTGCGGTCGAGGCGCGGCTGGTGTGCGGCGAGACGGTCGTGCTGGATGGGTCCGCGACGGTGCCGGGCGGCTCGGCGCTGGCCAACCTGCGGCTCTTCTGCGAGGTGATCGGCGAGCACTGCGGCGGGCTGCAGCCGGGGCAGGTGGTGATCACCGGCTCGCTCTGCGGGCTGCCCTACTTCCCGGCGGGCACCGAGGTTTCGGGCGAGATCTCCGGGCTGGGCCCGGTGGCGGTGTCGCTGGTCTGAAATGGTCGTGCCTCACCCGCAGCGGTGAGGTCACTCTAAAAAACAAAAAGGCCCGGCGCGCGCCGGGCCTTTTGCGTTGCGTGCGGCGCGGTCAGCGCAGGTAGCTCATCGGATCGACGCTGTCGAACCCCTTGCGCACCTCGAAGTGCAGGAAGGCCGGGTCGGCGGCGCGCACCGAGCCGATGGTCTGGCCGCGGCTCACCGCGTCGCCTTTCTTGACCTGCAGCGCGTCGAGGTGGGTGTAGATCGACAGCAGCTCGTCCGGGTGGCGGATGACGACAATCTGCACGTTGTCGGTGTTGCGGGTGATCGCCGCGACCGTTCCGCTTGCGGCGGCCTTCACCGGGCTGCCGGCGGGGGCCGAGATGTCGATGCCCTCGTTCTTGCCCTTGGAGTATTCGCGCACGATCGAGCCGTTCACCGGCATCGCCATCAGCGCGTTGCTCGAGGCCTGCCCGATGTCGGCCACCGGCTTCGCCGCAGTGGTCGCGGCGGCCGCGGTCTGGGCGGTGCGGGAGGGTTCGTCCTGCGGCAGCGGCTGCACCGAGGAGGGCGGCTGCGGTGTCGGCGAGCCGGTGCCCGGCGCCACGGTCACCGTCTCGGCGCGGGCGGCGCGCTGCTCGACCACGGGGATCAGCAGGTACTGGCCTTCGCGCAGGGTGAAGTTGGCGTCGAGCCCGTTCCACTCGGCCAGCGACTTCGGCGTCACGCCGTAGAGCCGGGCCACGGTATAGGCGGTTTCGCCACGCTGCACCTTGTGGCGGATCGGCTCGACGCCGCCGGTCTGCGCCGCGGAATTGCTCTGGGCGCTGGTCGGGGCGCTGGCCTGGGCACTGCTCTGCGCCGGGGCCAGCGTGCTGCTGGTCACCTCCGAGGGGCGCGCGGTGGCGGGGGCGTTGTTGATCGCATTGCCCGCCAGCGTGGCGATGTCCACGTTGCTGCTCGGGACGGCCACGCCGACGCGGCTCGGCAGGGCGATGATCTCGTCCGGGCGGAGCGGGTCGTTGGCCTGCATGCCGTTGTAGCGGGCAACCTCGCCGGCGGGCAGGCCGACGCGGCTGGCCACATCCGCCACCGTGTCGCCGGGGCGCGCGATCGCCACCTGGTAGTTCGGGTAGGACAGCACGCCGCGCGCGTCGGGCACCGGCCGGTCGATGGTGCTGGCCGAAAGCGCGGCCTGCGACGTGTCGACCGAGCCGCCCATGCGGCCACGCATGTCGTAGTCGATCGGGCCGGAGCAGGCCGCCAGCAGGGCGGCCGCGGCCAACGGCCCGGCGATCCGGGTGGCGGATTTGCGGAATGCGTCGTCCATCTGTCTCGATCCTCACCTGCGCCCCTTGTCCCGGGACGTCATGTCAATTGCCGCCTGGGGCGGTCAGCTCTCCTTGGCCAGACCTTCCACAAGCGGCACGAAGCGCACGGGGCGCAGCTCGTCATAGTCGAAGCCCTGTTCCGTGCGGGTCACCCGGATGAGGTGCTGCACGGTGTCGGACTGCCCCACGGGCAGGACCATGATACCGCCAATCCGCAGCTGGGCCAAGAGCGGCCCGGGCGGGTCTTCGGCCGCGGCGGTCACCAAGATGCGATCAAAGGGTGCCTGGTCGGGCAGGCCGAAGCTGCCGTCGGCGGTGAAGGCGGTGATATTGGAAAGGTCGAGCGCATCAAAAACCTTGCGCGCCTCGACCACGAGGCGGCGATGACGGTCCACCGTGTAGACGCGCCGCGCCAGCTGGCTGAGGATGGCAGCCTGGTAGCCCGAGCCGGTGCCGACCTCGAGCACCTTGTCGCGGTTCGACACGTTCAGCGCCTGGGTCATCAGCCCGACCACGGAGGGCTGCGAGATGGTCTGCCCGCAGGGGATCGGCAGCGGCATGTCCTCGTAGGCGCGATCGGTGAAGTAGCCCTTCACGAAGAGCCCGCGGTCGATCTTCTCCATCGCCTCGAGCACGAGGCTGTCGGTCACCCCGCGCGAGCGCAGGGCGAAGAGCAGCTGCATCTTGGCCTCGGCGTCGAAACTCATGCGAAGGCCTCCTCCAGCGCCGCCAGCGCGGAATGGTCGGTCAGGTCGGCGCGCATCGGGGTGACCGAGATGTAGCTCTCGAGGTTCACCGCCGCATCGGTGCCCGCCGGCGCGGGCTGGCGCTGGTCGCCGCCGCGGATCCACAGGAACTTGCGCCCCGAGGGGGACAGGTGCGGCTCGACCGAGTAGTTGGTCTGGGCGCGGCGGCCCTGCGGCACCACGCGGGTGCCCTTGACCTCATGCGCCGGACAGGGCGGGAAGTTCACGTTCCAGAACAGCCGGTAGTCGCCATCGGTCTGGGTGCCCGAGGCGAGGATCCGGCGCACCACCTCGGCGCCATGGGTGGCGGCGGTCTCGAAGGGGTTCTGCAGCTCGCGGGTGCGCGGTCCGAGGTATTGCGACAGGGCGATCGACGGCAGCCCCTGCAGCGCGCCTTCCATGGCGCCGCCGAGTGTGCCGGAATAGAGCGCGTTCTCGGCCGAGTTGTTGCCCCGGTTCACGCCGGAGAGCACCAGGTCGGGCGGGGCGTCCTTCATCACGTCGTGCAGGCCGGCGAGCACGCAGTCGGCGGGGCTGCCCTCGGCGGCCCAGCGGCGCGGGCCCATCTCGGCGATCATCATCGGATGGGTGTAGCTGATGCAATGGGCGACCCCCGATTGCTCGAAGGCGGGCGCCACGGTCCAGACCTCGCCCTCGGGACCGGCGAGCTCTTCCGCGATGGCCTGCAGCACCGTCAGCCCCGGGGCGTTGATGCCGTCGTCGTTGGTGATGAGAATGCGCATGATGGACCCCTGTTATGGACCTTCCATAGGCAATGGCCCGGGGTGGAGCAAGGCGCAGCAGGGCTGCGAGGCGTCGCTGATGCGATCTGGTCTCAGGTGTGACTCAGAAGTAGCGGCTCGCGCCGGGTCGGGGCGGTCGCAGGCCGTGTGATCACGTTCTGCGGGAAGGGCTTCGCGGCAGCGCGGAACATGCTATCGTCCGCCGCAGTCTACCATTCAGGGCCATCCCCATGCCGTTGCAGGAACTTACCATTCTCGTCCCGCTCGCAATCAAGCCCGTGGTCGCGGAGCTGCGCCCGGGCATGGAAAGCGCCGCGGGGGCTCCCTTGCGGGCGGTGCATGACCTCAACCCGGCGATCGCCGAGCGGGTCTTCGAGGGGCGGCGCGGCGACATCGGTCTGAGCAATCCGCGCTATGTCCGGCAGCTGATCGACGCGGGCCACGTCGCCCCCGAGGCGCACCGTGCCTTTGGCCGGGTGCGGCTAGCCGTGGCGCGCAGGGACGGGGTCGGCGGGCCGGTGCTGACCGAGACTCAGGAGATCGTGGAGATGCTGAGCGCGGCGCGGAGCATCGGCTACACCGGGGCGGGCACCAGCGGGCGGACCTTCCTCGGGGTGCTTGGTCGGCTGGGGCTCGTCGCGCAGATCGGCCCGCGGTGCAGGCCGATGGGGGGCGGCGCGCCGGTCGCGGCGGTGGCGGCTGGAGACATCGAGTTTGCGGTTGCCCCGCTGACGACCATCCTCGCGAGCCCCGGCGTCGAGCCCGCGGCGATCTTTCCGGACGCCCTGGAGACGCATATCGACATGTCGGTCTTCGTCACCCGCATGGCCGGGCCTGAGGCGATGGCGGTGCTGGAGTTCCTGACCTCACCGGAGCTGGACGCGCGGCTTGCCGCGGCGGGCGTGTCGCGCTTCGAGCTGACGTGATCGCCGGCCCGAAGCCGAGAGGTCAGACGAGACCCAATTCGTCCACGATCCGTGCGGCCTCGGCATAGGGCGAGGCGAGCGCGGTCTTGTCCTCGCCCGGGTGGAAGACGACGCGGATCGTGGTGTGCATCGGCTTGGGGCTGACGATATCCACCTTGGGCCCGGTTTTGCCGGTCTCGGCCTGCCAGCTGCGGGCCAGCGCGATCTGTGCGCCCTTGGTGGTGCCGTAGTGGCCGTAGAAGCGCTCGCCCGCGTGGTCATCCTCGAAGAAGACCGCGCGGCCGTCTTCGCCAAGCAGTGGCGTCACGTAGGGGATCAGCACGCCGGTCGCGGTCAGGTTGGTCGCGATCGACTTCGCCCAGTCCTTCTGGTCCATGTGGTTGGCCGGGGTGAGCGGTCCCGCATGCACGGCGGTGTGCAGCCAGAGCTTGATGCCGCCCCAGCGGTCCCAGACCGAGCGGCAGAGCTGCGCCATGGCCTCGGGCTTGGTGATGTCCATGGGGGCGAGCGTCGCCGCCCCGCCCTTGGCCTTGATGCGGTCGTCGAGATCCTCGAGCCCGCCGACGGTGCGGCCGACAGCGACGATGTGGTACTCCGGCGCGAGCGCTTCGGCGAGGGCGAAGCCCAGCCCGCGCGAGGCTCCGGTGACAAGGGCGATCTTTTCACTCATGTCCGTCGTCTCGCCCGGACACCGGAAAATGTCAATTCGCGCGAGATGTCGCAGAGGGCGGTGCGGGCCGGGCGTGTCGGCGGTGCGTCAGCCGCGTCTCAGGGTAGCTCGATCCATTCCGCCGCGCCGCCCTTCGACAGGGCGATGCGATCCTCGTCAATGGCGACGATCTTCTGCCGGCCGATCTGGCTGCCGACGCCGACCGTGACCACGCGGCCATCGGGCAGGCGCACCAGCGCGCGGGCGTTGCGGTCGGAGCCGCGGACGCCGAGCAGGGCGATCCCGCGCGGCAGCGGGGCGCGCGTGGTGGCCGTTGCGGCAACTTTCGGGGGGGTGGAATTTGCCATGGCGCGCTCTCCTTGATCTGGTTGCGGCGGATTGCTGCCAAAATAAGGGATGCGCGTCGGCATAAAAAAGGGGGACGAATGGTCACGTCCCCGTGCGCGCCGCAACAGAACATCTGCTACGGCGGAAAGCGGCGCGCGCCTCGGCGGCGAGGCGCGCAGCGCATGTGTTACTCTGCCGCAGTCTTGAGCTTGAAGCCCTTCTCGATCATGTCCGCCGGCTCGACCGGGTACTCGCCCGAGAAGCAAGCGTCGCAATACTGCGGGCACTTGTTGTCGCGGCCCTGCTCGCTCGCGCCGACGGCGCGGTAGAGGCCGTCGAGCGAGATGAACTTGAGGCTGTCGACGCCAAGGTGCTCGCGCATTTCCTCTTCCGACATGGTGGCGGCCAGCAGCTTCTCGCGCTGCGGCGTGTCTACGCCGTAGAAGCACGGCCAGGCGGTGGGCGGCGAGGCGATGCGGAAGTGCACCTCCGCGGCGCCGGCGTCGAGGATCATTTCCTTGATCTTGCGCGAGGTGGTGCCGCGCACCACCGAGTCGTCGACCAGGATCACCCGCTTGCCGCGAATGAGCGCGCGGTTCACGTTGAGCTTGAGGCGCACGCCCATGTTACGGATCTGCTCGGTCGGCTCGATGAAGGTCCGGCCCATGTACTGGTTGCGGATGATCCCCATGCCATACGGAATGCCGCTCTCATGCGCGAAGCCGATCGCCGCCGGCGTGCCGCTGTCGGGCACCGGGCAGACGAGGTCGGCCTCGACCGGCGCTTCGCGGGCCAGCTCGACGCCGATCTGCCGGCGGGTCTCGTAGACCGAGCGGCCGCCGATGATCGAGTCGGGACGGGAGAAGTAGACATGTTCGAAGATGCAGAACTTCGAGGGCTGCGTGCGGAAGGGGCGGCGGCTCTCGACCTTGCCGCCCGAGATCACGACCATCTCGCCGGGCTCGATCTCGCGCACGAACTCGGCACCGATGATGTCGAGCGCGCAGGTTTCCGAGCTCAGCACGTAGCCGTCGTCGGCCAGCTTGCCGAGCACCAGCGGGCGCACGCCCAGCGGGTCACGCACGCCGATCAGCTTGGTGCGCGTCATGGCGACAACCGAGAAGGCGCCTTCGACGCGGCGCAGTGCGTCTTCCATGCGGGCCGGGATGTCGCGTTGCAGCGAGCGGGCCATCAGGTGGATGATGCATTCGCTGTCCGAGGAGCTCTGGAAGATCGAGCCACGCTCGATCAGCTCGCGGCGCAGCGCGTCGGCATTGGTGATATTGCCGTTGTGGGCGATGGCGGCGCCGCCCATCGAGAACTCGCCGAAGAACGGCTGCACGTCGCGGATCGCCGCGCCTTTCGAGCCGGCGGTCGAGTAGCGCACGTGGCCGATGGCCAGTTCGCCGGGCAGGGTTTCCATGAGCGAGGCGCGGGTGAAGTTGTCGCGCACGTAGCCGAAGCGGCGGGCAGAGTTGAACCCGTGCTCGGGGTGGTACGAAACGATCCCGCCGGCTTCCTGTCCCCGGTGCTGCAGCGCGTGCAGGCCGAGGGCGACGAAATTCGCCGCGTCGGTGACCCCGTTGACCCCGAACACGCCGCACTCTTCGTGCAGCTTGTCGGCATCGACGGCGTCGAAATCAAAGGGATGGGCGGGGGGCATCTGGCGATCGGACAAGGGCGGCTCCGAATCCATAGGGCTGGGGACAGCCCCCTCATACTGTCATGAGGGGCGGGTGTCACGGAAGCTTCGCATATGGACGCCGCGGCGCGGCGTGGCAAGACGTGCGCTAACACCTCTGCGCGATTTCGTGATCTTTGTGCCGCCCTGTGCCGCTTTGAACCGACATGTGCGCGGGTGACACGAAAAAAGCCGCGCCCGAAAGCGCGGCTCGATGCCTCGGGGGCAGCCTGAGTGGCTCAGGCGTCGTTGGCGCCCGGAACTTCGCAGATGCCGACGAGCTGCTCGTACTGGGTGGTGATCCAGCCAAGCGCCGCTTCGGGGTTCTGTTCCTCGATCTTGCCGGTGAACTGCGCGAAGACCGCGGCCGAGCGCGAATCGTCGACCATGGGGATGTCCTGCGCGGTGATCACCGTCTCGTAGACGAAGAAGGCGATCGCCACGAGCAGCACGCCGCGGGCCACGCCGAACAGGAAGCCGAGCCCCTGATCGAGCCCGCCGAGCGCCGAGCGCTGCACGAGGCTCGAGAACACCGGGGTGAAGAGCGACACGATCACCAGCGCCAGCGCGAAGACCGCGGCGAAGGCGGCGATGATCGACAGCTCGCAGCTGTCAGCGAGGAAATCGCCGAGCACCGGGATTTCCTTGACCAGCGGCTGCACCTGCGGCGCGAAGACGAAGGCGAGGATCGCCGCGACGATCCAGCCCAGAATGGCCAGCGCCTCGCGCACCAGCCCTCGCGAATAGGCGAGCAGTGCCGACAGCACGATGACGAGCGCGACGACCCCGTCGATGATAGTGAATCCGTCCATGCGCCTCGCGCCCCTCGTCTGATCCGATTGATCGGTGTCGCGCCTTACCCGGCGCCGAACACCTCTCCCACCAGGGTGACAAGGTCGGGCATCTGGCTGAGCGACATGCCGCTCTTGCCCGTGGCCTTTCCGCCCCTTGGCAGGATCGCGTTGGAAAAACCAAGTTTTTGCGCTTCTTTCAACCTGTTTTCGGTCTGGCCCACGGGTCTCAGGGCGCCGGAGAGGCTGATTTCACCGAAAACAACTGTTTCCGGCGGCACCGCAATATCTTCGCGGGCGGAAAGCAGCGCAGCCGCAACGGCAAGATCCGCCGCCGGCTCGTTGATTTTCATGCCGCCGGCGACGTTGAGATAGACATCGAGTCCCGCGAAGGGGATGCCGCAGCGCGCTTCCAGCACCGCGAGGATCATCGCCAGGCGGCCGCCGTCCCAGCCGACGACCGAGCGCCGCGGCTGCGATTGCGGCGTCGGGGCGACCAGCGCCTGGAACTCGACGAGCACCGGCCGCGTGCCCTCGATCCCGGAGAAGACCACCGAGCCGGGCGCGGGTGTGCCGCGTTCTGACAGAAACAGCGCCGAGGGGTTCAGAACCTCGGCGAGGCCGCCGCCGGTCATCTCGAAGACGCCGATCTCGTCGGCCGGGCCGAAGCGGTTCTTCACCGAGCGCAGGATGCGGAACTGGTGGCCACGCTCGCCCTCGAAGTAGAGCACCGTGTCGACCATGTGTTCGACGACGCGCGGGCCGGCGATCTGCCCGTCCTTGGTGACATGGCCGACCATGATCACCGAAGTGCCGTGGCGCTTGGCGAAGGTGGTCAGCTCGTGGGCCGCGGCGCGCACCTGCGCCACCGAGCCCGGCGCGCTGGCGACATTGTCCACCCACATGGTCTGGATCGAGTCGACGATCACGAGGCCGGGCTTCTCGGCCTCGAGTGTGGTGAGGATGTCGCGCAGGTTGGTCTCGGCGGCAAGTTGCACAGGCGCCTCGCCGAGCCCCAGACGCTGGGCGCGCATGCGCACCTGCGCGCGCGCCTCCTCGCCCGAGGCGTAGATCACCTTCTGCCCGGCGCGGGCAAAGGCCGCGGCGGCCTGCAGCAGCAGGGTCGATTTGCCGATTCCGGGATCGCCGCCCACGAGAATGGCCGAACCGGGCACCAGCCCGCCGCCGAGCACCCGGTCGAGTTCCTCGATCTTCGAGGCGGTGCGCGGCGGCGCGGCCTCGGTGGTGGCAAGGTCAGAGAGCGCCACCTTGCGCCCGCGCGTCGCGCCCAGCGTCTTGCCGCCGGGCCCCTGCGAGAGCGGCACCTCTTCGGTGATGGTGTTCCATTCCCCGCAGGCATCGCAGCGCCCCGACCATTTCGAGGTGGCGTTGCCGCAGGATTGACAGACGAAATTCGCGGAAGCTTTGGCCATGCGCGGTTTCTGCCCGGTCACGGGGCCATGCGCAAGCGCGGCTCTTCGTCTCTTGAGAAATACGCCGGGGGTTACCGCGACAATGCCGCAGAGGGGGCTGTGCCCCCTCCGACGAGATCAGTGCGCGGCGCTCACTCGGCGGCGCGGGGCATCGGCACCACGCGATCGGGGCGCGGTTCCTCCGGTGCCTCGGGAGCGGGGGCATCCATGCTGACCGTGGCCTCGGGCAGGATCTCGGGCAGGATGTCCTCGAGCTCGTCCACCAGCCGTGCGAGCTGCGCCTGCGCGATGGCCTCGTCCAGTTCGAGCCGTTCGTGCCAACGCCGGATCTCCACCGCGGCGGCCTTGGCCTTCTCGATCCGGACGTTGAAATCCTCGACCTCCTGCTGGCGGGCGATCAGGAAATCCTGAGCCCGCTGCACGTTGCGGTCAGAGTAGGTGCGGGCAAGATCGCGGGACACGTGGCTCATCTGCGCCGCCACTTCGAGCACCGAGGGCTCGAGCTCGGCGAGGTCCGGGTGGTCGCGCAGATAGGCGAGGCGCTCGCGCACCGAATCGAACTCGGACTGCAGCTTGAAAACGCCCTCTCGGTCGGCGCGGTGCGAGACCGTATAGGCCCGGGCGATATCACGCATGCCGATCTGGAAAGAGCGATGCGACCGTTCCAGCGCCATGACGTGGGTGGCATTTGGCAGGAAGGACACGAGTACAAGGGCAAGTCCGGCGAGGATGCACTGCAACCAAATTCCGGCATTCTCAACGGGTTGACCGCCGAGGCTGAGCTCGATTTCGAGCCAGGGCGCAAACCCGGCGGCCGCGGCGGCGGTCCAGATCAGCAGTCCCAAGCCAACGGCAGCCACAACTAGGAATGCCAGCCTCTGGAGGAGATAGTGCAGGGCCAGACCTGCGTCACGAAGTTGGGACACCATGGGCGACTCCCAAGAAAAAAGCCAAAGAAAGAACGGTAACGAAATAGAATAGGTCGAGTGTACCGAAAGGAGAGAGAAAAGTTAACTTTAATGACTGGCGCTAAGTCCGTGTGAACAATCGCAGTGGCAGAATTGCAATTGTTCCGAGAATGGATTTAGTCCTGATCGCCTTCCTTTTGACGTTCGAGCAGACCGATGGTCAGCGAGGCTAGGACGCAGAACGTAAAGAGATAAAGCCCCCAGCCGGTCTCGATCCGGCCGATGCCCATGCCCTTGACCAGCGTGACATAGACCGCGACGAGAAAAATATCGGCCATGGCGAGCTTGCCCAGTCCGTTGACCAGCGGCAGCGCGCGGCGCGGCACCCGCCCGAACTGGATCAGCGCCAGCCCTCCGAGCTTCACCATGGGGGCCACCAGCGCGAAGAGCGCCACCACCAGCGCCAGGAAGACGTCGCTGTGCCAGAGCGTGACGATGCCCGAGATGACGCTGATCTCGGACAGGCCGAAGAGCGGCAGCAGCCCGGCCCGCATCAGCGGCGCGACCCAGGCGATGGGGTAGAGCACGAACAGGGCGAGGTTGGCGTATTTCAGCATGGAATGTCTCAGGCCGGGCGAGGGGCGCTGCCCCTCTTCGCCTAGCGGCGAATTCACCCCGGCGTATTTGGAAAGAGAAGAAGGGGTGGGTCAGACGAAGCGCGCTGCCAGCCACAGGCCGACAAGCCCCGCGATGAGCAGCATATGCAGGATGTCGATGGTGCGGAACCGCCTGCCGGGCAGCGCCGCGCTCAGCGCCAGCGGGGCGGAGGCGAGCAGCAGCGCCGGCAGCCCCTGCTGCCAGGCGAGCAGGCGCGAGACGGAGGGCAGGAGCGGGACGTCGGAGAGGCCGTGGGAGGCGGCCAGCGTCGGGGCGAAGTTCGCGTAGATGCCGCAGCCCGCGAGGACAAGCGAGAGCAGGGCCGCCAGCCGCGCCGGGCCGCGGGCGAAGAGAGCGCGAAGCAGGGCGAGCAGCGCCAGCACCTCGAGGTAGACGAAGCTCTTGAGCACGATCAGCGCGATGAGCAGCGGGCTCGGCTCGAAGAGGGTCATCGCAGCGCCTCGATCGGGCCCGCCGCGTGTCCGTGGATGAACTGTTGCACGTAAGGGTCCGGTGCCGCGTCCATTTCGCCAACCGGGCCTTCCCAGCGGACCTTGCCTGCATGGAGCATGGCGACGCGGTCGGCGATGGCGCGCACCGAGCTCATATCGTGGGTGATGGTCAGCGCGGTGGCGCCCATCTCGGTGACGATCTCGCGGATCAGCTCGTTGATCACCCCGGCCATGATCGGGTCGAGCCCGGTGGTGGGCTCGTCGAAGAAGATGATCTCGGGGTCTGCGGCGATGGCGCGGGCGAGGCCGACGCGCTTCTGCATGCCGCCCGAAAGCTCGGCGGGCAGCCGGTCGGCGACCTCGGGGCCGAGCCCGACGCGGCGCAGCTTCTCGACGGCGATCTCGCGTGCCTCGCGGCGGGGGCGTTTCAGCGGGCCGCGCAGCAGGCGGAAGGCGACGTTCTGCCAGACCGGCAGCGAGTCGAAGAGCGCGGCACCCTGGAACAGCATGCCGAACCGGGAGAGCAGCGCCTCGCGCTCGCCACGGGTGGCGTCCTGTCCGGCGATCTCGATGGTGCCGCTGTCGGGGGTGACGAGGCCGAGGATGCATTTCAGCAGCACCGACTTGCCGGTGCCCGAACCGCCGATAATCACCATCGAGCTGCCCTTGGGCACATGCAGGTTGGCACCGCGCAGCACGGGGGCGCCGTCAAAGCTCTTGTGCAGGTCCGTCAGGGTGATCATGCCGAGAAGAAGACCCCCGTGAGCAGGAAGTTGGCGGCGAGGATCAGGATCGCCGCCGCCTCGACCGAAGTCTTGGTGGCCCGGCCCACGCCCTGCGCGCCGCGGCCCGAATGCATGCCGTAGTAGCAGCCCAGAAGCGCCGCGATGCCGCCGAAGGCGCAGCCCTTGGCGAGCGAGGACAGGACGTCGAGCGGCTCGAGAAAGTTCAGCGTGTTGGCGAGGTAGCCCACGGGGTTGAAGCCGAGCGAGCTGGTGGCCACGGCGTAGCCGCCGGCGATGCCGATCACGTCGCCCACCGCCACCAGCAGCGGCACGGTGAGCAGCGCGGCCAGAAGCCGCGGCGCGACGAGGTATTTCATCGGATCGGTCGACAGGGTGACCAGCGCGTCGATCTGCTCGGTGACCTTCATCGTGGCGATCTCGGCGGCGATCGACGAGGTGACGCGCGCCGCGATCATCAGGCCCACCAGTACCGGCCCAAGCTCGCGCACCATGCCGATGGCGACGATCTGCGGCACCACCGCCTCGGCGTTGAAGCGCGCGCCGCCGGAATAGATCTGCAGTGCCAGCGCGCCGCCGGTGAAGACCGCCGTCATGCCCACCACCGGCAGCGACAGCCAGCCGACGTGCAGCAGCGCCATGCCGAATTCGCGCGGGTAGAGCGGCGGGCGGACGATGTGGCTGAGTGCGGCGAGGGCGAAGAGGGTCAGCCGTCCGGCCGCCCCCAGCGCGCGGATCACCGCGCGGCCGAGCGTCCCCAGTGCCGCGGCAGGCGCGGCGACGAGGGTGCGCGTCAGGCTCATGCGCCCGCGTAAACCCGCGCGTAGCGGCCGCCGAGCGAGGTGAGGATCTCGTAGCCGATGGTGTCGATGTGGTTCGCCAGGTGATCGACGGTCTGGTGCGGGCCGAGCAGTTCGAGCGTGGCCGGCACGGTGTCGACGGCGGTGACGTCCACGGTGATCAGGTCCATCGAGATGCGGCCGAGCAGCTTGCAGCGGGTCTCGCCGGCCCAGAGGTAGCTCTTGGGTGCGAGCGCGCGCTGGATGCCATCCGCATAGCCCGCTGAGATCGTCGCGACCTTCATCGGCGAGCGGGCGACGAAGTTGTTTCCGTAGCCCACCGACTCGCCGGTTTTGACCTCGCGGGTCTGGATCACCGGGATGTGCAGCGACACCACGCGCTGCGCGTCGCGGAAGGGCATGCCGCCGTAGAGGCCGATGCCCGGGCGGGTGACGTCGAAATGGTAGTCCTTGCCCAGCAGGATGCCGCCCGTGGCCGAAAGCGAGCGCGGGGCGTCGATGCCGTCGGTCATCTCGCGGAAATTCCGCAGCTGGTGGGCGTTCATGCCGTGGTTCGGCTCGTCGGCGCAGGCAAGGTGCGACATGATCAGTCGGGGCTTCTGCTTCATCGCCAGCTCGCGCAGGGCGGCCCATTCCTCGGCCTCCATGCCGAGCCGGTTCATGCCGCTGTCGAGCTGGATGCCGAAGGGGTGGCCGGGCAGGGCCTCGACGTGGCGCAGCATCTGGTCGATGGAGTTCAGCATCGGGGTCAGCCCCGCCGCCCTGATCAGTGCGGCATCGCCCGCCATGTGTCCGCCGAAGACGTTGATCTCGGGGCCATCCCCCAGCGCCTTGCGGACCGCCGCGCCCTCTTCGACCGTGGCGGTGAAGAAGCGGCGCACGCCTTCGCGCGCGAGCATCGGCGCGACCGTGTCTGCGCCGAGACCGTAGGAATCCGCCTTGACGACGGCGCCTGTCTCGCAGTCGGAGAGGGCGTCGAGAGCGCGCCAGTTGGCGCGGATCGCATCGAGATCGATGGTAAGCTGTGCCTGTGCCATGGCGCGTTGATTGCCGGGCGCGGGCGGGGCGTCAAGAGGGAAAGCGTTGGACCTGCGGGCGGAAGTTCTTCATTCTGCATTTTCGGCAAGAGACGGGCAGAGGCAGGAATTTCCGAGATGGAAGATGTGGATATCAGGTTCTTCCTGGCCTTCCTCGCGCCGACCCTCGGCTTCCTTGCCTGGTTCGTGAAACGGCTCATCGACGACGAGCGCGAGGAGCGGCGGCGCAGGAAGCAGCAGGACAGTCTCGTGCGGGCGCTCTTTGCCGAGATCGACTTCAACACGCGGGACATGGAGCGCTTCCTGAAACGCTCGCCGTCGGAGGCGGACCTGCTGAAGCGCTTCCGGGAAGATCGCGCGCTGATCCCCCACATCACCGATGCGCGGCACACGGAAATCTACCGCACGCGGATCAGCGAGGTGCACAATATCGCCGACGGGGCGCTGCACCAGACGGTGAATTTCTACGGCCTTCTGGAGAAGATCCGGGTGCAGATCGAGGGTGTTCAGCAGCCCAGCTACCTGACGCTGTCGCCGGAGTCGCGGGTCAAGGTGATCGCGCTGATCATCGAGAGCGCCAGCGATGCGGCAGCCTGCGGGCAGGAATTGCTCGGCAGCCTCGCGCAGGATCACCGGGCGCTTGGCCTCGAGAGGTTCCGTTTCGACGATGCCCGGTCGCTGGCGGAACTGGCTGTGCAAAGAGTTGAGTTGGAAGGAAAAATCGATGCGTTCAGGCGCGGCAGGCACTCAGACTAGGCTAGGTACTGGCTAGGCTAGGTGCCGGGCCGGGTGTCAGGCTGGTCGGAAAGCGAGAAGCGAAAAGCGGAGAGGCCAGATACGAAGAGGCCAGACACGAAAAGGCAGCGCCGAGCCACGTCGTAGCCACGAATGCGCTGCCCGGTGAAGGTCAGATGATGATGGGATCCGGTCCGGTCATGAGGCTTTCCTTCCTGCTTGCCCTTTGAATCTAGGGGGCGCGGCGCCGGAAATCAAGGTTCTCCTGCCCCGCGCGCGCCGTTGCCGCAACCGCTGGTGCGCGGCTCAGAAGTTGTCGCCTTCGCCGTTCTGCCAGGGGCGCACGAGGTTGCCGAAGCGGGTGAAACGGCCCTCGAAGCTGAGTTCCACCGTGCCGATCGGGCCGTGACGCTGCTTGCCGATGATCACCTCGGCCTTGCCGTGCAGACGCTCCATGCGCTCCTGCCAGGCGGCCATCTCGTCGAGCCGGTCGTCCGAGGGTTTCTCGCGTTCGACGTAATATTCCTCGCGGAACACGAACATCACCACGTCAGCGTCCTGTTCGATCGAGCCCGATTCCCGCAGGTCCGACAGCTGCGGGCGCTTGTCCTCGCGGCTTTCCACCTGGCGCGAGAGCTGCGACAGGGCGATGACCGGGATGTTGAGTTCCTTGGCGATGGCCTTGAGACCCATGGAGATCTCGGCGATCTCGTTGACCCGGTTCTCTGCGGTGCCGCGCACCAGCTGCAGGTAGTCGACCATCAGCACGTCGAGCCCGTGGGTGCGCTTTAGGCGCCGGGCGCGGGCGGCGAGCTGGGCGATCGGGATCGCCGGCGTGTCGTCGATGAACAGCGGGCAGGCCTCGAGGCTCTTCGCGGCATCCACGAAGCGGCGGAACTCGGCCTCGGTCATGTCGCCGCGGCGGATCTGCTCCGACGGCACCTCGGCGGCTTCCGACAGGATACGCGCAGCGAGCTGCTCGGCGCTCATTTCCAGCGAGTAGAAGCCCACGACGCCGCCCTCGATCGCGCCCTCGGTGCCGTCGGGGCGGGTGCCCTTCTTGTAGGCCTTGGCGATGTTGAAGGCGATGTTGGTGGCGAGCGAGGTCTTGCCCATCGAGGGGCGGCCGGCGAGGATCAGAAGGTCGGAGGGGTGCAGCCCGCCCAGCTTCTTGTCCATGTCGATGAGGCCGGTGGAAACGCCGGCAAGCCCGCCCTCGCGCTGGTAGGCGGCGTTGGCGACGTTCACCGCGTCGGTGACCGCGCGCAGGAAGGACTGGAAGCCGCCCTCGGTCTGGCCCTGCTCGGCGAGCTTGTAGAGCGCCTGCTCGGCCTGCACGATCTGCTCGCGCGGCTCGGATTTCACGTCGACCTTGGTGGCGCGGTCCGAAATGTCGCGGCCGAGCCGGATGAGATCGCGGCGCACCGCGAGATCGTAGATCATCTGCGCGTAGTCGCGCACCGCAAAGCTCGAGACCGCGGCGCCGGCGAGGCGGGCGAGATAGGCCGGGCCTCCCAGTTCCTTGAGCCCCTCGTCGTCCTCCATGAACGCCTTGAGCGTCACCGGCGAGGCGAGGTTGTTCTTGGCGATGCGGGCCGCCGAGATCTCGAAGATGCGGCGGTGCACCGGGTCGTAGAAATGGTGCGGGCCGAGGATGGCCGCGACGCGGTCGTAGACGTCGTTATTGGTCAGGATCGCGCCGAGCAGCTGCTGCTCGGCCTCAATCGAATGCGGCATCGTGTCGGCCTGCTCGACCTCGACGCCGGTGGCGTTGAATACGCTTTGATCGTTCATGCCTGTCCCCTTGGCCCTGACTCTTCGGACCCGTCGCAATGGCCCTTTCGCATGGCCCGACGTCTTCTTGTGTCCCTAAGGTATCCCCACCGGCTCCCCCGAGTCCCGCAGGTGCGAGCGTCATAACGCGCCGCGGGCAACGGACCAATCTGGAAATCTCTGTGGACTGTTTCGGGATAACCGGAAATACGCCCGGCTCCCGCGCCTGCTCTTGAAGATATCGTAGCAGACCCGGGATGTTTCGCAACATTTGGTGCGAAGGTGCGGGCAGGGGCAGAGAGTCCCCGCCCGCGAAAAATCTGCTTATGCGCCGTTTTCCGCCTGCCATTTACGCGGGTCTTCGAGGAAGGCCTCGACCGCCGCCAGCGTTGCGGGCTCGAAACCGCCGCGTTCCTTGGCCTCGGCCAGCACGTCGTGCCAGGTGCAGAGGTAGTGCAGCTCGACGCCGTGATCGCCGAGGGTCTTCGTCGTCTCGGGGAAAATGCCGTAGTAGAAGATCACCGCGGTGTGGGCGCAGGTCGCGCCGGTCTCGCGGATGGCATCGACGAAGCTGAGCTTGGAGCCACCGTCGGTGGTCAGATCCTCGACCAGAAGCACGCGCTGGCCTTCGGTCATCTTGCCCTCGATGCGGGCGTTGCGGCCGTAGCCCTTGGGCTTCTTGCGCACGTAGGTCATCGGCAGCGCCATGCGCTCGGCCACCAGCGCGGCGAAGGGGATGCCCGCGGTCTCGCCGCCGGCGATGTTGTCGAAGGCCTCGAAGCCGGCGTTGCGCATGACGGTGACGGTCAGGAAGTCCATCAGCGTCGAGCGGATGCGCGGGTGCGAGATCGGCGTGCGGCAGTCGATATAGACCGGCGAGGGCAGGCCGGAGGCGAGCTTGAAGGGCTCGTCGCCCATGAAGTGCACCGCGCCGATCTCCCAGAGCATCCGGGCGGTCAGCCGGGCCATTTCTTCTTGCGAGGGATAGGACGAGGGGATCATGGGGCAGCTCCTTTGAAAAACCGCGCCCGCCTTAGCGCGAAAGCGGCGGCGCGGGAAGGGCGCACGGCACGGCAGCGCGCTCTTTCGGCTTTTCCCGAAGTTGGGAAGCGCGCGGGAGCGGTGTACCCCCGCGCGACAGGCTCAGGCTTCGACCCGCCAGTGCAGCGGCATGCCCGGATCGAAGACGGTCACCGGCCCGGCGCCGGTCTCGATCTTGCCCGGGTAGGTGACGGGTTCGCCCTTGGTCAGGGTCACCGTCTCCTCGCTCACCGGCAGGCGGTAGAAGGCTGGGCCATTGCGCGAGGCGAAGGCCTCGAGCTTGTCGAGCGCCCCGTCCTGCTCGAAGACCTCGGCGAGGATCGACAGCGTGTTGGTGGCGGTGAAGCAGCCGGCGCAGCCGCAGGCACTTTCCTTGGCCGGATCGGCGTGGGGCGCGCTGTCGGTGCCGAGGAAGAAGCTGGCATCGCCCGAGGTCGCGGCCTCGCGCAGGGCCAGCCGGTGCTCCTCGCGCTTGGCGACGGGCAGGCAGTAGTAATGCGGCTTGATGCCACCGACGAGGATGTGGTTGCGGTTGATCACCAGGTGGTGCGTGGTGATCGTCGCGCCCAGATCGTCACCGCCGGCGCGGGCATAGTCGACGCCCTGCTTGGTGGTGATGTGCTCCATGACCACGCGCAGGCCCGGGGTGGCGCGGCGGATCGGATCGAGCACGCGGTCGATGAAGACGGCTTCGCGGTCGAAGATGTCGATGTCGCTGTCCACCACCTCGCCATGCACGCAGAGCGGGATGCCCTTCTCGGCCATCAGCTCGAGCACCGGGCGCACCTTGTCGAAATCGCGCACGCCGGAGGCGGAGTTGGTGGTGGCACCCGCCGGGTAGAGTTTGAGCGCGGTGACGAGCCCCGAGGCATGCGCCGCGGCGACATCCGCCGGGTCGGTGGTCTCGGTGAGGTAGAGCGTCATCAGCGGCGTGAAGTTGCTGCCTTCGGGCAGGGCCGTCAGGATGCGTTCGCGGTAGGCGGCGGCGTCCTCCCCGGTGACCACGGGGGGCACGAGGTTGGGCATGATGATCGCCCGGCCGAAGTGGCGAGCGGATTCGGGGGCGATGCCGGCCAGCATCTCGCCATCGCGGAGGTGCAGGTGCCAGTCGTCGGGGCGGCGGAGCGTGATCTGGGTCATGTCAGGGGCGTTAGCACGCGCGCGCGCGCCGGGCCAGATGGCACGCGCGTGCGGTGCGGGAATTCCTGCCGCCGGGACAGCGGTGCCGCTGCGGACTGAAACGATCGTGCGCCGAGCTGAAACCTTTGCAACCCGACTGTCCGAGCGCGGCGCGGCGGATTGCGCTAAGGTGACCCTACGGAACCATCACAGGGAGTGAGACCATGGACGCATCGACGCCCAGCGACACCATCGGCCGCGGCCGGCTCTACGACAGCATCGTCGACACCGTGGGCAACACGCCCATCGTGCGGATCAACCACCTCGCGCCGGAGGGCGTCGAGATCTACGTGAAGACTGAATTCTTCAACCCCGCCGCCTCGGTCAAGGACCGGCTGGCGATGAGCATCATCGAGACTGCCGAGAAGAACGGCACGCTGAAGCCGGGCCAGACCGTGGTCGAGGCGACCTCCGGCAACACCGGCATCGGGCTGGCCATGGTCTGCGCCGCCAGGGGTTACCCGCTGGTGGTGACCATGGCCGACAGTTTCTCGATCGAGCGCCGCAAGCTGATGCGCATGCTCGGCGCCAAGGTGGTGCTGACGCCGCGCGCCGAGAAGGGCTTCGGCATGTACCGCAAGGCGGTGGAACTGGCCGAGAAGAACGGCTGGTTCCTCGCCCGCCAGTTCGAGACCGAGGCCAATGCCGCGGTGCACGAGGCCACCACCGGGCGCGAGATCGTCAATGATTTCGGCGGCAAGCGGCTCGACTATTTCGTCACCGGCTACGGCACCGGCGGCACGGTCACCGGCGTCGCCCGCGTGCTGCGCAAGGAGCGTCCCGAGACCAAGATCATCCTGTCGGAGCCCGCGAACGCGCAGCTGGTCGGGAGCGGCATCGCGCAGGGCCGGGCCGAGGATGGCTCGCCGACCGAGAGCCACAGCGCCTTCGAGCCGCACCCGATCCAGGGCTGGACCCCGGATTTCATCCCCGCCGTGTTGCAGGAGGGGCTCGACGCGGGCGCCTATGACGAGCTGATCCCCGTGGCGGGCCCGGATGGCATCGCCTGGGCGAAGAAGCTGGCGATGAAGGAGGGCATTCTCACCGGCGTGTCGGGCGGGTCGACCTTCGCCATCGCCATGAAGATCGCCGAGACCGCCGAGCCGGGCACGGTGATCCTCGCCATGCTGCCCGACACCGGTGAGCGCTACATGTCGACGCCGCTCTTCGAGGGCATCGTCGAGGACATGGACGACGAGGAAAAGGCTCTGTCGCTCTCCACCCCGTCGAGCCAGATGGGCTGACACGCAAAGAAGGGCTGAAACGGAAGAAGGGCGCGAGACTTCCCGCGCCCTTCTTCTCTTTCCAAATACGCGCGGCCGAGCGGTGCCGCCCGAAGCGGCGCCGGGCCGACGCGCCGCCTGTCAGTTCCGTGTCGCGGTCAGCGCCACATTCACCTGCACGTCGAAGCTGAGCTGCTCGGGGTCGGCCATGCTCTCGCCGATGGCATAGTTGCGGCGGTCGAGCTTGGTGCTGCCCTGCATGGTGGCCGTCTCGCCCTCGAGGGTCAGCTCGAAGGGCAGGGTGACCGGCACTTCGGTGCCCTTCAGGGTGAGCGTGCCCTCGGCCTCGTAGCCGGTCTCGCCACGTTGGATCTCGGCCTGGAAGGTGGCGGTCGGGTAGTCTTCGGCGGCGAAGAAATCCGCGCCCAGGGCCTGCTTGCTCACCGAGCCGAGGGTCAGCGTCGGAATGGCGATCTGCACGGTCACCTCACCGGCCTTGCCCGGGGTCTCGCGCGGTTCGAAGGCGATCTCGGCGGTCCAGTCGGCGAAGCTGCCCTCGATTTCCTTGCCCATCTGCACGAGGCTGATGCCAAGCGTGCCCTCGGTCACCTGCCAGTCGGATTGCGCGGCCTCCAGCTTCGGAGCCTCGGGGGCGGTTTCGCTGGTGAACATGCCCGCGGCGGCGCCGCCTCCGATCAGCGCGGCCCAGGCGGCGATCGCAAGGAGCAGCGGACGGAAGACGTGGTGCCTGCCGGAATGGCTGCCGCTCGGAGCACCCTTCAGCATGCGCGCCAGCGTGCCGTCGCGGTCGATCACCGCGTGTTTCAATGCCCCGGCGATGTGCAGCGCCAGCGAGGCGACCAGCAGCCATTGCGACAGGAAGTGTACCGAGGCGGCGGTCTCGGCCACGTTGTCGGAATTGGGCACGAAGGGCAGGTCCTGCCCGAAGGGCCAGAGGATCGGCGCGAAGCCCTCGGTGGCGGCGTGTTCGATCCAGCCCGAGAGCGGGACGATCACCAGCGTCGAATAGAGCAGCCAATGCACCGTCTCGGCGGCAAAGTTCTCGGCCTTGCGCTCGGGGTGCAGCGGCGCGGGCTTTGGCTGCGTCAGCGCCCAGAGGATGCGGAAGAGGGCGAGGAAGAAGAGCGCCACGCCGATGGTTTTGTGCACCGAGAAGAGCTGCGCCTTGGTCGCCAGCTCGGCCTCGGTGCCCCAGGGTGCCAGGTGGGCGATCCAGCCGAGCGGGATCATGATCAGGATGCCGAGCGCGGTCAGCCAGTGCAGGCTGCGGGTGACGGCACCATAGGCGGTCTTGGTATTGGCGAGGGACATCGACGGTCTCCGGGCTCGGGATGAGGTTGTCCCGAAGATCGGGGATGCCGCGCCGCAGCGCAATTTGCGCGGATGCACAGACCCCGTGCGCGCGGCGGGCCGCCGAGGTTCAGTAGCTGTAGCCGAGCGCCGCTTCGAGGCCGAGGTCGAGGCGGCTGCGCAGGACGTCCAAGTCTTCGGGGGACAGCTCCGCCGGGGTCTCGGGGCGCGGGGCGTCAATTGCCGGTTTGAAGCGGCTGCCGAGGCGCTTGACGACGGGGCGATAGGGGCCACCCGTGCTCAGACCAAAGCCCGCGCGAAGGTCGGTCAGGAACGCCTCGGGCTGCGCCTGCACCGCCTCGAGGCGGCAGAACAGCAGCGCGCAGCCGCGGTTGAAGAAGCCGGTGAGGCCCTCGAGTTTCGCGCGGCGCAGGGCGAAGAGGTCGGGGAAGGGCGCGCCGGTCAGCGGGTGGCGGTCGTGCTGCAGGGGCTGCCCTGTGCCGCCGAGCGCCGCGACCTGCGGGAAGTAGCGGGGGCGGTCGGCGATGGTGGCCCATTCGGCGCGGATGAAGTCGGAAAAGGCCAGCCGCTGCATCTCGGGCGGGCAATGCCAGGGCTTGGCATGCATCGAGCGCGCCCAGTCCGCAGCATTGCGGGTGACGCAGACGATGAGCGTGTCCTGCGGGATGACGGTCATCTGCGGGAAGCCGTGTTTCCAGCCCAGGTCCTCGGTCGGCGCGAGCGGCGTATTGCGCCCGATCAGCCGCTTGACGAAATTGGTGCCGGAGCTGCGCTCGCCGAACACCTGGTAGCGGGTGATGCCGGGGGCGGGCTGGTGGACCTGCCAGCCGGTGCTGCTGAACTCCTGCGCGATCATCGCGGCCTCATGTTTTTCCCGCACGATAGCGGTGGCACCGACGATTGGCGATTCTCTTTTGCTGTCAGGGCGCTATGCTGGGCCCGAGGCAAGACCCCGTTGAGTTGGAGCGAGCAGATGCAGACCGTGGCCGCCGCCGTCACCATGGTGCGCGACGATGTGTTTTTCCTGAAGGCCTGGCTGCGCCACTACGGCGGTCTGCTGGGGCGGGAGAACTGTTACATCATCAACCATGGGCGCGGCGCAGAGGTGGCCGCGCTGGCCGAGGGCTGCAATGTCGTCGGCATTCCCGGCGATCCGCATCCCAACTTCGACATGAAGCGCTGGCGGTTGCTGAACGGGCAGGTGGCGGGGCTGCGCAGCTACTACCGACACGTGATCGTCGGCGATGTCGACGAATTGGTGGTGCTTGATCCGGCGGCGGGCAACCTGCTGGACTTCCTCGCGCAGCAGCCATTGCGGCGGGTGCTGACGCCGGTGGGTCTGGAGGTGGTCCATCGCCTCGACTGCGAGCCTGTGGCGTTGCAGGACAGCATCCTCGGCCCGCGGCGCCATCTTCGGCTGGCATCGCATTATTCCAAGCCCTGCGTCATCTCGCTGGGCACTAAGATCGCGCGGGGTGGGCATTTCAGCCAGGCGTCAAAGCTGTTCACGCCCGATCCGCTCTACCTCTTTCACCTGAAATACTGCGACTTTCCGCAGTATGTCGCGGCGATGGACCGGCGCAATCGCGTCACGGAGGAGCTCGATGTCGGGGTGAAGCAGGCGGCCATCGGGCGGCACTGGTTCGCCGAAGCGCGGGGGGAGGATCGGGTGGTCTTCGACGATTTCGCGAAGCTGCCGGTGGCGGAAGCCTTCGACTTCACGCGGGTGCGGCGTCGCATGCATCGCAGTTGGAAGCCGCGGGGCGAGACCGGGTATTGGCAGTTCGATCGGCCCGAGGCGGACAGGCAATTCGTGCTGCCGGAAAGGTTCTGGGGGCTGTTCTGATCAGCTCGTCCGCGCGGGCTTACCTGGCGCCGACTGCTGCGGCGGGTGGCCGGAGCGCGACGGGAGATCATTTGGCCGGGGCAGATCAGTTTGCGAGGGCGCTCACGAGAGTTGCGCCGGGAATCTCAAGGCCGCTGGTCGCCCGCACCGAGTTGCTGGCCGAGACCAGCATGGCGCGCGAGTTCTCGTTCAGCAGGCCGAGCCCGGCCTCGTAGGTCTGCGCGGGGATCATGCTGAGCGTGACGGCGGCGGCAATGCCGGTGAGAACGCCCGCCGAATTGCCGCGGGCGGTGCCGCGGCCGCCAATGGCGCGCAGCAGGTGCATCATGACCAGCACGCCGGAAACGGCGAGCAGCGCGGCGACCGCGCCGAGGACATAGACGTGGTACTCGCTCGGCAGGCTGCCCTGCAGGAGGCTCGACTTGAGGCTGTCCTGGTTGCGCGCAACGGCGATGATGACGCCGGCCCAGGCGAAGCCGAAGAGGCCCGAGACGAGCGGGCGGGTCGAAGCGCGGGAGGTGGCTGCTTCGCTTCCGCCGTGCTTGGCGAATTGCGGATCGATGCGCCGGATGCGGGCTTCGAAATCTGCGTGCGTCATTTTCCGGACTGCGTAGGCTCTCATGGTCCTAGCTCCTTCTGCCAGATGTCGCGGGCTTTCTGCCAGCTGGGGCTGCTCGAACCCCTGTTGGAATCGACGCTAGAAAGCGATTATGGCGAAATGTGGCGACGAATGTGTCTGGTGCCGGATATCTTCTTGGCGAATTCCGTCATCCGTTTGCGGCGCCGACCTATCCGTTCGGATTGCCACGCGGTGCGCCCATAAAAATAAGGCGTCCGGGCTTTGTCGCCTTTGCGACATAATTCTATAAATTGGTTGCAAACGCAGGGAGTTGGCGGGGCAAAAAATTGAGCGCCCCGCCCAGAAGCTGGCTCAGATGTCAGCTCGCGCTGGCCATGGCGTCGAGGATCCGCGCCCAGCTGCGAATCCCCTTGTGGAAGGATTCGAGGTCGTACTTCTCGTTTGGCGAGTGCAGCTGGTCGTCATCCTTGCCCCAGCCCACCAGCATAGCGTCCATGCCGAGAATGTTCTGGAAGTAGCCGGCGATGGGGATCGAGCCGCCGCAGCCCGCGTAGGCCGCCGGATCGTCCCATTCGTCGCCGAGCGCCTTGCGCGCCGCTTCGAAGCCGGGGTGGGTGGTGTTCATCTCGGAGGCTGGCGAACAGCTGTGGTCCTTCCATTCGACCGAGCAGTCCGACGGCACCTGCGCCTCGACCCAGGCGCGGAAGTTCTTGCGGATCGCTTGCGGGTCCTGCGTGCCGACGAGACGGAAGCTGATCTTGGCCGAGGCCTCGGCGGGCAGCACGGTCTTGAAGCCCGCACCGGTGTAACCGCCCCAGATGCCGTTGATCTCGGCGGTCGGGCGCGACCAGATCATCTCGATCGGCAGGTGGTCCTGCTCGCCTGCGGGCTGCGCCAGGCCGACGCCGCCGAGGAAGGCCGTTTCATCGAAGTTCAGCGACTTCCACTGCTCGAGGATTTCCGCGGGCAGATCCGGCACGCCTTCGTAGATCTCGGGGACCTGGATGGTGCCGTTCTCGTCGAAGAGCCCGCCGAGGATCTTGGTCAGCACGCGGATCGGGTTCATCGCGACGCCGCCGTACATGCCCGAGTGCAGATCCTTGTCGGCCGCCTTGATGGTCAGCTCTTCGCCCAGCAACCCGCGCAGGCGGGTGATGATCGCCGGGGTCTTGGACTGGAACAGGCCGGTGTCGCAGATCAGCGCGATCTCGGCTTTCAGCTCCTCGGCGTTCTCCTTCATGAAGGGGATCAGCGACGGCGAGCCGCTCTCTTCCTCGCCCTCGAAGAAGAAGGTGATCTTGCAGGGCAGGGAGCCATGCACGGCCTTCCAGGCGCGGCAGGCCTCGATGAAGGTCATCAGCTGGCCCTTGTCGTCCGACGAGCCGCGGCCGCGGATCACCTTGCCCTTGGGGGTTTCCTCGATCGCCGGATCGAAGGGGTCGCGGTTCCACAGGTTCAGCGGATCGACCGGCTGCACATCATAGTGTCCGTAGAACAGCACGTGCGGGCCGGGCCCGTCAACGTGGCCCACCACCATCGGATGGCCCGGTGTGGGGCGCTTGCTGGCCTCGACGCCGATGCTGGCGAGATCGGCAACCAGCCAGTCCGCGGCCTTGTCGCAGGCGTCCTTGTACTCGGGGTCGGTCGAGATCGAAGGGATTCGCAGCAGCTCGAGCAGGCGGTCGAGTGCGACCGGAAGATCGGCGTCGATCTTGGTGAGGACTGTGTCGAGGGACACGTTTTCTTGAGCCATTGAGGGGGTTCCTTCTTTCGGGTTGCGCGGAGGGTATCACCGGGCCCGGCACTGTCCAGACCGCAGGCGGCGGGCGGACAGCTTGGCGGAACGTCGCCGCGGCCCCCTTGAAAACAAGGGCGAGAGCGCACAGGTGCACGCGGCAATAGCGAGTTGCATGCGCAATACGCGGGTGTCGCGGGGCGGTGCCTATTGGGTGCATCCGAGCATTATGGGAAACCTGCCCTTGAAACCTTAGTCCGAAAGTCTTGATTCAAATCAAGGGCGCGACGGTTAGTCTCATTCTAAAGCGTGGACATGCGCCGGTGCGAGCGGTATCGGTTCTGGACCATGAATGCGGCCGTACAAGACCGCAATTGTGCCGCGCCGAACGCGGCCTCTACGAGATGAAGGAAGGAGATACCGGTGGACTACACCGCGAAGCTCGACGAAGCCCTTGACCGTCTTCACGCCGAGGGGCGTTATCGCACCTTCATCGACATCGAACGCAAGAACGGCCGATTTCCGCACGCAACGTGGCGCAAACCGGACGGCAGCGAGATGCCGATCACGGTGTGGTGCGGAAACGACTACCTAGGGATGGGCCAGCACCCGGTGGTGCTCGCCGCGATGCACGAGGCCATCGACGCCACCGGCGCGGGCTCGGGCGGCACGCGCAACATCTCCGGCACCACGGTCTATCACAAGCGGCTCGAGGCCGAGCTTGCGGACCTGCACCAGAAGGAGTCGGCGCTGGTCTTCTCCTCGGCCTATATCGCCAACGATGCGACGCTCTCGACCCTGCCGAAGCTCTTTCCCGGGCTGATCATCTACTCGGACGAGCTGAACCACGCCTCGATGATCGAGGGCATCAAGCGCAACGGCGGTGCCAAGCGCATCTTCCGCCACAACGACGTGCAGCACCTGCGCGAGCTGATGGCGGCCGATGATCCCGCGGCGCCGAAGCTGATCGCCTTTGAATCGGTCTATTCGATGGACGGCGACTTCGGACCGATCGAGGCGATCTGCGATCTCGCCGACGAGTTCGGCGCGCTGACCTATCTCGACGAGGTGCACGCGGTGGGCATGTACGGGCCGCGCGGCGGAGGTGTCGCCGAGCGTGACAACCTGCTGCCCCGGATCGACATCGTCAACGGCACGCTAGGCAAGGCCTTCGGCGTGTTCGGCGGCTACATCGCCGCGTCCGAGAAAATGTGTGATGCCGTGCGCTCCTACGCGCCGGGCTTCATCTTCACCACCTCGATCCCGCCGGCGGTGGCCGCGGGCGCTGCGGCGTCGATCGCGCACCTGAAGCAGGACCAGGCGCTGCGCGAGCGGCACCAGACCCAGGCGAAGATCCTCAAGCTGCGGCTCAAGGGGCTCGGCATGCCGATCATCGACCACGGCTCGCACATCGTGCCGGTGATCGTCGGCAACCCGGTGCACACCAAGAAGCTGTCGGACATGCTGCTCGAGGGCTACGGCATCTACGTGCAGCCGATCAACTTCCCGACCGTGCCGCGCGGCACCGAGCGCCTGCGCTTTACCCCCTCGCCGGTGCACGGACCGGATGAGATGGACAAGCTGATCCACGCGATGGACGCGCTGTGGTCGCACTGCGCGCTCAACCGTCAAGAGCTGAGTGCCTGAGGCACGCGCCCTCTCGAGATTCGGCGCTAACGGAGCGCTATTGTGGCCCCGCGGTTTCCAAAATCGCGGGGTCTCGCTTTGTTCCGGAAACTGCCGTGGGGGAACGGGGAAAACCCATGCATCCTGCGCAGAAGCGCGCCGATGACCCCCTGATTTTGTGTAATTTCAGTTGTTCTGTGCTATCCTAGACTTAATAAAGGCCGCGATCCGAATCGCGAGCCGCGATTTGGCAGGCGCAGTCTGAGACGGTGGAGCACAAGGCGGAACGCATGATTGGGCGTAATTCCCCTCGTATGTCTGATGACGAGATGAATGTCGACGAAGGCCCGCGCGGCTTCGACGACTTCACGCTCGAGCTCGGCGACGTCATGCGCGGCGAACGCGCGACCATGGGCAAATCGCTGCTCGACGTGCAGCGCGAGTTGCGCATCAAGGCAAGCTACATCGCCGCCATCGAGAACTGCGATCCCTCGGCCTTCGACACGCCCGGCTTCATCGCCGGCTACGTGCGCTCCTACGCCCGCTATCTCGGCATGGACCCCGACGAATGCTACCGGCTGTTCTGTGAAGAGAGCGGCTTTGCCGTCGCGCATGGCATGTCCGAAAAGGCGTCGACGATCCGCAAGGGGCAGGGCGATCTGCCTGCGCCGATGGCGCGCGACATCTTCGAACAGCCCCGCATGCCTTTCGTGCCGGCGGGTGAGTCCTTCTTCTCGCGGATCGAGCCCGGCGCGATCGGCTCGCTGCTGGTGCTGGTGGCCCTGCTGGGCGGCATCGGCTACGGCGGCTACGCGGTGCTGCGCGAGGTGCAGCGGGTGCAGGTCGCGCCGGTGGACCAGACGCCGCTGGTGCTGAGCGACCTCGATCCGGTGCAGGCCACGTCCGCGCCCTCCGAGGACGGCTCCGAGCAGGTCGCAAGCGCCGATGGCGCGGGCCCGTTCTCGCCGCCGTCGAACGAGGCGCTGGACCGGCTCTACCGTCCCAAGGCGCTGGACGTTCCGGTGCTGGTGGCGCGTGACGCGCCGATTTCCTCGCTGGACCCGTCGACCGTCGGCGCCTTCGCCCAGGCCGAGCGCAACCAGCTGCCGCAGGTGGACACCGCCTCTGCCGCGGCGGAGATGCAAAGTGCCGGCCTTCCGGCGCCGCTGCCTGCCGCCCTGCAATCGCAGAGCGTGCTCGACAAGCACGCCGTGACGCTGGTCGCCGTGCGCCCCGCCTGGGTGCGGGTCCGCGACGGTGGCGGCAACGTGCTCTACGAGCGGGTGATGGAGCCGGGCGACACCTGGACCGTGCCCGAGGGGCAGAGCGAAGCCAGCCTCACCGTGGGCGAGTCGGGTGCGCTTTATCTCGCCACCAATGGCCAGACCCTCGGCCCGCTCGGCCCGAAGGGTCAGGTGACCCGCGACGTCGCGCTGGTGCCCGAGGTGGTGACCGCCGCTTACCAGCCTGCCGATCCGCAGCAGGACGGTGATCTACAGCGCGTGCTCGCCAAGCTGAACGAGGCCACGGTGCCTGCGGCGGCGCAGAGCCAGCTCGCGCAGGCCGCCCCGTCGGTCACCCAGCCCGGCGCGCCCAAGGTGCTGCAGGACAGCGCCCCCGGCGTGACGATGATCGCGGTGCGCCCGGCCTGGGTGCGCGTGCGCTCGGCGGACGGCTCGGTGATCTTCGAGAAGACCATGCGCGCGGGTGACACCTGGACGGCCCCGGCCACGCAGGATCCGGCCAATGTGCGCGTCGGCGAATCCGGCGCGGTCTATTTCGCGGTGAACGGGCAGACCTACGGCCCGGTCGGCGCCTCGGGCACCGTCACCAAGAACCTGCCGCTTTCGGTCGAGCACCTGACGACGGCCTTCCGGGTCGCCGATCTCAGCCGTGACGCCGATCTTTCGCGGGTCGTGGCAGAGCTGACCGGCGACATGGTGCGCGCGGACTGATCCCGGCCTCACATCTTTGCGTTTCCGGATAGGCCGCCTGATGCCGCTGGCCTCTGGTTTCACGCGGCGGCGGGCGCTATGTTGAGGCCGAATACCAACGCATGCCCTCAGGAGGCTTCAAGCTCATGAGCCACAACCCGATCCGCCCCTGGCGCAGCATCGAGCGCCGCAAGTCCCGGCAGATCATGGTGGGCAACGTGCCGGTGGGCGGGGATGCACCGATCTCGGTGCAGACCATGACCAACACCGTCACCACCGACATCAAGGCCACCATCGAGCAGGTGCAGCGCGCCGCCGAAGCCGGGGCCGACATCGTGCGCGTCTCGGTGCCCGACGAGGCCAGCTCGAAGGCGCTGAAGGAGATCGTGCGCGAAAGCCCGGTGCCGATCGTCGCCGACATCCATTTCCACTACAAGCGCGGCATCGAGAGCGCCCTGGCCGGCGCCGCCTGCCTGCGCATCAACCCGGGCAACATCGGCAGCCCCGAGCGCGTACGCGAGGTGATCGCCGCGGCTCGCGACAACGGCTGCTCGATGCGCATCGGGGTCAACGGCGGCTCTCTGGAAAAGCACCTGCTGGAGAAGTACGGAGAGCCCTGTCCCGAGGCGATGGTCGAAAGCGCGCTCGATCACATCCGGATTCTCGAAGACAACGACTTCCACGAGTTCAAGATCTCGGTGAAAGCCTCGGACGTCTTCCTCTCGGCAGCGGCCTACATGGGGCTGGCCGAGGCGACCGACAAGCCCATCCACCTCGGCATCACCGAGGCGGGCGGGCTGACCTCGGGCACCATCAAGAGCGCCATCGGCCTCGGCCAGCTTCTGTGGATGGGCATCGGCGACACGCTGCGCGTCTCGCTCTCGGCTGATCCGGTCGAGGAGATCAAGGTCGGCTACGAGATCCTGAAATCGCTCGGGCTGCGTCACCGCGGCGTGAACATCATCTCCTGCCCGTCCTGCGCGCGGCAGGGCTTCGACGTGATCAAGACCGTCGAGGCGCTGGAAGAGCGGCTCGAGCACATCAAAACGCCGATGTCGCTGTCGATCATCGGCTGCGTCGTGAACGGGCCGGGCGAGGCGCTGATGACCGACGTCGGCTTCACCGGCGGCGGCGCGGGCTCGGGCATGGTCTACCTGGCGGGCAAGGCCAGCCACAAGATGTCGAACGACCAGATGATCGACCACATCGTCGAGGAGGTCGAGAAGAAGGCCGCCCAGATCGAGGCAGAGGAAGCCTCGAAAGCGCAGGCCGCGGAGTAAGCGTTGCGGCGGGCGGGCACTCTGGCCGGGGTGATCCCGCCTGCGGGCCAGCTCCTGGAGTTTTCCGAGCTGCGCGCCCTCGAGGGGCTGCGCCGCTCGCAGGGGCTGCTGAGCGTGGGCCTCGTGAGCGCTGCCGCCCTGGCCATCTGGGCCTTCATGGACGTGCCGCTGCTGCTGCCCTGGCTCGGGTGCATGCTGCTGTCGCTCGGTGTCCATTCCGCGGTGGTGAGCGCGCTGCCCGACCGGGGCTACCGGCGGCGTCTTCTGCTGCCGATGGCGACGCTGGTGCTCTCGGGGCTGGCCTATATCGCGGGGGGGATGCTGCTCTGGGTTCAGGAGGATCCGGGGCTGCGCATCTTGTCGCTGCTCTTCGTTTTCGTTGCGCTGCTCAACACGCTGACTTACCGGGTGCAACTGCGCCTTCTGCTGGTGCTCGACCTGGCGCTCATGGGTCTGGGGGTGTTGGCGCGCGCGGCCTGGCTCTGGAGGGTCCAACCGGGCGCTCCGGACACCCTGCTGGTGAGCGCGGCACTGGTGGTCTGCTATCTCTTTTTCGTCCGTGTCGCCTGGAGCGTTCTGCGCACGCGCGAGGCGCTGGAGGCGGCGATCGGCGAGGCGCTTGCCGCCGCCCGCGGCCGTGCCCTCGAGCAGCTGACTGGCGGTATCGCGCATGATTTTAACAACCTGCTGACCGCCGTGCTCGGCAACATGGAACTTGCGCGCTTGTCATCCACGCAGAGCGAGCGCGACGAGCTGATGGACGAGGCGGAGCGCGCCGCGCGCCGCGGGGCCGAGCTGACCGGCCAGTTGCTGGCGATGGCAAGCTGCGCCCGGCTGAGGCCGGTGTCGATGCAGCCGGAGGCCGCGCTCGAGGGGCTGGCCGCGCGGGCCGAAGACCTGCTCGGGCCGGAGCACCGCGTGACGGTCGACGTTGCCCCCGATCTTCCCCAGATCCGGGTCGACGGGCCGAAGTTGCAGACCTGCCTGCTGGAGCTGGTGTCCAACGCGCGGGATGCGATGCCCGAGGGCGGAGCGATCACGCTACGGGCCAGCGCCGTGCAGCGCGGTACGGTGCCGGGTGTCTGTTTCGAACTTCGCGACACCGGCGGCGGCATCCCGCCGGACCTGATGCCGCTGGTCTGCGAGCCCTATTTCACCACCAAGCCCGTCGGGCAGGGATCGGGGCTGGGGCTGGCGATGCTGCGCGGCTTCGCCGAGCAGTCGGGCGGTGATTTCGAGCTCGCCGCGCCCGAGGCCGGGCCGGGCACCTGTGCGCGCCTGTGGTTTCCCGCCTCTGTGGATCGGCCCCAGTCGGTCCCAGGTCCGGGCCGCAATGGCCCGCGGTCGAAGGCGGCCCGGGCCGCCTCCGCCGCCGAGTAGTCCTCAGCTTTCCTCGCGCACCTGCTGCAGGATCTGGCGCATGCCGTCGATCGGCACGTAGCCGCGCAGCATCTCGTCGCCGAAGACGAAGGTCGGCGTGCCGCTGATCTGCAGACGCTGCGCCAGCTCGTGGGTCTCCTTGATGCGGCGGTCGACCTCGGGGTCGCTCATCTTGGCGAGGATCGCGTCGGCATCGAGCCCCAGCGTCGTCGCCAGCTTCGACAGCACGGGCTGCGAGGGCTCCTGTTTCAGCGAGATCAGCGCGTCATGCATCTGCTTGTAGGCATCCGGGCCGGCGACCAGCATGGTGGCCAATGCGAAGCGCGACGAGGTCACCGAGTCCTGCCCGAGGATGGGGAATTCCTTGATGATGATGCGGATGTTGCCATCGCTCTCCACCAGTTCCTCGACCTCGGGGAAGGCCTTGCGGCAGTAGCCGCAGCGGTAGTCCGAGAACTCTACGATGGTCACGTCGCCGTCGGGATTGCCGCCGACCCAGCTGTAGCCGTCGTCGAAGAGGGCACCCGCATTGGATGCGACGAGCTGGTCGTCGGCCGCAGCCTGCTGCTCGGCCTGCTTGGCCTCGAGCGCGCTTACCGCCTCCATGATCACCTCGGGGTTGTCGAGCAGGTACTCGCGCACCTCGGCTCGGAAGGCCTCGCGCTGTTCCGGCGTCAGTTTCTGGAGGTCGAAATCCTGCGCCAGCGCCGGGGGGGCCATGAGGCCGGTGGCCACGGCCAGCGAGGCGGCGGCGCGGCGAAGGGCGGTGCGTCGGGTGGTTGGGGTCTGCATCTTGTCTCCGTCGATCAGGGCGCCCGCTCGGGCATTGTCTCAGCGTTTCCTTGCGGCGCGCTCGGATGCGTCTAGCACATCCTGGGCGCGGTTCCACGGGGCCGATCCACGCGGTAGCAGATCCACCGCGCGTTTGGCGTGAATTCCGGCATCCTCCATGCGCCCCTCGAGCGCGTAACGCTGCGCGGTCGCCTCGGAGGCCATGCCATTGTTCCCGGCGCGGGCATAGGCGACCGACAGATCGCGCAGGATGCGCGGGTCGGCCCAGTCCCGGCCGCGGGCCTCCTCCAGCGTCTTCAGGGCCGCTGCGAACTGTCCCGAGGCCAGCTGCGCCCGCCCCAGCCCGCCAAGCACCTGCGCGTTGCGCGGCGCGAGCGCCCGGGCCTGCGCGTAGACCCGGGCGGAGTCGGCGGGGTGGCGTCCCTCCAGCAGGATCTGGCCCTTGAGGTCGTGGTAGAAGGGGTCTTTCGGCCGCAGCGCAAGGGCGCCGTCGATGGCCCGCAGCGCGCCCGGCAGGTCGATCTGCCGGTGCCGCGCCACCGCCTCGCGCATCAGGGCGATGTCGCGGCTGCCGCTGCCCTCTAGCCGACCGAGGGTCCAGCCCGGTGCACGCAGGAAGGCCGAGAGCTTGCCGCGGGCGCGCAGGAACCAGTAGTCGGCGGCGGGATCGTTGCGCTCGGGCACCTTCGCGGCGGCAACCAGTCCCTGCGTCGCGCGGAAGCGGTCGCGGGTCAGCGGGTGGCTTTGCATGTAGGGGTCCTGCCGCCCGACGTTCAGCGCCTCCTGACCGAGGAAAATCTCCTGCACCTCGAGCGCGCCGCGCGGGTCGATCCCGGCCTGCACCAGCGTGCGGATCGAGGCGATGTCCGCCGAGCTTTCCTCGGCGCGGGTGTGGCCGAGGAAGCTGCGCATGGCCGAGCTTTGCGCGCCGATCATGAGCCCCACGGCAGCATCGCTGCTGCCCGTTGCGGCCCCGGCAGCGGCGGCCAGCACCATGCCGAGCCCCGCCGCATTGCGCGCCGCGCGCATGTTGTCCATGCGCCGGGTGATGTGCCCGCCGGTGATATGCGCCGCCTCATGGGCGATCACCGCCTGCAGCGACTTGGCGTCGGGCAGGCGCATGATCAGCCCGGAGTTGAGGAAGATGCGGGTGGTGTCTGCCACGAAGGCGTTCAGCCGGTCATCCTTGATCACCAGCACGTCAACCTGCGTCGGGCTCAGCCCGGCGGCGCGCAGCACCGGCGCGGCGATCTCGGTCAGCGCGTGCTCGAGGTCGGCATCGCGCAGCAGCGTCGCGGCACGCGCGGCGGGCGTCGCGAGCAAAACCGCGAGCGCGCAGAGCGTGGCGATGAGGCGCAGCGCAGCGCGCGGTCCCGGCATTGACCCTCCCCCGGAAGCTTCGTACTCCGCCCGAAGACGATGTGCCGAGCCACCATGGGAGAGAGACATGCGAAACTCAAGCCGGGGGGCGGTCGATCCCTTCATCGTGATGGACGTGATGGAACAGGCGCGCGCCGCCGAGGCCGCCGGCCGCCACATCATCCACATGGAGGTCGGTCAGCCCAGCTCTCCCGCGCCAGAGGTCGCCCGCAAGGCGCTGGCCCAGGCGATGGAGCACGACGCGCTCGGCTACACGGTGGCGCTCGGCATTCCCGAGCTGCGGGCGCGTATCGCCCGGCTCTACGGTGACTGGTACGACGTCGACCTGAACCCGAACCGCGTCGTGGTCACGCCGGGCTCCTCCGGCGGTTTCATTCTGGCCTTCTCGGCACTTTTCGATGCCGGCGACCGGGTGGCGCTCGGCGCGCCGGGCTACCCGTCCTACCGGCAGATCCTCAAGGCGCTCGACCTGCGCCCGGTGGAGATCGAGACTGCCGCCGAGAACCGCTACCAGCTCACCCCCGGGGATCTGGCGGGCGCGGAATACGAGGGCGCCATGGTCGCCTCGCCGGGCAATCCCACCGGCACCATGCTTGGCAAGCCCGAGCTGGCGGCGCTGGTCGAGGCGGTGCAGGCGCGGGGTGCGTCCTTCCTGTCGGACGAGATCTACCACGGGATCGACTACGACAAGAAGCCGGTCACCGCGCTGCAGGTCTCGGATGATGTCTGCGTGATCAACTCCTTCTCGAAGTATTTTTCGATGACCGGCTGGCGGGTCGGCTGGCTGGTGGTGCCCGAGGCGCAGGTGCGGCAGGTCGAGCGGCTGGCGCAGAACCTCTTCATCTGCGCGCCGAACGCCTCGCAGGTGGCGGCACTGGCGGCGATGGATGCGACCGAGGAGCTGCAGGCCAACCTCGCGGTCTACGCGAAGAACCGTGCGCTGATGATGGAGGGGCTGCCCAAGGCCGGTTTCGACCGCATCGCGCCGCCCGACGGTGCCTTCTACGTCTACGCCGACGTCAGCCACCTGACGGAGGACAGCCGTGCCTTCGCCGCCGAGATCCTCGAAAAGGCCGGCGTTGCGGTGACGCCGGGGCTCGATTTCGATCCGGCGCGCGGGGCAGGGACGCTGCGCTTCTCCTACGCCCGCGGCACGGCGGAGATCGAGGAAGGGCTGGCCCGGCTCGCGGCCTTCATGGCGGCGCGGGGCTGAGCGTCCGCGTGCCTGATGGCCGGGTTGGCAGGCGACATGCGCCCGCCGCCGTTTGCTGATGCTCTTTTCTCAGGGCGTGCCATGCCGCGTGCGAATCCCGCACGGCGCTGCTAGGCTCCCGGCAACAACAAGACCACAGGCAGTACCAAAGTCAGGCGGATGGGCAGTATTTTCCGGATCATCACGGCGGCGGCGCTCGGCGCCCTGCTCGGCACCGGTGCGCAGGCACAGACCCTGGCGCAGAACCCGGGGCAAGCTCTGGCGCAGGGTCGCGCGCTCGGCGGGCAGGCGCGCTTCCTCGACGGCGCGGCCCGCGATGCCGGCTGGGGCGAGGGCAGCGAGCTGACGCTCTCGCTCAGCCAAGGCGTGCCGTGGCGCGCGTTCACTCTGATCGATCCGCCGCGGCTGGTGCTCGACTTCCGCGAGGTCGACTGGACCGACGCCGATCCCGCGGCCATGGACCGCTCTGACACGGTCGTCTCGCTGCACATGGGGCCCTTCCGCTCCGGCTGGTCGCGACTGGTGGCCGAGCTCGCGGAACCGATGATCCTCGATCGTGCCGAGATGAGGGTCTCGGAGGAGACCGGCGAGGCCGACCTCGCCCTGCGCCTCGCGCCCAGCAGCGCCGAAACCATGGCCGCCCGCTCCGGCCTGCCGCGCGATCCGCGCTGGGACCTGCCCGAACCGCGCGCCAAGGCTGCCCCGCGCCGCGCCGAGGGTGCGCCGCTGCGCATCGTGCTCGATCCGGGGCACGGCGGCATCGATCCCGGCGCGCAGCGCGGCGGGCACAACGAGGCCGACCTTATGCTCACCTTCGCGCGCGATCTGCGCGACGTGCTGCGCCGGGCGGGCTACGAGGTGCTGATGACCCGCGACGCGGATGTCTTCGTCTCGCTTGAGGGGCGGGTGGCGCTGGCGCATGACGTTGGCGCCGATCTCTTCCTGTCGCTGCACGCGGACGCAATCGAGCAGGGCGTGGCGCATGGCGCCACGGTCTACACTCTCTCGGAGGCGGCCTCCGATGCCGCCTCGGCGGCGCTGGCCGAACGTCACGACCGCGACGACATCCTCGCCGGGCTGGACCTTTCGGGCTCGGACGACCGTGTGGCCAACGTGCTGCTCGACCTCGCCCGGCTCGACAATGCGCCGCGCGGCAAGGCGCTGGCCGGGCACCTGGTCGAGGGCATTCGCAACGCCGTGGGGCAGGTGCACAAGCGCCCGCAACGGCAGGCCGGCTTTTCCGTGCTGAAGGCAGCGGACATTCCCTCGGCGCTCATCGAGGTGGGGTTCCTCTCCACCGAGGAGGACCTGCGTCATCTGCAGGACCACGCCTGGCGCGCCTCCATGGCGGCCGGTCTCCGGGACGGCATCGCCGCCTGGGCCATCGAGGACGAGGCGCTGGCACGGTTGCGGCGGCAGTAGGGCGCGGCGAGAGAGCGGGCGCTTCGGCGCAAGCCGCAACCTGACGCATTGCGCGATGCGGCGCGCGCGCGACTGGCTTCCCTCGCCTGTTCCGGCTGTCGCCTCCAAGTCTTGGAAAACAAGGAACTCCTGCCGAAGCAGGCCGGGCGCCGACGGTCCGCAAAGAACCTCGCTGCAGCGTGGATTTGCGATTGCGGACTGCTGCGCTTTGCCGTAAGACCCGCCGCAGGCACCCGTAGCTCAGCTGGATAGAGCGCTGCCCTCCGAAGGCAGAGGCCACAGGTTCGAATCCTGTCGGGTGCGCCATTATCAAGCGAATATACAGTTATTTCGGCGCTTCGGCATTTCAGGCTGTACTGTTTTACGGACTGTAGTGCGCTGCAAAACCGCAGAAATCCGTTCAAATCCCGTACAACTCCTCCAGCAACTATTGGCGGCGGGAGCCGTGGATCGATACAGCGACCATAAATTGACTCAGCGGCATCCGCTCAACTTAAGTCGCTAATCCAATGGGCGCGGCATGCGTGCGCTTGGCGAGCGCCTGATGCGGGCAAAACCGGTCGTCTATCTCTCGTTTGGCGCTAAGGCGACGGAGGGTGCGGCTTGGTTGCGGAGCCTCATGCCCACGGCTCGCTTGCGGAGCTGCCAAGCCTTGGTCCGGAAGATGCGCAGCACGGGGTTCTTGTTGAAGCCCAGACGCTAAGCCACCGTGCGATCGCCGTTGGAGGGTTCCGCTTCGATCATCTTCTTGATCGGCCCGGCAAAGGTGGCCCCGCGGGATCCGGCGGATCAAGTCCCGTCATGGGGATCCAGCTGGGGCCTGCCTTATTCGAGGGAACATCGACCCCGCGGACAGTACCACGGCGCGTGGAGTAAGAGGCCTCGATCACTGTCGCCAGACGCACCACCATCCGGCGGATGGGTGCCCCAGTAAGAGAGGTCGCCGACAGCGGCCTATGCCTCCGTCCTCTCACACGCTGGGCTGGACGTGGATCGTTCCGCAGCCCGAAAGCCCCATCGGTCCCAGCACTCCGAACCTCCTCGACACTCCGGACATCGCGTCCCCGCCCTCCGTGTCACCTGAGGCCACCCATGACGCAGGCCCCGGCGACCGCAAGGTGTAGTCCGCCGAGCGGACTTCGGTAGCCTCAGGCCTCAGCGCAGCACTCCTTCGATCAGGACGACATAGCCCCAGCCCTGCGCCGCGACTCTGGGGCAGGGTTGCGCTCGGTCATCGGGCTTGGGCTCGTAGCGGAGCACGGCACTGACCTTCAGGTCCGTGACGCTGCCGCCCTCCCCGACTGCCTTGGACGGCAGCCCAATCTGGCGACTGTCCCCCGTTCCCGAACGGTGCATCAGGGCCTTTCTGGCCCATTGGTCGGGTGCCTCGATCACGATCGGATCGCCGACCGCTACCGAGCTCTCGATATAGTCTTGGGTACTGTTGGGATCCGGATTTAACTGTGACCGGTTCATCGACCAGCTGATGAAGACTTCCTTCGGTGTCCCGGTCAGAATGCGGCCTCCGTCCTGTGCACCTCTGAACGGCGTGATTGTCCTTCCCGCCCAGGCAAATTCGCGATCTCCCAGATGGTAGACCAGACGGGACTTCGCGCGGGTAAGCGCCACGTACAGCAACCGCGCCTCTTCCGCCGCATTCGCCTCGATCTCGGCACCCCTGCCCCCGAACGACATATGGGAGGGCAGCACCACGACGTTGTCGTATTCCAGCCCCTTCACCTTGTGGATCGTGGAGACGAGGATCTCTCCTTCGGGGCGCGTGGCGCCGAGGAGGCGCTGCAGCTCGTCGCTGCGCAGATCCTTCAGGAATTCGACCAGCGTCGAGAGATAGGGAAAGACGGTTTCCTGCGCGCAGAGCTCCCACAACACTGAGGGGTCCGGTTCCATCCTGCCTCCGGCACGGGTTTCGGGAATGTCCGTCTCCGCGTGGAAGGTCTTTAGCAGGCGCACCCGCAGCGGATCGGTGAGGGCCTGGTCCTGCTGTGCGATCTCGCGTTCGAGCAGGTCCAGCCAGAGGGCGACATGGCGGAGCGAGCGGATCGCGATGTTTTCGCTGCTCTGCACGGTGACGATGGGGAAGACGCCCGAGAGAGCCCGGTGGACGCTTGCCACCTCGTCGTTGGATCGACACAGGACCGCGAGGGACCCTGGGTTCTCCGTCAAGAGCCGCTGACTGGTGGCTCGGATCTCATCCAGCGTCCGCGCCCAGCTCCAGCCCCGCGCATCGATACGCTCCACCGTTCCCGAAGGTGCCTGGTCCACGGCACGCAGCCGGTCGGTCTTGAGCCGCCGCGAAAGGGTCCGGCGACCAAAGAAGCCGTTGATCATCTCCTGACTCTTCTCAACGATTTCCGGGCTGGAACGGAAGTTAACGCCCAGTGTCAGCTCGGACAGCTCCTCGCCACCGAAATCCCCCCGGAAACGATCAAAGTAATGATCGGCGAATACGCCTCCGGCTTCGACCGCCGGACGCCCCCAGACCATGCGGGCCGGTTTGCGGTTCCAGCGCAGGATGTCCTGATCATCATCTCCGATCGCCATGATACCGGCCCGGTTCCCGCTTCCCGCATGCAGCGCTCGGATGATCTCGTAGACCTCGTCGTTGACGTCCTGGAACTCATCGACCAGAAGCGCCCGGCAGTCGCCCGCCACGGTGGCGCGGAAGGCCGCATCTTGTGTCAGCCGGCGGGCGAAGGTCGGCAGAAGCTCTTCGGTCCCAGATGCAGCAGTGTCCCCCAACTGGCGCATCGCGAGACCATGGAAGGTATGAACCCGGACGCGGGACGCATAGGCCGCGTAGCCGAGCGAACGGAATAGGTCGCGGACCCGCTTTCGGATCTCGAAGACCACGGCACGGTTGAAGGCCAGAACCATGATCTCGGAGGGCTTGACATGCTGCTCGCGGATGAGATGGACAATCCGGCCCACGAGCACGGAGGTCTTGCCCGCGCCCGGCCCTGCATTCACCAGCAGGTGGCGGTCGTAGGGGTGATGCATCGCCGCCCATTGCGCCGGTTCCGGCGAGGCACGGTAGAAATCGAAGAACTCGGTCGCACGGGTCGCACGGAGCTGGTCGCGCTTCTCGGCGAAGACCCCGGTCTCGTCCTCGATCTCGCCCAGCTGCTCGTCAACGAAGCTCTTGAGCGCATCCACGTCGGTGCAGGCGAAGTAACCCGGCACGAACCGATCCCGCGCCTCTTCCGGCAGGTTGGCATGGACCTCCATACCGAAAATCCGCGTTTCGGCGAAGCTGTTCACGCTGTCGAGCTCCTCGACCAACTCGGGGTGTTGCCCCAGCCCCAGCTCGCGCCCCTGCGGCTGCAGCAGATAGGACGCCGGCAACAGGTCGGGCGAGGTGCTCACGAGCCCCAGTGAAGACAGCAGGCGGATCAGGCTGGAAAGATCCGAAGCGTGGAACGTCCCGGCGGGATGCGCCTCCTGCATCCGGGTGATGATATCCGCGACCTCGAGGCTCCCGTTCTTCGTGTCTACTGGGAACAGGCGCGACAGGGCCGCAGCCTGCGGCAGGAGGTGGCCGAGACGCTGCGCCGCGATCCGGCCGTCGACATCCGGGCAGCGCGCCTGCCAGTAAAGACGATCGCTCTCCGGATCGAGCCCCTGCTTGAGGCGGATGCCGACCACCCGGGCAAGGGTGCGGAAGCCGTTGATGTAGCTCCGCCGGAACCGGTCTTCCCGCAGGATGAGTTCGACCTGCTCGCGGGTTTGCTTCGGGAGTTTCCGAACTTTGGGATCGACCAATCGGAATGGGGTCGGATCGTACCAGTCCTGCGGGTCGAAGCGGAAGGTGCTCTTGCGGCGGAGCTCTCCGAGCAACCGACGCACCGCTTCCGTCACCCGCTGCATCAGGATTTCGATATGGGATTGGCTCTCGGACAACAGGGGCCGCGTTGTGTAATCGATCATCCAGATGGTCGTCAGGGCGTCGCGGCGCGCGAGATCCGCGATCACGGACATGGTCGCGTCAAGGCTCTCCATCCGGCAATGGCGCCGAATCCGGGAGAGGTTGATGACGGCCTTGCGTTCCCCGGAGTGCGGGTCGTCGTCGCCGGTCCGCAGGCCGACGCTGCCCAGGATCCGCTGCATCAACTCAGGAAGTTCCAACTCCTGCTCGCTCAGCTCTCTGGAGGTCGCCTCCAGGATGGCCGCCGCGACCTTGCCCGCCAGGCTGTCCTCTTCGGACACCCGTTTCAGCCGAACCGGCGAGAAGCGGATCTTCAGCAGATCCGGCACCAGTCCCGCCTGCACGATATGCCCTGCCTCCCCGAGCCAGTGCAGCGCCAGGCGCAGCCGTGTGGCATCGCTACGACGTTTCGCGGGTGTCCGGTACTTTTCGACGGAAAAACCGTCCTGCGGAACAAACGCGATGAGTTCGTCTCCAACCGTCTCGGCCGCCGCCAGGATTTCCTTCTCGATCTCGTCGATCTGCGGCACCCGCAGCTCGCTCTCGGCCCGCATGCTCCGGATCGCTTCGAAATCCTGCCCGGAGTACAGCAGCAATGCGTCGAGACGGTCGAGCCCCGCCTTTTCGCGCTCCCTTACGCCTCGCCCGATCCGGCCCACCTCCTGCAGATAGTCTTCCAGATATCCCGGAGACGCCAGATGCACGACCCAGTGGATATCGGGGATGTCCATCCCCATTCCGAAGGCCTTGGTCGCCACCAGCACATCGAACTCGCCGTTTCGGAAGCGGTCGTAGATGTCCTCGCGCGTGGCGCCATCGAGTCCGGCGTGGAAGCTCTCGACCTCATGGCCCGTTTCGCGCGTCAGTTGCTCTGCCAGGATGTCTGCATGGGCGCGGGAGAGGACGAAAACCAGCACCGCACTGCGCTGCCCGGTCTCCTCGGCGTTGCGGCGGGCAGTCCGGATGACCTGCACGACCTCCGGGATCCGCTCCTGCAGCGCCTTGCCGTCCGACTCGAAGATGTTCCCCTGCAACTGATGCGCGCGGACACGGATATGCGCGCGCAGCGGGCTGACTTGTGTCGAGGGATCGGGGCAGACCGCGAGCGGCAGCCGGTCCGGATCCTGCGACAGGCGCTCCAGCAGACCCCGCATCCGCCGACGGTCCGAAGCCGTGAGGGTCGCCGAGAGCAGCAGGACCGGGGTCGGGTCCGGAAGGCGGCCGGTCCTCAGACGCGACATCAGGTAGCTGAAGGCGAAGAAGTAGTCGGGCCGGAACTCGTAGCCCCACTGGTTGATGCAGTGCGCCTCGTCGAAGACTATGTATTCCAGCCCGCCGTCCTCATCAATCCGGCGCCGCAGTACATCGACGAAACTGGCCACGCGCAGCCGTTCGGGCGCGACGTAGAGCATTACGATACGCTGGTCGAGAACGCCTTGCAGGACCTCTCGCTGCTCCTCGCGGGACTGATCTCCGCTCAGGAAATCCACGGATTCCTCGAACCCCTGTTCGTGCAGGCGAAGGACCTGATCTCGCATCAGCGCCCGCAGCGGCGAAATCACGAGGGTAAGCCTGCGGTTGCGCAGGCCGCGGGCCAGCGCCGGCACCTGGAAGAGCACCGATTTGCCCTCTCCTGTCGGCAGGGTGACCATCACATCGGCCCGGCGGTCACGGATATGCTCCATGGCCTGGAGCTGTGTCGGCTTGAACCCCGTCACGGGGTTGGTGCCTGCCGCGCCGGAAGGCTGCCAGTGCGTCACCAGGAAGTGCTCCATCGCGGCCATCCCGGACGGGGCCTCTTCCCGTTCGATCTGCAACAGGTCGAAAACGATCTTCAGCCGCTGGCTTTCCTCAGAGGTCCAGGGTGCGAGCTCGACCGCCAGCCGGTTGAACGCACCTCCAGTCAGATGCCGCGTGTCCTCCAGCCGGGGGTCAAGCAGGATGGGAACCATGTCGCTGTCTGCCAAGCCAGTCTCGCGCAGCCATGGCCGCAGCCACTTGTCCACCCGCTTGCCGATCCCATCGAGCAACATGGTTGTGGAGATCTCGCGCGGCCCGTCATCCTGCTCCGCTTGGTCGGGGGCCTCCAGTGCGTACCACTCCTCCAGCGGCGCCGCATCGACGACCGGCTGGAGGGCGATCCCGGCGTCCTTCGCCAGCGCGGCCCAATCGCGCCAAGTATCAAGACCGGCGACGAGGCAGTACCCCTTGGCCGCTGCGCGTTCCAGATGTTCGCGCCGGCTGCGATGCTGGGGCTGTTTCTCTCCCAGCCCCAGTTCGGCCAGCGCCGTTTCCAGCAGTCCCAACATCGTCTGGCTGCGGGTACTCCCCACGAGCAGGATCCGCACCTTATCGCTCTCAGCGGGCAGGCCGCGCAGCGTCGCAAGCTGTTCTGACCAGTAGCCTGCCTGCGTCCTGGAGCCGGGATCGCGCACGGTGGTCGGGCGAGCGACCACCAGCGGGCTGATCGTCCGCAGGTTGCTCGGTCCCTTTATCAGCTTCACCGTCTTCGGCACTGTGACCAGGTGGAAGCCATGCCAGTTTCCGCCCGTCTCCAGCCGGTCCGCTGCCGGATCCCGCACAGCCCAGCCTGTCCCGCCGGCGAGGCCCAAAAGAAGGGTGCCCTCGCGGATCGGAGCCGTCGTGAGAGTTCCGGCGGGAGCCTGTGTGCGCGCGACGATCATCCGGCGCCCGTTGGGCAGCATGGCCTGCCCGGACCACGTCTCTGCCTGTGCCCACCAGTGCGGCGAAGCGGGGAGCGGCGAAACCCGGCAGCCGGCCTTCATGTCGGGCAGCCCCGTGGCCCCATCCAGCGCGGCCTGCAGCCAGGGCAGCCGCTCGGTCATCCAGCCCGGCACCATGTTGCGACGCACGGAGATTCCCTGTGCCTCCGCGCGTTGCAGAACGGCCATCAGCACCTCGACCACGGGCATCCGCCGTTGTGCTGCCGTCAGCTCTTCGAACAGGCGCATCGCTTGGATCTCGAGGAAACTCGGATCGAGCGGCGTGTCCGGGTCGGCAGGCGCGATCACGTATCCCGGCACCCAGTCCAGTAACCGCAAGAGCTGATCCGGCAGGAGCAGGGGTTGGTCACGATCGACCGCCTCCAAGACGGCAGGCGTGGCCCGTGCGACGGTGAGGTCATCAGGCCCTGCATCCACGATCAGCGTGAAAAGCTCCTCCGTGGAGCTGCAGCGTCCCGTCAGGATCGCCTCATGCACGGAGGTATCGAAACGTTCGGACTGGCGGCGGAAGAGCTCAAGCGCTGCGCTTGCATCGGCATCAGCCGTATGATCCCCGCCAAGCGCATGGGACAGTGCTTGGGGCTCGAGCAGGAAGGCAACAAGGAGCGTGTCCCAAATGGGCGTACCGGGCAGAGAGGGCACGGCCCGCGACAGGATGGGCCAGTCCCAGCCAATCGCATTGTGCCCGACAGCCAGCCGGGCCTGCGTCAAGGCGCTCACCAGGTCGGGTAGACCCTCTTGCATGCTCCCGGCCAGGCTGCTCGCCTCAAGTCGCATACTGCCGCGGTGATCGGCCTGTCCAAGCTGATGGATCCGCACCCCGTCCGTCTCGAGATCGACAGCCAGTACGGTAGTTTCCAGCAACCGTCCCGCCAGCGCGGGATCATTTTCCACCGCCATTTCTATCGCGGAGGGATCGCGCTCCCAGTTCTCCTGCAGGCGTGCCCGGTCCTCGTCGGAGAGCGCATGATGCAGAAGAACGCCCGCATGTGCGTCCTGGAACGCGAGGTCGCGTAAGTCTCCGATCTGCAGCAGGTCTTTTTCGAGCAGGGATACCAGCCAGGGCAGCAGCGGCCGAGGCACCAGTTCGCCGGAGGTCAGCCATTGTCGCGCGAAGGTTGCCTCATGCACTCCTGCTCCCTTCAGCCATGTGGCCCGGAAGCTCTCCGGGTCACCGGCGCTACTCAGCGCGGCCCAATCGAGCAGGGCAACCTTGTGTTCCCCAGACAGGCGCCCGGCCTTGCCCTGAGGTCCCGAGCCCTGTGCCCACTCCGCACGGGGCGCACAGACGGCGGCGAGCTGTTCTGGCACGAAGGTCGCCAGAAGCTCAGAGAGGTCCGCGGCATCCGACATCGGATCCAAAGCCGCCATAAAGGCGAAGGGGCATCCATGCGCGATACGAAGGTGGCTATCGAGGTCACCCGGGCTAAGCGCGGCCAGCGCCGTGGCGTGGACCTGCTGCAGGACCGGGTCCCGCAGATCCTTGGGAGGGTTTTCATTCCACCGCCGGCGGTACCAGCCTGCCGCAAGGATCCGTCCGATCTCCTCCTTGCCAGCTTTTCCGAGTAGATCGCGCCGGATCTGGTCCAGCCCCTCTTGGCTATCCGGTGTGCCGGTCTTCGTCCAGTCTCGTCCGGCGACCGGGGTCCAGAGCACGGCGGCAGACTTAGACGGCTCCCGCAGCGTACTGCCGACCTGGCACAGCAGCCTATCTCCCTCCTTCAGCGCCAGGAACAGGGCCTGATCGTTCGACAGTGCGGCGGTAACGTGAAAGAAGATCTCGTCCTTGCTGCCTTCGATCTTCAGGAACCCAAAACCCCGTTCCGAGACGACCGTTTCGACCGTGGCGAGAAAAGGCATCTTCAGAAGCGCCTTCGGGGAAATGGCGGGCAGGATCGGTTGCTCGAAATGAGCGGCGAGGTCGGAGAGTGGCAATGCAGTACACTTTATTGACAGTTCATTAAATTTTAAGGTTTGCAGTCAAAACACTGAACCACAATAATAAAATTTATATTTCTGGATCGTTTCCCGAATATGGGGCCGAATCTGGCGCATGGAGCTGTTCGAGCAATCGCGTCAGCATCGATACGCTGCCCAGATCGCGCCAGCTCCCGCAGTCCACCTTGCTCGCGGCGGGGTGAAGCCATAATGCGTTTGCTGAGGCGGAGACCTTCGGGAAACCGCCCTCTTTGTCGCTCGCGGCGCTCTGACGGCGTGAACCAGATGGCTGCCCGCTTCTGAGTTGAAGAAGGGAAGGCTGCGCGCGCGCAGGGAAAGTCCGGTTTCCGCCCTTCGCGCCGATGACAGACGTCATGATGCACTTGGCACGACTGTATGGGGCGGGCACCAGCCATCTGCCGCGCTTGGCACGCATGTCGGCTCAGGGAGGGCGCGGCTGCCCGCCATGTTTAGGGCTCGCTGCAGTGCCGCAGGCCCGCTCCCGGCCCAAGGACGAAGCCGCTCGCGCGGCAATGGCCCGTGTGGCTGGACCTCGGGACTGATCGCCACCCTGTGCATTTGGGAATGTGGGTAACTGCCTGAAGATTGAGGCCTCTCAATCGTCAGGCAGGAGGTTCTTATGACCGAAGAGAGGATTTCGCCGCTGCGGGCGCGGATGATTGAAGACATGCGCATCCGGGGGATGGGCGAGAAGGCTCAGAAGGCCCACATTCGAGCCATCAAGGACTTCGCCCAGTTCCTTGGACATTCGCCGGATACCGCCACCCCGGAAGAGTTGCACGCCTACCAACTGCACTTGACCGACACGGGGGTCACGGCCAGCACGTTCAACGTGCGGATCGTGGCGCTCCGGTTCTTCTTCGGGATGACCTGCGGGCGCGAGGACATGAAGCGCTACATGCAGTTCCGTACTCAGCCGCGGAAGTTGCCCGTGGTGTTCAGCGTCGAGGAGGTGTCCGACATCTTGATGGCGGCGCCCGGGCCCAGCCTGAAGTATCGCGCTGCGCTCAGTATCTCCTATGGTGCAGGGCTCCGGACTTCGGAGGTCTGCAGGTGGTCCCTTTGGACATTCGTTGCATGTTCCCAGACGAAGTTATTCGGGCCTCAACGCTTGGATGCCCTTAAGCACGGTGCGCTCCATGGCGCAACAGTGGATTTTCCAAAGAAATCGATGGGATGCCGCATGGATACTTCGCGACGATGAACCCGAAGATATCGACCGCTATCGCCAAGGATAAAGGTGGAAGACGCTGATTTCGTTCGTCGGTTTTCGTCTTTTCGACCCGCCCCGAGGTGAGCGGGCTCGAAAGACGAAAGACCGCGTCACGCAACACGCGCAGGAGGAAAGGAGGATCCCCCGCCTGCGTGCTTGTCGTCCGTTTTGGGGGCGGCGTTTATAAGAAAGGACGTTCCAATGAACGCCATTCAGAAACGTGCGATGGTACAGGAATTCCTCGCACGTCACGACCTCGACCTTCAACACATCTGCCTGCAGCTCGGCGGAGCGCCGGCCCTCGGCAGGTTGCAGCGGTTCCGCCGCGCGGTGGCTATCGCGACACGACTCACCACGGGCCACCGCCGCGAACTCGCTTGGCTGCAGCTGCTGCTATCGGCGGAGCACGGTCTCGAAGTCGGTTTCGACGACGTCGATTTCTTCCGCGAGGTCGATCCAGAAGATCCGTCGATCCTGACTCTCTGCCTGCTCACCGAGGCGCTCGCCGAGATGCTCACCGTCCTTGGGCGTCCTGGTGGCGCACAGGGCGCCGAAGAGACCGCTGCGGCATGAAAGAGGACAGCATGAGCTATCACTACACGCGCCGCGAAGTGACCATCGAGTACCTCGCGGAACTGGTTATCACCAATGCCGCCGGTCTTTCGGAATGCTGGCGCCCTGCCAGTCTCAACGTGGAGGGGCGTCGCCACCAGATGATGCTGGAGCGCTTTGCGCGTGGCGACGTGCTCGACGACCGGGACGACGCAGCGCTCGAAGCCGTCGGCAAGGCTCTGATTGCGGACGTCGAGAAGATGCTGCCGGGCTACTCGGGGCTGATCCTGCGTGGTGACACGCGCGAGGACGTCTATGTCAATGCCGAGCTTCAGCGGCGTCACGACATGCTGCTTCGATGGCAGGAGTTCCGCCATGCCCGCAATCAGTTGCGTGGCAAGGTCAGGGCAATGCGCCTTCTCGAAGGCCTTTGAGAGCAAGGACGGCCAAGCGCTACGCTTGGCCGTCCTTATACGTGTGAACCGTTTTTTTCGTACTAACGCGTGCAGAGTGTATCCTCTTCAATCGGGATTCCGAGGTTCGCCGCGGATACCGTGTTCTCGCACTCGTCTTGACGCCGGCTGAGTGGAGCCTTCTCGCTATAATGGCGTTGTCGTTGACGTACCGAGATTGAAATAGGTCATGCCCGGCCCACCGTTGGACCTCCTCTTCAGAGACTTTCATCTGATATGGTAAATCCTCTCTGCTAAAGTTTTCGAATTCTATATTCACGTCCGAAACCTTCCTGGTATTGGTTCGCTTCAACTAAGTAATAGGTTGGTCTCCTTGTCGAAATGAGAAGTGAAAAATTCAAAAAAATTTCGCACTCGGAAATCAAGCTGGACTGCAGGAACGCAATGGTCCCCAAAGGCGTTCGGAAATCGCCTCGGCCTCCTTTCGGTCTTGTGCGTCAACGAGCGCGAATTCCTCTCGGGCATTCGGTCGAGCCATGCGCAGTTTGACGATCTGAATATCTCCGAATTCGTACCAGGTCCCTGGAGATTTCAGGCGGTCCCGGCCGCGTGTGTTTCGCTTGAGGTGCTCCTTGGCTGTGGACGTGGTCTTAAAAATCTTGGGGCCGGCCTGCGCAAGTCCTTCGGCGCTCAACCGCACGCCGCCCTGGTTCAGAAGTCCGTCGCAGACTGCCGCATCTACGCGTTCAACGCAGATGTCCTGCCAGGAGACGAGGGCATCGACAGGTATGCCCGGGATCGGGACGTTGCACCCGAGCAAGACGCGTTTTGGATACGCCGCGCGCGCGAGACGGAGGCGTTCAATCAACTGACGGGTCGCGAGTTCGCGGCTTTGGGACTGCAGTCGCCGCACCCGATGGTCCGGGTGACAGGGCACCAGGACGGCCATTTGTGAGCCGTCGGTCATCTCATAGGGGACTTCCAGTTCGGGCATGCAACGGTTCCCGAGGTGATCCGCCTCAATGCGCTCAATAGGTGCCTCGGGCGTGTCCCCCCAGAGGGCGCAGCCTCGATCTTCGAGCGCTTCTACTGGGAGCTCTTCCCGACCAATAACGATCACGCTCGAGCAATCCTCGTAGCGGTTCGAGCCAAGAGAGCGCCCGCCGAACCAGAGCCAGTGCGCGCCATGCAACGGAGTATCGAGCATGAAGGTCGAAATATCTGCTTTCGTCTTGCCCTCGAAGCTGTGGCCTGCGTCTTCAAAGAAGGCCTGCACAACTTTCCGCGTTGCCCCGACGAGGACGCCTCCGCCCCGCGCAGCGCGATCCCTGAGCACCTCCCGAGTGACTATGCGGCGCCACGACTCACGCAGTTCAGGCTGCCTGAGCAGAGCTCCGCTCGTCATTCGCCGGTCGTGGAGCTGTGTCACAATGGCGTTTGGGCGCAACTTCAGGTCATGAGTGGCGAGAACATCGCAGCCGAGCGCGCGCAGAATCTCCTCATCAGCATCGGCATCAAGAACAAGCATTGGCTGATCGAGCTTGAGGGGCTTCCGTCTCATGATTTGAATATGATGTTTGTCGTGCTTGTTCAGAATCCGAAGGCGTTCGGTATCCTTCAGTCCGGCTTCACGAGCGTCGGCCAGAATTGTCCAGATCGCGCTGAACAGGGAAACCTGTCTATGTCGCTCTTCGGCCTCTCCGACAGCCAGGGATTGAAGACAAAATTCCTGGTCAGGAGCGACATGGGCCCGCGGTGCCTCTGCCTCTTGCTCCAGATTTGCGTAGCCCCGAAGCTCCTCTACCGTGAAATTCAAGGCAACTGGCGACCGGCGATCGATTAGCGCCGCGAGAACCTTGCTTGCGGCTTTCAGAAGAGCCTCATGCTCTGTCTCTTTGGACGGCGGAAAGAACTCTCGCGGTGCGGTGAAGGAAGCCGCGGAAATTTTCCGGATCGGTACGAATTCGTCGAAAAACGTCTCGTCTACCACCCTCCAATCGCACTCTGTTCCGTTCGGGGCGGGAAGCGACATGTAGCTCGTCGCAAGAAAGAGGTGCGTCGCGTTCGTCTGAAATTGCGCGAGATATGGGCAGCCTGCGAAGTGCGGGCACCGGAGTTTCTTGCCCCCTTGGTCAATGGTCTCGCAGAAATGGTCACGCACAGATATTCCGATCCGACTGGCCCGCTC
>NZ_JAIVKX010000007.1 GCF_020524285.1 Alloyangia pacifica
GCTCGGTTGTCCTTGACGTTCGAACCTCAGCACATCTTTGACTGCATCACCGACGAACCGGGAAGGTCCGCGGCTGCTCCACCCGGCTAAGGAAAGGAGCGCAATCAAACTTTCTGTTTCTCGTGCTTCAGTACCAAAGGCACCGAAGACCGACAAACAGTGAAGCTGACACTTCATTATCGCGCTACCGCTTTGCTACTTGAGCGCTACGGCGTTGCTAGAAGCGTTGATATGCTAGGCTTGATCCATCGAAATGAACCAGTGCCGCCCGCATATCTCTTCAGATATCTGCGATGTCAAAGAGCGTGAGAGACAAAACCAGACCAGTGCGCCCTAACTTCCGGCGCGCCCGCCTGCCCGTCTCTCGAATTCCTGTCCGCCTCGTCTGCGCCAGCCCCGCGTTTCCGCTCGCCGCCGCCCCGTCTGGCGTCCCGTTCAGCGCCTCAGCGCCGCCGGTGAGGGGCTATTTACGTACTCCACGCTGGACCCGCAACCCCTTTTTTCAATTTTCGTCATAAAAAATGCATAGAGGTCGGAAACCGCATAAAATCAGGGCTCGCGGCGGAGCGGAGCAGCAGGCCCCCCAAACCCTCAAGGATGCCGCGGGCCCGTGCTCGGCGGGGCGCCGCTGCGCCCCGGGAGAAACATGACAGCGCCGAGACACCCACAGCCGAGACACCCTGCGAGGAGTGACCTGGTTCAGCGCGCCAGCCTGAGTCCTTGGGCGGACCCGGGCAGGCCAGAAAGCGGCCGCGGGATTCCTGCCTCCTATATATGACTGAGACCTTGGGCCCAGCCCACCGCTCGACGCCCAGATCGGCCCGGCGATTCACCATCCATGAGGCGGGATCCTCACCCTCGCGGACCCAGCCCGAGCAGAGACCACCAGGATCTAGAAGCCCGACAGCCCGCGAGCGCACATATGGAGAGACGTTTGGACTTTGACCGCATCAGAGCCGTCAGGCCAGAAAACCAAAACCCCCGTGAAATCCGAAGATTTCACGGGGGTTTAATGGTGCCCAGGAGAGGACTCGAACCTCCACGGCCGTTAAGCCACTGGTACCTGAAACCAGCGCGTCTACCAATTCCGCCACCTGGGCACAGGTGGTGAGGGGGCGTTTAAATATGTCCGCAGGGAGTGTCAACGCAGTTTTTTCGATTTCTTCAACTTCCCCGACGGAGCCGCCTTGCCCGGTCCCGGACGGGCCGGTATTCAAGGTTTCAGAACCTCGGAGTAGGAGTAGCCAGATGAGCAAGCTCGTCACCATTTACGGCGGATCCGGATTTGTCGGTCGCTATGTCGCCCGCCGCATGGCCAAGCTCGGCTGGCGCGTCCGTGTCGCTGTCCGCCATCCCAACGAAGCGCTCTTCGTGAAGCCCTACGGCTCGGTCGGCCAGGTCGAGCCGGTCTTCTGCAATATCCGCGACGACGAGTCGGTGCGCAGCGTGATGCAGGGCGCGGATGCGGTGATGAACTGCGTCGGCACCTTCGACGCGCGCGGCAAGAACAGCTTCGACGCGGTGCAGGTCGAGGGCGCGGCGCGCATCGCCCGCATCGCCGCCGAGCAGGGTGTCGAAGCGCTGGTGCATATCTCGGCGATCGGCGCCGACAAGGTGAGCGCCAGCGGTTACGCCCGGACCAAGGCGCTTGGGGAAGAGGCGGTTCTGGACGCCTTCCCCGGCGCGATGATCCTGCGGCCTTCGGTGATCTTCGGAATGGAGGACCAGTTCTTCAACCGCTTTGCCTCGATGTCCCGAATGGGGCCGGTGCTGGCGCTGGTCGGAGCGGACAGAAACTTCCAGCCGGTCTACGTGGACAATGTCGCCGAGGCCGCCGAGAAGGGGCTGACCGGCACTGCTGACGCGGGCATCTACGAGCTCGGCGGTCCCGAGGTGAAGAGCTTCCGCGCTTTCATCGAAGAGATGCTGACCGTCATCCGCCGCCGCAAGATGCTGGTGAACCTGCCCTACGGCCTCGCTTCTTTCATCGGGCGCGTGTCGGAATTCCTGCAGCGGATCACCGGCGGGCTGTTCACCGCACCGATCACCCGCGACCAGGTGGTGATGCTGCGGAAGGACAACGTGGTGTCCGAGGGCGCCAAGGGTCTTTCCGATCTCGGGATCAGCGCCGTCGCCCCCGAGGCGGTGATGCCCGACTACCTGTGGCGCTTCCGGCCCGGCGGGCAATATGACGCCATCAAAGAATCGGCCGCGCACCTGCGGACCGAGTGAGATCAGAAAGCCGGCCCCGGGGCCGGCTTTTTCTTTTGCCGGGCTGCTTCTTTGTCCCGGTCACGGGCGCGAGAGGAGACCGCGATGACCGAGCTTCCCCAGATCGGGAGCTGCCGCTGCGGCACGCTGCAGCTCGAAGTGAGCAAACCCCCGATGATGACTGCCGCCTGCCATTGCCGTGGCTGCCAGAAGATGAGCGCCAGCGCCTTTTCCCTGACCATGATGGTGCCTCCTGACGGGGTCAGGCTGATTGCCGGAGAGGCGGTGAAGGGGGGGATCAAGGGGCCGCAGCTTGATCATTACATGTGCCCCGAGTGCGGGACGTGGATGTTCACCCGGATCAGCGGGGTCGACGCCTTCGTGAACGTGCGCCCCATCCTGTTCGACGTGCCCGAGTGGTGCCTGCCCTTCATCGAGACCATGACCGGCGAAAAGCTGGACTGGGCACAGACGCCCGCACGGCACAGCTACGACGGGTTCCCGCCCGAGACGGACTTCCCGATGCTGCGTCAGGACTTCGCGCGGCGGTAGGGGCCCATCCCGCGCTTGCAACGGAAAACGGCGCGCAGTCCCCTGCGCGCCGCTCCCTATTCTACTCGTCCGACAGGATCAGAAGTCGAGGTTCTCCACGCTCAGCGCGTTCTGCTGGATGAAGTCGCGGCGCGGCTCGACCACGTCGCCCATCAGCTTGGTGAAGAGATCGTCGGCCTCGGCCATGTCGTCGATCTTCACCTGCAGTAGCGTGCGCGCATCCGGGTCCAGCGTGGTTTCCCAGAGCTGGCCGGGGTTCATCTCGCCCAGACCCTTGTAGCGCTGCAGCGCGAGGCCCTTCTCGCCCTCTTCGAGGATCGCCTTCAGCAGGTCGAGCGGGCCGTAGACCGCCTGGCGGCGATCCTTGCGCTCCAGCACGGCCGGCGCGCTGTAGACCGCCTGCAGCGCCTGGGTGAAGCTGCCGGTGCGGCGCGCCTCGCCCGAACGAAGCATGGCCCCGTCCAGCGTCCGCACCTCTTCGACGCCGCGCAGGATGCGGGCAAGACGGATGCCGCGGTCCTGGGTGATGCGTCCCTGCCAGCCCTTCTCGTATTCCAGCGCGATCAGGTCGAGCCGCTGCGCCACCTTGTCGGCCACGCCCTGCAGGTCCGATTCCACCGCGCCCGGCACGAAGCCGCCGGCGATCGCCGCCTGCTCGAGGATGTGCCGCGGGTAGTGGGTCGGGAAGGCATCCAGCACGCGCTTGAGCTGACGCGCCTCGTCGATGACGCGCACGAGATCCTGGCCGGCGATCACCTCGCCATTGGCCAGCTTCAGCCCCGCGCCGTCGATGCCCTGGTTGATCAGGTACTCGTCGAGCGCGTTCTGGTCCTTCACGTAGACCTCGGACTTGCCGCGGGTCACCTTGTAGAGCGGCGGCTGCGCGATATAGAGATAGCCGCCCTCGATCAGCTCCGGCATCTGCCGGTAGAAGAAGGTCAGCAGCAGCGTCCGGATGTGCGCACCGTCGACGTCGGCGTCGGTCATCAGGATGATCTTGTGGTAGCGCAGCTTCTCGATGTTGAACTCGTCGCGGCCGATGCCGGTGCCGAGCGCCATCACCAGGTTGCCGATCTCCTGGCTGCCGAGCATCCGGTCGAAACGCGCGCGCTCGACGTTGAGGATCTTGCCCTTCAGCGGCAGGATCGCCTGGGTGCCCCGGTCACGCCCGGTCTGCGCCGAGCCGCCCGCGGAGTCACCCTCGACGATGAACAGCTCGGTCTTGGACGGGTCCTTCTCGGAGCAGTCCTTGAGCTTGCCGGCGAGGTAGTTCACGTCCATCGCGGTCTTGCGGCGGGTCAGCTCGCGGGCCTTGCGCGCGGCCTCGCGGGCCAGCGCCGCCTCGACGATCTTGCCGACGATCCGCTTCGCCTCGTTGGGGTTCTCCTCGAACCACTCGGCGAGACGCTCGTTCATCATCCCCTCGACCGCCGGGCGCACCTCGGACGACACCAGCTTGTCCTTGGTCTGCGAGCTGAATTTCGGGTCCGGCACTTTCACCGACAGCACGCAGGTCAGACCCTCGCGCGCGTCGTCGCCGGTGAAGGAGACCTTCTCCTTCTTGGCGATGCCGGACGCCTGCGCGTAGTTGTTGATCGTGCGGGTCAGCGCGCCGCGGAAGCCGGCCACGTGGGTACCGCCGTCGCGCTGCGGGATATTGTTGGTGAAGGGCAGCACCATCTCGTTGAAGCTGTCATTCCACCACATGGCGATCTCGACACCGATGCCGTCCTTTTCCCCGGTCATGTAGATCGGGTCGGTCATCACCGGCTGCTTGGAGCGGTCGAGATACTTCACGAACTCCTTCACGCCGCCCTCGTAGTGCAGCTCGGTCTTCAGCGGCTCGGCGGGGCGCTCATCCTCGAGAATGATGCGCACGCCCGAGTTCAGGAAGGCCAGCTCGCGCAGGCGCTTCTCGAGGGTCTCGAAGCTGTAGTCGAGGTTGCTGAAAGTGTCGGTGGAGGCCAGGAAGCGCACCTCGGTGCCCTTCTCGCCCTCAGCTTCGCCGACCACGCGCAGGTGCTCGACCGTCTCGCCGTGCTCGAAGCGCGCGTAGTGCTCCTTGCCGTTGCGCCAGATGCGCAGTTCCAGCCAGACCGACAGCGCGTTCACCACCGAGACGCCCACGCCGTGCAGACCGCCCGAGACCTTGTAGGAGTTCTGGTCGAATTTCCCGCCGGCGTGCAGCTGGGTCATGATGACCTCGGCCGCCGAGACGCCCTCTTCCTGGTGAAGATCGACGGGAATGCCGCGGCCGTTGTCGCGCACCGAAACCGAGTTGTCGGCGTGGATTTTCACCCGGACAGCGTCCGCGTGACCCGCCAGAGCCTCGTCGATGCCGTTGTCCACGACCTCGTAGACCATGTGGTGCAGGCCCGAGCCGTCATCCGTGTCCCCGATATACATGCCGGGGCGTTTGCGAACAGCCTCCAAGCCTTTGAGAACTTTGATGGAATCCGCGCCGTATTCCTGCGGTGCGCTTGCCGGTTCGGCCATGCCGCGATCCTTCATGATTTTTGTTGGTTTTATACGGTGTTCGGGCCCGATTGTCACGCCGCTGACACAAGATTTGGTGTCAAAGCGTGCGGTTTTCAACCAAAGATTGCCCGTCCCGCTCGATGACTTCCAGGTGCTGCGCGCGCCCCTCCAGCTCGGCGAAAAGTTCCGGCCCGGTGCCGGTCATCCAGGCCTGCGCTCCAAGTGCGCAGATCTCGTCGTAGAGCGCCGCGCGGCGGCCCGCGTCGAGATGCGCCGCCACCTCGTCGAGCAGCAGGATCGGCGCCGCGCCGGTCTCCAGCGCCAGGGCGCGGGCATTGGCGAGGATCAGCGAGATCAGCAGCGCCTTCTGCTCGCCGGTCGAGCAATCCTCGGCGGGCACGCCCTTGGCCGCGAAGGTGCCGCGCAGGTCGGCGCGGTGCGGCCCGACCAGCGTCCGCCCCGCCCCGAGGTCGCGCGGGCGGCTTGCCTCCAGCGCGGCACGGAGCTCGGCGGTGTCCTCGGGCGTGGGCGTCTCGGCATCGACCAGTTCCAGCTCGGCGGCGGGAAACTGCGTCTCGGCCCCGGCCTGGGCCTCGGCCAGCCGCGCCAGTGCCGCGCGGCGGTTGGCCTGCAGCGCCGCACCCGCCTCGGCCATCTGCCCCTCCAGCGCCGCGTACCAGAAGCCGTCGCGCACCTGGTCGCGCAGCAGCCGGTTGCGTTCGCGCATCGCCTTCTCGTAGCCGAGGCTCAGTTCGGCATGGTCGGGAAAGAAGCTCAGCGTCATCCGGTCGAGGAAGCGCCGCCGCCCCTCCGGCCCCTCGATCCACAGCCGGTCCATCGACGGGATCAGCCAGAGCACGCGCGCCAGCCGGCCAAGCGCCACCTGCGGCGCCGCCTTGCCGTCGATCTGCACCTGCCGGGCGGCGCCGGCCTCCGAGCGGAAAGTGAGCTCGTGCAGCGCGTCGCCGGTCTGCAGCAGCCCCTCGATCTTCCACCCCAGCGCCTCGGGGCGGCGGACCATCTCCTGCGCCGAGGCCCGCCGCATGCCGCGGCCCGGCGAGAACAGCGAGACCGCCTCGAGGATATTGGTCTTGCCCGCGCCATTGGGGCCGTGCAGCGCCACGGGGCGCGCGTCCACCTCGAGCTCGGCACCATGGTGCGAGCGGAAATGCGACAGGGTCAGGCGGGTGAGATACAGGGACATGGCTCAGGCGGTAGCGCGGGCACGATCCCCGCGAAAGGACGTATTTCAGGAATCACGAAAGGCAGAAGCATAGCCCCTGCCTTTCGATGAATGACGGATGCTCAAGATCGGAGCGTCAGACGCGCATCGGCATGACGACGTAGACGGCCGAGGTGTCGGTGCCTTCGCGCATCAGGGTCGGATCGCCCGAGGAGTTGAACATGAAGACGGCGTTCTCGCGGTCCACCTGGCTGGCGATCTCCAGCAGGTACTTCGCGTTGAAGCCGATCTCCAGCGGCTCATCGCCATAGGCCACTGCCAGCTCTTCCTCGGCGGCGCCGCTGTCGGGCGCATTGACCGAGAGCACGAGGCGGTCCTCGTCGAGCTGAAGCTTCACGGCGCGCGATCGTTCCGACGAAACGGTCGCCACGCGGTCCACCGCCTTGGCGAACTCGCCCGCATCGACCTCGAGCCGGCGGGTGTTGTTCATCGGGATGACCCGCGAGTAGTCCGGGAAGGTGCCGTCGATGACCTTGGAGGTCAGCGTGATGTCGGGCGTGGCGAAGCGCACCTTTGTTTCCGAGACCGAGACGGCGATGTCCATATCGTCCTCGTCGAGCAGCTTGCGCAGCTCGCCCACGGTCTTGCGCGGCACGATCACGCCGGGCATCGCTTCCGCACCAGCAGGGAGCGGCGCGTCGATGCGCGCGAGGCGGTGGCCGTCGGTGGCGACGCAGCGCAGCATCCGGCCCTCTTCGCTCTCGGCGACATGCATGTAGACGCCGTTGAGGTAGTAGCGGGTTTCCTCGGTCGAGATGGCGAACTTCGACTTGTCGAAGAGACGGCGCAGCACCTCAGCCTTGGCGGTGAAGTTCGACGAGTACTCCGAGGACGCCATGACCGGGAAGTCTTCCTTGGGCAGCGTCGCAAGGCTGAAGTTCGAGCGGCCCGCGGCCACGGTCAGGCGACCTGCGGCATTGTCGGCGGTCAGCTGGACCAGCGCACCGTCGGGCAGCTTGCGCACGATCTCGTGCAGGGTCACCGCCGAGACTGTGGTGGCTCCGGCCTGTTCGACCACGGCGGGGGCGCGGTCGAGTACTTCGATGTCGAGATCGGTTGCACGGAAGCTGGCAGTGTTGCCCTCGGCCTCGATCAGCACGTTGGCCAGGATCGGGATGGTGTTCCGGCGCTCGACCACCGATTGTGCCTGGCTGACTGCCTTGAGCAGCGTCGCCCGTTCTATGCTGACTTTCATCGCCCTGTTCCTCGGTTGGTCGAAGGGGTAGCCTGGCGGATCCGCGAAGCTACTCCAAATTCTTTTGCTGATTGATCCGATGGATTGTCTGCAGCGTCAAGGCCGCGGGGCCGCCCGAAGGCAGCCCCGTTTGCGAATGTGGTCGTGCGGTCTCAGGCTTCCAGCGCGCGGCGCAGCAGCTCGATGTCGTCGGCGATCTGGCTGTCCTGCATGCGCAGGTCCTCGATCCGCTTCACGCCGTGCATGACCGTGGTGTGGTCGCGCCCGCCGAAACGGCGGCCGATCTCGGGCAGCGAGCGGGCGGTGAGCTGCTTGCACAGGTACATCGCCACCTGGCGCGGGCGGGCGAAGTTGCGCACGCGCTTGGGCCCGATCAGGTCGGAAAGGCGGATGTTGTAGTGATCCGCGACCTTGCGTTGGATTTCCTCGATCGAGATCTTGCGGTCCGAGGCGCGCAGCACGTCCGCGAGGCAGTCCTGCGTCAGCTCCATGGTGATCGGCTGGCCGACCAGCGAGGCGAAGGCGAACAGACGGGTCAGCGCGCCTTCGAGCACGCGCACGTTGGTCGAGATGCGATGCGCCAGGAACTCGAGGATGCCATCGTCGATCTGCAGCGACGGGTACTGCTTGCGATAGGTGTCGACCTTCGACTGCAGGATGCCGAGGCGCAGCTCGTAGTCGGTCGGGTGCAGGTCGACCACGAGGCCGGACTGCAGGCGCGAACGGATGCGGTTCTCGAGATCCTTGATCTCGTCGGGCGCGCGGTCGGCCGAGATGACGATCTGCTTGTTCTGGTCCACCAGCGCGTTGAACGTGTGGAAGAACTCTTCCTGCGTCGAGTCCTTGCCGGCGATGAACTGCACGTCATCGACCATCAGAACGTCGACCGAGCGGAACAGCTCCTTGAAGTCCATCATGCGACGCTCGCGCAGGGCCTGCACGAAGCGGTACATGAACTGCTCCGCCGACAGGTACAGCACGTTCAGGTCGGGCCGGCGGTTGCGCAGCTCCCAGGTGATCGCGTGCATCAGGTGCGTCTTGCCGAGGCCCACGCCGCCGTAGAGGAACAGCGGGTTGAAGGTCACGGTCTCGGCCTCCGCCACGCGGCGCGCGGCGGCATGGGCGAGCTCGTTGGGCTTGCCGACGATGAAGTTGTCGAAGGTGAACCGCGCGTCGAGCGGCGCGCTCGGCAGCAGGTCACTTCCGGCCTGCGCGGCCTGGCCGTTGGCACTCGCCTGGGCCGGCTGCTCCGGCTGCGCCGAAACCGGGCGCGGGCTCGGACGGCCCGCCGCCGGACGCGGCGCGTTGCTCACACGGAACTGCAGGCGGCGTACCTGCGAATCCAGCGTGGAGATCTGCGACAGCAGCAGGTCTCCGAAATTTTGCGACACATAGGTGCCGATAAAATTCGTTGGTGCCAGGAAGACCGCCACCCCGTCGGCTTCCAGACCTTTATATTCGAGGGGCTTGATCCAGGTACGGTAATTGTTTTCCCCGATCGTGCTGCTCAGCCTGTCTTGCAGCGCACCCCATTGTTCCTGCGTCATTTATCCCCGCTCCGTGTCTTCACCGGTTCTTCTGTCCCTTGGGCAACACACACAAACGCGCCCATTCGAGACATCGTGGGGAAGCAAAATATGGCCCGATGCCGAACGGCATAGGTCAGGAAGAGTTTCCTCTGTCCCCGTGAATAAGCACACACGAACCGCCCCCGGGACTCCCAGCATCCCGAAGCGACCCCGCAAGGTGCACTACTCACCCATTTCACAATTGGACTGGCAGGATGAAATCACCCCAGTTTCGGCGTCCTTTTCGTCAGACGACCGAAGCGACGGAAACGAATCCACATTTCATGTGGTGTAGTCCCCGATTGCCTGTCCCCCCAGCGATGTGACTCGCCTGATGAAATTACTCCTGTTCTGAGAAGGGCAGCAACCGAACTTCAAACTTGACTCAATGGAATCCGAAAAAAGAATCTCGGCCTTCAAAATATGGTGTGAGTCACGAAAAAAGGCACCACCAATGGCGATGCCTTTTCGATCACACACTTTTTAGGTGTGTCATTTCAGCCTAACACTTGACGTGATTAGGCGAGCGATTTCACCCGCGAGGAAAGGCGCGACATTTTGCGCGATGCGGTGTTCTTGTGGAAGACGCCCTTGGTCACGCCGCGCATCAGTTCGGGCTGAGCTGCGGCGAGCGCTGCGGCGGCTGCGTCCTTGTCGCCCGAAGCGATCGCTTCCTCGACTTTGCGCAGGTAGGTGCGGATGCGCGAACGGCGTGCTTTGTTGACGGCGTAGCGCTTCTCGTTCTGACGGGCGCGCTTCTTCGACTGGGGCGTATTTGCCATGATGATCGGTCCTGTGTCTGTGGACTTGCCTGTGAGCGACAAGGCCAGGGTCTGAATTTCGGACGTGCAATATCCACCAGACCCGGATCTGTCGTCGCCGGACCGATTCTTGCCTGAGCGGGCATCACACGCATGTAGCCGCGGCGCATAGCCCATTTTCCGCCGGTTGCAAAGGGGCCTGCAGCAAAACTTGGGGAAACGGCACGGAATCGGCTAGGATCGGTCTCCCAAGGCGTTTGCACACGACGTTTGCACACGACGTTTGCCAAGGGACGCTTCATACTGAAGGGAGGAGTCAGCCATGAACGCGATGCAGATCAACGAGGCCGCACAGGCCCTCTATCGGGCGCATGGTGCCCGGGCCGAGGCCGAAGCCGCCGCGAAAGTGCGCGAGAACGAAAGCAAGGGCGCGGCCGAGGAGGCGGAGAACTGGCGCGCCATCCAGGCCGCCATCCGCCAGGTCCGTGGGCCGCTGCAGTCCTGAGCGCCGCGAGCGGCGCATAAACCCAAAACGGCATGAAAAAAGCCTGTCCCCGCGCGGGGACAGGCCCGAATTCCCAGGACGCCGGCTCAGCGGTCGCGGAACTGCGGCGTGCGCTTCTCGAGGAAGGCCGACATGCCTTCCTTCTGGTCCTCGGTCGCAAACAGCGAGTGGAACAGGCGGCGCTCGAAGAGCAGTCCCTCGTCCAGCGTGGTCTCGAAGGCGCGATTCACCGCCTGCTTCGCGGCGATCGAGGCCAGCATGGATTTCTCGGCGATCTTCGCCGCGGCGCTCTGAGCCTCGTCCATCAGTTGCTTGACCGGCACGACGCGGCTCACCAGACCCGAACGCTCGGCCTCCTCGGCATCCATGAACCGCCCCGTCAGGTGCATGTCCATGGCCTTGGCCTTGCCGACGTAGCGCGGCAGACGCTGCGTGCCGCCGATCCCGGCGATGACGCCGAGGTTGATCTCGGGCTGGCCGAATTTCGCGGTCTCGGAGGCAATGATGAAATCGCACATCATCGCCAGCTCGCAGCCGCCGCCAAGCGCGTAGCCGCTCACCGCGGCGATCACTGGCTTGCGTACCTTCGCGACAGCCTCGGTGGCCGGCTCGAAGAAATCGCCGAGGTACATCTCGACAAAGCTCTTTTCCGACATCTCCTTGATATCGGCCCCGGCGGCAAAGGCCTTGGCCGAGCCGGTCAGGATGATGCAGCGCACCTTGTCATTGGCATCCGCCTCGGTCAGCGCCTGCGCTAGCTCGCCTAGAAGCTGGCTGTTCAGCGCATTGAGGGCGTCCGGGCGGTTCAGGGTAATTGTTGCAACGTCGTCGTCTACTTCGACGATAATCGTCTCATAGGCCATGACTTCGGGCTCCCGTCCGTTGGCATTGTCGCGCAGCCTTACCAACTTGACCCCTGCAATCAAGCTATCTTTGGCAGCTCGGACAGAAGAAGGACGAGCGCCCGGACTGCACGATCCGGTGTACCATGTTCGCGCAACCATCGTTGCGGCAGGGCTGGCCTTCGCGCCCGTAGACATCGAAGCTGTGCTGAAAATACCCAAGTTCCCCATCAGCTTGGCGGAAATCCTTCAGCGAGGATCCGCCCGCGGCGATGGCCTCCGTCAGCACCGTCCGGATGATCGGCACCAGCGACGCGATGCGCTTTTCGGAGATTCGGTTGACGCGGCGTGAAGGATGGATACCGGCGCGGAACAAGGCTTCGCAAACATAGATATTCCCCAGACCGGCAACAATCTTCTGATCCAGAAGCGCGGTCTTGATCGGCATGCTCCGCCCCTTCAGCGCGGCGATCAGGTGGGATTCGCTGAAGGTGTTGCCCAAAGGCTCCGGTCCGATGGCCGCCAGCAGCGGATGCGTCTCGGCCGTGGCCGTCTCCATCAGGTCCATCGCCCCGAAGCGGCGCGGATCGTTGAATGTGACGCGCGCGCCACTGGCCATCTCGAACACCACGTGGTCGTGTTTCTCGGGCGCGGGGTGTTCATGCACGAAACGCCCCAGCGGATCGCCGGAAATCAGCATCCGGCCGGACATGCCGAGATGGATCAGCAGCGTCTCGCCGGTGTCGAGATCGGCCAGGATGTACTTCGAGCGCCGCCGCAGCCGCAGCACCCGCGCGCCGGTCAGCCGCTCGGCCATGCGTTCGGGAAAGGGCCAGCGCAGGTCGGGCCGGTTCACCTTCGCCTCGGCGATCACCTGGTTTTCCATCACCGGGGCCAGCCCGGCACGGACGGTTTCCACCTCGGGAAGTTCGGGCATCACGGATCCTTTCCACTGGGCCGCATTGCAGCGCGGCGCGCGGGCTCTATAAGGAGTGTCGGACACAGGACGGCAAGGCCCATGACCAAAGAGACCGGAAAAACCACCCATTTTGGGTTCACCGACATCCCCGAGGAAGAGAAGGCCGGCCGCGTGCGCGGGGTCTTCGGGTCGGTCGCGTCGAAATACGACGTGATGAACGACGCCATGTCCTTCGGCATTCACCGCGTCTGGAAGGATGCGATGATGGATTGGCTGGCACCGCGCCCCGGGCAGAAGCTGCTCGACGTGGCCGGCGGCACCGGCGACATCTCCTTCCGTTTCCTCAAGCGCGCGGGCCACGGCCACGCCACGGTCTGCGACCTGACCGAGCCGATGCTGGTCGAGGGCCGCAAGCGCGCCGAAGCGGGCGCCATGTCTGACCAGCTCGACTGGGTGGTGGGCGATGCCATGGCCCTGCCCTTCGCCGACAACACCTTCGACGTCTACACGATCTCCTTCGGCATCCGGAACGTGACCCGCCCGCAGGAAGCCCTGAACGAGGCCTTCCGCGTGCTCAAACCCGGCGGGCGCCTGATGGTGCTGGAATTCAGCCAGATCCCCAACGAGCTGATGCAGAAGGTCTATGACCTGTATTCCTTCAACCTGATCCCCCGCATGGGCCAGGTGATCGCGGGCGATCGCGACAGCTACCAGTACCTGGTGGAATCGATCCGCAAGTTCCCCGACCAGGAAACCTTCCTCGGCATGGTGCGCGCGGCGGGCTTCGGCAACGCCAAGTACCGCAACCTGAGCATGGGAATCGCCTGTCTGCATTCGGGCTGGAAGATCTGACATGAAGGGTCCGCACAATATCTGGCGGCTGGTTCGCACCGGCGCCACCTTCGAGCGCACCGGCGCCATGGGCGTGGTGCTCGATGCGGTGGACGCGCCGCCGACCCTGCGCGCCGCCGCCCGCATCCTCGCCTGGCCGTTCAAGTGGCTCGGCTACGAGGGCGATCCCGCGATGCCGCCGGTGACCCGCGCGCTCACCGCGCTCGGCCCCGCCTACATCAAGTTCGGCCAGGTGCTCTCGACCCGCCCCGACGTGGTGGGCGAGGATCTGGCGAACCAGCTGCGCGTGCTGCAGGACAAGCTGCCTCCGTTCCCGGTCGAGGCCGCCAAGACCCAGGTCGAGGGTGAGCTCGGCGTGAAGGTCGACGAGATCTTCTCCGAGTTCAGCCCGCCCGTCGCCGCCGCCTCGATCGCGCAGGTGCACAGGGCGCGGCTGGCCGAGACCGGCGAAACCGTCGCGGTGAAGGTGCTGCGCCCGGGAATCGAGCGCGCCTTCCGCAAGGATATCGACGCCTTCTGGCTCGCCGCCGATGCGATCAACCTCCTGTCCCCCGCCTCGCGCCGGCTGCGTCCGCGCGACGTGATCGCCCATTTCGAGGGCGTGGTGAACGGCGAGCTGGACCTGCGGCTCGAAAGCGCCTCGGCCAGCGAGTTCGCCGCCAACACCGTCGACGACGACGGCTTCCAGCTGCCCGAGGTGATCTGGGGCCTTTCGGGCCGCCGGGTGATGACCATGAGCTGGGCCGAGGGCGTACCGCTTGGCGACAATGCCGCCATCGACGCTGCCGGCCACGACCGCGTGGCGCTCAGCGAGCGCGTGCTGCAGCTCTTCCTCAACCATGCCTTGCGGGACGGCTTCTTCCACGCCGACATGCACCAGGGCAACCTGAAGGTGGCGCCGAACGGTGACATCATCGCCTATGACTTCGGCATCATGGGGCATATCGACGAGTACACCCGCCGGGTCTACGCCGAGATTCTCTACGGTTTCATCCGCCGCGACTACCGTCGGGTTGCCGAGGTGCATTTCGAAGCCGGATACGTGCCCGCCGACCAGGATGTCGACGAGTTTGCCCGCGCCCTGCGCGCCGTGGGCGAGCCGATCTTCGGCATGGATTCGACCCGAATCTCCATGGGCCGGCTGCTCAACTACCTCTTCGAGGTGACAGAGCGTTTCGGAATGGAGACCCGGACCGAGTTGATCCTGCTGCAGCGCACCATGGTGGTGGTCGAGGGGGTTGCTCGCTCCCTCAACCCTCACATGAATATATGGAGCGTCGCACGACCTGTGGTCGAGCAATACATCAAGACCTCCATCGGGCCGCGTGCCGCGCTGCGCGATTTCGCCAAGACCGCCCGCGTTATGGCCCGCTTCGGCCCCCGCCTGCCCGGTCTCGTCGAAGAAGCGCTCATCCGTCAAACCCAGGGACTCGCCGACGAACTCGAGTCGAAATGGGCCCGGCGGCTTGGCTGGGGCATCGGTGGGCTGATCTCCGGGGCCGGGCTGACGCTGGTCCTGATGTCTATTCTCTAGATTTGGCACTTTGCGCATTCCCGGCCCATGAGCGCACCCCAAGGGGCGCTCACTCGATTGGGCGACGCACGGCTGTGACCTCTGATGCCGGGACCTGGGCGTTTCCGGGCAGCGTCAGGAGCACGCCGTCCTCCGCCCGGGTCACCTCGGAAATCCGCAGGTAAGAGAAGGCAGGCAGGCTTTCTGCCTGCACATCGTCCTGAACGATCTCGATCTCCACATGATAGAGCCCCTCCGGCAGCACCGCACCGGCGAGGTCACGCCCGTCCCAGAGGTAACTGCCGTCGCCCGGCGTCAGCGCAATACGGTTCCGCACGGCGCCCTCCTCATCGCGGATGGCCAGCACCGCGCTCTGCACGTCCTCCGGAACCTCGTACTCGAAAGTGACCTCCGATCCGTCAAAATAGGCGGCCTCGGCGACACGGGCCTCCAGCCCGATCCAGGAGACCAGCCTTTCGAATTCGCCATCGCTCGCACGAAGAGAGAGCCCGGTCAGCAGCTCGTTGGTGAGCACCTGTTGTTCAACAGCCGAAAAGCTGGCGAGCTGCGAGGCATATTCCGTCGCATCGACCGGGTTGAACGGATCCTGATTCCGGGCCTGGGTCGTCAGAAGTTGCAGGAATGTATCGAAGTCACTGGTCAATGCAGCCGCACCACTGACCTCCGCAGAGGACGCAGTCGGGGAGGTCGAGGTTTGGGAAACCGTTGAAATATCCATATCTCTCTCCAGCCTAGAGCCTGAGGTCGAGCCCATCCGTGGCAGCGGGCGGGGTGAGGGGAGGCGTTGCCACAGGGTCCGACTCGGCGACAGAGGCCCCGCTGCTGCTCCCCCCGCGCGCCCGTCTGGATCGGCGCTCATCCGAGAAGTCTAGCCTGCTGCCCTGATAGCCCGCCTCCGAGAGGTAGCGCGCCAGTTGGTCGGCATTGCGCCGCAGCAGATCGAGCGTCTCGGGCCGGTCGGCGCTGACCTGAAGGGCGACCCCCTGCTCGGACACCTGCATATGGAAGCGGACGCGCCCCAGTTCCTCGGGTTCGAGGCGCAGCTCCACGCGCGCGCCCTCCGCCGCCACGATGGCCTCCGCGACCTGACGCATCGGGCTCATTGAGTTCTGCGGGCGACCCACCGGGAACTGCTCACGGGGCAGCACCGACTCCTTGGCGGCAGCGTGCTGTACACCGGCCAGGCTCACCTCTTCGCCCGCGTCGCCCCGTTCCAGGCCATCCCCAAACCTTGAGACCTTTGGCCCCAGACCTGTTGGTGCCCAGGGACTGCCCGCTGGAACGCGGGCGTTGCCCGCACTCCCCGCACTGACCATTGCCGAGAGGGCTGACGACGCCCCCCCGGCCACCGTCCCCCCTGCGGTTGGCACGACCGTCTGCGCCGGAGTGATAGGGGTCTGCGGGTTGGCAGTCCGCGCTGACTGCTCCACCGCTGTCTCTGGACCCGAATCGGAGGAGAGGGGCACCTCCGCTTGTCCCCCCATCGAGTCAAAGAGTCGCGAACTTGGCATCCGATACGAGATACCTTCCGGCGCGGCAAAGGCATCCCGCCGCGGCATCCCTTCTCCCGCCATTTCAGGCATCTGCCGAGCCGTACCATCCACGAGGAAAGGCGTAGCAAAGCTACGCCCGGGATCAGTCGCGCTCTCCGCGAAGCGCGAATGGTGCGCCGCAGATCGACCTTGCGCGACGGCGTCGTCACCAATGACCGCCTGCCCCGAGGCCCGCAGGCCCGGTTCGGCGCCAGGCACCGGTGTCGGAGGAGCGCCCGCCGACGCCGTCATCCCGACCTGTGGGCTCGGTTCGATAGCGCGTCGAACGGCAATCGTGCCTTCGCGAAACGACCTCTGCTGTGTACTAGCCCGCTTGCGCTTGGGTGCGTCTATGCCGCCCTCCTGCGTGCTCACGCCTGCGCCGCTTGGATCATCGCTTCCCCGGTTCCCGACAAGTCCCCGCGGAAACGCCCGCCCCGTCTGCCTCTCCTCGGGGTGTCCGAGGCTCGCGCCCGGGTCGACGGACGCGACATCGAGATGGGAAACGGACAGTTGTCCAGGGGCCGCACCGGTAGTCGCACGCTTCGCATCGGAACCCTCCTGACCGGCGGCGTCACCCTGGCTGACAGCCTGAACAACCGCATTCCGGCCTTCCCCTTGACGTTCGGGCTCTGACACATCCCGCCCTTCGCCCTTCGACAGATCGTGCCGCCCCCGCGAGGTACCGACCGAGCCCTTGAACGCGGGAGCGGAAGGGGTCAGCTCGTTGGGCAGGCTTTCGTCTCGCCGCGAAAGTTCAGGAGATGCTGATAACGCGACATGCGACCCGCTTGTGTCGACCTCTGCGGCCCCTCCCGGCAAGCCTTTCTGAGATGCAGAGCCCCGGCGCGACCCGGCGTCCGTGGCGGCTTGCGCCATTTCAGCAGTCTCCACACCCGAAGTCACGGTTCCGCGGATCGCATCTACACCGGCCATCTGCTGGTTTTCGAGAGGTTCCGGCTCAAGCGCATTCTCGGGACCCTCCTCTGGATCGTTCGGGCCGATTTCCTCCGAAGAAACTTCCTGACCAAAGACGGGCCCGACGGGCCGCATGTCAGGCATCACCCTCTTTAGAAACTCGCTGAAATCCTCTCTGTGCGCGCCTTGCTTCTGGGGATCGGCTGCTCTTTCCAAGTGCATTGCAGGCTCGCGCGCAGGGCGCGCTTGCGCGTCAGACGACACCGGGAACATCGCTTGCGTCGGGACCATTCTGTAAACCCCAGGTCAGGCAATACTTCCCAAGCCTGCACCCATAGCCGCTAAGAATACCTTTACCGGGATCATTTTAAACATCGAGGGGAGCACACGACCGAGTCATCCGGAGGATCGTCATGACAGACCCGTTGAAGGGCCAGGCCCTTGCCCCGCAGCACGCCCTGCTCAACCGCCTGTACGTCTCGCAAATGTTGAAATTCTCGGGCCTATTCGCAAGCCGCGCCAGCTACGGCGGCGGCGCCGGCGAGGAGCAGTTCGCATCCTTCCTACGAGAGGAATATGCCGCGCGCCTCGCCGACAGGGTCGATGTGCTGCCAGCCCGGCTGGCTCAGCGGGCATCAAGTCGATGAGGGCCCGGCCCCCGCGTGCCACGACGATCGAATCGGAGCCGGCAGCGCTGCTGGCTTTGCTCGACGCCGAGCGAACCGCCCTGCTCGCGGGTCAGCTGGGCCAACTGCCCGAGCTTGCCCGCAAGAAGGAAGCCAGCCTCGCGCGCTACGCGGCGGACCCTGAACGGCTGCGCCGGCATGCGCCGCGGCTCCTGGCCGAGCTGCAGCGCAACCAAAGGCTGCTCGACATGTCGCTGAAGGGGCTCGCCGCCGCGCAGGGCAGGCTCACCGCCTGGCAGCAGCTGATCCACCAGATGGATATCTACGATCCGGTCGGGCGCCGGACCCGGCTCGGGTCCGGACAGGCGGGAAAACTTCAAAAGAAAATTTAGGCGTTTACCCGCGTCACCGCGGCGGATTCGAAGGCGGCTTAGCCCGGGCTTAAGATCTCACAGGCTAGGTTGCTCTGGCATCCAAAGCTGGATGGCGCAGGGGGGCAGGACCCCCGCCTGCTTCGTCAGAACGACGTCCCGAGAGGTTTCCCCTCCCGCCCTGCGGCGCTCTTCAGCATCGGGGGCTATCGCTCCGTAGTGCAGTCCTGGGCGACGCGTGCGGCACGACGCAGGAGGTGCAACCGCAGACAGGAATGGCGCAAAGCGCCAAATTCAAGGACGAAACGAATGTCTAGCATCCTGACGAACAACGGCGCGATGGTCGCGCTGCAGACCCTCAAGACCATCAACATGAACCTGGACACGACGCAGGGCGAGATTTCGACCGGCAAGAGTGTCGCCAGCGCCAAGGACAACGCGACCGTCTGAATCACCTTGGCGTTCGAAGAATAGGCGCGCTGCGTCTGGATCATGTCGGTCAGTTCCTGCGCCACGTCGGTGGTGGATTCCTCGCGCGCATAGGACTTGATGTCGCCGGTCGGCCCGTCGCCCGCGTCCCAGAGGAAGTAGGACCCGCTTTCCGGCGAGGGTTTGAAGGTCTGGTTGTCCATCGGGATCATGCCGTTCGGGTTCGGCAGGTCGGCAAGCGGGATCTGGTAGATCGTCTTGCTCACCCCGCTGTCGTAGAGCGCATTGACGTAGCCGTTCTCGTCGACCTCGACCGAGACCATGTTGCCCACCGGCGAGCCGTCCTTGGCGATGGAGATCGGCGCGAAGCTGTTGGACAGCTGCGAGAGGCCGATGTCGTCGCCGATCGCGCCGATGTCGACCTCGATCGGCCCGCCCGCCACGGTCACCGTCATGGTGCCGGTGGTGGCGTTGTAGGCCCCGCCGGAGACGGTGGTGACCGTGCTGATCTTGCCGCCCGCGGCGCGGGTGTCGTCGAAAGTCACCACGTATTCGCCGATCACCGCGCCGGCAGAGGCGGAATCGGTCATCACGATGGTCCATTCGTTCGACATGCCGGTGGCCGGCACCGTCGGCGTGAAGGTCATCGAGATGTTCTGCGAGACGCCGAGATTGTCGAAATATTCCACCGAGAGCGTTTCCGACGCGCCATCGGAATCGGACATGGTGGCGGTGGCGGGCAGGTTCAGGCTCATCTCAACCGCGGTGGTCGGATCGCCCTGCAGGTTGAGGCTGAAGCGCACCGGCTCGAGCCCGTCGACCGTGTCGCGCGGGAAATTCGGAATGCTGCCGTCGATATCCGCGGGCCAGCCCATGAGGTAGTACCCCAGCTCGTCCGCCAGGTAGCCTTCCTCGTTGATGCGGAAGGAGCCGGTGGAGGTGAGCAGAAGCTCGGGCTCTGCCGGGTTGGCCTGGTATTGCGGGCCGCCCACCACGGGCAGCATCCCCCTGCCCCGCACCGCGAGATCGGTGGCATTGCCGGTCGTCACCAGCGAGCCCTTCTGGTCGATCACCCGCATGTTCGAGGACATCACCCCGCCCGCCGTGTAGGAGCGGCCGCCGTCGGTCATCACCAGCGAATTGAACTCCGTCTCGGCGCGGCGGTAGCCGTAGGTGGAGGAATTGGCGATATTGTCGGAGATCGCGGCGAGCCTGCTGGCATTGGCAGTCAGACCCGAGACACCGGCGTTCAGAGACGAAGAGATAGTCATGGGCGCGCCTTTCTGCTGTCACCTGTTCCCGTCCTCCGAACCCTACGAACCCCGGCTTAACGGCGGGCTAACAGGTAAAATCCCGGCGATTTCGCGGAGGGGTCTTTGACCGCCCAGGCGCCACCTTCCCCGATGCCACCTTTGCAGATGCCCGCTTCCCAGATGTCGCCTTCCGAGGTGTCACCGTTGGCGTGCCACAGTTTGGATGTCACAGTATGGGTGGCACGCCCCGCACGTCGCATCGGAGCGCTGCGCGGCGGAGCCGTGCCCCGCCACACAGGCGGGAGCACAGCCGCCCTGCCCGCTCCGCGCGGCACGTCACTGCCGCAGGAAGATCACCTCGACCCGGCCATTGCGCGTGTCCATGGGGTTGGCGCGCGCGGGCTCGCGGTCGGCATGGGCGGTGGTCCGGGCAAGCCTGGCGCCGGGCACACCCTCGGCCTGCAGCAGCTCGCGCATGCGGCTCGCGTGCTCCGCCGACCGCTCCCAGGAACGGTCGCGCGCCAGGACGATGGGCGATGCCGGCACGTGGCCCTCGACGGCGAGCGGGTTGCGCACCGTGCGGCTCGCCCCGGCGATGATCTGCGCCAGCCGCCGCAGCAGCGCCGTCGGGCCGCCGTCCTCGGCGAAGAGCCGTGCCTCGGGGGTCTCGAAGAGCTCGACCACCAGACCCTCGTCGGTGACCCGCGTCACCACGTGGCGCATCAGCCCGTCGTCGACCATGCTCTCGCCGTGGCGCGCGGTGAGCCGGTCCCGCAGCTCCTCGAGCTCGGCGGACTCGGCAGCATCGGGATCGGACTCGCCCATGGTCTCGCTGCCCCGCGCGGCGTTCTTCTCTGTCGCCTCGAGCGCGGTCGAGCCGGTGCCCATGCGCGGCAGCACGTTCTCGGAGAAGGTGCTGTCCCCGCCCATGAGCCCATCGCCCCCGCCGGAAATCCGGGCGACGGCAATCGTCGGGTTGAAGTAATCCGCAAGCCCCTTGCGCTGTTTCTCTGTCGTCGCGTTGAGCAGCCACATCAGCATGAAGAAGGCCATCATCGCCGTCACGAAGTCCGCGTAGGCGACCTTCCAGGCGCCGCCATGATGACCATGGCCGCCGCCCTTCTTCTTCCGCTTGATGATGACTGGCGCGACATTGCTGTCGACGGCCATATCCACCACCTTCCAAACACCCCGGAGACGGGATAGCCCGCGGCGGTTACCCCTGGCTTAAAATTTCGAATGCCCGGGATTATCGGCCACGCGCCCCCTTTGACGCGGCTCTGCGCGGAACTTCGCCCGCCCGCCGCAGGCAACCGTGCCGCAGAACCCACAGCCGCGACGCTGCGGCATGCAGATTGATGGACAGGGGCGGCGATTGCCTCTAGCTCTTGGGAAAACACCTAAGCAAGACAACAAAACAAGACGAGGACGTGATGGCACGACGGGCAGGTATCGCGGCATTGCTCGCAGGGGCAACGGCCCTGGCGGGCGCCCCCCATGCGGACACCGTGCCGAGCTACAACCTCTACGGCCTGCCCGGCCTCGTGGACATGCCCGACGCCAACATGTCGCCCGATGCCACGCTGGCGCTGACCTACGGCCGCATGGGGACCGCCAACCGCGGGTCGGTCAGTTTCCAGATCGCCCCGCGGCTCGTCGGCACCTTCCGCTATACCGGCATCGGCAGCTTCGATCACCGCGCCTCGGTGGACGGGGTCTACTACGACCGCAGCTTCGATGTGCGCTTCCAGCTTCTGACCGAAAGCGGCTGGCGCCCCTCGGTGGTGATCGGCCTGCAGGATTTCATCGGAACCGGCCTCTACAGCGCCGAATACCTCGTCGCCACCAAGACCATCGCGCCCGGGCTGCAAGTCACCGGCGGTCTCGGCTGGGGCCGTCTCGGCAGCTACAACGGCTTCGGCGGCTTCGGCACCCGCTCCGAGGAGGTGCTCGACGACGGCGGCCAGCCCACCACCGACCGCTGGTTCCGCGGCGACATCGCGCCCTTCGGCGGCATCGCCTGGTCGCCGGATGACCGGCTGACCTTCAAGCTCGAGTATTCCTCGGACCAATACGACCTCGAGCGCGAGAACTCGACCTTCGAGCACAATTCGCCGATCAATGTCGGCATGGACTACCGCTTCAAGGGCGGCAGCCAGCTGTCGCTCTACTACGCCCATGGCAGCACCATCGGCGCGCAATATACCTACACGATGAACCCCAAGACGCTCGGCGTGCCCGGCGGCACCGAGACCGCGCCGCTTCCGGTGAAGCCGCGCAGCGCCGCCGAGGCGCGCGATCTTGGCTGGACCAGCGATATCTCCGGCACCGAAGCCTCGACGCAGGCGCGTCTGGCACGCAGCCTGTCGCGCGAGAAGCTGGAACTCGAGGGCTTCGATCTCGAACCGAACCGCGCCACGCTGCGGCTGCGCAACGACACCTATGGCGCCACCTCGCAGGCGGTCGGCCGCGCGGCCCGGGCGATGAGCCGGATCCTGCCCGGCTCGGTCGAGGAATTCGTCATCGTCCCCTCCGAGCGCGGCATGCCGGCCTCGGCCATCACCCTGCGCCGCTCGGATCTCGAGGCGCTGGAAAACGAGGCCGCCGCCGACATGCTGGCACGCACCGGCTTCGGCGAGGCCCCGGCGAACACGCCGCCGATGGAGCTCGACGATCACCCGCGCTTCCTGTGGTCTCTGGCGCCCTATTACAACTACGCCACCTTCGATCCCGACGGCCCGCTGCGGCTCGACCTCGGCGTCGCCCTGCGCGGCCAGATCGAATTCAGTCCGAACATCGTGCTGAGGGGCTCGATCGGCAAGAAGATCGTCGGCAACATCGACGACATCACCCGCGAGTCCGCCTCCAACCTGCCACGGGTCCGCACCGACTATGCCGAATACGCCCGCGAGGCCGATCCGCGCATTCCGCGCCTGACGCTGGCCTTCTACGGCAAGCCCGCCAGCCAGCTCTACAGCCGCCTGACGCTGGGCTACCTCGAGACGATGTACGCCGGCGCCTCTGCCGAGATTCTGTGGAAGCCCGTGGGCAGCCGCCTCGCGCTCGGGGCCGAGCTGAACTACGTCGAGCGGCGCGATTTCGACATGCTGTTCGGCCTGCAGGGCAACGAGACCACCGACCCGGTCACCGGCATCACCCGCAGCTTCCCGCATGTGAACGGCCATGTGTCGGCCTATTACGACTTCGGCAACGGCTACAACACGCAGCTCGACGTCGGCCGCTACATCGCCGGAGACAAGGGCGCGACGCTGACCGTCGCCCGCGAGTTCGCCAACGGCTGGCGGATCGGTGCCTTCGCGACCAAGACCGACGTGTCCTCCAAGGACTTCGGCGAGGGATCCTTCGACAAGGGTCTGTTCTTCACCATCCCGGTCTCCATCGGCACCGGCAAGCCCTCGCGCAGCGATAGCACCTTCACCATCCGCTCGGTGCAGCGCGACGGCGGCGCCAAGCTGTCGGTCAGCGACCGGCTCTACGAACGCATCCGTGACAACCACGAGCCCGACGTGGCCACCTCCTGGGGGAGATTCTGGCGATGAGCTTCAAGACGACCTGCCGCGTCGCGCTTCTGACTGGGCTGATCGCAGCGCTGGCCGCCTGCGGCAACGACGACAACCGCGACCCGGTGTTTGAAACCGCTTATGCCAGCCTTTTCGGCAAGGACAACGAGGACCAGACGCCGATCTCCGACCAGGAGATCGCCGAGACCCTGGCCGCCACCGACCTGCCGGTGATCCGGCTGCGCATCGAGGCGCGCAAGTCCGAGGCCGTGGCGCTGGAAATCGAGCGCAGCGGCGAGCACCGCACCTATGGCACCGCCAACCGCCAGGGCATCGTGCTGCGTCACGGCATGATCACCGCGACGCGAGGCCTCGGCGGTGACCTGATGTCGGTCGAGGAAGACCAGCTTCTGAGCCTCGTGCGCGCCCGCAGCGCCGGGCAGGCGCGCTACGTGCAGCGCTACCTCACCCCCGAGGACGTGACCGAAGAGCTTGTCTACAGCTGCGAGATCCGTCCGCAGCAGCAGGTCGAGGTGACCCCCGGCGTGAGCGGCACGACGGTCCGGGCCGCCTGCAGCAGCGAGACCGCCCCCAACTTCGCCGATGTCTACATTGTCGATGCGGGCGGCGAGATCGTCGGCTCGCGGCAATGGCTGGGCAAGACCACCGGGTACGTCACCATGCAGCAGCTGCGGCGCTGATCAATGCAGCCCGACGCGCCTGACCACGGTTGCCGCCATCAGGCGCAGATCGTAGCACAGGCTCCGGCGGCGCGCGTAGATCAGGTCCAGTCGCGCCTTGCGCGGCACGCAGCGGCGGCAATAGACCGCCTCGGTCTCGTCGGCATCGCGGCAGGGCGCCAGCAGGCGCTCCTCGGTGCGGTGAAAGGCCAGGGTGGCCAGACCCGTCACCCCGGGCCGCGCGCGCAGCACCTCGGTGTAGAGCTCGGGAAACATCTCGGTGTAGCGGCGCAGCGGCGGGCGCGGGCCGACGAAGCTGATATCGCCGCGCAGGATGTTCCAGAGCTGCGGCAGCTCGTCGAGCCGGTGACGCCTGAGAAATTTTCCCGTTTTCGAGATCCGGTCACTCTTGTCTCCGCCCGACACACCGCGATCCCCGGCGTCGGGGCGCATGGTGCGGAATTTCCACAGGCGAAAGCCCCGCGCAGGGCTGTGCATCCGTTCCGACAGGTAGAGCACCGGGCGACCGTCGCGCAGCAGGATGGCAAGGCTGATGCCGAGGATCAGCGGCGACAGCAGGACGAGCAGCAGCGCGGCAAGGCAAATGTCGAGCAAGCGCTTCGAAACCGTCATCCCCGTTCGTCTCCTGCAAGCAATCCCACGGCCCGGCGCAGAGAAAACCCACGTCGAAGGCGCCACCTCGGCGCAAGCGACTTTTCCCAAGCCCAGAAACTGTCTATCACTTTGCTCAAACCTTTAGAAACCCTCGGAATGCCCCGGAGACACCTGTGTTGAAACTCTCGCGTAGTCTTTTTGCCGTCGCTGCGAGCCTTGCTCTTCTGGGGGGCTGCGCGCTGCCGCGCGGCGCGGCGATGCAATCCGAGATCCTCGCCGAAGCCAACAGCGAGACCCCGACCTACCAGGTCGTCGAGGTCACCCGCGCCAACATGCCGCTGATCGCCTCCTGGCCGGAAACCGGCCCGACGCTGGACGGCCACTGGCCGCGCACCGCGACCGGCTCGAACCAGAGCGTGATCCAGACCGGCGACCATATCGACATCCGCATCTGGGACAGCCAGGAGAACTCGCTGCTGACCAACCCGGCCGAGAAATCGACTGTGCTGCCCGGGGTCGAGGTCGGCTCGAACGGCGCGGTCTTCCTGCCCTATGTCGACGAGGTCTTCGTGCGCGGGCTCAGCCCGGCCTCGGCCCGCGGCCGCATCCAGGAGAAGCTCGAGGCCATCGTGCCCACCGCGCAGGTGCAGGTCAGCCTTACCGAGGGCCGCGGCAATGCCATCGAGATGGTCAGCGGCGTCGCCCAGCCGGGCAGCTTCCCGATGCCCTCGCGCAACTACAAGATCCTCGGCGCCATCGCCGACGCCGGCGGCATCAGCCCCGGGCTGAAGAACCCGCTGGTGCGCCTGATCCGGCAGGGCGCCACCTACGAGATCTCGGCCCGCACGCTGATGGAGAGCGGCACCTACAACTCGCTGCTCATGCCCGGTGACACGGTGGTGATCGAAGAGGATTACCGCACCTTCACCGGCATGGGCGCCTCGTCGCGGCAGACGCTGGTGACCTTCCCCAAGGACCAGATCAACGCGCTCGAGGCGCTGTCGCTGATCGGCGGCCTCTACGACGTGCGCGCCGATCCCACCGGGGTGATGGTGCTGCGCGAGTACACGCCGAAGCAGCTCGGGACGGGCGGTGCCAAGCCCAACATGCAGCAGGTGGTCTTCTCCTTCGACATGACCACCGCCGACGGGCTCTTCGCCGCGCGCAAGTTCCAGATCTACCCCGACGACGTGGTGCTGGCGACCGAGAGCCCGCTGGCCGGCCTGCAGACGCTGCTCAGCATCGTCAACAGCGGCGTCACGACCACCCAGCGCACCACCGCGCTGGTCAACTGACGCCGACCGGTCCCGGACCGCGGACACCAAAAAGGGCGCTCCCTCGGGAGCGCCCTTTGTCATTTCAGCGGCTATGCCTGGCTTACTCGGAGACCGAGGCGAGATAAGCGTAGACGTCTTCCATGCCTTTCTTCAGCTTGAAGGTCATGCCCGAGCGCGCGCCGCTGTCGTCGAGATATTCTTTCAGGAAGCCCGAGGGATCCTGCACATAGGCTTCGAGGCTCGCCTCGTCCCAGGTCAGGCCCTTCTGCCCGGCTTCGACGATGGAGTCCTTGTAACGGTAGCCCTCCTCGCTGCCCGCCACGCGCCCGATCACCCCGTAGAGGTTCGGCCCGGTGCGGCCGCCTTTCTGGATCGCCGTGCCGTCATCGGCCTGGATCATGTGGCAGGCGCGGCAGCGCTGCTGGAAGAGTTTCTCACCCGCCGCGACATCCCCGGCCTGCGCCGAGCCCGCCATGAACATCGCCGCGATGCCAAGTATCATCTTGTTGTACATACCATTCTCCAGTTTCGCGTCTCCAGGGACAGTTCTAAGTCACTCTGCGGCCCGTTGCGCTGCGACGGAATGCCCGCCTCGGGAAAAACCCCCGACTTGACCTCGCCGCGGGCACGGAGGAAACAGACGCCTCAGAAGGAGGCGCCGCATGGCCCAGGACATTCCCGCATGGGTGGGCGGAGAGCTCGTCCCGGCGGACAAGCTCGACGTGCATCTCAAGGGGCTGCGCCACAAGGCGGTCTCGGTCTTCGTCATGCGCGGGGGCCGCACGCTGCTGCAGCGCCGCGCCCTGGAAAAATACCATACGCCGGGTCTCTGGGCGAATGCCTGCTGCACCCATCCGCATTGGGACGAGGATCCGCGCGACTGCGCGCTGCGCCGTCTCGACGAGGAACTGGGGCTGCGCGGTCTCGATCCGCAGTATCGCGGGCAGGTGGAATACCGCGCCGAGGTCGGCGGCGGCATGACCGAGCACGAGCTGGTCGACATCTTCGTCGCCGAGGCAGGGGCAGGGGTCGAGGCCGCGCCCAATACCGCCGAGGTGATGGCCACCGAATGGCTGACGCTGCCCGAGTTGCGCGCCCGCATCGCGGCGGAACCGGAGGCGTTCACGCCCTGGCTGCGCATCTACCTCGCCGAGCATGACGAAATGATCCTTGGCTGAGGTTTCCACGTGCCGGGCGCCGGGCGGATTGGTTCGCCGCTCTACCGCCGCTTCTTGAGATAGACGTAGTAGGCGCCGCCGCCGCCGTGCTTGATATGCGCTTCCGAGACCTGAAGCACGCAGGCCGAAAGCGGCGGCATGCGCAGCCATTGCGGCACCTGGGTCTTCAGCACGCCGCGTCGGCGCGGCATCGGGTCGTGCGGATCCTCGCGCATGCCCTTGCCGGTGATCACCAGCACCAGCCGGAAGCCCCGCATCTGCGTGCCGAGGATGAACCCCACCAGCTCGCGATGCGCCTGGTCCAAGGTCATGCCGTGCAGGTCGAGCCGCGCCTCGGGCTGCAGCTTGCCGCGCTTCAGCCGGCCAAACGCCTTGGCATCCATGCGCACCGGATCCTGCGCCAGCCGGTCGGAGGTGGAGGCGAAGAAATCGTGCCGCTCCTGCGGGCTCGGGGCGCGGGTGCCGAGGGCGAAATTCTGTACCGGGTCGCGGGGCGTGATCGGCTTGCGCAGCTTGGCAGGTTTCGGGGCAGGGGCTTCGGGCGCCACCTTGCGGCCCGGCAGCTTCTCGGCGCTGCGCGCGACGAGCTCCCAGAGCTCGACCTCCTCGGGGCGCAGCTTGCGGCGGCTCACAGCACCGACTCCGGCAGCAGGGCATAAGCGCGCTGGATCGGCAGCAGCACCACCAGGCGGCCCGGATCCTTCATCGTGCCGGCCCGCCGCCCGGCCTCGTCGCCGGTGCCCATGAAAACATCGGCGCGCTGCGGACCCTTGATGGCCGAGCCGGTGTCCTGCGCGATCATCAGCCGGTGCATCGGCTCGGCGCCCGCCTTCTCGATCCACACCGGCGCGCCCAGAGGCACGTAGGCCGGGTCCACGGCGATCGAGCGCAGCGGCGTGATCGAGCGGTTCATCGCGCCAAGCGGGCCGAGCTCGGCGGGCACCTCGTTCACCTCGCGGAAGAAGACATAGGAGGGGTTGTGCATCAGCAGCTCGGCCCCGTCCTCGGGGTTGTCGCGCACCCAGGCCTTGATCACCTGCGCCGAAACCTCGTGCAGGGTGAAGATGCCGCGCTCGACAAGTTCGCGGCCGATCGAGCGGTAGGGATGGCCGTTGGCGCCGCCGTAGCCCACCCGCAGGTGATGGCCATTGGGCAGGCGGATGCGGCCCGAGCCCTGCACCTGCAGGAAGAACAGCTCGACCGGGTCGGCGACCCAGGCGATCTCGAGCCCTCGGCCCTGCATCACTTCGCCGGTGAGAATGTCGCGGCGCGAGAGCCACGGCCCCTCCGTCTCGCCGACCTCGGGGGGCAGGCGGTAGACCGGGTGGCTGTGCAGCGGATCGCGCTGCAGGGCGCCGTCGATCTCCGGCTCGAAATAGCCGGTGAAGAGCCCTTCGGTGCCCTCTTCTTCGTCCTCCGGCGTGCCGGTGATCATCACCGGGCGGAAGAACAGCTCGAAGAAGGCGCGGGCATCGCCGGCATCCCGCGCCAAGGCGCAGAGCGAGCCCCAGTCGGGATCGTTCATGTCGCCGCAGGTGTTCAGAAAAACCGAAAGGGCGGCGGAATGATCATCCGTCGCCCATCCGTCGAGATCGCCGAAGCTCAGGATCTCGTAGCTGGTGTCGCTCTCCGCAGCGGCCATGGTCCCTGTCAGTATTGCTCCTGTCAGCACGGCGGCCCGGATCGCGCGCCTCATTCGTCGGTCGCGACCAGCTGCCAGTTCGGATCGTCGCTACCCATGTTGCGGGCGTAGGTCCAGACGTCCTTCTGACGTTTCACAGACGTCGGGCTGCCCTCGATCACCGTGCCGGTCGCATCCTTCACCACCGAGGTCAGCTCGCCGGTGTAGCGCACGGTGATCTCGGCCAGCTTGGTGGCCTCGTCGAAGGTCGCCTCGACCAGGGACATCTCGCGCACGCCGACAAACTCGGCCTCGATGGTCAGACCCTGCTGGCGGCGGTTCTCGACCACCTCCGCAAAGCTGTCGTAGACATCGGGCGCGAGGAAGGGCTTGAGTTCTTCGACATCGCCGCGCTCGAAGCCCATGAGGATCATCTCGTAGGCGCCGCGCGCCCCGCCGAGGAATTCGCCGACGTTGAAGCTCGGCTCGGCCGCCTTCATCTTGGCCAGGGCCTTGGCCGAGGGGCTGCCCTCGGGCGCGTGGTCGATGATGTCGTGGTCCGGCCCGCCTTCGATCACCTCGAAGTCGCGACGGCTGTCATCACGGCGGGCAGGCGCCTGCGCGGGCGGCTTCTCGAACCCGTCGCGTGTGCCCAGCACGCTCCGCAGACGCAGGATCAGGAAGATCGCGATCGCGGCAAGTACCAGCAGCTGGACGATCGGCATATTCATCGGCACCTCTTGGGCAAAACATGGAAAATCTGATGTTGCATTCCTATGTAGGCACTGGGCGGCGCCAAGTCTACCGGTGCGCAGCCACGGAAAAGGAGTGAGGCCATGTGGCTTTTTCTGGCATTCGTCGCAGTGCCGCTGATCGAAATCGCGCTGTTCATCCAGGTCGGGGGGCTGATCGGGCTCTGGCCGACGTTGCTGATCGTCGTCGTCACCGCAATTCTCGGCACGGCGCTGGTCCGCCGCGAGGGGCTGCGGGCGCTGACCGACGTGCAGAGCTCGTTCTCGCGGCTGCAGGATCCGACCCGGCCGCTGGCGCATGGCGCGATGATCCTGTTCTCCGGCGCGCTGCTGCTGACGCCGGGCTTCTTCACCGACGCCTGCGGCTTCGCGCTGCTTATCCCGGCGGTGCGCGACGCGGTGATGCGCTTCGTGTCGAGCCGCATCAAGGTGCAGCGCTTCGAGATGGGCGGGCAGGGGCCGCGCACCGCGCAGGGTGGCCCGCAGACCGAACGCTACCGGCCCGGCCCGCGCGAGGATGACGTGATCGAGGGCGATTATACCGAGGTGCCGCCGTCGAAACGTCCCAATCACCCCGGGTCAGGCTGGACTAAGCATTGAGCCGCCTATCCCGGGCTGCTATTCGGGATACAAAATTCCAACAGGAGCTTTCCATGGCTGAAGAAGCAACCGAGAACGGCGCAGCCGCCGAACAGCAGACCCCGGCAGCGGTGAAGATGAACGTGCTGGCGCAATTTGTGCGCGACATGAGCTTCGAGAACATCCTCGCGCAAAAGGGCGTGAGCGGTGAGGTCCAGCCCGACGTGCAGGTGCAGGTCAACCTCGACGCCAAGAAGCGCACCGCCGAGAACCAGTACGAGGTCGTCCTCAAGCTGAAGGTCGAGTCCAAGTCGAAGGCGACCGGCGACATGCTGTTCATCCTCGAGCTGGACTACGCCGGCGTGTTCAACATCGAAGGCGTGCCGCAGGAGCAGCTGCACCCGTTCCTGCTGATCGAGTGCCCGCGGATGCTCTTCCCCTTCGTGCGCCGCATCGTGTCGGACGTGACCCGCGACGGTGGCTTCCCGCCGCTGAACCTGGAAACCATCGATTTCGTCGCGCTGTACCGCAACGAGATCGCACGCCGCCAGCAGGCAACTGCCGCGACCGGCGAAGAGCGCAAGCTCGACGCGTAAGCGCAAAGATGGTGGCGGGGCCTCAGCCCCGCGACCAGAGCGCGTTTTCTCCGAGTTTATCGACAAAGGCGGCGTGAGCCGCCTTTTCTTCTTCGGTGAGCCGCGAAGGCAGGGCCACGGGCCGCCGGGACGGACGCCATTCCTCGTCACCGCCGGCGCTGTTGCGGCCCGAGGACACCGGCGCCAGCACCAGATCCGGCTGCTTGCCACCGATCAGTTCCAGATAGACCTCCGCCAGGATCTCGCTGTCGAGCAGCGCGCCGTGCAGCGTCCGGCTGGAGTTGTCGATGCCGAAACGTCGGCAGAGCGCGTCCAGCGAGGCCGGCGAGCCGGGGAACTTCTTGCGCGCGATCATCAGCGTGTCGATCGCGCAATCCTTCGGTAGTTGCGGCCGGTTCGCCCATTTCAACTCTGCGTTGAGGAATTTGACGTCGAAGGTGGCGTTGTGGATCACCAGCTTGGCGTCGGTGCCGACGAAGGCGATGAACTCGTCGACGATCTTGGCGAAGACCGGCTTGTCGCGCAGGAAGTCGTCCCCCAGCCCGTGCACCTCGAAGGCCTCCTGCGGCATCGAGCGTTCGGGGTTGATGTACTGGTGGTAGACCTTGCCCGTGGGCACGTGGTTGTAGAGTTCGACCGCGCCGATCTCGACGATGCGGTCGCCCTGTTCCGGCTCGAAGCCGGTGGTTTCGGTGTCGAGAACGATCTCACGCATCGATCCGCCTTTCGATTTCTTTCAGCACATCCTGAACCTGCGCACGGGCATGGTCCAGCGTGTCCGTTACGATCACGAAATCCGCGCGGGCGCATTTCTCGGCATTGGGCATTTGGCGGGCGAGGATGCGATCCAGATCCGCCGCGCTCATCGTGCCGCGTGCCAGCACCCTGTCGCGCTGGAACTCTTCGGGAATGGTGACGCAGGCCACCGCGTCGAACTCGGCCTCCGACCCTGTCTCGTAGAGCAGGGGGATGTCGAAGACGCCGATGGCCTCGGGGTGGGATGTGTCGAACGCGGCGCGGTCCGCGCGCACCAGCGGGTGCACGATGGCCTCGATGCGCTTCAGCGCCCCGGCATCCGCCGCGATGACCTCGCGCAGCGCCTCACGTGAAACGGCGCCCTGCACGATGGCCTGCGGGAACTCTGCAGCGATGGCCGCCACCGCGGCGCCCCCCGCACCATAGAGCCTGTGCACCGCCGCATCGGCGTCCCAGACGAGGCAGCCCGCCTCGGCAAAGAACTCCGCGGTCTGCGACTTTCCCATCCCGATGGATCCGGTGAGCCCAAGCTTGAAGCGCATCAGAGCACCGCGTCGCGGGTCGCCTGATCCACCACCGGGCGCTGGCCGAACCAGCGCTCGAATCCCGGCACCGCCTGGTGCAGCAGCATGCCCAGCCCATCGACGCAGGTGCAGCCCAGCTCGCGCCCGATGCGCAGCAGACGGGTCTCCAGCGGCGTATAGACGATGTCGGTGACCAGCGTGCCCGGCCGCAACCCGTCCAGTGGCACCCGCAGCTCGGGCTTGCCGACCATGCCCAGCGAGCTGGTGTTGACCACCGTGTTCGCCTCTTCCAGCACGTTGCCCGCATGCACCCAGTCGATCACATGGATGCGCTGTCCGAAGTCTTCGCGCAGCGCTTCGGCGCGGGTCCGGGTGCGGTTGCTGAGATAGATCTTCGGCACACCCGCCTCGAGCAGCGAGGCGATCACCGCGCGCGAGGCACCGCCCGCACCCAGCACCACCGCCGGGCCCGCAGCGGCCCGCCACTCCGGCGCGCCCTGCTTGAGGTTCTCGATGAAACCATAGCCGTCGGTGTTGTCGGCATAGATCCGGCCGCCCTCGCGGAAGGTCAGCGTATTCGCCGCGCCGATCAGCGTCGCCCGATCCGAGACCACGTCGGCGATCTCCATCACCCGCTCCTTGTGCGGAATGGTGATGTTCACCCCGACAAAGCCGATCTCGGGCAGCAGCCGCAGCGTCTCTTCCAGCTTGGCCGCCGGAACCTCCATAGGAATGTAATGGCCGGGCAGCCCGTAGCTCTTCAGCCAGTGCCCGTGCAGCAGGGGAGAGAGCGAATGCGCGATGGGCGAGCCGATGACGCCGGCCAGGGGGATCCTGTCTGCACTCATCCCGCGATCACCCCGCGCACTTCCAGGAAGCCCAGAAGCTCCAGCAGGGGCAGGCCAAGAATGGTGAAATGGCTTCCCTCGATACTCGCAAACAGCCGCACGCCTTCCTCCTCCAGCTTGAAGCCCCCCACGGAACTGCGCAGGCTCTCCCAGTTTCGCTCTATATAATCGTCGAGATAGGCCTCGGAGAAAGCCCGCATCTTGAGACGCGCGACGCCGACATGGCGCCAGACCGGCTCGCCGCCTTCGTAGATCACCGCCGCCGACAAAAGATGCAGCCGCTGATCCCGCAGCTCCAAGAGCTGCGCGCGCGCCTCCTCGGGGCTGTCGGGCTTGGAATAGAGCTTGCCGTTGCAGCTCAGCACCTGATCGCAGCCGAGCACCAGCGCGCCGGGGTTCCGGTCGGAAACCTTGCGCGCCTTATACTCGGCCAGCGCGTCAGCCACGTCGCGCGGCGGCGCACCCTCCGCCAGCAGCGAGTCGCGAATCGAGGATTCGTCGACACGCGCCACCTCGATTCCAAAGGAAACGCCGGCGGCGCGCAGCAGATCGGCGCGGATCTGGGAGCCGGAGGCGAGGACGAGCGGAAGACTCATGGGGATAAACCTGTTCGCAGACTTGGGCCTTTGTCAGGGGAAGCTTCTGGGGAAAATCGCCCCCGGTTTCAAGGCTGGGGAGATCTCCCGAGGTTCACGTCGAGTCGGGGTGATTCCTGAGTCTGTGGGTTTGGATAACTTCCCACTGTGGAGAACCGGATCCGACCGGATCTCTTCAAGATCTATCCACAATGGACCTTATTGCTTTCAAAGGCCTTTTTTACATGATCAGAACGTCGATTCACCCAAAGCAGATCCGAGGGATCTCCGCAGATCTATCCACAGAGGGATCCGCCGTGGATAGGGTTCCGTGAAACATTTGATCCACCGGAGTCGGGTTACCAATAAACAAAATCATCTCTTCTTTTCTTTATTTAATTTTTTGAAAACTAGGCCGGGCCGACGTGCTCGGCCCCGGGAATTGACTTCGACCGGGGGAGCAGATAGGCATCTTCTCAACACCTGTTCTGGTGGGACCTTCCCGAAAGACATCCGCAGGATACTGCGAAAGCGACGGCCAACCGTGGCCCGGAGGAATGCATGACTGATGCCGATATCGTCGAGCGTCTGAACCTGTCTGATCTGAAGGCGCAGAGCCCGAAAGATCTCCTGGCGATGGCCGAAGAGCTGGACATCGAAAACGCATCGACGATGCGCAAGGGCGAGATGATGTTCCAGATCCTGCGCGAGCGCGCAGACGAGGGCTGGACCATCTTTGGCGACGGCGTGCTCGAGGTGCTGCAGGACGGCTTCGGCTTCCTGCGCTCGCCCGAGGCGAACTACCTGCCGGGCCCCGATGACATCTATGTCTCGCCGGAAATGATCCGGAAGTACTCGCTGCGCACCGGCGACACGATCGAAGGCGAGATCCGCGCGCCCGACAACGAAGAGCGCTACTTCGCGCTGGTCGACGTCTCGGCGATCAACTTCGAGGATCCGGACCGGGCGCGCCACAAGATCGCCTTCGACAACCTGACGCCGCTCTATCCCGACGAGCGCCTGAAGATGGAAATCGAGGATCCGACGATCAAGGACAAGTCGGCCCGGATCATCGACCTGGTCGCGCCCATTGGTAAGGGCCAGCGTTCGCTCATCGTGGCACCGCCGCGCACCGGTAAGACGGTGCTGCTGCAGAACATCGCCAGCTCGATCGAGAAGAACCACCCCGAGTGCTACCTGATCGTCCTGCTGATCGACGAACGCCCCGAGGAAGTCACCGACATGCAGCGTTCCGTGAAGGGCGAGGTGATCTCCTCGACCTTCGACGAACCGGCAACCCGTCACGTGGCCGTTTCGGAAATGGTCATCGAGAAAGCCAAGCGTCTCGTCGAGCATAAACGAGATGTTGTGATTCTTCTCGACTCGATCACAAGACTTGGTAGAGCCTTCAATACCGTTGTGCCGTCGTCGGGCAAGGTTCTGACCGGTGGTGTCGATGCGAACGCACTGCAGCGTCCGAAGCGTTTCTTCGGTGCCGCGCGGAACATCGAAGAGGGCGGTTCGCTCACCATCATCGCCACCGCGCTGATCGACACCGGCTCGCGCATGGACGAGGTGATCTTCGAAGAATTCAAGGGCACCGGTAACTCGGAAATCGTGCTCGACCGCAAGGTCGCGGACAAGCGGGTCTTCCCGGCGATCGACATTCTCAAGTCGGGCACCCGGAAAGAGGATCTGCTCACCGACAAGATCGACCTGCAGAAGACCTTCGTGCTGCGCCGCATCCTCAACCCGATGGGCACGACCGATGCGATCGAGTTCCTGCTCTCCAAGCTCAAGCAGACGAAGACCAACGGCGAGTTCTTCGACTCCATGAACAGCTAAACATAAACCGCAAAGGAGGCGGGGATGGATACGATCTTCGCACTTGCCAGCGCGGTCGGCAAAGCAGGCGTTTCCGTGGTGAGGGTTTCCGGACCCTCCGCATGGGACGCCTGTTCTCGTCTTTGCGGCGATGTTCCAACGCCGCGTTGCACCGCGCTGCGCAAGCTGACCGACGGGGCAGGGCAGCTGCTCGACGAGGCGCTGGTTCTGACCTTCGAGGACGGCAAGAGTTTCACCGGCGAGCAGGTCGTCGAATTCCACCTGCACGGCAGTATCGCCATCCTGCGTGCGGTGCTCCGCGAGCTCGCCGCGATGGAGGGGATCCGCCAGGCCGAGCCCGGTGAGTTCACGCGCCGCGCGCTGGAACACGACCGGCTGGATCTCACTCAGGTGGAGGCGCTGGCGGATCTGATCGAGGCGGAAACCGACAGCCAGCGCACGCAGGCAATGACGATTTTTGCCGGCGCGCTCGGGAAAAAGGTCGAGACATGGCGTGAGGAGCTGATCTTCGCCGCCTCTCTGCTCGAGGTGACGATTGATTTCGCCGATGAAGAGGTGCCGGTCGACGTCAGCGACGACGTGCGCACCGCGCTCATCAAGGTAAAGGCCGAGCTGGAGCGGGAACTCGCGGGTGTCGACGCTGCCGAACGCATCAGATCCGGCTTCGAAGTTGCGATCATTGGCCGTCCGAACGTCGGAAAATCCACTCTTCTCAATGCGTTGTCGGGTCGCGACGCGGCCATCACCTCGGAGCATGCCGGCACCACCCGAGATGTGATCGAGGTCCGCATGGAAATCGCCGGGCTGCCGGTCACGCTTCTTGATACGGCCGGGCTGCGCGAGGCGGCAGATCCGGTCGAGAAAATCGGCATCCAGCGCGCCCGCGATCGCGCCGAACTGGCGGACCTGCGGGTCTTCCTGCTCGAGGCGGACGAAACGCTCGACGTTCTCCCGCGGAAGGGTGACCTCGTGCGGCGATCAAAGGGAGATCTCTCCGGCGACGCGCAGGCGATTTCCGCCGCAACCGGGCAGGGGATCGAAGCGCTGATTTCGGAAATCGGCGCGACCTTGTCCGAGCGTGTGCAGTCCAGCGGGCTTGCAACGCGGGAACGGCATAGAATTGCCTTCCAGGACGGCGCCGATGCGCTCACAACCGGGCTGGAATTGCTTGATTTCGGACCCGAGCGGTACGATATCGCTGCAGAAGAAGTCCGGGTCGCGATTCGACGCCTTGAAGCCCTGATCGGGCGCGTCGACGTGGAAAATCTTCTGGACAAGATCTTTTCGAGCTTCTGCCTGGGTAAGTAAGGAGTGTTTCACGTGAAACAACTCGATTTTGACGTCGTCGTCGTGGGGGGCGGACATGCGGGCACCGAGGCCGCCGCGGCTTCGGCGCGAATGGGCGCGAAAACGGCGCTCGTCACCCTGACCCGAGGCGGGATCGGGGTAATGTCGTGCAATCCGGCCATTGGGGGGCTCGGAAAGGGCCATCTTGTGCGCGAAATCGACGCCATGGACGGTGTCATGGGCCGCGTGGCGGACCAGGCGGGCATCCAGTTCCGTCTTCTTAACCGTCGCAAGGGCCCCGCAGTGCAGGGGCCGCGAACACAGGCCGACCGAAAACTCTACCGCGAAGCCATGCTCCGCGAGGTGGAGGCCGCGCCGAACCTTTCCATTGTGGAAGGGGAGGTGACGGATCTGCTGAAAACCGGAGACCTCGTGCAGGGTGTCGTCCTTGCCGACGGATCCGAGCTCAGATCGGCGGCCGTAGTGCTCACCACGGGCACGTTCCTTCGCGGCGTCATCCATATTGGCGAGCAAAAACGCCCGGGCGGACGCATGGGCGACAAGCCGGCTGTAAAGCTGGCCGAACGTTTGGACGAGATGGCCCTGCCGCTCGGTCGCCTGAAAACCGGGACGCCGCCGCGTCTCGACGGGCGGACGATCAATTGGGACATTCTCGACATCCAGCCGGGCGATGACGATCCGGCCATGTTCTCTTTCCTGTCGAAAGAACCCTTTGTCCGGCAGATCTCCTGCGGCATCACCCATACCAACGCGCGCACACACGAGCTGATCCGCGACAATCTCTCGCGTTCGGCCATGTATGGCGGTCATATCGAGGGTATCGGCCCCCGCTATTGCCCCTCGATCGAAGACAAGATCGTGCGGTTCGCCGACAAGGAGTCCCACCAAATCTTCCTTGAGCCCGAGGGACTGGACGATCACACGGTCTATCCCAACGGAATCTCGACCTCGCTGCCGGAGGACGTGCAGGAAGCCTATGTACACTCCATCCTAGGCCTCGAATCCGCAAAGATCCTGCAGCCCGGCTACGCTATCGAGTATGATTTTGTCGATCCGCGGGCGCTGGACCTGCGGCTTTCGGTGAAAGCCTGCTCTGGACTGTATCTTGCGGGGCAAATCAACGGTACCACGGGATACGAGGAAGCCGCGGCTCAGGGCATGGTTGCGGGGCTCAACGCCGCCGCGCAGAGCCTCGGGCAAAAGGAAATCACCTTCAGCCGCGCGGAAAGCTATATCGGCGTGATGATTGACGATCTCACGTCGCGGGGTGTGACCGAGCCCTACCGCATGTTCACCTCGCGCGCGGAATTCCGGCTGTCGCTTCGGGCAGACAACGCGGATCAACGGCTTACTCCAATGGCGATTGCCCTGGGCTGCGTCTCGGAAACCCGCAAGGCTGCCTTCCTCGAAAAATCTGAGAAGCTCGAGCAGGGCAGGGGCGTGCTCAGCGAGATCTCTATGACTCCGCGCGAATTGACCGAGCTCGGGCTCAAGATGAATGCGGATGGCGCGCGGCGGAGCCTGTTCCAGCTTCTGTCTTTCCCCGACATCTCCATGGAGTTCCTGCGCCAGCATGTGCCGGAACTGACGGCGATCGACCTGGAAATTGGAGAACAGCTCGCGAAGGACGCGCTCTACGCCAATTATATCGACCGGCAGAAGCGCGACGTCGAAGCGCTTAAACGCGATGAGACCTACCAAGTGCCATCCGATTTCGATTTCTCGACGATCGAAGGGCTTTCCAATGAGCTGAAGCAAAAGCTTGCGAGGGCCAAGCCCTCGACGCTGGCGCAGGCCGCGAAAGTGGATGGGATGACGCCCGCTGCGCTCTCGCTTCTGCTCATTCGGCTTCGTCGGAACGACAGGGCGCGCAGCGCATGAGTGCGTTGGACCTTGGCGGCGGTCTCAGTGTTTCACGTGAAACATGGGACCGCCTGGAGCACTACACCGACCTTCTGCGAAAGTGGAATCCACGGATCAACCTTGTCTCGCCGACGACGCTCGAGGAAGCCTGGACCCGGCACATCGTGGATTCCGCACAAATCTGGAGTATTCCACAGGAATATCCCCAGCACTGGGCGGATCTCGGGGTTGGTGGCGGCTTTCCCGGGCTCGTAGTCGCGATCCTTCGGGATGAATTCGCGCCGGAGATGAAAGTCTCGCTCGTCGAAAGTGACCAGCGGAAATGCGCCTTCCTGCGCACCGTGCTGCGCGAGACCGGGGTCGACGCGAACGTCGAGCCCCGGCGTATCGAGGAAATTCCGCCGCTTGGTGCAGATTTGCTCAGCGCCCGCGCGCTGGCCTCGCTCGACAAACTTTTGGGCTTTGCCAACCGTCACCTGTGCGAGAATGGCACCGCACTCTTTCCCAAGGGGGCGCAGGCCGAAAAAGAAATCGCAGACGCACGCAAGATGTGGCAGTTTGATCTGGTACGGCATACAAGTCTTACGGATCCCCACGCGGTTGTCTTGCAAATCGGAGCGCTGACTCATGTCTGATACCTTCCGGCCGGGCGCGGCCAAGATCGTAGCCATCGCGAACCAGAAGGGCGGGGTGGGCAAGACCACGACGACGATCAACCTCGGCGCCGCCTTGGCAGAGCGCGGTCTGAAGGTGCTCATCGTTGATCTCGATCCGCAGGGGAACTCGTCGACTGGGCTCGGAATCGAGCCTGAGGCGCGGGAATACACCGCCTACGAGCTGTTGCTCGAGGACGCGCCGCTGTCGGACATGATCCTCGAAACCGAGACCGCAAACCTGAAATTGATCCCGGCGACGGTGGATCTGGCCTCGGCTGACATCGAGCTGGTGGCGAACGAAAAGCGCAGCTTCCTGCTGCACGACGCGCTGCGCCAGGCCGAGATGGCGCAATTCGCCTTCGACTTCATTCTCATCGATTGCCCGCCGTCGCTGAACTTGCTGACGGTCAATGCCATGGTCGCGGCGCATTCGATCCTCGTGCCTCTGCAGAGCGAGTTCTTCGCGCTCGAGGGTCTGTCGCAGCTGATGCTGACGATCCGCGAAGTGCGGCAGAGCGCCAATCCGGAACTTCGGATCGAAGGCGTGGTCCTGACCATGTTCGACGCGCGCAACAACTTGTCGCGCTTGGTCGAGGAAGACGCGCGCGCCAACCTCGGCGACCTGGTGTTCAACACGGTGATCCCGCGCAACGTGCGGGTCAGCGAGGCGCCGTCCTATGCCTGCCCGGTGCTGACCTACGACACCAATTCCAAGGGCGCGCTGGCCTACCGGGCGCTGGCGGACGAGCTGCTGCGCAACAACGCGCAGATGGCGGCATAAGAACAAATTCGAGACGAGAGGGCAGTTATGGCAGAGAAACGCGAAATGCGTCGGGGACTCGGGCGGGGTCTGTCGGCCCTGATGTCGGATGTGGATGTGCGCCCTGCGGTGGTTGCGGAAGAAGACGCTTCGCCGCGGCAGCCAGATCGGATGATCCCGATCGAGAAGCTGTTCCCGAACAAGGATCAGCCTCGCCGGACCTTCACGCCGGACCAGCTGAACGAGCTGTCGGAATCGATCCGCACGAAGGGGATCATTCAGCCGATCATCGTGCGGCCGCGTCCCGGCTCGGAGGGCGAGTTCGAGATCGTCGCGGGCGAACGTCGCTGGCGCGCCGCACAGATGGCGCAGCTCCACGAGGTGCCGGCGCTGGTGCGCGAGTTCGACGACATCGAAGTGCTCGAAGTCGCGATCATCGAGAACATCCAGCGTGCAGACCTGAACGCGATCGAAGAGGCGGCCGGCTACAAGCAGCTGATGAACCGCTTCGGCCACACGCAGGAAAAGATCGCCGAGGCACTGGGCAAGAGCCGCAGCCATATCGCCAACCTGCTGCGTCTTCTGAACCTGCCGGAGACGGTGCAGACCATGGTGGTCGAGGGCGAGCTGACCGCGGGCCACGCGCGCACGCTGATCACCTCGGAGAACCCCGAGGAGCTGGCGAAGGAAATCGTGAAGCGCAGGCTGTCGGTCCGTCAGGCCGAGCAGCTTGCGAAGCCGCAGACACAGAAAGCCCCGAAACAGGGTCAAACGAGTTTCGGCGGCGGGCAGAAGGATGCGGACACGCGGGCGCTCGAGGGAGATCTCTCTGCGGCGCTTGGCATGAAGGTCGCAATCCAGAACGCGCCCGGGGCGGAGAGCGGCAAGCTGGTGGTCAGCTACCAGAGCTTCGAGGAACTCGACAAACTCTGCGCCATCCTGAGCGCCGCGCGCTGAGGGATCTCTCCACAGGATCCTGTGGAGAGATCCCGCGCCGTTTCACATGAAACAAACGGCGCAGGCCCAGGAAGGGCTGTTTGTTCACCAGATCTGACCGGATCCGCCGGATCTGGTTCCAATAAAGAAGGCCGAGCCCTTGTGGCTCGGCCTTCTTGTTTTCCAGGGTGCCCGGACGGTGAGAGATCTCCACAGGATCCGGCGGATCCTGTGGGTAACGTTTCACATGAAACCGTCTTGGATCAGTTGGTCAGTAGTTCGGAGATCACGCCGTTGAGCACCAATCGGCCCTCCGTCGTGGTGCCGATCAGATCGAGGTCGCGCCAGAGCAGGCCCAGCTCCTGAAGCTCGGTCAGCTTGTGGGCGGGCAGGGGCGATGGCGAGATCTCTTCCAGGCGTGAGAGGGAGATGCCCTCGCGCAGACGCAGGCCCATCATGACAAATTCTGTCATGATGTCTTCACTCCCGAGCGGGTCGAAAACGCTGTCCGCGCGCCCGGTCTCGGCCTTCTCGATCCAGGCGCCGGGCATCTTCCAGGCCTCGGTCGCGTGGCGGGTGCCGTTCACCGTGACACGGCCATGGGCGCCGGGGCCGACACCGACGTAATCGCCGCCGCGCCAGTAGACCAGATTGTGCCGCGACTGCGCGCCGGGCAAAGCATGGTTCGACACTTCGTAAGGGGAATAGCCTGCCTTCGCCGTGATCTCCTGCGTCGCGAGGAACATGTCGGCGGCGAGGTCTTCATCGGGCAGCTTCTTCATCTGGCCGCGCTGCGCGCGCTCCCAGAACATCGTGCCTTCCTCGATGGTGAGCTGGTAGAGGGACAGGTGGTCGGCGGCGAGGTCGAGCGCCTCGCGCAACTCGGTCTCCCAGCCCTGCAGGGTCTGGTTCTCGCGCGCGTAGATCAGGTCGAAGTTGACCCGCTCGAAAACCGACTTCGCGGTCTCCAGCGCGACGATCGCTTCACCCACGTCATGCAGTCGCCCGAGGCGGCGGAGATCGTCCGGCCGCAGGCTCTGAATGCCCATGGAGACCCTGTTGACGCCCGCCTCGCGGAAGCCCTCGAACTTCGAGACCTCGACCGAGCGCGGGTTCGCCTCGAGCGTGATCTCGATATCATTGGCCCAGGTCCAGTGTTCCTTGGCAGCGTCGAGCACCGCCTGCACGGTCGCGGGCTCCATGAGCGAGGGCGTGCCGCCGCCGAAGTAGATCGAGTTGAGGATGCGCCCCGAGGTCATCTCGCCGTAGCGGCGGACCTCGGAGCTGAGTGCGTCTGCCCAGCGGGTCTGGTCGATCGACCGGACGACATGGCTGTTGAAGTCGCAGTAGGGGCATTTGGCCTCGCAGAAAGGCCAATGCACGTAGAGGCCGAAGCCCCCCTCACGCCAGGTTTCCGTGGCGGTTTCAGGCATCATCGCGGGCAAAGCAGCCCTTCACGAACTTGGCGAAGGCATCGGCGCGGTGGCTGATGCGGTTCTTCTCGTCGCTGTCCATCTCGGCGAAGGTGATCTCGTAGCCTTCGGGCTGGAAGATCGGGTCGTAGCCGTGACCGTTCTTGCCGCGCATCGGCCAGACCACCTTGCCCTCCATCACGCCGGGGAAGACCGCATCGGTGCCATCCGGCCAGGCCAGGACCAGCGTGCAGTTGAAGCGCGCGGTCCAGGGCTCTTCGGTGCCGGTCTGCAGTAGGGCGTCATGGGTCTTGCCCATGGCCATGATGAAGTCGCGGCCATTGCCGGTTTCGGCCCAATCGGCGGTATAGACACCGGGGGCGCCGTCCAGCGCATCGACCGAGATGCCGCTGTCGTCGGCCAGCGCGGGCAGGCCGGTGGCCTTTGCCGCCGCATGTGCCTTGATGCGGGCGTTCTCGACGAAGGTGGTGCCGGTTTCCTCGGGTTCGGGAAGGTTCATCTCCTTCGCGCCCACGACCTCGACCCCGTAGGGTGCGAGCAGCTCGGTGATCTCCTCGAGCTTGCCCGCGTTGTGGGTCGCGACGAGCAGTTTCTTGTCGCTGAACACCCGGGTCATTTGCAGGCCGCCAGCTGCGCGTCGACCAGCTGCGAGACGCCGGCTTCGGCAAGGTCCATCAGCTTGTTCATCTGGTCACGGCTGAAGGTCGCGCCCTCTGCCGACATCTGTACTTCGATCAGCTGGCCATCGCCGCGCAAGATGAAGTTGCCGTCGACGCCCGCCTCGCTGTCCTCGGCATAGTCGAGGTCCAGAACCGGCTGGCCGGCGTAGATGCCGCAGCTCACCGCCGCGACCGGGGTCAGCGGGTCGGTGGTGATGGCGCCGGTCTTCATCAGCTTGTTCACCGCAAGGCGCAGTGCGACCCAGCCGCCGGTGATCGAGGCGCAGCGGGTGCCGCCGTCGGCCTGGATCACGTCGCAGTCGATGGTGATCTGGCGTTCGCCGAGCGCGACGCGGTCGACCCCGGCGCGGAGCGAACGGCCGATCAGCCGCTGGATCTCGACGGTGCGGCCGCCCTGCTTGCCGGCGGTCGCCTCGCGGCGCATGCGCGAGCCGGTGGAGCGCGGCAGCATGCCGTATTCCGCGGTCACCCAGCCCAGGCCGCTGCCCTTCACGAAGGGCGGCACCCGGTCCTCGAGCGTGGCGGTGCAGAGCACGTGGGTGTCGCCCATCTTGATCAGGCAGGACCCTTCGGCATGTTTCGTGACGCCCGTTTCGATTGAAACGCTGCGCATATCGCTTAAATCTCGTCCAGAAGGTCTCATGAATGCCTCTCTTCTCGGTTGCTGCCGGGATACTGGGGCTGATGCTGTCTCGCAACCCCGATTGACGGCTGCGGAAGGGGGCCTTTAATGACCCTGAACAGCGGGAGTTTGCGCATGAAAGAGGGGAACCGTCTTCTCGATGAAATGAATGATCGCTCGCGCGAGGTGTTCCGCCGCGTGGTCGAATCCTATCTCGAGACGGGCGAGCCGGTGGGCTCGCGCACCCTGACGCGCAGCCTGTCGGAGAAGGTCTCGGCCGCGACGATCCGCAACGTGATGCAGGATCTCGAGTATCTCGGGCTGCTCGACAGCCCGCATGTCTCGGCGGGGCGGGTGCCGACGCAGGTGGGCCTGCGAATGTTCGTTGACGGGCTGCTGGAGGTGCGCGATCTCGACAACTCCGACCGTCTGGCGCTGGACGCGACCACCACGCAGGGCGGCGACGACGTGGGCGGGCTGCTCGACCGGGTCGGCGCGGCGCTCTCTGGCGTAACCCACGGCGCCTCCTTGGTTCTGACTCCGAAGCACGAGGCGCCGGTCAAGCACATCGAGTTCGTCTCGCTCGGCCACGACCGGGCGCTTGTGGTGCTGGTCTTTGCCGACGGTCACGTCGAGAACCGGCTGTTCCGCCCGCCCGCCGGGCAGACCCCCAGCTCGATGCGCGAGGCGGCGAATTTCCTCAACGCGCTGATCGAGGGCAAGACGCTCTCGGAGCTGCGCGGCGAGATCTCGCGCCAGATCGCGACGCGCCGGCAGGAGATTGACACGCTGGCGGCGGATCTCATCGAAACCGGCATGGCCGCCTGGGAAAAGGATGCCGACAACTCGGCGCGGCTGATCGTGCGCGGGACGTCGAATCTGCTCAGTCCGGAGGGAGAGGCGGAGGAGTTGGACCGCATCCGCTCGCTGTTCGACGACCTCGAACGCAAGCGGGATATCGCCGAGTTCCTTCAGCTTGCCGAAACCGGCGACGGGGTCCGCATTTTTATCGGCTCCGAGAACAAACTTTTCTCACTTTCGGGTTCCTCTCTGGTGGTCTCTCCATATATGAACGCGGATCGAAAGATAATCGGTGCGGTCGGGGTCATCGGACCCACGCGGCTCAACTACGGGCGGATCGTACCCATCGTGGACTACACGGCACAGCTGGTCGGCAGGCTGATTGCCGAGCGGAGCTAGAGGTTAGACATGGCAGACGCGAAGAAAGACGAATTCCTCGACGACATCGAGGCGGCAGAGGCAGAGGCTTTCGCCGACGAGATGGAAGAGATCGACAACGAGGCGCTCGAGCTCGACTCGCTGCGCGCCGAGCGCGACGAGTACAAGGACCGCTTCATGCGGGCGCTGGCCGATGCGGAAAACGCGCGCAAGCGCGCCGACAAGGATCGCCGCGAGGCGCAGCAGTACGGCGGCTCGAAGCTCGCCCGTGACCTGCTGCCGGTCTACGACAACCTCAACCGTGCGCTGAACGCGGCGCGCGAGGCAGAGGCCGGCGAGGCGCTGGTCGAGGGCGTGGAGCTGACCCTGCGCGAGCTGACCAACGTGTTCAGCAAGCACGGCATGACCGCGATCACCCCGCAGGTCGGCGACAAGTTCGACCCGAAGATGCACGAGGCGATGTTCGAGGCGCCGGTGCCCGGCACCAAGGCGGGCGAGATCATCCAGGTCTCGGCCGAGGGCTTCATGCTCTACGACCGCCTGCTGCGTCCAGCGCAGGTCGGCGTCAGCTCGATGCAGGGCTGATCTCGTCAGGAATGGCTACGGAGAACCCCCGGTCGCGAGGCCGGGGGTTTTTCTTTTTTGCATGGGAGCTACGGGGAGCCGGACCTGTGCCGGTCCGTGGCGTGGCGCTGCACCGGTTGCGGGGCAGCCGTTTGTCCCGGCCAAATCGGGACTCCGTTTGAGCGGGCTACGAGGACGAAGAAGCGCCAGCCCGCCGGGACGGGCCGGCGCTCGTCCGGCGGCTTCGCCTTGATCCCGGATGATCACCCGGCGTCCGTTTCACGTGAATCCAAATGCCGAGCATGGATTCACGTGAAACGCGCTTAGCCCTTCATCAGACCCTTCAGCTCGTAAAGCGCCTGCAGCGCCTCGCGCGGGGTCATCTCGTCGGGCAGCAGGGTGCCGAGCCGTTCCTCGACCACCGAGGGGCCCTTCGGCGCCGCAACAGGCTCTGGTTTCGCCGCCGCCGAGAAGAGCGGCAGGTCATCGATCAGCGCCTTCGGAGAGCTGCGGCCGCGCTCGCCTTCCTCCAGTGCGCTCAGCACATCGCGGGCGCGGGCGATGACGGCGGGCGGCAGGCCCGCCAGCTGCGCCACCTGCACGCCGTAGGAGCGGTCGGCGGCGCCCTCGCGCACCTCGTGCAGGAAGATCACCTCGCCTTCCCATTCCTTCACCGCGACGGTGGCATTGCCGACGCCCTCCAGCTTGGCGGCAAGCTGGGTCAGCTCGTGGTAGTGCGTGGCGAAGAGCCCGCGCACGCGGTTCACCCCGTGCAGGTGCTCGAGCGTTGCCCAGGCGATCGACAGACCGTCATAGGTCGCCGTGCCGCGGCCGATCTCGTCGAGGATCACCAGTGCCCGGTCGTCGGCCTGGTTGAGGATCGCGGCGGTCTCGACCATCTCGACCATGAAGGTCGAGCGCCCGCGCGCCAGGTCGTCAGAGGCGCCGACGCGGCTGAAGATCTGGCTCACCACGCCCAGATGCGCGCGGTCGGCGGGCACGTAAGACCCCATCTGCGCCAGCAGGGCGATCAGCGCGTTCTGCCGCAGGTAGGTCGACTTACCGGCCATGTTGGGGCCGGTCAGCAGCGTCACCGCCGCGCCCTCGCCATTGGCGTTCAGGGCGCAATCATTGGCGATGAAGGGTGCGCCGCCCTGCTGCTGAAGCGCGCGTTCCACCACCGGGTGACGGCCCGCGACGATCTCGAAGGCGCGGCTGTCGTCGACCTGCGGGCGGGCCCACTTCTGGGCCTTCGCAAGGTCCGACAGGCCAAGCGCCACGTCGAACTCGGCCAGCGACAGGCCGGTTTCCGAAACCTGCGGTGCGCGCTCCAGGATGGCAGCTTTAAGGCTTTCGTAGAGCCGCTTTTCGATCTCCAGCGCCTCGTTGCCGGCGTTGAGGATACGGGTCTCCAGCTCGGTCAGCTCGACCGTGGTGAAGCGCACCTGGTTGGCGGTGGTCTGGCGGTGGATGAAGGTCTCGCTCAGCGGCGCCGACATCATCTTCTCGGCGTGCGTCGCAGTCGTCTCGATGAAATAGCCGAGCACGTTGTTGTGCTTGATCTTCAGCGAATTCACCCCGGCCATCTCGGCATATTTCGCCTGCATCGAGGCGATCACGCCGCGGCCTTCGTCGCGCAGGGTGCGCGCCTCGTCGAGCTGCGCATCGTAGCCCGGCGCGATGAAGCCGCCATCGCGCACCATGAGCGGCGGTTCGGCGATCAGCGCGGTCTCGAGCATTTCGATCAGCGTGTCGTGGCCGGTCAGTGTTTCACGTGCATCGCGCAGCAGCGGCGGCAATTCGGCTCTGTTCAGGGTCTCGGCGATCTCCTCGGCCTGCGCCAGCGCGTTGCGCACGGCAGCAAGGTCGCGCGGACCGCCACGGTCGAGGCCAAGCCGCGAGAGCGCACGGTCGAGGTCGGGCACCTTGCGCAGGCTGTCGCGCAGGAGCTTTGCCTCGGCGCTCTCCATCGCCCAGTCCAGAGCCTGAAGCCGGGCTTCGATCACCCCCAGGTTGCGCGACGGGGAGGACACGCGCCTTTCCAGAAGGCGGGCGCCGCCGGGCGTCACCGTCCTGTCGATCACCGACAGCAGCGATCCGGCGCGACCGCCGTTCATCGAATGGGTCAGCTCGAGATTGCGCCGGGTGGCGGCGTCGATCTGAAGCAGGTTCGAGACCGCGTCGCGCTGCGGCGGGCGGAGCAGGGGCAGGCGGCCCTTCTGCGTGATGTCGAGATAGTCTACCAGCGCGCCGAGGGCCGAAAGCTCGGGCCGCTCGAAGGCGCCGAAGCCCGAAAGCGTCTGCACGGCAAAGAGCCGTTTCAGTCTCTCTTCCGCGCCGGTGGAGTCGAAGGAGGCGGCGCCCAGCACGGTGGGGTAGATGCCGAGATCGCTCAGCACCGGGCGCAGTTCCTCGTCGGTGCTGTCCGAGACCAGAACCTCCGAGGGCGCCAGCCGCGCCAGCTCGGCGCCAATGCGCGCGCGGCTCAGCGGCATGACGTGCAGCGCGCCGGTGGAAATGTCGGTCCAGGCCAGCGCCCAATCGTCCCGAATGCGGCCCAAGGCGGCGAGGTAATTGTGGCGCCGGGCTTCCAGCAGAGACTCTTCTGTGAGTGTGCCGGGGGTCACCAGCCGCACCACGTCACGCTTCACCACCGACTTGTGGCCGCGTTTCTTCGCCTCGGCGGGGCTTTCCAGCTGTTCGCCCACGGCGACGCGGAAGCCCTTGCGGATCAGCGTCAGCAGGTAGCCCTCGGCCGCGTGCACCGGCACGCCGCACATGGGGATGTCGTTGCCGGCGTGCTTGCCGCGCTTGGTAAGCGCGATATCCAGCGCCTCGGCCGCCGCCACCGCGTCGTCGAAGAACATCTCGTAGAAGTCGCCCATCCGGTAGAAGAGGAGCGCGTCCGGATACTGCCCCTTGATCTCAAGATATTGCGCCATCATCGGCGTGACTGCCGTCATCTAGTCCCCCAGTGCTGCTTCGGGCAGACATATCAAAGCGCGCAGGGTCGGTGAAAGGCGAAATGCGCCCAGTCGAGCGCAGTTGAGCCGGGGCTTCCCCTGCGCTAAGAGAAACGCCGCTCATACCGGAGGACTGCAGGCCAATGACAAAAACAAAATTCACCCGTGAAGAGGCGCTTGCCTTCCACCTCGACCCGACCCCCGGTAAATGGGAAGTGACTGCCACGGTCCCGATGACCACGCAGCGCGACCTAAGCCTCGCCTATTCGCCCGGCGTCGCCGTTCCCTGCGAGGAAATCGCCGCCAAGCCCGAGCTGGCCTATGACTACACCAACAAGGGCAACCTCGTCGCGGTGATCTCGAACGGCACCGCGGTTCTGGGTCTCGGCAACCTCGGTGCCCTGGGCGGCAAGCCGGTGATGGAGGGCAAGTCGGTGCTCTTCAAGCGCTTCGCCGACGTGAACTCGGTCGACATCGAGCTCGACACCGAGGATCCCGAGGAATTCATCAAGGCCTGCAAGCTGATGGGGCCGACCTTCGGCGGCATCAACCTCGAGGACATCAAGGCGCCCGAATGCTTCATCATCGAGCAGCGCCTGAAGGAAGAGATGGACATCCCGGTCTTCCACGACGACCAGCACGGCACCGCGGTGATCTGCGCCGCGGGTCTGATCAACGCGCTGCACCTCTCGGGCAAGAAGATCGAGGACGTGAAGATCGTGCTCAACGGCGCGGGGGCGGCGGGCATCGCCTGCCTCGAGCTGCTGAAGTCGATGGGCGCGCAGCATGACAATTGCATCATGTGCGACACCAAGGGGGTGATCTACCAGGGCCGCACCGAGGGCATGAACCAGTGGAAGTCGGCCCATGCCGCCAATACCAAGCTGCGCACCCTCGAAGAGGCGATGGTCGGAGCCGACGTCTTCCTCGGCGTCTCGGCCAAGGGCGCGGTGACCCAGGACATGGTCAAGAGCATGGCCGACAACCCGGTGATCTTCGCAATGGCGAACCCCGACCCGGAGATCACCCCGGAAGAGGCGCATGAGGTCCGCGTCGACGCCATCGTCGCCACCGGCCGGTCCGACTATCCGAACCAGGTGAACAACGTGCTCGGCTTCCCGTATCTCTTCCGCGGCGCGCTCGACATTCACGCCCGGGCGATCAACGACGAGATGAAGATCGCCTGCGCCCGCGCGCTGGCCGAGCTGGCGCGCGAGGACGTGCCCGACGAGGTGGCGCTGGCCTACGGCAAGTCGCTGACCTTCGGCCGTGACTACATCATTCCCACGCCCTTCGATCCGCGGCTCATCCACCGCATCCCGCCCGCCGTCGCGCGGGCCGGCATGGACACCGGCGCGGCGCGGCGCCCGATCATCGACATGGAGGCCTATGAGGCCGGCCTGCGCGGACGCATGGACCCCACCGCCTCGGTCCTGCGCAGCATCAACAGCCGCGCCCGGGCGGCGCAGGCGCGGATGATCTTCGCCGAGGGTGACGATCCGCGCGTGCTGCGCGCCGCGGTCATGTACCAGCGCAACGGCTTCGGCAAGGCGGTGGTCGTGGGCCGCGAGGCCGACGTGAAGGAGAAGCTCGAGGCCAGCGGCCTCGGGGATGCGGTGCGCGAGATCAAGGTGGTCAACGCCGCCAACACGCCACATCTCGAGACCTACAAGGAGTTCCTCTACCAGCGCCTGCAGCGCAAGGGCTACGACCGCCAGGACGTGCACCGGCTGGCGGCGCGCGACCGCCACGTCTTTGCCTCGCTGCTGCTGGCGCACGGTCATGGCGACGGGCTGATCACCGGCGCGACCCGCAAGTCGGCGCATGTGATGGAGGCGATCAACCAGGTCTTCGACGCCGACGCCGAAAGCGGTGTGGCCGGGGTGACCGCGCTGCTGCACAAGGGCCGCATCGTGCTGATCAGCGACACGCTGGTGCATGAATGGCCCGAGGAAGAGGACCTGGCGAACATCGCCGAGCGCGCCGCCGGCGTCGCCCGCCACCTCGGCCTAGAGCCGCGCGTCGCCTTCGTCTCCTTCTCGACCTTCGGCTACCCGGTGTCGGAACGCGCCTCGAAGATGCATCGCGCGCCGATGATCCTCGACAAGCGCGGCGTCGACTTCGAATACGAGGGCGAGATGACCGTCGACGTGGCGCTCAACACCCGGGCGCAGGAAAACTACCCGTTCCAGCGCCTGACCGGCCCGGCCAACATCCTTGTGGTGCCGGCGCGCCACTCGGCCTCGATCTCGGTCAAGCTGATGCAGGAAATGGCGGGAGCCACGGTGATCGGCCCGATCCTCGCAGGCATCGACAGCTCGATCCAGATCTGCTCGACGACGATGACCGCCAATGACATTCTGAACATGGCGGTGCTGGCGGCCTGCAAGGTCGGCTGACACGCACAATGTCCCCTGCCGGTCCTGCCGGTGGGGGACTTTCGAATTTCACAGGCTGGGGAACAGCATGGCGATCTACAACCTCGGCTCGATCAATGCCGATATGACCTACCGCGTGCCGCACCTTCTGGCGCCGGGCGAGACGCTGGCCACCACCTCGCTGACCCGCGGGCTGGGCGGCAAGGGCGCCAACATGTCCGTCGCCGCGGCGCGGGCCGGGGCGCAGGTCCGTCATCTCGGCGCGGTCGGGGACGACGGGCGCTGGGCGATCGAGCGGCTGACCGAATACGGCGTCGACACGCGGCAGATCGCGGTGCTCGAGGAGGCCACCGGCCATGCCATCATCATGCTCGACACCGAGGCCGAGAACTGCATCCTGATCTACCCCGGGGCCAACCGCATGCTCTCGGTGGAGCGCATCGAGGCCGGGCTCGCCGACGCCTCGCCCGAGGACATCTTCGTCTTCCAGAACGAGACCAATGCACAGCGCCAGGCGGCGGAACTGGCCTCGTCGCGCGGGCTGCGCGTGGCCTATGCCGCGGCGCCCTTCGATGCGGATGCGGTGACGCTGGTGCTGCCGCTGCTCGATCTGCTGGTGCTCAACGAGGTGGAGGCCGCGCAGCTCGAAGCGGCGACCGGCCAGAGCCTCGAGACGATCCCGGTGCGCGACCTGGTGGTGACGCTCGGCGCGCGTGGCTGCCGCTGGATCAACACCGACTCCGGCGAAAGCCGCGATTTCGCGGCGCTGCCGGTGACCCCGGTGGACACCACCGGCGCGGGCGACACCTTCACCGGCTACCTGCTGGCCGGGCTCGACCGCGGCCTGCCGATGGCCACCTCGATCGAACTGGCGCAGCGCGCCGCGGCGATCATGGTCACCCGCCACGGCACCGCCGACGTGATCCCCGACCTCAAGGACGTCACCGAATACCGGTTCTGAGCTAGTCTTCCGGGATCAGGCTTTGGATCAGCCGTTCAGATCAGCCACCGGCAAAGGGCGCGGCGCTGCCCCAGAGCGCCCGCACCCGGGCGTCCCGCCCGCAGGCCTCGCGGTAGCGCTTGTAGGCCTTCGACTGCCGCAGTGGCCCAAAGCGGGTCAGCACGAGCCCCGTGCCCTTGTAATAGTCCTGGTGCTCCGCCTCGGCGGGCCAGAAGTGCCCGGCCTGCAGCACCGGGGTGATGATGTTCTGTCCCAGCGCTGCCTGTGCCTGCGCCTTGGCCGCCATCGCCGCGCGCTTCTGCGCCGGCCCGTTGGCGAAAATCGCCGTGCGGTAGCTCTCGCCCCGGTCGCAGAACTGTCCACCCGCGTCGGTCGGGTCGATCGAGCGGAAGAACAGGGCATAGAGATCCTCGGCCGAAACGCGGGTGTCGTCGTAGAGGATCCGCACCGCCTCGTAATGGCCGGTGCCGCCGCGGCTGACCTGCTTGTAACTGGGGTTCGGCACGGTGCCGCCGATGTAGCCCGAGATCGCCGCGCGCACGCCTCGGACCTTTTCGAAGTCGGCCTCGACGCACCAGAAGCACCCCCCAGCGACGATGATCTCGCGGGTGGCCGCGGCCGCGGGCGGGGCCGTGCCCAGAAGTGTCAAAGCGGTCAGAAACAGTCCCGAAACAACAGCTTTCATCTCTCCTCCCTCCTCAGGTCTGCCAGCTTGCGCCCCCGCCGCCGGACGATCAACGATTTTCCGCCGACGCACGCGGAGCGGGGCACCACCAAACCCGAACCCGATGCCGAACCGGCGCGGCGGTCGCCTTGCTCTGGCATTGTATGGCGCGCCGCAAAAAAAGTTGCAGGCCGGTGAAACTCCTCGCTGCGTGGTTGCGTGACTGTTGCGATTGCCGCGGTGACCGGGTGCTGTTGCTCCTGCGTGCCGGTCCACGGCGGTATGAGTAACGAGTGAACTCGGTTGTGTTCGGCTGCGAGCTACAGGTGTTGTTAATGATTTGCCGCCAGTCTTTTGGGCAGCGGTCGGCGCGAAGACCGAGAGGTTTGACGGAACAAAAGACCGAATAAGGGTCTGAAGACCAAAGGATCACGGCGCCAGCCGCATGGAACGGGCTCTGCGAGGAGTCTGCTGTTGGCGCCGACAAGCTAGGGCACGCTTGCGTATCCCCACCTCTGCGTGCCTTGGGCCGCCTCCGGTGTCGTGACCGGGGGCGGCAATCTTTTTCAGGGCCGCCTTCTTTCCGCGAGGCAGTCTTCCCACGAGGGGTCAGACCGAGAGGGCCGCGCGCGTCACCGGGCAGCGCTGACCGCCGTAGAGACGCTCGAGCACCTCGGAGAAGACCTCGGGCGCGCCTTCAAGCCTCTCGAAGAGCGTCATGCTGGAGCGAACCTTCAGCGCATCCACAGGACCGAGCATCTGCTCGGCGCTCCGTTCAGGATGCAGCAGAAGCAGGCCCGCGACCTCGGCCAGCCGTGGCCCGAGCACCGGGTGGTCCAGGTAGCGCTGCGCCTCCGCGGCATCGCGCAGCCCGAAATGCCGCGCGCGCGGCGAGCGGCCGAGGCTTTCGAGCTGCGGAAACACCCACCAGATCCAATGCGTGACCTTCTGCCCGGCCCGAAGCTCGCGGGTGACCTGCGGCCAGACCTGCGCCTGCGCGTCGAGAAATTCCTGCAGCTCGGCCATGAGAGCGCCCTCCGTCCTGTGTGCCAGTCTAGCGCGGCACGGGCGGAAAGCGAGCGTGGGGCGCTGCCCCGCCCGCGCTGCGCGCGCACTGCCCGGGAAATTTGGGTCTGGACAAAGCCAGGGGCGGGCATGCGCCGCTTCGCTTAGATAAAAATATCCCCGCCGGAGGCATGTCCGGCGGGGATCATTCAGGTCAGCGCTGGGGGAGGGCTCAGCCCTTCAGACGGCGGTTCCGCGCGGCCAGCAGCTTCAGGCGCAGGGCGTTGAGCTGGATGAAGCCCGCCGCGTCCTGCTGGTCGTAGGCGCCGGCGTCATCCTCGAAGGTCACATGCGCCTCGGAGTACAGCGAGTGATCCGACCAGCGCGCCACGGTGCGGGCCGAGCCCTTGTAGAGCTTCAGGCGGACGGTGCCGCTGACGTGCTCTTGGCTCTTGTCGATCAGCGCCTGCAGCATCTCGCGCTCGGGCGAGAACCAGAAGCCGTTGTAGATCAGCTCGGCGTAGCGCGGCATGATCGAATCCTTGAGGTGGCCGGCGCCGGAATCCAGCGTGATCTGCTCGATGCCGCGGTGCGCTTCGAGCAGAACGGTGCCGCCCGGGGTCTCGTAGATGCCGCGCGACTTCATGCCGACGAAGCGGTTTTCCACGAGGTCGAGCACGCCGATGCCGTGCTTGCCGCCCAGCTCGTTGAGCTTGGTGAGGATCGTCGCGGGCGACATCGCCTCGCCGTTGATCGCCACGGCGTCGCCCTTCTCGAAGGTCACCTCGATGAACTCGGGCTCGTTCGGTGCCTGCTCGACCGGCACGCTGCGCTGCAGCACGTAGTCGGGGGCCTGCTCGGCGGGGTTCTCCAGAACCTTGCCCTCGGAGGAGGTGTGCAGCAGGTTCGCGTCGACCGAGAAGGGCGCCTCGCCGCGCTTGTCCTTGGCGATCGGGATCTGGTTCTTCTCGGCGAAATCGATGAGCTTGGTGCGCGAGGTCAGGTCCCACAGGCGCCAGGGCGCGATCACCTTGATGTCGGGGTTCAGCGCGTAGGCGGCGAGCTCGAAGCGGACCTGGTCATTGCCCTTGCCGGTGGCGCCATGGGCCACGGCATCGGCGCCGGTGGCGGCGGCGATCTCGACGAGGCGCTTGGAGATCAGCGGGCGGGCGATCGAGGTGCCCAGCAGGTAGAGACCTTCGTAGAGCGCGTTGGCGCGGAACATCGGGAAGACGAAGTCGCGGACGAATTCCTCGCGCAGGTCTTCGATGTAGATTTCCTTCACGCCCAGCATCTCTGCCTTGGCGCGGGCGGGCTCCAGCTCTTCACCCTGGCCGAGGTCGGCGGTGAAGGTGACGACTTCGCAGCCGTATTCGGCCTGCAGCCATTTCAGGATGATCGAGGTGTCGAGGCCCCCGGAATAGGCCAGGACGACTTTCTTGGGCGCGGACATGGGCTTTCCCTCACGTATGAACTGGCCCCGCGCATTACTGCCTTTTATCCCCGGTAGCAAGGATCGCCCGTTGACCTGCCGTCGTCATATGCTAGCGGTCGGCGATGAATTCGGAAACGGGCAGGGGTGTTTCATGAAGGGTTGGCGCATTTTCGTGCATTCGTTGCGGATGGTGGTCGACAATATCGGCACCGCGCTGCGCGTCTCTCTCGTGCTCTACCTCGTGCAGGCCGCCAGCCAGATCGCCACCTACCTGCACCCCGGAGAGGTTGGCGCCGACGGCATGCCGGTGCCGATCATCGGCGTGCCCGCGCTGGCGCTGGTGGTTCTGGCGGTGCTTGCCAGCCTGTGGATCGCCGTGGCCTGGCATCGCTTCGTGCTCACCGGCGAGCAACCGCGCGGCTGGCTGCCGCAATGGCACGGCGGCGAGATCCTCGGTTATTTCGGCCGCTCGATCCTCATCGCGCTGGTGATCTTCCTCGGCATGATGGTCTCGGCGATCCCGGTGGGGCTGGTCGGCGCGGCGGTGCCGGGGCTGGCGCCGATCCTGGTCTTCGGCCTGGTGGGGCTGGGCGGCTACCTGTTCTTCCGGCTCGGCCTGATCCTGCCCGCCGCGGCGCTGGGCGAGAAGCTGACGCTGAAACAGGCCTGGCGCGCGACGGCGGACGATGACGGCGCGGTGGTGGCCTTGGCGCTGCTGGTGATCGGTGGCTCGCTGCTGGTCGAGCTTCCGGCACTGATCGACAACAGCGCGGGCTCGATCGTCAACCTGGTCTACGGGCTGGTGATCAACTGGTTCGCCACGATGATCGGCATCTCGGTGCTGACCTCGCTCTACGGTCACTTCGTCGAGAAGCGCCCGATCGACTGAGGCCGCCCGGCGGCTTCGAGGCGCGCGTCGGTCTTGCGCTGGACGCGTCGATGCGCCACAGCCTAGGGCATGGATGATTTTCTCGCTCACGCCCGCGCCGCCACGCAGGAGATGCGCTCGGTCTTTCCCGAGACGCCGCTGCTGCGCAACGATCACCTCTCGGCGATCTTCGGCGCCGACATCTGGCTCAAGCGCGAAGACCTGAGCCCGGTGCGCAGCTACAAGCTGCGCGGCGCCTTCAACGCCATGCGCAAGCGCCCCGAGGTCGACACCTTCGTCGCGGCCAGCGCCGGCAACCACGCGCAGGGCGTGGCCTACATGTGCCGCCAGTTCGACAAGACCGGGGTGATCTTCATGCCGGTGACGACGCCGCAGCAGAAGATCCAGAAGACCCGCATGTTCGGCGGCGAGAACGTCGAGATCCGCCTGATCGGGGACTATTTCGACGAATGCCTCAGCGCGGCGCAGGCCTATTGCGCCGAGATCGGCGGGCATTTCCTGTCGCCGTTCGACGACGAGGACGTGATCGAGGGGCAGGCGACCGTGGCGGTCGAGATCGAGACGCAGCTCGGCCGGGTGCCGGATCACCTGGTGATCCCGGTGGGCGGCGGCGGGCTCGGCTCCGGGCTGCTGAGCTATTTCGGCACCTCGACCAACTACACCTTTGTCGAGCCGCGGGGCGGGGCCTGCCTGCGCGCGGCGCTGGAGGCGGGCAAGCCGGTGACCCTGCCGGCCGTGAACAATTTTGCCGATGGCGCCGCGGTGGCGCGGATCGGGGCGAAGACCTTCGAGGTGCTGAAGGGTGTCGGCCTTGCGAACACGCTGACCGTCGACGAGGACCGGCTTTGCACCACCATGCTCGACATGCTGAACGTCGAGGGTGTGGTGCTGGAGCCGGCCGGGGCGCTGTCGATCGACGCGCTGAAGGATCTTGGCCAGTCGATCAAGGGCAAGACCGTGGTCTGCATCACCTCGGGCGGCAATTTCGACTTCGAGCGTCTGCCGGAGGTGAAGGAGCGGGCGCAGCGCTACTCGGGGGTGAAAAAATACTTCATCCTGCGGCTGCCGCAGCGCCCCGGCGCGCTGAAGGATTTCCTGAATTTCCTTGGGCCGGAAGACGATATCGCGCGCTTCGAGTACCTGAAGAAATCGGCGCGCAACTTCGGTTCGGTGCTGATCGGCATCGAGACCGCGGACCCGGCGAACTTCAACCGGCTCTTTGCCGATCTCGACGCACATGGCTACGCCTATCGCGACATCACCGACGATGAGGTGCTGGCGCAATTCGTGATCTGATCACGACGCCCCGCAGCGCGCTGGGCGCGACCCGCCCGGCGCAGGGGCGCATGCTCCTTTTCAGGTCGCTTCTCGGCGGATCAGGCGGCGCGGAGGTCGGGCAACTGCGCAAGGAACTCCTCGCGCGAGCGCGCAAAGCACGTGCGCAGCAGCTCGGGATCGAGCCCTGCGCCGAGGCCGGCGCTGATCGCCAGTTCCCCCGCCTCGCAGAGTGACGAGAGCCGCGCGAAGCCGAGGTTCAGCGTGCAGCCTTTCAGGTAGTGGAGCTGCTCGGAGAATTCCTGCAGGGACTCGGGCCGCGCCGGCAGGCGGTCGAGCGTGGCCTGCACCTCGGTCAGGAAGAGCGCGACCACCTCATCGAAATCCGCGGCGCCGATTTCGCCGCGCAGCTCGGCCACTCTTCGCCAGTCGATCAGCGGCTCAATCGAGCCCGCAGCCACGGACCCCGCACCCGCGGAACCTGGGTCGAGCGACTGGCTGTCATGAGCTCGCCCATCACGAGCCTGCCCGTCTTGATCCAGTCCGTCCTGACAATACCCGCCATGACAATGCCCGTCCTGACCCTGTCTGTCCTGACCCTCACCGTCGTGAGCCTGCCTGCTGCGAGTTCTCGGCGCTTCGGTCATCTGCGTACCCTCCTGTGCGGAGCGTGGCAGCAAAAACTGAACGAAGTGTTTCGCCACCCGGGATCTGCCCCGCGTCCTGCGGTCGAAAGCCGGCATTAACGCGCGCGCTCTAGGCTCTGCCGGGCGCAGTTAGAAAGGACGCAGGTTGATCCCGAGCACGGCGGAGAGTTTCGAACCAAGGTGGGGACAGGCCCCGATACGGCGCGTTCTGGTGGTGGATGACAGTCCGCTGCAGTTGCGCATCCTTTCGGCGATGTTGCAGCGTTGGGGGCTCGAGGTGCATCAGGCGCAGGGCGGGGCCGAGGCGCTGCGGCTCTGCGACGTGATGCGCCCCGATGCGGTGCTGTCGGACTGGATGATGCCGGGGATGGACGGGCTCGAATTCTGCCGGTTGTTCCGGGCGCAATGCGGCGAGCGCTACGGCTATTTCATCCTGCTCACCAGCAAGAGTGACAAGGCCGAGATCGCCCGCGGGCTCGACGCCGGGGCGGATGATTTCCTCACCAAGCCGGTGAACGCCGGCGAGCTGCGGGCCCGGATCAACGCCGGGGCACGGATCCTGCAGATGCAGCGCCAGCTTTCGGCAACGCTGGGGCGGCTGCAGGCGGCCTATGACGCGGTGGACCGCGACCTGCAGCAGGCCCGCACCATTCAGGAGGCGCTGGTGCCGCGCCGCAGCCGGCGCATCGGCGCCTCGCAGGTGAGCCTGCTGCTGAAGCCCTGCGGCCATGTCGGCGGCGATCTCGTCGGCAGCTTCTCGCATTGCGAGCGCAGCGTAGGGCTCTACAGCATCGACGTTTCGGGGCACGGCATCACCTCGGCGCTGATGACCGCGCGGATCGCCGGGCTGCTGGGCGGAGATTTCCCGGATCAGAACATCGCGCTCGAGCGTATCGTGCACGGCACGCTGTTTCGCCCGCCCGAGGAGGTGGCGCGGCGGCTGAACGAGCGGCTGGCGGCGGATCCGGGGGTCGAGCAATACCTGACCATGGCCTATGCCGTGGCCGATCTCGATTCCGGCAGGGTCGAGCTGGTGCAGGCCGGCCACCCGCCGCCGCTGCTGCTGCGTGCCTGCGGCGGGGCCGAATTCGTGGGGCAGGGCGGGCTGCCGGTCGGGCTGATCCCCGGCGCCCGTCACGAGCGACTGTGCCTGCAGATGCACCCCGGCGACCGGCTCCTGCTCTACTCCGACGGGCTGACCGAGGCGCTGATGCCCGATGGCACGCAGCTCGACCTTGCGGGGCTGCGGTCGCTGGCGCTCGAGGTGCAGGGCCGGGGCACGGAATACCTCGACGACCTGTTCTGGAGGCTCACCCAGCGCACGCGCAGCGGTGTGCGTCTGGAGGACGATGTCTCGGCGGCCTTGCTGGAGTTCGGCGGGAAGTGAGCCTGCTGGGCCAGGGCCAGAGCCTCTCGGCTTGGGTCAGGCCCGGATCAGACACTCCAGGGGGGGGCGACCAGCCGTGGAGTCAGGCCAGCGCGCGGCGCAGGAAGTCGCGGTCTCCGGGGTTGCCGAGGATCTCTGCGGCCAGCACCGGGTCCATCCACACGGCCTGATGGCCGGGCTCGCTGGGGGCGCCGCGCGGCAGCACCGGGCGGGCGGCGTAGATGATGCAGAGCTTCTCGGCCCAGAGGTCGTATTCCGGCATGTAGGTGAAGCGGCGGAAGGCGCCGAGCCGGCGCGGCGCGCCAATTTTCCAGCCGGTCTCTTCGAAGACCTCGCGGTGCAGCGCCGCGATCGGCGACTCGCCCGCGTCGATGCCACCGCCGGGCAGCTGGTACTCGGGCCAGGGATCTGCCTGATGGGTGACCAGCACCGCCCCGTTTCGCGGCAGGATGGCATAGGCCCCGGGGCGCAGGGTGTACCGGCGCCCGGATTCGGGCGGTTCGCCGTATCTTGCGGTCATCGGTCCCCCTTGGTTCCCGTGTTTTTGCTGCTTATATGGGGCCGATATGCCAAGATCCGGCAGATAAGGAAACCCCATGACCATCGGCAGCAAACTCGCCTGGGACGATACCGTCCTGCCATTTCAATTGGATCACGCCGACATCCGGGGCCGCGTGGCGCGGCTCGACGGGGTGCTGAACGGGGTCCTCAGCCAGCACGACTACCCCGAGCCCGTCGAGGCGCTGGTCGCGGAGATGACTCTGCTGACCGCGCTGATCGGGCAGACCATGAAGCTGCGCTGGAAGCTTTCACTGCAGGTGCAGACCCGCGGCGCGCTGCGCATGATCGCGACCGATTACTTCGCTCCCGCCAAGGAGGGCGAGCCGGCCCGGCTGCGCGCCTATGCCAGCTACGACCCCGAGCAGGTCACCGATGCCCCGGCCTACGACCAGCTCGAGGACGGCTATTTCGCCGTGCTCATCGACCAGGGCAAGGGCACCACGCCCTACCAGGGCATCACCCCGCTTGCGGGCGGTGCGCTGGCGCGCTGCGCCGAGAGCTACTTTGCCCAGTCCGAGCAGATTCCGACCCGTTTCATGCTCAACTTCGGCAATGTGCCGCAGGCGGATGGCTCCTCGCACTGGCGTGCCGGCGGCGTCATGCTGCAGCACATGCCCAAGGCTTCGCCCTTCGCCAAGCCCCCGGTCGACGGCGAGGGCGGCAGCGGCGAGAACGGCGTGCTGCGCCCCGAGGACCTGCTCGGCGATGACGATCACGGCGAGAACTGGCGCCGCGTGAACTTCCACCTCGATACGGTGGACGAGCTGGAGCTGATCGGCCCCGACCTGCCTCCGACCGACCTTCTGGTGCGGCTCTACCACGAGGAAGGGCCGCGGGTCTTCGACGCCCAGCCGGTGCGCTTCGGCTGCACCTGCTCCGAGGATCGCGTGCGCCAGTCGCTGTCGATCTACTCGGCGCGGGACATCGAGAAGATGACCACCGACGACGGCAAGGTCACCGCCGACTGCCAGTTCTGCGGCGCGCATTACGAGCTCGACCCGGAAACGGTCGGTTTCGAGGCGAAGAAGTGAGCCGCGTCCGGGATCAGATCGATCTGCTGAAACGGGCGCTGGAGTCGACCTCCGGCGCGTCCTCCGATTTCGATCTGAACCCGGGCACGGTCCTGCCGGAGGGGCGCAAGCTGCGTCCCGCCGGTGTCCTCGCGGGGTTTGTCGCCTGCGAGCGGGGGCTCGAGCTGGTGCTGACCAAGCGCAGCTCGCGGCTCAAGCACCACCCCGGCCAGATCGCCTTTCCCGGCGGCAAGGTCGATCCCGGCGACGAGGACGCGGTGGCCGCCGCCCTGCGCGAGGCGCGCGAGGAGGTGGGCCTGTCGGAAAGCCGGGTGGATGTGCTGGGCACATTGCCGCCGCACGAGACGGTCACCGGCTTCCGGGTGACCCCGGTGCTCGGCCTCGTGATGTACGATTTCGAGCCTGTCCCGGAGCCCGGAGAGGTGGCCGAGGTCTTCCGCGTCCCCTTCGAGCATATCGCCGCGCTGGGCAACTACAGTATCCAGGGGCGGCGCTGGCGCGGCAGCACGCGGCACTATTGGACGGTGCCCTTCGGCCCCTATTACATCTGGGGCGCGACGGCACGGATGCTGCGCGGGCTGGCGGAGCGCATGGCATGAGCCTTGGAAAGACCACGGTCACCGGCGACTGGCTGACCCGCGCCGAGACGCAGCAGGTTCTGACCATGCTCGAAGACGGCGGGCATCAGGGCTACGTGGTCGGCGGCTGCGTGCGCAACGCGCTGATGGGCGTGCCGGTGAGCGATGTCGACATCGCCAGCGACGCGCGCCCGGAGCGGGTTGTCGAGCTGGCGCAGGCGGCCGGGCTGAAACCTGTGCCCACGGGCATCGAGCACGGCACGGTCACGGTGGTGGCGGGCGGCATCGGCCACGAGATCACCACCTTCCGCGCCGATACCGAGACCGATGGCCGCCGCGCGGTGGTGCGCTTTTCGGACGACATCGCCGAGGATGCGGCGCGGCGCGATTTCACCATGAATGCACTCTATGCCGATGCGCGCGGGCTGATCCTCGACCCGCTGGACGGCCTGCCGGACCTGCGCGCCCGCCGCGTCCGCTTCATCGGTACCGCCACCGACCGCATCCGTGAAGACTACCTGCGCACCCTGCGCTACTTCCGCTTCTCCGCCTGGTACGGCGATCCCGAGCAGGGCTTCGACCCCGAGGCGCTGGCGGGCATCGCCGAGACGCTCGAAGGGCTCGACACGCTGTCGCGCGAGCGCGTCGGGCAAGAGATGCTGCGCCTGCTGGCCGCGCCCGACCCGGTGCCTGCCGTGTCGGTGATGGCGCAGGTCGGCGTGCTGGCGCATGTGCTGCCGGGCGCCTCGGTGATCGCGCTGGGCCCGCTGGTGGCCGAGGAACAGAGACTGTCCGTCGCCCCGGACGGGCTGCGCAGGCTCGCGAGCCTCGGTGTGGAAGCGCCTGACCTGCGGCTGTCGAAGGCGCAGCAGCGGCACCTGGCCCTGTATCAGAGCCTGATCGGCACGCCGCAGGGCCCGGCGGAGCTGGCCTATCGCCACGGCGGTGACGTCGCGCAGAGCGTTCTGCTGCTGCGCGCCGCGAGCTTCCAGCAGCCGGTCAGCGAAGAGGCACTCTTCGAAATGGCCAAGGGCACCGAGGTGACCTTCCCGCTCTCGGCCAGGGATTTCATGCCCGCCCTAAAGGGCCCCGCGCTGGGCGAGGCGCTGCGTGCCGCCGAGAAACGCTGGATCGGATCGGGTTTCACGCTTACCAAGGCGGAACTTCTGTCTGACGAGTAAGCGCCTTCCATGACTCTCGACCCGCTCTACGCCTTTGTCTTCTTCGGGCTCTTCTCGCCGGGTCCCAATGTCATCCTTCTGACGGCCTCGGGCGCGCGTTTCGGCGTGAAGCGCACTCTGCCGCATCTTTTCGGCGTGGTGATCGGCGTCGGCATCACCGCCGGGCTCACCGGGCTCGGGATTGCCGCGCTGCTGCAGCAGATGCCGCGGCTCGAGTTCGCGCTGCGCATCGCCGCCAGCGCCTGGATGCTCTACATGGCCTGGGGCCTGTGGAATTCCGAGCGCCGCAAGAAGGCCGAGGCCGCAAGGCCGATGACCTTGATCGAGGCGGTGCTCTTCCAGTGGGTGAATCCCAAGGTCTGGGCGGTGGCGCTGGCGGCGGCCTCGGCCTACCCGTCGATGCTGGGCCCCTGGGGCGAGGCGCTGCGGCTGGGCTCGGCCTTTTCGGGTCTGAACCTGGTCTGCTGCCTGTTCTGGACCTCGGCGGGCGCGCTTCTGACGTACCTGCTCTCGACCCCGGCGGCCTGGCGCTGGTTCACGCGGGCAATGGCCCTCGCACTGGCAAGTTTTTCCGTCATGGTGTTCCTGTAAGGCCTGACCTAGACCTTTTGGTCAAAGTACAGGACCTGACCCATGTTTCGCCGTTTCGAGAGCATGGTCGATCCCTATGCGGACTATCCGCAGACGGACCGGCCCCCGACCAAGCTGCTGCCCTTCATGCTCGACTATTCGCGGCCGTTCCGCCGGGTGTTCGTCTGGACGGCGCTGCTTTCTGTCGTGGTGGCCAGCATCGAGATCGGGCTGATCTGGGCCATGGGCTGGGTCGTCGACATCCTCGGCGGCGAGCCGGCGCAGGTCTGGGAGGCGCACGGCTGGCAGCTCATCGGGCTCGCGCTGTTCATCCTGCTGCTGCGGCCGCTGTTCCAGGCGCTGGACGTGCTGCTGCTGAACAACGCGATCATGCCCAACTTCGGCACGCTGGTGCGCTGGCGGGCGCACAAACAGGTGCTGCGCCAGTCGATCGGCTGGTTCGAGAACGACTTCGCCGGGCGCATCGCCAACCGCATCATGCAGACGCCCCCGGCGGCGGGCGAGGCGGTGTTCCAAGTCTTCGATGCGATCACCTTCTCGCTGTCCTACCTCGTGGGCGCATTGGTGCTGCTCGGCGATGCCGACGTGCGGCTGGTGATCCCCATGCTGATCTGGCTCGCGCTCTACGCGGCGCTGATGAAATGGACGGTGACCCGTGTCGGCAAGGCGTCAAAGGCCGCCTCGGACGCCCGCAGCTTCGTGACCGGGCGCGTGGTGGATGCCTATACCAACATCCATTCGGTCAAGATGTTCGCCCACGATCGGCAGGAGCTCGACTACGCCAAGGAGGCGATCGAGGAAGCGCGGCGGACCTTCCAGGCCGAGATGCGGATCTACACCCTGATGGATCTGGGGCTGATGATGCTCAACGGTCTGCTCATCGTGGGGGTCGTCGGCTGGGCCATTGCGCTGTGGATGCAGGGTCAGGCCAGCACCGGCGCGGTGGCGGCGGCGACGGCGCTGACCCTGCGGCTCAACGCGATGACCGGCTGGATCATGTGGGCGCTGACCACCTTCTTCCGCCAGCTCGGTGTGGTGGCCGAAGGGATGGAGACCATCGCCCAGCCGATCGAACTGGTCGACGCGCCGGAGGCCAAGCCGCTGCAGGTGACGAAAGGCGAGATTTCCGTCTCGGATCTCTCGCACCACTACGGGCGCGGCTGGGGCGGTCTGGACCGGGTGACGCTGACCATCAAACCGGGCGAGAAGATCGGCCTCGTGGGCCGCTCGGGCACCGGGAAATCGACCCTCGTGAAGCTGCTTCTGCGGTTCTACGACCCTGAATCGGGCCAGGTCGAGATCGACGGGCAGGACATTACCCGGGTGACGCAGGACAGCCTGCGGCGGCAGATCGGCATGGTGCAGCAGGACAGCGCGCTGATGCACCGCTCGGTGCGCGAGAACCTGCTCTATGGCCGCCCCGAGGCGAGCGAGGCCCAGATGATCGAGGCCGCGAAGCAGGCACAGGCGCACGACTTCATCCTGACGCTCGAAGACGGGCAGGGGCGGCGCGGCTACGACGCCCATGTGGGCGAGCGCGGCGTGAAGCTCTCGGGCGGCCAGCGGCAGCGCATCGCGCTGGCGCGGGTGATCCTCAAGGACGCGCCGATCCTCATTCTCGACGAGGCCACCTCGGCGCTCGATTCCGAGGTCGAGTCCGCCATTCAGGACACGCTCTACGGCATGATGCAGGGCAAGACGGTGATCGCCATCGCGCACCGGCTCTCGACCATCGCCGCCATGGATCGCATTCTCGTGATGGACGGCGGGCACATCGTCGAGGAGGGTGCACATGACGCGCTTTTGGCCCAAGCTGGCCTATATGCAGGTTTCTGGGCGCGCCAGTCCGGCGGGTTCCTCGACCCCGACGCCGACAGCCAAGCGCAGGGCCCTGCATGATCTGACCCAAGACCGAGAGGGCAAGGCATGAGCCTTTCCGACATCATAGACCCGTTTTCCCGCGCCCATACGCCGCCACCGCAGACGCTGGGGCGCTTCGTGCTCTGGGCACTGCGCGGTGCCTGGCCGGTGCTGGTCCCGGCGGGGATCCTCTCGGCGCTCGGCGGGGTCTTCGAGGTGATGTCGGCAAAGCTGCTGGGTGACGTGATCGACCGCACGCTGAGCAGCCCGGCCAGCACGGTCTTTGCCGACCACTGGCTGTTCCTGCTGCTCTGCGCCGCCTTCTTCATCCTGCTGCGGCCGGGCATCGCCGGGCTCTCGGCCTACGTGCAGTCGGTCATCATGCAGCCCAACGTGTTCAACCTGATCCTGAGCCGGGTGCACCGTTACACGCTGGGCCATTCGGTGACCTTCTTCGACAATGACTTCGCCGGGCGCATCTCGCAGAAGGAGATGCAGACCGCGCGGGCGCTGAACGACGTGATCTCGGAGGTCATCCAGGCGGTGCTCTTCGCGCTGGCCTCGGTGATCGGCTCGGTCTGGCTCGTGGGCTCGATCGACTGGCGCATCGGCGTGGCGCTGATCGGCTGGATCGTCGTCTACGGCCTGCTGCTGCGCCACTTCATGCCGCGCATCCGAACGCGCTCGAAGGCGCGCGCGGCGGCGCGGGCGATGGTCACCGGGCAACTCGTCGACACGGTGACCAACATCAAGACGGTGAAGCTCTTCGCCCATGACGAGTTCGAGGATCGCGCGGCGCTCGACGCCATGTCGACCTACCGCGAGCGCTTCATCGCCTTCGGGCATATCGCCTCGGCCTTCCGCTTCTGGCTGATGGCGCTGGCAGGCACGCTGCCGGTGCTGCTGATCGGCGGGGCGCTGGCCTTTTGGTCACAGGGCTACGTCACCGCGGGCGATATCGCCGCCACCGGGGCCGTCGCCATCCGGCTCAGCCAGATGACCGGCTGGGTCAGTTTCACGCTGATGGGCATCTACGCCAATATCGGCGAGATCGAGGACGGCATCCGCACCATCACCCCCGACCACACGCTGCTCGACGCGCCCGACGCCCCGGCGCTGCAGGTGCCCGAGGGGCGCATCGAGTTCCGCGACGCCGGCTTTGCCTATGGCCGCGAGGAGGGCGGCGTCGAGCATATCGCGCTCGACATCCGCCCGGCCGAGAAAGTCGGCATCGTCGGCGCCTCGGGGGCCGGGAAATCGACCCTCGTGGCGCTACTCCTGCGGCTCTACGACACGGAAAAGGGCGGCATCTACATCGACGGGCAGAACATCTCGGAGGTTACCCAGGAGAGCCTGCGGCGCAAGATCGGCATGGTCACGCAGGAGACCGCCATGTTCAACCGCTCGGCGCTGGACAACATCCGCTACGGGCGTCCCGATGCCACGATGGAGGAGGTGATCGCCGCCGCCGAGAAGGCCGAGGCGCATGACTTCATCCTGCACCTGCGCGACCACATGGGGCGCACAGGCTATGACGCGCACCTCGGCGAGCGCGGCGTGAAGCTCTCGGGCGGGCAGCGGCAGCGCATCGCGCTGGCCCGGGCGATCCTCAAGGATGCGCCGATCCTGGTGATGGACGAGGCGACCTCGGCGCTGGATTCCGAGGTCGAGGCGGCGATCCAGCGCGCGCTCGAGCGGGTGATGGAGGGCAAGACCGTGCTGGCCATCGCGCACCGACTCTCGACCATCGCCAGCATGGACCGGATCGTGGTGCTCGATCAGGGGCGCATCGTGGAACAGGGCAGTCACGCGGTGCTGCTGGCGCAGAACGGGCTCTACGCGCGCTACTGGAACCGCCAGAGCGGCGGGGTGATCGACCCGCAGGAAGCGGCGGAATAGAGGCTGCGCGGCGTCGGGCACCCGGCTTATCAGGCTTGCGCGGGGCCCCGGTTTGAGGGCATGAGGCGGCGCATGGAACAGGTCACCATCGAACGGCTCGGGCACCAGGGGGACGGCATTGCCGCCGGTCCCGTCTTCGTGGCCGGCACTCTGCCCGGCGAGATCGTCGAGGGCGAGATCACCGGCGGCGTCATGGACGCGCCGCGCATCCTCACGCCCTCGGAGATGCGGGTCAGCGCGCCCTGTCGCCATGCGAAGACCTGCGGCGGCTGCCAGTTGCAGCACGCCCGGCCGGACTTCGTTGCCGCGTGGAAGCAGGACGTGGTGCGTCACGCGCTCGCCGCCCACGGCATCGAGGCCCCGTTCCGCGAGATCGCCACCTCGCCCGAGCAGACCCGCCGCCGCGCAGGCTTCTCGGCCAAGCGCACCAAGAAGGGCGCGCAGGTGGGCTTCCACCGCAAGCGCTCCGACGTGATCGTCGAAGTGCCCGATTGCCGCGTGATAGACCCGAAACTGGCCGCAGCGCTGCCGCTGGTCGAGGCGCTGGCGGTGCTCGGTGCGAGCCGCAAGGCCGAGCTGTCGGTGATGGTCACCACCAGCCACGGCGGGCTCGACGTGGTCGCCAAGGGCGGCAAGGAGGCCGATGCGCAGATGCAGCAGCAGCTCTCCGAGCTGGCGCGGCAGCATGACTGCGCGCGCATCGCCTGGGGCGACGACGTGGTGCTGACCCGCCGCCCGCCGATGCAGAAGATGGGCCGGGCCGAGGTCTCGCCGCCGCCGGGCGCCTTCCTGCAGGCGACGCCGCAGGGCGAGGCGGCGCTTCTGGCCGACGTGCTGGAGCATATCGAGGGCGCGAGCCACGTGGTCGACCTCTTCGCCGGTTGCGGCACCTTCGCGCTGCCGATTTCCGAGAAAGCGCGGGTGCACGCGGTCGAAGGCGACAGGGCGATGACCCAGGCACTCGATCACGGCTGGCGCCATGCGCAGGGGCTGCGTCACGTGACCACCGAGGCGCGGGATCTCTTCCGCAACCCACTGCTGCCGACCGAGCTGGCGCGTTTCGACGCCGCGGTGATCGACCCGCCGCGTGCCGGGGCCGAGGCGCAGGTGGCGCAGCTCTGCGAGGCGAAGATCCCGCGCATCGCCTTCGTTTCGTGCAACCCGGTGACCTTTGCCCGCGATGCCGCGGCGCTGCTGCGCGCCGGTTACGCGCTCGACGGGCTGCGGGTTGTGGACCAGTTCCGCTGGTCGACCCACATCGAGCTCGTTGCAGGATTCAAAAGGCAATAGTGCCGATATTCCGACAACTTCCTGCCAACTCCTTCTATCGCGATGCCGCAGCGTACTGTATAACTGAGGCAAAATAAGAACGAGTGAGACAGGCAAGATGTTTATTGGCAGGCACGTGTTCGTGCTCGCAGCAGTGTTGCTGCTTGCCGCCTGCGGCGGTGGGCGGGACCCGGCGAGCATGAAATTCAGGTCCTATAGCGGGCCGTCCGTCACCCATGTCGTGGTGCATAAGCAGGCCCGCAAGATGTACCTGCTGCACCATGATTCGATCATGAAGGTCTACGACATCGGGCTCGGTTTCGACCCGACCGGAGACAAGAAGATCGAAGGCGACGGCAAGACGCCCGAAGGGCTCTACATGATCGACCGGCGCAACCCGAACTCGCGGTTCCACCTGAGCCTCGGGATTGACTATCCCAATGCTGCCGACCGTGCCGAGGCGCGCTTCCTGGGTAAGAGCCCGGGCGGAGACATCTTCATCCACGGTCGCCCGCCGGCCTATCAGAACGGGGTCTGGGACTGGACCTGGGGCTGCATCGCCGTGACCGACCGCGAGATCGAGGATATCTACGCGATGATCCGCACCGACAGGCCGACGCCGATCCTCATCATGCCCTGAGCGGCGGCCCGGATCGGGTGGTGCCGCGAGCCTTGCCGACAGGCCGTCCCCCGGGGCGGCCTTTTGCTTGGGTGGATGCGGCGCCAAGCCTCGCGACGCGGCCTGCCGGGAAACAAAAAAGACCGCCCCGAGAGGCGGTCTTGTCATCGCTGCCGGGGCGGCGAGCTTCAGAAACCCGCCGTCTGCGTGCCGGGGGTCGGCGCGAGGTCGGGCGCGCCCATGACCAGGGTCCACCAGATCTTGCCGCCGGGTTCCTGGAACCAGGAGAAGCCCATCTGGCGGGCGGCCGGATCGAGGATGACATCGCGGGTCGGCGCGTCTTCCATCCAGGCGGCGAGGGTCTCGAGCTCGGATTCGTAGGTCTCGGAGATGTTCTCGCCCAGAAGGCGCCCGGTGTAGCCGACGCGCTGCACCCGGTCGATCGGCGAGGAGCCGTCGGAGCCGAAGTGCCAGGGACGGTTCTGCACCGACATGTCGCGCGAGTGGGTCGCCGCGGCGGCGTTGAGCCGGCTGTCGAGCGACACGGTCGGCACGCCGCGTGCCTGGCGCAGCGCGTTCACCGAATCGAGCATCGAATACTCGATCTTGCCGCTGTCGCTGTCATTGATCCGGTAGACGCGGGGAAGCGGCTTTCCGTCCGGGCCGATCTGCGGTGCGGTCACCGCAGGGGCGCATGCCGCCGCAAGGAGGCCGGTGGAGAGCAGGAGAAACGTGCGTCTGTTCATAGGGGGCTGGCCTTCGCGTACCGCTGGTTCACTATTGCCGAACACACATAGCCCGGCCCGCCTGCGTGATCAAACCCACATGCATGTGATCGCAGGTGTACACCCGCGTTTGATTTGCGACTGCGGCGCTCTCGCAATATGATTGAGGAACCCTTAACGACCGTCAGGCGTAGGGCCCTCACAAGCCCCTGACCGGGTCGACTACTGACATTTCGTTTCTCGTGGCTCCAAAGGACAGTTCCGCCATGGCAAAATCCCCCTACTCCCGTCGCGCCTTCCTCGCCGGATCGGCCGCGCTGGCCAGCGCCGCGGCGTCTCCGGCCCTGGCGCAGAGCTACAACGGTGCAGGAACGGTCGAGATGGAGAGCGACATCTCGAAGGTCATCCGACACAATATCTCCAGCTTCCGCACGCTCGACTGGCAGCCCTACTTCAGCAACCTGAGGAAGGGCGCCGTGCTGGTCGACATTTCGTCGCGCGCGCTGCACTTCTGGGAAGAAAACGGCACCTATCACCTGTATCCGTCGTCAGTGCCGCTGACCGACGACCTGACCCGCAAGGGCCGCACCGAGGTGGTGCTCAAGGATCCGAGCCCCGACTGGCGCCCGACGCCGTCGATGAAGGAACGCAACCCGGAGTGGCCGGACTATGTGCCGCCGGGCCCGGACAACCCCCTCGGCACCCGCGCGCTGCACCTGAGCTGGACCTACTACCGGATCCACGGCACCCACGACACCCGCAAGATCGGGCGCCGCTCGTCGAACGGCTGCATCGGGCTCTACAACGAGCACATCGAGGCGCTCTACGAGATGGCCCAGGTGGGCACGCAGGTGTTGCTCATTTGATAGCGGACGCGCGGCACGGCGGACCCTGGGTCAACCAAGGTTTGCAATCGCCGGGCTTTGCGGCTTAGACCAGAAGCACGAGGTAAGTCTTGGGGCTTGCCGCTTCTGGCTTTCTCCTGATGCGGCAAGCGTTTAACTGGAGAAGAGCAATGAAGAAATTCGCACTTGCCGCTGCGATCGCCGCATCCGCAACCTCGGCCTTGGCCGGGTCCTACGAGACCGCAGAGCCGGTCGCAGAGCCGATCGTCGTGGTCGAGGAAGCACCGGCGTCCTCGTCCTACGGCGGTATCCTGATCCCGCTGCTGCTGATCGCCGTTGTCGCGGCAGCAGCCTCGACCGACTGATCTGACGCGCGCTTCAGACATGGAGCTTCAGACATGGAAAAGGCGGTGCCGAGGCACCGCCTTTTTTAATGCGTCGAGGGGCCGGAGCGCCGCTGTCAGTCGAGCCAGCCCCTGAGGTTCTGTTCGATCACGCCGCTCAGCGCCGCGATATGCGCCGGGTCGTCGTTCAGGCAGGGGATATAGGTGAACTCCTCGCCGCCCGCGTGCTCGAAGCTCTCCTTGATCTCCTCGTTGATCTCTTCCAGCGTTTCGATGCAGTCGGCCGAGAAGGCGGGGGCGATCACCGCGATGCGCTTCTTGCCCTCGTCCTTGGCCAGCCGCGCGACCTCCTCGACGGTATAGGGCTTGAGCCATTCCTCGGGGCCGAAGACCGACTGGAAGGTGGTGCGGATCTCGGTCGTGTCCCAGCCGAGCCGCTCGCGCAGCAGGCGCGTCGATTTCTGGCACTGGCAGTGATACGGATCGCCCTGCATCAGGTAGCGCTTCGGCATGCCGTGATAGGAGACCACCAGGATCTCGGGCTTTTTCTCCTTGGCCGCATAGGCCCGCTCGACCGATTGCGCCAGCGCCTCGATATAGGCCGGGCTCTCGAAATAGGGATCGACCACGCGCGCGGTGGGCTGCCAGGGCTCGTCCATCAGCGCCTTGAAGAAGGCGTCGTTGGCGGTGGCCGAGGTCGCGCCGGCGTATTGCGGATAGAGTGGGAAGAACAGGATCTTGCGGCAGCCGGCCTCGGTCATCGCCTTGACCTTGGACTTGGTCGAGGGATTGCCGTAGCGCATGCAGAAATCGACCATGACCCGATCACCGTAGCGCGCCTTCATTGTCTCGGCGATGGCGGCGGTCTGCGCCTTGGTGATCGTCATCAGGGGGCTCTCGTTGAGCTCCTCGTTCCAGATCGACTTGTAGTTTGCGCCCGACGAGAAAGGCCGCTTGCTGAGGATGATGAGCTGCAGCAGCGGCTGCCACTTCCACTTCGGGTAGTCGATGACGCGCTGGTCCGAGAGGAACTCGGACAGGTAGCGGCGCATCGGCCAGTAGCTGTAGTGATCGGGCGTGCCGAGGTTGGCGAGCAGGATACCGACTTTTTCGCGTGGGAGCGCCGGGTGATCGGCGGGGGCCTGGGCGGGACGGATCGGGCCGGTGGTCATGTCGTTCATGCGTTCTGTTCCCTCAAAGTCTGCCGCTAGTTAACGCGAATTTAGAATGATTCAATCCTTGAGCGGCGTTTCCTTGGCGTTGAGCGCGTCGGCGAGACGATGCGCCGCAGATCCCGGGCGCAGCGGCTTTTGCTGGCTCTCGTCGGGTGCCCAGCCGGTCAGGGTGACCAGCTCGTAGGTGGCGGAAATCCTGCCGTCGGGGCGGGTGTAGCTCGCGGCGTAGATCTCGGCGGTGCGCAGCAGCAGCGCGCGGCGGGTGGGCCGGCGCAGCCGGGCGGAAAGCGCATTGGCCTCGCCCATGGCGCGCAGGTCGCGCATCAGGTGCAGCGCGCTCTCGTAGCTGACATCGAGCGGCAGCGAGTCCGCCACCGGCAGCGCCAGGCCCGCGCGTTGCAGCAGCGCGCCAAGGTCGCGAATCTCGCCCATCGGCAGCACGCGGGGCGAGAGCCCGCCGGTCACCTCGATCTCGGCCTGCCCCATCGCGGCGCGCAGCTCGGAGAGCGTCTCGCCGCCGAAGGCGATGGTCAGGCAGAGCCCGTCTGCCTGCAGCGCGCGGCGGCACTGGATGAGCTGGCCCACCGGGTCGTTCGCCCAGTGCAGGGCGAGCGCGTGGATCACCAGGTCATGTGCGCCGACTTCGAGATCGAGCACCTCGTCATCGCGGACGACCTTGGCGCCGGGCAGGGCGCCGTCCCAGACCTCGGGGAAGGGGGTGACGATGGCCGGGGATTTGAACTCCCTGTTAACCATCATCAGCCGATCCTGCGCCTCGTCCCGCGCGGCTTCATGCAGGAACATGGCGCGCGCGACATCCGGGGCGCGGCGCGCGCGGGCGCGGTTGCGCGCGAGGGCGGCGCGGTCGATGAGCTGCGGAGCCTGGCTTGGAACGGGGCTGGACATGGGGGCTAGATAGGGTGCGGCAGGAACGGTTGCAAACCTTGTTGCGCGGGGCGCTGCGGCTTGTCTACCCGCCGCGCTGCCTGATCTGCGGCGGGCTTGTGGAAAGCGACCACGGTCTCTGCGGTCCCTGCTGGCGCGACACGACCTTTCTCGGCGGGCTCTGCTGCGACCTGTGCGGCGCGCCCCTGCCGGGTCAGTCGGAAGTGGCCGAGGTCTGCGATGACTGCCGCGCGCTGGGGCGCCCCTGGGAGCGCGGCCGCGCGGCGCTGCTCTACAAGGGCAACGGCCGCAAGCTGACGCTGCTGCTCAAACACGCCGACCGGACCGACATCGCGCGGCCCGCAGCGCGCTGGATGGCGCGCGGGCTGCAGGGCCTCGACGGCGACACGCTGGTGGTGCCGGTGCCGCTGCATCTGCGCCGCCACCTGCGCCGCCGCTACAACCAGTCGGCGCTGCTGGGCGCGGCGCTGGCCCGCGAGCTGGGGCTGCGGCATGCGCCCGATGCCCTGCGCCGCACCCGTGCCACCCCGCCCCTCGACGGCAAGGGACGCGAGGAACGCTTTCGGGCGCTAGAAGACGCGATTGGCGTTTCCGGGCGCGTCGAGCTTCACGGGCGTCCGATCCTGCTCGTCGATGACGTTCTGACGTCCGGGGCGACGCTTTCCGCAGCGTCGCGGGCCTGCAAAGCGGCAGGGGCGGCACAGGTGATGGTCTCGGTACTGGCGCGCGTTGCAAAGGATACCTAAATCCCTGAAAGATGGGCTGCCAGCCCGCCGGAAAGGGAAACCGAATGAAACCGATCGAAATCTACACCACGCCCACCTGCGGCTTCTGCGTTGCCGCCAAGCGGCTGCTCACCCAGAAGGGCGCAGAGTTCACCGAGATCAACGTGGCTGCCGCGCCCGAGCGCCGCGCCGAGATGACCCAGCGCGCGAAGGGTGGCCGCACCGTGCCGCAGATCTTCGTGGGCGAGACCCACGTCGGCGGCTGCGACGAGCTTTACGCTATGGAGCGTGACGGCAAGCTCGACCCGCTGCTCGCGGGCTGACGGACCCGGGCGATGAAGGCCGCGCTGCTGCAGATCACCTCGTCGGACGATCCGGCGGAGAATCTCGGGACCGTCCGCGCGATGATGCGCGAGGCGGCCGGGCAGGGCGCGGGGTTCATCCTGACGCCGGAGGTCACCAATTGCGTCTCCTCGAGCCGCAAGCACCAGCAGGCGGTGCTGCGGCCCGAGAGCGAGGATCAGACTCTCGCCGGGCTGCGCGCCGAGGCGAAGGCGCTTGGCGTCTGGCTGCTGATCGGCTCGCTGGCCGTGACGTCCGAACCGCCCGAGACCCGCTTCGCCAACCGCAGCTTCCTGATCACGCCGCAGGGCGAGATCGCCGCGCGCTACGACAAGATCCACATGTTCGACGTGCAGGTGACCGAGACCGAAACCTACCGCGAGTCCGACGGCTTCGCGCCCGGTGACCGGGCGGTGGCGGTCGAGACGCCCTTCGGCACGCTCGGACTGTCGATCTGCTATGACGTTCGCTTCGCCTATCTCTACCGCGCGCTGGCCCATGCCGGGGCGCAGATCCTGACGGTGCCGGCGGCCTTTTCGCCCGCCACCGGCCCGGGCCATTGGGAGCCGCTGCTGCGCGCCCGCGCCATCGAGACCGGATCGTGGGTGCTGGCCCCGGCGCAATGCGGATCGCACAAGGTCTCCGAGGGCAAGCCGCGCCGCACGCATGGCCATTCGCTGGTGATCTCGCCCTGGGGCGAGGTCATCGCCGATGGCGGCGCCGCGCCGGGCATCATCTACGCCGAAATCGACCTCGCGCAGTCCGACAAGGCGCGCGCGCAAATCCCGGTCCTGAGCCACGACCGCGTCTTCGAGGGCCCCGCATGACGTCTTCCCCCGCAGATGCGCTTGCCATCTCGCTGTTCAGCGAGCTGCTGACCGCCGACCAGCTCTTGCGCAACCGGCTGACCCGCGTGCTGCCCGACCGCATGGAAATCTCGCATTTCTCGGTGCTCAACCATCTGGCCCGGGTGCAGAACGAGCGCAGCCCGGCGCAGCTTGCGCGCAGCTTCCACGTCACCCGCGGCGCGATGACCAACACGCTCACCAAGCTGGAGATCGCCGGCTACGTGCACATCCGCCCCGACTGGGACGATGCGCGGCGCAAGATGGTGGCGATCAGCCCCGCCGGAAAGCGCGCGCGAGAGGCGGCGCTGGCGGCGATGGCGCCGGTGATCTCGGAAATGGTCAAGGACCTGGGGGTCGACAAGGTGCGCGCGGCGCTGCCGGTGCTGCGCGAATTGCGCCTGAAGCTCGAGGCGGATTGAGCCGGACGCGGCCCGCCGCGGCAGGGTCATGCTGACCCAGCGTCACCTATTTTCTGGAAATTTGCCGAAAATCTATGCAAGCTGAGGGGGACTCGGAGTTGTCCGTTCACCTTTTCAGTTCGCGTGTCACAAAGAAATTCGCCTCCGGTGTCGCCTATCCGAAAGTGTAGGTCAGCAACAACAGGAGGGCGGAATGAGCGCCACAAGCACGAAACTCTCTTTGACCACCAAGGTGATGATCGGCATGGGGGCGGGCTTCGTCCTCGGCGTGATCCTGAACATGCTGCAGATCGGCTGGATCAACACCAATATCGTCGGCGGCTTCTTCGGCATGGTCGGACGCATGTTCGTCAACGCGTTGCAGATGCTCGTAGTGCCGCTGGTCTTCTTCTCGCTGATCTGTGGCGTCGCAGGCATCGGCGACATCCGCATTCTCGGGCGGGTCGGCGGGCGCTCCTTCGCGCTCTACCTGCTGACCACCGCCACGGCGATCGCCGTGGCGATCCTGATCGCGCTGGTCGTCGCGCCGGGCACCGGTTTCACCATCGAGGGCGTCGATACTTCGGGCGTCACCGGCAAGGAGGCCCCGACGGTCTGGGAGACCTTCGCCGCCATCGTGCCGCGCAACCCCGTGGCCTCCTTCGCGGCGGGCGAGATGCTGCAGATCATCTTCTACACCATCATCCTCGGCGTCGCGGCGCTGATGCTCGGTGAGCGCTCGACCACTTTCGTCGATGCCTGCGAGTACATGAACGAGCTAATGATGAAGGTCGTCGAGATCGTCATGGCCTTTGCGCCCTACGGCGTCTTCTGCCTGATCGCCAAGACCTTCACCGAGCAGGGCATCGGGCTGTTCCTGCCGGTGATGACCTACGTGCTTGTGCTGGTCGGGGCGCTGCTGCTGCACCTCTTCGTGACGCTGATGTTCTATCTCAAGGTCTTCTCCGGCCTCGATCCCTTCATGTTCATGCGCAAGATCCGCCCGGCGCAGATCTTCGCCTTCTCCACCGCCTCGTCCAACGCCACGATCCCCGTCACCCTGCGCGCGGTGACCGAGCGCATGGGGGTGAAAAACTCGGTGGCGTCCTTCACCGTGCCCTTCGGCGCGACGATCAACATGGACGGCACGGCGATCATGCAGGGCGTGGCGACGGTGTTCCTCGCCAATGTCTACGGCATCGACCTCGGGATCGGCGGCTACCTGACGGTGATCGGCATGGCGGTGCTGGCGTCGATCGGCACTGCGGGCGTGCCAGGTGTCGGCATGGTGATGCTGACCATGGTGCTGGGGCAGGTCGGCCTGCCGATCGAGGGCATCGCGCTGATCCTCGGGGTGGACCGGTTGATGGACATGATCCGCACTGCGGTGAACATCACCGGCGACGCGGTGGTCACCGCGATCGTCGCCAAGACCGAGGGGCAGATCGACATGGATGTCTACCGCGATCCGACGGCGGGCGTGGTGATCGACGATCTGCACATCGACCCCGAGGCCGAGGCCGAGCTTGCGGCCCACGCGCAACGGCCGGCGGAGTAGGGCCAGGGGCATCGGTAGCCGCGCAGCGCCTGCCCGCGGGGAGGCGCTGCGCGGCGGCTTCGTCTTGATTCCGCGAGACGGTGTCCTCAGCCCCTGGGCTTCAACGCCGCCGTCACGTAGTTCACCGACAGGTCCCGGTCCGAGATCGACCAGCGCCAGCTCACCGGGTTGAACACGTAGCCCTTGCGGTCCACCGGCTCGAGCCCCGCCGTGCGCATCAGCTCGTAAAGCTCGTCCGGGGTGATGAACTTGGCCCAGTCGTGGGTGCCCTTGGGCAGCCAGCGCATCACCCATTCGGCGCCGACGATGGCCATGGCGAAGCTCTTGGCGTTGCGGTTGATCGTCGAGCACAGGTGCAGCCCGCCGGGCTTCAGCAGGTCGTGGCAGGCATTCAGGTAGGCCTGCGGGTCGGCCACATGCTCGACCACCTCCATGTTCAGCACCACGTCGAACTGTTCGCCCGCTTCGGCCAGCGCCTCGGCGGTGGAGAAGCGGTAGTCGATCTCCAGCCCCGACTGCTCGGCATGGGTCTGCGCCACCGGGATGTTGCGCTCGGCGGCATCGACGCCGACGATCTCGGCCCCGAGCCGCGCCATCGGCTCGCAGAGCAGCCCGCCGCCGCAGCCGATGTCGAGGATGCGCAGCCCCTCGAAGGGACGCGGCGTCGCAAGGTCGCGATCGAACTCGCCGGCAATCTGCGTCGTGATATAATCGAGACGCACCGGGTTCATCATGTGCAGCGGCTTGAACTTTCCGTTCGGGTCCCACCATTCTGCCGCCATGGCTTCGAACTTGGCGACTTCGGACGGATCGACGGTCAGGGTCATAGTGCAGGTATCCCGTTTTCTTTTGGGCTCATTAGCCAATATAGAGGTTCCATGGACAAATACCCGGGCCAAAAGAGCGCAGTGCAACATCTCTATCCCGCGATCGACCCGTTCGACCAGCGCATGCTCGACGTGGGCGACGGGCACAAGCTCTATGTAGAGCAATGCGGTAACCCGTCCGGCATTCCCGTGATCGTGCTGCACGGCGGCCCCGGTGGCGGCTGCAGCCCGGCGATGCGGCGCTATTTCGATCCGGATGTCTACCGCGTGGTGCTCTTCGACCAGCGCGGCTGCGGGCGCTCCACGCCGCATGCCAGCGTCGAGAACAACACCACCTGGCATCTCGTCGCCGACATCGAGAACATCCGCGAGACGCTGGAGATCGACAAGTTCATCGTCTTCGGCGGCAGCTGGGGTGCAACGCTCTCGCTGGTCTACGGCATCAGCCACCCCGAGCGGGTGCGCCAGCTTGTGCTGCGCGGCGTCTTCATGATGACCCAGGCCGAGCTCGACTGGTTCTACGGCGGCGGCGCCGGGCAGTTCTGGCCCGAGACCTGGGCGCGTTTCGAGAGCCTGATCCCGGAAGGGGAGCGCGGCGATCTCGTCGGCGCCTACCACCGGCGGCTGTTCTCCGGCGACCTGCGCGAGGAAGTGCGCTTCGCCCGCGCCTGGTCGTCCTGGGAAAACGCTTTGGCCTCGGTCTATTCCAACGGCCACGGCGGCGAGGCCCCGGCGGAATACGCCCGCGCCTTCGCCCGGCTGGAGAACCACTATTTCGTCAACGCGGGGTTCCTCGAACAGGACGGCTGGATCCTTGACAACGTCGACCGGCTGCGTGGCATTCCCGGGGTCATCGTGCAGGGCCGCTACGACATGATCTGCCCGCCGCGCCGCGCCTGGGAGCTGTCGCGGGCCTGGCCCGAGGCCGAGCTGCGGATGATCCGCAACGCCGGGCACGCGCTCTCAGAGCCCGGCATCAGCGCCGAGCTGGTGCGGGTGATGGACCAGATCGCCCTGCTCGAGAGCCTGCCGAACCGGCACGAGGGCTGATTGTGTCACCCGATGGCGGAGGTTTGACCGGGACGCAGCGGAGCTGCTGTTGCACCCGGCCCGGTCGCCGTGCAGAGTGAGCGCCGCAAGAGACACGAAGCCCAGGGGAGCGCCCCGCACCATGACCGTCATCCGCCGCCGCCGCGTGCTGCAATCGGCCCTCGCCGCCGCCGTCCTCGGCGCGTCGGGACTGGCCGGGGGCGGCGCCGTGGCGGGCGCCACGCGCGGCGGCTACTTCCGCGCCGCGCTCGGCGGTGCACGCGGCACCGACGGCTGGGATGCACGGACGCATGCCGGGCTCTTCATGAGCGCCGCGGCGCAGGGCGCGGTCTTCGACACGCTGACCGAGGTCGGTGCCGACGGCGCGCTGCGCGGCGAGCTGGCGACCGGCTGGAGCGCCTCGCCCGATGCCCGTGTCTGGACCTTCGACCTGCGTCCCGGCGTGCGCTTCCACAACGGCAAGGCGTTCGGCGCAGAGGACGTGCTGGCCTCGCTCGCGCTGCACCGGGATGCGGCCTCTCCGGCTCGGCCCATCGTCGCCGAGATCGCGGAGATGCGCGCCACCGCGCCGCATCAGGTGCAATTCACCCTCGCCACCGGAAACGCCGATTTCCCCTACCTGCTCGCCGACTACCACCTGCTGATCTACCCCGCCGGGCAGATCGCGGAGGCCATGGCAAAGGGCATCGGCACCGGTCTCTACCGCGTCGAGCGTTTCGAGCCGGGCCGCCGCTTCATCGGCCGCAGGGTCGCCGAGCACTACAAGGATGGCCGCGCGGGCTGGTTCGACGGTGTGGATTTCCTCGCCATGAACGACCCCCGCGAGCGGCTCGACGCCCTGCGGTCCGGCCGCGTCGACGCCATCGACCGGCTGCCGGCGTCCGAGGCCGGTGTGCTCGAGGCCGAGCCGCGCTTCACGGTGCAGAGCCTCGCCGGCAACCAGCACTACGGCTTCGCGCTGCGCACCGATCTTGCGCCCTTTGCCGATCCGCACCTGCGGCAGGCGCTGAAGGCGGCGGTCGATCGCGAGGCGATGGTCGCCGAGATCCTGCACGGGCACGGCAGCATCGGGCAGGACAGCCCGATCGGCCCCGCCAACCCCTATTTCGCCGCGCTGGAACCGCAGGGCTTCGATCCGGACCGCGCCCGCTGGCACCTCGCGCAGGCGGGTCACGACGGCATCGCCCTGCCGATGCTGGTCTCCGAGGCGGCTTTCGACGGCGCCACCCGCGCCGCGGAGCTCTACCGCGAGAGCGCGGCGCAGGCCGGGATCACGCTCGAGCTGCGCACTCTCCCCGCCGAAACGAGCTGGCCGCGCGCCAGCGCCGGGTTCCGCGCCGGTGGCTGGTCGGGCCGTGCCACCGAGGATTGGGCGTTTTCCACCGTTCTCACCGAAACCGCGCCGTGGAATGCCACGCGCGGCGGTTCGGGCCGGTTCGGAGATCTGCTGCGCGAGGCACGCGCCGAGTTCGACAGCGCCCGCCGCGCCGAGCTCTATGCCGAGATGCAGCGCCTCAGCCGCGACGAGGGCGGGCTGATCCTGCCGATGTACGCCAACCACCTGCAGGCGCATTCGGCGCGCATCGCCACGCCCGCGCGCGTCGGCGCCATGCGCGCGATGGACGACTCGCGCATGGCCGAAAGGTGGTGGATGGCCTGAGGCGCCCGGCGCCAGCGTCACAGCTTGTCGTCGTAGTCCGAGACCAGCAGGTGCAGCGGCGCCTCGTCTTCCTCGATCTCCGAGAACCGCCCCAGCGGCTCGGCGAAGACATTGTCGGTCAGATCGTCGTTGACCGTCGAGACCTCGCCGATCAGCACGTCGCTGCCCTCGCCCCAGAATGCATGCCAGGTGGTCGGGAACAGCGTCACCGACTCGCCCGGCGCCAGCTTCAGGTGGCCACCCGCGGGCAGCGTCCGCTCCATGCCGTCACAGAGCACGGTGACCTCGGCGTCGCGGTCGATCTCTCCCTCGGGCTTGGCGGTGAAGAGCTCCAGCACCAGCGTGCCGCCGCCGCGGTTGATGATGTCCTCGACCTTCAGATCGTGGCGGTGCATCGGGCTGAGCTGGTTCTGCCGCGAGATCATGATCTTCTCGGCGTAGAGCATGGCGCTGCGCTGGCCCAGATCGGCATTGAGACCGTTGCGCGTGGTGAAGAGGAAGAGGCCCAGCTCGTCGAATCTTCCGCCGCCGTAGTCGGTCACGTCCCAGCCCATGCGGCGACGCTTGATCTCGCCGTGCTCCGCCTTCTTCAGCCCCTCGGGGGTGAGATAGGCAAAGGGCGGCAGGCTGTAGCCGTGGCTGCGAATGAAGGCCTCGCTGGCACGCAGGATCTCGTTGACGTGGGAACGTTTCATCGCCGGTCTCCTCTTCGGGATGCTGGGGCGACGATAGCCGGAGGGTGGGCGCAGCGGTAGGGGCAGGACGCCTCCGGCGGGCGTATTTGGAAAGAGAAGAAGCAGGGCGGTGTTCGCCCTTCTTCTCTTCGGAAATACGCCGGGGGGTGTGGGGGGCTGGCCCTCCCACGAAAAGGCGCGGCATGGGGGCTGCGCGGGGCGGTCCCGCGCAGCCTGAAGGTCAGAGCACGTAGCGGCTGAGGTCCGTCGAGCGGGTCAGCTCGCCGAGGTGCTTCTCGACGAAAGCCTCGTCGACGGTGATCTCGGTGCCCGGCTGGTCGGGCGCGGTGAAGCTCAGCTCCTCGAAGACCCGTTCCATCACCGTGTAGAGCCGCCGCGCGCCGATGTTCTCGACGCTCTCGTTGACCTCGGCGGCGATCTTCGCCAGCGCGTGGATGCCTTCCTCGGTGAAGCTGACGGTGACCTCCTCGGTGGCCATCAGCGCCGTGTACTGGCGGGTGAGGGCGTTGTCGGTCTCGGTCAGGATGCGCACGAAATCCTCTTCGGTCAGCGCCCGCAGGTTCACCCGGATCGGCAGGCGGCCCTGCAGTTCCGGCAGCAGGTCCGACGGCTTGGCGATGTGGAAGGCGCCCGAGGCGATGAACAGGATGTGGTCGGTCTTCACCGCGCCGTGCTTGGTGCTGACGGTGGTGCCCTCGATCAGCGGCAGCAGGTCGCGCTGCACGCCCTCGCGGGAGACGTCACCGCCGCGGGCTTCCTGCCGCGCCGCCACCTTGTCGATCTCGTCGAGGAAGACGATGCCGTTCTGCTCCACCGCCTCGATGGCGGCGAGCTTCACCTGCTCGTCGTCGAGCAGCTTGTCGGCCTCTTCCGAGATCAGCACCTCGTAGCTTTCCGCCACGGTCATCTTCTTGCGCGTGGTGCGCCCGCCGAAGGCTTTGCCGAAGATGTCACCGAGGTTCATCATCCCCATGTTCTGACCCGGCTGGCCGGGGATCTCCATGGTCGGGAAGGGCGAGGCGGTGTCGGCCACGTCAAGCTCGATCATGGTGTCGTCGAGCTCGCCGTTCTTGAGCTTCTTGCGGAACATCTCGCGGGTGCCCTCGCGCGCGTCCTCGCCGGCGATGGCGGAGACCACGCGCTCCTCGGCGTTCTTGTGCGCGGCGGCCTTCACGTCTTCGCGCATCCACTCGCGGGTCTGCACGATCGAGGCATCGACGAGATCACGGATGATCTGCTCGACGTCGCGGCCGACGTAGCCGACCTCGGTGAACTTGGTGGCCTCGACCTTGATGAAGGGCGCGCGGGCGAGCTTCGCGAGGCGGCGCGAGATCTCGGTCTTGCCGACGCCGGTCGGGCCGATCATCAGGATGTTCTTGGGGTAGACCTCGTCGCGCAGGTCGGCGCTCAGCTGCTTGCGGCGCCAGCGGTTGCGCAGCGCCACCGCCACGGCGCGCTTGGCGTCCTGCTGGCCGATGATGAAGCGGTCGAGTTCCGAGACGATCTCGCGGGGAGTCAGGTCAGTCATGGTCGTCCTTTCAGGCTCTGTCTCAGGCTCTGTTTCAGGCCGAAATGGTTTCAACGGTCAGCTTGCCGTTGGTGTAGACGCAGATGTCGGAGGCGATCGCCATGGCCCGGCGGGCGATCTTCTCGGCGTCTTCCTCGTAGTCGTAGAGCCCGCGTGCGGCGGCGAGGGCGAAGTTGCCGCCGGAGCCGATGGCGGCGATGTCATGCTCGGGTTCGAGCACGTCGCCGGCGCCGGTGATCACGTAGAGCTCCTTGCCGTCGGTGACGATCAGCATCGCCTCGAGCTTCTGCAAGTACTTGTCGGTGCGCCAGTCCTTGGCGAGATCGACGCAGGCGCGCTGCAGCTGGCCGGGGGATTTCTCGAGCTTGCCTTCCAGCCGCTCGAGCAGGGTGAAGGCATCGGCGGTGGAGCCGGCGAAGCCGCAGACCACCTCGTGACCGCCGGGCGCGAGCCGGCGCACCTTGCGCGCGGTGCCCTTGATGACGGTCTGGCCGAGGCTCACCTGCCCGTCACCTGCGACGACCACCCGGCCGCCCTTGCGGACGCCGATGATCGTGGTGCCGTGCCAGCCCGGAAATTCCTGATCGGACATTGTCTTTCCTTTCTTGCTGGGCGCCATATGGGGGCTGAGATGTCCCCTCGCAAGGCGCTGCCCTTGCCGGGGCAGATAGCGCAGGGGGCGGGAAATGGGAATGATCGCGGGGGATTTGGCGCAGGCGGCGCTGGCGCATTGGCCGGTTCTTGCCCGGGAGATCGGGCTTGACCCGGCGTCCTGGCGCGCCGCGCTGCTGGCCTGGCGCGAGGATGCGCGCGTGGCGCGGATCCTGCTGCGGATGGAGGGGCCGGACGGTGCGCGGCTGGTGCTGAAGCACGAGGCGCGGCCCGGCGATCCGGAGAAGTTCGCCGCGGCCATGGCGGCGCATCTGGCGGTGCAGGCGGTCTATGCGCAGGGTGTGCCGGAGCTGCTGGCCTTCGATGTGGCGCGGCGGGCCTGCGTCATGTCGTTTCTCGAGGCGCGGCCCCTTTCGGTGCTGCTGGAGGGTGCGCCGCTGGTGGAGCAGGCGGCGCTGCTGCGGCGGGCCGGGGTCTGGATGGGCGGGTTCCACGGGGCCTCGCCCGGCGCGCGGCGGGTGTTTCAGCCCAAGCATACCGTGCGGTTCCTGCGCACGGTCATGGCGGAGGTCTCCGACGGCGCGCGGATCGTGGAGGAGCCAGGGCGCTTTCTCGCCTGCGCCGAGGCGCTTTGCGCGGATCAGTCCCTATACGAAGGGCGGGAGACCGTCACGGCGCAGACCCATGGCGATCTGCACCTGCGCAATCTCGTGCTCGGTGGGGCGGGCTGCTGGGGGCTCGATTTCGCCGGGGGGCGGGTGGTACCGGTAGGGCATGACATCGCCCGCCTGCTGGCCGATTACGCTATCCTGCATGCGCCGAAAGGGGCCATCCCCGCAGGAGAGGTGCTGCCGCCCGAGGCCCTGAGCGCCTTTTTCGACGGCTATGGGCTGGTTGCGGCAGAGGATCCTTCGGTGCAGCTCCTGCTGCGCAACCGGGTGTTGGCGGAATGGTGGGGGCTGCCAGCGAGGGCCGTGGATCGCGGGCTGGCGCAGGCGCGGCGGTGGGCCGGTGTACAGGCGCTGGCGGCGCGGGTGTTTGCCTGCTGAGGATATGGAAAGCGACATGGATGACGATCTGCTCAACCGATTGCGCCGCGACGCGCAGGGCTTGCCCCAAGGCAAGTTCCACTTTCCGGCGCTCTACGGCGCTGGCTGGGAAGACCTTTGGATCGGCGACAAGGTGAAGATCGGTCGCGCCTTCCTGAAGGCGGTGCGGGCAGGCCAGATTCCGGACGTCGAGGATAGTGGGCACAAGGTCGGCGGTGGTCGGGTCTACCGAAAGATTTGAGCTTGCCTGGTCGGAACTTCTCTGATGCCAAAAGAAAATGCGCCCCCGCTCGGGAAGCGCATTTCCATGGTTCAGCGGGGTCGCCGGGCTCAGATCGACTCGTTGATCCAGCTCTGCAGTGAGGCTTTCGGGGCCGCGCCGGCGCGGTTCGAGATCACCTGGCCGTCCTTGAAGATGAACAGCGCGGGGATGCCGCGCACGCCCATGGCGGCGGCGGTGTTCGGGTTCTGGTCGACGTCGACCTTGGCAACCTTGATCTTGCCTTCGTACTCGGCGGCGAGCTCTTCCAGAGCCGGGCCGATCTGCTTGCAGGGGCCGCACCATTCGGCCCAGAAATCCACCACAACGGGGATGTCGGAGTTCTTCACTTCTTCGTCGAAGGTCGCGTCGGTGACGGGGACGGTGGCCATGGGAGGTCTCCTTGGCAGGGGTTTGGCAGCAGGGCGCGCGGCAGGGGCACGCCCGGGTTTCGGGAGGCGAAGGTAGGCACGCCCCGGGGAGTCGTCAAGCGATCGTGGTTCTTGAAAGGGCGGCAGACACTAGATCGTGTGGCAGGACCATCAGCTCCTGCGTCGCGGTCCAGACCAGACCGGTCTCGATGCTGCGCCCGGGAAAGACCTGCGTCAAGGCGGCGGCATAGGCGCCCATCTGGCGCAGCAGCCCCTCCGGCACCTCGGCGGGCGTGGCGGGCACGGTGCGGTTCGACTTGAAGTCGAGCGCGGTGACCTTTTCGGGGGTGACCAGCAGCCGGTCGATGACGCCGTGAATGCGCCCGACAGGCTCTATTTCAGCGGAAATCGGCACTTCGGCGAGGGCATCCCCGGCGAAGACCGGCGCCAGCGCGGGGGCGCCGAGCACCGCCAGCGCCTCTGTCACGATGCTGCCTGTCTCCTCGGGCAGTTCCTCGGCCAGCGTCAGCACGTGCGGCACGGCCTCGGCACGGGCCTCGGCATCGAGCGGGGCGAGATGTTCGAGCAGCAGGTGCAGCACCGTGCCGCGCAGCTTCGCCTCTTCCTCGTCGAGCCCCTCGATGCCCGAGAGCGCCTTGGCGCCGCCGAGGTCCGAGGGCGAACGACTCTCGGGCAGCGGCGCGGCCACGGGCGCGGGGGTGCGCAGGTGCGGCTCCAGCTCGGGCAGGACCGGGGTCTGCACCGTGACTTTTTCGAAGGGCAGGTGCGACCAATCGGCCTGACCGAGCCGCAGGCCCTCGCCCGAGCCCCACCGGCCGAAGTCGTAACCGACCTTCTCGGCGCCGGCGCGCTCCATGCCCTTATGCACCTGGTCGAACCAGGCGCTGCCGTCCTTGCCGAGGTTGCCCGCGGCAGCGACCACCAGCCATTTCTCGGCCCGGGTCAGGGCGACGTAGAGCAGCCGGTCACGCTCGCGCTCGGCGGCGGCCTTGGCGCGGTCCAGCGCCTCGGCCTGCACCTGCGGCTGCGACGCGGCGCTGGACTGCCAGACCATGCCTGCGGTCTCGCCCTCCCCGGCGGGCAGGAGGCGCTCGCGGATGGTTTTCGTGGGCTGGGCGCAGTCGGGCAGGATCACGATCGGGGCTTCCAGACCCTTCGACCCGTGCACCGTCATCACCCGGATGCGGGCTCCGGCGCTGTCGGGGGCGCGCTTGATCTCCAGATCGTCGGACTGCATCCACTCGAGGAAGCCAGTGAGCGAGGGCACGGTGCTCTGCTCGTAGGCCAGTGCCTGTTGCAGCAGCGCGTTGATGCCGTCCTCGGCCTCTTCGCCGAGCCGCCCGAGCAGCTTCTGGCGACCGCGGTGGCGGGTCAGGATGCGCTCGATCAGGTCGTAGGGGCGCAGGAAGTCGGTGCGGTTCAGCAGGTCGTCCATCACCTGCAGCACAGCGGGGAACTCCTCGCGCCGCTCTCGCAGGGCGACCCAGAGGTAGCTGCCCGGCTTGCGGTGGTGGGCGAGATCGAAGAGCGCCTTCTCGGTCAGCCCGAAGAGCGGCGAGCGCAGCGCGGTGGCGAGCGAGAGGTCATCCTCGGGCGTGGCGAGGAAGGCCAGCAGCGCGCCGATGTCCTTCACCGCCAGTTCCGACATGACCTTCAGCCGGTCGGCGCCTGCAATGGGCAGGCCGCGCGCCTTGATGGCGCGGATGATCTCGGTGAAGAGCGTGCCGCGACGGCGCACGAGGATCAGGAAGTCGCCGGCATGGGCGGGGCGGGCCTTGTACTCGCCGCTAAAGCCGATCTCGACGGGGAGCGGTTTGCCGATGGTTTCGTCGATGAAGAGGGCGATGCGGTTGGCCAGCCGCACCGTGTGGTGCTGCGCGCCGACCCGGTCGACCGGCTCGTACCACTCGGCGTCGTCCTCTTCCTCCTTGGCGGGCTCGATATGGGGCCAGAGATCGACACGGCCCGGCATCTCGGATTTGAACGCCTTGTGTCTCTGTTCCGGGGAAAAGCCCGACTCCTCGCGCCCTTCGAAGGTGGCGTCGACCAGCTTCAGAACCGGCCCGGCTGAGCGAAAGGAGTATTCCAGCATCATCCGGCTGAGCGGCGCGTCGGTGCCCTGCAGCCGTTCGGCGAAGTCGTCGCACATGCGGTCGAACTCGCGCGGATCGGCGCCCTGGAAGGAGTAGATCGACTGCTTCTTGTCGCCGACGACGAAGATCGTCCGCCGCACGTCGCCGCGCGCGCCTTCGCCCGAGGTGAACTCGCGCGCAAGCCGCTCGATCACCTGCCATTGCACCGGGCTGGTGTCCTGCGCCTCATCGACGAGGATGTGGTCGATGCCGCCGTCCAGCCGGTAGAGCACCCAGTCGGCCACCCGGTCGTCGGCCAAGAGGTCGCGGGCGCGCACCACGAGGTCGTCGAAATCGAGCCAGCCGCGGCGCATCTTCTCGGCCTCGTAGGCGGGCAGGAAGACCTGCGCGAAGCGGTGCAGGGTGATCTCGCGCTTCACCGCCTCGACCGCGAGGCGGCTTTCGCGGGCGCTCTCGACCCGCTGCGCCAGTTGCTCAAGCCGGGGCGCGTCGGGGCCGAGCGCCTGCTTGCTGTCCTTGGTCGGCACGCGGCTGCTGATCGTGCCCTTCTGGGTGAGCAGCGCGTCCTCGAGCGCCAGCATCCCGGCCATGTCCGGCGCGGTGAAGCGCTCCAGCTTCTTCGCAGCGCCCTGGTCGGTGCTCTTGCCGGCCTTCAGTACCGGCAGCACGCGGGCGATGAGATCGCTCTCGCTGCCGAGGAAGACCTCGGAGAGCACCGCCGCTTCGTCCATGTCGCCGGGCAGACCGTAGAGCGCGCGGATGTCCTCGGGGCTGCGCGGCGGCAGGAAGGCCGCCTTGCGCCCGCAAAGCTCGGCCAGTAGCGCCTCGGGCTGCTCGCCGAGGAAGGGGGCCATGGCCTCGACCAGATATGCCTCGCGCCCCTCGGCCATGCGCTCGAGCACCTCGGCGCGCAGCATCTCGGCGGAGCGGTCCTCCATCTCGGTAAACTGCGGCGAGACCCCGGCCTCGAGCGGGAAGCGCCGCAGCAGGCTCGCGCAGAAGGAGTGGATGGTCTGGATGCGCAGGCCGCCGGGAGTCTCGATGGCGCGGGCAAAGAGCGTGCGGGCCTGGCGCAGCCGCTCGGGCGGCAGCGCGCCGTCGAGGCCGAGCTGGCGCAGCTCGCCGATGAGCTGGTCGTCGTCGAGCATGGCCCAGGCCCCGAGCCGCTTGAACAGGCGGTTCTGCATCTCGGTGGCGGCGGCCTTGGTGTAGGTCAGGCACAGAATGTGCTCGGGCAGCACCTCGTCGAGCAGCAGCCGCGCCACACGGTCGGTGAGCACGCGGGTCTTGCCCGAACCGGCGTTGGCGGCGAGCCATGTGGAGGCATCCGGGCGCGCGGCCTCGACCTGCTTTTCGCTGGCCTCGTTGCGGCTCATTCCAGCATCTCCCGTTCGGCGGCGTCGATCACGTCCCATTCGCCGAAGCGCGAGAGGTGGTCGTAGTCGGAAAAATCGTTCTCGCTGAGCATGGCGGCGCGGGCGGTATAGCCGCGTTCCGGCTCGAACCAGCGGGTCATCAGGGTCTCGAACTGGCTCCAAACCTTGGCGGGCGGCACCTCGTCGAGCGGCGCCTCGACCTCGTTCGGATTGGCCGAGACAGAGACGAAGACGGCGCGCGCGGCATGGCGCGGGTGCAGGTTCGGGAAGGCCCCGCGCTCGACCATCGCCGCTTCGAGCAGCAGCTGCTTGTCGAAGTTCTTCTGCTGCTTGGCGGTGGGGGCCGCGCCGGTCTTGTAGTCGTAAAGGTGCGCGTTGCCCTTTTCGTCGATGTCGATCCGGTCCGCCGTCCCTTTCAGCGTGAAGCCGAGGGACGCAATGTCGCTGGAGCCGCTGGTCTCGAAATGCGCGGGGCGGGCGATCTGCTGGCGCGCGGTTTCGGTGCGGGTGAACCACTCGGCGATGCGCGCGATGCGCGATTGCCAGACGTGGCGGGTCACCGGGAAGGGAAGCACCTCGGGATCGCCGATCACCGCCGCGGCCTTGGCGCGCAGCGCCTCGGAGGTCAGAAGCCCCGGATCAGAGACTGTTTCGCGCACGAACTCCTCGAACACCTGGTGGATGAGGATGCCGCGCAGCAGGGCGTCGGGCGCGCGTTGCAGCGGGTTGAGCGGGCGCAGCTTCAGCACCCGCTTGGCATAGATGGCGTAGGGGTCGCGGATCAGCGTCTTGATCTCGGTGACCGAGAGCTGCCTCGGACGGGCCGTGACCGGCGGCACCGGCGACGGGCGCGCCGCCGAGGGGGCCTTGATCGGGCTCTCGACCTGCCGCGCCAGCGCCAGCCAGTGACGCCCGCGCGCCTGCATGGCTTTCAGCGCCTCGGGGCCCTGCTTCGCGGGCAGGCCGTTCATCAGGTTCATCAGCCGGTTCACCCAGCGGGCGGGCACCGTCTCGGCGTCGTCGGATTTCAGCGCGCGGGTGATCCAGACCTCGTCGGCGGCGACCGCCTGCTGGAAGTCATGCGCGGCGAGGCCGATGCGCCGCTCCGGCAGCAAGAGCCCGGCCTTGTGCCGCATGCGGCGGTTCAGCCAGGGGTCTGCGCCGGGGATTTCCGGCCAGCTTCCCTCGTTGAGCCCGCCGAGGATCAGCAACTCGGCGCCCATGACGCGGGCCTCCAGCGTGCCCCAGATCAGGATATGCGGGTGCGGCGCATCGCGGTCGCGCAGCTCGCCCTTGGCGAGGATGGCACCAAAAAGATCGGCGTAGTCGCGGGCGTCGAGATCGGTGCCGTGGCTGGCCTCGCCCTCGAGCTCGGCGACCACCTGCCGTGCCTTGCGGCCGGCGCCTTCCTTCCAGAGCTCGGATTCGCCCATCTCGGGTCCGGCGGCGATGGCCTCGGCCCGTTCCACGTGAATCATCAGCCAGTCGCTCAGCGCGCGCGTGCCGTGCAGGGGGGGCTGGCAGAAGGTCTCGGCGACCCAGTTCGCCCAGTCGGGGAAACCGGCCGCCGCGCCCCAGGCCTCGATCAGCTCGGCCTGCGGGAAGGGCCAGCTCTTCTTGCGGATGTGCAGTTCAAGCTCGCGGGTGGCGCGCAGGTGGTTGTTGCGTTCCGAGCCGCTGTGGGTCAGCGGGTGCTTCAGGAGCGACAGCAGGCTCTCGGCGGTCAGATCGCGCTGGAACAGCGCCGCCACCTGCCGCAGGAAGCGGCCCGGCGGGGTCAGCTGCAGCGGGATGCCGGCGCTGTCGTCGGGCACGATGTCCCAGCGGTCGAGCGCCGCGGTCACCTGACGCGTCAGCATCCGGTCAGGGGTGATCAGCGCCGCCGTGGTGCCCTCTTCCGCCGCCTGCCGCAGCCGTAGCGCGATGGCCATGGCCTCCTCGCGCTTGGAGTTGGCCTCGACCAGCGTCAGCTTTTCCGTCGCCGCGGTGAGCTCGGGCAGGTGCACGCCCTCCGAGCGCCACTGGTCGGTGACCGGCGCGGGGCGCAGGGCGAGCGAGACGAGCCGGTTGCGCGCGGCGCTGGGCGCAGGTTGGTCGTGCCAATGCGGCAGGGTCACCGGATCGAGCGCCAGCTCATGCAGCAGCCTTGCAAAGCGGAACTGCGGGTGGTCCTCGCCCGAGAGCGCATCGGTGAGCCCCCCCCAGACGGGCCCCGGCATGTCGAAATCATAGCCGGGCAGCACCAGCGCGCCCTGCGGCAGCTTCGAGACCGCGCACATCAGCCGATGCGTACCCCCGCGCGAGCCGGTGGAGCCGGCAAGGATCACCGGGTGCTCGGGCGGGGTCTCTTGCCAGCGCTTCAGTCTCTCTTCCAGCGCGTAGCGGCGGAAGGCGATGGTGTCCGGAGCCTCCTCGCCCTGCTCGAAGTAGCGCTGCACGATGTTCAGGAAGCTGAGCGCGCGCTGCCAATGACCGGACTCGTCGCTGACATCGAGCGCGGCGATCTCGTCCGGCGACACGCCCTCGTCCTGCATCTCGTCCATCAGCGTGGCGAGGCTGTCTGCCAGGTCGAAGAGCGCGGCGCGCGGGGCGAGGTCGGGCTGCGCGTCGAGCAGTTTCGACACCAAACCAGTAAGTTCGAGCCTGCGCCGCAGCGGCGGCACCGGCGCGGGCAGGTCGCGCAGCGCGGCGGGATCGGCCATGTCGGTCAGCAGGCGGATGCGCGGCAGCAGGGTCGCGGGTCCCTGGTCGAAGATCGCCTTCACCCGCCGCGCCATGCGGCTGGTGTTGAGGATCAGCTCGACCTTGGCCATCTCCTCAGGCGGTCGGCCCGCCATGCGCGCGCGCAGACCGGCGACCAGCGCGGCGGGGAAATCGACGCCAGGGGCGAGGCCGTAGACGCGGGGGGTGCCTGAAGGCTCAAACATTGCGGGCCAGCATCTCTTCGGCGAGGGCGATGCCCTCGGGGTGGCCGACATCGGCCCAGTGCCCGGGGTAGTCGAGCCCGTGCAGGCGGCCCTCGTCGCCCATCCGCTGCCACAGCAGACGCAACGAGAAGGCCTCGTCGGGCACCTCGGCCAGAAGCTCGGTCTTGATGATCTGTGCGCCTGTGTAGACGTGATCGCCTTTCCAGCGCAGTTGGCCACCCTCCTGCAGCGTGAAGTCTCCCGCACCCTTGCGGCCCACGGCATTGGCCAGCGGCACGCAGAGCAGCAGCGCGTCCATCCGGGCGGGATCCCAGGCCTCGGCCAGCAGGTCCAGCGGGTTGGGCCCGGCCCAGACGGCATCGGTGTTCAGCGTGAAGACCGGCTCCGGCCCCAGCAGCGGTAGCGCATGGCGGAGCCCGCCGCCGGTGTCGAGGATCTCCGGCTGCTCGACTGAGAGCACGACCCCTCTGCGGTCGAGATGCGCGGCCAGCTGTTCGGCGCGGTAATGGGCGTTCACGACCCGCGTGGGCAGGTCCGCCGTCAGTTCCAGCGCATGGTCGAGCAGCGGCTTGCCGGCGACCTCGATCAGCGGCTTGGGGCGGTCGGCGGTGAGCGCGCCCATGCGCGTGCCGAAGCCCGCGGCAAAGAGCATCACGGCGTGGGGCATCAGGATTTCAGCCTTTCGAGGGTCGCGGGCGTGGGGGCGGGCAGGGCCGGCTCGAGCAGGGCGCGCAGCTCCGCCAAGGCCGGATGGGCGAGGTCGGTTCGCAGGTTGCCCCAGACGCGCGGGATCAGGTCGATGTACTGCGGCTTGCCACGGGTTTTGGCGAGCGAGGCGAAGATGCCGAGGATGCGCAGGCTGCGCTGCACGCCGAGCACGGCGAGGGCGCTGCGGAACCGGGTCTCGTCGGTGCCCGTTGCCCCGAGATAGTGCCTGATGCAGGCCTCGGCGGTCTCGGCGGAGACGTCCCGGCGCGCGTCGCGGATCAGCGAGATCAGGTCATAGGCGCGGGGGCCCTTGAGCGCGTCCTGGAAGTCGAGCAGCCCGGCCCGCGCGGCCCCCTCGCGCCCGGGCAGCCAGAGGATGTTCTCGGCGTGGTAGTCGCGCAGGATCATCACGTCGGTTTCGGGCGCGTGCTCGGCGATCAGATCGTGCAGCGCGGCGATGACCCTGTCGCGGGTTTGCGGGTCCTGCGGAGCACCCGTGCCGGGCACGTAGGCGTCGAAGGCGAGGCCGGTGATCTGCGACAGGTGCGCGGCGTCGGCCACGGGCAAATTCTCGGGCGGGGCGTGCCGGTGCAGGGCGATCAGCGCGTCGGTTGCCACGAGATAGAGCCGCGTTTCACTCTCGACGTCGGTACAGAGCCGCGCCAACAGCCCGTCGCCGAGGTCTTCCAGCAGCAGCAGGCCCGGCGCCTCGGCCAGAACCCGCGGCGCGCTCAGGCCGATCGACAGCAGATGCCGCGCGAGCTGGGCAAAGAGCGCCACGTCGCCCTCGGGGTCGTCCATCAGGATGGCGCACTCGGTGCCACGGGTCAGCCGGGTGTAGCGGCGCGACGAGGCGTCGCCGGCGAGCGGATGCGCCTCGGCATCGGCCCAGCCCGCGGTAAGCAGAAAGTCGTTCACGAGAGCCCCTCCAGGCGGCTGTCCCAGCGTGCGTCCTGCCAGTCGAGCGTCACCTGCCGGGTCTCGTCACCGGTCACTTCGAAGCTGAGGGTCAGCGCCGCGGCGGGGGTGAGATCGGCGAGCCGGTCGGGCCATTCCACCAGGCAGATCGCCTCGTCGAAGGCCTCGGTCAGACCCAGCTCGACCACCTGCTCGGGGTCCGAGAGGCGGTAGAGGTCGGTGTGCCAGAGTTCGCCCGTGGGCACGTCGTAGACTTGTACCAGCGTGAAGGTGGGCGAGGGTACGTCCTCGGGCTCGTCCAGCAGGGACTGGATCAGGCAGCGGGCGAAATGGGTCTTTCCCGCGCCGATGCCGCCGATCAGCAGCAGCACGTCGCCGGGACGCAGGCGCGGGGCCAGCGTGGCGGCCAGCGCGCATGTGGCGTCTGGGGAGGGCAGGGACAGGGCGCGCGTCGTCATGGCGGGAAGATACAATTCCCGCCCGCACGCGCAAGCCGGATCGGGGGTCAGCCCGGAGCGTCGGCCATCCGGGGGGCCGGGATGAAACGCAGCAACGTCGCGCCGCCCGCCATCGGGCTGATGCGGCAGGTCAGCGGCGTGCCGTCCCGGGTGACCAGCGGCGCCTCCCAGACGGCGCGGTCGCGCAGGCTCAGCACGAAGCCGCGAATGTCGCCCCAGACCGGGCTCGGGGCGCAGGCGGCCTGCCAGCGCGCCGTCGCCTCGGTCACCGACAGGTCGGCGACGCAGGCGTCCGGATCATCGCCCCAGAGGTCGCGGTAGGCCTCGTTGCAGAAGCTGAGCGCGCCCTGGTGCGAGAAGACCGCCACCGCTTCCTCGAAACTGTCGAGCACCCCATGCGCCTGTTCGAGCTCGCGGCGGAAACGGCGGGTGAGCGAGACCTCGGAGCTGATGTCCTCGAAAAGGAAGGCAATCCCGGCATCCGGGTGCGGCCTTCCGGTGATCCGGTAGATCCGGCCGGTCGGCAGCTCCCAGGTCTCGACGTAGAGATCCGAGGCGGCGGCGGCGGTCACCGCGGCGAGATGCTCGCGCCAGCCCTGGTAGTTCTTCGGTTCCGGCATCATGCGCGCCTCGCGCAGCGCGTCGAAGACGCTCATCAGCTTGGGACGGGTGCTCAGGAATTCGGCTTCGAGCCCGGTGAGGTCAATCAATGCGGGGTTGAACAGCGCCAGCCGGTGATCGCGGTCGAACACGGCGAGACCGATGGGCAGATGCGCGAAGATGCGGGTCAGCGACTGCAGGAAGCTGCGCTGGTTGATCTCGGAGCGGATGATCGTGTCGATATTGGTGGCGAAATGCATCCAGCCGTCGCAGGTGCGGTGCGATTGCACCTCGTACCAGAACTCGCTGTCGTCGCCGCGGGCGCCGAGCGCGGTGCGGTTGCGGTGGGTGTCGCTGCCATCGGGGGCGGCAAGATCGAAGGGGGCGGGGCCGGTGGTCGGGGCGTCGACCTGGGCGCAGGCATCCTCGTAGGCGGCGTTGAACCAGGTGACCCTGTTGTTGTCGTCGGTCTGCCAGATGGGGCAGGGCACCAGCGCCAGCGCGCGGCTAAGCCGCGGCAGCTCGGCCTGCTGCTGGTGCAGTTTCAGTTGCGTGCCGGCGGCAACCGCCTGCGCTTCGACCGAGACCCGCAGTGCCTGTCGTTCGGGCCGCAGCACGAGGTCTATCCCGGCAGCGTTGCGGGCCGGAAGCCGCGCTGGCGCGGTTGGGGGCGTTGCAGGCAACGGGCCGAAAAAGGGCGCAAGTCTGGCGCACAGCCAGTCCCAGTCGAGCGTGTCGCCCGGCTCTGTCGCAAGCAACTCTCGGGCGGGGTCGGTCATGTCGGCGATACGGCTGCCGATCACGATAATCTCGGTCTTGGTGACGTCAGGGGGCGAGCTGGCATTACCCTGACCGGCGGTGACCTGCGCTGCGGGAAAACGCAGGAAGAACGCGCCGAGGAATGCGGCGATTCCGGCGCCGATTCCGATGGAAAGCGCGATTGTCAGCTCCAACCGGGACTCCGAATTACGAGGCTTTGTGCCTGCTTAGGGCCTCATTGGTAAATATTCCGTAAATGATGAGCCAAAAAGATGACTTTTAAATAGATGTCTGGTCGACATGTTTCTGGCCCTCGTATCGGCAGCATCGCTGCTCATGCATCGAAGCTGGGGTTCTCTCCGAGCGGGGTGCCCGGCGCCGCCTCGGGGGCGGCGATCGCCTCGCGCGGCCAGACCAGTTCGACCACCGCGCCACGGCGGGTGCCCGGCGGCTCGGGCGCGGTCGGATCGGAGCCATTGGCAAAGCTCAGCTCGGCGCCGGAGCGCTCGAGCAGGGTCTTGGCGATGAACAGCCCCAGCCCCATGCCCTCGTACTCGGGGCGGGCGCGGCGCTCGGCCTCGGAGCGGCGACGACGGATCATCGGATCGCCGATGCGGCCGATCAGCTGTGGCGGAAAGCCGGGCCCGTCGTCGATGATCCGCACGGTGATCCTGTCGGCGTCCCAGCCGGTCTCGATCCAGACCTGGCTGCGGGCGAAATCCACCGCGTTCTGCACCAGGTTGCGCAGCCCGTGGATCACTTCGGGGTGGCGCAGGACCTGCGGCATGGGCAGGTCGGTCTCGCCGATCGGCTCCAGTGTCACCTGCTTGCCGCGGTTCTCATGCGGCTCGGCGGCCTCGCGGATCACCTCGGTCAGCGGCGCGCGGCGCAGGTGCAGGTCGTCCTTCCCGGCCCGGCCCATGGAGCGCAGGATATCGCGGCAGCGGTCGGCCTGCGCCCGGATCAGCCGCGCGTCCTCCTGCAGCTCGGGAAGGTCGTCGAGTTCCTCGATCAGCTCGGCCGAGGTCAGCTTGATCGTTGCCAGAGGTGTGCCCAGCTCATGCGCCGCGGCGGCCACCACGCCGCCCAGGTCGTTGAGCTTCTGCTGCCGCGACAGCGCCATCTGCGTGGCGTTCAGCGCATCGGACATGGCGTTCATCTCGGTGGTGACCCTACGCGCGTAGACCGACAGGAAGACCAGCGCGATGGCCACGGCGACCCATTGCCCGAAGACGAAGAGATCGGGGATCTGCAGCACCTCGCCCTCGACCGTGTGCAGCGGCACATGCACGAAGACCATGCCCGAGATCAGCAGGAAGGCGGTGACGTTGAGCACGATGGTCGAGCGCAGCGAGAGCATCACCGCCGAGACGGTCACCGGCCCCAGCACCATGACCGAGAAGGGGTTGTGCAGCCCGCCGGTCAGATAGAGCAGGAAGCAAAGCTGCAGCAGGTCGAACATCACCATCAGGAAGTTCTCGGCTTCCGACAGGCGCTTGGTTTCCGGGAAGATCAGGCTGGCGACGAGGTTGCCCATCACCGAGATGCCGACCGCGAGGTAGCACAGGCCAAGCGGCAGCTGCAGGTCGTAGATCGACTGCGCCACCACCAGCGCGGCGATCTGACCGACGATCGCCACCCATCGCAGCAGGATCATCGTGCGCAGGCGGATGAAGGTGCTGCGCTCTTCCTGCCAGGGCAGGTCCAGGTCCGTCGGGCTCATGTCGTTGCCTTCTATTGCGCGCGTTCCGCGCTTGATCCCCGGGGGGCAATTGGTAGGTGTGGCAGTGTCATGTCCGGGGCGGGGATTTGCAATGCGCCCCGCCCCGCCGCCGCAAACAGGAGACCGCCATGAAACCCGCCACGCTTGTCGCCCTCGTTGCCGCCGGTGGGCTTGTCGCGCTTTCAGCCGGGGTCTGGGTGGCGACGCAATGGGGCCGCGGCGACGATCCCTTCGCCGATTGCCGCGAAGGCGTGGTCGCGGGCGGTGCCGGGGCGATCGGCGGGCCGTTCGAGCTGGTGCTGCCCTCGGGCGAGACGGTCACCGACGCCGAGGTCATCACCGAGCCGACGCTGCTCTATTTCGGCTATACCTTCTGCCCGGACATCTGCCCGCTGGACAATATCCGCAACGCCGACGCGGTCGATCTGCTGGCCGAGGCGGGGTATTCGGCGACGCCGATGATGATCTCCGTCGATCCGGCGCGCGACACGCCCGAGGTGATGGGCCAGTATGCCGCCAACATCCACGAGAAGATGATCGGGCTCACCGGCTCCGAGGCGCAGATCGCTCAGGCCGCGAAGGCGTACCGCGCCTACTACAAGAAGAACGACGACGACCCCGAGTTCTACTCGGTGGACCATTCGGCCTTCACATACCTTGTGCTGCCGGGCACCGGATTTGCCGAGTTCTTCCGCCGCGACGTCTCGCCGGTGCAGCTTGCGGAGCGCACCACCTGTTTCATCGACCACATGTGAGCCGCAAAGCGGCGCTGCGATTTGACCGCATGTCGCGGGCGGGATAAGAGAATTTCCTAGGCGGCGCTTTCTGCCGCTGGACAGGACGGGGGCCCCCGTGGCGGAGCTGACAGAAGACGACCTGGGCGAAGATCGCTCGTTGCTGCTTGTCGATGACGACGAGCCTTTCCTGAAGCGCCTGGCCAAGGCCATGGAAAAACGCGGCTTCGAGGTTGAGACCGCCGAGACGGTCGCGGCCGGCACCGCCATCGCCAAGGCGCGCCCGCCGGCCTATGCCGTGGTCGACCTGCGGCTCGAGGACGGCAACGGGCTCGACGTGGTCGAGGTGCTGCGCGAACGCCGCCCCGACAGCCGCATCGTCGTGTTGACCGGCTATGGCGCCATCGCCACCGCCGTCGCCGCGGTGAAGATCGGCGCCACCGACTACCTGTCGAAACCGGCCGACGCCACCGACATCACCAACGCCCTGCTTTCGCGCGGCGACGATCTGCCGCCGCCGCCGGAAAACCCGATGAGCGCCGACCGGGTGCGCTGGGAGCACATCCAGCGGGTCTACGAGCTGTGCGACCGCAACGTCTCGGAAACCGCGCGCCGGCTCAACATGCACCGCCGGACGCTGCAGCGGATCCTCGCGAAACGCTCGCCGAAATGAGTGGAGCGCCCTCTCGGGCGCTGCCTCCGGCGGGGATATTTCTGCCTAGAAGAAATCAGGGGCCGCGCTTCGCGAGGGGCGCGGCTTTCGAGTGTTCAGCGGCACTCAGAGATCGTAGCGCTTGAGCACCTTGTCCACGGTGCTGCCGTCGCCGAGGCGGTGGCCGCGGATATGGCCGTAGTCCTCGAAGCCGCGGCTCTGGTAGTAGATCAGCCCGCTTTCGTTGTCGGCGCGGATCTCGGCATTGATCCAGGTGTACCCCTCGGCGCGGCAGGCGGTGCGCGTCGCCTCGAAGAGCGCCGTGCCGGTGCCGAGCCCGGTGCGTCCGACCCGCGCGAAGCTGGCGATCTGGGCCACGCGTGCGCCGTGCTGCGGGTGCGGCTCGACCCATTGGAAGCCGAGCAGCGCGCCGCACTCGTCCTCGGCGACATGCCAGATCGCGCCAGGGGTGCGCATCCAGGCGCGCAGCTCTGCGCCGCTGACCGGCGCGGTCATCGCGTTGGTGCCGCCCCGGGCGATCACCTCGTTCAGCAGCTCGGCCATGGGGCGGGCATCGAGCGCCCCGGCGCGGCGCACGGAGATCGGCGCGCTCACAGCTCGGCCAGCAGCTCGGCGTGGCGCGCGGTATAGGCGCGGCGGACCTCGACCGGCGGGCGCAGGTGGATGTCGAGCCCCTCGATCAGCGCGGGTTCGGGGCGCTTGAAGAAGCGCGAGGCCTCGGCTTCGGAAAAGCCGGCGATCTGTGTCGCCTCCATCCAGGCCGAGACATTGTCGGCCTTCTTGATCTGCTTCTTGAGGCGGATGCTGGGGGCCGAGGCCAGGCCGAAGCGGATGTGGATCGCCGCCGCCAGCCGTTTGTCGAGCTCGCCGTAGCCGGGACCGACCGCCGCCTTCACCGGCGAGATCATGTCGCCGATGACATATTCCGGCGCGTCGTGCAGCAGCGCAAAGAGCTTCTCGGCGGGCTTGGCGTTGGGACAGATCCGGCAGAACAGCGTTTCGACCAGCAGCGAGTGCTCGGCGACGGAATAGGGGAAGTCGCCCATCGTCTGGCCGTTCCAGCGAGCGACGAAGGCGAGGCCGTGGGCGATGTCCTCGATCTCGATGTCCACCGGGGTTGGGTCCAGCAGGTCGAGGCGGCGGCCGGAGAGCATGCGCTGCCAGGCGCGGGGCTGTTTCGGCATGGGCTCAGCGGCCTGCGCTTGGGGTGGCGGGGGCGGGGATCATCTGGCTGCGGCCTCTGGCGAATTCTCTGGCGGATTATGTTTCCGTTTGCCCCGAATAGTGATCGACGTTGCGGGGCATAGCAAGGGATGCTACCTCGCGGGGCAATCCCGATATTGGAATTGGAGCGCCGGAACATGGCTGAAGACTATATCGTCAAGGACATCTCGCTGGCCGACTTCGGCCGCAAGGAACTCGACATCGCCGAAACCGAGATGCCGGGCCTGATGGCGTGCCGCGCCGAGTTCGGCGAGGAAAAGCCGCTGACCGGCGCGCGTATCGTCGGCTCGCTGCACATGACCATCCAGACCGCCGTGCTGATCGAGACGCTGGCGGCGCTGGGCGCCGACGTGCGCTGGGCGTCGTGCAACATCTTCTCGACCCAGGACCACGCCGCCGCCGCGATCGCCGCGGGCGGCACGCCGGTCTTCGCGGTGAAGGGCCAGACGCTGGAAGAGCACTGGGACTATCTGGACCGCTCGTTCCAGTTCCCCGAGGGCGCGAACATGATCCTCGACGACGGCGGCGACGCGACGCTCTACATCCTGCTCGGCGCGCGCGCCGAGGCGGGTGAGGACCTGGGCGTGCCGACCTCGGAAGAGGAAGAGGTGATCCACGCGCAGATCAAGAAGCGGATGGAGCTGAGCCCCGGCTGGTTCGCCAAGACCCGCGACGCGATCATGGGCGTTTCGGAAGAGACCACCACCGGCGTGCACCGCCTGTACGATCTGCAGAAGAAGGGCCTGCTGCCCTTCCCGGCGATCAACGTCAACGACTCGGTCACCAAGTCGAAGTTCGACAACAAGTACGGCTGCCGCGAGAGCCTGGTGGACGGCATCCGCCGCGCCACCGACGTGATGCTGGCCGGCAAGGTCGCCGTGGTCTGCGGCTACGGCGACGTGGGCAAGGGCTCGGCCGCTTCGCTGGCCGGCGCCGGCGCACGGGTGAAGGTCACCGAGGCCGACCCGATCTGCGCCCTGCAGGCAGCCATGGACGGCTTCGAGGTGGTGCTTCTGGAAGACGTCGTCGCCGACGCCGACATCTTCATCACCACCACCGGCAATAAGGACGTGATCCGCATCGAGCACATGCGCGAGATGAAGAACATGGCCATCGTCGGCAACATCGGCCACTTCGACAACGAGATCCAGGTGGCCTCGCTGAAGAACCACAAGTGGACCAACATCAAGGATCAGGTGGACATGATCGAGATGCCCTCGGGCAACAAGATCATCCTGCTGTCGGAAGGCCGCCTGCTGAACCTCGGCAATGCCACCGGCCACCCGAGCTTCGTGATGTCGGCTTCCTTCACCAACCAAGTGCTGGCGCAGATCGAGCTCTACAAGAACGGCTCGGCCTACGAGAACAAGGTCTACATCCTGCCCAAGCACCTCGACGAGAAGGTGGCGCGTCTGCACCTTGATCGGGTGGGGGCGAAGCTGACCCAGCTCTCGACCGAGCAGGCATCCTACATCGGCGTGACGCCGGAGGGCCCGTTCAAGCCCGAGCACTACCGCTACTGATTTCGAGTCTGTTTCAGGCTTTTTGCGACGCCCCGCCATCTGGTGGGGCGTCTTTCGTTTGGAGCACATTGCGCTGATCAGTCCGGAGACAAGGCCGAAGGCCGCCGGGCGAGCGCCTGCCCGTCCCGGCAGGCTGGCGCTCTGTCATGCTCGTACAACGCACGGGTGTCACAAGGATTTGGCGGGATAAAGCGCAGACCTCAACAGGCGAAGTGCCACCCCACGGGCAGGCGCTCGCCCGGCTCCCCACTTTCACCGCCCCGTCACATCACGGCCATGTGAGCTTTACGCAAGAGCGGTAGCAGCGGCGCATCGCAGCATCCTTGAGGAGATTCACGATGCGTCTTTCGCTGTCCGTTCTCGCGCTCGCCAGCGCGCTTGCCGCGCCCGCCCTGGCACAGGACGTCTTTCCGGCCAAGCTCGCCGGTCACGCCTACCTGCCCGCCCTCTCGCTGGTCGAGCCGCCGGCAGACGCGCCGCGCGATGCCTGGCTCTCGGGCAAGTTCACCGGCGGTGCGCGCGTTGAGCGGGCGATGAGCGTCGAGGGCAACACCGGCAAGAACTACGGCAACCACGGCACCGGCATCTCGCTGCCGTTCATCGGCCAGCCGGTGCAGGGCATGTCGGGCTTTGCCATGACCCGCGCCGAGGATGGCAGTTTCTACACGCTGACCGACAACGGCTTTGGCTCGAAGCGCAACTCGCCCGACGCGCTGCTGTTCTTCCACCGCATGGCCCCGGATTTCGAGACCGGCAGCGTCGAGCGCCGCGAGACCGTCTTCCTGTCGGACCCCGACCATAAGGTGCCCTTCCGGATTGCCTATGAAGGCACCGAGAGCCGCTACCTGACCGGTGCCGATTTCGACACCGAGTCGATCCAGGTACTCGACGGCGAGGTCTGGATCGGCGACGAGTTCGGGCCCTACCTCATCCGCGCCGGTCTCGACGGCGTGGTCCGGCAGGTCTTCGCCACCGAGCTCGATGGCGCGGAACTGCACGGGCCGGACACCTACAGCGTCTACGTCCCCGCCGAAGCCGGCACCGACTACCAGGTGCAGCGTTCGGGCGGCTACGAGGGCATGGCGCTGCAGCCGGGCACCGACCTTCTCTGGGCGATGCTGGAAAAGCCGATCCTGATCGAGGGTGGCGAGATCGAGGGCCCGTTCCTGCGGGTCATCGCATTCGACCCTAATGCTGGGGAATGGACCGGCGAGAGCGTGAAGTTCCAGCTTGCCGAGGGCGCCACGGCGATCGGCGATTTCAACTTCATCGACGAGACCCGCGCGCTGGTGATCGAGCGCGACAACGGCGAGGGTGACATGGCGATGGCCTGCGCCGAGGGGGCGACCGAGACCGCCGACTGCTACCCGAACCCCGCCAGAGTGAAGAACATCGTGCTGGTCGACATGGCGCAGACCGACGATGAGGGCTTCATCCGCCGCATTGGCCAAATCGACTTGCTGAACATCGCCGATCCGGGCGCCAAGGCGCTGGACGGCATGGGCGCGGGCGGCGAGACCTTCAGCTTCCCGTTCTTCACCATTGAGGACGTGATTGCGGTGGACGAGAGCCACATCCTCGTGGCCAACGACAACAACCTGCCCTTCTCGGGTGGCCGGGTGCCGGGCGAGGCGGCGCACAACGAGTTCATCCTGCTCGAAGTGCCGGAGCTGCTGGCGGCGAAGTAAGGCTGCCGGGAACGAGAAAGGGGGCGCCGGGTGGCGCCCCCTTTGCGTTGCGGTTGGGGGTCGATCAGGCGTAGCGCTTGATCTCGCCCGACTTCAGCCGCGTCTGGTAGCTGTTCAGCTCGGCCTTCACGATCGGCATCAGGAAGTAGAGGCCGATGATGTTGATCAGCGCCATGGCGAAGATCGCCGCATCCGAGAAGTCGATCACCGGGCCGAGGTTCATCGCCGCGCCGATGATGACGAAGATGCAGAACAGGATCTTGAAGCTCAGCTCCTGGAACTTGCCCTCGCCGAACATGTAGGTCCATGCCTTGAGCCCGTAGTAGCTCCAGGAGATCATCGTCGAGAAGGCGAAGAGGATCACCGCCAGCGCCAGCACGTAGGGGAACCACGACAGCGCCGAGCCGAAGGCCGCCGAGGTCAGCGCCACGCCCGACACGTCGCCCAGGGTTTCCACGCGGCCCAAATCGGCGTTCCAGATGTAGTTGCCGGTCTCGGGGTCGATCTGCAGCACGCCGGTGATGACGATGACCAGCGCGGTCATGGTGCAGATCACCACGGTGTCGATGAAGGGCTCGAGCAGCGACACGAAGCCCTCGGTGATCGGTTCCTTGGTGCGCACCGCCGAGTGGGCGATGGCGGCCGAACCGACGCCTGCCTCGTTCGAGAAGGCGGCCCGCTTGAAGCCCTGGATCAGCGCGCCGACGAGACCGCCGGCCACGCCGAGCCCGGTGAAGGCGCCGTCGAAGATCTGTCCGAAGGCCCAGCCGATCTTGTCGAAGTTCATCAGCAGGATGATCAGCGCCGTGCCGACGTAGAGCACGCCCATGAAGGGCACGACCTTCTCGGTCACCTGGGCGATGCTCTTCAGGCCGCCGATGATCACCGCGAAGACGATGGCCGCGAAGATCACGCCGGTGATCCAGCCCGGGTAGTCGCCGATGATATTGGCGAGCTGCGCATGCGCCTGGTTGGCCTGGAACATGTTGCCGCCGCCGAGCGAGCCGAGCACGCAGAAGATCGAGAAGATGATCGCCAGCACCGAGCCGAGCCCGCCGAAGCCACGCTCCGCCATGCCTTTCTTGAGGTAGTACATCGGCCCGCCCGAGACGGTGCCGTCGGGGTATTCGTTGCGGTATTTCACGCCGAGGGTGCATTCGGTGAACTTCGACGCCATCCCCATCAGACCCGCGAGGATCATCCAGAAGGTCGCGCCGGGTCCGCCGATCGAGACGGCCACCGCGACGCCGGCGATATTGCCGAGCCCGACGGTGCCCGAGAGCGCCGTGGCAAGGGCCTGGAAGTGGCTGACCTCGCCGGCGTCATTGGGGTCGGAGTATTTGCCCGACACCAGCGCGATGGAATGCGGGAAGGCGCGGAACTGCACGAAGGCGAAGTAGAGCGTGAAGATCGTCGCGGCCACCACCAGCCAGAGCACGATCCACGGGAAGGACGTGCCGGGGAAGGGGGCGAAGATGAAGTTCACGAAGGGGCCGGTGACGGAGCCGACAACCTCGTTGATCTTTTCGTCGACGCTGTGCGCGGTCTCCTGAGCCTGCGCAGGCAGGGCGGCAAGCGCCGCGCCAAGGGCCGGCAGGGCGGCGCGAAGGGCGAATTGATTGGGTTTCATAAGGGGTCTCCAGCGGCTCATGGCACGATGACGGTCGGCACGGGGGCGATCTGCGAAAGCCCCAGCGGCACGGACCCGAAGATGCGCGCGGTCATGGATTGGGTGCCGGATCGGCCGACGAAGATCATGCTGGCCTTCTCTTCGGTTGCGATCTCGGCCACCAGTTCCACCACCGAGCCGTAGCGGATGCGGCAGTCGCCCTCGAGTCCCGCCGCGCTCACCTTGGCGAGCGCCGGATCGAGGATCACCTCCTTGGCCCGCGCCAGCTCTTCCTTGCGGCGGGCGTGGCGCTCTTCCAGCTCTTGAGGGGTCAAGAACTTGTAGGGCGACCATTCAAGGATATGGACGAGCAGCAATGCCGCATCGTCCTTCTTGGCCCGCGCGATCGCGTAATCGAGCAGGCCGTCATCACCTTCCTTGTTCTCGTAGGCGACGACAAACGTCTCTGTTGCCATTGGAATTCCCCGGTTTCTGCGTTCTGAAAGCCGTCCGCTGTGCCCGTTTTCCGGATCTTCACGGCCCAGTGCTCTCTGGCCCATGCTGCGGGCGACGTCACGGGTTTGTCACTAAAAAAAGCTTAATGGGATGCCGTTACGTAATGCGGTGCGAGAAAACAGGCGATTTTCTTCTCTTTATCAACAATCAGGGCCGACTATAGTCGGCGCAGGAACGGCCGTGACGGTCGTGCCGGAACATGCAGTTGCAAGGGAGAGTGACATGGGCAAACGGGACGAGCTGATCGAGAAATACGCCGGCGACCTGCGCGACAAGTGCGGCATGGAGCCCGACATGGACCTGCTCACCAAGGTCACCATCGGGTGTGGCCCATCCATCTACGATGCCGATGCCTCGACCGTCGCCGCCAGCCAGGATCACGAGCTGGAAACGGTGAAGGACAACTTCCTGGTCAAGAAGCTGGGGCTCGAGGACGGGCCGGAGCTGATGGATGCGATCCATGCGGTGATCGAAACCTACGGGCACTCCGAGCGGAACAAGTACCGGGCGGTGGTCTACTACATGCTGGTGAAGCATTTCGGCAAGGACGGCGTCTACGCCTGAGAGACCTGTAGAATGCGAGGCACTTCCGCTTTGCGCTGGCGCTGCGGACGTGCGATTTTGGGGCTCGGCCAGAACGGTCGGATCCAGTTTCTCCGAGACGTGCGTGGGAGCACGCGGGGTGGTGCAGGGGTCCGGCCTTTGGCGGACCCCTGTTTTCTTTGGGGGGTCTCCCGAAGACTTCTCCAGATCGAGCGCGCCGCAGCACGCGCGTCAGAGCCGCGCCGCGGCTCAGAAAAGCCCCAGAACCAGCCCGATCACCGCGCAGCCGAAGGTGGCGTAGCCGCCGTCGATCAGGGTGAGCGCGACGGGTCGCTGCCCGTAGGCGTTGTTGATCATGATCCAGGGCGCGATGAAGAACAGGCCGATCCCCAGCCCCGCAACCAGCCCGGCCCCGGCGCTGGTGATCCCGGCCATGTGAAAGATGTGCCGCATCATGCCCGCCACCAGCAGCATCGCCACCGCCGACAGCACGAAGGGCAGGGGGCCGGTGCTCTTAGGCTTGCCGGTCTCGTCACAGGCGATGCCCGCAGCCGCGAGCCAGGGTTTCGACAGGGTCATGTACCAGCCCGCGCCGAACAGCCAGCCGGCCAGAGCCGAGACGATCACGCTGATGAATTCCATGGCAGCCTCCCTCGCGCACGAGGAAAGCCTGCCGCAAAGCCGGTGTGCTGCCTAGCGGCTTTCGGCGCCGGATCAGCGCTTCAGGCCACCCTTGGCGCAGATATGCGCGAACTCGGCCTCGGTCACCGGCTGCACCGACAGGCGCGATTGCTTGATCAGCGCCATCTCCGAGAGCGCCGGGTCACCCTTGATCTCGTCGAGCGTGACCGGGGTCGGCAGCTTCTCGATCGCCTTGATGTCCACGCATTCCCAGCGTGGGTCATCGGCCTTGCTGTCGGGATGCACCTCGGCGCAGATCTCGACGATGCCGACGACGGCCTTTTCCTTCTGCGAGTGGTAGAAGAAGCCGCGGTCGCCGAGCGTCATCTCGCGCATGTAGTTGCGGGCCTGGTAGTTGCGGACGCCGTCCCATTCCTCGCCCGCCTCGCCCTTGGCGACCTGGTCCTCCCAGGACCAGGTCGAGGGCTCGGACTTGAAGAGCCAGTATCTCATCGCACAACCCTCAGCCGATGACCTTTTTCCACGCGGTCAGCGTGACGCTCTCGAACAGGCCCGCCAGCGCATAGGGGTCCTTGTCGGCCCAGTCCTGCGCCGCGGCCATGTCGGCGACGTCGAGGATCACCAGGCTGCCCGCCATCTCGCCGGCGTCATCCAGCAGCGGGCCGGCCTGGGACACGACGCCGGTGCGCTCGATGTAGGCGAGGTGTTCGGCGCGGGTGTCCTTGCGGATCTGCAGGGCCCCGGCTTTGTCCTTGGCAACGAGAGCGACGAGCATGGTTATTCCTCCTTCAGGGGTCTGGAAAGAAGCTCATCGAGAGCTTCGGAAATGGTGACCTTGCCTTCGGTCAGCGCGGCGACAACGCCCGAGACCGGCATCGGGATCCCGTTGCGCGCGGCGAGGGCGGCGACGGCGCGCGCGGTGGCGGCGCCCTCGACCGTGACCGACGGATCGAACCCCTCGGCGCGGCCGAGCGCCATGCCGTAGCGGTAGTTGCGCGACAGGTCCGAGGTGCAGGTGAGCGCCAGGTCGCCAAGGCCGGAAAGCCCCGTGATCGTCTCTGGTTTCGCCCCCAGGTGCACCGCGAGCCGGGTCATCTCGGCAAAGCCGCGGGTCATCAGCGCGGCGCGGGCGCTGTCGCCGAAGCCGGCACCGATGCAGGCACCGCAGGCGATGGCCATGACGTTCTTCAGCGCGCCGCCGACTTCGGCGCCGGTGACATCGGTGCTGCGATAGAGCCGCAGTGTCTTGGTCGAGAGCACGTGCTGCAGCACCAGCCCCGCCTCGGCGTCTTCGCAGGCCAACGTCAGCGCCGTGGGCAGGCCGCGCGCGATGTCGGCGGCAAAGCTCGGGCCGGTGAGGATCGCGGGCAGGGCGCCGGGCTTGGCGTTGGCGATGACATGGCTCGGCCCCTCGCCGGTGGCCAGATCGATGCCCTTGCAGCAGGCGACCAGCTTCTGCCCGTCGAGCGGGTCCGAAATAGACCCCAACACAGCGGAAAGCGTCTGCATCGGTACTGCCAGAAGCAGCGTCTCGGCACCGGCGGCGCGGGCGAGGTCGGCGGTGATCTCGATGCCCTCGGGCAAGGTCACTCCGGGCAGGCGGCCGGTCTCGCGGGTCCGCGCCATCTCGGCCATTGTGACTTGGTTGCGTCCCCAGAGCATGACCTGCCGTCCGTCGCGGGCCAGCGCCACGGCCAGCGCCGTACCGAAGGCGCCCGCGCCGAGAACGCCGATCATGCCTTGGCTCCCTTCTTCCCCGAGCCGAGCAGCGGCGCCGCGGCCTTGTCGAGCGGCCAGCGCGGGCGGGCGGCAAGGCTCATGTCCGAGACCTCGCCCGCCGCCAGCAGCTCGCCGCCGGCGTAGGCGATCATCGCGGCATTGTCGGTGCAAAGCCGCAGCGGCGGCGCGGTGAAGGCCACGCCATGCTCTTCGCAAAGCGCTTCCAGCGCCCCGCGCAGGGCCTTGTTGGCAGCAACGCCCCCGGCCACGGCCAGCGCGGGCTCGGCGGGGTTTTCCTCGAGGTAGGCACGCATCGCGCGGCGGGTCTTCTCGGCCAGAACGTCGCGCACCGCCGCCTGGAAGCCGGCGCAGAGGTCCGCCACGTCCTGCCGGTGCAGCCCGCCCTGCTCGTCGATCAGCTTGTCGCGCATGCGCAGCAGCGCGGTCTTCAGGCCCGAGAACGACAGGTCGCAGCCCTCGCGGTCGAGCAGCGGGCGCGGGAAGCGGAAGCGCTTCTCGTCGCCGGATTTCGCGGCCTCCTCGACCGAGGGGCCACCGGGCTGCGCCAGCCCGAGCAGGCGGGCGGTCTTGTCGAAAGCCTCGCCGGGCGCGTCGTCGATGGTGCCGCCGAGCCGTTTGAACTCCTGCGGGCCGCGCACGATCAGGAACTGGCAGTGCCCGCCCGAGACCAGCAGCATCAGGTAGGGGTAGGCGAGCCCGTCGGTCAGCCGCGGTGTCAGCGCGTGGCCGGCAAGGTGGTTCACCCCGATCAGCGGCTTGCCAATGGCCGCGGCGATGCCCTTGCCCATCATCACGCCCGAGAGCACGCCGCCGATCAGCCCGGGGCCCGCGGTCACCGCGATGGCGTCGAGCTCGTTCACCGGCACCCCGGCCTGCACCAGCGCCTGTTCGATGGCGAGATCGAGTTTCTCGGCATGGGCGCGGGCGGCGATCTCGGGCACCACGCCGCCGAAGGCCGCGTGCAGCTCGGCCTGTCCGAGCACCACCGAGGACAGGATCTCCTGCCCGCGCAGCACGGCGGCGGCGGTGTCGTCACAGCTGCTTTCCAGCCCGAGAATCGTCAGTTCAGGCATCGGCACATCCGTTGCATCCCTTTGGTCCTGCAGCTACCACCAGAGCAGGGTCCTCACAATCCCGGGCCCCGCAATCCCGGAGCAAGGATGCCAGATTCTCAGCCCCTCCTGCTGCTCACCCGCCCGCGCGCGGCGTCGGAGCGCTTTCTCGGGGCGCTTCGTGACGGCGGCGTTTCGGGGTTCACGCCGGTCCTCAGCCCACTGATCGAGGTCGAGACCACCGGCCCGCTGCCGGAGATGACCGGGGTGACGGGGCTCATCTTCACCTCTGCCAACGGCGTGCGCGCCTATGCCGGACTGGGCGGCGAGCCGCTGTCGCTGTGCTACGCCGTGGGCGAGGCGACGGCGCGGGCGGCGCGCGACATCTGCATGGACCCGAAGGTGGCGCAGGGCGATGCCGCGGCGCTGCGGGCGCTGGTTCTGGAGGAGGCCCCGGGCGGCCGGCTGCTGCACCTGCGCGGCACCCATGCGCGCGGCGATCTGGCGGCGCGACTCACCGCGGCCGGGCAGCCCTGCGCCGAGGCGGTGATCTACGACCAGCCGACTCGTCGCTTGAGCTCCGGGGCTGTGTCGGCCCTTCGTGGTCAACTCCCGGTGGTCGTGCCGCTTTTTTCACCGCGCAGCGCCGCGGTTTTTGCCGCCGCGGCGCGGGACGTTAACGCTACCGCGCCGCTTTTCGCCGCTTATATGAGCGCGGAGGTGGAAGCCGCCCTCTCTGGCCTCTATGTTCTCGACTCAGAGATTGTTTTGCGACCCGACGCCGGGCTCATGCGTAAGTCGGTGGAAAAGCTTCTAGAAAGCGCGCGATCGCTTGTGGAGCGTGGCGGGTCCGTGAAAAGTTATGAAAGTGACGTGAGGTCCGGTAAGGGCCCGCAGGCGACAGATTGAAAGGGTGGACCGCGTGGCCGACAAGAAGAAGCCTCTAGACGACGCCAAGGACAAGCTCGAGGGGGACAAGCCGGAGGAGGGCAAGCTCCCGGAGGCTGAGACTCCCGAGACCGAAACCACCCCGGAAGACAGGCCCGGAAGCAGCGACGAGACCTCCTCTGCCGACAGCGTGGCGGGCGAGGGCGCGGACACGCTCGGCGACGAGGTAAAGAACGCCGCCGGGGCCGAGAGCCTCGAGGCGGATGCCGATGATACGCTGCCCGCCGAGACCCCCGAGACGCTCGAGGGCGCGGATGGCGACGACACCGTCGCCCAGGAGGCCGCGCAGGAACCGGCGAACTCGATGGAATCGATCCACTCGGTCGGCGAGGCGGTCGAGCTCGACAGCGAGACGGATGTCGGCAAGGACGCCGATACGCTGATCGCCGGGGGCGAGGACACCGTCGCGGCGGAGGCGCAGAGCTTTGAGCCCGCCGCGGCAGCCGCCGTGCCGCCGCGCGAGGTGGTCCGCGAGACCGTGGTCGAGCGCAAGGGCGGCTTCGTGCCCATGGCGCTCGGCGGCATCATCGCGGCCGCCCTAGGCTGGGGCGCGTCGAGCTACCAATCCGGCAGCTACCCCTTCGGAGACGGCGGCGCGGGCTTCGAGGCAGAGACCTCGGCGGCGCTGGCGGCCCAGTCCGAAGAGATCGACGCGCTGAGCGGCACGGTTGCCGAAACCGCGGCGCAGGTAGGCGGCATCGACCTGTCGGGGCTGGAAACCTCCACCGCCGATCTCGGCGCCCGCATGCAGGCCGCCGAGGGCTCCGCAGCCTCGCTCAGCGAGCAGGTGGCGCAGCTGCAGACCCGCATCGAGGACATGCAGAACCAGTGGCTTTCGGAGTCGGTCTCGCCCGAGGCCATGGCCGCCTATGAAAAGGCGCTTGCCGACGTGCGCACCGCGATCGAGACGCAGCGCGCCGAGGTCGAGCAGATGACCCAGGAGGCGATGCAGGCCCGCGAGGCGGCCTCGGACCAGGCGATGGTCGCCGAGTCACGCTCGGCGCTCGCCGATGTCGAGACCGCGCTGCGCGACGGCACGCCCTATGCCGGTGCGATCCAGACCATGCAGGAGAACGGTGTCGACGTGCCCGAGGGGCTGAGCGCCCCGGCGGGCGACGGCGTGCCGACGCTCTCGGCGCTGGAAACGGAGTTCCCGCCGGCCGCGCGCGATGCGCTCTCGGCCGCGCGCCGGGCGGAGTCGACCACCGAGGACACCGCCAGCCGCGTCACCACCTTCTTCGCCAACCAGCTTGGCGCGCGCTCGGTCGAGCCGCGCGCGGGCGATGACCCGGATGCCGTGCTGTCCCGCGCCGAGGCGGCGCTGCGCTCGGGCGATCTCGGCACCGTGCTGAGCGAGCTCGCGGCCCTGCCCGAGCCGGCCCAGGCCGAGCTGGCCGAATGGACCGCCCGCGCCGAGACGCGCAAGGCGGCACTCGACGGCGCCGATGCCGTTGCACAGACACTGAACCAGAACTGAGGGTAAGGGATCGTTTTCATGCTTTGGTCACTTCTGAAAATCGTTCTCTTCGTCGCCGCCGTCGCGGGGCTGACCCTCGGGGCCGGCTACCTGATGGAAAGCCAGGGCGGCATCCAGGTCACCGCCGGCGGGATGGAATTCACCCTCGGGCCGCTGCAATCGGTGATCGCCGCCATCGTGCTGGTCATCGTGCTCTGGGTGGTCTTCAAGCTGGTCTCGCTGCTTATCGCGGTGCTGAAGTTCATCAACGGCGATGACACGGCGCTGTCGCGCTATTTCGACCGCAACCGCGAGCGCAAGGGCTACCAGGCCATGTCCGAGGGGCTGCTGGCGCTGGCCTCGGGCGAGGGCAAGCTCGCCATGGCCAAGGCCCAGAAGGCCGAGCGCTACCTGCACAAGCCCGAGCTGACCCAGCTGCTGACCGCGCAGGCCGCCGAGATGACCGGCGACTCGCGCCGCGCCGAGGAGGTCTACAAGAAGCTCATCACCAACGAGCAGACCCGCTTCGTCGGCATCCGCGGGATGATGAAGCAGAAGCTCGCCAAGGGCGACACGGATACGGCGCTGAAGCTGGCCGAGCGCGCCTTTGCCCTGAAGCCCAAGCACGAGGAAATCCAGGACGTGCTGCTGCAGCTTCAGGCCGCCAAGCACGACTGGCAGGGCGCGCGCAAGACGCTCTCGGCCAAGCTCAAGCACGGCGCGCTGCCGCGCGATGTCTACCGCCGCCGCGACGCGGTGCTGGCGCTGTCGGAAGCCAAGGACATCATGGACGAGGACAAGCCGATCGAGGCCCGCGAGGCGGCGATTGCCGCGGCCAAGGGCTCGCCCGACCTGATCCCCGGTGTCGCCATGGCGGCGCGCTCCTACATCGCGCAGGAAAAGCCCAAGCTGGCGACCCGCATCCTCAAGAAGGCCTGGTCGGTGCAGCCGCACCCGGATCTCGCCGCCGCCTTCGCCGAGATCGCGCCGAACGAGACTCCGGCGGCGCGGATGAAGCGGTTCGGCACGCTGACCTCGGTCAACACCGAGCACCGCGAGACCAAGCTGCTGAAGGCCGAGCTGGCGCTCGCCGCCGAAGACTTCCCCGAGGCGCGCCGCGCCGTGGGCAACCTCGCCGAGACCGAGCCGGATGCCCGCGTGCTGACGGTGATGGCGGCGATCGCCAAGGGCGAGGGGGCCGAGGAGCCGGTGGTGCGCGGCTGGCTGGCCAAGGCGCTGCTGGCGCCGCGCGGCCCGCAGTGGGTCTGCGACAAGTGCAACCACATCCACGCCGAATGGGGCCCGGTCTGCGCCAACTGCGAGGGTTTCGACACGCTGAGCTGGCGCACCCCGCCGCAATCCGACGTGGCCCCCGCCGGCGCCGAGATGCTGCCGCTGATCATCGGCTCGCTCGAGGACCGCAGCGCCGAGGCACAGGCGGAAAAGGACGCCGCGCAGGAGGCCGAGGCGGCACCGGAGGTGCTGCGACCGAGTCCGGAGGCCACCCCGGACTCCGCCTCTGAGTCCGGCGCCGCGTCGCCTGGGGCGAAGAACGATGTGCCGGACGCCGAGACCGTCGAGGACACGGTCGAAAGCGGTGCGGTGGAGCGCGAGCCCGAGAAGGCAAAATAGGCCTTTTCCTGCGGCGGCCTCGGTGCTAAGAGGCCGCCCACCAGTGCCGCTGTAGCTCAGCTGGTAGAGCACGTCATTCGTAATGATGGGGTCGGGGGTTCGAGTCCCTTCAGCGGCACCACGGTTCTTCCGAAAGCACTTCCGGAGACCGCATGAGAGAAAAGGCCACCCAGAGCGGGTGGCCTTTTTCGTTTGAGCGACGGGTTTTATGCGTCAGCTGCGCGGAAGAGGAAGAGGAAGAGGGGGCTCTGCCCCCGTCGCCTATGGCGACTCCCCCGGGATATTTGAACCTAGGCGAAAGGGCGGGCGCGCTGCCTGTTTCCGCGGCAGGGGCGCGGGGCATTGCCGCGGCGCGGGCTTCCGCCCTCTCGACTTGCCCCTGGGTCAGCCGTTAGGTGGCGGCATGCACCACCACCAAGAGGTCAGCCCATGCCCGCCATCGTCTCCGGAATCATCACACTGCTGCTCTTCCAGCTCTGCGGCGAGGTGATCTCGCGCATGTTTTCCCTGCCGCTGCCTGGGCCGGTGCTGGCGATGGTGGCGATGGTGATCGGCATGGCGCTCTCGGAACGGCTGCTGGCGCTGATCCGGCCGGTGGCGAGCTTCCTGTTGCAGAACCTCTCGCTGCTCTTCGTGCCGGTGGGCGTGGGGGCGGTGGCACGGCTGTCGGACCTGTCGGCGCATGCGCTGGCCATCGGCGTGTCGCTGATCGGCTCGACGCTGCTGGCGATCTGCGTCGGCGCGCTGACCTTCGAGCACGTGGCGCGGCTCACCGGCAATGTCGACGAGGAGGAGGAGGCATGACCGACCCGCTGCTGATCTGGTCCTACCTCGAGAGCGGGCCGCTGCTCTGGCTCACCGCCACGCTGGTCGCCTATTGGATCGGCGACCGCATCTTCCGCCTGTCGCGCGGCAAGCCCTGGTTCAACCCGGTGCTGCTGTCGGTGATCGTGCTGGGCACGCTGCTGCTCGCCACGGGCACGCCCTACGAGACCTATTTCGAGGGTGCGCAGTTCGTCCACTTCATGCTCGGCCCGGCGACTGTGTCGCTGGCGCTGCCGCTGCACGCCAACCTGCGCCGGGTGCGCAAGGCGGCGCTGCCCATGGCGCTGGCGCTGCTGGCGGGCTCGCTGACCGCGGTGGTGTCCGCTCTGGGTCTGGCCTGGCTGCTGGGGGCGGACTTCGGCCTGCTGGCCTCGCTGGCGCCGAAATCGGCGACCGCGCCGGTGGCGATCGGCATCTCGGAAAAGCTCGGCGGCGATCCGGCGATGACCGCGGTGCTGGTGCTGATGACCGGGATGATCGGGGCGATCGCCGTGACGCCGATGCTGAACGCGCTGGGGCTGCGCGACTGGCGCGGGCGGGGCTTTGCCACTGGCGTCGCCGCTCATGGCGTGGGCACCGCGCGGGCGCTGCAGGTCAACCCCACCGCCGGGGCCTTCGCCGGGATCGGCATGGGGATGAACGCGGTGCTGACCGGCCTGCTGGCACCGCTGGTGCTACAGCTCTTCCGCTAGGCAGAGGGCGGAGGGGGCGCCTACGCCCCCTTCGACACCTCGTCGAGCGCGCGCAGCTTGGTCAGCAGCGCGCCGAGCTGGTCCACCGGCACCATGTTCGGCCCGTCCGACGGTGCGTTGTCCGGGTCCTCATGCGTCTCGATGAAGACCGCGGCGCAGCCCACGGCGACGGCGGCGCGGGCCAGCGTGGGCACGAATTGACGCTGGCCGCCCGAGGACGTGCCTTGCCCACCCGGGAGCTGCACCGAGTGGGTGGCGTCGAAGACCACCGGGTAGCCGGTGTCCGCCATGATCGGCAGCGAACGCATGTCCGAGACCAGCATGTTGTAGCCGAAGCTGGCGCCGCGCTCGCAGAGCAGCAGCCGCTCGTTGCCGGTGCTGGCGATCTTGGAGGCCACGTTCGCCATGTCCCAGGGGGCGAGGAACTGGCCCTTTTTCACGTTGATCGCCGCGCCGGTCTCGCCCGCGGCGAGCAGCAGGTCGGTCTGGCGCGAGAGGAACGCCGGAATCTGCAGGATGTCGACCGCCTCGGCCACCGTGGCGCATTGCTCGGCGGTGTGGATGTCGGTGAGCACCGGCACGCTGAACTCGGCGCCGATCTGCGACAGGATCGACAGCCCCGCCTCCATGCCGATGCCGCGCTTGCCCGAGAGCGAGGAGCGGTTGGCCTTGTCGAAGCTGCCCTTGAACACCCACGGCGTGCGCGCGGCCTCGGCGGCGGCGGCGATCTTCTCGGCCAGCATGCGCGCGTGCTCGAGGCTTTCGAGCTGGCACGGCCCGGCGATCAGCGCCAGCGGCGCGTCATTGGCGAAGGTGACGGATTTGACGGCGACGGGCTTGTTGGCGGTCATGCGATGCCTTCCTTCTTCAGAACGGCCTCGATGCGGGCCACGTCGACGGGGTTGTTGAGTTCCCAGAACACCCGGCCGCGGGCCTCGACGGGCACGCAGGTGACAGGGGTGCCGTTCTCGAGGAAGCGCAGCTGCTCGAGCCCCTCGGCGCGCTCCAGCGGGCCCTCGGCCCAGGCGGCGTAGCGGCGCAGCGCATCGGGGCGATAGCCGTAGACGCCGACATGGTGCCAGACCTCGGGCGGGGTTTCGAGGTTGCCGACGTAGGGCAGCACTTCCTTGGAGAAGTAGAGCGCGGTGCCGTCGTGGCGCATCACTGCGGTGGTGCCGCCGACGCGGCCGGCGTGGCGGTCGGTGACGAAGTTCGCCAGCGTCTCGGGATCGGTCTTCAGCACCGGGGTGGCCATCTCGACTGACGGATCCTGCATGGCGGCGATCAGCGCCTCGATGAACCACGGCGGGGTCAGCGGGGCGTCGCCCTGCAGGTTGATCACCATTTCCGGCTCGCCGTCGAGCTGGGCGACGCCCTCGGCGCAGCGCTCGGTGCCGTTGCGGGCCTGGTCCGAGGTCATCAGCACCTCGGCGCCGAAGCCGCGCGCCGCCTCGGCGATGCGCTCGTCGTCGGTCAGCACGTAGACCGCCGAGACGCCCTCGACCGAGAGCGCGGCGTCCCAGGCGCGCTGGATCAGGCTCTTCTTCTCGCCGGTGGCGCCGGTCAGCTCGACCAGCGGCTTGCCCGGGTAGCGGCTCGAGGCGTAGCGGGCGGGGATGAAGATGACGGCGCTCATGCCACACCTGCCCGCAGCGCGTCGTGGATGTGCAGCAGCCCGACGAGGCGCTCGGCCTCGTCGACCACCAGAAGGACGGTCCGTTTCTTCGCGTTGAGCACGCCGAGTGCCTCCGTAAGCAGGGTGTCGGGACGGGTGACCAGCGGGCCGGGCGTGGCAACCTCGCCCGCGCGGCGCTCCAGCAGCCCCTCCATGTTGCGGCGCAGGTCGCCGTCGGTGATGATGCCCGCAACGCGGCCCTCGGTCACCACCGCCGCGACGCCGAAGCCTTTTTGCGACATGACCACCAGCGCCTCGCTCATGGGGGTGTCGGGGGTAACCACGGGCAACTCGTCGCCCTTGTGCATCACCGCCGAGACCCGCAGCAGCGCTGCGCCGAGCGAGCCGCCGGGGTGAAAATGCGCGTAGCTCTCGCGGCCGAAGCCGCGGTTGCTCATCAGCGCCACGGCGAGCGCATCGCCGAGCGCCATGCACAGGGTCGTCGAGGTGGTGGGCGCCATGCCGATGGCGCAGGCCTCTGGGGCGTCGGGGAGCAGAAGGATGTGGTCGGCGGCGCTGGCCAGCGTGCTTTCGGCGCGCTTGGTGAGGGCGATCATCGGGATCGAGAAGCGCGCGCAATAGCCGATCATGTCGGCGAGCTCGCGGGTTTCGCCGGAGTTGGAGATCAGGATCACCGCGTCGGCCGAGGTGATCATGCCGAGATCGCCGTGGCTGGCCTCGCCCGGGTGCACGAATTGCGCCGGGGTGCCGGTCGAGGCGAGGGTGGCGGCGATCTTCGCGGCGACATGGCCGGACTTGCCCATGCCGGAGACGATGACGCGGCCGCGGATGCTCAGCAGCAGCGCCACCACGGCGTCGAAATCCGCGGGCAGCTCGTCCGAGAGGCGCACCAACGCCTCGGTCTCGGTGGCCAGCACCCGGCGGGCGATGTCGGAAGGGGTTTCGGACATGGGGATCCCTGAACTTGAGATGTCCGCGTGTTATCCCGCTATGGCGGGCTTGTCCAATGGCGCGGGAGGGGCGGAGGGGCAGCGCTGTCGCGCCGCGCCCCGTCCGCCGTACGGCAGCCTGCGGGCCGGGTGATTCGACCCACTCACCGCCGGGGGTTGTGCGTGCCGGTTCGCGGCTCTGCCGAGGCAAGAATCTGACACAAATTGGGTCACCTGACTGCCGCTCAATGGCGTCATTGCCGCTAGGACCGGGGCGCGACGCTTGGTATTTTGAAAACTGCATACAAAAAGAAAACGAGAGCAGGATTTCAGGACATGGCAACGGCCTCGCATGGCACGTTTGTCGTCTCCTGGTCACAGACACACATAGACGGCCTCAAGGCCGCACCAGTGTCCTCGCTGCAGGTCGGGGCCCGATGGGCCTGGAATGGTGACATTGTACGGGTTGACGGACCTGTGGGTCCGTCGGGGATTGACCAGGCAGACGGAGAGGCGGCGCGTCGTGGACGCGCGGCTCTCAGAGTGCGTCAATTGGTTGGCGACGCCTTCGGTGGCGCGGGCGCCGTCACGCCGGACACGACCGAGGCGAGCTTCGTCGTCACCGACGGGCAGTCCCGCTACACGGTGAGCCGGATCGACCTGGCCCAGAGCCCCCGGCCTCTTCTGATGTTTCTCGACGCCGTGCCGCCGCGCGGCCGCGACCTGCGGGTGGTGAGCGGCTCTGGCGCGTCCGCGCCGCAGCGCGACCCGGCGCAGCCCGACGCAGGGGGCGTGATCTGCTTCGCCAAGGGCACCCGTATCCTCACCCATCGGGGCCTGGCGCCGGTCGAGACCCTGCGCGAGGGCGATCTCGTGCAGACCAAGGACAATGGGCTTCAGCCGGTGCAATGGACCGGCAGCCGCCGGATGACCGGCGCGCGGCTGCACGTGCTGCCGGAACTGCGCCCGGTGCTCATCCGTGCCGGGGCCTTCGGCATCGCGTGCCCCGAAGATGCGTTTCTCGTCTCTCCCGAGCACCGCATGCTGATCCGCGGCGCGGTGCCGCGGGAGTTGTTCGGCATCGACGAGGTCCTGGTGGCGGCCAAACACCTGGTGAACGGCTCGACCATCCGTCGTGACCTGGCGCTGCGCGAGGTGACCTATTTTCACCTGTTGCTGCCACGGCACGAGATCGTCTTTGCCAATGGCGTCGAGACCGAGAGCTTCCACCCGGCCAATACCGCGCTGTCGAGCCTTTCGGCGCCGGACCGCGCGCGGCTTCTGGCGCTGTTGCCGGGCGTCGAGCTGCGCCCGGCCGACTATGGCGCCCATGCCCGTCGCAACCTCTCCGCCCGCGAATCCGCGCTGCTGGTCCGGCAGGCGGCCTAACGCGGGCCCCCGCCGTTTTCCGTTTCCGCGGGCCCTGCGGAGGGCTATGGAAAGGGGTGTTTCGGAACCGGACAGGACCCCATGCAGATTACCCGGCGCATCGCTGTGCCTTCAGACGCGCCGGCGCTTGCCGAGCTGCGCGCCGAGGCAATGCGTCCGAGCCTCGAGGCATTGGGGCGCTACGACCCGCTGCGTGTCCGGCGCCGCTTCCTTGACAGCTTCGTGCCCGCGGAGACGACGGTGCTGCTGAATGTTGAGCAGATCATCGGCTTCTTCGTGCTGCGGCAGCGCCCGGACGAGCATTACCTCGACCACCTCTACCTCGCGGATCAGGTGCGCGGCCTGGGGGTTGGCCGCCGCGTCGTCGCGGAGCTGCAGCAGGACGCGCGGGCGGCGGGTCTGCCGATCCGGCTCATGGCGTTGAAGGGGAGCCCGGCAAACGGGTTTTACCGGGCCTGCGGTTTCGAGGCGGTGGGCGAGGAGCGCTTCGACATCCTCTACCGCTGGCAGCGCTGAGCGGGCTATTCGAGGATTTCGTCCGGTCCGACGCCCCAGACCGCGCTTTTCGGCGCCCAGCCGTCGTAGCCGCCCGCGGAGAGCTCGCACCAGTCCTTCTCGCAGTGCTCGAGATGGGCGATGACCCCGACCGCCAGCTTGGCCTCGACGGGGGTGTCCGGGTCGGGGCGCTGGTGCAGCTCGAGCATGTCCTCCTCGACCAGCACCGTGCGCACGCCCGAGAGCAGCGCGTAGTGGATCCAGCCGCCCGCGCCGTCCTTGTCGCGCACGCGGCGCCAGTGACCATATTCGGCGATGATCTCGAGCGGCATGTCGCGCCGCTTGTAGACCCAGTCGATGCGGTGGGTGAGCGAGGGGCCGCGCCGGGCGTTGCCCTCGCTGGTCTTCAGCGACACGTAGCGCGGCAGCGGCAGGTTGGTGACCGGCCCGCGCTCTTCGGCCGCCTGCGCGGCCGTGCCGCTCAGCAGGGCGGCAAGCAGCCCCGCCAACACAGAAGTCCTGACCATCGTGTCTGTCCTGCTCGAGATTTTATGCCGGGGTTCTTGTGCCCCGTGCACGCTTGCGACAGTGTGCCAAAGCGGAACGCGTAAGGAAAGGGAGGCCCTGACCGGAATGCCGCAGAAACGCCTGACTGTTGTCGTCACGCGACGTTTGCCGGAGGTGGTTGAAACCCGCCTGAGCGAGCTTTTCAACGTCAAGCTGCGCACCGACGACCTCGCGATGACTCGCGCGGAATTGACCGCCGCGATGGCCGAGGCCGATGTGCTGGTGCCCACGCTGACCGACCAGATCGACGCCGGGCTGATCGCCCAGGCCGGTCCGCGACTCAAGCTGATCGCCAACTATGGTGCGGGCGTCGACCATATCGACGTGGAAACCGCCCGGGCGCGCGGCATCATGGTGTCGAACACGCCGGGGGTGATGACCGACGATACCGCCGACATGGTGATGGGGCTGATGCTGGCGGTGATGCGCCGCATGCAGGAGGGTCTCGCCACCATGCAGGAGGGCAACTGGGCCGGCTGGGCGCCGACCGCCTTCCTCGGCACCCGGCTCGGCGGAAAACGGCTCGGCATCCTCGGCATGGGGCGGATCGGCCAGGCGGTGGCGCGGCGCGCCTCGGCCTTCGGCATGCAGATCCACTACCACAACCGCCGCCGGCTGCGCGACGAGACCGAGGCCGCGCTGGAGGCGACCTACTGGGAGAGCCTCGACCAGATGGTGGCGCGGATGGACGTGGTGTCGGTCAACTGCCCGCACACGCCCTCGACCTTCCACCTGCTGAACGCGCGGCGGCTGCGGCTGATGAAACCCTCGGCAGTGCTGGTGAACACCTCGCGCGGCGAGGTGATCGACGAATCGGCGCTGACCCGGATGCTCAAGGCGGGCGAGCTCGGCGGCGCCGGGCTCGACGTCTACCAGCACAAGATCAAGGGCAATCCCGAGCTGGTGAACATGCCCAATGTGGTGATGTTGCCGCACATGGGCTCGGCGACGCTGGAAGGCCGGATCGAGATGGGCGAAAAGGTGATCATCAACGTCAAGACCTTTGCCGACGGGCACCGCCCGCCGGACCAGGTCGTGCCGGCAATGCTCTGAGCCCGGCAGACAGGCAACTTGGAAGACACGGATAGATCATGCGGATACTGATGTTCGGCGCGACGGGGCAGGTGGCGCGCGAGGTGCAGCGCCGGGCGCCGGTGGTGGCGCTTGGGCGCGACGAGGCGGACCTGACCGACCCGGCCGATTGCGCCGAGGCGGTGCGGGCCGAGGCCCCCGACGTGGTGATCAACGCCGCCGCCTATACCGCGGTGGACGCCGCCGAGAGTGACGAGGTCACCGCCGCGCGGGTCAACGGCGAGTCGCCGGGCGCCATGGCGCGGGCCTGCGCCGATCTCGGCATTCCCTTCATCCATATCTCCACGGACTACGTCTTCGACGGCACGGGCGATCAGCCCTTTGCCCCCGATGCCCGCACCGGCCCGCTCGGCGCCTACGGCCGCACCAAGCTGGCGGGCGAGGCGGCGGTGCGCGCCGCCGGCGGCACCCATGCGATCATCCGCACGAGCTGGGTCGTCTCGGTGCACGGCAAGAACTTCGTGAAGACCATGCTGAGGCTCGGGGCCGAGCGCGACCGTCTGACCATCGTCGCCGACCAGGTCGGCGGGCCGACCCCGGCGGCGGATATCGCCGAGCTCTGCCTCGCCGCGGCGAAGCAGCTGATCGAGTCGCCGGAGAAATCGGGCACCTACCACCTTTCGGGCGGACCCGACGTCAGCTGGGCCGATTTCGCCCGCGAGATCTTTGCCCAGTCCGGGATCACCTGCGAGGTGGTCGACATCCCGACCTCCGACTTCCCGACGCCGGCAAAACGCCCGGCCAATTCGCGGCTGGACAACAGCGCGACCGAGGCCGCCTTCGGCCTGCCGCGCCCGGATTGGCGGGTCGGTCTCGCCGCGATCCTCAAGGAGCTTCGGGGCGCGGAGAGCTGATCTCCGCCCGCCCCGGGCAACTCATCCAGTTCAGCTAAAAACGCGGGAAACCTCCGCTTTCCGGCCATGTTCCTGCGCCGGTTCCGCCCGTCCTCTGCGCGATTGTGACGCCATCGCAACGAAGCGAATGAGGGTGACCCATGGAACGGACACAGGAACGCGGCCTGTCCTCCGGGCAGGCCTGGGGTGTGGACAACGGCGTCCATCACGATCACGCGGCCCGGGACCACGCGACTCAGGACCTGGCTCTCGTGGATGCCGGCATTTCTGCCGGGGTCTTCGGGTATGACAACACGGATGCGCGCTTGCGCGCGCGCCTCGAGGCACTCGACGAGGCGCGGCTCGAGGATGCGCTCGCCGAGCATGCGCTTGCGCATGAACAGGCCCTGCTCTCGCAGAGCCGGAAGTCGAAGCTCGCGTTGCTGCGCGGCGAGGCGGATGGCAGCGTGCGCGGCCTGCGCAACGCGGTGATCAGCATCGGCCATTGGTTCGACCTGGACCACGCGCCCGAGGACAGCGCCACGGCGCCCACGGTCGCGGGCTACGCGGAAAGCTGGCGCATCGGCTGGGCCGAGCGCCTGCCCGAGATCATGCAGCTTTCGATCGATGGCCCGCTCGAGGAGATGGGGCTCGAGGACAAGGAACACATGCCCAGCAGCGAGCTGGTTCCCGAGCCCTTCCGGATCGGCGAGAGCACGCCCGCCGTGAGCGCGGAGGCACCTTCGGAGGCCGGGCGCGCCTTTCTTGTCGGAATGTTGGCAGAGGAAGACGAGTCGGAAGGTTTCGTCTTTGCCGGGCCTGCGGACACGGCCGGACCCGCCGGGCAGGTCGGAGATGCCTATCATGCGCAGGAGCAGGTGATGTTCGCCGAGAGCCAATACGCGGCGCTGCACGGCGCGCTTTTCGATGGCGACGCCGCCTGGGAATGGAAGCTGGATCACACCGCTCCCGGCGAGGCTGCCACGCCGCATGAGGGGTACGATCGCCACGGCCCCGACGCGCATGGGCACAGCTACGATCTGCATTTTGCCTGAGCGGATTGATTGGGGCAGGGGTGCACGTTCGGGCCGCGGGCTGAGCACGCAGCAAAAAGCCCGCTCCGTTGGGAGCGGGCTTCGATGCGTCGTGGGGTGGCCCTTCGCGGGGTGGTCCGTCGCGTTGTCGGGCCGGGACCGGATCAGCCAACGTCCTTGTAGCTGATTTCTTTCTGGTCGGTGCCGGTCTTGCTGCGGCGCACGTGCAGGCGGTTGAGCGCGTTCACATAGGCCTTGGCCGAGGCGTAGACCGTGTCGGTGTCCGCCGACTGGCCGGTGGCGATCTTGCCGTCCTCTTCGAGGCGCACGGACACGGTGGCCTGCGCATCGGTGCCCTCGGTCACCGCGTTCACCTGGTAGAGCTGCAGCCGCGCCGAGTTCGGGTAGAGCGCGCGCACCGCCTTGAAGGTGGCGTCGACCGGGCCGTCGCCTTCCATCACGCAGGATTTCTCTTCGCCGCCGACCTCCATCTCGAGCGTCGCCTCGGCCGGGCCACCGGTGCCGCAGACGACCTTGAGCGAGACGATCTCGAGGTGATCGGCGCCATCGGTCATCGCCGCCGTCACCAGCGCGAGAATGTCCTCGTCGAAGACCTCCTTCTTGCGGTCGGCGAGATCCTTGAACCGGACGAAGATGTCCTTGAGTTGGTTGTCGCCCACATCGACGCCGAGATCCTTGAGCTTGGCGCGCAGCGCGGCGCGGCCCGAGTGCTTGCCGAGCGGCAGCGAGGTGCCCGCAAGACCGACGTCCTCGGGACGCATGATCTCGAAGGTCTCTTTGTTCTTGAGCATGCCGTCCTGGTGGATTCCGGACTCGTGGGCGAAGGCGTTCTTGCCGACGATCGCCTTGTTGAACTGCACCGGGAAGCCCGAGACCGTCGCGACGCGGCGCGAGATGTGCATGATCTTGCGGGTGTCGATATGCGTCTCGTACGGCATGATGTCGCCGCGGACCTTGAGCGCCATCACCACCTCTTCGAGCGCGGTGTTGCCCGCCCGCTCGCCGAGGCCGTTGATCGTGCATTCGATCTGCCGCGCACCCGCCTCGACGGCGGCCAGCGAGTTCGCCGTCGCCATGCCGAGGTCGTTGTGGCAGTGGGTGGCGAAGATGATCTCGTCGGCGCCCGGCACCTTCTCGATCAGCATGCGGATCAGTTCCGCCGATTCCACCGGCGCGGTGTAGCCCACGGTGTCGGGGATGTTGATCGTCGTGGCGCCCGCCTTGATGGCGATCTCGACCACGCGGCAGAGGTAGTCATGCTCGGTGCGGGTGGCATCCATCGGCGACCACTGCACGTTGTCGCAGAGGTTGCGCGCATGGGTCACCGTCTGGTGGATGCGCTCGGCCATCTCGTCCTGCGTGAGGTTCGGAATGGCGCGGTGCAGCGGCGAGGTGCCGATGAAGGTGTGGATGCGTGGGCGGTTGGCGTGTTTCACCGCCTCCCAGCAGCGGTCGATGTCGTTGATCTGGGCGCGGGCGAGGCCGCAGATCACCGAGTTCTTGCTGCGCTCGGCAATTTCCGAGACGGCGCGGAAGTCGCCTTCGGAGGCGATCGGGAAGCCGGCTTCGATGATGTCGACCCCCATCTCGTCGAGCAGCTCGGCGATTTCGAGCTTCTCGTCATGGGTCATGGTCGCGCCGGGCGACTGCTCGCCGTCACGGAGGGTCGTGTCGAAGATGTACACGCGGTCTTTGGCTTGGTCGGTCATTTTTCGGATCTCTTGAGTCGTCGTCCTGGAAAGGGTTCGCCGGCGCGAAACGTTCCTCCTCTGAGCGGTCGCGCCGAGATGCGCGCTCAGAGGCGGATTAGGACTAGACGCAGGCCAAGCGCAACCGGCGCGCGGAACGCACGTGCAGCAGCGGGGATATGGCCAAGGGTCAACATGGGCGCGACTATACGCAGCGGAACCGAAATGAAAACCGAAAATCCCACCCGGATCGCGGAAAGTTATGCCGCAGCGCAGCACCTTGCCCGCGCCGCTTGAGTGACCGCGCCGCGTGCCCATATGCTTCGGACAAGCTGTTTGGTTCAGGGTCGTTTCGGGGGAGTTTGATGATCGGGCGTTTACTGAGGGCGGCACTTCTGGCCGCCGGCTGGCCCCTCGCGGCCCTCGCGCAGGAAGGCGGCGGCCCCGAGCGCGAGGTCTACGTCTTCGGCAATTCGCTGGTGCATTTCCTCGGGCAGGAGGCGCATAGCAACACGCCCTACTGGCTTGCGCAGCTCGCTCAGGCGGGCGGGGCGGAACTGGCGCTCGACGGGCAATGGGGCTTCCTGCGCGATTTCTCGGACAACCTGCCGCCCGAGCCGAACTGGACGATTCCCGGCGTGAGCAACCATTGGGATCCGGGGCGCGGCGCCTTTGGCGATGCGGGCTATGACGCGGTGCTGATCACCCCGGCGAACTTCCTGCAGTACCAGGCGTCGGATGCGCCCTACCCGGGCATCAACCTCTCGGGCACCAGCCCTCTGGACGCGATTCTCAAGGTCGCCGACTGGGTCGAGAGCCACGCCCCGGGCACGCCGCTGTGGATCTACGAGGGCTGGCCGGACATGGCCTCGACCGCCGGCGACTACCCGCCCTCGGCGCGCGGCATGCGGCGCTACCACGACTACACGCTCGGCGCCTACGGGGTCTGGTACGACGATCTGCTGGACAAGCTGCGCGCCGCGCGGCCCGATCAGGCGGTGCATCTGATTCCCGTGGCGCGGGTCATGGCCGCGCTGCTCGAGGACGGCGGGCCGCTGCAGGACGTGCCGGTCGAGGTGCTCTATGTTGACGATGCGCCGCATGGCACGCCCTCGCTCTATTTCCTCGCGGCCATGGTGACCTACAGCGCTCTCTACGGCGCGCCGCCGCCCGAGGGGTACGCGCCGCCGCCCGAGATCGACCGCGAGATCGCCGCCGCCTACCCGCAGGTCGCCGCGCAGGTCTGGCAGGCGGTCTCGGAGGTTCTGCCCGAGGAAACAGCGGCGGATGCGCCGCAGCCGGACGCGCCGCGACAGGCCGCCGCCGAGCTTGCCGTCGAGCCTGCCGCCGAGACGCCCCTGCCGCCGCGCCCGGACCTGGCGCTGCCCGACTCCGGCGCCCGCCCCGAGGGCGCCCCGGCGCTGGCCATGGGGCTCAATGGCCTGTCGGACTGGTCCACCCAGCATCCCTTCGTCGATCTGATGAAATCCTCGCGGCCCTGGATCGGCCACCTGCCCGGGCAATGGGGGGGCGTCGAGATCGACGCGCTGCGCGCCCTCGGCGCGCTCGACCCGGACGGCTGGCCGCTGCGCATCCCCGACGGCGTCGAGCGGCTGGAGGCGCTGCTGCTCACCGACCAGCCCCCAGAGGCGCAGCACCTGCGCGGCACCTATGTCGTCACGTGGCAGGGCACGGGCGATCTACAGCTCACCGGCCGCGCCAGTCGCGTGCGCATGGAGGCGGGGCGGGCGCTCTTCGACTACACGCCGGGCGAGGGGTCCGTGGGCATCTCGATCTCGGCCACCGATCCCGAAGACCCGATCCGCGACATCCACGTGGTGCGCGAGGACCAGGTGCCGCTCTTCGAGGCCGGGGCCTTGTTCAACCCCGCCTGGCTGGCGCGCATCCACGACCTGCGCAGCCTGCGCTTCATGGACTGGATGATGACCAACGGCGCCCCGGTGCAGCATTGGGACGACCGCCCGCGGATGAGCGATGCCACATGGGTGGCCTGGGGCGTGCCGCCCGAGGTGATGATCGCGCTCGCCAACGAGGTCGGTGCCGACCCGTGGTTCACCCTGCCGCATATGGCCGATGACGACTACGTTCGGCACTTCGCCGAGCTGGTGAAGGCGCGGCTCGACCCGGGGCTGAAGGCCTATGTCGAATATTCCAACGAGGTCTGGAACTTCATCTTCCCGCAGGCGCAGTGGGCGACGCAGCAGGCCGAGGCACGCTGGGGCCGCTCCGAGACCGGCTGGATCCAGTTCTACGGGCTGCGCGCGGCGCAGGTCATGGACATCTGGAGCGAGGTCTACGGCGCGGAGGCGAAACAGCGGCTGGTCCGGGTGATCTCCACCCACACCGGCTGGCCCGGGCTCGAGGAGCAGATCCTCACCGCGCCGCTGGCCTATCTGGCGCTCGGCCACCCGCCGCAGGAGAGTTTCGACGCCTATGCCGTGGCGGGCTATTTCGGCTACGAGCTCGGCAGCGAGGAGATGGCCGGGCAGATGGACGACTGGCTGTCGCGCGCCGAGATGCAGGCGCAGGAGGACGGCGAGGCGCAGGGGCTGCGCCGCGTCGCCCTGCGCGAATACGTGAAACGGCACCGTTTCGACGCGGCCATGCTGCCCGTCGCCATGGCGCTGCAGGAGGGCTCGCTGGCCGAGCTGACCGGGGACATCCTGCCCTATCACGCCGGGGGGGCCGAGGCGGCCGGGCTGCGGCTGGTGATGTACGAGGGCGGCACCCATGTGGCGGCACAGGCCGAGCGGGTGCAGGACGAGAGGCTCACCGCCTTCTTCGCGCAGTTCAACTACAGCCCCGAGATGGCCAAGCTCTACGAGCAGCTGCTGACCGGCTGGATCGCCGCGGGGGGCACGCTGTTCAACGCCTTTGTCGACGTCGCGCCGGCCTCGCAATGGGGCAGCTGGGGCGCGCTGCGCCACCTCGATGACGCCAATCCGCGCTGGGACATGCTGATGAGCTACAACGCCTCGGCCTCCACCGGCTGGGAAGAGCGCGCCGATGGGGCCTTCAACGACGGGCTGCTGCTGCGCGCCGCACCCGGGGGCGAGACATTGGAAGGCAGCGCGCGGCCCGATATCCTGCTCGGCGGGGCCGGGGACGATCTGCTGGTCGGGCAGGGGGGCGACGATCACCTGCACGGTGGGGAGGGCGAGGACAGGGCGCTGCTGCCCGGGGCGCGGAGCGATTACGCCTTCGCGCGCGATGCGGCGGGGCGGCTGGTCGCCGAGGGGCGCAAGGGCCGGGTCACGCTCTTCGCCATCGAACTGCTGAGCTTCGAGGACGCGCCCGATTCGGCGCTTCCAACCTCCGGGTTCTGAGCCGCACCGCTCTTCGAAGAGACTCTTAAACGCCTTCGAAGGCTTTTGCCGCTACTGCCGCGCGCGCAGGATTTCCTCGACCAGTGACTCGGCGCCGAGGCTGGCGCGAAAGTCCTGCTCGACCTTGACCCGGCCCGCCGCGCCGAGCCGCCGCGCGGTGTCGGGGTTCTGCGCCAGGTCGCGGATCGCCCGCGCCAGCGCCGTCGGATCCCTAGGCGGCACCAGCTTGCCGCAATGCCCGTCGTCGATCAGCTCGCGCACCCCGCCCGCGTCGGTGCCGATCACCGGCAGGCCGCAGGCCATGGCCTCCATGTAGGCGACGCCGAGCGGCTCGTGCCAGGAGGCCAGCACGAAGACATGCGCCGCCAAAAGCTTGTCGCGCACGGCGCCGGCGTCGATCGCCCCCAGCAGCTTCACGTGGTCCTGCAGCCGCAGCTTGCGCAGGTGCGCCTCGAGCTCGGCGCGGTAGCCGCTGCCGCCGGCATCATCCTCGCCGGCGATCTCCAGCCGCACGTCGACGCCCTGGTCGAGCAGCTGGCGCATGGCCGACATCAGGTCCTGGTGGCCCTTCACCACGTTCAGCCGCCCGCAGGAGAACAGCCGCACCGGCCGGCCCTTCTCGGGCGGCGCGTAGGGCGTGTCGCGGCGCAGCACATCGGTGTCGACGCCCATCGGGCGGATCACCATGCGCGGCGGCAGGTTGTCCCCCAGGGCCGCCTGCAGCGCGCCGGTGAGCTTGCGGGTGATCACCGTGGCAAAGGCGGCCTCGCGCCATTTCACCCGCTGGCCGGGCCCGTAGTCGGAAAGCGGGCCGTGCAGGGTCAGCGAATAGGGCGTGCCGCCCAGTCTCTGTGCAAGGGTGGCCACCAGCGCGGCGCGGCCGCAGCTGTGCGCGTGCACGTGGTCGAGGGCGTGTTCCGCCGCGTAGTCGCGCAGCGCCTCGGCGGCCGAGAGCGTCAGCGCGGTGTCCCTTGCAAAGCCCGGCCCCTCGCGCAGCAGGTCCAGCGCCAGCCCGCGCGGCAGCAGGCGCAGCAAGCTGGTGGCGGCGGCGAGGGGGCGAATCTCGCCAAGGTAGGTGGTGCGGGCGATGGCTTCCTTGGACCAGCTGTGCGCGATCAGCCCGACCGGCGGCACGCGGGTCGACAAAAGGTGCACCTCGTGGCCCATGGCCTCGAGCGCCTGCACCTCGCGCCAGAAGAAGATATGCGTCTGCCCCGGGAACTGGGGCACGAGATACCCGATCCGAAGGTTTTGAGACACCAGACCCCCACGCGCCGAGCAGCCAGCCGGGACGGCTGTCGACATTTGAACCAAAAACTCCCTCAAACCATTCTTTGGCCATAGTTCACTGGCAAAGCCACCCCATCCTGGTGCAGGACATGGGCATGTGTGTCGTCCTTGGTACGGATCATGGCGTCTGACGAGTTTCGGTTTTGTGGCAGCCCCGCGGTTTCGGTGATCCTGCCCGCTTGCAACGAAAGCGCGCTGATCGGCGCGTGCCTGAAGGCCGTTCTGGCCTCGGACTGGCCCGGGGAGACCCCCGCGCCGGAGGTCATCGTGGTGGCGAACGGCTGCGCGGATGACACCGCTGCGCGCGCACGCAACTTCGTGGATGACTTCGCGTCACGCGACTGGTCCCTGCGGGTGATCGAGCGCGCGGAGGGCGGCAAGCTCGCCGCGCTCAACGCCGGCGACGCCGCGGCGCGCTCGGGCATCCGCATTTACCTCGACGCCGACGTGACGGTCAGCAAGGCGCTGCTGCAGCAGCTCCACGCCGCCCTGTCGCGGCCCGGCGCGCGCTATGCCAGCGGGCGGCTGCGCATCACCGCCCACGGCTGGGCCGCCCGCGCCTATGCCCGCAGCTGGCGGCAGGTGCCTTTCATGTCGGATGGCGTGCCGGGCTGCGGCGTCTTCGCGGTCAATGCCGAGGGGCGGGCCCGCTGGCAGGAGTTCCCCGACATCATCTCGGACGACACCTTCGTGCGGCTCAGCTTCGCCCCCGAGGAGCGCAGCGCGGTCCCGGCCCACTACGAGTGGCCGATCGCCGAAGGGTTGCCCGCGCTGGTCCGCGTGCGCCGCCGGCAGGATGCGGGCGTGGCGCAGGTCGGACGGCTATACCCGGGGCTGCTCGGCAATGACGACAAGCTGCCGCTTTCGCCGCTGGGCAAGCTGCGCATGGCGCTGCGCGACCCGCTGGGCTTCGCGGTCTACGCCGGGGTGGCGCTGCTGGTCCGGCTGACGCCGCAGGCGCGCCCGGCCTGGAGCCGGAGCCGGTGAGCCTGCCGCTGGTCCAGCGCTTCTCGGGCGCCTCGCTCGGCGCGCGCGTGCTGCGCAGCGCGCTGCTGACCGTGGGCAGCTTCGGTTTTGCGCAGGCACTGCGGCTCGGCAGCAACCTGATCCTCACCCGGCTGCTCTTTCCCGAGGCGTTCGGCCTCATGGCGCTGGTCTCGGTCTTCCTGATGGGGCTGATGCAATTCTCCGACGTCGGCGTCACCCCGGCGATCCTGCAGAGCAAGCGCGGCGACGACCGCGACTTCCTCGACACCGCCTGGACCATCCAGGTGCTGCGCGGCATCGGGCTCTGGCTCTCCGCCTGCGTGCTGGCCTGGCCGATGGCGCTGTTCTACGACGAGCCGCAGCTTTTGTACCTTCTGCCCGTCGCGGCGCTGTCGCTGCTCATCGTCGGCTTCCGGCCGACCCGCATGGACAGCGCCAACCGCCACCTGCGGCTCGGCCGGGTCACGCTGCTGGAGCTGGCCACCCAGAGCCTCGGCGTCGGCAGCGCGGTGCTGCTGGCCTGGGCCACCGGCTCGGTCTGGGCGCTGGTGCTCTCGGGGCTGATCAGCAGCCTCTTCGAGGTGATCGCCAACTCGCTGCTGCTAGCCGGAGGCCGCAACCGGTTCCGCATGGAGCCCGAGGCACGGGCCGAGCTGGTGAACTTCGGCAAGTGGATCTTCCTGTCGACCGTCTGCGGCTTCTTTTTCAGCCAGGGCGACAAGATCCTGATCGGCAAGTACCTCAGCCTCGATGCCTTCGGGGTCTACAACATCGGCTATTTCCTCGCCTCCTTCCCGATGCTGCTGGGCGGCATGGTGACGCGCAAGGTGCTGATCCCGATCTACCGCGAGAGCCCGCCGCGCCAGAGCCGCCAGAACTTCCTGCGCCTGCGCAAGATGCGCTTTTCGGTGACCGGCGTGCTGCTGGTGCTGGTCGCCAGCTTCGCCGTCTGCGGCCACTGGCTGGTCGATCTGATGTACGACGACCGCTACCTCGCCGCCGGGGCGGTGACGGTAATCGTCGCCTGCGTGCAGATGCCGCAGATCATCGTGCAGACCTACGACCAGGCGGCGCTGGCGGCGGGTGACAGCCGCAGCTTCTTCGTGCTGGCGCTGGCGCGGGCGCTGCTGATGGTCGGCTGCATCCTCGTCGGGCTCGAGAGCTTCGGCCTGATCGGCGCGCTGCTGGGCTACGGCGCGGCCTTCGGGCTGGCCTACCCGGTGGTGGTCTGGCTGGCGCGGCGCATGGGCGTCTGGGATCCGCTGCATGACCTGTGCTTCTTGCTCTTCGGCGCGGCCTTCGCCGCACTCGCGATCACCCTCAACTGGCCGGCCGTCACCGCGCTGAGCGCCCAGGGCTGGTGAGGCGCCGGGCGGCGGTCAGACTTGCCCGTGACACAGGACCGGCCCGAGACAGCCGGCGCCCTAGCTGATACGCTCTCTGCGGCGGACAGTGCCGGGACCTGTCCTGCTTTGTTTCCCGCGACCGCGCGTCATGCGAGGTTTGTGCCCAATTTTCTCCGTAATCTCTATTTACGGAGCATGGGGTCGCGGGGTTGTGCGAGTGAGGAAGGTTTCTTGGACAGTCAACGGGACATCGCCGAGACGGACATCGCCATCGTCGGCATGGCCGCGCATCTGCCCGGGGCTGCCGATATCGCCACCTACTGGGAGAACCTGCGCGAGGGCCGCCGCGCCATCCGCCGCTTCACCGAGGACGAGCTGCGCGCCGCCGGCGAAGACCCGGGCCTGCTGCGCCACCGCGACTACGTGCCCTTCGGCGCGCCGCTGGACGGCTTCGAGATGTTCGATGCCGAGTTCTTCGGCTTCGCCCCCAAGGACGCGGCGATCATGGACCCGCAGCACCGGCAGTTCCTCGAGACCGCCTGGGAGGCGCTCGAGACCGCCGGCCACGTGCCCGAAAGCTTTGACGGCGCGGTCGGCGTGTTCGGCGGTGTCGGCATGGGCAGCTATTTCTACGTCAACCTCTGCTCGAACCCCGATCTGGTCGACAGCACCGGCCTGTTCCTGCTGCGCCATACCGGCAACGACAAGGACTTCCTGACCACCCGTCTGAGCTACGTGCTCGACCTGCACGGCCCGTCGGTCAACGTGCAGACCGCCTGTTCCACGTCGCTCGTCGCCACCCATCTCGCGGTGCAGGCGCTGCTGAACGGCGAATGCGACATGGCGCTGGCGGGCGGGGTGACCATCGAGCTGCCGCAGACCCGCGGCTACCTCTACCGCGAGAATGAGATCCTCTCGCCCGATGGCGAATGCCATGCCTTCGACCACCGCGCACAGGGCACGGTCTTCGGCTCCGGCGCCGGGGTCGTGGTGCTGCGCCGCCTGAAGGATGCCGTGGCCGATGGCGATCACATCTGGGCGGTCATCAAGGGCTCGGCGATCAACAACGACGGCGCGGGCAAGGCGGGCTATCTCGCGCCTTCGGTTGACGGCCAGGCGCAGGCCATCGCCGAGGCGCAGGCCGTGGCGGGCGTCGGCTCGGACAGCATCGACTACGTCGAATGTCACGGCACCGGCACCTATCTCGGCGATCCCATCGAGGTCGCGGCGCTGACCCAGGCCTTCGCGCAAAGCGGCTCTGATACGGGCCATTGCCGCATCGGCTCGGTGAAGACCAATATCGGCCATCTCGACACCGCCGCCGGGGTGGCGAGCCTGATCAAGACCTCGCTGGCGCTGCACCACGGGCAGATGCCGCCCTCGCTGGGTTACGAGAAACCCAACCCCGCCATTGCCTTCGAGCACTCCCCTTTCGTGGTGAACGACGCCCTGACTCCCTGGACACGCGGCGATCATCCGCGCCGCGCCGGGGTGAACTCGCTCGGGGTCGGCGGCACCAACGCCCATGTGGTGCTGCAGGAGGCGCCGCCGCGCCCGGCTTCGGAACAGAGCGACTGGCCGTTCCAGATCCTCACCCTCTCGGGCCGCAACAAGGCTGCGCTCGACGCGAACGCGCAGCGCCTCGCCGCGCACCTGCGCGCGCATCCCGAGCAGCCGCTGGCCGATGTCGCCTTCACCCTGAAGGAGGGCCGCCGCGCCTTTGAAAAGCGCCGCGTGGTGGTCGCCGGAAGCCATGAGGAAGCCGCGCGCCTGCTGGAGGAAGACACCCTCCGCCGGGTGCACACCCACAGCGCGCTCGACCGGCCCGACGTCGCTTTCCTCTTCCCCGGCGGTGGCGCGCAATATGCCGGGATGGCGCGTGATCTCTACGAAACAGAGCCTGTTTTCGCCGACTGGATGGACCGCGGGCTGACCGCTCTGGACGAGATCACCGACGAGGACATTCGCGCGCTTTGGCTTCCCACGCCCGAGGCGAAACCCGCTGCCGAGGAGGCTCTGAAACGGCCTTCCCTGCAGTTGCCGCTGATCCTGATGACCGAGGTGGCGCTGGCGAAGCTCTGGATGAGCTGGGGCATCGAGCCCGCCGCGCTCGCGGGTCATTCCATGGGCGAGAACGCCGCCGCCTGTCTCGCGGGTGTGATGAGCTATGAGGATTGCATCGGCCTCGTGCACCTTCGCGGGCGGCTCTTCGACACGGTGCCCGCGGGCGGCATGCTCTCGGTTAGCCTGCCCGCCGAGACACTACGGGAGCACCTCGGCGAAGACCTCGATCTCGGCGCGGTCAACGCGCCCGGGCTTTCGGTGGCCTCGGGACCGGCGGAGGCGCTGAACGCCCTTGAACAGAGACTGATTTCGGACGGCATCGACTGCCAGCGCATCGCCATCGACATCGCGGCTCACAGCCGCATGCTCGAGCCGATCCTCGCGCAGTTCCGCGCCTACCTGCGCTCCATCGACCTCAGCCCGCCGCGCCTGCCGCTGACCTCGAACCGCACCGGCACCTGGTTGACCGACGAACAGGCGACCAGCCCCGACTACTGGGTGGAACACCTGCGCGGCACCGTCCATTTCGCCGACTGCATGGCAACGATTGCCCAGCAACAGAGCCGGATTTTTCTCGAGGTCGGGCCGGGCAAGGCGCTCTCCTCGCTGGCCCGCCAGCACCCCGTGGTGCCGGGCCAGCAGGTTCTGAGCTCGCTGCGCCACTCCGAAGAGAAGATCGCCGACGACCGCTACATGTTCGAGGTGCTGGGCCGTCTCTGGGCGCTCGGCGCCGAGATCGACTGGGCACAGGTCTGGGGCGGGGCTCGTCGCAACCGCGTCGTGCTGCCCACCTACGCCTTCCAGCGCGCGCCCTATTTCATCGAACCGGGCAAGCAGGTCGAGAGCGCGCCGAAACACCTGGTGCGCAACGATGACCTGAGCGCCTGGGGCTGGAAGCCGGTCTGGCGCGCGCGCGCCGCCGAGGCCGCGCTGGACGTGACCGAGGCGCTCTCGGAGACCGAGCCGCAGGTCTGGCTGATGTTCATGGACGAGGCCGGGCTCGCCGCCCGCTGCGCCGCGCGGCTCGCCGCGGCCGGGCACGCGGTGATCGAGGTGCGCCCCGGCGATGCCTTCACCCGCCTGTCGGACAGCGCCTACATCCTGCCGCCCGAACGCGGCCGCGAGGGCTATGATCTGCTGCTGCAGGACCTCGCCCTGCGCGGCCACGTGCCGACCCGCATCGCGCATTTCTGGCTGGTCACCGAGGGCGAGGGGCACCGCCCGGGCTCGAGCTTCTTCCACCGCGTGCAGGAGCAGGGTTTCTACGCGCTGCTCTTCCTGGCGCAGGCCATGGCCGAGGAAAACCTGCCGCGCCCGCTGCAGATGACCGTGGTGACCACCGGCGCGGCGCAGGTGCAGGGCGAGCCTACAACGCATCCGTCGAAGGCCACGATCGCCGGTCCCGCCCGGGTCATCCCGCGCGAATTGCCCGGTGTTCGTGTCGAAACGCTCGACCTTGTGCTGCCCGAGCCCGCCGCCGGCACCCTCTTTACCCGCCGCAAGGCCGAGGCCGCGCGCGATGAGGAGTTTGCCCGGCTCACCGACCTCGTGCTCGAGGACCTGCTGGCCGCGCCCGGGGAGGCGACCGCCGCCCTGCGACATGGTCGCCGCTTCGAATGCGCCATGGCCCCCGTGCCGCTGCCCGAGGGCGCGCCGCAGCCGGGGCAGGGGACCTACCTGCTCACCGGCGGCTTCGGCGGCATCGGCCTGACGCTCGGTATGGCCTTTGCCAAGCACGGCGCCAAGCTGATCCTCGTTGCCCGCCGCGCCCTGCCCGCGCGCGGGGCGTGGCCCGGCTACCTCGCCCGCCACGCGCCGCAGGACGCCATCGCCCGCCGCATCCGCGCGGTACAGGCGCTAGAGGAGGCCGGGGCCGAGGTCATGGTGATCGCCGCCGACGTCTGCAACCGCGCCCAGCTTCAGGCCGCGCGGGACGAAGCCGAGGCGCGCTTCGGTCGCATCACCGGGGTGATCCACGGCGCCGGGGTGATCGACGACGCGCCGCTGCTCACCAAGACCCCCGCCGCGGTCGAGGATGTATTCACCCCGAAGCTCCACGGCACGCAGGTGCTGGGCGAGGTCTTCCCCGACGGGTCCACCGACTGGATCGCGCTGTTCTCGTCGTCGTCCACCGTCACCGCCCCGGCGGGGCAGGTGGATTACGTCGCCGCCAACGAATACCTCAACGCCTTCGCCCGGTCCCGCGCGGGCGGGCAGACGCGGGTCACGGCGATCAACTGGGGCATCTGGAACGAGGTCGGCATGGCCGCCGAGGCCGTCGCGGCCCGCAGCGGCGATCTGCCCGCGCCGCCGGTGGCGCCCACCGGCCTTCCGCTGCTCGGCGATGCCACTTTCGACCGGCTCGGCAACCGGCTCTTCACCAGCACGCTCTCGACCGGCGACTGGATCATCGACGAGCACCGCACCCGCGCCGGCGACGCGCTGCTGCCCGGCACCGGCTATCTGACCCTCGCCGCCCACGCGCTAAAGGCGCAGCACGAAGACCGGGCTTTCGAGATCCGCGACCTCACCTTCCTGCGTCCGCTGCGGGTGGCCGACGAGCGTCCCCGCGACCTTCGCCTGCGCCTCACCCGCAGGGACGAGGGCTATGGCTTCGAGGCGCTGGCCGACGCCACGCTGAACGGTCGCCACGGGTTCGCTCTCACCGCGCAGGCCACGCTGTCGCTCGCGCCGCTGCCGCGCCCTGCACCGCTGGACCTGACAGCGCTGCGCGCCCGCTGCGCCGCCCCCGCGCGCGCGCCGCGGGGTGGAAAGCTCGCCGCCGCGCAGGAGCAGCAACTGGCCTTCGGCCCGCGCTGGAAGGTGCTCGACACCGCGGCGCTGGGGCAGGGCGAGGGGATCGCCGATCTCTCGCTGCCGCCCGAGGCGGCGCAGGACGGCTGCCTGCTGCACCCGGCGCTGCTCGACATTGCCACCGGCTGGGCGATGGAGCTGATCGCGGGCTGGCAGCCGACCCATCTCTGGGTCCCGGTCTCCTACGCCCGCGTCCGCGTTCACGCGCCGCTGCCGGATCGCATCGTGAGCTGGGTCCGCAACGCCGCGGACAACCGGGCCGACAGCGAGACCGCGAGTTTCGACGTCACGCTCTGCGCGCCCGATGGCCGCGTGCTGGTGGAGATCAACGGCTTCACGCTCCGCCGTCTCGACACGCCGGAGCAATTGCAGGCCGCGCCGCGCCTCACCGCCGCCGAGCTGGAGACCGAAGAGGATGGCGCCGCGCCGCCGCTCTCGCCGGCCGAGGAACGGCTCGCCCACAGCCTGTCGCAGGGCATCCTGCCCGAAGAGGGCGTCGAGGCCTTTGCCCGGGCGCTGCAGCTCGGCCTGCCGCAGGTGGTGGTCTCGCCCGTGGATCTCGACCAGCTCACCCGGCAGAGCGCCGAGTCTTCCGCCGAGACCCCCGAAGGGCAGAGCTTCGAGCGCCCGCAGCTCGACAGCGACTTCGTCGCCCCCGAGGGCGAGATCGAGCGCACCCTGGCGGGTTTCTGGCAAGAGCTGCTGGGCGTGCAGAGCGTGGGGGCCGAGGACAGTTTCTTCGACCTCGGCGGGCACAGCCTGATCGCCGTGCGGCTCTTTGCCATGGTGCGCAAGGCGTTCCGCGTCGACTTCCCGATCTCGGTGCTTTTCGAGGCGCCGACGATCCGCCGCTGCGCCGCACTCATCGCCGAGCGCACCGGCCACACGGGAGACGCCGAGCGCGCAACGCCCAGCATCCCCGAGCGCCGCTTCACCCACCTCGTGCCGATGCACGACGGCGAGGGCGGGCCGCGCCGGCCGTTCTTCCTCGTGGCGGGGATGTTCGGCAACGTGCTCAACCTGCGCCATCTGGCACATCTGCTGGGCGCCGACCGGCCCTTCTACGGGCTGCAGGCGAAGGGGCTCTATGGAGGCGAGGCGCCGCATGCCTCCATAGAGGACGCCGCCGCCGACTACATCGCCGAGATGCGGCAGGTGCAGCCTGAGGGCCCCTACATGGTCGGCGGCTTCTCGGGGGGTGGCATCACCGCCTACGAGATCGCCCGCCAGCTCGAGGCGATGGGCGAGCAGGTCGCGCTCTGCGTGCTGCTCGACACGCCGCTGCCCACGCGCCGCCCGCTGGAGCGCGGTGACCGGCTGCGCATCCAGTGGCAAGAGGCCAAGGCAAAAGGCCCCCTCTACCCGCTGATCTGGGCCCGCAACCGGCTGCGCTGGGAAATCGCCAAGCGCCGTGCCGGCGAGGCCACCGGCGCCGAGCATGCCTTCCATAACGCCGAGATCGAGGCCGCCTTCCTTCGGGCTGTGGCGCAGTACCGCGTGCGGCCCTGGGACGGGCGGCTGGTGCTCTACCGTCCGCCTTTGGTCGGCACGTGGCAGGTCGGCGGTGGCCGCATGGTGAACTCGGAACGCGCCTACGTGCTGGCCGACAACGACTGGGGCCAATACGTGCCCGGCGTCGAGGTGCAGGAGGTGCCCGGCGATCACGATTCCATGGTGCTCGAGCCCAACGTGCGGGTGCTGGCGGCGCTGATGCGGCAGGCAATCGCCGAGGCCGAGGCGCGTGACCGGGGCCCCGCGCCGATGCCCTACCGGGCCGAGGCGGCGGAGTAGACCGATGCCGCGCGTGCTCGTCATATCGCTCAACTACCGTACCGCGGAGATGACCCTGCGCTCGGCGCGGGCCGCGCTGCGCGCCATGAAGGGCCTCGAAGCGGAGCTGGTCATCGTCGACAATGCCAGCGGTGACGGGTCTTACGAGACCATGAAGGCCGCGCTCGCCGAGGCGCCCTGGGCGCAGGGCGCGCCGGTCCGGCTGATCGGCTCGGACCACAATGGCGGATTCGGCGCGGGCAACAACATCGGCATCCGCGCGGGCCTGTCGGACGGCAGCCGCCCCGATTACGTCTACCTGCTGAACTCCGACGCCTTCCCCGCGCCGGGCGCAATCCGCGCGCTGGTCGAGCACCTCGAAGCCCACCCCGAGGCGGGCCTTGCCGGCAGCTATCTCCACGGCGAAAACGGCGCGGCGCATATGACCGCCTTCCGCTTCCCCTCGCTCGCCTCGGAATTCGAGGGGGCCATCCGTTTCGGCCCGGTCTCGCGGTTGCTGAAGACCCGGGCCGTGCCGATGCCCGTCCCCGCGGGGACGCAGCCCGTCGACTGGCTGGCGGGGGCCTCGTTGATGATGCGGCGGGAGGTGCTCGAAGAGATCGGCCTCTTCGACGAGACCTTCTTCCTCTACTTCGAGGAAACCGAGCTTTGCCACCGCGCCGCCGGTGCCGGGTATCAGACCCACTACGTGCGCGGCAGCGAGGTGATGCACATCGGCTCGGTCTCCACCGGGATGAAGCGCTGGACCCGCATTCCCGGCTTCTGGCTCGACAGCCGCTGGCATTATTTTTCAAAGACCCGCGGGCGGGGCTACGCGGCGCTGGCGACGCTGTCCCATGTCTGCGGCGGGCTGCTCTGGCGGCTGCGCCGGGTGATCCAGCGCAAGCCCGCCGCCGATCCCGCGCATTTCCTGCGCGACCTGATATCCCATGACCTCCGCGCCCTGTTCCGGCCCGCGCCGGGCCGCGCCGTCCCCGCGGGGACAGGCGGCGCCGAGGCGAAAGTGGAGTGAGTGTGATGGCCAAGTTCAGCTCTGTCGTCGCCGGCAACGAGTCGCTGCTGGTGCAATGCTCGGAAAAACTGCGCGCCGCGGGGCATGACATCGCGGCGGTGGTGACCCAAAATCCCGATATCGGTACATGGGCGATGGATCAGGGAATTCCTGTCATTGCACCCGGTTCCGATTTGGCCGCGCGCCTGCCAAAGGATTTCGACTACCTGCTGTCGATCTCTAATCTGGGAATTATTCCCAAGGATGTCTTGGCGCTGCCCGCCAAGGGCGCGGTGAACTTCCACGACGGGCCGCTGCCGCGCCATGCCGGGCTGAACGCGCCGGTCTGGGCGCTGATCGAGGGCGAGACCCGCCACGGCATCACCTGGCACATGATCGAGGGCGGCATCGACGAGGGCGATATCCTCGTGACCCGCGGCTTCGACATCACCGCCAGCGACACGGCGCTGACGCTCAACGCCAAGGCTTTCGAGGCCGCGATCGAGAGTTTCGACGATGTCATCGAACAGCTGTCCTCCGGGCTGAGGCGCCTGCCGCAGGATCTTTCGCAACGCAGCTATCACGCGCTGGCGGACAGGCCCTCGGGGCATGGGCTGCTCGATTTCACCAAGCCCGCCACCGATCTCGCCCGGCTGGTGCGGGCGCTGGATCACGGCGGCTATGCCAACCCGCTCTCGGCCGCCAAGGTCCGTGCGAATGGCCAAATCTGGCTGGTGGGCGAGGCGCGGGGCATCGAGGGCCGCGGCACGCCGGGGGAAATCCTCGAGGCCACCGACGATCATCTCACCGTGGCCTGTGGCAGCGGTGCCCTGCGGCTGGCGCATTTCGCCCATCCCTGCGGTGCGCCCGCGCTGGTGGCGCAGGTCGGCAAGCCCGGCGGGGCGCTGGATCTGCTGGAACCGGACGAGCGCGCCCGGATCGACAGCGCGATCCGCGCTGTCGCCCCGCACGAAGCCGGCTGGCGTGCCCGTCTGGCCGGGCTCCGCCCCTTCGAGATGCCGGGTCTCGGTCGGGAAACCGGCGAGATCACCACACGCGCGCTCTCGCTGGGCGAGGCCGATCTTGCCTCGGTGGTCGCCGCCTTCGCCGCGCGGCACGATGAGCACGGCGCCTGCGATATCGCGCTTGCCGATCTGGCGCTGAGCGGGCTCGCCAAGAGCGGGATCCTCATGCCCTGGGTGCCGCTGCGCGCCGAGGCCGAGGGGGATGCCGCGGCCCTGCAGGCGCGCATGGCCGAGGCGGTCACCGAGGCGCGCACGCGCCGCGGCTTTGCCACCGACCTGCCCGCCCGCGCGCCCGAACTGAGCGCCGCGCCGCAGGTGCCGCATCTGGGGCTGAGCCTTGCCGCCGGGCCGATCCCCGGCGCCGTGCTGACCGTCGAGCAGACCGCGCAGGGCACTCTGCTGCACGCCGACACCGGCCGCATCGCCGCCGCGCAGGCCGAGCTGATCGCCGCCCGGCTGGAGCTGATCGCGGCGCATCTCACCGGCGAGACCGAGATCCGCGCCCTGCCGATCCTGCCCGAGGCCGAGCGTGCCATGGTCATCGACCTGTGGAACGCAACCGGGGTGGACCATGACCGCAGCCTGACCCCGCAGGCGGCCTTCGGGGCACAGGTGGCGAAGACACCGGACGCCGTGGCGCTGGTCTTCGAGGGGCAGAGCCTGAGCTACGCCGACCTCGATGCCCGCGCCAACCGCACGGCGAACGTGCTGCAGGGCATGGGCGTCGGGCCGGGCGTGGTCGTCGGGCTCTGCACCCGCCGCTCGGTCGACCTGATGGTCGGTGCGCTCGGCATCCTGAAGGCGGGCGGGGCCTACCTGCCGCTCGATCCGGCCTACCCGGCGGACCGGCTGCAGCACTACATCGCCGACAGCGGTGCACCGGTGATCGTGACGCAGGCGGCTTTGGCAGAGACTTTGCCCGAGCACGGCGCGCAGCTCCTGCTGCTCGACGCCGATCCGCGGCTGGCGCAGGCCCCGGCCACGCGCCCCGAGGCGACCAGCGCGCCCGGTGACATCGCCTATCTGATCTACACCAGCGGCTCGACGGGCACGCCCAAGGGGGTGATGGTCGAGCAGCGCAACGTGGTGAACTTCTTTACCGGCATGGATGCGGTCGTCCCGCATGAGCCCCCGGGAACATGGCTGGCGGTGACCTCGCTCAGTTTCGACATCTCGGTGCTCGAGCTGTTCTACACGCTGGCGCGCGGCTTCAAGGTGGTGCTCACCTCGGACGAGGACCGGGCGCTGATCTCGAAAGGGCCGATGCCGCTGTCGGACCAGCGCATGGACTTCTCGCTCTACTACTGGGGCAATGACGACGGCGTCGGGCGCGACAAGTACCGGCTGCTGCTCGAGGGCGCGAAGTTCGGCGACACACACGGGTTCTGCGCCGTCTGGACGCCTGAGCGGCATTTCCATGCCTTCGGCGGGCCCTATCCGAACCCCTCGGTGACCGGGGCCGCGGTGGCGGCGGTGACCGAGAATTTGGCGGTACGCTCTGGTTCTGTGGTTTCGCCGCTGCACCACCCGGCGCGGATCGCCGAGGAATGGGCGGTGATCGACAACCTCACCAACGGCCGCGCCGGGCTGGCGCTGGCCTCGGGCTGGCAGCCGGATGACTTCGTGCTGCGCCCCGAAAATACGCCGCCGGACAACAAGAAGGCAGTGATCGAGAATATTTCCCAAATTCGGGATTTGTGGGCCGGGCGGCCCGTGGGTTTCCCGCGCAGGGACGGGGCGATGTTCGACGTGGTGACCCAGCCGCGCCCGGTGTCAAAGGAGTTGCCGCTCTGGCTCACGGTCGCGGGCAACCCGCAAACCTGGAAGGACGCGGGCACCCATGGCTGCAACGTGCTGACGCACCTTCTGGGCCAGAGCGTCGATGACGTCGCCGAGATGATCCGGCTCTACCATGCAACGCTGCGCGAGGCCGGGCGCGATCCCAAGGATTTCACCGTCACGCTGATGCTGCACAGCTTCGTCGCCGAGACCTGCGAGGCGGCGCGCGAGACCGCCCGTGGCCCGATGCGCGAGTATCTGCGCTCGGCCGCCGCGCTGATCAAGCAATACGCCTGGGCCTTCCCGGCGTTCAAACGGCCGAAGGGGGTGAACAACGCCTTCGATCTGGACCTCGACATCCTCGATCCCGACGACCTCGAGGCGATCCTAGACTTCGCCTTCGAGCGCTATTTCAACGAAAGCGGGCTCTTCGGCACGGTCGAGGATGCGCTGGAGCGGACCGAGCAGCTCAAGCGCATCGGCGTGGGCGAGATTGCCTGCCTGATCGACTACGGCATCCCCGTGGACACGGTGCTCGAGGGGCTGAAGCCGCTGGCCGAGGTGGTGAAGCGCGCCAACGTGGCGCCGGAACTGGCGGCGGATGACTTCTCGATCGCCGCGCAGATCCTGCGCCACGGGGTGACGCACATGCAGTGCACGCCCTCGATGGCGCGGATGATCGCGATGAACGACGAGGCGCGCTTTGCCCTGTCGAAGGTGGATCACCTGTTCCTTGGCGGCGAGCCGCTGCCCGGTGCGCTGGTCGAGGAGTTCGGGCGGATCACCGACGCCGCCGTGACCAATATGTACGGGCCCACCGAGACGACGATCTGGTCCTCGACCGAGGATGCGCGCGCCGCCGAAGGCGTGGTGAACATCGGCCTGCCGCTGGCGAACCAGCAGCTCTACGTGCTGGACACGGCGCAGCAGCCGGTGGGCGTGGGCGTGCCCGGCGAGCTCTGGATCGGCGGCGAGGGGGTGACCCGCGGCTACTGGGGGCGCGAAGAGCTGACCGAGGAACGTTTCGTGCCGAACCCCTTCCACCCGGGTCGCATGTACCGCACCGGCGATCTGGTGCGGCGGCGCATGGATGGCCGGATCGACTTTATCGGCCGGGTCGATCACCAGGTGAAGCTGCGCGGCTACCGCATCGAACTGGGCGAGATCGAGGCTGTCCTGGAGGCGCAGCCGGGGATTGCGCAGGCCGTGGTGGTGGCGCGCGAGGACACGCCGGGCGATCTGCGGCTGGTGGGCTATTACACCGCGGCGGCGGAGGTGCACGAATCCGGGCTGCGCAAGGAGATGAGCCAGAGGCTGCCATCTTTCATGGTTCCGGCGCATTTCGTGCGGCTGGATGCCTTCCCGCTGACGCCGAACAAGAAGGTCGACCGCAAGGCGCTGCCCGCACCCGTCGCGCGCCGCGCGGTGGTGAAACCCGAGGCCCCGTCGCCCGCAGATGCACGCGCCTCTACGCCGCCTGCCGCTAGGGCCCCAGCCGCTCGCCCGCTCGCCGCTGAACCCGCCGTGCCTGTCGGCCCGGTGGCAGCCGCCTCCGAGGTCGACGGCAGCCGGGTCCGGGCGCAGATCGCCGAGATCTGGTCGACCGTGCTGGGGGTGCAGGGCATTTCGGGGCGGGACAATTTCTTCGAGCTGGGCGGGCATTCGCTGCTCGCGGTGCAGGCGCACCGGGCGATCCGCGACGAGCTTGGCGCGAAGGGGCTGTCGATCACCGACATCTTCCGCTTCCCGGTGCTGGCGGATCTGGCGGGGCGGGTCGCGGCGCTTTCCGGTGGCGCGCAGGCGACTCCGAACAAGGGGGCCGCGCCGAAACGGAGCGCGACGGTGGCGCCGCCTGCGCCCAAGCCCGAGCCCGGGCCCGCCGAAGCCGAACCCGCACCGCCGTTGAACCCGCGCGCGCAGATGCGCGCCGATCTCATGGCCCGGCGGCGCGAGATGCGCGCCCGGCGTAGCGCCTGAAATGGCGCGGCCCGAAGATCTCCGCGAGCTGCTGGGCCGCGCCGACTTGCCCGAGGGGGTGGTCTGGGAGGTCTCGGGGCCGGTGGACGATCTGTCGGAGCTTTTCCCCGAGGAACGCGAGAGCATCGCCCGGGCCGTGCCGAAACGGCAGGCGGAGTTTGCCGGCGGGCGGCGGGCGGCGCGGGCGGCGCTGCGCCAGCTCGGCCTGCCGGACGGTGCCATTCCCAAGGGGGCGGACCGCGCCCCGGTCTGGCCCGAGGGCGTCGTTGCGAGCATCACCCACACCGAGGGGCTTTGCCTGGCCATGGCGGCCCGGGCGGAGGACTGGCGCGGGCTGGGCATCGATCTGGAGGTCGACCGGCCGATGCGCTCCGAGCTGATCCCCTCGATCGCCAGCCTGGCCGAACTTGCCCGGCTCTCGCCTCTTCCCTTCGCCAGCGCCGGGGTGCGGATCTTCAGCGCCAAGGAGGCGGCCTACAAGGCGCAGTACCCGCTCACCGCGGCGCTCTTCGGATTCGAGGCGATCGAATCGTATTTGCCCGCGCCCGAAATGCGAATGGTGGCGGAAATGGGGCTCGGCTGGGGGGCGCGATTCCCGATGGTCCAGAGGGCGGACTTTGGCCTAATTCTGTCGATCTGCGCCTTACCGCACGGTAAGAGTATCTAAATACCCCAAAATGCGTCTCAATTGTGGCCTTGGTTCGCGATCGGGACACGAAGTGTTTCCCCATATGCGCTCTATAAACATGGCACAAACGGGGCACGCTTGTTAAATTCAGGCAAGAAAACGGCGTGACCGTGTTCTGCTCCGGCCCGGGTGGGCCGGGGTGGTCGCGCCGCTTTCCGGTCGCATTGGGGGCCTTTGCGGGAGTGTTGTTGTGAACCAGTTCCAGTCGTTTTCCGAGGTGCTCCTTGCCGTGCGCCGCCGTCTTGGCCTGATTGCCCTGATCTTTCTGGTCGGCACGGCGATCTCCGTGTTCTTCGCGCTGAACCAGCCCAAGCTCTACGAGGCGACGGCGGTGCTGCAGATCGAGGACGCGCAGGTCGCACCGAACCCGACCAGCACCTCCAGCGCGGCGGACACCGCGTCGCGCCGGGTGCAGCTCATCGAGCAGCGGATCATGTCGCGCGACAACCTGATGCGGATCATGCAGGAGTATCAGCTCTTCATGGACGATCCCGAGATGCCGATGAACCAGCGCGTGTCGCAGATGCGCGAGTCGGCCTCGATCCAGGAAATCCGCGCGAACCCCAACGTCTACATGCCGCAGAACGCGCCCTCGGGGCTGATGATCACCGTGCTGCTCGATGATCCGCAGAAGGCCGCCGATGTGGCCAACGAGCTGATGCATTCGGTGATCGACTTGTCGCGCAGCCGCAGCGAGACGCGGGCCCGCGATGCCCTCGCCTTCTTCGAGGCCGAGGAGGCGCGGGTGGAGACCGAGATCGAGGCGATGGATGCCCGCATCGCCGAGTTCAAGAAGCAGAATTCCGAAGCGCTGCCCTCGGGGCTGACCGCCATGCGCGACCAGCTCGGCACGCTCGAGGACAACAAGCTGCAGCTCGATCGTGACATCGTCGCGATGCAGGCGAACTCGGCACGTCAGCGCGAGGATGTGCAGACCCGGCAGCTTGCGCTGCTGCAGGAGCAGAAGCAGCTTATCGCGATGCGTATCGACGGCATCGAAGACACCATCCGCCGCGCCCCCGAGGTCGAGCGCGAGCTCAGCGGGCTGGAGCGCGAGCGCACCCAGTTGCAGGACCAGTACAGCGTCATCACCCGCCGCAAGGCCGATGCCGAGATGGGCCAGATGCTCGAGGACCGGCAGCAGTCGGACCGCTTCGAGGTGCTCGAGACGGCGCTGGTGCCCGAGGTCTCGGCCTCGCAGAGCCGCCGCAAGCTGGTCGCCGCGGGCGCCGTGGCGAGCCTGATTGCCGGTCTGATCACGGCCTTCGGTGCGGAAATGATGAATCCGGCGCTGCGCAGCGCCGCGCAGATGGAGCGGGTGCTGGGCGTGCAGCCGGTGGTTGCGATCCCGACGGTCAAGAGCCGTGGCCCGCGCCGCGGCACGGGGCTCGGCCTGACGGCGCTGCTGCTGGCGCTGGCCGGGGGGCTGTTCGGGGCGCTGCGCCTGATGGGCGACCGGCTGCCGTTGATCGACCGCTTCCTGCCGCGGGTCGGGGCCTGACGGACCAGCAGGGCGGACGAGCGTTTGAAAGAAGGCGGGCCCGGGCCCGCCTTTTTCAGTATTGGTACTTCTTGAGGTTGGTGCCCTCGGCCTTGTTCAGCACCATGCCGAGCAGCGGCGTCTCGGTCCCGAGCCGGCGTTCGACCTCGCGGATCTCGCGCTCGGTGGTCAGCCCGCCGCCGACCACCATCAGCACGCCGTCGATCTGCGGCCGGAAGGCCAGCACGTCGTCGTAGTAGAGCGCGGGCGGCAGGTCGAAGAGCATCACGTCCGGTTTCAGCTGCGCCTCGATCGCGGTGATCACCTCGGCGGTGGCGGGGGCGTTGAGCAGCTCGGCGGCATAGGGTTCGACCACCTCGTTGAAGCCGAAGGCGATGTTGTGCCCGGCGTGGATGTGGTTCTCGCCCATGCGCATCAGATGCGCCTCGGGCGAGACCACGCCGCGCAGCAGCGCCCCCATGGCACCGGGCGCGCGCACGCCCATGACCTTGTGCAGAGACGGGTTGCGCAGGTCGAGATCCATCAGCAATGCCCGCAGCCCCTCCTGCCGCGACAGCGAAATCGCGAGGTTGGCGGCGGTGAAGGTCTTGCCGCAGCCCTTGCTGGGCGAGGTGATGCCGACGCGGGTCCAGCCGTTCTCGGCCAGCGCCTGGGTCAGCCGGGTGCGCAGCACGTCGAAGGCGGCATGGGCCGGGTCTTCGCGGCTGGCGGTGATGATGCGGTTGCGGTCAAGGTGGCCGCTGTCGATCTCGAAAACCGGCAGCCGGTCCCAGAGCGCGCCGGGGCGCGGGGCGGAGGTCCGCGGGGACGGGCCGGGCACTGAGTCTTCCGGCATGGGGGCGGGGGCGGCGGTCTTTTGAACGCGGGCAGGACGCACGGTCTCGGCGCGGGGGGCTGCGGAGTGTTCCGGCCGCTCTGGCTTCGGGCGCGGGGCGGTGGCCCGGGCGCGCGTGGCCGCCAACTGGCGGCGGGCGGTTTCCATTTCGGCGCGGTGCTGGTCAGCGCGGGCCTGCTCGGCTCGGATCTGTTCGGTTCGGATCTGCTGGGCGCGGGCCTCTTCGGCCTCGCGGTCGGCCTGACGGCGGGCAAGCCGCTCTTCGCGGCGTTCGAGCGGCAGGATCGGCGGATCCTCCGGCGTCTCCTCGGCCCGCTTCCGGCGCTGGAACTTGCGGCGTTCTACCATACTCGTCTCTCCGCACCGCACAGGCGGGCACTCTAAACACGCGGGCACTCTGCCTGCTGATCCTACGTCGAGGCCATGACCGCTGCGCCGACCCGCCGCAAGGCAAGGACGCGCAGAGGGCGGGCGCTCGTGATCTTCAGCGTCATAACGTCATGAGATTCGGTCAAGAATAAGGAGGAAATGGGGGGATTGTTCACGCCCTGCGTGGACCCTCTGCCCCTCCGTTTGCCTAGAAGCCGAAGAGGTTTGCCTCGCCGATGGCCTTCTGGAGGAAGCGCGCGCGGTCGGCCTCGGGCTGCCAGCCCAGCACGGTCTTCGGCTTCTCGTTCACGAAGGGCGAGAAATGCGCCCGGCTCTTCCAGTCGGCGAGCGAGGGGCGCACGAGGCCCTTCTTGCGCAGCGCGTATTTCTTCAGCCCGTATTTCACCGCGTCGCTGGCATAGAAGACCGTCAGGTTGCCCGAGTTCACGCGGATACGTGCGCCGAGCGTCTTCTCGATGGCGTCGAAATAGCCGCGCGCGGTGAGCATCGGCTCGCCCACGAGGTTGAAGCTCTGGCCGATGGCCGCAGGGTCGGTGCCCATGCGCAGCAGCCCGTCGGCCACGTCGTCGATCAGCACGAAGGGCAGCAGGTTGTGGCCCGGTCCCCAGATGCGCACCGCGCCGGCGCCGTGCCAGCGCCCGATGCCCCAGTGCTGCAGCGGCCCGCCATGGCCGACCACGATGCCGGGCCGGGCGATGGTCACCGGCAGGCCGCGCTCGGCGTGCAGCTTCATGAGTTGGCGTTCGCATTCGGCCTTGGAGCGGGCGTAGAGGTTGCGGTCCGTCATGTCCTCGGGGAAGCGCGTCTCCTCGGTGATCTGCACATGCGGGTCGGACATGTCGTAGCTGGCGATGGTGCCGGTGTAGACCAGCCGAGTCACCCCAGCCGCCTCGCAGGCCATGGCGATGCGGGTGGAGACGCCGACGTCGTTGACCAGCGCCCCGGCCCAAGTCGTCTCCAGCGAGCGGGCGAGGTTGTAGACCGTGTCGATGCCCTGCATGGCCTGCGTGAGCGCGTCCAGATCATGCAGCGAGACCGGGGCGGTCTCCACCCGGTCGGGCAGATCGGGGAAGGGGCCGTGGCGCCCGCGCGAGAGCACGCGCACGTCCTGGCCCTCGGCCACCAGCCGCCGGGTCAGGGCACGACCGATGAAGCCGGTGCCGCCGATCACCATGGCGGTGGGCTTCGGCTTGCGGGTCTGCACGGCGGGGGCCTTCACCTCCAGCGCCTCGGGCGGCAGCTTGGCGATGGCCGCCTCGAGCGCCTGCATCACCGTGAGCGCGCTCTCGGCGCTGAAGCGGCTGTCCTGCGGCTGGCCGCTGGCGAGCGGTCCGTAGATGGCCGCCATCATGCCGCGGAAGCTCTGGGCATAGGGGCCCTTCTGGTTCAGCGAGCCGGTCTGGATCGCGGCATTGCGGAGGCCTTCGCGCAGGTGCTGCCAGCTTTGGTCGAGCTGCCGCCGAAGCGGGTTCACGATCAGGTCCGAGGCGTTCTCGCGGTCCACCACCAGCGTGTCGGCGGCATAGTCGAGCCGCGCCCGCCCCGAGGAGCCGCGCAGGGTAACAGAGCGGTCGTCCACCGTCTCGACCATCGACAGGTGGAAGGTGATCTCGACGCCGCCGGCGCGGGCGAGGATGCGGAAGCCCTGCGGGCGCATGTCGTCGCCGGGCAGGGCGATCGGCTTGGTGGCCTCGGCGTGCAGGATGTCGAGCGGGCCGAAGAGGTCGACGGCAAAGGCGAAGGGGTGCGGCCCCAGCTCCAGCAGCAGGTTCTTTGGCGCGCGCAGCAGCCACAGGTTGAACGGGCCGGAGCGCAGCGGCGCCAGCGGCAGCGCCCAGGTGATCTCGGCCTGCGAGACGCGGCCATAGGTGCCGGCCAGCAGCGCTCCCTTCATCCGGACGTAGGACGGCAGGCCGAGGAAGTTGTGCCCGGGATGGAAGCGTTTTCCGGCGGCCTCGGCTGTCTCGGCGATGGCGCGGGTCTCTTCAAGGCTCACCGCCACCGGCTTTTCCACCAGAACGTGCAGCCCGGCCTGCAGGCATTCTTGCGCCAGTTCCGCGTGCAGTTGCGGCGGGGTGAGGATGTGCACCGCGTCGCAGGCGCCGCTTCGGATCAGCGCTTCGACAGAGGTGAAGGGAACCGCGCCGTAGGCCATGGCCAGCCCCTCGGCGGCGGGTTCCGACAGGTCGCAGACGGCGGTGACCTGCGCGTCCGGGGTCGCCTTCAGCGCATCTCCGTGCCAGCTGGCGATGTAACCGGCGCCGATGAGGCCCACGCGGATGGGTTGCGGCATGGGGGCTCCTTACTTGTACTCGATCAGGCGCATGGGCGCCTGCCTCAGCCGGCGCCAGTGGAAGGTGGCCATGCCGATGAGGTTGGGAAACTTGGACAGGGTGAGCAGCAGCGCATGGCGGCGGGCCTCGGGGGCGGGGAGCCCCTCGTGGCGCAGCCCCTGCGCGGTGCGGACCCAGTTGAGCGGGTAGGCGACCAGCGCCGCGAGGGCGAGCGGCCAGAAGACAGCGGCACCGAGCAGGATCAGCAGCGGCAGGAGCAGCGCGTAGACCAGCGCGCGCTTGCGCTCGGTGGTGAAATACTCGGGATGCAGATGACCGACCTGCGCAAAGCCGTGGCCGGTGCGCACGGCGCGGCGCCACCATTGTCCGAAGCGCAGCATGGCGGCGTCGTGGCGGGTCATCTCCCGCGCCAGGCGTTCGAGCGTCCAGCCCGCCTTGCGCAGGCGGGTGCAGAACTCGTCGTCCTCGGCAGCGATCACCGTGGGGTCGAAGCCGCCGACCTCGCTGAAGGCCTCGGCGCGCAGCATCATGTCGCCGCCGCAGGTCTGGATGATCCCCGCCGGGCGGTGCCATTCCACATCGCAAAGCTGGTTGTAGAGGCTGGCATTGGGGTGGATCTCCGAACGCCAGCCGGTGACGAGGGCGGTCTTTGGGTTTTCCTGCATTTGGGCGCGGGCGGCCTCCAGCCAGCCGGGCACCAGCGCGCAGTCGCCGTCGATGAACTGCACGAGCTGCGGATCGTCGAGCGCGGCGAAGCCCGCGTTGCGGGCGCGGGCGGCGGTGAAGGGGGCGCTGAGGTCCAGCTCGACCACCTTGGCCCCGGCCTTGCGGGCTTCGGCGAGGCTGCCGTCGGTGGAGCCGCTGTCGACATAGACCACCTGCCGCGCCTGCCCCACGACTGAGGCCAGCGCGGCGACCAGCCGGGCACCCTCGTTGCGACCGATGAGCACCACGTCGACCGGGGTCATGCGCCGGGCTCCGCGGCGCTGAAGAGGGCGGAGAGCTTCGCCGCCTCGGTCGTCGCGTTGAACTCGGCCGCCACCTTGGCGCGACCTGCGGCGCCCATGGTCCGGCGGCTCGCGGGGTCGGCGAGCAGGGTGTCCAGCGCATTTGCCAGAGCCTCCACCTCGCCCGGGGGCACCAGAATACCGCTGGTGCCATGCTCGACCAGCTCGGGCACCCCGGCGATGCGGGTGGTCACCACCGGCACCTGCGCGGCCATCGCCTCCATCAGCACCACGGGCACGCCCTCGGCGAAGCTCGGCAGGACGAAGACGTCCGCCCCGGTCAGCGCCTCGGCGACCTCGGCCTGCGCGCGGTAGCCGAGGAACGCGCAGCGCTCCGCGATGCCCAGCTCTGCCGCCAGGGACTCCAGCGCGCTGCGCTCGGGGCCGTCGCCGATCAGGCGCAGGCGCAGCTCCGGGTGTCGGGGAGCGAGCGCGGCCAGCGCGCGCAGCAGCACCGGCACGCCCTTCACCCCGGCGAGCCGACCAACGAACAGCAGGCTCTGGCCGTCGTGCGCCGAGGGCGCGTAGCGCGCGGGATCGATGCCGCAGTGGATGATTTCCAGCTTGGCCCAGTCCCCCCGGTCCGCGAAGCACATGAGCTGCGCGCGGCAGAAGGCGCTGATGCAGGCGACGAAGGTGGCCCGGCGGGTCTTTTCGTCGAGGCGCCAGTGCTGCGGCTCGAAGAAGATGTCCGGCCCGTGGATGGTGAAGCTGTAGGGGATGCCCGAGAGCTCCGAGGCCAGCATGGCGACGGTGCAGGAGGCCTTGGCGATGTGGTTGTGCAGGTGCTGCACGCCTGCCTCGGCCAACGCGTCGGCCAGCACCCCGGCCTCGGCGAAGTAGATCAGGTTGTAGGCGCGGCCCTTCAGCCCCTTCGGCGCGGTCCCCCATGCCAGCGCCAGCGCGCGCAGGTAGCGGCGGGGCCGGCGCAGCCAGCGGGCATGGGCGCGGAGCAGGCGCAGCGGCGACTTGCAGGCCTCGAGCACCTTGAAGGTCCGCGCGTGTTCGGCGCGCTGCTCGGGGCCGACGAGGTGCTCCGGCCCGGTGGTGCGGATCGAGCAGGTGAGCACCTCGTGGCCCAGATCGCGCAGGGCGGCGACCTCGCGCTGGATGAAGGTGTCCGAGGCGCGGGGGTATTCGCCGGTGAGGTAGGCGAGCTTCGGCAGGCTCATTCGCGGCTCTCCCGCAGCGCGCGGGCCATGAGCGTGCCGAAGCGGTCCTGCGGCAGCGGGCCGAGCGCGGCGATGAGCCCGCGGTCCGGGTAGCGCAACGGCATCATGCGGGCCTTGAGGATCGGCACGCGCAGCAGGCCGGGCAGCCGGGAGGCGAGCGGCGAGAGCAGCCGGGCGGCCAGCATCCACAGCGGCCAGGGCAGCGGCAGTACGAGCTTCGGCCAGCCCGAGGCGGCATGGGCGCGCAGGAAGCGGGTGCGGTCGGGGCGGTCGGGGTCGATGACATTGACCACGCGCAGCCCCTCGGGGCGGCGCAGGGCGGCCTGCAGCAGGCGCTTGGCGACATGACCGACATGGGCGAGCGGCAGCTCTCCGCGGGTACCGACGCGGATCAGCAGCGGGCCGAGGGCGGGGCCGAGGTGGGCGTTCCACGTTCGTCCCGCGCCGAAGATCACGCCGGGACGCAGGATCCAGAGCGGCAGGCCCGAGGCGCGGCAGAGCGCTTCCTGCGCCAGCTTGCCGGCGACATAGGCGTCACGGGCGCCGGCGGCGGACTCGAGCGGGGTCGTCTCGGTGACCTCGGCACCGGGGGCAAGCCGCGCGGTGTCGTAGAGGCCGATGGAGCTGACCAGCACGAGATGCAGCGGCAGCCCGTCGAGGGCGGCGAGCAGGTGGCGGGTGCCGTCCACGGTGGCGGCGCTGACCGCAGCCACGTCGGAGCCGAGATGGGCGGCGGCATGGATCACGGCGGAGCAGCCCTGCGCCGCGGCGCGCAGGCGCGGGATGCAGGCGGGATCCGACAGATCCGCCGCGATCCAGCTCACGCCCTTGCCTTGCACGCCCGTCTCCGGCGCGGGCGACCGGCGGAGGGCGGTGACATGCAGCCCCTGCGCACGGGCCTCGGCCAGCACCGCGCGGCCGACGAAGCCGGTGGCACCGGTCAGCAGGATGCGGGCGGGGCCCGGTGTCGGGCCCTGTTCGGTGCCAGTCACATGGCCCACGGCATCGGCTCCATTGGATCGCAGCGGGTGGTCATCACCTGCGGGCCGGTGTCTTCGCCGGCGTTCTGGATCGCCAGCGTCACCTCGGTCAGATGCAGCGCGAAGTCCGAGGACAGGCGGCAGGGGCGGCGCTCGCGCAGGGCCTCCAGCATCTCGGCGGGCCCGAGCATGAAGTTCATCGCCGCGGCGCCCCAGCGTTTCACCTTGGGGTGTGTCGGCTGCGGCAGCCGGAGGCGGCGCGGGAAGGGGCTTTCGACCAGCCTCCGGCGCAGCACCCGGCGCTTGGCGAAGCGCACCTTGGCGGCATTGTCCCAGGACGCCTCGCAGCTCAGCACGCCCGAGTCGCCGAAGATCCGGATGCCATGGCCGTGGCTGGCGACGATCGAACAGGTGAGCCGGGTCACCGGCCCGTTCTCGAAGAACAGCGTGGCGACCGAGAGATCGGGCGCCGCGGTGCCGAGCCCGGCCTTGTCCGGCAGCACCTCGGTCGAGGCGGCGACCACCTTGCGCACCGAGCCGAACCAGGAGATCAGCCAGGTCAGGTAGTAGCCCGCATGCTCCAGCGTGCAGCCGGTGCGGAACTCATCTTCGTGGGGCCAGGAGGCGCCGGACTCGCTCCGCCACCTGCCGTAGGGCGCCTGCGGGACGAACCCGTCGTCGAGCTCGGCGTAGATCGCGCGGGGCGTGCCGGCGGTGCCGTGGCGCAGCGCGTGGCCCAGCGTCTGCGCCGCCTCGCCCAGCACCGAGCAGGGCGCGGAGGCGAGCAGCAGGCCCTTTTCGGCGGCCAGCGCGTGCAGCGCCTTGGCCTGCTCCAGCTTCATCGCGAGGGGTTTTTCGCAGTAGACGTGGTGCCCGGCCTCGAGCAGCCGGAGGTTCAGCGCGAAATGCTCGGCGGGATTGGTGAGGTTGAGCACGACGCAGCCCTCGGGCAGGCCGGCGATGAAGGTCTCGAGATCGGGCGCGGCGCGGAGCTGCCAATGGGCGCAGAAGCGCGACAGGCGCTCCGTGTCCCGGTCGTGCACGCTGTGCACCGAGAGGCCCGGCATTGCCTGCAGCGAGCGCAGGTAGAGGTCCGCGACGAAGCCGCAGCCCAGGAGGGCGATGGTCCCGCTCATCGACGGCCCGTCGCGCGGCAGGGCGCGCTGGCGCGGTGCGCGGGGCGGGGGAGGCGGAGGGCGATCATCGGGGTACCTGACTAGGGGTCGTGCAAAGACTGGATGCGCATTCTGGAGGCGCCTTCGGGGCACCAATGAGCAGAGAACTTTGACCGAAATTCGACCATGCGCAGGTCTCTTCGTCGCATTGCCGGGAATGCGGCGCATTTGTCTCGAGACTGCGGCACGGCGGCCACGGTCGGGGGCAAATCGCGCCGCTGCGCTAGGATCACCCGGGGCCATGGGTCACATTCTCCGGCGGGGCGAAAAGGGGATGTCGCGCGCCAATGGATCCGCGCATGGAATTTCGGGTTGGCGGCCAGCGCGTCGCCATCAGCGTGCCCAACTGGGCAGCGCTGCAGGCGCGGGTGACCGAAAGACTCGCGCAGCGGCAGGGCTTTGCCCTGGCCACGATGAACCTCGACCATCTGGTGAAGCTGCGCCGCTCGGCAACCTTCCGGGCCGCCTATGCGGCGCAGGATTTCGTTGTCGCGGATGGCAATCCCATCGTCTGGCTGTCGCGGCTTGCCGGGCGCCCGGTCGAACTGATCCCCGGCTCCGACGCGATCCTGCCGCTGGCCCGGATTGCGGCCAAGCAGGGCATCGGCGTGGCGCTGGTCGGCAGCACGCCCGCGGCGCTCTCGCGGGCGCGCAGCTACCTCGAGCGCGAGGTGCGCGACCTGACCGTGGTGGCGCTGGTCTCGCCGCCCATGGGCTTCGATCCCGAGGCGCCCGAAGCCCGGGCCGTCTTCGACGAGATCGCGGAGTCCGGCGCCGGGCTGTGCTTCGTGGCGCTGGGGGCGCCGAAGCAGGAAATCTTCGGCGCCGTGGGCCGCAAGCTGCTGCCGCATGTCGGCTTTGCCGGGATCGGCGCGGGGCTGGATTTCTTTGCCGGGGCGCAGCAGCGCGCGCCGGAGTGGACGCGCAAGCTGGCGATGGAATGGCTGTGGCGGGCGGTGAACAACCCGCGACGGCTCGGGCTGCGCTACCTGCGCTGCCTGTTGATCCTGCCCGCGCAATCGGTGCGGGCGCTGCTGCTGCGCTTCTTCACGCTCCGGCCCTAGGGGGCGGTCAGCCCGGCGTAATCTGGCGCGGCTTGCGGCGGCGCATGAGCAGCAGGTCCTTGAGCCTGCCCTTCCTGCCGCGTGGCGGCAGGACTTCCCGGTCCATCTCGAAGGTCGCGCCGGTGAGCGCGGGATCGGCCTGCAGCGCCAGCGCCACGCCCCATCGCGCCGCCTGCTCCGGGGGCAGCCCGTCGGGGAGGCCCATCTGCGTGCGCAGCATGCCGGGCATCCAGTCGGTGATGACGATCTCGGGAAAGCGGTCCGCGAGGTCGGCGATTAGCGTGCGGGTGAAGATCCGCGCGGCCCCCTTGGAGACGGAATAGGCCGACGACGCGGGCAGTGGCGCGAGATCGGCGAAGGTGGCGACGTTGAGGATGCGCCCGTGCCCGTCCTCGACCATACCCTCGAGCGCGGCGCGGCAGCAGGCGACGGTGCCACCGAGGTTGGTGGCGACGGTCGCCATGAAGCTCTCGGCGCTTTCGTCGAGGATGTCGCGCCGCGGGTAGGTCGCGGCGTTGTTGATCAGCAGCGCGATGCGCCCGTGTTCGGCGCGGATGCGGGCGAAGGCCTCGGCGACCTCCTGCGGGAGGGCGACATCCGCGGGGTAGAGGTGGAAGCGTCCCGGCACGGCCTTGGCGCGGGTCTCTTCGAGCGCGGCGCGGCGACGGCCGAGGCCGGCGACGGTGAAGCCGCGCGTCGTCAGCTCGATCGCCATGGCGCGGCCGAGGCCGGAGCCCGCGCCGGTGACCACGGCGATGCCGCTGTCGGGGGTGAGCTGTGTCATCTGCCCTCCTTGAGGATCGAACCGGCCACGCGCAGGGCATTGGCGGCGATGGTCAGGCTGGGGTTCACCCCCATCGAGCTGGGCATGAACGATGCATCCGCCACCCGCAGGTTGCGCAGCCCATGGGTGCGGCACTCCGCGTCGAGCACCGAGGTCCGGGGATCCATCCCGAAGCGCAGCGTGCCCGAGGGGTGGCCGAAGTTCAGCTCGGGCGCGTGCCCGAGGAACAGGCGGCGCTGGCCCTTGAGCGCGCGCGAGATCGCCTTGCGGAAGGCGCGGCGGCGCTGCAGCAGCTCGGGGTGCAGCGTGTAGTCGACCGACAGCCGCTGCGGCTGCGCCGGATCGTAGGTGACCCGGTTTTCCGGGTAGGGCAGGTCCTCGAGCAGGCCGACGAAGATCTGCGCATGGCCGAAGAGCTTCGCCGCGACGGCGGCGGGCACCCGGGTGAACTGGCTCAGCCCGGGCAGGCGGCGCAGGCGCGAGCGGGCCAGCATGCGGTTCAGGTAGAAGGTGATCTCGCCATAGGAGGCGCGGATGCCCATGGCCTGCACCGTGCCCATGCGCGTGCCCTCGGCGTGGTAGAGATCGCGCAGCGAGATCGCCTTGGTCGCGCCGTGATCGGACGTGCCGCGCGGCGGCCAGAGGGCGAACATCTCGTTGAGGTGGAACATCAGGTTGCGCCCGACGCGGCCCGAGCCATTGGCGGCGCCCTCCGGCCAGGCCTCGCAGGCCGAGGCCAGCAGCAGGCGCGGCGAGTTGAGCGCCCCGGCGGCCAGGACATAGGTTTCGGCATGGAACACATGGGTCTCGCCGTCGCGGCGGACCTCGACGCCTTCGACCCGGTCGCCGCTGCCGAGCAGGCGGGTCACCTCGGTGCGGTCGAGCAGCATGGCGTTTCCGGTGGCCAAGGCGGGCTCCACCCCGGCGGAGCGCCCGTCCATCTTGCAGGTCCGGGGGCACTTGCTGCCGAGGCAGCGCAGGCAGTCCGGCCCGCGGTCGATGGCGGTATGGGTGTGGTAGGGGTGCAGCCCGTTCGCCTCCAGCACCCGCATCAGCGCGGTTTCGGTGGCGTTGAGCGGTGGCGGTTCGCGCAGGGCCGGCGCGGGCTCGGGCGAGAGCGGGTCGGGCGTGCCGTGGAGGCGGTAGAGCTCTGTGGCGCGGTCGTACCAGGGACGCAGAGCATCATAGCCCACCGGCCAGCCGCCCGAGGGGTGCGGCAGGTCGGAGAGATCGTCGAGATCGTGCCGCTCGGGCCGTTCGAGCGTTGCGGCATAGAAGACCGAGGAGCCGCCTAGCCCTGCGCCGAGCGGGGCGTAGAAAGAGGTTTCGACACCGTCCACCCGCGCGTGCAGCGGCTCGGGCCAGAGGCCGCGGGCGAGCCGCGCCTCGGGCACGAAGACCTCTGACAGCCCGTTGCGGGCGGCGCGCTGCCCGGCGGGGCCGCGTTCGAGGAAGAGCACCTTTTGCCCGGCCTCGGCGAGCGCGCGGCCGAGCGTGCCGCCGCCGATGCCGGTGCCGATGACGATGGCGTCCCAGCGGGTTTCGGTCAGCGGATGGCTCACAGGCCGGCCACCTTGGTGCCGAAGATCGGGGCGAAGAGATCGCGCAGGGCGCGGGCGGCGGTGTTGGTGATGTGGTTGTTGTCGAAATACCAGCCCTGCATCCCCTCGGCGCTGCCGTGCAGCGCGTGGCAGGCCGCGGCATCGCAGAAGCGCGGCCAGGTGTCGACGAGGGTGATCTCGTTTGCCTCGGCCATGGCGCGCCAGGGCGCTTCGGCCTCGGAGACCCGCTGATCCAGGATGCCGCGCGCCACCTCCGGCTCGGTGACGGGGGCGGGCGCCAGCGGCCAGCCGGCGTGGGCCGTTTCGCGCGCGGCCAGCCGGCTGTCGTAGCGCGGGATCTCGGGCGGCTGGCGCAGGGCGATGACCTCGGCCCCGCCCGCACGCAGTTCGGCGACCGTGGTGCGCGCAGCCTCGGCGACGATCTGCGATTGCGGCGCATCGGCCGGGGTTGGCGCATCGATGGGGAAGATCCTGATGGTGTTGGCCGCGTCGAGCCCGATGCCCGCGCCATGGGCGTAATAGGTCCAGCGCCCGATCAGGGCGATGCGCTGCAGGTCGGGCATCGCTGGCAGGGCCTGGCGGATTTGCAGGTTGGCCTGGGTGCAGGCGCGGTCCTGCGCCGGGGTGGCGGCGCTTTCGGTCTTGCGCACCCCGAAGAGCGGCGGGCAGCCGGCGCGCCAGATGATGAGGCCGGGCACCCCGGCCTCATGGGCGGCGAGATCGAGCCCTTCCTTGAAGGCGCGCACGTGGCTGTCGCCCCAGACCAGCACCTGCGGCGGGCCCTCGGGGCCGATCGGGCAGGTCTCGATCCCCATCAGCGGGCCGCCCGCAGGGGTGGTGCAGCGGCTCCAGTCCTGCAGGAAGTCGGCGGAGGCGGCGATATGCGGGCGCACCGACGGGCCGAAACGCTGCGCCAGCCCGTCGCCGAGGTAGAGCCAGGCGCCCACACCCAGCGTTGCCGCGGAGGCCAGAGCGGTGCCCCCCACGATGGCGATCCCCGGCAGCCGGGCGCGGCGCATCGGGGTTTCCACGAAGCGCCAGGACAGCCAGGCCAGCGCCACCGAGAGCGCCATCCAGCACAGCGCCTCCAGCGCGCCGGAGTACTCGCCGCGCAGGTAGAGCGACAGGCACAGCACCGGCCAGTGCCAGAGGTAGAGCGAATAGGAGATGCGCCCGAAGAACAGCGCGGCGGGATGCGACAGCGCCCGGTTCACCGGGCTCGCGCCGGTGCCGTTGCCGATCAGCAGCACCGCGCCCAGAACCGGGGCGAGCGCCAGCAGGCCGGGAAAGAGCGGTCCTGCCGGGATCAGCAGCACCGAGCCCAGCACCAGCGCCAGACCGGCCCAGCTCAGCGCCGGGTGACCGCGCCAGACGCGCCCGGTCTCCAGCCCCCAGATCGCCAGCAGCACGCCCGAGAGCAGCTCCCAGGCGCGGAACGGGAAGAGGTAGAAGGCCGCGCCCGGATGCGTCGGCGTGGCGAGGATCGAGGAGCCCAGCGAGCCGGCCCAGAGCGTGACCAGCGCCAGGAGCAGCAGGCTGCGTTTGCGCGACAGCAGCAGGATCAGCAGCGGCAGGACGATGTAGAACTGCTCTTCCACCGCCAGCGACCATGTGTGCAGCAGCGGCTTCATCTCGGCGCCGGTGTCGAAATAGCCCGCCTGCCGGTAGAACAGCACGTTCGACAGGTAGACCGTGGCGGCGATCAGCGACTTGCCGAACTCGCGGAACTCGAAGGGCAGCAGCAGCGCCGCGCCGAGCGCCGTGGTGAGCAGCGCCATGGTGAAGAAGGCCGGGGCGAGGCGGCGGAAGCGGCGCAGGTAGAAGGCGCCGAGGCGGATGCGCCCCTCGGCCTCGTACTCGCGCCAGAGGATGCCGCCGATCAGGAAGCCGGAGATGACGAAGAAGACGTCGACCCCGGTGAAGCCGCCGCCGAGCCAGGGCAGGCCGAAGTGGTAGAGCACCACCGAGAGCACCGCCACCGCCCGCAGCCCGTCGATGTCGGGGCGGTAGGGCATGGGGGCGTGGGCGGGATCGCGCGGGGCTGCCGGATCACGCATGGGCGGGGCAGCCATCTGAGGGTGGGACGGAGGCGGGCATGACCGGAGCGGATCTCAACATGATGCGAACTCGATATGGAACGACCCCGACAGGGGCAGGTGCGCCTCGCGCCCCGGCGTGCGCATGTTCGCGACTATAGGAAGGCGTGCGGCCGCATCGCAAGGCAAAGGCGGGTGCCCGGAGGGTAGCCGCAAAAGTGTTGCGAAACTGCGAGCGGCTTGGGGTAATTTCATCGAAGCGCCAATGCATCGGGTCAGGCCTGCCCGTCTCGCAGGAGGTCCGGCGGCGGCGCGGGACGGCCCCGGGCGATCCAGTCGTAGACCTCTGCCAGCTGCGCCGCCTTGCGCGCCCAGGTGAACTGCGCGTGGACGCGCGCCCGCGCCGCCTGCGCCATGGCGGGCAGGCCGGAGGGGGCGTCGGCGAGGCGCTCCAGCGCGGCGCGGAAGGCGGCGGTGATCCCGGCGCGGTCGCGGCACGGCAGCTTGATCCCGCTGGCCGCGGTGACCAGCTCGGCGGGCCCGGCGTAATCGACGATCATCGGCACCACCCCCAGCGCCATCGCCTCGAGCACCACGCCGCCGCCGAACTCGCGGATCGACGGAAAGCTGAGCAGGTGGCAGCGGCAGAGCACGTCCTGCACCGCGTGGTGATCAAGCCAGCCGTGGAAGGTGACGGCATGGGCGATCCCGAGTGCTTTCACCTGCGCCTCGAGGTCGCCGCGCATCGGCCCGTCGCCGACCATCTCGAGCTGCAGGCGTCCGTCGCGAAGCAGGGGCGCCGCGGCCTCGAGCAGCATGTCCGGTCCCTTGTAGGGCACCAGCCGCCCGACGAAGGCGGCGCGCAGCGGGCCGGGCGCGGGGGCCGCCCGCTTGTTGAACCGGGCCGGGTCGATGGCGTTCTCGGGCAGGTAGATGAGCTTGTCCCGGTGGCGGGAGGGAATCTCGGACGCGGTGTGACGCGAGCCCGCGAGGATCGCACTGGCGTGACGCAGCGTCGATCCGCGGCCGGGCAGGGCCTTGTAGGCGCCGCGCAGGTAGCTCAGCCATTCCCGTTCGCGCCGGCGCTCGGCGTCGAAGCCCTTGGGCCAGGGCACGCCGCCGTTCAGCGGCCCGAGCACGAAGGGCACGCCCGCGCGCGCGCACAGCCCGGCCAGCGGCGAGGCGACGGTGGGGCTGAGCGGGGTGATGCGGTGCACCACGTCCCATTCGCCGGCGCGGATCCCCGGCCCGAAGCGCCGCCAGACCAGCCGCTCGAAGTAGGGGTAGCTCAGCGCGTTGATCGCCTGCACCATGGTCCAGCCCTTGCCCTCGCCCATGCGCAGCAGCTCGGCGAGCTTCCACATCGGGCGGGCGAAGGCTTCGGAATCGATGGCGGTGAAGTCCTCCCCCTCGACCATGCCGGCGCGCAGGAAGGCGTCGCGGTTGCGCACCTGCGTGATGATATGCACCTCGGCGACCTGGCGCAGCGCCGTGGCGAGCGACCAGCCGACCAGCGGCACCGAGACCCACTCGGGATTGGCGGCCTCGGCAATGGCAAGGATGCGGGGTTTGCGGGGAGGGCTCATCGACATGGGGGTCCGAGGGTCAGAGGATCGATTGCCATTTCAGCGCCCCCGGGCGGTCGCGTTCGATCCGCTTCAGGCGCGCGGACTTCAGCGCCTCGGCGTAGCCGGTGAGCGATCCGGCGACGAGCCAGGTCAGCGGGGTGAGCGTGGCATTGGGCACCATGTCCGACAGGTTGATCGCCAGCAGCAGCGAGAGCGCCGCGACGAAGGGAGAGATCACCTCGTCGCCGCGCGCGGCGCTTTCTCGCCAGAGCAGCAGCAGCGGCAGCAGGATCAGCCCGAACTCGGCAAGGAAACCGACCCAGCCGTAGACGCCGATGACGATGATCCAGCGCCCGTCGGTCACCGTCAGGATATTGCCGGTGACCGGGTCGAGGATGTGGTTGCGCCCCCAGCTGCCCCAGCCGAACACCGGTTTCTCGTAGGCGCGGTCGAGCAGCGTGTTCTCGTTCTCGAAGCGGAACTCCAGCGAGTAGGCGCGCTCCTGATCGATCTTCGCGGCCTGCGCGAGGATGCGGTCCTCGGGCACCAGGTGGGTGCCCTTCAGCACCGGGTAGGTGATCGCCACCAGCCCGATCAGCAGCGCCACGCGGAACTGACCCATGCGGGTCAGCAGCAGCACCGCCGGGATCAGCACCACGGCGAAGATCAGCGCGCCCAGCGATTTCGCCAGCACCAGGATCAGCGTCAGCCAGAGCGCCGCCAGCAGCAGCTTCACGCTGCGCTCGGTGCGCCAGAGCGCCCAGGCCGAGACCGCCGCGGTCATCAGGAAGAAGGCGACCCAGAGGCCGTGGTAGAGGAACACGATGGGCCGGTAGCCATTGGCGCGGATCGACTGTCCGAAGAGGTGCTGGTAGTAGCCGTAGATCCAGTTGTTGAGCTGCGGCGAGAGCCGCATCTCGACCAGCATCGGCAGCGTGTAGAGCAGCCCGCCCCAGAGCAGCGCCATCAGCAGGTGCCTTTGCGAACCGCCCTCTGCGAGAAACTGCCGGGCCAGCAGGAAGGGCAGCACCAGCAGCGCCTGCTGCAGCACCAGCGCCGCGCCGTCCTTCACCGAGAGCCCGGGCAGGCCGATCTGGCCGTAGAACACGGGCTCGGTGTTGGTCACCGCGGTGAGCGCCGGTGACAGAACGTAGGTGATCAGCAGGATCTTCCCGAGCAGCGAGCGCGGCAGCAGCCCGCCCTCCAGCCCGTAGCGCCAGAGGCAGAAGGCAAAGGCGGCGATGGCCGGGATATTGTGCTTGGTCAGCGGCGGGAACATCGGCAGGTCGAAGGCCGCCGGGGGCTCGGGCAGGATCAGGTAACCCGCCAGCAATGCGGCGACCAGCGCCCGGTCGGGCGCCATGCGGCGGAACAGCACGACCGTCACGATCGGCCAGAGCGCCAGCATCAGATAGGCAAGAGCGTTGGGCATGCCGTGTCGCGACCCGTGAACCAGACAACTCAGAACGCTGCCCCGCGCGGCGCCCCCTGCGCCCGGAACAGGGCCTTTCAGTATCACGCCGCCGCCGTGCTGTCGCCTGCAGAGCGCGGCGATGCACCTCGGATCGGCAGATTTGGCACATTTTCCGGCGCGGCGTCCGGCGGCGGCTGGCGGGGTGTCTCCGGCATGGCGTAAATCTAGGGGAAACCGCAGGATTGTTCGTTTGGAGACATGTTCCTGCCCGATTGCGGGTGGAGCCTGACCTCAAGGAAGGTTGCAGGAGTAGGAGTGCAGGATGGTCCGTCGCCGCCTCAAGATCGCCTATCTGAGTGATTTCTCGGCGCTCGACCGGAACCTCTATTCGGGGGGCAATGCGCGGATCCACGATGCGCTGCAGGCCCATGCCGGGGAGGTGACGATCCTGCCCACCGACTGGGGCGCCGCCGAGCCGGTCCGCCGCGCCATCCTGTCGCTGCCCGACGCGCTCAGCCTGCGGTTGCGCTGGCGTGCGCAGATCGCGCTTTCGCAGCTGGTGGCCCGGCGCGTCGAGGCGGCGCTGCGGCAGGATCACTACGACGTGCTCTTCGGCGCCTATGCCTTCCAGTCGCTGCTCGGCCTGCGGCTGCCCTACCCGATGACCGTGGCCTATACCTCGGACGCCACCCACAGCATCTACCGCGACTCCGAGATCGGTCAGGCGCATCCGGGGCTGATCCCCGGCGGACGGCTGCTCGACGATTGGGTCGAACGCGCCGAGGCCGAGGTGTTCCGACGCGCCGACCTGCTGCTCTGGCCCTCGCAATGGCTGATGGATGCCGGCGCCCTGCGCTACGGACTGCCCGAGGGCAAGGCGCGGCTGGTGCCCTGGGGCGCCAATATCGCACCGCCGCCACCGCCCGCGCCGCGCCAGATCTCGCGCTCGGGCACGCTGCATCTGCTGGTTGTGGGCCGCAACTGGTGGGCCAAGGGTGGCCCGGTGGCGCAGGAGGTCATGTGCCTGCTGCGCGCGCGCGGCATCGACGCGCGGCTGACGGTGATCGGCTGCGTGCCGCCGCCCGAGGCGCAGGGGCCGCACATGGAGGTTCACCCGCAGCTCGACAAGGCGGTGCCCGAGCAGGCGGCGCTCTTCGAGCAGCTCTACGCCCGCGCGCATTTCACCGTCATGCCCAGCTTCGAGAGCTACGGTTTCGCATTCTGCGAGGCCTCGGCGCATGGCGTGCCCTCGCTCTGCCTGCGCATCGGCGGCGTGCCGGTGCGTGACGGGATCAACGGCTTCGCCCTGCCGCCGGGCAGCGGCGCCGAGGACTTCGCCGCCTGCGTGCTTGCCTGCCTCGACGCGCCCGCGCGCTACGCCGCGCTCTCGCGCCGCAGCCGCGAGGAATACGAGTCGCACCTCAACTGGGACGCCTGGGGGCAGTCTGTGGGATCGCTGCTGCAGGAGCAGGTGGCACAGCGCGGCAGGGCCTCCGAACCCTGTGCATCCACGGACATGCCCTGCCAGGCGGCACCGGCGGGCTGATCCGGCGCGCGGGTCTGCGCGGCCCATGCGCGACGGGCGCCGCCCCGCCCATCGCGGTTGCGTGACCGGAAAACACCTAGCCACACGGGGGGCTTGTGTCCTAGCCTTCGGAGCAGGCACGGACGTGGACCCGCATGGCGCAGACGGAACGGCAGCACGACACACCCGACACCCAGGTGCAGATCTCGGACGAGATCCGCAAGACGACCTGCTACATGTGCGCCTGCCGCTGCGGCATCGACGTTCACCTGAAGGATGGCACCCCGGTCTACATCGAGGGCAACCGCGACCACCCGGTGAATCGTGGCGTGCTCTGCGCCAAGGGCGCGGCGGGGCTGAAGCAGGTGACCTCTCCGGCCCGGCTGCGCGCACCGCTGCGCCGCGTGGGTCCGCGCGGCTCCGGCGACTTCGAGGAGATCAGCTGGGAGGAGGCGCTCGACACCGCCGCCGGCTGGCTGAAACCGCTGCGCGAGACGGCGCCCGAGCAGCTCGCCTTCTTCACCGGGCGCGACCAGTCGCAGAGCCTCACCAGCTGGTGGGCGCAGCAGTTCGGCACGCCCAACTACGCCGCCCATGGCGGCTTCTGCTCGGTGAACATGGCGGCGGCGGGGGTCTACACGCTCGGTGGCAGCTTCTGGGAATTCGGCGGCCCCGACTGGGAGCATGCCGAACTGCTGCTGCTCTTCGGGGTGGCCGAGGACCACGACAGCAACCCGATCAAGATCGGGCTCTCGAAACTCAAGGCGCGCGGCGCCAAGGTGGTCAGCATCAACCCGGTGCGCAGCGGCTACAGCGCTGTCGCCGACGACTGGCTCGGCATCACCCCGGGCAGCGACGGGCTTCTGGTGCTCTCTCTGGTGCACGAGCTGCTGCGCGCCGGGCGCATCGACCTGGAGTTTCTCGCGCAGTTCACCAATGCCCCGGTGCTGGTCGACTGCGACCCGAAATCTCCTGACTACGGGCTGTTCCTGCGGGGCGACGACGGCACGCCGCTGGTGATCGACGCCCGCACCGGCCGCCCCGCGCCCTGGGACGGCGAAGGGGTGACGCCGAAGCTCACCGGCCACCTGCGCCGCGCCGGGATCAGCCACCGCACGGTGATGGAGATGATCGCCGGGCAGTACATGGACAGGGCCTATGCCCCCGAGGCGGTGGCCGAGTGCGTCGGCCTGCCACCCGAACGCATCCGCTGGCTCGCTGCCGAGATCGCCCGCGCCGCCTTTGAAACGAAGCTGGAGCTGGACCGCCCCTGGACCGATTTTCGCGGCCGCGCGCACGCCACCATGCCCGGTCGCCCGGTGGCCATGCACGCCATGCGCGGCGTCTCGGCCCATTCCAACGGTTTCCAGACCTGCCGCGCCATCCATCTGCTGCAGGCCCTGCTCGGCGCGGTGGAGACCCCGGGCAGCTTCCGCTTCAAGCCGCCCTATCCCAAGCCGCCCGAGGCGCACTGCCGTCCGCATGCCCGCGCCGTTCCCGGCCAGCCCCTAGACGGCCCGCCGCTCGGCCACCCGCTGGGGCCCGAGGATCTGGCGGTGGACGCGCAGGGCAACCCGCTGCGGATTGACAAGGCCTTCAGCTGGGAGGCGCCGCTGGCGGTGCACGGGATGATGCACATGGTCATTGCCAATGCGGTGGCGGGGGATCCCTACCCGATCGACACGCTGTTTCTCTACATGTCGAACATGGCGTGGAATTCGGCGATGAACACCGCCGGCACGATGGAGATGCTCACGGCGCAGGACGAGGATGGCAACTACCTGATCCCGCGGATCATCTACTCCGACGCCTATGCCTCGGAGATGGTCGCCTACGCCGATCTCATCCTGCCCGACACCACCTATCTCGAGCGCCACGACTGCATCTCGCTGCTCGACCGGCCGATCTCCGAGCCCGATGCCGCCGCGGATGCGATCCGCTGGCCGGTGGTGGAGCCCGACCGCGACGTGCGCCCTTTCCAGTCGGTGCTGCTGGACCTCGGTGCCAGGCTCGGCCTGCCGGGCATGTCAGAGGGTGGCAAGCCGGTCTACCGCGACTACGCCGATTACATCACCAACCATGAGCGCCGGCCGGGCATTGGCCCGCTCGCCGGCTTCCGCATGGGGCCGCACGGGTTGCAGGACGGGCGCGGCACGCCGAACGAGGCGCAGCTGGACAGCTACATTGCGGCGGGCGGCACGCACAGTATCCCGGTGCCGCCGGAGGCCGCCTACTACAAGCCGTGGAACCGCGCCTACCAGGATTGGGCGATGGAGATCGGCCTGCTCGACACCCCGTCCCCCGCGCTTGTCCAGCTCTGGTCCGAGCCCCTGCGCCGCTTCCAGCGGGCCGCCGAAGGGCAGGGCGCGCTGCAGCCGCCCGAGCCGCTCCGCGAACGGCTCGCCGCGGTGATGACGCCGCTGCCGGTCTGGTACCCGCCGCTGTCGGAGAGCTCCGGGGCCGAGGACAGCTACCCGCTGCACGCGCTCACCCAGCGCCCCATGGCGATGTACCACAGCTGGGGCAGCCAGAACGCCTGGCTGCGGCAGATCCACGGCAGCAACCCGCTCTACATCCCCGGCGCATGGTGGCACGCGCTCGGCCTGCAGGCGGGCGACTGGGTCCGGGTCATCTCGGCGCATGGCGAGATCACCGCCCCTGCCGCGCGCATGGAGGCGCAGAGCGAGAGCGTGGTCTGGACCTGGAACGCCATCGGCAAGCGCAAGGGCGCCTGGGGGCTCGACCCGGATGCGCCGGAGGCGACACAGGGCGTGCTGCTCAACCACCTGATCCCCGAGCACCTGCCCCCGCGCGCAGATGGCCACAGCCTCTCCAACTCCGATCCGATCACCGGCCAGGCCGCCTGGTTCGACCTGCGTGTCCGCCTCGAGAGGATCGCCGCGCCCCGCGAGGCCAGCCCCGGCTTCCCACCGCTCCGCTCTCCCGTCCCGCACCCCGCCTGAGCCTTCGTCTAGACGAAAATATCCCGGGGTCCGGGGCAGCGCCCCGAAACCCCGCCAGCCACGAGCCACACGCCAGAATGACCGACCTTCCCAGCCACACGGAACGCCAGCTCGGCCTGGTCATCGACCTCGACACCTGCGTCGGCTGTCACGCCTGCGTGGTGGCCTGCAAGGGCTGGAACACGCAAAGCCAGCCGAGCCCCCTGTCGGATCAGGACGCCCATGGCGCCGCGCCCTCGGGCACCTTCCTCAACCGCGTCCACGCCTACGAGGTGATGCCGCAAGCCGGCCCGGCGCAGCTCGTGCATTTCCCGAAGTCCTGCCTGCATTGCGCCGATGCCCCCTGTGTCACCGTCTGCCCCACCGGCGCGAGCTTCAAGCGGGCCGAGGACGGCATCGTGCTGGTCAACGAGGCCGACTGCATCGGCTGCGGGCTCTGCGCCTGGGCCTGCCCCTATGGCGCGCGAGAGATGGACATGGCCGAGGGGGTGATGAAGAAATGCACCCTCTGCGTCGATCGCATCTACAACGAGACCCTCCCCGAGCAGGACCGCGAGCCCGCCTGCGTCCGCACCTGCCCGGCGGGGGCGCGGCATTTCGGCGATCTGTCGGACCCGGAAAGCGAGGTGAGCCTGCTGGTCGAGGCGCGTGGCGGCATGGACCTCATGCCCGAGCAGGGCACCCGCCCCGCCAACAAGTACCTGCCGCCCCGGCCGCGCGACGCCTGGCAGGGCGAGGTGGACGTGCTCGCCCCCTGGCTAGAGCCGGTGGCCGAGGAGCCCCGCGGTCTGCTCGGCTGGATCGACCGGACGCTGGCGAGGCTCTGAAATGCACCCGGCACCGTCGCTCATCCTCTTCACCACGCTCTCGGGTCTCGGTTTCGGCCTGCTGGCCTGGCTCGGCATCGACCTCTCGCCGCCCGAGGGGGGCACGGCCTTCGCATGGCTGGCGCTGGCCTATGCGCTGTGCCTGTCGGGCCTTGCCGCCTCGGCGCTGCACCTCAAGCGCCGTGAGCGGGCGCTGAAAGCCTTCAGCCAGTGGCGCACGAGCTGGCTCTCGCGCGAGGCCTGGGCGGCGCTGGCCACGCTGCTGCTGGGCGGCGGCTACGGGCTGTCGCTGCTGCTGGGGTATCCGCTGCTGCCGCTGGGCTGGCTGACGACGCTCGCCGCGCTGGGCACCGTGCTCTGCACCGCGATGATCTACGCGCAGCTCAAATCCGTGCCGCGCTGGCACCACCGGTCGACCCCGGCGCTTTTCTTCGCCTACGCGCTGACCGGCGGGGCCCTGCTCTACGGGCAGAGGTGGCCGGCGCTGCTGCTGCTGGCGCTCACCGCCGCGCTGCAGTGCTGGGTCTGGATCGACGGCGACAGGCGCTTCGCCCGCAGCGGCACAACGCTGGCCAGCGCCACTGGCCTCGGGCCGCAGGGCAGTCCGAGGGAGCTCTTCCCGCCGCATACCGGCAGCAACTACCTGCTGCGCGAGATGGTCTTCGTGGTCGCCCGGCGCCACGCGGTCAAGCTGCGCGTGCTGGCGGGGCTGCTCGCCTTCGTGCTGCCCGCGGCACTCCTGCTCGCGACAGCTATCTCGTATTTTAACTTCATCTGCCTTGCCCTGCATGTCGCGGGCGTGTTCCTCTCGCGCTGGCTCTTCTTCGCCGAGGCCGAACACGTGGTGGGCCTCTACTACGGTCGGTAAGGACGACGGTCGATAGGAACTGTGGTTGGTTAGGACTGTAGTTCGGAAGGACTTCAGTCGGTACGGATCGGGGTCGGAAAGGCCCGGCAGGCGGAGGTCGCGGTGCGGAGCCGCCTCTGGCAGAGGGGCCGTGAACAGCGGGGCAGAAGAAAGGTGACGCGCGTGTCGTTTCTCGCCGGGTTCGACCCGTGCTGGCAGGATGCCGGCGCCTATCTCTCCGCCCTGACCCGCGATCTCGATGAGGGGCGGCGCCTCGACCGGTTGGAGGCGCTGCTGGCGCCCGAGGTGATCTCGCACGGCGGCAGCGGCGCCCTGGTGGAGCCCGAGGTTCTGGGCGCCGACCTGGCCGCCCGGCTCGCCGCGCTGACCGGGCCGCGGCTGCGGCTGGAAGACCGGCTCTGGCACGCCTTGGGGGCGAACAGTCTCTATGCCGCCGAGCGTTTCCATGTCAGCGCCCGGCATGACGGTGCCGGGCTCTACGGGCCGCCGAGCGGCGCGCGGGTGCAGTTCACGCAGATGGCCGAGCGGCTTTGCGCATCGGGCCGGCTGCGCGAGCAATGGCTGCTGCGCGACGAGGCGGCGATCCTGCGGCAGATCGGGCTGGACCCGGTGGAGTGCGCGCGGCTGCGCCTCGCGGGCGGCGCGCCGGAGTCGGTCGCGCCGCGCTACAGCGGTGCGGGCAACGGCGATGGCCCGGGCGGGTCGTGGGGGGCGGCGCTCTCCGAACTTGTCACGCGGGTGATGTCGGGCGAGGTGGCGGCGCTGGCCGAGCAATACGACCCGGCGGCGGAACTCTTCCTGCCCGGCGCCGAGGTCGGCTGCGGCCCGCGCGAGGCGGAGGCTTTCTGGATCGGGCTGCGCGCGGCCTTCCCCTCGGCCCACTTCGAGGTCGAGCATGCGCTTGGCGCCGAAACGCCACTGGCGCCGCCGCGCGCCTGCATCCGCTGGCGGCTCACCGGGCGGCACGACGGGCAGGGGGTTTTTGGTGCCCCCAGTGGCGCGCCGGTCGAGATCCTCGGGATGACCCAGGCCGAGTTCGGCCCGGAGGGGCTGCGGCGGGAATGGACGCTCTACGACGCGCCCGGCGTCTGGCAGCAGATCCTGCGCGGCACGGGGAGTTACTGACCCGGACGGGGCCCGTAGCGGTTGTCGCCGGGCGTGCCCTTGGACGCCAGCCAGACGATGAGGACGATCACGCCAATGAGCGGGATCAGCGCGATCCAGTACCACCAGCCGCTGCGATCGGTGTCATGCAGCCGCCGGACGGTGACCGAGATGTATGGCAGCACCACCGCCAGGCCGAAGAGCGAGGAGAAGGGCGCGAAACTGGTCTGCGAGGCGACGGCGGTGGTCGTCTCGGTCGAGACCGTGGTGGTCTGCCCGAAGAGCGCGAGGTCGAGAAGGCCGAGCAGCAGGCCGCCGCCGTAGACGAAAAGCGCGAACCACCAGAATTCCGGACGCGCCGCACGGCCCGAGAAGGTCACGTAGTTCCGAAAGCAGGTCTTCACCGCGTCCACGAAGCCCATCGTCTCACCTCACTCCATTGGCTATGGCACCATTGGCAACATAGGGGCCGTGCCGCGCGAGGCGACCCTTGTGGCACTCCGCGGCTTTGGCACCCGGGCCTCAGCCCTTCTTGCGCCCGAAGAAGCCGCGGATGCGACCGCCCGCCTCGTCGAGATTGTCGCCCATCTCCTCCAGCGCCGGGTCGATGCGGGCGCGGCGGAAGCGCCGCCAGCGCACCCAGACCGCCCAGGTGAGCGCCGCCAGCAGGGTCAGCACGATGATATTGGTCCAGGGGATGATGCGCACGTCCGGCCCGTCGACCGGACGGATTTTCACCGCGTTGGGGTAGATCGAGAAGAACTCGTTGCGCCAGCCGTAGTGTTTGATCGACACCCATTGCGGCTCGGCAGAACCCGAACGCAGATCATTGGCCTCGGCCTGCAGGTTCGAGGTGTCGAACTTGAAGTAGGGCGGCCAGCCCCAGCTCGTGTCCTCGTTGCGGTAGACCATCACCTTGTCGTTCGCCAGCCGGGTCTGGATGAAGAACACGTCGCGCCCGCCGGCGGCGGCGGCGCTCTTGCTGCCGGCCTGGCTCCAGAACCAGCGGTTCAGCGAGCCCGGCGTTTCGCGTTTCTCGTAGGTGTCGGTGATCCGCGCGATGTCGTGCTGCGGCAGAGTGTAGTGCAGGAAAGACCCGACAAGCACCCAGAAGAGCACGATAAAGGTCCATTTCACGTAGGTCACGGGGGCTCTCCTGATGACTGCGGACGGGCAAGCGTGGCGCGGTGCGCCTTTCCCTCAGGTGACCTGTCCGGAAGGGAAAATCAACCGTGCAGCCGCAGAAGACTCCCCGCCCGGCCATTGCCCGCCCGGCAAGGGAACGTGCTGGTGTCCGCTTGGTGGAGATATTCCGAGGGAAATCCGCGATAGCGGACGGGGGCAGGGCCCCCATCCTTTTGCGCGCCTTAGCCGACCACGTTGAACCCCGGGCCGTAGGGATAGCCGGTGATGTTCTCTGCCCCGTCTTCGGTGATCACCAGGATATCGTGCTCGCGGTAGCCGCCGGCGCCGGGCTGGCCTTCGGGGATGGTCAGCATCGGCTCCATCGAGATCACCATACCCGGGGCAAGCACCGTGTCGATGTCCTCGCGCAGCTCCAGCCCCGCCTCGCGGCCGTAATAGTGCGAGAGCACCCCGAAGCTGTGGCCGTAGCCGAAGGTGCGGTACTGCAGCAGGTCCCGCTCGGACAGGAAGGCGTTGAGCGCTTGGGTCACCTGGGCGCAGCTCACCCCCGGCCTCAGCAGCGAAAGGCCGAGCTCGTGCGTGGCGACATTGGACTCCCAGATTTCCAGCGAGGCGGGATCGACCTCGCCGACGAAGAGCGTGCGCTCCAGCGCGGTGTAATAGCCCGAGATCATCGGGAAGCAGTTGAGCGAGAGGATGTCGCCGCGCTGCAGGGCGCGCGCGGTGACCGGGTTGTGGGCGCCGTCCGTGTTCAGCCCCGACTGGAACCAGACCCAGGTGTCGCGGTACTCGGCATCCGGGAAGCGTTTCGCGATCTCAAGTTCCATGGCATCGCGTCCGGCCATGGCCACGTCGATCTCGCGCGCGCCCTCCCGGATCGCCTCGCGGATGGCATAGCCGCCGATGTCGGCGACCTGCGCGCCGTGGCGGATGAGCGCGATCTCGGCGGGGGATTTCAGCATCCGCTGGCGCATGGTGGCCGGGGCGATGTCCGAGGTCCGCGCCGGGGAGAGGAACTCGTCGAGCAGTGCCTTTTGCGCTAGCGTCAGGTGGTCCGCCTCGAAGCCGACGACCTTGCCGGTGCCGGTGACCTGCCGCACCGCGCGCCAGAGGTTGTTCCGCGTCCAGTCGGTATAGGTGATGTTGTCGCCATGGCAGCGCCGCCAGGGCTGACCGGCGTCGATGCCGGCGCTGATCGTGACGCTCTCGGTGGCGGTGACCACCAGCGCGTAGGGGCGGCCGAAGCTGCAATAGAGAAAGCCCGAGTAATAGGCGATGTTGTGCATCGAGCTCAGCACGCAGGCGTCGATGCCCTGCGCCGCCATCTCGGTACGCAGGCCGCTCAGGCGGGCCTCGTACTCCTCGGGCGCGAAGGGCAGGGGTGCCTTCTCGCCGTTGTGGAACCGGTAGGTCGCGGGGCGGGTGTTCACTTGGTGGTCCATATGGCCCTCCTTTGGATGCGGAGGGGCGGAACCCGACCCTGCCGCAGAGACAAAGCAAGGTCCCGGCGTTCAGGACGGTCGTGTCTTTGGATGACGGGATGTCACCGGACGACAGGGCGTGCCACGCGGCACCGGCGACGCCATCGCCTGCCCGGCGCAAAGGATGCTGCGCGGCGGCGGGTTTGGCAAGAGGGCTGTTTCACGTGGAGCGTTACGCTGGGGGAGTGTGGTGCAACGAAAGCCGGGCGAGCGCCGTCCCTTGGGGTGGCGCTGCGACTTGCGGGGCAAGCGCTTTATCCCGGCCAGCTCCGGAAGACACCCGAGCGGTGTGCTGCTGCGCAAAAGCGCCAGCCCGTGGGCACGGGCCGGCGCTTGCCCGGCGGCTTCGCCTGGATTCTGGGCTGGTTCATCGCGGATCCGCGATGTGCTCAGACGCTCAGGCAGACGTATTTCATCTCGAGGTAATCCTCGATGCCGTGGTGGCTGCCCTCGCGGCCGAGACCCGACTGCTTGACCCCGCCGAAGGGGGCGAGCTCGGTCGAGATGAGGCCGGTGTTGACGCCGACGATGCCATACTCCAGCGCCTCGGCCACCTTGTACACGCGGCTCAGGTCCTTGGCGTAGAAGTAGGAGGCGAGGCCGAAGATCGTGTCGTTGGCCATCTCGATGACCTCATCCACGTCCTCGAACTTGAACAGCGGGGCAAGCGGGCCAAAGGTCTCTTCCGTCGCGAACTTCATCTCGCGGGTGGCGCCGGTGACGATGGTCGGGCCGAAGAACTGCCCTTGCAGCTCCTGTTCCTCGCTGCCGAGAAGGAGCGTGGCGCCCTTCTCCTTGGCGTCGCGGATGTGCTCCTGCACCTTGTCGATCGCCTTGGGGGTGATCAGCGGGCCGAGATCGGTGCCCTCTTCCAGCCCGTCGCCGACCTTGAGCTTCTTCACGGCGGCCGCGAGCTTCTCGGCAAAGGCGTCATAGACCCCGGACTGCACGTAGATGCGGTTGGCGCAGACGCAGGTCTGGCCGTTGTTGCGGAACTTGCAGGCGATGGCGCCTTCGACCGCGGCATCGAGATCGGCGTCGTCGAAGACGATGAAGGGCGCGTTGCCGCCCAGTTCCATCGAGCATTTCATCACCTGGTCGGAAGCCTGGCGCAGCAGGATGCGGCCGACCTCGGTGGAGCCGGTGAAGGTCAGCTTGCGCACCTTGGGGTTCTCGCAGAACTCCTTGCCCGCCTCCGACGCCGACGAGGTCGGCACCACGTTGAATACGCCTGCCGGGATGCCGGCGCGCTCGGCCAGCACCGCGATGGCCAGCGCCGAGAGCGGGGTTTCCGAGGCCGGGCGCGCGACGAAGGAGCAGCCGGCGGCCAGCGCCGGGCCGGCCTTGCGGGTGATCATCGCGTTGGGGAAGTTCCACGGCGTGATCGAGGCGGCAACGCCGATCGGCTGCTTGAGCACGGTGATGCGCTTGTCGCGGGCGTGGCCGGGGATGGTCTCGCCGTAGACGCGCTTGGCCTCTTCGCCGAAGAACTCGATGAACGACGCGCCATAGGCGATCTCGCCCTTGGCCTCGGCCAGCGGCTTGCCCTGCTCGGCGGTCATGATGGTGCCGAGGTCGTCCTGGTTCTCCATCATCAGGTCGAACCACTTGCGCAGCACTTTCGCGCGCTCCTTGCCGGTCCAGCTCGCCCAGTCCTTCTGCGCAATGTAGGCGCCGTCGATGGCGCCGGCGATCTGCGCGCGGTCGAGGTCGGCGACGCGGGCGATGACGTCGCCGCGGGCCGGGTTGGTGACCTCGAACTCGCCGTCAGCGCCGGTGATCCATTCACCGTTCACATAGGCGCGGGTGGCGAGGAGGCTGGGATCCTTCAGCAGCCCGGGAAGGTCGGTGGTCTGGTCTAGCATGGCGATCTCCATTTGTCGTGCCGCGCGCCTAGCCGCGTTTCCTGCTGCGGGCGGCGGCGTATCTGTTATTCCCGAGTCTAGTACGAGAACGGAGAAAGACGATGGACCTCAGCGACGCATATGCCAATGCCGCCCATATTCCCGGTGCGGCGGACTTCCCGCCCCGCTGGAGCGCGGCGGCCGAGGCGTTCCGGGCGCAGCTTGCCGAGGCGGGCCGGTTCCGCAGCCTCGCCTACGGGCCTGGCGCGCGCGAAGCGCTGGACCTGTTCCTGCCCGAGGGGGAGGCGAAGGGCCTCGTGATCTTCGTGCACGGCGGCTACTGGCTGCGCTTCGACCGCTCGGTCTGGTCGCATTTTGCCGCCGGGCCGCTGGCGGAGGGCTGGGCGGTGGCGATGCCGTCCTATGACCTGTGCCCCGACGTGCGCATCTCGGACATCACCCGGCAGGTCGCCGCGGCGGTGCACAATGCGGCGGAGGAGGTCGCGGGGCCGATCCATCTGACCGGCCATTCGGCGGGCGGGCACCTCGTGGCGCGGATGCTGGCGCCGGGGATGCTGCCGGAGGCGGTGGCGGCGCGGATCGCAGGCGTGGTGCCGATCTCGCCGCTGTCGGACCTCGCGCCGCTGATGCAGACCGACATGAACGCCGGTCTGAAACTGGACGCGGCGGAGGCCGAGGCCGAAAGCCCGATCCACCAGCTCGCGCCGAACGTGCCGGTCACGGTCTGGGTCGGCGGAGACGAGCGCCCGGTGTTCCTCGACCAGGCGCGCTGGCTGGGCGAGGCCTGGGACTGCGACGTGGTGATCGACGCCGGGCTGCACCATTTCGACGTGATCGACGGGCTGGCCGTGGCGGGCAGCCCGCTCTGCCGCGCGGTGACCGGGGCCTAGGCCCCGGTTCCCGCTGGTCTCACTCGGCAACCTCGACGATCTGCAGAAGCTGCCAGACCGTCATGCTGTGCACCGCCTCGACGTCCAGCTCCGGCTGGGCGTCATAGGGGAACATCACCCAGAGCGGGCCGTTCTCTTCGAGCGGGAAGGGCTCGCCATTGATGCGGGTGGTGATGATCGGGTACGCGTCCGTCAGGTACTGTGCGTTCTCTGTCAGGTCGACGCGTGCGCGGTACCCGTCATCGGCGACGAACTCGATCACCCCGCCGGAGGCCGGACCGGGGAGGCCCGCCATCTCGAGCACGTCGACCAGCAGCGGACCGCGAAAGCTCTGCTCTTCCCAGGTCCATTGCGTCTCGGTGCTGAACTCCTGCTGGGGCAGGGCGTCCAGCGCCTCGCGGTCGAGCTCGGTCGTCTGGCCACCGGCGGCGATCACGGTGAGCAACGTGTCGGACGCCTGCGCGGGACCGCTCAGCGCCGTTCCCAGCGCGAGGATGCCACAGGCGGCGGGAAATCGAAGCGTGCTGAAATAAGCGCGCGCAGTTTCTGAAATTGCGTTGAACAAGGTGGGTCTCCTACCTGACATCAGAAGCGTAAAGCCGGTTTTGGGGCCGGAAAACTGGGCAAGGTGCCACGCCTCCGAAAAATGCGAATCTCTGTTGCGCGGGGGCGGACTGCGGCATTTTCCGCGCAGTTTTCGCGGCTTGGGAAGGGTGTGATTTCCGTTGGGTCATCAATGCGTCATTCGCGCATCACGCGGCTGTTACATTTCGGGATCATGGCGGGGCGGACCGAAACAGGGGGACATCCAATGACCATCCGCACGCTGTGCCTGACCTCGGCACTGGCGCTTTTCGCCGGGGCCGCGCAGGCCGAGATGAACTTCAACCGCATCGCCAGCTTTGCCACGCCCGAGAACATGGCCGAGGGCGAGGATCGCGCCCGCGTGACCTCTGCCGAGATCATCTACGCCTCGGAAGACGGCAACACGCTGGTCTATACCGACAGCCCGCTGGGGGTGATCGGCCGTATCGACATCACCGACCCGCGCGCGCCGAAGCCGCTCGGAAACATCGCGATGGGCGGCGAGCCGACCTCGGTGGCCGTTGCCGGTGGCATCGCCTTCGTCGGGGTGAATACGTCGCAGAGCTACACCGACCCGTCGGGCAAACTCGAGATGGTGAACATGGAGAGCGGCGAGATCGTCGGGGAATGCGACCTCGGCGGCCAGCCGGACAGCGTGGCGCTGGCCAGGGACGGAAGCTTCGTCACCGTCGCCATCGAGAACGAGCGTGACGAGGACGCCGGCGACGGTCGCGTGCCGCAGATGCCCGCGGGCTTCGTGGCGATCCTCGACGTGGTGGATGGCGCGGCGGATTGCGCCAGCCTGGTGAAGGCGGATGTGACCGGCCTGGCCGAGATCGCGCCGGAAGACCCCGAGCCCGAGTTCGTCGACGTGAACGGCGCGGGCGAGATCGTGGTGACGCTGCAGGAGAACAACCACATCGTCGTGCTGAACAAGTCCGGCGAGGTGCGCAGCCACTTCTCCGCCGGCAGCACCGACCTGACCGAGATCGACGCCACCGACGAGCGCGGCGCGCTGGTCTTCACCGAGAGCCAAGAAGGACGCCTGCGCGAGCCCGACTCGGTGCAGTGGCTTGACGACGACCACTTCGCAATCGCCAACGAGGGCGACATGGATGGCGGCTCGCGCAGCTTCACCGTGTTTGGCAAGGACGGCAGCGAGGTCTACGACAGCGGCAACAGCTTCGAGCATGCCGTGGTGCAGGTCGGCCACTACCCGGACAAGCGCTCCGACGCCAAGGGCGCGGAACCCGAGGGCATGGAGGTCGCCAGCTTCGAAGGCACGCCCTACATGATCCTGCTCTCCGAGCGGGGCTCGGTGGCCGGTATCTACGACATGACCGACCCCGCAGCGCCGGTGCTGAAGCAGATGCTGCCCTCGGGCATCGCCCCCGAAGGCGCCGTGGCCATCCCGCAGCGCAACCTGCTGGTCACCGCCAACGAGGAAGACCTGATCGAGGACGGCGGCGTGCGCGCCCACGTGATGATCTACGAATACGCCGAGGGCGAGGCGATGTACCCGACGCTCACTTCCGAAGGCGCGGACGAGCTGATCGGCTGGGGCGCGATCTCGGGCATGGTCGCCGGGGACGACGGCATGGTCTACGCGGTCAACGACAGCTTCTACGGCTTCCAGCCGCGCATCTTCACCATCGACCCCTCGTCGAAGCCGGCGAAGATCACCAAGGCGCTCGACGTGACCCGCGCGGGCCGCCCGGCGCAGAAGCTCGACCTCGAAGGCATCACCACCGACGGCGAGGGCGGCTTCTGGCTCGCCTCCGAGGGGCGCACCGACCGGCTGATCCCGCATGCGCTCTACCACGTGAACAGCGATGGCGAGATCGAGGACGAGGTGAGCCTGCCCGCCGAGCTTCTGGCGCAGGAGAAGCGCTTTGGCTTCGAGGGCATCACCATGGTGGATGGCACGCTGTGGATGGCGGTGCAGCGCGAATGGGGCGATGATCCGAAGGACCACGTGAAGCTCGTGTCCTACAACCCGGGCACCGAGGAATGGGGCGCCGTGCGCTATGCCAAGGCCGCCCCCGAGACGGGCTGGGTCGGCCTGTCGGAGATCACCGCGCATGGCGACCACGTCTACGTGGTGGAGCGCGACAACCAGATCGGCGCCGCGGCGGTGACCAAGAAGGTCTATCGCATTCCGCTGTCGGAGCTGGTGCCCGCTCCGCTGGGCGGCAATCTGCCCGTGGTCAGCAAGGAAGAGGTGCGCGACCTGATCCCCGACCTGAAGTCCTGGGGCGGCTACGTGGTCGACAAGGTCGAGGGCCTCGCCATCGCGCAGGACGGCACCGTCTATGTCTCGACCGACAACGACGGCGTCGACGACAGCTCGGGCGAGACCTTCTTCTGGTCGTTCAAGCTCGACTGAACCTAGCGGGTCGAACAGGGGCGCCGTGCGGGGGACCGTGCGGCGCCCTTGCCGTTCGTGGCGCAGGTGGGGATTTTGCGCCATGCGTATTTGGAAAGAGAAGAAGGGTCAGGGCGCGCGCAGCAGCGGCGGGATCAGCTCGGCCAGCAGGTCGTAGACCAGCCGGATGCGGCGCGAGGTGTGCAGCTCGCGGTGGGCGACCAGCCAGACCGGGTAGGGTATTTCCAGAGAGGGCAGGGCGCGGGTGAGCTGCGGGTCGGGATCGCCGAGCCCGAGCGGGCCGACCCCGATGCCCAGCCCGGCGCGGGCCATCTGCCAGTGCACGAGGTGGCTGGAGCTGACCAGCGGGAAGTTCGCCTCGGTGACCGGCACGCCCAGCTCGCGCAGGAAGGCCCTGTGCGGGCCCGGGTCCTCGAAGGCAATGAACTCCGCCGCCGCGAGGTCGGGCAGCGCTGCGATTGGCGGCAGCGTCGCGAGATAGCCCGGGGTGGCGTAGAAGCTGCCGCAGTCCTCGGCGATGCGTTTCGCGATGAGGTCGAGTTGCTCTGGCCGGGCGTTGCGCAGGGCGATGTCCGCCTCGCGCCGCCGCAGGTCGCGGATGGCGTTGGAGGCGAGGATCTCGATGGTCAGCCCGGGCGCGGCGGCGCGGATCTGCGGCAGGAGCTGCGGCAGCAGCCAGGCGGCGTAGATCTCCGAGGCGGTGATCGTCACATGCCCGGCGATCTCCTGCTGCTGGCCGGAGGCGACCCGCGACAAGCGCTCCGCCGCTTCCCCCATGGCGCGGGCGTGCTCGGCCAGTTGCAGGCCCGCCTCGGTAAGCTGCAGGCCGGTGCCATGGCGCTCGAAGAGGGTGAGCCCCAGGTCCGCCTCCAGCGCTGCCACCTGCCGCCCGAGGGTGGGCTGGCTCATTTGCAGCGCGCGGGCCGCGCCGGAGAGCGAGCCCTGCTCGGCGGTCGCGAGAAAGCCGCGCAGGCGGTTCCAGTCGAAGCGGAGGTTCTGCCAATCCATGCGTATTTGTATAGGTCTGGTGCAATATTGGTCAATATCCCTGCGAAATCGTGGAGTGTATCTGCGGCGCATCCAACCAAGATCTGACACTGAGCCCCGAGGAGCCCGCCATGAAAGCCGTCACCGCCCGCCGCTACGGCCCCGCCGACATCCTACGCATCGAGAACCTGCCGCGCCCCGAGCCGGGGCCGGGCGAGATTCTCATCCGCATCCGGGCCGCCTCGGTGACCACCGCCGACTGGCGCCTGCGCGCGGCAGCCTTCCCCGGCGGGCTCGCGATCATCGGGCGGCTGGTTGCGGGCCTGTGGAAGCCGCGGCACCTCGTGCCGGGCTCCGACGTGGCGGGTGAAGTCGCGGCGCTGGGCGCAGGCGTCACCGGCTTCGAGATGGGGCAGCGGGTGGTAGCCGTACTGGGCCACGGCGGGCACGCCGAATACGGTCTGGCCAAGGCCGAGGACGCGGTGGCCCTGATTCCCGAGGGCATGAACTTCGACGAGGCCGCGGCGCTGCCCTTCGGCGGGCTGACGGCGCAGGAGTTCCTGCGGGACGTGGCGCAGCTGCGCGCAGGGCAGACGGTGCTGATCCTCGGGGCCTCCGGCGGGGTGGGGGCCTATGCGGTGCAGATCGCCGCCGCGTGCGGTGCGCATGTCACCGCCGTGGCGGGACCGGGGCGCGCAGCCGTCCTGCGCGGTCTCGGGGCGGAGCGCGTGCTGGACTACCGCCGCGACGCGATCACCGGCCGTTTCGATCTGGTCTTCGACACCGTGGGGGCGATGCGCTGGCCCGAGAGCCGGCGGCTTCTGGACAAGGACGGGCTGTTCCTGCCGCTCAACTTCGGGCTGCGAGAGCTCGGGCACATGCTGCGGGCAAAGCTCTCGGGTGGGCCGCGCATGGCGCTGCACGTGAGCGGCGACAGCCGCGCGGCGCTCGACGCGTTGCTGGAGCTGTGGCGCGCCGGAAAACTGCGCCCGGTCATCGACAGCCGGTTTCCGCTGGAGCAGATCGCGGCGGCGCACCGGCTGGTGGAAACGCGGCACCGGGCGGGGGCGGTGGTGTTGGAGGTTGACCCCGCAACGGAGGGCCAGAGCCAAACCACCGGGCTGACGTGATGCGCAGACTCAGCGCGGGGAAGCGCGGTTTCTCCACCGCCGGTCGGGAGGGCATCTGAAAATGCTTTCGAGTTCGTTAACGCTGCGCGGTTGGGTGGTTAATTTCGGCCCGATTTTCTTAACCAACTCGAGGTACGTAAGCGGAGATCGGCGATTAGGTTTCCGACACCTCTATACATAAACTTTTCGCGGCAATTGTTTTGACGCTCGGCGGGGTCTTGATCGACCATTCTTGGGTCTGGCGAAATTCCGTGTCGCCGGTGTTCAGAGGGAACATGTTTATGATTGATCTTAGGAACTTGGTTTTTGGCTCAGCCGCGGCACTGTCGCTCATCGCGGCCTCGACGGCCGGTGCGGCGACGGTGAACTGGTCCGCCAATGGAGGCAGCGACGGATTCAATATCGAGCAGATCACCTTCGCCGGGTTCGAGGCCGACACCCTGACCGGTGTTTTCGGGAACCCCTATTTCCATGCGCACAACTCATCGTCTCCTGTCGAGTTCACGCTCGACCTTCTGTTGAACGGATCCTGGACGCAGATATTTTCCGCTGAGACGGCGTCCTATGTTCGGGATGCGTCGAACAACCTGTCGCTGCTGATTTCGGACCTCAGCTTCAGCAAGGGCATGGTCTCGGGTATCCGTGCTGAAGGCACCCCGCACCAGACCTGGTCTACCCACGGCTGGCACCTCGCGAAGTTCGACTTCGAGCTCTCGCCGGTTCCGGTGCCGGCGACGCTGCCGCTCCTGGGGCTCGCTCTCGCCGGGCTGGGCATTGCCCGCCGTCGCAAGGCTCGCGGGGGTGGAACGCCGTTGGCGACCTAGGCGCCGAGACAAATGGGCCCCGCTGCGTCCAGCGGGGCCCTGGTCAGGTCAGGTCGACCTCAGCTTGCTGTGAAGCTTGATGTGCGGCGGTCAGTTCACCGATTGCGCGTCGACCACGTCCTTCTCGATGGCCTCGGTGCGCTGCGGCTTGGCGATCGCGATCCGGCGCGGTTTCAGCGCCTCGGGGATCTCGCGGCGCAGATCGATGTGCAGCATGCCGTTCTCATGCGTCGCGCCTTCGACCCGTACGTGGTCGGCGAGGGTGAAACGGCGCTCGAAGGCGCGGGTGGCGATGCCGCGGTGCAGGTAGCTGCGCTCCTGGCCATCTTCGGATTTCTTGGCGGAGACGACCAGAGCGTGGTCCTTCACCTCGACCGAGAGGTCTTCGTCGGCGAAGCCGGCCACGGCGATCGAGATGCGATAGGCATCATCGGCGGTCTTCTCGATGTTGTAGGGGGGATAGCTGGGCTGGGCCACGTCGCTGGCCAGCACCCGGTCCATCATGTCGGCGATCTGGTCGAAACCGACGGTGGCGCGATAGAGCGGGGCAAGATCGAAATGTCGCATGGGAATCCTCCATTGAGCGAGACTGTGCGATAGCGTTGAGCTGCGCCTTTCCATCCGGAACAGGCGCGGGTCGGTCCGGAGCCCTGTCTCAGGCACCCCGGTCAAACTCAGATGGGGAGGGATTTTTGCGCTTTCAAGAGGGCGGGACCCTCAGGGCCGGACGAAGCGCGCGCCGGTGCCGTCGCGCCCGCCACCGACGGTGATGCGCCGTGCGCCGGCGCTCGCCGCCGGGCGGGATCCCTCGCGCCGCAGCCGTGCCGACAGCTCGGGGACCAGCGCCGCGATCCCCGGGCCGTAGGCCGAGCCGCCGCCGGTCGAGGAGATCACCGACAGGATGCGCAGCCGTCCGTTCTCGCGCAGGAAGACCGGCGCGCCGGAGCTGCCGAAGGTCACGTCGCAGTCGAAGGCGAGCACGCCGTCCGCATAATGCCCGGTGACCGCGCAGGATGGCTCGCGCGAGAGCACTTCCTCGCGGCCCCGGCCGTAGCTGAGCACGGTGACCGCGCTGCCCTGCGGCGCGTGCTGCAGGACGCGGAAGGGATCGGCCTCGGCGCTGGTGATCGGCGCCTCGAGCTTGAGGAGCGCCACGTCGACCGCGACGCTCTCATGGGTGGGCGTGGGGTGCTGTACGTAGCCGGGCGGCGTCACCCAGCGCCGCACGCGCTGCGTCACGATCTGCGTGCCGCGGTAGTAGCCCGCGCGGAAGGTCAATGTCTCGGGCGGGCGGGGCGTGCCGTCGGGCTCGTAGACGCAATGCGCGGCGGTCAGCACGATGTCCGGGGCGATCAATGCGCCGGTGCAGAAGCCTCCCTCGGCGTCGAGCCGGCCGACCGCCTCCCAGCCCAGCAGGTCGCCGCGCCCCTCGATCACGTCGAAGTTCGCCTGCGCGGCTGCCAGCCCGGGCAGCAGCAGGAGAAGGGCGAAAAGCGCTCTCATGGCTTGATGAACTTCGCGCCGGTGTCGCGCCGGCGGCCCGCGCCGAGCGGGTTGCGCACGATGTCCGCCTCGAGCGCGCCGCGCAGTTCCGCCAGCGGGCCGGAAACGCCGGTGGCCAGCGAGACCGGCGCGCCACCCGCCTCGGCCTTGGCGGAAATCACCGAGACGATGCGCGGCGCCCCGCCCTCGAAGGAGAACACCGGCGCGCCGGAACTGCCGAAATCCACCGTGCAGTCGAGCACCAGCATGCCCTCCTGCCGGTCCAGTACGCCGCAATACTCCTGCAATGCCGGCGCCTCGGAGCGGTCATGCGCGTAGGAGACCACGCCCAGCTCTTCGCCCGCCTCGGGAAAGGGGCCGAGCGCGAAGGGCGCGATGGCATGGTTGCGGATCGGCAGCTGCAGCTCGATTACCGCAAGGTCGTGGCGCACCCGGCGGTAGGCAGCGGCGCGGCCGTTGCGCCATCCGGCGAGGAACTGGATGTCTTCCACCGGCACCCGCGCACCGCTCTGCGCATCGAACAGGCAATGCGCCGCGGTCAGCACCAGCTCCGGCGCGATCAACGCGCCGGTGCAGAAGGCGGTGCCGCCGATCTCCAGCCGCCCGACCGCCTCCCAGCCGCGCCCGTCCTCGCGGCTTTCCATGGAAAACAGGCCACCCTGCGCAAGGGCTGGCGGAGCCAGCAGCGCGGCGAGCAGCGCAATGAGGTATCTCACGCCATGATCTCCCTGTTCGCTCCGTCACGCTAGGCAGAGTCTGGGGCGAAATTGGGGCGCTTGAGCGGGGCTGCCGGCGTCAGCCGAGCGCCTCCAGCGCGCGCGGTTTCGGCCCGCCGGTGGCCCAGTCGAGCAGCTCGACCGTATGCACCACCGGCAGCCCGGTGCCCGAGCCGATCTGCATCATGCAGCCGATATTGCCCGCGGCGATGAGCTGCGGTGCCTTGGCCTCCAGCGTCTGCACCTTGCGGTCGCGCAGCTGTTTGGAGATCTCCGGCTGCAGCAGGTTGTAGGTGCCGGCGCTGCCGCAGCAGAGGTGGCTGTCGGCGGGCTCGACCACTTCGAAACCGGCGCGCTTCAGCAGGTCCTTGGGCGCGGATTTCACCTTCTGCCCGTGTTGCAGCGAGCAGGCGGCGTGATAGGCGACGCACAGGTCCTTGGGTGCGCCTTCCGGAATTTCCAGATCGCGCAGCAGCTCGCTGATGTCCATCGCCTTCGCCGAGACCTGCGCCGCCGCCTCGGCCAGCGGGCCGTTGCGGAACATGTGGCCGTAGTCCTTCACCGTGGTGCCGCAGCCCGAGGTGTTGATGACGATGGCATCGAGCCCGTCCCCCTGCATCTCGCCGGTCCAGGCGTGGATATTGGCCTCGGCCGAGCCGTGGGCGTCCTTCTCCCGCCCCATGTGGTGGGTGAGCGCGCCGCAGCAGCCGGCGCCCTTGGCCACCACCACCTCGCAGCCGAGCCGCCGCAGCAGCCGGATGGTGGCGTCGTTGATGTCGGTGTTCAGTGCCTTCTGTGCGCAGCCGGTCATCAGCGCCACGCGCTTGCGCTTCGGTGCCACGGGGGCAAAGCTCTGCGGATCGTCGTTGCGGCTGACCGCCGGGATGCGCTTCGGTGCCATCTGCAGCATCGCCTTCAGCCGCGGGTCGGGCAGCAGCCCGGCGAAGGGACGGCCCAGCTTGGCCAGCGCCAGCGCCACACGAAAGCGCATCGGGTGCGGGATGACCTGTGCCAGCATCCAGCGCAGCGCGCGATCATGCCAGGGGCGGGTGTAAGTCTTCTCGATATAGGCGCGCGCATGATCCACGAGGTGCATGTAATGCACGCCCGAGGGGCAGGTGGTCATGCACGACAGGCACGAGAGGCAGCGGTCGATGTGCCCGACGGTCTTGGCGTCCGGCACGCGCTCGTTCTCGAGCATGTCCTTGATCAGGTAGATGCGCCCGCGCGGGCTGTCGAGCTCGTCGCCCAGCACCTGGTAGGTCGGGCAGGTGGCGGTGCAAAAGCCACAGTGCACGCAGGAGCGCAGGATCTCGTTGGCCCGCTGCGTGCCCGGATCGCGAAGCTGGTCGGGGGTGAAGGTGGTCTGCATGTCTTGGTCCTCAGCTCGCTCGGGTCACGCCATCAGCCCGGGGTTCAGCACCCCGCGCGGGTCGAAGCGGCGGCGCAGCCCCTCGGCGAGCGCGGCGACGGGGGCGGGATCGGGGTGGAAGGCCGGCGCGCTGCCCGTGCCGCGGACCCGGGTGGCATGGCCCGCGACGCCGCCGAGCCGGCTGCGGACTTCGGTGCCCTCGGGCAGCAGCGCCCAGACCAGCCCGCCGCCCCAGTCGTAGAGCACTGCCTCGGCCTCGAGCGTTTCGGCCAGCCCGGGCGCGTCCGAGGGTTTGCAGGAGATGCGCCAGACATCCCCCGCGCGCCCTTGAAGCGGCACCACGTCGCGCACCCCGGCCCAGAGCGCCGCCACGGCGCCGGGATCGGTCTCCTCGGTGATCTCGCGCCCGGGGAAGAGCGCCTTCAGCTGCGCCAGCCGGTAGGCGACCGAGCGCGCGAAGCCCTCGATGCGCAGACAGGTGCGCTGCGCCGCCGGATCATGCGCCGCGCCGGTGACGTCGTAGGGCGCGCCGAGCGCCGTTGCCATCGCCGCCACCGCCTCGACCTCCGGCAGCCCGTGCAGCACCAAAGTCGCGGCGGCCTCGGGCTTCGGCAGCACCTTGAAGCTTACCTCGGTCAGCACGCCAAGCGTGCCATGGCTGCCGGCCATCAGCTTGACCAGGTCGTAGCCGGTGACGTTCTTCATCACCCGCCCGCCGTTCGACACCACGGTGCCGGCCCCGTCGACGAAGCGTACGCCCAGCAGGAAATCCCGGCAGGCGCCGGCGGCGATGCGCCGCGGCCCCGAGGCATTGGCGGCGACAATGCCGCCCAGCGTGCTGTCCCCCTGCGTGCCGAGCAGCCCGCGCATGTCCGGCACCTCGAAGGCCAGCCGCTGGTTCTCGGCGTCGAGCGCCGCCTCGACCTCGGCGAGCGGCGTGCCCGCCCCGGCCACCAGCGTCAGCGCGCCCGGCTCGTAGAGCGTGATTCCCGACAGCCCGCCGGTCTCCAGCGGCTCTCCCTCTGCCGTGCCGATGGCGCGAGTGCCGCCGCCCCGGATCGCAAGCGCTCCATTTGCGCCAAGGATTGCCTCGGCCAGCTCTTTTTCGGTCTCTGGTCTCATGCCACTTCGTCTAGATCAAAATATCCCGGGGGTACGGGGGCAGCGCCCCCGCCTTGTTCTGGGTGCGGGGCACGCCCCGGCGCCTCACTCGGCGGCGATTGCGAGAGTGCGGCGGCTTTCCGAGGCGTCCAGCGGGAACACCTTGGCGGGGTTGAGCAGCCACTGCGGATCGAAGACGTCCTTCACCGCCATCTGCGCCTCGAGGTCGGCGCGTGCGTATTGCGAGTGCATGAGGTCGCGCTTCTCGATCCCCACGCCGTGCTCGCCGGTCAGGCAGCCGCCGACCTCGACGCAGAGTTTCAGGATCTCCGCCCCGAAGCGCTCGCAGAGCTCGAGCTGGCCTTCCTCGTTGGCGTTGAACAGGATCAGCGGATGCATGTTGCCGTCGCCGGCGTGGAAGACATTGGCGACCTTCAGGCCGAACTCCTGCGACATCTCGCCGATCCGCCGCAGCACGTAGGGCAGCGAGGAGACCGGGATCGTGCCGTCGAGGCACATGTAGTCGTTGATCTGCCCCATGGCGCCGAAGGCGGACTTGCGGCCGAGCCAGATGCGGCCCGCCTCGTCCTCGTCCCGCGCCTCGCGCAGTTCGACGGGGTTGTGGCGCTTGGCGATCTCGATGATCTTTTCGAGCTGCTCAGCGATCTCGGCCTCGGAGCCTTCGACCTCGACGATCAGCAGCGCCTCGCACATGGGGTAGCCCGCGTGGGCAAAAGCCTCGCAGGCCTCGATGCAGGGGCGGTCCATGAACTCGATCGCCACCGGCAGCACGCCCGCCTTGATGATGTCGGACACGCATTCCCCGGCGACCTCGTTGGCGGCGAAGCCCATGAGCACCGGCCGCGCGCCCTCGGGCTTGCGCAGGATGCGCAGGGTGGCCTCGGTGACCACGCCGAGCTGGCCTTCGGAGCCGCAGATGACGCCCAGCAGATCGAGCCCCGGCGCGTCGAGATGCGCGCCGCCGAGCTCGATCACCGTGCCGTCCATCAGCACCATGGTCACGCCCATGAGGTTGTTGGTGGTCACGCCGTATTTCAGGCAATGCGCCCCGCCCGAGTTCATCGCGATATTGCCGGCGATGGCGCAGGCGAGCTGCGAGGAGGGGTCGGGGGCGTAGAAGAAGTCTTCCTCGGCCACCGCGCCGCTGACCGAGAGGTTGGTGCGCCCGGTCTGCACGCGGATGATCCGGTTGGCGTAATCGGTCTCGAGCACGCGGTTCATCTTCGCCACGCCGAGGATCACGCTGTCGGCGGTCGGTAGCGCGCCGCCCGCCAGCGAGGTGCCGGAGCCGCGCGGCACGACGGGCACGCCTTCCTCATGGCAGATCTTCAGCACCGCCGAGGCCTCTTCGGTCGAGGAGGGCAGCACCGCGCAGAGCGGCGGGCAGCGGTAGGCGGTGAGCGCGTCGCATTCATAGGCACGGGTCTCGGACAGCTCCGAGATCACCGCATCGTCGGGCAAGACCTCCCTCAGGCGTGCGACGATCTGGTCCTTGCGCGCGAGGATGCTTGCATCGGGGGCTGGCATCTGCATCGGGGTCTCCTCCTCGAATTGGTAAACTCATATAACCAATTCCGCCGGCAGCCAAGCGTTTTTGCCACGCCGCCGCGCGGTGCGCGCCACGGCATCTTGCGCGGCGCAGAGGAATGATAGCAGGTGAACCCCATGACCTGGCTGAAGATCATTCACATTCTTTGCGTCATGGGGTGGATGACCTCCATCTTCGCCGTGCCGCGCGCGCTCATCTACTGGAAACGCGACTTCGCGAAGACCGGGGCGTTCGGCCCCCTAGGCGATCTGACTTACCGGCTCTACCGCTTCTCGTCGGGTCTGGCGGTGATCGCGGTGATCACCGGGCTATGGCTCGGGGTGCTCTGGGGCTTCCCGGCGTGGTTGCATGCCAAGATCGGCCTCGTGGTGCTGCTAGCGGCGCACTACGTTTGGACCGGGGTCCTGGTCGGTCGCGCCAAGCGCGGCGAGTTCCGCGAGTCTGACATGTTCCTGCGCATTTTCAACGAGATCAGCGTGGTGGGCACGATCGCCATCCTGTGGCTGGTCGTGGCCAAGCCGTTCTGACCATGCTGCCGACGCTCGATCCCTTCTACTATTTCTCGCCGGTCGATCTCACCGGTGTCGTGCTGCTGCTGCTCTGCTGGCTGGGCAGCTCCTGGCTGATCGAGCATCCGCCGAAGCGCCGCCCCTCGGTGACCAAGCTCATGGCGCTCTACCGGCGGCAATGGATGAAGCATTTCGTCACCCGCCAGCCGCGCATCTTCGATTCCCAGATCGTCGGCAGCCTGCGCCAGAGCACCGCTTTCTTCGCCTCGACCTCGATGATCGCCATCGGCGGCATCTTCGCGCTGCTGGGCAACCCCGACCAGGTGCGCGGCGTCGCCGAGGACCTGTCGACGGGGGGCGACTCGCCGGTGATCGTCTGGGAGGCGAAGCTGCTGCTGATCCTCGCCTTCGCCGCCAATGCCTTTCTGAAGTTCGTCTGGTCGAACCGGTTGTTCGGCTATTGCTCGGTGCTGATGGGCTCGGTGCCCAACGACGACAGCCCGCTGGCCTATACCCGCGCGGCCAAGGCCGCCGAGATCAACATCTTCGCCGCGCGCAGCTACAACCGCGGGTTGCGGTCGGTCTATTTCGGCATCGGCTCCACCGCCTGGCTGCTGGGCTCCTGGCCGCTGATCGCGGCGGCTCTGATCACCCTGACGGTGATCCTGCGGCGCGAGTTCACCTCGCAGTCGCGCGAGGTTCTGCTGACCAGCGAGGACGACTGAAAAGCCTTGGGAGGCTTTTGCAAATCCCTTCGAAGGGAATTGCGCTATACTCGCGCCATGCGAGCCCCGATTGCCTTCGTCCTGTGCCTCTGCGCTGCGCCTGTCCGGGCCGCGCCGCCCGAGATCGTCTCCGCCGGGGCCGCGCGCAGCGGCGAGCGCTGGGACATCTCGGTGACACTGGCCCATCCCGACACCGGCTGGGACCATTACGCCGACGGCTGGCGGGTCGAGAGCGAGGACGGCACCGTGCTGGGCGTGCGCGAGCTCTTTCACCCGCATGAGACCGAGCAGCCTTTCACCCGCAGCCTGTCCGGAGTTGCCATCCCCGAGGGCACGGCGCGGGTCTACATCCGGGCGCGCTGCCTGACGGATGGGTGGACCGAGGGCCGCAGCGCGCTCGAGCTGGAGTAGCTCAGCGCCGACCCTCGCGCAGCCAGGCGCCGACGATGAAGCCCGCCGCAAGAAGCAGCGTCAGCCAGGCCGGCAGCAGCGGAATGCGGGTCACGTCCATGGTCTCGAAGGCCTCGCGCGGGGTGATGCCCATCCAGCCGCGGCCGGCGGCGGGGCGCCCGGCGCCCACGGCGCGGATGGTCGGCAGACCATCCTCGATCCGCGCTTCGCCGCCGCGGAGGGCGGCAACCACGGGCTCCAGTGCTTCGCCGCTGGCGATGGTCTGCTCGAACTCGCGCGGCGCGGCGGGGCCAAGGCCGATCACCGCCTCCTGCTCGCCTTCCTTGAGCCGGTAGAGGCCGATCTCGGGGCCATCGTATTCGGCCTCGAAGCGGCCGGGCGAGACTTCCTGCAGGGGCACGCTCTCCTCGGTGCCATCGGGGCGGGTCACGGTGACCGCCCCCACGCCGTCCTCGAGCGTGCGGCGGATGATGCGCATGCGCTTGCCCGTGGCCTCGGCCCAGAGCGCCTCTTCCTCGAGCTCCGGCTCTTTCATCATCCAATGGGCCAGCCGCCGCAGCAGGTCGAGTTGCGGGCCGCCGCCCTCGAAGCCGCGCGACCAGAGCCAGGCCTGGTCCGAGGCGATGAGCGCCACGCGGCCCTCGCCGATGCGGTCGAGCACCAGCAGCGGCTTGTCCTCGGCACCGGACATCAGCACCTCGGCGTCCTCGTTCGGCTGCACTTCGACCTGCCGCATCCAGCGGCCCCAGCTGTCGGCCCCGGTGAGGCCGGCGGTGACCGGGTGGCGCTGGCCGAGGTCGGTGACCGTGGGGCGGTAGCCTTGGTCGATGACCCGCGCGGTGGGTTCGGCGGGCAGGATCTCGGACAGCGGCGAGCGGTAGATGGAATCGGCGCTGGCGAAATCGGGCCCGGCGGCGACCAGCACCGCGCCGCCGTTCTCGACGTAGTTGCGGACGTTGTCGAGGTAGATGGCCGGCAGGATGCCGCGGCGCTTGTAGCGGTCGAAGATGATCAGGTCGAAATCTTCGATCTTCTCGAGAAAGAGCTCGCGGGTGGGGAAGGCGATCAGCGACAGCTCGGTGACCGGCACGCCGTCCTGCTTCTCGGGCGGGCGCAGGATGGTGAAATGCACGAGGTCGACGGAGCTGTCGGATTTCAGCAGGTTGCGCCAGGTGCGGCTGCCGGAATGCGGCTCGCCCGAGACCAGCAGCACGCGCAGCCGGTCGCGCACGCCGTTGATCTGCACCAGCGCGGTGTTGTTGCGGTCGGTCAGCTCGCCCGCGCCCTCGGGCACGGTGAACTGGATCACGTTGAGCCCGCCGTGCGGCAGGGTGACCGGCAGCTCGATGTCTTGGCCCAGCGGCGCGCGGAAGCCCTCGGGCTCGCCGCCGTCGACGGAGATCTGCAGTTCGGTCTCGGTCTCCTGCGGTGCGGCGCCGTCGTCCTCGATCCGCAGGGTGAGGGTCACCGGCTCGCCGAGGATGGCGAAGGCCGGGGCGTTCTTCACGATGAGGCGGCGGTCCCAGTCTGTGTCATGCCCGGTCAGCAGCAGGTGCATCGGGGCGGGCAGCGAGGGCGCACGTTCGAGATCGTGCAGCCGCCCGTCCGACAGCAGGAAGATCCCCGCGACGCGGCCGCGCGGCTCCTCGGCGAGCGCCTCCGACAGGGCGGTCATCAGCAGGGTGCCGCTGTCGCCCGCGCCGTCAGGGACGGTGATGCGGCGAACCTCGGTATTGGGGCGGGCGGCGATGCGCGCCTCGAGCGCGTCGGCGGTCTCAGAGGTGGTCTCCAGCCGGTCGCCGAGCCGCTGCGAGGCGCTCTGGTCCTCGAGCAGCAGCACGATGTCGGAGAGCGGGGCACGGTCCTCTTCCTGGAACGATGGCTGGGTGAGCGCCGCCACCAGCACGACCCCGGCGAAGAAGCGCAGCGCCCAGCCCGGCATGCCGCGCCAGAGCGCCAGCGCCACGGAGGCCAGGGACACGGCCCCCAGCGCCCAGATCACGGGCCAGGGCAGGAGCGGGTCGAAGACGATCTCGCCGGTCATATGTGCAGTCCGTTCCTTGCGCCGGTTTCAGGTCTGTTGGCCTCAGTGCTACTTGCCGCAGTCCTGCCAGCCTCAGTCCGACCAGTCTCAGTCCTACCGGTCTCGGCTCTTCCGGTTGTCGTGGAACCGGTCATTGGCCGAGCCTGTCGAGCAGCGCGGGCACATGGACCTGGTCGGATTTGTAGTTGCCGGTCAGCACGTGCATCACGAGGTTGACCCCGAAGCGGTAGGCGATCTCGCGCTGGCGCTCGCCGGCGAAGCCCGAGCCGATGCGCACCTGCGGGTTGCCGCGGTTGTCCACCGCCCAGGCTGCGCCCCAATCGTTGCCGCCGATCACCACGGGGGTGACGTTGTCGTTGAGGTTGCGGAAGGGCATGCCCTCGACCATTTCGGCATCGGGCGGCGCGGCCTCGACCCAGACGTCGCGGCTGGCGTAGCGGCCGGGGAAGTCCTGCAGCAGGTAGAAGGTGCGGGTCAGCACGTGGTCCTGCGGCACCGGCTCCAGCGGCGGAATGTCGAGCGGGGCGGCCAGCTCGCGCAGCTTGCGGCCCTCGGGCGAGGCGGCGCCGAAGCCCGCCACGTCGGCATCGCGCGTGTCGAAGAGGATCATCCCGCCCGAGCGCAGGTACTCGTTGAGCTTGGCGTAGGCGGCGGGGGAAGGGGTCGGCTGCGACGGCGTGATCGGCCAGTAGAGCAGCGGGAAGAAGGCCAGCTCGTCGCTCTCGAGGTTCACCGCCATGGGCTCGGCGGGCTCGACCGAGGTGCGGTAGTAGAGCGTCTCCGACAGGCCGCGCAGGCCGTTCTGCGCCAGCTCGTCTAGCTGCGCGTCGCCGGTGATGACATGGGCGAGGGTGACCTCGGCGGTGGCGGCCTCGGCGAAGGCGTCGGCCTGGGCCGAGGGAGCGCCCTGCGCCTGCGCCGTCCCGGGGGCGGCCAGCGGGCCGAGCACCAGCGCCAGAAGCACGGCGGTGGTGCCGGGCGCGCTGGGGCGGGCGCCGCGCAGCCGGCCCGAGAGCGCCAGCGAGGCGATCACGTCGGCCAGAAGCAGCGCGATGGCCAGTGCCAGCAGCCAGCCGGCGAGCGGGGTTTCCTGCGGGCGGCTGAGGCCCTCGACCGGCACGGTGTCGGGCCAGATGGCGGGCTGCAGCACGCTGTCGGGTGTCACCACGTTGCGCGCGAGGCTGCGCTCCTCGCCCTGGTAGAGGCCGGGGCGCAGCTCGGGGCCGAGGTCGGCGGTCAGCAGCGACTCGCCGGGCACGCCGGGCAGGGTGCCGGCATCGACCACCGCGCCGAAGCCGTCGAGCACGCGGATCGGCTGCCAGATGGTGCCGACCAGTTCGCCGGGTTCGGGGGTGGCGGGCATGGCCGAGATCGCCAGCCGTTCGAGCATCTGCACGAAGAGCCCCGAGAGCGGCAGCGTCGACCATTCGGCATTGGCGGTGACATGGAACAGCACCACCTGCCCGGCGCCGACGCGCTTGCGGGTGACCAGTGGCGTGCCGTCGCTGAGCTGGGCAATGACCCGCTCGGCCAGCGTGGGATCGGGCTGGGCCATGACCTGGCTGGTGACGGTCACGTCCTCGGGGATGGCGAGCCCTTCGAAGGGGCTGCCTTCGGGGAAGGGGGCCAGGGATTTCGGCTCGCCCCAGCTCATCGCGCCGCCGACCGAGCGCCCGCCGGCGCGAAGCCGCACCGGCATCAGCGGGTCCTCGCGGTCGCGCGAGAGGTCCGAGGCGGCGATCCGGGGCCCGGCGAAGCGCAGCAGCGTGCCGCCCTTCTCGACCCAGTCGGCCACGCCCTCTTCCTCGCCCGGGCCGAGCGTGGCCACGTCGGCCAGCACGATGACGTCGGGGTTGGCGGGCAGCACCTCGGTGAGCGCGCCGTCCAGAAGGTCGACATCCTCCTCCAGCGCCTTGTGCAGGTAGTAGAGCGGCGAGAGCAGCTCGAGCCCCTCGCGGTTCTCGTTCCCGGCGATCAGCGCGACCTCGCGGCGGCGCAGGCTGTCGTCGGGCAGGCTGACCGCGCCGGCGCTGCGGGCACCGTCGATCTCGAAGCGGGTGATGCGGGCGCGCAACTCGGCGGGCAGCGAGAGGTCCAGCGCACCCTCGTCGGCACCCTCGGGGAAGGTCAGCGGGGCGCGGACCAGCACGGTGGGGTTGCCCGCCGGGTCGAGCCCGTGCGCAGCGATGGAGATCTCGCGCGCGCTCCCCGCGTGCAGACGGCGGGCGGTGAGCTGCACGTGGCCATCCTCGAAGCGCGGCGGCAGCAGGGCGGTCAGGTTGCGCGGGCTCTGGAAGACGGTGACCTGCCCGTGGTCCATCAGCGCATCGAGCATCGGCTCGCGGCTGTCGCGGGCGAGCCCGTCGGACATCCAGTAGCTGTCGAAATCACCGGCGGGCAGCATCGACAGCGCGCGGGTGACATGTGCCTCGCCCGGCTCCCAGGGTTCGGGCTGCAGGCCGGTGAGGCGGGCGCGCAGCACGGCGGCCTGCTGGAACTGCGGCACCTCGGGATCGGTCAGGCGCAGCACGGCGACGGGGCGCGCTTCGCGCTCGGCGCGGGAGAGCAGCGCGTCGAGCGCCGCCTGCCGGGCGCGCCAGTCGGCGGCGGAGGACCAGCTGGCATCCATCACCACCAGCAGCGGGCCGGTGCCGGCGCCCTGCGCCTCATCCTCGGGGTTCAGGATCGGCCCGGCGAGGCCGATGATCACCGCCGCCACCGCCAGCATGCGCAGCAGCAAAAGCCACCACGGCGTGCGGTCGGTGACCTGATCGTCATCCTTCAGCCCGAGCAGCAGCACCACGCCGGGGAACATCCGACGGATCGGCGCCGGGGGCACGGCGCGCAGGATCACCCAGAGCACCGGCAGGGCCAGCAATCCAAGCAGCAGCCAGGGGGCGGTGAAGCCCAAGGGGCCGAGAACGGTCATCAATGACCTCCGTCCATCGCGCGGTAGACCCAGAGCAGGGCGTTCTGCGCGCTGTCACTGGTATGATGGCACAGAAATTGCCAACCGGTTAAGCGAGATAGGTGGTCAAGCCGCGCTTTTCGTTCGGCCAGACGCTCGAGGTAGCGCTCGCGCAGATCGCCCGCCTTCAGGGTCTCATGGGCCAAGGTCTTGCCAACGCTTTCGAAAATCGTGCGGCCCTTGAACGGGAAGCTTTCTTCCGACGGGTCGAGCACCTGCAGCAGAACCCCGCGCACCCCGCGGTCGGCGGCCTTGGTCAGCGCGGCCTCCATCGGATCGAGATCGCCGAGGAAATCCGACACGAACATCGCCCGCGCGTGGGGGATGATGCCGCGCGCCTCGGGCTGGGAATAATCCTCGTCGCCGTCCTTGGTCAGCGCCTCGGCGAGGCGCAGCACCTGGATGTCGCCGTTGCGCGGCGGCAGCGACCAGCCGGTGAAGCCGACCCGTTCACCGCCGCGGATCAGCAGGATCGAGGCGGCCAGCGCGACCAGTCGGGCGCGATCGCCCTTGGTCGGCAGGTCCTTGTGCGAGGAGAAGCGCATCGAGGCGCCGGAATCGACCCAGAGCTGCACGCTCTGCGCGATCTGCCACTCGCGCTCGCGTACATATTGCTCGTCGCCGCGGCCCGAGCGCCGCCAGTCGATTGAGCGGTAGGTGTCGCCGGGGCGCAGCGGACGGTATTGCCAGAAGTCGTCGCCGAGCCCCGAGCGCCGCCGCCCGTGCTCGCCCAGCAGGACGGTGCCCGCGAGGTGTTCGGCACGGGCCAGCAGGGCCGGGAAACGGGTGGCCTCTTCCTGCGCGCTCTGCCGGAGCTGGGCGATAGGGGTGATCAAGCGGCGGCCTCGGAGGGCTCGAGCGTGCCGCAGACCTCGTCGATGATGCTGCCCAGGTCCTCGCCGCGGGCGCGGGCCGAGAAGGTCAGCGCCATGCGGTGCACCAGCACCGGGCGGGCCATGTCCATCACGTCCTCGGGCGAGGGGGCGAGCCGGCCCTGCAGCAGGGCGCGGGCGCGCACCGTCAGCATCAGCGCCTGTGCCGCGCGCGGGCCCGGGCCCCAGGCGACCGTGTCCTTCACCCGGGCCGAGGCCGAGGGGTCGCCGGGCCGGAAGGCGCGCACCAGGTCGAGGATCATCTCGACCACCGCGTCGCCCACGGGCATGCGGCGCAGCAGGTGCTGGGCGGCCATCAGCGTCGCCGGATCGAAGACCTGATGCGCCATGGCCTCCTCGGTGCCGGTGGTGGCGAGCAGGATGTCCTTTTCCGTCTTGCGGTCGGGATAGGCCACGTCGATCTGCACGAGGAAGCGGTCGAGTTGCGCTTCGGGCAGCGGGTAGGTGCCCTCCTGCTCGATCGGGTTCTGCGTGGCGAGCACGTGGAACGGCAGCTCGAGGCTGCGCGTTTCGCCGCCGATGGTCACCGATTTCTCCTGCATGGCCTGCAGCAGCGCCGACTGGGTACGCGGCGAGGCGCGGTTGATCTCGTCGGCCATCAGCAACTGGCAGAAGATCGGGCCGGGCAGGAACTTGAAGGCGCGGCTGCCGTCCGTGGCGGTCTCCAGCACCTCGGAGCCGAGGATGTCGGCGGGCATCAGGTCGGGGGTGAACTGCACGCGGTTGCCATTGAGGCCCATGACCGTCGACAGGGTTTCCACCAGCCGCGTCTTGCCAAGGCCGGGCAGGCCGATCAGCAGCGCATGGCCGCCGCAGAGCAGCGCGGCAAGGGTCAGGTCGACGACCCGTTCCTGCCCGATGAAGCGCCGGGTGATCGCCGACTTGGCTTCGGCGAGCTTTTCTTCCAGCGCCTCGATCTCGGCAACCAGGTCTTCGGCCATGGGGGAGACTCCCTTGCGTAAATGCTGTACCGAACCGAGTGTATCGCGGGGGTGAAAAATGGCAAAAGCAATGCGCACACAAAATTACGTGACACCCTCGGCTGACGGCATTGCTGCTGCAGCACGCGCCGCTTCGGGGCGCGGTTTGCCGCCGGTCGAGCACTGGAATCCGCCGTTTTGTGGCGATCTGGACATGCGGATCGCGCGCGATGGCACGTGGTTCTACCTCGGAACGCCGATCGGGCGCTTCGAACTGGTGAAGCTGTTTTCGTCGATTTTGCGCAAAGATGACGGGAAATACTTCCTCGTCACCCCGGTCGAGATGGTCGGAATCACCGTCGATGACGCCCCCTTCGTCGCCACCGACTTCGAGGCAGAGGGCACGGGCGAGTCGCAGGTGCTGACCTTCCAGACCCATGTGGGCGACTTCGCCGTCGCGGGGCCCGAGCATCCGATCCGCGTGGTGCGCGACCCCGAGACCGGCGAGCCCTCGCCCTACGTCCTCGTGCGGCGCAATCTCGAGGCGCTGATCGACCGCAAGAGCTTCTACCGGCTGGTCGAGCTGGGCGCGCACCACGAGCATGACGGCGCGCGCTGGTTCGGCCTGTGGTCCTCGGGGGAGTTCTTCCCGATGATCCCCTCGGAAGAACTCGAGGTCTGAGGCTCAGTCGCCGAGCTTGGCGTGCACCTCGTCGAGGTCGATCTCTCCGATCGGCATCTTGTTCGCCGGGGTCTCGAAATCGTAGCGGAAGAGCTCGAAGTCGCGCTTGTAGATCTCGTAGACCAGATGCATCGACAGGTCGTCGAAGTAGTCTTCCACGGGGTGCGCGCGCTTCGGTCCGTGGCCCTCGGATTCGTTGAAGCGCGGGATCGCCGACAAGTCGACCGGATGGCGGGTCTGCACCCGGTCCAGCACGCCCTGCATGCCTTCGTCGAATTTCTCGGTCCAGAAGATGCGGTCGTAGCGCCCGCCGTTGACGATGAAGGTCGAGACGTGCCCGGACATGGCCGACCAGTGAATGTCGGGATCCATCGGGCGACGCCAGCGGATGGTGTCGCGGGCGAACAGCAGGAAGCGGCGGAACGAGCGGATCTGGTCGAACTCTTCCTTGCCGTCCGGCCCGCCGACCTCGATCCCGTATTTCTGCACCAGCAGCGGCACGAGGTTGCCACGGTAGCGGTTGCCGTTGCGCTGTATTCCGCAGATCTTGTCGAAGAAGCTCGACAGGATGCGGCTGTAGGGGTTGCGCACGGCGGTGAACGCATAGGCGCTGTGGCTCTTCACGTTGGCGCGGATCGGGCCCTGGCTCTCGTCGCGGGCCCATTTGTGCAGGCCCTGCGCCGCATCATGGATGTCGCCGTCGTAGAAGTCGCCATGGTCCGAGTGATACATGATCTGGCCGATCGTCGAGCAGGCGCATTTCGGCACCACGCGATAGACCATGCTTTCGCTCTCGGTCATCCATGTGCCCGGAAATCCCATACTGCCCGCTCCTCGAACCGCCCGGCTTGTCGCGGGCTCATTGGACATGCAAAAAAGCAAAAGACATCGGCCTGTTCAATGTCTTCGCCGGGGTAAAGGTGAAGAAGCGGGCGAAAATTGGGCGGACCTCATCCTTTGGCGAAGATTGCCTTCATATTGCTGTGCCACAAGGATCCCGAGGCGATCATCAAGCAGGCGCAGAGCCTGACCGCCGTCGGCGACTGCATGGCGATCCATTTCGATGCCGGCGCCCCGCGCGCCGATTTCGAACGGATCCGTGCCGCCCTCGCGGACAATCCCAACGTGACCTTCGCGCGGCGGGTGAAATGCGGCTGGGGCGCCTGGTCGCTGGTGCAGGCGACGCTGAACGCGGTGGAGGCGGCGCTCGAGCGCTTCCCGCGCGCCACGCATGTCTACATGGTCTCGGGCGACTGCATGGCGATCAAGACCGCCGAATACGCCCATGAGATGCTCGACGCGCGCGAGGCCGACTATATCGAGAGCGTCGACTTCTTCACCTCCGGCTGGATCAAGACCGGCTGGACCGAAGAGCGGCTGATCTACCGCCACGTCTTCAACGAGCGCACCCAGAAGCGGCGCTTCTACGCGATGTTCGAGCTGCAGAAACGGCTCGGGCTGAAGCGCAAGATCCCCGCCGACCTCGAGGTGATGATCGGCTCGCAATGGTGGTGCCTGCGCCGCCGCACGGTCGAGGCGATCCTGAAGTTCATCGCCGGGCGCCCCGACGTCATGCGCTTCTTCCGCGGCACCTGGATCCCCGACGAGACCTTCTTCCAGACGCTGGTGCGCCATCTGGTGCCCGAGCGCGAGATCGAGAACCGCACGCTGACCTTCCTGATGTTCTCGGACTACGGGATGCCGGTGACCTTCTACAACGACCACTACGACCTGCTGCTGGCGCAGGACTACCTCTTCGCCCGCAAGATCAGCCCCGGCGCGCTCGACCTGAAACGGCGGCTCGGGGTGCTCTATTCCTCGGAGCGCGTGGCCTTCCAGATCTCCGGCGAGGGGCGGTCGCTCTACCGCTTCCTGACCGAGAAGGGGCGCGACGGCCACCGCTTCGCGCCGCGCTTCTGGGAGACCGAAAGCTCGCTCGGGCGCGAGCGCGAGCTGCTGATCGTGGTCAGCAAGAAATGGCACGTGGCGAAACGGCTGATCGGCCATATCCGCGATGCCACGGATCTGCCCTGCATCGACTACCTGTTCAACGAGGAGAGCTGCCCGCTGCCGGACCTCGGCGGCATCCAGTCGACCATGGACAAGCGCCACCGCCACCGCCGCGCGCTGATGCGCATGCTCTACGATTTCTACGACTGCGAGCGGCTGGTGATCTGCCTCGATCCGGGCAACCTCGACCTGATCGAGGATTTCTGCCGCGACCGCGCCACCACGCGTATCCTGCAGATCGATTGCGCCTTCTCGGACGCCTTTCTTGCGGGGCACGCCAGCCGCATCGGGCTGGCGGGGGCGCGCACCTCCGAGACCGCGATGGCGCGGCTGGTGCCGGCGGTCCGCAACGATATCCTGCGCGAGAGCGACGCGCTGCGCGATGCGCAGCTGCCGGGCCACCTGCACCTGCGCGAGCGCGACCCGCGCGAGGCGCAGGCGCAGGCGCTGGCAGCGTTCCTTTCGGTCTCGCCGGGCGTGGCCCGGCAGATCGTCTCCGACGACCAACTCTATTCCGATTGAGGGTTTCCCATGGCCTACAGCTACGACGACCAGAACATCTTCGCGAAGATCCTGCGGGGCGAGATCCCCAACAACACGGTGCTCGAGACCGAGCACAGCCTTGCCTTCCGCGATATCCGCCCGCAGGCGCCGGTGCACGTGCTGGTGATCCCCAAGGGCGCCTACGTCTGCTACGACGATTTCGCGCAGAACGCCTCGGACGCCGAGATCCTCGATTACACCCGCACCATCGGCAAGGTCTGCGAGATGGAAGGCTTGGCGGCGAACGGCTTCAGGCTGATTTCCAACGCCGGGGCCGAGGGGGTGCAGGAGGTGCCGCACCTGCACGTGCACATCCTCGCCGGCCGTCCGCTGGGGCGGATGCTCGAGCACGGCTGACCCGGGGCCGCGCTGGCGGCCTGCGCCGGACCGCCTCCGGCGGGCGTATTTTCAAAGAGAAGAAGGCGGGGGCGCGGCGCCCTTGCAGGGCCCACGTGCCGGGGCCCCGAATGGGGCGCCGCCGGGGTTCCGGCGCCGCCCTTTCATGCTTTCGGAAAATGTCTCGCCGGAGGCGCCCTTCAGGCGGCGGGGCGGCTGCGGGTCAGCTCGAGGAAGACATCCTCGAGGTCGGCCTGCTCGGTGCGCACGTCGCGCAGGCGGATGCCGCGCTCGCGCACGAGGGTCAGCACGTCCTCGGCCGAGGTCTCGCGCGCCTTGTAGCTGAGCGCGATCAGCCCGCCGTCGCGGCGCTCGGCCTTGATGCCGGGGGCCTCGGGCAGCACCTCGGGCATGTCCTCGGGGGTGATCACCATGGTCTTGGCGTCGATGTTGCCCAGCAGGTTCACCGTGCTGTCGCGCGCCGCCACCTCGCCATGGTTGATGATGGCGATCTCGTCGCACATCTCCTCGGCCTCCTCGAGGTAGTGGGTGGTGAGGATGATGGTCATGCCGCGCTCGCGGTTGAGCCGCCGCACGTTGCGCCAGAGCATCTGCCGCAGCTCGATGTCGACCCCGGCCGTGGGCTCGTCCAGCACCAGGATATGCGGGTGGTGCACCAGCGCCTTGCCGAGCAGCAGCCGGCGGCGCATGCCGCCCGAGAGCGTGCGCGCATAGGCCTCGGCCTTGTCCTCCAGCCCCACCAGTTCGAGGATCTCCTCGGTGCGGCGGTCGCGCTTCGGCACGCCGTAGAGCCCGGCCTGCACCTCGAGCGCGCCGCGCGGGGTGAAGAACGGGTCGAGGTTCAGCTCCTGCGGCATGACCCCGATCGAGGCGCGCGACTGGCGCGGGTTGCGGTCCTGGTCCCAGCCCCAGATCGACACCTTGCCGGCGCTCTTCACCACCAGCCCGGCGAGAATGTTGATCAGCGTCGACTTGCCCGCCCCGTTGGGGCCGAGCAGGCCGAAGATCGAGCCCTGCGGCACGTTTAGGTCGATGCCCTTCAGTGCCTGCTTGCCACCTGCGTAGGTCTTGCGCAGCCCCTCGATGCGGATCGCGTCGTCACTCATGCCGAGCCTTGCTCCTTAGCCTGACTTGTCTCATAACGCAGGTAGTGCAAAGCCAGTGAAAAGGGAACCGGAGCATGGCCACCGAGGCGCCCGAGACCAAACTCGTCGACAGCTACCGCATCGCCTGTGACGGCGGCGAGGGAGCACTTGGCCACCCGCGCGTCTGGCTTTCGGTGCCGCATGACACCGGCGTCGTCGAATGCCCCTACTGCGATGCGCGCTACGTGCACAAGGATTTCGAGGGCAAGGTCTGAGCGCCCGCGCGGCCATCTGACCCCGGTACATGCTCGCCGTCTTTCTCAAGGTTCTTCCCTTCTTCGCGCTGATCGGCCTCGGGTACGGGGCCGCGCGGATCAGGTTCTTCTCCGAGCAGTCCGTTGCGGCGATCACCCGCTTCGTCTTCTACTTCGCGCTCTCGGCGATGCTCTTCCGCTTTTCCGCGACGCTGTCGATCTCCGAGATCTTCGATCCGCGTGTGGCCTCGGCCTATCTCTTCGGCACCACGGCGGTCTACGCGGTGGCCACGGTGGTCGGCTTGATCCGGCGGCAGGACGTGCAGACCACGGCGATCGAGGCGCAATGCGCGGCGATCGGCAACACCGGCTTTCTCGGGGTGCCGATGCTGGCGGTGCTGCTGGGGCAGGCGGCGGTGGGGCCGATCATCCTGATGCTGTCGATCGACCTCATCGTCTTTTCGACATTGCTGGTCATCCTCGTCACCGGCTCGCGCGAGGGGCGCATCTCGCCCACCATGCTAAAGCGCGTCGGACTGGGGCTGGTGCAGAACCCGATGATCGTCTCGATCGCGGCGGGGCTCTGCGTCTCGGCCTCGGGGATCCCCTTGCCCGCGCCGGTCACCGAGTTCCTGGCCATCCTCGGCAATGCCGCGACCCCGGGCGCGCTCTTTGCCATCGGCGCCTCGCTGGCCTCGAAGAGCGCCGAGCGGCTGGCGGTGGCGGGCTGGCTGAGCTTCTGCAAGCTGGTGCTGCACCCGGGGTTCGTGGCCGTCGGCGCCTTCTTTCTCTTCCCGGTCACCAGCTACCAGGCGGCGGTGATGGTCTCGGCGGCGGCGCTGCCGGTGGCGGGCAATGTCTTCATCCTCGCGCAGCACTACGGCATCGCGCCGCAGCGTGTCTCGGCGGCGATCCTGATCTCGACCGTCGCGAGCATCGTCACCGTCAGCGCGGTGATCGCCTGGGTGCATCCCTGAGCCATTGAGTCCCTGCCACCCGGCGGTCTTTCCCTTGCGCGGCGGCGCCTTGGCGGGGTAGCCCTTGGGCCGAACCGGAACTGGCGCAGACAGGAGTGCCCCATGGAAACCATATCCGAGAACCGCTGCTTCGGCGGCGTGCAGGGCGTCTACAGCCACGCCTCCGAGGCCTGTGGCTGCGACATGACCTTCGGTCTGTTCCTGCCCGAGATCGCCAGGGACATGGAGGTGCCGGTGCTGTGGTACCTCTCGGGGCTCACCTGTACGCATGAAAACGCCATGACCAAGGCCGGGGCGCAGGCTTGGGCCGCCGAGGCGGGCGTGGCGCTGGTCTTCCCCGACACTTCGCCGCGCGGCGAGGGGGTGGCCGACGACGAGGCCTATGACCTCGGCAAGGGCGCGGGCTTCTACGTCAACGCCACCGAGGCGCCCTGGGCGCCGCATTTCCGCATGTGGGACTACGTGGCCGAGGAGCTTCCGGCGCTGATCGGGCAGGAGTTCTCTGTCGACATGGAGCGGCAGGCGATCACCGGCCACTCGATGGGTGGCCATGGCGCGCTGACGCTGGCGATGGGCCTGCCGGGCCGCTTCCGCTCGGTCTCGGCCTTCGCGCCGATCACCATCCCGACGCAGAGCGACTGGGGCCGCAAGCAGCTCGGCGCCTATCTTGGCGCGGATGAAAGCAAGTGGGCGGCGCATGATGCGACGCTGCTGATGCGCGAGAAAGGCTTCGACGGGCCGGTGCTGATCGACCAGGGCGGCAGCGACCAGTTCCTGCACCTGCTGAAGCCCGAGGCGCTGGCCGAGGCGATGGCGGCGAAGCGGCAGGCGGGCAGCTTCCGCACCCAGCCGGGCTATGACCACAGCTACTTCTTCGTCTCGACCTTCATGGAAGAGCACATCGCCTTCCACGCCGAGGCGCTCTACGCGTGACGCTCTACATCGACGCCGACGCCTGCCCGGTGAAGGAGGAGGCGGAGCGCGTGGCGACCCGCCACCGCCTGCCGATGGTGCTGGTGTCGAACGGCGGGTTGCGCCCCTCGCGCAATCCGCTGGTCGAGGTGGTCACCGTCGCCGCCGGGCCCGACGAGGCCGACATGTGGATCGCCGAGCGCGCGGGCAGGGGCGACGTGGTGGTGACCAACGACATCCCGCTGGCGGCGCGCTGCATCGAGGGCGGCGCGCGGGTGCTGCGCCCGGACGGCGAGATCTTCACCCCCGGCAATATCGGCGCGCAGCTGGCGATGCGCGACCTGATGCAAGATATCCGCGCTTCGGATCCTTTCTACCAGAGCGGGAAAGGCCGGAGCTTTACAAAGAATGACCGCTCCCGTTTCCTAAATGCACTAGAGCGCGAGGTGCGCGCTGCAGGGGACTAGGAAATGACAATCGAAGCTGTTGTCTTCGACATCGGGAACGTGCTCATCGAGTGGCAGCCCGAACGATACTTTGATCGCCTTCTGGGCGAGGAACGCCGGCGGGCCATGTTCGCCGAGATCGACCTTCACGGTATGAATGACAGGGTCGATCGCGGCGAGGACTTCCGAAGCACCGTCTATGCGGCGGCCGAGCAATACCCGGACTGGCACGACGAGGTCCGGCATTGGCACGACAACTGGATCGAGCTGGCGAGCCCGGAGATCCCGAAGTCCGTGGCGGTGCTGCGGGCGCTCCGGGCGCGGGGCGTGCCGGTCTTCGCGCTGAGCAATTTCGGCATCGGCACCTTCGAGGTCGCCGAAAGGGCCTATCCGTTCCTCGGGGAATTCGATCGCCGGTTCATCTCGGGGCACATGGGGGTGATCAAGCCCGACGCCGAGATCTACGCGCGGCTCGAGGCCGAGAGCGGGGTGGCGCCGGAGCGGCTGCTGTTCACTGATGACCGGGCAGAGAACATCGCCGCCGCCGCCGCGCGCGGCTGGCAGGTGCATCTGTTCGAGGGGCCGGAGGGCTGGGAACGCAGCCTGATCTCCCACGGGCTCCTGCCGGAGCGCGACGCCGCATGAGCTATGTGCTAGGTGCGCTCGGCGTGGCGCTCCCGCTGCTCGTGGCACTGCCGGGGATTGGGGAATTCCGCCGCCGGCCGCTCAATGACACCTACCGTTCGGTGGCGCCCGGTCAATTCGCCCGGCTTTCGCAGGGCGACACGCATTATGTGCTGACGGGCCCGGAAAGCGGCGAGCTGGTGGTCTGCATCCACGGGCTGACCGCCCCTGCCGCGGTGTTCCACGCGCTGGCGCGCCATCTCGTGGCGCAGGGCAAGCGGGTGCTGATCTACGACCTCTACGGCCGCGGCTATTCCGCCCGCCCCCGCGCGCTGCAGACCCCGGCTTTCTTCACTCGCCAGCTCCACGAACTGCTCGCGGCGCTGAAGCTCGAGGGGCCGATGACCCTGCTGGGCTATTCGCTGGGCGCGATGGTGGCGGTGCAGTTCGCCGCGGAGATGCCGGAGCGGGTCTCGCGGCTGGTGCTGTTGGCGCCGGCGGGGATCGAGTCCGAGCTCTCGCCGATCGTCGACTGGACGGCGCAGAACCGGGGGCTGGGCGACTGGCTGTTCCACCTGGTCTTTCCCAAGGCGCACCGGCAGAACGTGATCGAAAGCTCCGACACCCGCAGCGAGGTGCCCGAAATCGACCAGTTGCACCTCGACGAGCTCGACCGGCGCGGCTACGTGCGCTCGGTGCTGTCGAGCCTGCGCGGTTGCCTGCAGGAGCCGCAGGAGGCGCAGCACCGGCGCATCGCCGGGCTGGGCATTCCCGTGCAGGCGATCTGGGGCGGGCAGGACCGCATGGTGCCCGCCGGCACCATGGAGCAGCTGGCGTCGTGGAACCCCAACGTCGAGCAGCGGCTGATCGAGGACGCCTGGCACGGGCTGCCGCACACCCACGCCCGCGACGTGGCGCGACTCGTGCTTGGGCAGGAGCTGGCGCGCGAGTTCGGCTGAAGCGGAAACCGCGGCGCCCGGCCGGCCTCAGGCCGGCTGGGTCGCCGCCGTGCGGGGCGTCTCGCGCACCGGCAGGTGCACGATGGCGCTCAGCGCGCCGACACCCACGCCGATCCACCACACCAGCGTGTAGTCGCCGTAGACATCGTACATCCGCCCGCCCAGCCAGACGCCGAGGAAGCCGCCGAGCTGGTGGCTGAAGAAGACGATCCCGTAGAGCGTGCCCATGTAGCGCAGCCCGTAGAGATGCGCGACGAGACCCGAGGTCAGCGGCACGGTGGCCAGCCAGAGGGCGCCCATGACCACCGAGAAGACCAGCACGCTGACCGGGGTGATCGGCAGCATGATGAACAGCGCGGCGGTGATCGTCCGGCCCAGGTAGATCAGCGCCAGCAGGTACTTGCGCGGCCAGCGCTTGCCGGCCCAGCCAGCGAGCAGCGTGCCGCCGACATTGGCCACGCCGATCACCGCGATCGACAGCGCGCCGAGCGCCGAGGTGCTGGTGATGCCGATGTTGGCGAGCACGCTGCCCGCGGCGATGGGGCTGCATAGTTCGGTAACGAAGGCCGGGAAATGCGCGGTGACGAAGGCGAGCTGGTAGCCGCAGGAGAAGAACCCGAGGAAGATCAGCGAGAACGAGGGGTCGCGGAAGGCGCGCTTCAGGATCGTGCCCATGCTTTCCTCGAGCTCGGCCTTGCTGGCGGCGGGGGCGCGCATCAGCGGCAGGAACAGCAGCACGGCGAGGATCGCGGCGGTGAACACCAGGAACACCTGCTGCCAGGGCATCATGCCCAGCATCCACTCGGCCACCGGCGCGCCGAAGATCTGCCCGGCGCTGCCCGCCGCGGTGGCGATGGCGAGGCTCATCGAGCGGTTCTCGTCGGAGGAGGCGCGGCCCACGACGGCGAGGATCACGCCAAAGCCCGTGCCCGCGACGCCGAAGCCGACCAGCACCTCGTAGAGCTGGTGCTGCACCGGGCTGACGGCAAAGCTCGAAAGCACGAGGCCCGCGGCGTAGATCAGCGCGCCGAGGATGATCGCCTTGCGGTCGCCGATCTTCTCGGCCATCGCGCCGAAGATCGGCTGACCAATGCCCCAGGCGAGGTTCTGGATGGCGATGGCGAGGCTGAACTCGGCACGCGGCCAGTTGAACTCCGCGGCGATCGGGATCTGGAACACGCCGAAGCTGGCGCGGATCGCGAAGGAGATCAGGATGATCAGACAGCCCACCACGAGGACGGGCGTGAAGAGAGGGGTGCGGCTCATTGGGGAGGCTCCTGCTGCGCCGCGGCAGCTTTACGGGATATGAACGCGGGGTCAATTCGTGGATGTTGATGAAAAACATCACCGATCTGAATGAATGCGGCGCCGCGGCGCGTCCCGCCCTCGGCAGGCTCTACACAAACCCCGCGCGGCGCGCTATGGCGCGTGCATGACCACGCTGATGGACCTCTACGACGAGAAGGTGGCCGAGGGCCTGCTGCTGCGCGATCCCGCGCAGGAAGAGGCGCTTCCCCATTTCGAACGCATCCGTGCCGAGCTTGCCAAGCCGGTGAAGAAGGGCTTCTTCCGCAAGGCGCCCGAGCCGCCCAAGGGGCTCTACCTCTGGGGCGGGGTGGGCCGAGGCAAGTCCATGCTGATGGACATGTTCGTCGAGAGCCTGCACGTGCCGGTGCGCCGGGTGCACTTCCATGCCTTCATGCAGGAGATGCAGTCGGAGCTGCACCGGCTGCGCGAGCAGGGGGTCGAGGATCCGGTGGTGCCGATGGCCAAGAAGGTCTCGGACGCGGTGAAGGTGCTGGCCTTCGACGAGATGCAGATCACCGACATCGGCGACGCCATGCTGGTCGGGCGGCTCTTCGAGCAGCTCTTCGCGGCGGGCACGGTGGTGGTGACCACCTCCAACCGGGTGCCCGACGATCTCTACAAGGATGGTCTCAACCGCCAGCTCTTCCTGCCCTTCATCAAGCAGATCAAGGAACGGCTCGAGGTGCGCGAGCTGGTCTCGGAAAAGGATCACCGGCAGGACCGGCTGAAGGGGGCGCAGGTCTATTTCTGCCCGGTGACCCCCGAGACGCGGGCCAAGATCGACCATGTCTGGCAGGAGCTGACCCACGGCCACGAGGAAGTGCTGACCCTGCACATCAAGACCCGCAAGGTCGATCTGCCGCGCTACTGGAACGGCGTGGCGCGGGCCTCCTTCTACGATCTCTGCGGCCAGCCGCTGGGTCCGGCGGACTATCTTGCGCTGGCCGATGCGGTGCGGGTGCTGGTGATCGAGGACATTCCCCGGCTGGGACGCGGCAACTTCAACGAGGCGAAGCGCTTCGTGACCCTGGTGGATGCGCTCTACGAGGCGAAGGTGAAGCTGATCGCCAGCGCGGTGGATGAGCCCGAGAGCCTCTACGTCGAGGGTGCCGGGGCCTTCGAGTTCGAGCGCACCGCCAGCCGCCTGCGCGAGATGCAGGATGCGGACTGGGGCAAGCCGATCTGAACGGGTGGCAGCGCCAGAGGCGGCACCCGCGCAAAAAGGAAGGGTCCCGAGGGACCCTTCAAACTGCTCGTTTTTATAAAGTCTTCTGCCTGCGATAGAAATTCCACTTCGACCCCGTGGGGCCGTGGGTATGGCAGAGAATTCGGCAGCGGAAATCGCACATTAATTCCGTGCGTTTTTTGTCCTGTCCCTAGGGTGCCGACTTGGCTGGCACCGCCCCGTGAACTTACCGTAGCTCTGTCTGTCCCCGATGTGCTTCGCCGCGCAGATTGCAGTGAAGCCTAACCTTACATATCAAAGCCTAGGTGACGTTTGCGTGATCCGTCAAGATATAGTTGGTTAAACGAACCCTAAGAGTCCGATTTTACCTCTCCACCACCCTTAGTGCCGTAGAGTCAGCCTGAAACTCAGCCGTTTTCGCGCAGAACCGTGCCCGCAAGATAGAGCGAGCCGCAGATCAGGACCCGGGCGCGCGGCTCCTCGGCGGTGATCGCGGCCAGCGCCGCCGGGACATCCGCGGCCGCATGGGCGCGCAGGCCGGAGGCGCGGGCGATGCGCGCGGTTTCCTCGGCCTCCAGCGTCGCTGGGGCGTCGGGGATCGAGACCGAGGTCAGGCTGTCGGCCACGGCGGCGAGCGGGCGCAGGTAGCCCGAGACGTCCTTGGTGTTCAGCATGCCGCAGATCAGGTGCGTCGGGCGGCGCGGCATCCGGGCAATGTGGTCGGCCAAGGCTTCGCCGGCCGCCGGGTTGTGGCCGCCGTCGAGCCAGAGCTCGGCAAGCGGCGCCGCCGAGAGCAGCGGGCCACGGGTCAGGCGCTGCATGCGGGCGGGCCAGTCGGCGGAGGTCACGGCCGCCTCGCAGGCGGGCTCGTCGAAGCCGAGATGGCGCAGCGCCGCCAGCGCCGCGCCGGCGTTGTAGAGCTGGTGCTTGCCCGGCAGGTTCGGCAGCGGCATGTCCAGAAGACCGGTCTCGTCCTGGTAGACCATGCGGCCGCGCTCTTCCCAGACGTGCCACTGCTGGCCGTGGGCCAGGAGCGGAACGCCCAGCCGGGCGGCGCGGGCCTCGATGACCTCCATTGCCTCGTCGGGCTGTGGGCCGACCACGCAGGGCACGCCGCGCTTGAGGATGCCGGCCTTCTCGCCGGCGATCTCTGCCAGCGTCTCGCCGAGGTACTGCTGGTGGTCCAGAGAGATCGGCGTGAGGATGGTCAGCGCGGGCCTCTCGACCACGTTGGTGGCGTCAAGCCGCCCGCCGAGCCCGGTCTCCAGCAGCGTGTAATCGGCGGGCGTGCGGGCATAGGCCAGCAGCGCGGCGCAGGTGGTGATCTCGAAATAGGTGATCTGTTCGCGCTGGTTCTTCTCCCAGCACTCGTCGAGCACGGCGCTCAAGGCGTCTTCCGAGATCAGCTCGCCGGCGAGGCGGATGCGTTCATGGAAGCGCACGAGGTGCGGCGAGACATAGGCGTGCACGCGCTTGCCGCCCGCCTCTAGCCCGGCGCGGATCATCGCCTGGGTCGAGCCCTTGCCGTTGGTCCCGGCCAGGTGGATCACCGGGGGCAGGGCGCGCTCGGGGTGGTCCAGTGCTTCCAGCAGCCGCCAGACCCGGTCGAGCGTCAGGTCGATGATCTTGGGGTGCAGGGACATCATCCGGTCGAGGATGACGTCCGAGCCGGGCGTTCCGGTCACGCTGGCCACGTCGCTCACTTGGCGGATTTCTTCTTCGCGGGCTTGGCCTCGGCCTCGGCTTTTGGAGCCGTGGCGGGCTGGGCCTCTTCGCTGGGGGCGGGCAGATCGCCGGCGACCGCGGGCGGCATCCCCAGCAGCATGCGCAGGATGGTGGTCAGCTCGGTCTTCAGTTCGCGGCGGTCGGTGACCCGGTCGAGCATGCCGTGCTCGAGCAGGTACTCGGCGCGCTGGAAGCCCTCGGGCAGCTTTTCCCGGATGGTCTGCTCGATCACCCGCGGGCCGGCGAAGCAGATCAGCGCGCCCGGCTCGGCGATCTGAACGTCGCCCAGCATCGCGTAGGAGGCGGTGACCCCGCCGGTGGTCGGATGGGTGAGCACGACGATGTAGGGCAGCCCCGCCTCGCGCAGCATCTGCACGGCGACGGTGGTGCGCGGCATCTGCATCAGCGAGAGGATCCCCTCCTGCATGCGCGCGCCGCCCGCAGCGGAGAACAGGATCAGCGGGCGCTTCAGCTTCACCGCTTCCTCGGCGGCGGCGACGATGGCATTGCCGACGTACATGCCCATCGAGCCCGCCATGAACGAGAAGTCCTGCGCGCAGGCCACCACGGGGGTGCGGTTGATCTCGCCGGCGGCGACCAGCATGGCCTCGCGCTCGCCGGTGGATTTCTGCGCCGCCTTCATCCGGTCGGGGTATTTCTTCTGGTCGCGGAACTGCAGCGGATCGGTGATCGGCTCGGGCACGGCGATCTCGTTGAACACACCGCCGTCGAAGAGCGCGCTGAAGCGGGCGCGCGGCGTGATGTTCATGTGGTGGCCGCAGCTGGTGCAGACGCCGAGGTTGTCCGCCACCTCGCGGTGGAAGAGCATCGTCCCGCAGGAGTCGCATTTGGTCCACAGGTTCTCGGGCACCTCGCGGCGCGAGAAGATCGAGTTGATCCGGGGACGGACGTAGTTGGTAATCCAGTTCATGCGGTGCTGCCCTTGTTTTCCGAGCGTTCCGTGCGGCGTCAGCGGTTTTCGGTTGGCGCTGACTTAAGCAAGCGGCAGGGGAAATGCAATCGTGGCCTGCGCGAGGGGGCTCGCGGGGCCGCCGGGGCGCGCGGTCGTCAGCGGCGCAGGGCGAGCCGCGCGGCGAGCCAGCTGATCAGCAGCGTCACCAGGTCCATCGGCAGCATGCGCAGCAGCGCCTCGGTGTCCGAGGGGCCGAACGGCCAGAGCATCAGCGCCAGCCCGGACATGTCACCCTGCGGCGCGATGAGCGCCAGCGCCACGATATTGTTGACGAAATGCAGCGCGATGGCGGGGCCGAGCGTACCCGAACGGGCGGTCAGATCGGCCGCCGCCAGGCCGAAGAGAAAGGCCCAGATCGCCACGCTGGTCGCGGCGCTGCCATAGGTTCCGGGGGCGTAGTGCCCCAGCGCGAAGAGCAGCGAGGGCACGGTCAGCCAGACCCAGGGCTGCGGCAGGCGCGCGGCCAGCTGGGTCTGCAGGTAGCCGCGGAACAGGAGTTCCTCGCTGGTGGTCTGGATCAGGATCGCGGGCAGGGTCAGCGGCAGCAGCGCCAGCCAGCGCAGCGGGGCGAGTCCCGCCTGAGGCGCGCCGCCCATGCCCCAGATCATCAACGCCGCGCCGACCAGCGCGGCCAGCCCCGCCGCCGCGCCGGTCCGCAGGAACTGCGCCACGGCCAGCGGTAGCGGGCCGAAAAGCGTGCGCGGGTTGCGGTCGTGCACCACCCGCGCGGCGACACCGGTCCCGATCCCGAGCGCGCCCATCGAGACCAGCAGCACCAGCATGCCAAGCGGCGTGTCGGCGCGGTGGATGGCCTCGGCCAGCGCGGCGCTGCTGCCCGCGGGTGCCAGCATCAGCACGAGGCCGAAGAGCAGCTGGCCCAGCACGAAGGTCACCGCCAGGACCATCCCGACGCCGATCACCAGACGCCAGAGCTGCGGCCGTCGGGCCGTCTCGGTGAGCAGGGCAAAGGGGACGTAGCTCATCGCCGCGCCTGCACGTGCCGGCGCGGCGGAAGGGCTGGGCTGTCGGCTCTGTCAGGGCGCATCGGACTTGTCCTTTTGCGCCGATGGTCAGGTGCTTGCGCCGGGCTGTCAATGCGCGGATCCGTGACCATCACGGGGCGCTTTCGGCTTTGTTGCTTGTGCGGTTTCCGGCGCTTCGCTACCCCCATTCGCATGATGACGATCCTTGGAAAGAGCCGCGCCCTGCGCGGCATGGCGCTGCTGGCGCTTGTCGCCCTGGCCGCCTGCGAGACCACGGGCCGCCCGCCATTGCAGCAGGCGGCGCTCGAGAACGGCGCGGTCGTCGTTGCCGGGCCCTCCGGCTACTGCATCGACCCGGTGACGCTCGAGCGCCGCGCCGGGCGCGGCTTTGCCGTGCTTGCCTCGTGCCAGAACCTCAGCGGTGGCGAGAGCGGGGCCTTCGTCGATCCGATGATGCTGACGGTGGCGGTCGGCCCAGCGGGCCGCTCCGGGGCGCTGCCGGCGCCCGAGGTCATGGCGGCCGAGGCCGGGCAGCGGGCGATCGCGGGCGGCGGCCTGCGCGACGGGCTGTCTCTGGCGCATCTCGCGGCAGGCGGCAACCGCGTGCTGCCCGAGGGCGACCCGCGCTATTGGCGCGGCGCGTTCCAACTGAACGGGCGGCTGGTGGTCATGGCGCTTTACGCGCCGAAGGACGGGGCGCTGGCCGGGCGCGATGGCGCGGCCATGTTGCAGGCGGTGCGCGCGCGGATCACCGCGCTCAGCCCCGAGGCGGTGGCGCAACGCTGAGCGCGCCACGCATCGCAGCCCCGTTTATTCGATCTGCGGGATTTGCCATAAGAACCGAGACGCACATCACAGGGTGCGCAGTGGGGTAGGCGCGCACGATGGCGTGCGGCGGTGTATGGCGAAGGGCCGGGTAACGCATGGCAAGGCAATGGGGCGGCAGGTGGGTGCAGCAGGCGCTGCAGGCGGCATCGCTGCGGCGCTGGTCGCGGCAGGCGGGCGCGGCGCCGGACATGCCGCTGGCCGAATTGCGCACCCAGCGCAGCGCGGCCCGGCGGCTGCGGGCACGGCTCGATGACCTGCTGCAGGTGGCCGAGGAGCGGCTGGCGCTGCCCCTTGTCGGCAACCAGGCCTTTCCGCGCCCCGCCGATGCCGACTGGGCCTGGCGCCCCGAACTCTGGCGCGGGCCGCTGCCGAAGCCCGGCATCGCCTCGGTGCCCAACAAGTCGAAACTCGGGGCCGAGGCGACGCTGTTCCACGACTGCCCGCGCTCGGAGATCACCCTGCGCCAGATCCGCAACCTGCGCGAAGCCGACCTCGCCCCCTACGGGTTGCGGCTCGACGTCTTCCGCTTCAGCGGCTCCTACCTGTCGCTGGCGGTCGATCTTCCGGCCGAGGCCTGCGCGGGGCTCGGCCGCCGCCACCTGATCCGGGCCGAGACCATCGTCGAGATGGAAAAGCCGCTGGAGATCTTCGCCCGGCTCAATATCCGCCACGGGCCGAACACCGAGCAGATCGTGCGCGAGCTGCCGCTGAACGCCGAGGAGATCAGCGTCGAGTTCGACCTCGCCTATACGCGGCTCAACGAGAAGCGGATCGACGGCATGTGGCTCGACCTGATCTTCGAGGGCCCCGAAATGAACGAGGTGATCCTGCGGGACCTGACCTTCAGCCGCCGCCCGCGGGCGGAGCTCTGAGCCGGAGAGACCGATGAGCGAGTATACCCTGACCAAGACCCGCTTCCGCGAAGGCGTTTGGCATGGGCTGCTGTCCGGCCCTGCCGGCAGCCAGCCCGAGATCACCGTGATGCTCGACGACAGGCCGGTGCGCGGCGTCACCCTTGCCGATATGGGCACGCCCGGGCAATGGGCGCTGGAGGTGCCGGTGCCGATCGAGGCGGTGGGGGACGGGGTGCAGACCTTCCTGATCTCCGAGGCGGCGGGCGGCACGCTGCTGGAGAGCTTCACGCTGATCGCGGGCGAGGCCATGGGCGAGGACATCCGGGCCGAGATGGCGCTGCTGCGCGCCGAACTCGACATGCTCAAGCGCGCCTTCCGTCGCCATTGCCTGGAAACCGAGGGCCCCGCCGAAGGTTGACCTTGCCGCGGCCAAGCGCCAGTGTGTGCGGGATTTTTCTTTTTCGGCGCATCGCCCGGAGCCTTCATGTCCCCCTTGCGCGGCATTGCGCTGAAACTCACCTCCGTGGTGCTCTTTGTCATCATGTCCGCCATCGTGAAATCGGTCTCCGACGAGGTGCCGACCGGCGAAACCGTGTTCTTCCGCTCCTTCTTCGCGCTGCCGGTCATCATTGCGTGGCTGATGGTGCGCGGCGACATGAAAGCCGGGCTTTACGTGGCCAGCCCGACGGCGCATTTCCTGCGCGGCATCGTCGGCAGCGGGGCGATGGCGCTCAACTTCGCGGCCCTGGGGCTGCTGCCGTTGCCCGAGGTGACCGCGCTGAGCTATGCCGCGCCGCCGCTGACGGTGATCTTCGCCGCGCTGCTGCTGGGCGAGACGGTGCGCCTCTTCCGGATCTCCGCGGTGTGCACCGGGCTGCTCGGGGTGCTGGTGATCATGGTGCCGTTGCTGACAGTCTCCGAGGTCAGCACGGCGGTGCTCTGGGGCATCGGCTGCGTGATGGGCTCGGCGGTGCTGCGGGCGCTGGTGCAGATCCACATCCGCCGCATGGTGCAGACCGAGCAGACCTCGGCCATCGTCTTCTATTTCTCTCTGACGACGACGCTGCTGTCGCTGCTGACCGTGCCCTTCGGCTGGGTGATGCCGGAGCCGGGCACGCTGGCGCTGCTGATCGGAACCGGGCTGATCGGCGGCGTGGCGCAGATCTGCCTGACCTCGGCGTACAAGGGCGCCGAAGCCGCGCTGCTGGCGCCCTTCGACTATGCCTCGATCCTCTTTGCGATCTTCATCGGCTACGTGGTCTTTGCCGAGGTGCCGACGCTGCTCATGCTGCTCGGCTCGGCCATCGTCGTCGCCTCGGGCATCGCCATCATCCTGCGCGAGCGGGCGCTGGGACTGAAGCGGCACAGGGCGCGCCCGGGGATGACGCCGCAGGGCTGATCCCGCTCGGCCCGGATCAGTCGCGAAACCGTTCGGGGTGGGCGCGCCGGTACTCCGGCAGCCGCCGAAGGACGCTGCTGACGTGATATCGAATGGCCGCTGCCGCGCCCTCGACATCGCGCATGGCAATCCGGTCGACGAGCGCCGTGTGCTGGCTGATCATCTCCTCGGGGGTCTGGCTTTCGTCGACGGTGAAGCGCACCCGGTCGATGCAGAGCTTCCAGATCTCGAGGCAGGGCCAGATGCTGTCGACACCGGCCTGGGCGGCCAGCGTGCGATGAAACCGGTTGTCGAGGCGCAGCAGGTCGCGCGGCCCGCGCATGCCCACGAGCTTTTGCCGCAGGATCTGCTCGCGCAGTTCGTTGAGAAAGCCGGTGTCCGCCTCTTCGGTCACCCGGCGGATGATCTCGACCTCTGCCTGCTCGCGGAGGAAGACGGCATCGCGCAGCCGCTGTTCCGAGATCGGCAGCACGATCGCCCGATCGCGATCGCCGCGCTCGACCAGCCCTTCCTCGGCCAGCAGAAGCACGGCACGGGCGACGGTTTCAGGGGAGCTTCCGCGATCCTCAGCGACACCGGAGACCCGGATCTGCGTACCGATCGGGATGCGATTCCGCGCGATCGCGTCGCGCAGGTATCTGAAAATCATGGTCTCCGGCGGCTGGTCGACTCCCGTTTCCGCCGAAGGCGCAACCCGGCACACCATCGCAACACACTCAAAACTCACCCACGAAAAACGTAGGGAATTATCTCGATCATCGCAATCCCGGAGTTTCATTCCTGCCGGGGCCGCCGATGTCCTCCGGGGCGACGGCCACGGATTTCATCACCGCGTGGCAGATCGCCCCGGGCGCCAGCTCCAGCGCCGCGGCGGAACGGCGGGTGATCCGCGCCAGCACCCGGCCCGCGGGCGTGTCCAGAGAGACCAGCATGCCGGGGCCGTCCCCGGCACGGATTTCCTGCACCTGTCCGGCGATGATGTTCAGCGCCGAGAGACCCTCGGGGCGCTGCCGCGACAGGATCACCTCATGCGCGGCGATGCGGACCCGGACCTGCGTGCCCGGGGCGGCATTGAGGCGTGGGATGAACAGCGGCGTGCCGCCGGCATCGAGCTCGGTCAGCCCGTCGTCATGCTGCCGAACCACCTGCGCGCTCAGCACCGCGCCCGCGGCCCGCGCGCCGAGCGGGGTGACGGCCGGATCGGCCAGCACCTCGGCCGCCGGACCCTGCCGCGTCACGCGCCCGTTCTCCAGCGCGACGACGGTGGTGGCGAGCCGCGCGACCTCGGCGGCGGAGTGGCTGACGAAGAGGATGGGCACCTCGGCCTCGTCGCGCAGCCGCTCGAAGTAGGGCAGGATCTCGGATTTGCGTGCCTCGTCGAGCGCCGCCAGCGGCTCGTCCGCCAGGAGCATGCGTGGCGAGGACAGCAGCGCCCTCCCGATGGCGACACGCTGTTTCTCGCCGCCCGAGAGCGCCCCGGGGCGGCGCTCGAGCAGGGCGCCGATGCCCAGCATCTCGACCACGCGCCCGGCCTCGGCGTGTGTGGGGCGCCGTGGCGAGAACCTGGCGCCGTAGTGCAGGTTCTGCCGCACCGACAGGTGAGGGAACAGGCGCCCCTCCTGGAAGATGTAGCCGATGCGCCGCCGGTGCGGCGGCAGCCAGTGGCGGCGCCCGGTGTCGAAGAGCACGAGATCGTCCACTGCAACCCGCCCGGCATCGGGGCGGAGCAGCCCGGCGACGGCATTGACGATGGTGGTCTTGCCCGAGCCCGAGCGACCGAAGAGCACGGTGATCCCCGCCGGCGCCTCGAAACAGGCGTCGAGGTCGAAGCTGCCGAACCGGTGCTGGAGCGAGACCGACAGCGTCATGTGCCCGCCACCCGTTTCTGGGCCCGCCGCGCCAGCCATTCGGACAGCAGCAGCGCCGACATGGCCACGGCGACCGAGACCGCCACCAGCCGCAGCGCCGCGCTTTCGCCGCCGGGCACCTGCAGGAAGGCGTAGATCGCCGAGGGCAGGGTCTGGGTCTGGCCGGGGATGTTCGACACGAAGGTGATGGTGGCGCCGAACTCGCCCATGGCCTTGGCAAAGCCGAGCACCGCCCCGGCGATGATCCCGGGCAGGATCAGCGGCAAGGTGACGGTCACGAACACCCAAGGACGCGAGGCGCCGAGCGTGGCGGCGGCCTGTTCCAGCTTCGGATCGACCGCTTCGAGCGACAGCCGGATCGCCCGCACGACCAGCGGAAAGGCCATGACCCCCGCGGCCAGCGCGGCGCCGGTCCAGCGGAAGGCGAAGACCAGGCCGATCTCCTGCAGCATCGCACCGACGGGACCGCGGGTGCCGAAGGTCAGCAGCAGCAGGTAGCCGGTGACCACCGGCGGCAGAATCAGCGGCAGGTGCACCAGCCCGTTGAGCAGCTGCTTGCCGGGAAAGCGCCAGCGCGCCAGCGCATAGGCCGCGAGCAGTGCCGGGGGCAGACCGGCCAGCGTGGCCCAGAAGGACACCCGCAGCGAAAGCCGCACGGCCTGCCATTCTTCCGGGCCCAGCCACTCCATGCCTCAGCCGCCCGTGCCGGTCTGGGTCACGATCCCGAAGCCCTGCCGTTCGAAGGCGGCGCGGGCCTCGGGGCCGTGCAGGTAGTCGAGAAAGGCCGCCTCGGCCTCGGTGTCGCGCCCGGCAAGATCGGCGACGGGGTAGACGATCGGCGGGTGGCTGTCCTCGGGGAAGGTCCCGATCACGCTGACGTCGTCATCGGCGGCGGCGTCGGTGGCGTAGACGATGCCGAGCGGAGCCTCGCCGGCCGAGACCAGCGCCAGCGCGGCGCGGACGTTGTCCGCCTGCGCCACCTGCGGCAGCGCGCTGTCCCAGAGGCCGAGGTTCTCCAGCGCCGCCTTGCCGTAGATGCCCGCGGGCACCGCGTCGACCAGCGCCATCGCCAGGCGCCCGCCGTCGAGCAAAGCGGGCAGGTCCATCTCCGGGGTGATCTCGACCGGCGCGGCGTCCTTGCCGTGCGCAATCAGCACGATCGCGTTGCGCAGAAGGTCGCTGCGGCCGTCGGGCTCGAGCAGCCCGTCCGCTTCCAGCGCGTCCATCCAGCTTTCGTTGGCCGAGATGAAGATGTCGGCGGGCGCGCCTTGCTGGATCTGCCGCGCCAGCGCCGAGGAACCGGCGAGCGAGACCGTGACCGCGTGCCCGCTCTGCGCCTCGAAGGCCGGGGCGATCTCGTCCATCGCGTTCTTCAGGCTGGCGGCGGCAAAGACCACGACCTCCTCGGCCTGCGCGGCAAGCGGGAGGGTGCTGAGCAGCGCGGCAGGAAGCGCGGGGCGGAGGAGGGCGGCAAATCGCATGTGGGGAGGTCCCTGAATCCGGATATGTATGGCTGAACATATCGCAACAAGGGGCTGACGGGGCAAGCGTTATTTCCCTTCGGGAATATCGGCAGCGGCGGGGGTGGTGGTTTCGCGCAGCATCCCCTGCAAGGTCTCGATCCGGTCGGCCCCGGCTTCGGCGATGATCTCCTCGAGCGCCCGGTAGTTGGCCAGCACCTCCTCGCCCAGTTCCGTGAGATGGGCACCGCCGCCCCTGGCGCCGCCGCGGCTGCTGTCGACCAGCGGCCCGCGAAAGGTGCTGTTCATCTCTTCCACGAGGCTCCAGGCGCGCTTGTAGCTCATCGACATGGCGCGGCCCGCGGCGGCGATCGAGCCGGTCTCGCGGATATGTTCGAGCAGGTCTGCCTTGCCCGGGCCGAGCATGGCATCGGTGCCGAAGAGGATGCGCAGCCGCAGCCGCGGCGCGCTGTCTGAAGGTGTCTGGCTCATGCGCAAGTCATCCCGCATTGCCCGCGGCCTGGCAAGCGCGCGTGGGGGCGGCCCACGGAGCTGCGGCGCCGGGACGGGCGAAATGGCAACGCCGCTCCGCGGCGGGCTTTTCCTGCATTGTCTTTCCCCGACGTCTGTCCAAAACTGGCCGCAATCAAACGCCGCGGCCCGGAAGAGGCCGCCCGAAGGGACAACAGGGAGATTTCCATGCTCAAACAGCTTCTCGCCTCCGCGGCGCTTGTCGCCTGCGCGACGGCCGCCTCGGCCGAGGTCAAGGTCGGTCTCATCACCACGCTGTCGGGCGGCGGTGCCGGGCTCGGCATCGACACCCGCGACGGCTTCATGCTGGCCATCGACGAGGCCGGGCGCGACGATCTCGAGGTGGTGGTCGAGGACGACCAGCAGAAGCCCGACGTCGCGGTGCAGATCGCCGACCGCATGATCCAGTCCGACAAGGTCGACCTGCTGACCGGCATCGTCTGGTCGAACCTCGCGATGGCGGTGGTGCCCTCGGCGACCGCGCAGGGGCTGTTCTACCTGTCGACCAATGCCGCGCCGGCGCAGCTGGCGGGGCGGGGCTGCAACGCCAACTACTTCTCGGTCTCCTATCAGAACGACAACCTGCACGAGGCGGCGGGCGCCTATGCCACCAGCGCCGACTTCAAGAACACCTTCATCCTCGCGCCGAACTACCCGGCCGGGAAGGACTCGCTGAACGGCTTCAAGCGCTTCTACGAGGGCGAGCTGGCCGGCGAGATCTACACCAAGCTCGGCCAGACCGATTACGCCGCCGAGATCGCGCAGATCCGCGCCTCGGGCGCCGACAGCGTGTTCTTCTTCCTGCCCGGCGGCATGGGGATCTCCTTCCTCAAGCAATATGCCGACAGCGGTGTGGACCTGCCGCTGGTCGGCCCGGCCTTCTCGTTTGACCAGAACATTCTGCAGGCCGTGGGCGATGCGGCGCTCGGCGTGAAGAACACCTCGTCGTGGAACAAGGACCTCGAGAACGAGAGCAATGCGCATTTCGTCGAGGCCTATCTCGCCAAGTACGACCGGCTGCCGTCGCTCTACGCGGCGCAGGGCTATGACACCGCGCTGCTGCTGCTCTCGGCGCTCGAGAAGGCCGAGATCACCGACAAGGACGCCTTCCGCGCGGCGCTGAAAGAGGCCGACTTCGCCTCGGTCCGCGGCGCGTTCGAGTTCTCGCCGAGCCATCACCCGATCCAGGACATCTACGTCCGCGAGGTGATCAAGGAGGGCGACATCCTCACCAACAAGATCGTCGGCACGGCGATCGAGGATCGCGGCCACGCCTACGAGGACGAGTGCAAGATGTGACCCTGCAGGGCGCGGCCCCTCGGAGCGATCCGGGGCTGGCCGCGTCCGACCCCGGCGCATGGGCCGGGCGCGCGGGCCGAGGCCCGCGGCTGACCTGAGACGGACCAAAGAATGACCCCCATCCTCATCGCCGAGCAGGTGCTGAACGGGCTGCAATCCGGCGTCATGCTGTTTCTCATGGCCGCCGGGCTGACGCTGATCTTCGGCGTCATGGGGTTGATCAACCTCGCCCATGGCTCGCTTTACATGGTCGGCGCCTTTGCGGCCGCCGCCACCGCCGCCGTCACCGGTTCGTTCGTGCTGGCGCTGGTGGCCGCACTGGCCGCCGCCGCTGCTGCGGGCGCGCTGGTCGAGCGGCTGGTGATCCGGCGGCTCTATGACCGCGACCACCTTGATCAGGTGTTGGCCACCTTCGCGCTGATCCTGATCTTCTCGGAAGGCACGCGCTGGATCTTCGGCTCCTTCCCGCTCTACCTCGACATCCCCGAGGCGCTCTCGGGGCCGGTCACCCTGCCGGGGGGCATCCAGTATCCGCTTTACCGGCTGTTCATCATCGGTATGGGCCTCGTGGTGGCCGCGCTGCTGTTCTGGCTGATCGCCCGCACGCGGCTCGGCATCCGCATCCGCGCCGGTGAGAACGACCGCGAGATGATCGCCGCGCTCGGCGTCGACATCGCCCGGCTCTACACGCTGGTCTTCGCGCTCGGCGCGGCGCTGGCCGGGCTGGCTGGCGCGCTGGTGGGGGCGATCCAGTCGGTGCAGGTGGGCATGGGCGAGCCGGTGCTGATCCTTGCCTTCGTGGTGATCGTGATCGGCGGCATCGGCTCGATCGAGGGGGCGCTGGTCGGCGCGATCCTCGTGGGGCTGACCGACACGCTGGGCGGGATCTTCCTGCCGCAAATCTTCGGGCTCTTCATGGAGCCCGCCGCCGCCACGCAGACCGGGGCGGCGCTGGCCTCCATGGCGATCTACGTGCTGATGGCGGCGGTGCTGGCCTGGAAACCCACCGGCCTCTTCGGAGCGAAATCATGAGCCGCGAACGCATTCTCGGCGCGGTGGTGCTGCTGGCGCTCGGCCTTGTGCCGCTGGCGGCGCATGTCATGGGCGAGCCCTTCACCATCACGCTGGCGACCCGCGCCGCGATTCTCGCGCTGGCCGCGGTGGGACTGAACATCGCGCTGGGGATCGGCGGGCTGGTGAGCCTCGGCCACGCCACTTTCTTCGGCATCGGCGGCTACGCCATGGGCATTCTCGCCAGCCACGTGCAGAACTACGAGCCAATGTTCGAATGGCCGTTCCTGTTCGAGGGCTCCACCTCGATGCCCTTCATCTGGCTGGTAGCGGTGCTGGTCTCGGCCTTGGCGGCACTGCTGATCGGGCTCCTGGCTCTGCGCACCTCGGGCGTCTACTTCATCATGATCACGCTCGCCTTCGGGCAGATGTTCTACTTCTTCTCGATCTCGTGGAGCGCCTATGGCGGCGAGGACGGGCTGTCGATCTACGTGCGCAATGGCTTTCCGGGGCTGAACACGCTCGATCCGATCCAGTTCTTCGGCCTGTGCTACGCGGTGCTCTGCCTGGTGCTCCTGGGCGCGCACCTGCTGGCGCGCAGTCCCTTCGGCCTCGCACTCGGCGCTGCGCGTCAGAGCCCGGACCGGGTGCAGGCGGTGGGGCTGGATCCCAAGCGGCTGCGGCTGGTGGGCTTCGTCATCTCCGGCGCGATCACCGGTCTGGCGGGCGCGCTCTTTGCCGATCTGAACCGCTTCGTCAGCCCGACCATGTTCAGCTGGCAGACCAGCGGAGAGATCATGGTCTTCATCATCCTCGGCGGCGTCGGGCGGCTGTTCGGCCCGGTGGTCGGGGCGGCGGTCTTCGTGATGCTCGAGCATTTCCTCGGCGATATGTCGGAGTTCTGGCACATCTGGCTGGGGCTCCTGCTGCTCGCCGTGGTGCTCTTCGCGCGCGGCGGCCTCGTCGGGCTGATCGCGGGACGGGAGAAGGCGCATGACTGAGCCTGTTCTAGAAACCCGCGGGCTGGTGAAGAGCTTCGGCGCGCTGCGCGCCTCGGACGGCATCACGCTCGATCTGCGTCCCGGCGAGATCCACGCGGTGATCGGCCCCAACGGCGCCGGAAAGTCGACGATGATCAAGCAGCTCTCGGGCAATATCGCGCCCGACGAGGGGACGGTGCATTTTCTCGGGCGGGACGTCACCGGGCTCAGCACCATGGCCCGCGCCCGCGCGGGGCTGGCGCGCACCTTCCAGGTCTCGGCGCTGGCGATGGAGGACACGGTGCTGCAGAACGCGGTGCTGGGCGCGCTGGGGGCGAGCAGCTCGCCCTACCGCTTCTTCCGTCCGGCATTGAAACGGGCGGAGCTGCGCGACCGGGCGATGGCCGCGCTCGAGCGTATGGGATTGGCGGATCACGCCGCCACGGTGGTCAGCGAGCTGAGCCACGGCCAGCGCCGCCAACTCGAGGTGGCGGTGGCGCTCACCCTGCAGCCGAAAGCCTTCCTGATGGACGAGCCGATGGCGGGTCTCGGCGGCGAGGGCTCGCAGCATCTCACGGGCATCCTCGACCGGCTGCGCGCCGAGGCGCCGATCCTGCTCATCGAGCATGACATGGACGCGGTCTTCGCGCTGGCCGACCGCATCTCGGTGCTGGTCTACGGGCGCATCATCGCCACCGGCACGGTGGAGGAGATCCGGCGCAGCCCGGAGGTGCGCGACGCTTATCTCGGAGATGCGTCATGAGCCTTCTGGAACTGCACGATCTGACCGCCTCCTACGGCGCATCGCAGGCGCTCTTCGGCGTGTCGCTGGAGATCGAGGAGGGCGAGGTGCTGGCGCTCATGGGGCGCAACGGCATGGGCAAGAGCACCACGGTGCGTTGCCTCTGCGGGATGATGGCCGCCGGCGGTGTCCGGCGCTTTGCCGGGCAGGACATCGGCAAGCTGCCCTCGCACAGGGTGGCGCGGCTGGGGGTCGGCCTGGTGCCCGAGGGCCGGCGCTGCTTCCGGGACCTCACGGTGACCGAGAACCTCATCGCCGCGGCACGTCCCGGCGCATGGGATCAGGCAAAGGTCGAGGCGCTCTTCCCCCGCCTCGCCGAACGGCGCGGCCAGGTCGCGGGGACGCTGTCGGGGGGCGAGCAGCAGATGCTGGCGATCGGCCGGGCGCTGATGACCAACCCGCGGCTGCTGGTGCTGGACGAGGCCACCGAGGGGCTCGCGCCGCTGGTGCGGCAGGAGATCTGGGACGCGCTGGGGCTGCTCAAACGCGAGAGCGGACTGTCGATCCTGGTGGTGGACAAGGCGCTTGCGGAGCTGGCGCAGGTGGCCGACCGCGCGGTGATCCTCGAGCGCGGACGCTCGGTCTGGGACGGGGTGTTCGCCGAGGTGAAAGGCGAGGTCGCGGAGCGCTACCTGGGGGTGTGAATCCGCCCGGAATCAAGGCCGAAGGCCGCCGGGCGAGCGCCTGCCCGTCCCGGCGGGCTGGCGCTTTGGCGGCCTTGTGCGTCGCTCTCATTTCGTCCGGAACTGGCTGGGATAAAGCGCCTACCTCCGACGTTGCGGCGCCATCCCACGGGCAGGCGCTCACCCGGCTACCGCAAGTCCAAAGAAAAAGGGGCGGGAAAATTCCCGCCCCTTCTCCTGTCTCTGATCCCGAAGGCTTACGCCTGCAGCGACTTGACCACCAGCTCGCCCTCTTCGCGGGCCTGCATCGCCTGCGCGGCGGCGTGGGCGCCGGCGGCGGTGGTGAAGTAGGGGATCTTGTCGTAGAGCGCGACCGAGCGGATGGCGCTGCTGTCGGAGATCGACGCCGCGCCCTCGGTGGTGTTGAGCACAAGCTGCACGCCGCCATCCTTCAGCAGGTCGACCACGTTGGGACGGCCCTCGTAGACCTTCTTGACCACCTCGCAGGTGATCCCGGCCTCCTCGAGGAACTTCGCGGTGCCGACGGTGGCGAGGATCTTGAAGCCGAGGCCCGACAGGATCTGCGCGCTTTCGATCATCTGCGGGGTCTTGTCCTCGTTGCGGATCGAGATGAACACCGCGCCCTCGTCCGGCAGGTGTGTGCCCGCGCCCATCTGCGCCTTGAGGAAGGCGCGCGGGAAGGAACGATCCCAGCCCATGACTTCGCCGGTCGAACGCATTTCCGGCCCGAGGATCGTGTCGACGCCCGGGAAGCGGGCGAAGGGCAGCACGGCTTCCTTCACCGAGAACCAGGGCATGTTCGGATCGGCCAGGGTCATCGGGTCGGCGAGCGGCAGCGCCGTGTCGTAGTCGGCATTCTCGGGGTAGGGCGCGCGCAGCGGGAAGGCCGAGAGCTTCTCGCCCGCCATGATCCGCGCGGCGATCGAGGCGATCGCGCTGTCGGTGGCCTTGGCGACGAAGGGCACGGTGCGCGAAGCACGCGGGTTCACCTCGATGAGGTAAATCTCCTCGACGCCCTGCTCATTCTTCTTGATCGCGAACTGAACGTTCATCAGGCCTACGACGTTGAGCGCCTTGGCCAGCGCCTCGGTCTGCTGCTTGATCTGCGCGATGATCTCGTCCGAGAGCGAGAAGGGCGGCAGCGAGCAGGCGGAGTCGCCCGAGTGCACGCCGGCTTCCTCGATGTGCTGCATGATGCCCGCCACGTGCACGGCCTCGCCGTCGCAGAGCGCGTCGACGTCAAGCTCGGTCGCACCCGAGAGATAGCTGTCGAGCAGCACCGGGCTGTCGCCCGAAACCACCACGGCCTCGGCGATGTAGCGCTCGAGGTGGGCCATGTCGCGGACGATCTCCATCGCCCGGCCGCCCAGCACGTAGGAGGGGCGGATCACCAGCGGGAAGCCGATCTCGTCGGCGATGGCCAGCGCCTGCCCGTCGGTCGAGGCGATGCCGTTGCGCGGCTGCTTCAGGCCGAGCTGGTTGACCAGCGCCTGGAAGCGCTCGCGGTCCTCGGCGAGGTCGATCGCGTCGGGCGTGGTGCCGAGGATCGGGATGCCCTCTGCCTCGAGCGCGTTTGCCAGCTTCAGCGGGGTCTGGCCACCGAACTGAACGATCACGCCGTGCAGCGAGCCGTTGTCCTGCTCGGCGCGGAGGATTTCCATCACGTGCTCGAAGGTCAGCGGCTCGAAGTACAGGCGGTCCGAGGTGTCGTAGTCGGTCGACACGGTCTCGGGGTTGCAGTTGACCATGATGGTCTCGTAGCCGGCGTTGGTCAGCGCAAAGCAGGCGTGGCAGCAGCAGTAGTCGAACTCGATGCCCTGGCCGATGCGGTTCGGGCCACCGCCGAGGATGACCACCTTCTTGCGGTCGGAGGGGCGCGCCTCGCATTCGACCTCGCCCATCATCGGCATCTCGTAGGTCGAGTACATGTAGGGGGTCTGCGCCTCGAACTCGGCGGCGCAGGTGTCGATGCGCTTGAAGCTGGCGACAACGCCGAGGTCGGTGCGGCGCTTGCGCACGTCCTTCTCGGCAAAGCCGGTGAGCTTGGCGAGGCGGGCGTCGGTGAAGCCCATGATCTTCAGCGCGCGCAGCCCGTCGGCGTCGGTCGGCAGACCTTCCTTGCGGACCTGCTCCTCGGCCTCGACGATCTCGCGGATGCGGGCGAGGAACCACGGGTCGAACATGGTCACGCCGTGGATCTCGTCATCCGAGAGGCCGTGACGCATGGCCTGCGCGATGGTGCGCATGCGGTCCGGGGTCTGCTGGCCGATGGCCTTGATGACCGCCGATTTCTCGGGCGCGCCGGGGATCTCCACTTCGTCGAAGCCAGTGAGCCCGGATTCCATCGACGCGAGTGCCTTCTGCAGCGATTCGTGGATGGTGCGGCCGATGGCCATCGCCTCGCCGACCGACTTCATCGCGGTGGTGAGATAGGGCTCGGAGCCGGGGAACTTCTCGAAGGCGAATTTCGGGATCTTGGTGACGACATAGTCGATGGTCGGCTCGAAGGAGGCCGGGGTCACCTTGGTGATGTCGTTGTCGAGCTCGTCGAGCGTGTAGCCCACGGCCAGCTTCGCGGCGATCTTGGCGATCGGGAAGCCGGTAGCCTTCGACGCCAGCGCCGAGGAGCGCGACACGCGGGGGTTCATCTCGATCACGACCATGCGGCCGTTGTCGGGGTTCACCGCCCATTGCACGTTCGAGCCGCCGGTTTCGACACCGATCTCGCGCAGCACGGCGATCGAGCCGTTGCGCATGATCTGGTATTCCTTGTCGGTCAGCGTCAGCGCCGGGGCCACGGTGATCGAGTCGCCGGTGTGCACGCCCATCGGATCGACGTTCTCGATGGCGCAGACGATGATCGCGTTGTCCGCCTTGTCGCGGACGACCTCCATTTCATACTCTTTCCAGCCCAGCAGCGACTCGTCGACGAGGATCTGGTTCACCGGCGAGGCATCCATGCCGGAGCGGCAGTAATGCATGTAGTCTTCGCGGTTGTAGGCCACGCCACCGCCGGTGCCGCCGAGGGTGAAGGCGGGGCGGATGATCGCCGGCAGGCCGATGTCCTCGAGCGCTTCCAGCGCGATGGCCACACCCGCGTCGAGGTCGGCCTTGCCGTTGGCTTTCTTCGGGGCGGTGACGATGGTGGCGCGCGGGTTCTCGAGGCCGATGCGGTCCATCGCCTCGCGGAACAGGGCGCGGTCCTCGGCCATCTCGATGGCATCGCGCTTGGCACCGATCATCTCGACGCCGAACTTCTCGAGCACGCCCATTTCCTCGAGTTTCAGCGAGGTGTTGAGGCCGGTCTGGCCGCCCATCGTCGGCAGCAGCGCGTCGGGGCGCTCCTTCTCGATGATCTTGGCGACGACCTCGGGGGTGATCGGCTCGATGTAGGTGGCATCGGCGAGCTCGGGGTCGGTCATGATCGTGGCCGGGTTCGAGTTCACCAGGATGACCCGGTAACCTTCTTCGCGGAGCGCCTTGCAGGCCTGGGCACCGGAGTAATCGAATTCGCAGGCTTGCCCGATGATGATGGGCCCCGCTCCGATGATCATGATGGATTTGATATCGGTTCTTTTAGGCATGGGGGCACCTTTATGTCATGTCTGTCGCGGTCGGGCAGGGGGCAGCGCGCGACGGAGTCGCCGCTCCCCGCAAATTGTCGTGCGTTATAGACAGAAGCTTTGCCCACGCAACCCCAGATCCGCCTTGTTTCCTTCTGCAAAGCAAATGGCGGTGACAGGGGTGCGACGGTTCGGGTGCCGCGAGGTCATGTCGGGGCACGGAATTTGCCGCTCATCCGGGGTCCGGCCCGGGGGGCAAGCCCCACTCGCGAGCCGCGGGCCCGGACGGACAGACCGCCTACGGGTTCCGCCGACCTACTGCGCCGCGTGCAGCATTTCCGCTTCGCTGTGCCCGTAGAGATAGTCGCGGGTCGTCGGTACAGCGTATTGCTTCTTCGACAGCTGCAGGTGGAAGACGCCCTGCCGGGTCTCCTCGAAGGCCGCCTCGCAGAGCACGAGGTAGAGCCGCCACATGCGGATGAAGCGCTCGTCGTAGCCGAGCGCGCGCACCTTGGGCAGCGCGGCCTCGAAGCGCCGTCGCCAGTGGTTGAGCGTCGGCCCGTAATGTCCGCGCAGCACCTCGACGTCGGTGGCCCAGAGCCCCGAGTCCTCCACGGCCGAGGAGACCTCCGAGAGGCTCGGCACATAGCCGCCGGGAAAGATGTACTTGTCGATCCAGGGTGAGGTCGGCGCGGGCGGGGCCGTGTGCCCGATGGTGTGGATCAGCGCGACGCCGTCCGGCGCGAGCACATCCTGCACCTTGCTGAAATATTCCCGCAGGTGCGGGTAGCCGACGTGCTCGAGCATCCCGACCGAAACGATGCGGTCGAACTTGTCCTCGATCTTGCGGTAGTCGAGCAGCCGGAAGTCGGTCTTGTCCGCCAGTCCCGCCTCCTCGGCGCGGCGCTTGGCGGTGGCGAGCTGGTTTTCCGACAAGGTGACGCCGGTGACATGCGCGCCGTAGTCGCGCGCCAGCGTCAGCGCCATTCCGCCCCAGCCGCAGCCGATGTCCAGCACCTTCATGCCGGGCTTCAGCAGCAGCTTGTGCGCGATGTGGTCCTTCTTGGCCTTCTGCGCCGCCTCGAGGCTGATGCCGGGGTCGGTGAAATAGGCGCAGGAGTACTGCATGTCCTGATCGAGGAAGAGCCGGTAGAGATCGTCCGAAATGTCGTAGTGATGCTTCACGTTCGATTGCGAGCGTAGCGGGTTGTTGCGCTGCTCTATGCCGCGCAGCACCACACGCATCCGGTCCATGGCGGTGAACCAGCCCGGCATCTTGCCTGACTGCTGGTTGCGCACCAGAAGCGATACGAACTCGTAGAGTTTGTGCGGCGGACAGTCGATTCTGCCGTCCATGTAGCCCTCGCCGAGGGCCATCACCGGGCTCTTGCAGAGCGCGCCGATTATGCTGTCATCGGTGAGGGTGACCTCGGCTTGCGGTCCGGTCCCCGGGCCGTAGTCGCGGCTTGTTCCGTCGGGCCAAGTGACCCGCAAGCTCCCTTCGACAATGAGTCTTTTCAGAATGCGTTCGAGGACGGATTGCCACATCGCCGGACCCCCAATGGTTCAAGTTGTTCAAAAACGACTAAAAACGTCTTGAAACGCGAAAAGGTTCCCCGACGTTACATCATGAACGAATTATGGCAAATCCCGAGGCCCTCCCTTGACTTCCCGCGGCTCTAGCGGTGTATCGGCGCCTAACTTTCCAGCAGTTTCCGAAGGGCAAGAGCCATGCATGCCTATCGCAGCCATACCTGCGCAGATCTGACCAAGGCCAATGTCGGCGAGACCGTGCGTCTCTCCGGCTGGGTGAACCGTATCCGCGATCACGGCGGCATTCTCTTTATCGACCTGCGCGATACCTACGGGATCACGCAGGTGCTGTGCGACCCCGACAGCGCCGCCTTCGCAGAGGTCGAGAAGGTGCGCTCCGAGTGGTGCATCCGCATCGACGGCGAGGTGAAGGCCCGCGACCCCGAGCTGGTGAACCCCAAGCTCCCGACCGGTGAGGTCGAGGTCTTCGTGCGCGACATCGAGGTGCTGGGCGCGGCGAACGAGCTGCCGCTGATGGTCTTCGGCGAGCAGGAGTACCCGGAAGAGACCCGCCTGCGCTATCGCTACCTCGACCTGCGCCGCGAGAGCATGCAGCGCAACATGACCCTGCGCTCGGACGTGGTCGCCTCGATCCGTCGTCGCATGTGGGACAACAACTTCCGCGAGTTCCAGACGCCGATCATCACCGCGTCCTCGCCGGAAGGCGCGCGCGACTTCCTCGTGCCGTCGCGCCTGCACCCGGGCAAGTTCTACGCGCTGCCGCAGGCGCCGCAGCAGTTCAAGCAGCTGATCATGGTGTCGGGCTACGACAAGTATTTCCAGATCGCGCCCTGCTTCCGCGACGAAGACCCGCGCGCCGACCGCTCGCCGACCGACTTCTACCAGCTCGACATGGAGATGAGCTTCGTCGAGCAGCAGGACGTCTTCGACACCATCTCGCCGGTGATCGCGGGCATCTTCGAGGAGTTCGGCGGTGGCCGGAAGGTCGACGCGCCCGGCGAGTGGCCGCAGATCTCCTACCGCGACGCGGCCAAGTGGTACGGCACCGACAAGCCCGACCTGCGCAACCCGATCAAGATGCAGGACACCTCCGAGCACTTCCGCGGCTCCGGCTTCGCGATCTTCGCCAAGCTGCTCGAGCAGGAGGGCACCGAGGTCCGCGCCATCCCCGCGCCCACCGGCGGCTCGCGCAAGTTCTGTGACCGGATGAACGCCTTTGCCCAGAAAGAGGGTCTGCCCGGCATGGGCTACATCTTCTGGCGCGACCAGGGGCAGGGCATCGAGGCCGCAGGCCCGCTCGCCAAGAACATCGGCCCCGAGCGCACCGAGGCGATCCGCCAGCAGCTCGGCCTCGACGTCGGTGACGCGGCCTTCTTCCTCGGCGGCAAACCCTCGAGCTTCGAGCGCGTGGCGGGCAAGGCGCGCGACGTCATCGGCGCCGAGCTGGGCCTGACCGAGACCGACCGTTTCGCCTTTGCCTGGATCGTCGACTTCCCGATCTACGAGAAGGATGACGAGACCGGCGAGATCGACTTCGAGCACAACCCGTTCTCGATGCCGCAGGGCGGCATGGACGCGCTGAATGGCGATCCGCTCGACGTGCGCGGCTACCAGTACGACCTCGCATGCAACGGCTACGAGCTGGTCTCGGGCGCGATCCGGAACCACAAGCCGGACGTCATGCTCAAGGCCTTCGAAATCGCCGGCTACGGCGAGGAAGAGGTGAAGAGCCGCTTCGGCGCGCTCTACCAGGCCTTCCACTACGGCGCCCCGCCGCACGGTGGCTGCGCCGCGGGCATCGACCGGATCGTGATGCTGCTGGCGGATGAGCAGAACATCCGCGAGGTCATCATGTTCCCGATGAACCAGCGCGCCGAGGACCTGATGATGCAGGCGCCCTCCGAGCCGAGCTCGGACCAGCTGATGGAACTGTCGCTGCGGGTCATCCCGCAGGAGTGACGGCAGGAGGAGACCCGGTGCTCGAGACGCTCAGATCCCGCGGCTTCGATGTCGAAGTGCGCAACCATGCCGCGGCGATTCTGAGCGTCGACTTCCCCGAGGAGACCGCCGAGCTGGTCGAGACGCTCTCGGAGTTCAGCATTGAACTCTCGGAGCTGATCGCCGGCGGCGGCGGCGAGTCGGGGCAGACCCAGCGGCTGCGGCGGGCGCTCAGCGCCCGGGGCTGGGAGAAGCACAACTTCCTTGTTCAGACCATCGTCGACGGGGTTGAGCGCGACTCGATCTCGCATGAGATCGACCACGTCCGCCGCGCCGGGGCGGGGCGGCTGGCGCTCGAGATCGAGTGGAACAACAAGGACCCGTTCTTCGACCGCGACCTCGAGAACTTCCAGCGCCTGCACGCGCAGTCGGCGATTTCCCTGGGGATCGTGGTGACGCGTGGCTCGACATTGCAGGACCGCATGCTGCCGCGCATCCGAAGCTGGCTGGAAGCGAACGGGCTGCAGTCCGAGGAAGACCTGCAGCGGCTCGGCATCGGCGACCGCACCGCCAAGCAGCGCGCCGCGGTCGAGGCGCAGGTGGCCAAGGGCATGTCCTTCCCCGAGGCCTTCGCGCGCAAGTTCGTGGCTGACAAGTTCGGCACCGCCACCACCCATTGGTCGAAGCTGGAAGAGCGCGTGCGCCGCGGCGTCGGCAATCCGTGCCCGCTGGTGCTGATCGGCCTGCCGGACGCGATCCTGCGGGGATGAGGTCTGTGGCCGATGTCAGAATGATGCGCTGACCCGTCCGGACCCGAGCCGAAGGCGCCGGGCGAGCGCCGGCGGTCTGGCGCTTTGTCATAGAGGCGGAACCTACGATCTTCGTCCGGATTTGGCTGGCATAAAGCCCAGATCAAGATCGATGCAGCGCCATCCCGCGGGCCGGTGCTTGCCGGGCTCGCGTGGCGCTGCTTGCGCCGCGGTTACTCCGCCGCGACGCTCGAATTGTAGCTGTAGGTCTTCCAGGTGGGCTTGTAGTCGGCGTCGGCCTGGTTGCCCCAGACTGTCCAGCCCTCGCGCACGCCGCGGCCGAACATCTCGAGGTAGGGGCCCTTCGAGCAGCTCTCGATCAGAGCGTATTGTTCGTCCGGCTTGCGCGAGTGCTCGCGCTTGCGGGTCTGGATCATGTTGACCTGACGCCGGCCCGCGTCTTCGGTCCGGGCGTTCTTGCCGCGGGTGCCGAAGAGCAGCAGCTCGGTCACGTTGCGGAAGTAGAACCCAACGCCGCGCCCGTCCGAGCCGCCATCCTTGCGAATCTTGTGCCAGACGATGTTCGACTTGTACTCGAAGCCCCAGGAGCTGAGCACCTGAAGCCCCTCGGGCAACAGCGCGTTCGGCACCCAGAGATAGCAATGCGCCGTCTCCTGCAGGTGGTCGGCCACCGGCAGGGCGCAGATCTCTTCAAGAGTCATCGTGGGATAGCGCGCCAGGCGCTTGTGTTCGGGGGCGACCTTCCCGGTGCGGTTGGTGAACCGCCACGGCGGATCCGCCATCACGGTGGCGAACCGGTCTTCCCCCAGGAATTCGGACAGATGTTGCGCGGCGCTTTGTGTCATCGTCGAAATATAGCCCCCAGATCGCGCAAATGTCACGCAGCTTTCGCGCCCCGCGCGGGGCATTCGCGGTCTTTATCAGCGCGCGAACAAAAATGGAACGGGTTGCCGTGGGGAAAGGGCCGTTTTGTCCCGGCGCCGCGCGGTTTTCCTTCGCCTCTCGGGCGCTCCTCACGCAGAGGCGCGCGCCGAGCGCGGCGGGGTCGAACTGGCCCGGGGCAGCCCCGGGCCCTCGGGTCGCGGGATCAGCCCTCCGGGATCAATCCTCGAGGTGATCTTCCTTCTTTTTCTCGATCAGCCCCAGCTCCTTTTCCTTGCGGTCGAGGAAGCGCTTGCCGTAGGCGTCGTTGTCCTCTTCGCCGACCACCTTGCGGGCGCGGGTGAAGACCTCCTCTTCCTCCTCCTCCATGTGGTGCTCGTAGTCGTGCTTGAGCGTGCGGAAGCGGGTGAGCCAGCCGGGCGAGGACATGTCCATCTCGTTCAGCTCCTCGAGGATCTCGTCCATCTCGGCGTGCTCGTGGACCGAGTGGCGCGCGGCGTCCTGGCCCCAGGTGTGCTTCATCAGCTCGGCGTAGAACTCTTCCTCCTCGGCGGCGGAGTGGGACTTGATGTCGCGATAGAAGGCATCCCAGGCTTCCCGGCGTTCGGGGCTGTCGCCTTCGGTCTGGTCGATGCGATCGAGCAGGGCGCGATGGGTTTCGTGGTCCTTGGTGATGGCGTCGTAGATCGAGGTCATGGATGCTCTCCGCGTGCAGATGGCGATTGCGCAGGCAACGCGGAGAGGGGCGGCCGGGTTCCGGACCGTGCGTCTTTGCGGCGGGGTCAGATCGCCATGCGGGTCGCAAGCCGCTGGTGCAGCAGGGCCGAGAGCTGCGCGAGCGCCGGTGCGGTCGGCAGCCGGTCGGCCCGCGCCGCGGCGAGCGAGAGCGCGGCACCCTCGAGCGCGCTGTCGCCGGCGCTGCGCGCCAGCCCGCCGACGAACTGGGCGAGATAGTCGGTGAGCCCCGGCTCCCCGTCCTCCTGAAGCAGGGCCGCGGCATGGGCGATGTCGTCCTGGTAGGCCAGCGGATCGGGGTGGATCGGATCGTCCGAGACCAACCGGATGCCGCCGGGTTTGCGGTTGTCGGGCAGGGCGGCGATGATCGCGTTCTGAAACTCGAGCAGGCTGCGCAGCGGCTTTTCCAGGAAGCCGTCGGCCCCGGCCGCGCGGAGCATGTTTTCGGCAAAGGGATCGCCGCTGATCCCGAGGATCACCGGCAGCCGCGGGCTGCGCGCGACCAGCTCGGCGATCAGCCCCGCGCCGGATCCGTCGGGCAGGCCGAGGTCGACGACGGCAACCGTGGGCCGGTAGAGCGACAGGTGGCGCCGCGCCGCCTGCAGGCAGTCCGCGCGCCGGATCCGCGCGCCGCTGCGCAGGGCCATCAGCCGCAGCGCATCGCAGGCGTAGCGACTGTCTTCCACCGCGAGCACAGTCATGCCGAGCAGCGGCCTCGTGGCGGTGGGGCGGGGCGGAAAGGGCGTGTTGCGGTCGCTGTCGATCATGTCGCTGTCGGTCATGCGCGTCGTCCTCTTGGTCGTCCGTGTGGTCTGCCGTGTGGTCGTTCTCGTGCTGTATGTCGTGGTCTGGTCGTCCGTCTGCTCGGGCGATGGTCGTGCGAGCGACGTGCTGCAAGCATGATTTCTGCCAATCATGACTTCTGCCAATCAGAGCGATGCCCCCGGGCAGCTCCATTCTGTGCCCCCCTTGGCTAATGGGCGGTTAATGGACGCACCCGGCTTGCGGGGCAGGGCCTCGGCGCGCGATAACCGGGCGACGCGAGGATTCGAGGGAGAGTGTCATGATCGGTCGTCTCAACCATGTCGCCATTGCCGTGCCCGATCTGGAGGCGGCCTCGGCGATGTACCGCGACACGCTGGGCGCCAAGGTCGGCGCGCCGCAGGACGAGCCGGACCACGGCGTGACGGTGGTTTTCATCGAGCTGCCCAACACCAAGATCGAGCTGCTCTACCCGCTGGGGGACGAGTCTCCGATCAAGGGCTTTCTCGACAAGAACCCCTCGGGCGGCATTCACCACGTCTGCTACGAGGTCGACGACATCCTCGCCGCGCGCGATCACCTGAAGGCGCAGGGTGCGCGGGTTCTGGGCAACGGCGAGCCGAAGATCGGGGCCCATGGCAAGCCGGTGCTCTTCCTGCATCCCAAGGATTTCCAGGGCACGCTGGTCGAGCTGGAACAGGTCTGAGAACGCATCATGGCAATCACCTCCGGCATCGTTCTCTTCGCGGTCATCTGGTTCATGACCTTCCTGTGCGTGATCCCCGTGCGGCTGAAGACGCAGGGGGATCTGGGCGAGGTCGTCCCCGGCACCCATGCGGGCAGCCCCGAGGTGCACAACCTCAAGCGCAAGGCGTGGATCACCACCGCGATCACGGTGGTGCTCTGGGCGATCCTGGCCAGCATCATTCTGAGCGGAAAGATCTCGGTGCGGGACATCGACGGCTGGATGTTCAACCGGATGGGTCCGCCGGTGACGGCTGGCGAGTGACCCCGCCAGCCCCGGGGACTTAGCCTGCGGGGCGTTCGCCCTGCAGCCGGTGGTAGAGATGGGTGAAGGTCGCCGCCCCGAGGATCGGGATCAGCAGGTTCACCAGCGGCACCGACAGCGGCAGCGCCATCAGTACGCCCGCGATCCAGATCGTCACCAGGTGACGGCGGCGCAGCACGGCCGCCTGCTCCCGCCCGACCCGGCGCATCGCCGCGAGGGTGAAATACTCCCGACCCAGCAGGAAGCCGTTCAGCCCCCAGAAGATGAAGGGCGCGAAGGGGGCGAAGAAGATGTAGAGCACCAGCGCCACCAGGTTCGCGCCGATCATCACCCCGAGGAAGCTCAGCGTGTCGCGCAGGGCCTCGCCCCAGCTCACCTCGCTGGCCGGGCCGAGCGCGGGGTAGTGCCGGTCCTCGACCGCCTGCGCCACGTCGTCGAGGAAGAAGGAGGTGATCGCCGAGGCGACGGGCACCATCAGCACCACCGACAGCAGCATCATTAGCGGCACCGCGCCCCAGCTGATCGCCGTATCGACCCAGGTGACCTCGCCGATCCAGGGCAGCGAAACGGTGTCACCGACCAGCCAGCCGACGACGGTGACGAAGACGAAGTAGATCAGCACGAAGAGCCCGACCGTCAGGCCGAGCCCCTTGAGCAGCACCGAGCGGAAGCGCGGGTCGCCGATCTGGCCGATCGCGGCGAGGAAGGACGCCGGGATCATGCGTCCATCCAGGTGGTGATCGCTTCGAGGTCGGGGCGCGGACGCTCGGGCGGGGCCGAGGTCTCGGTGCCGATGTGCACGAAGCCCGCGACGCGCTCGTTCTCTGCCAGTCCCAGCGTCTCGGCGACGAAGGCGCGGTCGTGCGAGGCCCAGCCGGTCAGCCAGTTCGCGCCCCAGCCCGAGGCCAGCGCGGCATTGAGCAGCGCCAGGCACACGGCGCCCGCCGAATAGGTCTGTTCGAGCGGCGGGATCTTCGGGCTGTCCTTCTGCACCTCGATCACCGCGACGCAGAGCGGGCTGTCGGCAAAGGCGGCACGGGCCTTGGCGGCCTGCTCGGGCTCGATCTCGAGCGCGGCGGCGCGGGCGGTGACCGCCTCGGCCACGCGGTCGAGCGCGCCGCGCTCCAGCACGATGAAGCGCCAGGGCTCGAGCTTGCCGTGATCCGGCGTACGCGCTGCGGCGGTGAGCAGCGGCAGCAGCGCCGCGCGGTCCGGCGCCGGTCCGGTCAGGGTCTTGGCCGGGCGCGAGCGCCGGCTGAGCAGGAAGTCCATCGCCTGCGGGTTGGGGGTGGGCATCGCCGTCTCCTCATTCAGTTGCCCCCTATGTCAGGCTTTGGACAGGCGGATTCAACCGGTTGCGATGCGCAGGGCCAGTGAAGCGCGTGCAGGGGAAGCGGGGTACGCGCCAGCCCGCCGGGACGGGCAGGAGCTCGCCGGGCGGCTTCGGCTTGCTTCCGGGCGGAGGCGCCCTCGTGGTGGTACGAGCGCCGTGTGGCTCAGGGGTTGTGCTCTTTGTCCCGTTGAATGCTAGACGTGTCCGAAAGGAGCCCCGCCATGGCCAAGACAGACCTCTCCCATCTCGCCGCACCAGGCTCGGTCTTGGAGCTGCGCGTCACGCCCAAGGCCTCGCGCAACGAGATCCGCGAGGAGGAGGGGCAACTCCGCGTCTACGTCACCACCGTGCCGGAGAACGGCAAGGCGAACGCGGCGGTGGTCAAGCTGCTGTCCAAGGCGCTGGGGGTGCCGAAGTCACGGCTCACGCTGGTCCGCGGCGCGATATCGCGGGACAAGGCCTTCCGGGTCGAGGAGTGATCATTCCTCGCTGTCGCTTCCCTGCCGTGTGTAGACGCCCTCGGGCAGGCTGATCGCGGCGGCAAGATCGCGCATCTGGGTCATCGAGAGCGTGATCTTGTTCACCCTGTCGGTGCGCGGGTCGTACTGTTCGACCGTGACGCATTCCTCGAAGGTCGAGACAATCACGTCTTCCTGCAGATGCGGCTCGCCCTCGTCGACGAGGGTGACCACGGTGGCGTCGAATTCGTGCTCGATACTGAACATGAACGCAGCCTAGACCTGCCGCCCGGCGGCGCACAATCCACAAAATGTACCAGCCTCCGGCAAAACCTGCGGCGGCACGTGGAAAGCACAATGACGCCACCGGTTGCGCGCCGCACTGGCGCCGGGCCGCGCCGCCGCCTATCCTTCCGCTATTACCCGAACCGGAGCGACCCGACGCATGCGCCGACTTCTGCCTCTCTTTCTCGTCCTCGCCTCGGGCCTCGTCTCGGCCTGTACCGTGGCGCCGATCTCCTCGGTGCCCTCGGGCGGCAGCGATCCCTTCTCCGGCACCGATTCCCGCGCCGCGCGGCAATTCTCCGAAGTGGTGCACCGGGTCGAGCCGGTGGCCGAAAACCAGTGCCGCAACTTCAGCCGCGGCGGATCGAACTGCGATTTCCTGATCGTCGTCGATGACCGTCCGGACGAGACGCCCAACGCCTTCCAGACCCGTGACAGCCAGGGGCGGCCGGTTCTGGCCTTCAACCTCGCGCTGATCCGCGAGGCGCAGAACGCCGACGAGCTGGCCTTTGTCATGGGACACGAGGCCTCGCACCACATTCTCGGCCACCTCGACCGGGTGCAGGAGGATGCCGCCATCGGCGCGATCATCTTCTCCGGCATCGCGGCGATGACCGGGGCCGACGAGGCCTCGGTGCGCTCGGCCGAGGAATTCGGCGCCTCGGTGGGGGCGCGCACCTTCACCAAGAACTACGAGCTCGAAGCGGACGAGCTGGGCACGGTGATCACCCTGCGCTCCGGCTTCGATCCGATTCGCGGCGCGCGGTTCTTCGAGCGGCTGCCCGATCCGGGCAATCGCTTCCTCGGCACCCACCCGCCGAATGCCGCGCGAATCGAGACCGTGCGCCGCACCACCGAGGCCTATCGGACCGGCGGCGGGGTGTGACGTTGATGTGCATCAAGGGCAGCGCTGTCCGGCAGTGCTAGGCTCTTTCCCGAGCAAGGCCGAAAAGGCCGCCAACAAGGGAGAAGAGCCATGCCCGGAGCGAAGGATTTCAAACGCCACGCCGGTCTCGTCGACCACATGGCCGGGGCGCTCGGTGTCGACCTCGAAGAGCAGATGATGCGCGGTCGCCTGAGTTTCTCGGCGCTTGAGGACGCGGTGCTGGCCTGCACCGGCTGCCACAAGCCCGGCGACTGCGAGCATTGGCTCGCCACGCGGGACGGCACCGTCTCTGCCACCCCGACCTATTGCAGGAACGCAGACCTCTTCCGCCAGCTGTCCGGAGGGTGACGCGATGATCTCGGCCAATATGCTGCGCGGCCCGAGGCCTTTCCCGCTTGGCGACGAGCGCACCCATTACTGGCGCGTGCAGCGCATGGCCCGCGCCACCGGCGTCGATCTCGCCGAGGCGCAGCGCCGCGGGGTGCTGCCGCAGCGCGACTGGGCCGGAATGGTCGGTCGCTGCCGCGGCTGTCTCTGGGCCGAGGGCTGCGACCGCTGGCTGGGTCACCGGGCCGGGATCGCGGAGGAGACGGACGCGCCGCGCGCCTGCCCCGAGGACTGTGTGAACCGCCGCGTCTTCGCGGCATTGCAGGAAGAACTTGAGCACGAGGTGTGAATCATGCTCGGCGATCAGGCACGGCACTTCTGGATGGCGCGCAGCGTCGCGCGGGTGATGGGGCTCAACCTTGCCGACCAGATGGACAAGGGACGCCTTCGCCCCGAGGAATACCAGGTGATGGTGGCCGCCTGCCGCGGCTGCGCGCTGGTGGAGCAATGCGAGAAATGGCTGGCGACCCAGTGCGATCTGGCCAAGGCCCCGCCGCCCGGCTGCCGCATCTCAGCGCCGCTGACACGGCTCAGGCGCGCGAGCTGAGGCGCGATCCGAGATAGGTGCACTTTTTTGAGAGGGGAGTGCATCTCACTGCGACCCGTTTCCATCTGGGCGGGTCGCTTTTTTCTGACCGATTCCTGCGGCAGGGCGCTTCGGACGGCACGCCCTGCCTGCTCAATAAACAGGCCGAGGTGTCGCGGCTGCCTTTCGTATAGGCGGTTCGCTTTGACTTGCACCCCGTGCCGCCGATAGCTAGTGGCGTCGAAAATTCTGGAGAACCCCCGCATGGTCATGACCCGCTTTGCCAGCGCCGCGCTCGCGCTTGCGCTTTCCCTCGCTTCCGGAGCCGCCTCGGCGCAGGAGTTCGTGGCCAAGATCGGCCACCTCGAAAGCACCGCGCAGAGCCGCCACGTGCACCTCGAGAAGGTCGCGGAGCTGGTCAAGGAGCGCACCGAGGGCGCGGTCGAGCTGCAGATCTTCCCGCAGGGCCAACTCGGCAACCAGCGCCAGATGAACGAGGGCGTGCAGCTCGGCACCATCGAGGGCACCGTCGCCCCCGCCGCCTTCCTCGGCGGCTTCAACCCGGCGGTCTCGATCCTCGACATCCCCTACCTGCTGCCCGAGGACGCCGCCGAGGCGCAGGCGCTGCGCGACGGCCCCTTCGGCCAGGCGCTGCTCGACACCTTTGCCGACAAGGGCATGGTGGCGCTGATGCTCTGGCCGAACGGCAAGAAGCAGTTCACCTCGAACAAGCCGCTGGGCAACCTTGCCGACTTCGCCGACCAGAAGTTCCGCGTGATGGACAGCTCGATCCTCATCGAGCAGTTCAACGCGCTTGGCGCCTCGGCCATCGCGCTGCCCTTCGGCGAGCTCTACACCTCGCTGCAAACCGGCGTCGTGGACGGCGAGGAGAACCCGCTCGACACCATCAAGAACATGAAGTTCTACGAGGTGCAGGAGAACGTGGTGATCTCGGATCACGGCGCGATGGAAGACGTGGTGCTGTTCAACCCGATGTTCTGGGAGAGCCTGCCGGCCGAGTACCAGGACGTGATCACCGGCGCCTTCGCCGAGGTCATCCCCGAGCTGACCGCGCACAAGGCCGCTGCCGTCGAAGAGGCGCTGCAGGTGATCAAGGACTCCGGCACCAACGTCCGCGTCGCCTCGCCCGAAGAGCGCGCCGAGCTGCGCGAGCTGACCTGGGGCCCGGCCTCCGAGGCCTATCTCGCCAAGGCGGGTGAGGCCGGCAAGGCGCTGCTGGCGGCCTATGAAGAGGCCACCGCCGAGTAAGCCCCGTGCCTCGCACGTAGATTTTTCAAGACCTTGAAGGCGTCCGGTTCTCCGGGCGCCTCTTTGCAAGCCGCCGCCTGACAGAGACCCGGAGACCGCACATGACATTCCTCAACCTGCTGCGAAGGGTCGAGCGCACGATCCTCGTGGTGCTGTTCCTGACCATGGTGGCGCTGTTCTTCGGCTCGGTTGTGGTGCGCGAATTCGGCGGCACCATGGCCAGCCGCTTTGCTTGGATCGAAGAGGCGGTGCGGCTGATGAACCTCTTTCTGGTCTTCCTCGCGCTCGGCCTCGCGCTGGAACGGGGCAAGCACGTCGGCATCACCAACCTGCGCGACAAGCTGCCCGAGGGCGCACGGCGCTGGCTGCTGCGCCTGATCGACACGGTGGGGCTGCTGTTCTCGCTCTACGTGGCGTGGCTGGGCGTGCAGATGGTGCAATTCGTGCTCAAATCCGGCCAGACCTCGCCGACGCTGGGGATCCCCATGGGGCTGATCTACCTCGCGCCGGTCCTCGGTTTTCTGCTGCTGGCGCTGCGCTACGGGCTCAGCCTCTTCGGTGTCATCGACCGCTTCGCGGCACAGGCGGAGGCCGAGTGATGTTGATCCTGATCGTTCTGCTCGCCGTCGCCCTGCTGCTTGCAGGCTTCGAGATGCTGTTGGTGCTGGGCGTTCCGGCGCTGGCCTACAAAGAGATGTTCTACGCCCGGCTGCCCGACCCGGCGATCGTGCAGAAGATCGTCGGCGGCATCGACCACACGACGCTGCTGGCCATTCCCTTCTTCATCTTTGCCGCCAACCTCATGGGCGCCGGGCAGATCGCCGCGCAGCTGGTGAACGTGGTGAAGGCGCTTGTCGGCCACACCCGCGGCGGCATCGGACATGTGGTGGTCGGCGGCTCGATGGCCTTTGGCGCGGTCTCGGGCTCGGCTCCGGCGACGGTCGCGGCCATGGGCCGGATGGTCTACCCCGAGATGAAACGGGCGGGCTACTCCGACAAGTTCAGCCTCGGCCTGCTGGTTGCCAGCGCCGAGACCTCGCTGCTGATCCCGCCGTCGATCACCCTCATCGTCTACGGCTGGATGACCGGCACCTCCATTTCCCAGCTCTTCGCGGGCGGCCTGGCGGTGGGCATCGTGCTCGGCCTTGCCTTCGCGCTCTTCGTCTGGCTCGAGGCCGGCAAGGGCGGCGTCACCCGCGAGCCGCGCGTGCCGTGGTCCGAGCGGCTCTGCGCGATCTGGCGGGCGAAATGGGCGCTGGGGATGCCCGTCATCATCCTTGGCGGCATCTATTCCGGGTTCATCACCCCGACCGAGGCGGCTGCGGTCAGCGTGGTCTACGCGATCGTCGTCGAGGCGGTCATCCTGCGCAGCCTGACGTGGAGCGACCTCTTCAGGATCACCGAGCGCAGCGCCATCAACACCGCGATCATCTTCGTGCTGCTGGCGATGGGCGGGCTGATCTCCTTCTTCGTGACGCTGGCGCAGGTGCCCAACTCGATCATTGGCCTGCTCGAGAGTGTGGATGCGGGCTGGATCACCTTCCTGATGGTGGCCAACCTGTGTTTCTTCATCGCGGGGATGTTCATCGACCCGAACTCGGCGCTGCTGGTGCTGGTGCCGCCGCTCTTCCCGGTGGCGCAGTCGCTGGGGATCGACCCGGTGCATTTCGGCATGATCGTCACGCTGAACATCTCGCTGGGGATGATCACGCCGCCCTTTGGGCTGGATATCTTCGTGGCCTCCTCGACGCTGGGCAAGCCGGTGTCGCAGATCATCGCCGGGGTCTGGCCCTTCGTCGTGGTCAACATCCTGGTGCTGCTGCTGATCACCTACCTGCCGCAGATCTCGCTCTTCGTGCCGAAACTGATCTTCGGCTGAGCCCGGCGCGCGGCGGCTCTCCACATCGCCGCGCCGCCCTGCTACACCTGCCGCAACCTCGCGAGAAAAAGGGCGTTTGAGCATGACCACTCCGAAACCCGTTGTCCTGACCATCCTCGACGGCTGGGGCCTGCGCGACGAGACGGCGTACAACGCCCCGGCGCTGGCCAAGACCCCGACCATGGACAAGCTCTACGCCACCTGCCCGCATGCGACGCTTGTGACCTTCGGCCCCGATGTTGGCCTGCCGACCGGGCAGATGGGCAACTCGGAAGTCGGTCACACGAACATCGGCGCGGGCCGGGTGGTGGCGATGGATCTCGGCCAGATCGATCTGTCCATCGAGGACGGGTCGTTCTTCGAGAACAAGGCCATTCTCGACTTCGCCTCCAAGGTGAAGGACGCGGGCGGCCGCGCGCATCTGATGGGCGTGGTCTCGGACGGCGGCGTGCACGGCCATATCGCGCACATCAAGGCGGCGGTGAAGCTGCTGGTCGATCAGGGACTCGAGGTCGTGCTCCACGCGATCACCGACGGCCGCGACGTGGCGCCGAAGTCGGGTGAGGCCTTCGTGAAGGACCTTTCCGAAAGCCTGCCCAAGGGTGCCAGCATCGGCACGGTGATCGGCCGCTACTACGCCATGGACCGCGACAACCGCTGGGAGCGGGTGCAGACCGCCTATGATGCGATGATCAAGGGTGAGGGCGAAAGCGCGCCCGACGCCGTGACCGGGGTCAGCCAGAGCTACGCCAAGGACAAGACCGACGAGTTCATCCCCGCCACCGTCATCGACGGCTACGAAGGTATCAAGGCGGGCGACGGCTTTTTCTGCCTCAACTTCCGCGCCGACCGGGCGCGCGAAATCCTTGCCGCCATCGGCGCGCCCGACTTCGACGGCTTCGAGCGCGAAAAGCCCGAGCTCTCGGCGCTGCTCGGCATGGTCGAGTACAGCGACAAGCACAACGCCTACATGACCACGGCCTACCCAAAGCGGGTGATCGTCAACACGCTGGGCGAATGGGTGGCCAAGCACGGGCTGACGCAGTTCCGTCTCGCCGAGACCGAGAAATACCCGCATGTCACCTTCTTCCTCAACGGCGGCAAGGAGACCCCCGAGGAGGGCGAGGACCGCTTCATGCCCAAGTCGCCCAAGGTGGCGACCTATGATCTGCAGCCCGAGATGTCCGAGCCCGAGGTGGCCGAGCGCTTCGTGGGTGCGATCGAGAAGGGCTACGACCTGATCGTCACCAACTTCGCCAACCCCGACATGGTCGGCCATACCGGCGATCTCGATGCGGCTATCAAGGCCTGCGAGGCAGTGGACGAGGGGCTGGGCAAGGTGGTGGCGGCGCTCGAGAAGGTGGGCGGTGCGATGATGGTCATCGCCGACCACGGCAACTGCGAGACCATGTGGGACGATGCCACGGACGGCCCGCACACCGCGCATACGACCAACCCGGTGCCGGTGATCCTCTTCGGCGGGCCCGAGGGCGCGACGGTGCATGACGGCATCCTCGCCGATGTCGCCCCGACGCTGCTGCAGCTGATGAACCTGCCGCAGCCCGAGGAGATGACCGGGAAGAGCCTGATCGACGGATGAAAGCCGCCGCGCTTCTCTTGTGCCTGATGGCGGGTCCGGCGCTGGCGCAGGCCCCGGGCGAGGCCGCGCGGGCCGCGGCGCGGGCGCTGGAAGAGGCGTCGGTGCAGCTCGATCAGGCGGACAGCGCGCGCGACCGCGTCAAGGCGCTGACCCGCACCGTCGAGGCCTATGAGGACGGGCTTGCCGCGCTTCGGGACGGGCTGCGTGATGCCGCCGTGCGCGAGACCGAGCTCAGCCGCCGTCTGGCCGCGCAGGAAGGCGAGGTGGCGCAGCTTCTGGGGGTGCTGTCGAGTCTCGGCAGCAGCGCCGCGCCCGAGGCGCTGCTGCATCCGGCGGGGCCGGTGGGCTCGGCGCGGGCGGGGATGCTGCTGGCGGCGGTCACGCCGGGACTGGCGCAGGAAGCGCGCGATCTGCGCGCCGACCTCGACGAGGTGGCGCAGCTGCGCGCCCTGCAGGAAAGCGCCGCGCAGACCCTGCGCGAGGGGCTGGCGGGCGTTCAGGCGGCGCGCACCGACCTGAGCCAGGCGGTGGCCGACCGCACCGACCTGCCGATGCGCTTCACCGCGGATCCGGTGCGCACCGCGATCCTCATTTCGGCGACGGAGACGCTGGAGGGCTTCGCCTCGGGCCTCTCCAACATCGCGCAGGGCGAGACGCCCAGCACCCTGCCGCCGGTCGACGCGCGGCGCGGTGCGCTGCCGATGCCGGTGCGCGGGCAGGTGCTGCGCGCCGCCGGCGAGGCCGATGCCGCCGGGGTCTCGCGCCCCGGCATTGTCGTCGCCACGCTGCCGCAGGCCATCGTCACCACGCCCACCGCCGCCACCGTGCGCTACGCCGGGCCGCTGCTCGATTACGGTCTCGTGACCATCCTCGAGCCGCAGCCGGATCTGCTGATCGTGCTGGCAGGGCTCGACGAGAGCTATGCGGAAACGGGAGAAATCCTCTCCGAGGGGGCGCCCGTGGGATTGATGGGAGATGCGGCAGGGGACGGGGCGTCACCGTCACGTGAAGGTTCCGGCGCTGGACGCACGGAGACCCTGTATATAGAGGTAAGAGAGGGCGACGCGCCCGTGGACCCGCTAGAATGGTTCGCCAGCGACAAGGGATGATCTGAGGATGAACAAGTTTCTGATGGCCGCACTGGGCGGCACCGTGGCAGGCGTCGTGGCAACGACGCAGTTCGTCGGCCCGCTGCTGGCCCAGGAAGCCGAGAAGAACACCAGCGTTTACGAGCAGCTCGACCTCTTCGGCGACATCTTCGAGCGCATCCGTGCGCAGTATGTGTCGGAAGTGGATGACAAGAAGCTGATCGAGGCCGCGATCAACGGCATGCTCACCTCGCTCGACCCGCATTCGAGCTACCTGGCGCCCGATGATGCCGCCGACATGCGCGTTCAGACCCGCGGCGAGTTCGGCGGGCTCGGCATCGAGGTCACCCAGGAAGACGGCTTCGTGAAGGTTGTCTCGCCGATGGACGGCACCCCCGCCGCCGAGGCCGGTGTCGAGGCGGGCGATTTCATCACCCATGTCGACGGCGAGTCGGTGCTCGGCCTGAACCTCGACGAGGCGGTGGACAAGATGCGCGGGCCGGTCGGCTCGGAGATCGTCATCACCGTCGTCCGCGAGGGCGAGGAAGAGCCCTTCGACATCTCGATCATTCGCGACACCATCACGCTCACCGCCGTGCGCACCCGTCTCGAGGGCGACACCGTGGTGCTGCGCGTGACCACCTTCAACGACCAGACCTTCCCCAATCTCGAAGAGGGGCTGGCCGAGCAGGTCGAGGCCGCGGGCGGCATGGACAAGGTCAACGGCATCGTGCTCGACCTGCGCAACAACCCGGGCGGCCTGCTGACCCAGGCGATCAAGGTGGCGGACGCCTTCCTCGACAAGGGCGAGATCGTCTCGACCCGCGGCCGCAACGCCGCCGACGGCGAGCGCTACAATGCCTCCGAAGGGGACCTGTCGGACGGCAAGCCGATCGTCGTGCTGATCAACGGCGGCTCGGCCTCGGCGTCGGAAATCGTTGCCGGCGCGCTGAAGGATCACCGCCGCGCCGTGGTCGTCGGGACCAAGAGCTTCGGCAAGGGATCGGTGCAGACCGTCATGCCGCTGCGCGGCGACGGCGCGATGCGCCTGACCACCGCGCGCTACTACACGCCCTCGGGGCGGTCGATCCAGGCGCTCGGCGTCTCGCCCGACATCGTGGTCGAGCAGCGTCCGCCCGAGCCGGAGGACGAAGAGAACGCGGTGCCCGGCTTCAGCCGCTCCGAGGCCGATCTGCGCGGCGCGCTGGACAATGACAGCCTGACCGAGGACGAGATCCGCCAGATCGAGGAAGACCGCGCCAAGGCCGAGGAAGCCGCCAAGCTGCGCCAGGACGACTACCAGCTGGCCTATGCGATCGACATCCTCAAGGGCCTCAGCGTGCTCGGCGACGAGCAGGCGCTGATGCAGCAGGCGCAGGCTGCCGACAAGTAAGGCTTCGGGCCGACAAGACACGGAAGGCGCGTCCCGCGGGGCGCGCCTTTTGGTTTCCGGGCTCGGCGCGTCGATACGCCCGGAATCAAGGCGAAGCCGCCGGGCGGGCGCTGGCCGGTCCCGGCGGGCTGGCGCCTTGTCATCTCGCACGGCGTTCGAAAGGTTTGCGGATTTGGCCGGGATACAAAGAGGATCACAGTCGTTGCGGCGCCACCCCACGGGCCGGTGCACGCCCGGCTCCCCTTCCAAAACCGCCTTTCCGGCGCTAGCGTGCCGCCACAACCAAGGAGCCTTTGATGAAGACCATGACCCCCGAAGAGATCGCCGCGCTGCCCTACCGCCGCAACGTCGGCGTGATGCTCGTCAACGCCGCGGGGCACGTCTTTGTCGGCCAGCGGCTCGACAGCGAGGTGCCCGCCTGGCAGATGCCGCAGGGCGGGATCGACAAGGGCGAAGAGCCGCAGGAGGCCGCGCTGCGTGAACTCGAGGAAGAGATCGGCGTCAGCCCCTCGCTGGTCACCGTCGAGGCCGAAACCGAGGGCTGGCTGTCCTACGATCTGCCGCATGACATCGTGCCGCGCATCTGGAAGGGCCGCTACAAGGGGCAGGAGCAGAAGTGGTTCCTGCTGCGCTTCAACGGCGAGGATTCGCAGGTGAACATCCAGACCGAGCACCCCGAGTTCTCCGAATGGTGCTGGTTGCCGGCGGACGAGGTGCTGGGCCAGATCGTGCCCTTCAAGCGCCCGGTCTACGAGCAGGTCATCGCCGCCTTCCGGGAGAAGCTGTGATCCGTACCGCGTTTCTGTTCCTTGTTCTGTTGCTTGGTGTCGCCAGTCCGGCCTTTGCGCTGAAGTGCCTGCCGCCGGACGTGGCGCGCGACGTGCGCGCCGCGAAGGCCGAGCAGACCGAATGGATCGCGGTGAACGGCATGCTCGAAACCGGCCCGGTGCCGCGCAGCTCCGGCGAAGTGCCGGCGCGGTTCTGGGGCTGGGCGCTGGGGCAGGGCGGCTTCAGCCGCCCCTTCGATCAGCGCATCACGCTGCGCGTCTCCTGCTACGGCCCGTGGTGCGGCGAGGCCCGGACCGGCCCGATGGCGGCGCTGCTGAAGCGCGAGGAGGGCCGGCTGGTGCTGATCGCCGACCCCTGCGGCGCCAACCGCTGGCCCGGCCCCAGCGCCCGCCAGGTGAAGGCGCTGGAAAGAAGCTGCGGCGCGGGCTGCCGCTGAGCTACCGCAGCCGGTGCAGCACTTCGAGCGAGGCGTAGCCGTCCGGCACCGCGCCCACCGCGCGCTGGTAATCGCGCAGCGCCTTGATGGTCATCGGCCCGATGCGCCCGTCGACGCCCGAGGGATCGAAGCCCGCCTGTTTCAGCCGCACCTGCAGCTCCTTGCGCTCGTCGCTGGTCAGCGCGCGCTCGTCGTCGGGCCAGCTCGAGCGGATAGGGGCGCCGCCCATGATCCGGTCCGCAAGATGCCCGACCCCGATCACATAGGCGTCGGCGGCATTGTAGCGCGAGATCACCTTGAAGTTCTTGAAGGTCAGGAAGGCCGCGCCTTTGTGCCCGGCCGGCAGCAGCAGGCTCGCCGAGCCGAAATCCTGCACCGGGCGGCCGTCCATGCCGACCACGCCGAGCTTCGCCCAGTCCGAGGGCATGCGGGTCGTGCTGCCCGCCAGCTCGTAATCGAATCCGCGCGGCAACTGCACCTCGACGCCCCAGGGCTGGCCATGGATCCAGCCGCTCTCGGCGAGGTAATGCGCCGTCGAGGCCAGCGCGTCGGCGGGGTTGTCCGACCAGATGTCGCGCTTGCCGTCGCCGGTCCAATCCACCGCCAGCGCCCGGTAGGAGGAGGGGATGAACTGCGTATGGCCCATCGCCCCGGCCCAGCTTCCGGTCATCTGCGCGGCGGTGGTGTCGCCGTTCTGGATGATGTGCAGCGCGTCGATCAGTTGGCCTTCGAAGAACTTTCCGCGCCGCGAGCCATAGGCCAGCGTCGCCAACGCCGGGATCACCGGATGCATGCCGCGATGCGTGCCATAGGCGCTCTCCATGCCCCAGATCGCCAGCACCACCTGCCGGTCGACGCCGTAGCGCGCCTCGATCTGCCGCAGCAGCTGGTCATTGGCGGCCAGCGCCGCGCGGCCGTTCTCGATGCGCGTGTCCGAGACCGCCGAGCCGAGGTAGGCCCAGAGCGTCTTGGTGAACTCGGCTTGGTTGTTGATCCTTTGCAGCGCCTCGGTGTCCAGCGGCACGTGGCGCAGCGCCGCGTCGAGCGTGCGCTCGCTGATCCCCTCGGCGCGGGCGCGGCCACGGAAGTCGGTGAGCCAGCGGGCGAATTCCTGCTGCACCTCGGTGGCCGGCACCACCTGCGCGGGCTCGGCCGCGACAAAGCCCATCGGGCGCAGCGTCGGGCGCTGCGAGATCACCGGCGCGGTAAAGTCGTCTATGCGTTCTGCCGGCGCCTGCGTGGCCATCAGGCACAGCGCGAGGCCGGAAAGGCTCCGTTTCATCTGGGGTCACCTACTGCTCGTGTTCTTATTGACCGAAAGGCTACCGCGCGCCGGGTGATTTGCGAAGGAGGGACGGCGATCACATTTCACGCCATCGGCAAGAGATCGCGGACGGGCGCGGCGCAGGGGGCGCGGGGGCGCGCCTTGCGTCCCCACAAGGGCCTCACATCCGGATCGCGCAGCTGCCCTGCTCGGCCTCCATGCGCGCCATGAAGCCGCGCAGCAGGGGCACGCGTTCGGGCCGGAAGGAGGTCTCGAGCACCGCCATCGCCGCCATCCGGTCGAGCCGGAAGGTGCGGTAGTCCTCGCGCAGCAGGCACCAGGCGATCAGGCAGTGCGAGTTGTCGAGCAGCAGCAGCGACAGCGGCTTCACTTCGCGCTGCGTCGCCGCGCCCTGCGCATCGCGGTAGTCGAAGCGGATGTGGCGCTCCTCGCGGCAGGCACAGCGCAGCCGGGCGGCGTCGATGGTTGGCGGGGCAGGGGGCGAGAAGCGGTGCGCGGTCAGCACCGCGTGGCGCAACTGGTGCGCCTGCCGCTCGGGCAGTCGGGCGCGCAGCTTGGCCAGCGCGTTTCGGGCGGCGAGCGCCAGCGCCGGGTCGGCCAGCGCCTCGACCTCGCGCAGCCCCAGCACCAGCGCCTCCAGCTCGTCCTCGTCGAACGACAGCGGCGGCAGGTGCGGATCCTCGATCAGGGTGAAGCCGTAGCCCGCCTCGCCGTCGATCACCGCGCCGAGCCCGCGCAGCGCGCCGATGTCGCGGTAGAGCGTGCGCTCCGAAACCCCGGTCTCCTGCGCCAGCGTGGCGGCGGTGACGGGGGCGGGCAGGCGGCGCATCGCCTGCATGAGCTGGAAGAGGCGTTCGGTCCGGGACATGGCACGATCATCCTGCACCGTCCTGACAGTTTCCGGCAAGAGCGGCGGCTAGGGTCCGAGGGGCCGGCAGCTCCCTTTCCTCAAAGTCCCGAAAAGGACCATCCCATGCTGACCCTGATTTCCTTCCCGCCCACCCTGGGCGAGCCGTCCAACAGCCCGTTCTGCGTCAAGGCGATGCTCTTGCTCGAGATGTCCGGCCTCGACTGGCGGCCGCGCTTCGTGCCGATGCCCGAAGGCCCCTACGGCAAGCTGCCGGTGCTCGAGACGCCGCAGTGCGTGGTGCCCGACAGCGCGCTCATCCAGCAATGGCTCGAAGCCCAGGGGGCCGAGTTCTTTCCCGGTTTCGACGCCGCCGCGCGCGGCATGGCGCATGCGGTGATGCGCATGGCCGAGGACAGCCTGCGCTGGCAGGTGGCGCATGACCGCTGGCTCGACGCCCGGGTCTGGCCGCAGTTCTTCCCCGAAGCGTTCAAGGGGCTGCCCGAGGGACTCGAGGCCAAGGTGCAGGAAGGCCAGCGGCAGGGCATGACCTGGCACGGCATCGCCCGCTACTCCGAGGAAGATCGCTGCGCGCTGGCAGAGATGGACCTCGACGCGCTGGTCGCGGTGCTGGGCGAGGGGCCGTGGCTGTTTGGCGCGGCGCCCTCGGCGGCGGACGCCTCGGTGCTGCCGGTGCTGAGCATGATCGACAGCCTGCCCGGAGTCACGGCGCTGCGCCGGGCGCTGCGCGCGCGGCAGCCACTGATGGACTACGTCGCGCGCGGGCGAGAGGCGCTCTACGCGCCGCTCAACGATCGGCTTTACGTGTCCGGCTGACCTTGCGCGCCGTCTTGGCGTCCTTGGCGCGGGCCTGCACGTCCTTGCGGCGTGCGGGCCCCTTGCCCTTGGCGCCCTTGCGCTTCGGTCCGCCCTTTCCGCCAGGTTTGCCACCGGCAGTCTTCTTGAACCGCCCGTAGCCCGAGGGCTTGCGGTGGCGCGGCGCCTCGACCGCCTCGCCAGCCAGTTCCAGCAGCTCCAGCCCGATGCCGCCGGTCACCGGCGTCACGTCCACCAGCTTCACCCGCACCCTCTGGCCCAGCGTGATCAGCGTGCCGGTGTCGGCGCCCATCAGCGTGCCCGCGTCGCGGTCGAAGTGGAAGAACTCGTTGCCGAGGTTGCGGATCGGCACCAGCCCGTCGGCACCGCTCTCGTCGAGCTTCACGAAGACCCCGAACTTGGCGATGCCGCTGATCCGGCCGCCGAATTCCGCGCCGACGCGCTCCGACAGGTAGGAGGCGAGGTAGCGGTCCGTGGTGTCCCGCTCGGCCAGCATCGAGCGCCGCTCGGTGTCCGAGATATGCTCGGCGGTTTGCTGCAGCCGCTCGATGTCCTCCTGGCTCAGCCCGTCGTCGCCCCAGCCGTGGGCGGTGATCAGCCCGCGGTGCACGATGAGGTCCGAGTAGCGGCGGATCGGCGAGGTGAAATGCGCGTAGTTGCGCAGCGCGAGGCCGAAGTGCCCGAAGTTCTCGGGGTTGTAGTAGGCCTGGGTCATCGAGCGTAGCGTGGCGAGGTTGATCAGCTCGGCGTCCTCGCGCCCCGCGGCGTCATGCAGCAGCTTGTTGAGATGCGAGGTCTTCAGCACCTGCCCCTTGGCCAGCGTCAACCCCGCGGCCAGCGCCGTCTCGCGCAGCGCGTCGAGCTTTTCCACGGGCGGCTCCTCGTGCACGCGGAACAGCAGCGGGGTGCGCTTGGCGATCAGCGTCTCGGCGGCGGCGACATTGGCGAGGATCATGAATTCCTCGATCAGCTTGTGCGCGTCGAGCCGGTCGACGAAGTTCACCGAGGTCACGGTGCCGTCCTCGCCCAGCACGATCTTGCGCTCCGGCAGCTCCAGGTCCAGCGGCTGGCGCCGGTCGCGGGCGGCGCGCAGAGCGTAATAGGCGTCGTAGAGCGGGCGGATCACGTCCTCGAGCAGCGGCCCGGTCCTGTCGTTGGGCTGGCCGTCCATCGCCGCCTGCACCTCGGCGTAGTTCAGCGAGGCGGGCGAGCGCATCAGCCCGCGGATGAACTCGTGCGAGCGCTTGTTGCCCTCGGAATCGATCACCATGCGCACGGCGATACAGGCGCGCGGCACGCCCTCGTGCAGCGAGCACAGGTCGCCCGACAGCCGGTCCGGCAGCATCGGCACGACGCGGTCCGGGAAATAGCTCGAGTTGCCGCGCTTCTTGGCCTCGCGGTCGAGCTGCGAGCCGGGCAGCACGTAGTGGGCGACGTCGGCGATGGCGACCCAGATCACGTGGCCGCCGGGGTTCTTCGGATCCTCGTCGGCCTCGGCGAAGCAGGCGTCGTCATGGTCGCGCGCGTCCGCCGGGTCGATGGTCACCAGCGGCAGCTCGCGCAGGTCGGTGCGGCCCTTGAGGCCCGCCGGCTTCATCCGGTCGGCCTCCTCCAGAACCTTGGGCGGGAAGTCGTCGGGGATGCCGTGCTGGTGGATGGCGATGAGCGAGACCGCCTTGGGCTCCGAGGGATCGCCGAGGCGCATCACGATGCGCGCCTTCGGCAGCCCCATGCGCGAGGCGCGCGGCCCGGCCTGCTCGGCCTCGACAAGCTCGCCGTCCTTGGCGCCGCCCATGGCGTCGGGAGCGACAAGCCATTCCTTGTCGGCGCCCTTGTCGATCGGCACGATGCGCCCGCCCTCGGGGCCCTTGCGGAAGATGCCGACGATCTTGCGCGGGCTGACGCCGATCTTGCGGATCAGCCGCGCCTCGTAATTGTGGTCCGCCTCGTGCACGACCTGCAGCTTGGCCAGGATGCGGTCGCCCTCGCCGAGCGCCGGGTCCGAGGCGCGCAGCACCAGCAGCACGATCGGCTCGACGCCCTCGCCGTGCCATTCGAGCGGCTGCGCGAACAGATCGCCGTTCTCGTCCGGAGCCTTGACCTGCAGCACCGACACCGGCGGCAGCCGGTCCGGGTCGCGGTAGGTCTTGTGGCGCTTCTCCAGGTGCCCCTCCGCCTCGAGCTCCTTGAGGATGCGCTTGAGGTCGATCCGCGCAGCGCCCTTGATGCCAAAGGCCTTGGCAATGTCACGTTTCGCGGTCTGGGTCGGGTGCGCCATGATCCAGTCGAGGATCTCGGCTTTCGAAGGCAGTTTGCTCATGCCGCAGCCGTAGCATGCGCCGCCGCCAGCGTCATCGCGATTCTCGCCGCCCCGGTGCCGGCCGCGACCGCGCTGGCGGCACCGCCGCGATATGCGTATTTGAAAAGAGAAGAAGCCCCGGCGCGCCCGCTTCCGGGCTTTCGCCTAGGTCCAAATATCCCGGGGGCGCCGCCGGAGGCGGCGGGGGCAGCGCCCCCTCTTTTGCTCCCCCAGGCCGCGCCGCGGTCATCGCGTTTGCACGCGCGCGCGCCGCGCTGTAGCCAAGGGCAAACCACTCCGGAGATGCGCCCATGACCACCGATCCCGTCCAGCTTACCGCCGATCTCATCCGCTGCCCGTCGGTCACCCCCGAGGAGGGTGGCGCGCTGGTGCTGCTGCAGGGCCTGCTGGAAGAGGCGGGCTTTGCCTGCACCCGGGTCGACCGGGGCGGGGTGGCGAACCTCTTCGCCCGCTGGGGCGAGAAGGGTCATGCCAAGAGCTTCGGCTTCAACGGCCACACCGACGTGGTGCCGGTGGGGGATCTGGGCGCCTGGACGGTCGATCCCTTCGGCGCCGAGGTGAAGGGCGGCATCCTCTACGGCCGCGGCGCCACCGACATGAAGTCCGGCGTCGCTGCCTTTGCCGCCGCCGCAGTGGACTTCGTGAAGGAGACCCCGCCCGAGGGCGCCATCGTGCTGACCATCACCGGCGACGAGGAGGGCGACGCGGTGGACGGCACCACGGCGCTGCTCGACTACATGGAGGCGGAAGGCGAGAAGATGTCGATCTGCATCGTCGGCGAGCCGACCTGCCCTGAAGAGATGGGCGACATGATGAAGATCGGCCGTCGCGGCTCGATGAACGCGCATTTCACCATGACCGGCAAACAGGGCCATTCGGCCTATCTGCACCGTGCGCTGAACCCGATGCCCGCCATGGCCCGGCTGATGGACCGGCTGTCGAGCCATGTGCTCGACGAGGGCACCGATCACTTCGATCCCTCGACGCTGGCGGTGGTGACCATCGACACCGGCAACCCGGCGACCAACGTGGTGCCCGCGCAGACCCGCGCGACGCTCAACATCCGCTTCAACGACACCCACACCGGCGCCTCGCTCTCGGACTGGCTGCGCGCCGAGACCGCCAAGGTCGATGCCGAGTTCGGCACGCGCACCGAGCTCAACATCAAGATCTCGGGCGAGGCCTTCCTGACCCCGCCGGGGCCGCTGTCGGATCTGGTGGCGAAATCGGTCGAGGCCGAGACGGGCCGCACGCCCGAGCTGTCGACCACGGGCGGCACCTCGGACGCGCGCTTCGTGCGGCACCATTGCCCGGTGGTCGAGTTCGGCCTGGTCGGCAAGACGCTGCACCAGGTCGACGAGAACGTCGAGGTGGCGCAGATCGGCCAGCTCAAGGCGATCTACACCCGCATGCTGCGCGACTACTTCGCCTGAAGCGCGCAGGGCGTTGCGGGGCCGGGCCGGTGCCTGCGTCGGCCCGCGCAAGGGGCGTGATTCGCCCCTTGCCTGCGGGGCCCTCCGCACTGGGAGGGCCATGCTAAGTCGCCGGGGTGACATTGGAATTCCCGACGGCCCCGCCGCGAGGCAAAAATTTTACCGCGCTGCGACATTCCCGCCACAGCCCCCGCGCCGCGTGGAGTTGCGGTAGACGAAGCCCGTTGCCTTGCGTATCCTCTGCGGCAAACGGGGCGCTCACGATCCCGACTTACAGAGGCAGTACTGGCATGTTCCCCGAACGGTTTTCGAACCTTCCGGCTTACGCGTTTCCGCGCCTGCGGGCGTTGCTCGATTCCTTCGAGCCCGGCGGCGAGGTCATCCACATGACCATCGGCGAGCCGAAGCACGCCTTCCCGACCTTCGTCGGCGAGGTGCTGGCCGAGTCTGTCCAGGAGTTCGGCAAGTACCCGCCCAACGAAGGCACGCCGGAACTCCGCGCCAATATTGCCGGCTGGATTGCCCGCCGCTTCGGGGTGACGGTGGACCCGGACACGCAGGTGACCACGGTGAACGGCACCCGCGAGGGGCTCTACAATGCCGCCATGGCGCTCTGCCCCGAGGCCAAGAACGGCCAGCAGCCGCTGGTGCTGATGCCCAACCCCTTTTACCAGGTCTACGCGGTGGCCGCGCTCTCGGTGGGTGCAGAGCCCGTCTACGTGAACGCCACCGAGGCCACCGGCCATCTGCCCGACATCGCGGGCCTGCCCGAGGACGTTCTGGCGCGCAGCGCGCTGGTCTACCTCTGCTCGCCCGCCAACCCGCAGGGCGCCGTGGCCGACCGCGCCTACTGGGAGACGCTGATCGCGCTTGGCGAGACGCATGAATTCCAGATCCTCGCGGATGAATGCTACTCCGAGATCTACCGCGGCGAGGCCCCCGTCGGCGCGCTGCAGGTGGCGAGCGAGATGGGCGCCGATCCGGAGCGTGTGGTGATCTTTCACTCGCTGTCGAAGCGCTCGAACCTGCCCGGGCTGCGCTCGGGCTTCGTGGCGGGCGGGCCCGAGAGCCTGCGCCGGATCAAGCAGCACCGGTCCTTTGCCGGGGCGCCGCTGCCGCTGCCCGTGCAGCGCGTCTCCGAGAAGGTCTGGGCCGACGAATCCCACGTCGAAGAGAACCGCGCTCTCTATCTCGAGAAGTTCGAGCTGGCGGACCGCATCTTCGGCAACGTGCCGGGCTACATGCCGCCGCGGGCAGGGTTCTTCCTCTGGTTGCCGGTCGAGGACGGTGAGGACGCGGCGCTGAAGCTCTGGAAGGAAACCGGCGTGCGCGTGCTGCCGGGCGCGTATCTGTCGCGCGACACCGAGGCAGGGAACCCGGGCAAGGGCTACCTGCGCGTGGCGCTGGTGGCCTCCCGAGAGGAAACCGAACGCGGGCTGACCCGGATCCGGGACTGCCTGTACGGGCAATAAGAAAAAACGACGAGGCGAGCGATGGCATATCAGGTGAAGGGGCGTGACCCGCTCTTCGACAGCAACATGCAGGCCGCGATCGAGAAGCGGGGCAGGGAGCTGGGCGGCATCGCCCTGATCGTTCTCGGCCTCCTGGCGGCGGCGATGATCGGCTCCTACACGCCGGACGATCCGTCGTGGCTATCGGCCACCGACGCGCCGGTGCAGAACTGGCTCGGCCGGCTCGGCGCCTCGATTGCCGCACCGCTCTACATGATCGTCGGCCTCGGCAGCTGGGGGCTGGCGCTGGTGCTGCTGGTCTGGGGCGTGCGTTTCGCCCTGCACCGCGGCGACGACCGCGCGTTGTCGCGCGTCGTCTTCGCGCCGATCTGGATCGCGCTCGCCTCGGTCTATGCCGCCGGTCTCGCCACCGGGCCGGAATGGACCCACAGCTTCGGTCTCGGCGGGCTCTTCGGCGACATGATGATGGGCACGGCGCTCGGCATTCTGCCACTGAGCGCGGGCCTTGGGTTGAAGCTTCTGACCGTGCTGCTCGGCGTTGGCCTGCTGGCGCTCGGCGCCTTCGTGCTGGGCTCCACCAAGGCGGAGCTGCAGAACATCGCGCGCTTCCTGCTGGTCGGGCTCATCATGTCCTACGCCTCGCTGCTGAACCTGCTGGGCCGCGGCGCGGGCGGGGCCATGGCCGCCGCGCACAAGGCGCAGGCGGCGCATTCCGACCGCCGCGCCCGACGCGCCGAGGAGGCCGCCGAGGCCGAGGCCTGGGCCGCCACCCGCTACGGCGACACCGAGGAGGCGCGGGACTACGAGCAGGACTACGCGCCGCAGGCCTATGATCCCGAGCCGCAGGTAGAGGCCCCGCGCCCGGCCTCGCGCGTGCGCCGCGCCGCGCCGCCGCCGCTGGAGCTTGAGCCCGAAGAGCCCGAGCTGCTCGACGAGGACGACGCCTATGCCTACGCGCAGATGCAGGCCTGGGAGCAGGCCGCGGTCGAGCCGCCCGCCCCGCGCCCCGCGCCCGAGCCGGTGAAGAAGCCGGGCCTGCTGGCCCGCATCACCCGCCGCATCGATCCCGAACCCGAACCCTATGACGACGAGGTCGAGCTCTTGCCGATCGAACCCGAAAACGGCGAGGACCGCATCCGCGCCAAGATCGCCCACGCGGTGAAAAGCCGCCGCCGCCCCTCGATGCCGTCCTTCGGCAGCGCCAGCCGCACGGCGGATCCCAGCAAGCCGCTGACCAAGGGCCGCGGCCAGGGGCCGGCGCCGCTGATCTACAAGCCGGCGCAGCTGCTGCGCGCAGAGCCGCCGCTGACCGCCGCGCAGGCGGCGCAGGAGCTGCCGTCCGAACCCCCGCTCACCGCCTCGCGTGCGGTGCCGCCGGCGCCCGAGCACATGCCGGCGCAGCAAGGCTACGCCCGGACCTCGGGCCCGGCGCCCTTCACCCATGCCGAGGATCCCTACGACGCCCCGGAAGCGGGCGCGCAGGGCTTCGACGACTACCGCGATTTCGACGACTACGGCGACGAGGCCCCGGTGGCCTACGAGGCGGCGCCCGCGGCGCAGCCCCGCGCCGATGACCGCTATGGCGCGCAGCCGGCGGCTACGGAGGCGTATGCCGCCGAGGACGATTACTCGGACGATTTCACCTCCGATGGCTATGACGACAGCTACGACGACGGCTACGGCGGTGCCGCCGCGGCGGGCTACGACATGGAAGACGACGGCGACGAGGACGACGACGTTCAAAGCTGGTCTGCCGAGGGCGCCGCGCGCCTGGAGATCCCCGTCGCCGAGCCTCGCAAGGTTGTACAGAAGCCCGAGCCCAAGCCCATGCAACCCTCGCGCCGCGCCCAGGCCGAGGCGCAGCCGGCCCTGCACTTTGCCGAGAACGCCATCGACTACGAGCTGCCGCCGCTGCACCTTCTGGCCAGTGCCGACAACATCCAGCGCCACGTGCTCTCCGACGAGGCACTGGAAGAGAACGCGCGGATGCTGGAAACCGTTCTCGACGACTACGGCGTGAAGGGCGAGATCGTCTCGGTCCGCCCCGGCCCCGTGGTCACCATGTACGAACTCGAGCCCGCGCCGGGCCTCAAGGCCAGCCGCGTCATCGGCCTCGCCGACGACATCGCCCGCTCGATGTCAGCGCTCTCGGCGCGTGTTTCGACCGTGCCGGGCCGCTCGGTGATCGGCATCGAACTGCCCAACGACAAGCGCGAGATGGTCTCCTTCCGCGAGATCCTCTCGAGCCGCGACTACGACAACGGCACCCAGCGCCTGCCTCTGGCGCTCGGCAAGGACATCGGCGGCGATCCCGTGGTGGCCAACCTCGCGAAGATGCCCCACCTGCTGATCGCCGGCACCACCGGCTCGGGCAAGTCGGTGGCGATCAACACGATGATCCTGTCGCTGCTCTACAAGCTCACCCCCGAGGACCTGCGGCTGGTGATGATCGACCCGAAGATGCTGGAACTCAGCGTCTACGACGGCATCCCGCACCTGCTGAGCCCCGTCGTCACCGACCCCAAGAAGGCCGTGGTGGCGCTGAAGTGGGTCGTCGGCGAGATGGAGGACCGCTACCGCAAGATGTCCAAGATGGGCGTGCGGAACATCGACGGCTACAACGGCCGCGTCGCCGAGGCGCTGAAGAAGGGCGAGATGTTCAAGCGCACCGTCCAGACCGGCTTCGACGACGAGACCGGCGAGCCGGTGTTCGAGACCGAGGAGTTCGAGCCGCGCAAGATGCCCTACATCGTCGTCATCGTTGACGAGATGGCCGACCTGATGATGGTCGCGGGCAAGGAGATCGAGGCCTGCATCCAACGCCTCGCGCAGATGGCCCGCGCCTCCGGCATCCACCTGATCATGGCCACGCAGCGCCCCTCGGTGGACGTGATCACCGGCACCATCAAGGCCAACTTCCCGACCCGCATCTCCTTCCAGGTGACCTCGAAGATCGACAGCCGGACCATCCTCGGCGAGATGGGCGCCGAGCAGCTTCTGGGCATGGGCGACATGCTCTACATGGCCGGCGGCGCGCGGATTACCCGCTGCCATGGCCCCTTCGTGAGCGACGAAGAGGTCGAGGAGGTGGTGAACCACCTCAAGGCCTTCGGCCCGCCGGAATACGTCAACGGCGTGGTGCAGGGCCCGGACGAGGAGAAGGCCGAGAACATCGACGCGGTGCTAGGGCTCAACACCGGCGGCAACACCGACGGTGAGGATGCGCTCTACGACCAGGCGGTGGCCATCGTCATCAAGGACCGCAAGTGCTCGACCTCCTACATCCAGCGCAAGCTCGGCATCGGCTACAACAAGGCCGCGCGCCTGGTGGAGCAGATGGAGGACGAGGGCGTCGTCTCGGCGGCCAACCACGTCGGCAAGCGCGAGATCCTCGTGCCCGAGCAATAAGCGCCTGTCCGGTGCCGCGCTGGTGGCACCGGAGGGAAATGCGTATTTTGGAAGAGAAGAAGCCCGGGGGTCTGCGCTCCCGGGCTTCTTCTCTTCCAAAATACGCCGAGGGCGCCCGCAGGGCGGGGGCGGAGCCCCGTCTTGCGCGAAGGTGTGCCGCCGCGAGGACGCCGGGGCTTTGATCGCCCGGCTCCACGCCCTAGATTGGCTTCAACGCCTGCCTGATATCGCATAACCGCCGCGCGGCATGCGACAGAAGGGCAGACCACGGGCTAGAAGGACCTGACGAATGATCCGCACTTTCATCGCCGCACTCACGGCACTGGTGCTCACCACGCTGCCGGCAGCGGCGCAGCAGCTGTCGCTGGGCCAGGTGTCGCAATACCTGAACTCGATCCAGTCCGCGAAGGGCCAGTTCACCCAGATCAACGGCGACGGCTCGATCTCCACCGGCACGATCTCGATCAAGCGCCCCGGCAAGGTGCGCTTCGAGTACAACCCGCCGGACCAGGCTCTGGTGCTGGCCTGGGCAGGGGCGGTCTACGTCTTCGACAAGAAGATCGGTGGCCAGCCTGAGACCTACCCGCTGAGCCAGACGCCGCTGTCGATCATCCTCGCGCGCAACGTGAACCTCGGCCGCGCGGGCATGGTGACCGGGCACAGCTACGACGGCACCGCCACCACGGTGACCGCGCAGGACCCGGAACATCCGGACCGCGGCACGATCCAGATGAAGTTCACCGGCAACCCGGTGCAGCTGCGGCAATGGGTGATCACCGACGGCAACGGCAGCAAGACCACCGTGGTGCTGGGCGCGCTGGACGACGCGCAGCTGCCGAACTCGGTCTTCGACGTGAACCGGGTGAAGTAGGCCGGTCGACATGAGGCCGGGGCGGCGCTGCAGCGCGGTTCCGGGGAAAGCGATAAGGCCGGGCTGATGCCCGGCCCTTGTCATGTCATCGCCCGGCGGGTCACCAGCGGCGCGCCTGGCGGCAATTGGCCAGCTGCACCTCGTAGACCACGGCGCGGTTGCCCACGTCCTCGGCCACGCGCAGCAGCCAGGACTTGCCGTTGTAGGTGCCGCGCGAATAGCCGCCGCGGCCCTCGTGGTAGGCGAGGTACTGGTTGCGCGCGTCACGCAGGCTGATCCCCAGCCGCTCGCGGCTGCCGGCCATGTACCAGCCCATGAAGTCCGCCGCATCGCGGATGTCGTCGCGGTCGGCGCGCCAGCGGCCGGTTTCCTCGAGGTATTCGTCCCAGGTGCCGTCGAGCGCCTGGCTGTAGCCAAAGGCCGAGCTCTGCCGGCCGTAGGGAATCACCCCGAGCGCGTAGCGGAACGGGGTCCGCGCGTCCGAGATGAACTTGCTTTCCTGGTAGATCGTCGCCATCTGCACGTGAACGGGAACACCCCATTTGCGCTCCGCGGCGCGGAAGGCGCGGATGTACTGGGGGCGCTCACGGATAATGGCGCATGCGTCTTCTAGGTCGTTCGGGGCGCGGCCTGCACCGCCACCACCGCAGGACGCGGCCAATAAGACCAGCGTCGCCGCGCGAAGCCATCTGCTCATCTGCCTCTCGCTTTTTTCTGCTCTTCTGGAAGTCTTTTTGCCTTTTGTTGACAGGGATTTTACCGCAAAGCCAGCCACGTTGGAATCACAATTCCTTCAATCCGGCTGGGCGGAGTTCCGCCGTACTGTCGGCCCGAGGTCCACAGTGTGTTTCCACCGATGCCGGGCTAGGTATTGGACTTATTGCCGCAAAAATGTCAAAAATTGTTCTCAGAGGTGAACATGCACACATCGCGCGCAAAATATCATCTGGGCCAGGTCGTCCGCCATCGCAAGCACCCGTTCCGCGGCGTGGTCTTCGATGTCGACCCCGAGTTCAGCAACACCGAGGAGTGGTACGAGGCCATTCCCGAGGACTCGCGCCCGCGCCGTGAGCAGCCCTTCTATCACCTTCTGGCCGAAAACGATGAAAGCTTCTACGTGGCCTATGTGTCCGAGCAGAACCTGATCGCAGACTACTCGGGACAGCCGGTGGAGCACCCCGACATTCCCGATCTCTTCGGCGCCTTCGTCGATGGCAGCTACGAGCTGCATTTCCAGCTGAACTGAGGGGCAAGAGCCTTCGAAGGCTCTTGCAGATTTCTTCGAAGAAATCTGGACGGCGCCGAGCTCAGGCGGCGTCGCGCAGAAGATCCAGGAAGGCGCTGACGTCCGAGGGCTGCAGCGACCAGTCGCAGACCAGCCGCCCGGTGAGCAGCTCGGCATCGTTGCCTTCGAGATCGCCCGAGGGGTAGTAGACCGCCCCGGCCTCCAGCACCTTGCGGTGTGCCGCGCGCGGCATCTCGAAGAATATCATGTTGGCGTGGGTGTCATTGTGCACCGTCAGCCCCATCCCCTTCAGGCCTTGCATGAGCTGGTCACAGCGCGCGTTGGCCTTCTCCGCCAGCTCCTTCCAGAGATCGCCCTCGAGGTAGGCGTCCATCTGCGCCGCGAGGTAGCGGTGCTTGGAGAAGAGATGCGCGCCGCGCTTGCGGCGGTACTCGAATTCCTCGGCCCTGGCGGGATCGAAGATCACCACCGCCTCGACGCCCATCAGCCCGTTCTTCGTGCCGCCGAAGACGCAGATATCGACACCGGATTTCCAGCTCATCTCGGCCGGGGTGGAGCCGAGCTTCACCGCGGCATTGGCGAAGCGCGCGCCGTCGAGGTGCACGGGCAGGCCGTACTCACGGGCCACGGCGGTCAGCGCGCGCAGCTCTTCGAGGGTGTAGTAGTTGCCCTTCTCGGTGAGCTGGGTGATCGACACCGGGCCGCGCTTGGGGCCGTGCACGCCGCGGGTGCCCTCGCCCTCGAACGCCGTCCGCAGCGCCTCGGGGGTCATGCGGTCGCCACCCTTGACCAGCGTCAGCTTGGCGCCGCCGGAGTAGAACTCGGGCGCGTTGCACTCGTCCTCGTGGATATGGGCGACCGGCGAGCAGAACACCGTGCCATAGGGCGGGCAGAGCGTCGCCAGCGCCAGCGAGTTCGCCGCGGTGCCGGTGGGCACCAGGTAGACCGCCGCCTCGGGCGCCTCGAAGAGGGTGCGGATGCGATCGGCGACCTGTTGCGACAGCGCGTCCGACCCATAGCCCGAGGTGTGGCCCTCGTTGGCGCGGGCGATCGCCTCGAGCACCTGCGACGGGACGGGGCCGGAATTGTCGGAGGCAAAGAACATCAGGTGGGCTCCTCGATAATGTAGTCTTCCCAGTCGTCCTCGCCGACCTCGAACTCGGGCACGGTGCGGCCGCGCATCGACACGCCGGCGGCATGCACCGTCTCGGGATCGCCCGAGATCAGCGGGTGCCAGTCGTAGAGCGGCTTGCCCTGCCACAGGAGGCGATAGGCGCAGGTCTCGGGCATCCAGTAGGCGTGCTCGTCGATGTTGTCGGGGCGCAGGACGATGCACTCCGGCACGAACTGGTGCCGGATCTCGTAGTTGGAGCAGAGGCAGGATTCGTCGTCGAGCAGGCGGCAGGACACGCAGGTCAGCGCGACCTCTCCGGTTTCCTCGTCCTCGAGCTTGTTCAGGCAGCACTTGCCGCAGCCGTCGCAGAGCGCCTCCCACTCCTTGTCATTGAGCTTGGTGAGCGGCTTCTTCTCCCAGAAGCGCGGGGCCAGCCCCTTGCGGTCGATGTGGTCGGTCATAGGGCGTCCAGAACGCGGCGGGCCTTGGCGCTGTCGCGGTCCATCTGCGCGACCAGCGCCTCGAGCCCGTCGAACTTCATCTCGGGGCGGAGGAACTCGACCAGCCCGACAGACAGCACGGCGCCGTAGAGATCGCCGGAGAAATCGAAAAGGTAGGTTTCAAGGTTGGCGCTGTTCTCGCCGAACATCGGGCGCACCCCCAGCGAGGCGACGCCGTGGTAGCTGCCCTTGCGCGGTCCGGACAGCACGTCCACCAGCACGGCGTAGACGCCGAAACGCGGCGGATGCAGCCCCTCGATGCTCATGTTGGCGGTGGGAAAGCCCAGGGTGCGGCCCAGCTGGTTGCCGCCGATCACCTCGCCCTCGATCCGGTGCCAGTGGCCGAGCTGCGCCTGCGCGGCGCGCGGATCGCCCTCGGTCAGCGCAAGGCGGATCGCGGTGGAGCTGATCTCGCGGCCCTCGGTGCCGAGCAGATCGGCCACGGTCACGCCAAAGCCCATCTCGGTGCCGAAGCGCTGCAGGTCCCGCACCGTGCCCTTGCGGCCCTTGCCGAAGCAGAAGTCGGCGCCGACCACCACGTGGCTCAGGCCAAGCCCATCCACCAGCACATCGCGGGCGAACTGCTCGGGGGTCAGCGCGGCGAGGGCCGCGTCGAAGGGAAGCTCGAAGAGCCGCTCGACGCCCAGCTTCTCGAGCCGCGAGGCGCGGGCCTTGGCGGACATCAGCCGGAACGGCGGGGCGTCGGGGGCGAAGAATTCACGCGGATGCGGCTCGAAGGTCAGCACGCCGAAAGGGGCACCGTTGCCCTTCTCCCGGGCCAGCTCGATCACCGCGCGATGACCAATGTGCACGCCATCGAAATTGCCGATGGCGACGCTGGCGCCCCGGTCGCGAGGCTCGGTTGACTGGTAATCCCGGATGGTCCGCATGGGGCAAAGCCCTAGCCCCGACTGCGGGGACGTGCAAGCGCCTGTGCAATGCGTTCCAACCCCTCCGCGATGCGCTCCGAGGGGATGGAACTGTAGCCGAGTCGGTAGAAATTCCGCGGCCCGTCCCGGCGCTGGAAGAACGGCGCTCCGGGCTCGATCAGCACGCTGTCGTGCTGCAATTGGCTGGAAAGCGCGGCGGTATCGACGTGCGCTGGGGCGCGCATCCAGAAGGACGAACCGCCATGGGCGGCGACCCCCGCCACCTCGAGCCCGTTGCGGGCGATCTCCTGCTCCATCATCTGCCGCCGCTGCCCCAGCGCGCGGCCGATTCGCCGCACCAGGCTGTCGTAGTGACCCAGGCTCAGAAAATGGGCAGCGGTGCGCTGGATGTGTCCCGGCGGGTGGCGCAGCACCGAGGCGCGCAGGGCGCGGGCCTCGCGGATGAACGGCTCGGCGCCGACGAGATAGCCGAGCCGCAGCCCGGGAAAGAGCGACTTCGAGAAGCTGCCGACATAGACCACCCGCCCGTCGCCATCGAGGCTCTTCAGCGCCGGGGTCGGGGGCTGCAGGTAGGCCATCTCGAACTCGTAGTCATCCTCGACGATCACCGCCTCGAGGGCGCGCGCCCGCTCGAGCAGCGCGTGGCGCCGCGCCAGCGGCAGGGTGGCGCCGCTGGGGCATTGGTGGCTGGGGGTGGTGAAGATCACGTCGGTGCCCTCGGGCACGGCCTCGGGCGGCAGGCCCTGGGCGTCGACGCCGACGGCCGAGAGCCCGCAGCCGGTCTGGCCGAGCAGCACGCGCAGCGCCGGGTAGCAGGGATCCTCCACCGCCGCCCGCCGGTCCGGCGAGAGCAGGATCTGGCTCGCCAGCCAGAGCGCATTCTGCGCGCCGAGGGTGATCAGGATCTCCTCGGGCCGGGCCTGGATGCCGCGCCGGGGCAGGGTCTGGCGGGCGAGGAACTCGACCAGTTGCGGGTCGTCCCGGTCGTAGTAGTCCTGCGTCAGCGCGCCGAAGTCCCGCGCCCCCAGCGCCTGCACCGCGCAGAGCCGCCAGTTGGCATGGTCGAAGAGCTTCGGATCGGCCTGCCCGTAGATGAAGGGATAGCGATAGCTGGCCCAGTCGGCAGGCCGCTCGGGCACCGCGCCCGCCGCGAAGCGCCGCCCCATGGCGCGCTGCCAGTCGACCCGCTCGGTCCGCGGCGTCTCGGGAAAGTCCGGCGGCTCCGGCGCGCCTTCGGAAATGTAGTAGCCCGAGCGGTCGCGCGCGGTCAGGTAGTCCGAGGCCTGCAGCTCGGTATAGGCCAGCGAGACGGTGATCCGGCTGACCCCGAGATGCGCCGCCAGCCGCCGGGTCGAGGGCATCTTCTCGCCGCGGCGAAACCGGCCCGAGAGCACGCCCTCGGCCACCATCTGCTGGATCCGTGCCTGCAGCGTGCCCTGTTCGCCGGGGCGCAGGAAGAAGGTCTCGACCGGGATTGCCATCGGGGCACTCTATCGCGCGCGTGGAAGAGGGGAAGGGGGCGCGGCCCAACCGATGCTTGCTGCGCCGACCGTGACTATCGCGGCCCCTCGGGAACCTTGGGAGGCAAATATTGAGGTGGCAGGGGCGCTGCCCCCTCGGCGCTGCGCGCCTCACCCCCGGGATATTGTCGTCTAGACGAAGGCGCGGCGCGCGCGGTTTCTTCTAGGTCCAAATATCCCCGCCGGAGGCAGGCCAACCGGTGCTGCGCACGCAGCGCCGGGCACGGGTTCAGCCGTAGTCGCGCTCGCCGAAGATCGCCGAGCCGACCCGCACATGCGTGGCGCCGAAGGCGATGGCCTGCTCGAAGTCGGAGCTCATGCCCATCGACAGCCCGTCCAGCCCGTTGCGCTCGGCGATCTTCGCCAGCAGGGCGAAATGCAGGCTGGGGGTCTCGTCCACCGGCGGGATGCACATCAGGCCCTTGAGCGGCAGATCGAGATCGCGCACCTCCTTGATGAAGGCGTCGGCCTCGGCGGGCAGGATGCCGGCCTTCTGCTCTTCCTCGCCGGTGTTCACCTGCACGAAGAGATCGGGGCAGGCGCCCAGTTCCTGCGCCAGCCGCGCGAGCGTGGTGGCGAGCTTGGGGCGGTCGACCGAATGGATGGCCGAGAAGAGCTGCATCGCCTGCCGGGCCTTGTTGCTCTGCAGCGGGCCGATGAGATGCACCTTCGCGTCGGGGAAGCGCTCCTGGAAGGCCGGCCATTTGCCGGCGGCCTCCTGCACCTTGTTCTCGCCGAAGAGCCGGTGGCCTTCCTCCAGCACCGCCTCGACGCGCTCGTTCGGCTGCACCTTGCTGACCGCGATCAGCTGCGCCGAGCCGGGCGCGCGGCCCGCCTGCTTCTCGGCCTTGGCGATGCGCTCCTTGATGTCGTTCAGTCCCATGGTTCCTCTCCCCAGGCCTCGATGAAAGGCGCCAGTTCGGTTTCGTATTTCTTCCAGGCCTGCGCCGAGCCGCGGTAGATCGGCTGGCGCGCCTGGCTGACGCTGAGCGTCTTCACCGCGCCCTGCGCCGCCTGCGTGTCGAGGCAGGCGGGATCCCACGCCAGCCCCGCCGCGGCGATGAGCGCGCGGGCCTGGGGCTCGGGGTCGGCGACCAGATCCTCGTAGCGGATCTCGTGGAGGCGACCGGGCAGGGCCTCTTTCCAATGCGCCACGTTGGCGCGGAAGCGCTTGATGGCGGTGGCGATCTCCGCGAGGTCGGTGGCGTAGCGGTGGGTGCCGAGCACGAAGTGGTTCTTGTAGATCGACAGGGCGATGTCGCGCGGATCGCGGTGCACCACGATGATCTTCGCGCCGGGCAGCGCATGGTCCAGCAGGCCGAAGATCAGGTGGCAGAGGATCGACTTGTCGGTGATCGCCCCGGTGCTGCGCCCGGTGTCGCGCGCCGCAAGGCGCATGTAGTGCGCGGCAAAGGCGGCGATGCGCTCCGGCGGTTCCTGCGCAATGGGGCGCATCAGCTCGCCCGCGCCGAAATAGCCGTAGGCGAGCTTCAGCGCGTGGCCCAGCTCGCCGCCCGCCGAAACCTCGGGGTGGGCGCCGAGAATGCGCTCGACCAGCGTGGTGCCGGAGCGCGGCATGCCGGTGACGAAGATCGGGCGCAGGGCGGGGGCGCTTTCGGACGCGGGGGCGAGGCCGTCCTGCGCCCGTCGCACGGCGGCAAACTCGCGCGCCTGCGCGGCGCTGTCGAAGGGCGCGGCCTTGCGCTGCAGCGCGTTGGCGCGGGTGAGATAGGGGAAGACCCTGGCGGTCTGACCGGTCTCCTCCATCGCCTTGGCCAGCGCGAATCCCAGGTGCATCCGCTGCCGGTCCGACAGGTCGCGCTTGGCCCAGAGCGTCTCCATGGCGCGCAGCAGAGGATCTCCGGCGGCCAGCTTCTTGGTGGCGAGGAAGATGCGGTAGAGCTCGGTTTCGCCCGGGTGGCGCTTGATCAGCGCGCGGAACAGCTTTTCCGCCTCGTCGAAGCGGCCCAGAAGCTGCAGGTAATGGGCCTTGTCGGCGCGCGGCTTGATCGCCTTCGGCTCCGCCGCGATCTGCCGGTCGAGCGCGGCCAGCGCGTCCTCGGGGCGGTCCAGTGCGCGGTAGCGTTCGATGGCGGTGGCGGTGACCTGCGGCTGGCCGGGAGCGAGTGCCACGGCGCGGTCGAGGTAGCGCAGGCAGGCTTCGCGGTCGCCCTGCTCGTAGCAGATCTGCGCAAGTTGGAAGGCGAGGTCGCCGCGGGTCGGCTCCGAGGGAAGCACCTGCTCCAGCACGGCGCGGGCCTCGCCGAGCCGGCCCTTGGCAAGGGCGGGGCGGACCTTTTCGAGCAGGCTGGCCTTGCGCGCGGCCGAGAGTGGCAGCATGGGGATCCCTCGTCGTTCGTCCGGGCCGGTGCCCGGCGGTGATCTTGCGGGACCGTTCTGCCCGTTGAGCGCGCAAAAGAAAAGAGCGGGCCGAAGCCCGCTCTTCCCTTATCTGACTAATCTCAGGTGAGATTAGAAGGACATTGCCAGGCCGAGCGAGTAGGTGTCGTCGTCCGAGCCGTCAGCGAATTCGCTGTAGCCGTAGCCGGCCTGAGCAACGAGACCGCCGCCGAGGTCGTAGTTCACGGCCAGGCCGTAGCCCGACTGGGTCTCGCCGTCGAAGTCGTACTCACCGTAGTTGATGCCGAGCGACAGAGCGTTCACGGAGTAGCCGAAGCCCACACCCCAGTGCTCGCCGTCGGACAGGTCGTAGTCTGCTTCAACGCTGTCTTCGATGTTGATGTCGCTGTAGGTCGCGCCGACTTCGAAGCCGCCTGCGAAGCCAACGGTCACGCCGAGGCCCCAGACTTCCGCGAACTCGTCGAGGGTGATGTAGCCGAGGCCGGCGTTCAGGTCGAGGCCCGACATCTCGGTCGAGTAAGCCACACCTGCGGACCATGCGGTTTCGCCGGTGTCAGCATAGTACTCTGCGGGATCGGTGTCGGTGGCCGGGGTACGGATCACGTCTTCCGGCTTGGAGCCGTTTGCGATCTGCATGGCCGACGCGGAGAAGGTGAAGCCTTCGAACGCGTAGTCGAAACGAGCCTGCTGGCCGTCTGCACCGTTCAGGGTGCCGCCATCGTAGTCGCCGCCGGCGTTGAAGCCTGCGTGGATGGTTTCGTCGTCGGCCATCGAGCCTGCGCCGCCGAGGTTCATCTCGGGAACCACTTTGTCGTAGGACGAGTCGGTGTCACCCATGGTGAAGGTCGCGCCGCCGTAGGACACGAACAGAGCTTCGCCGCCCTGGGTCCAGGGGTCGGAGAACGACTTCTGGGATTCGTCGAGGTCGATGTTCGCACCGAAGACCAGGCCGTTGTCGGCTTCGCCGGACATGGTGAAGGTCAGGTCGATGTCGGTGAAGAACTGAACTTCGTCGTTGCCGACGTCAAAGCTTTCGCCCGGGTTGTAGACGCCCATTTCGGCGTAGCCCGACAGCGTGACTTCTGCCGCGGCGACGCCTGCGGTTGCAACCAGCGCGGTGGAAGCAAACAGAATCTTTTTCATTGTTTCCCTCATGTGTTCTAAGGCACGTACCAATCCGGGTAGCCCGGCCTTGATGGCCACTTCTATGCGCTTGGCCCGGTCGATCTGGCAACCCGTCGCTGGGGCAGGCGTCCACGAAGCGAACCAGTGATGCCCAATTGCCACAAATATATCACGGTCCTGAAACGCGTCCGGAGAGGGCTCCGCGGCGGCGTGCCGACCGCGCCCGGCGCGGGCCGGAAGCCTTGGATTGACGGCTTGTGATACGCGGTGCCGCCGAGTATGCAGGGGGCAAAGAAGCGGACGGGCAGGAGCTTAGGTTTCATGGAATATAAGCGGTTTGCAAATGGCTGCGCCCTGGTTGTGGTTGCGCTGGGTCTGGCTGCCTGCAGCCAGGGTGACACGCGTCAGCCGGTGCAGACGCGGTCTGCCGACGAGATCATGGAAGCCGACGTCTACAAGGGCCGCGGCGCCCCCGACTCGACGATCTGGGACATTTTCAAGGCGCGTCCCGACGCGGGCCAGGTCGGCGCGGTGAACAAGTACATCTGGAGCGCTTCGCTGCAGGTGCTCGACTTCCTGCCGGTGGAAAGCGTCGATCCCTTCACCGGGGTGATCACCACCGGCTACGGCACGCCTCCGGGCGGCGGCACCGCCTATCGCGCCACGATTCTCGTGTCCGACCCGGCGCTGGACGCGCGCTCGCTGAACGTCGCGCTGACGACCCGCTCGGGTCCGGCCAGCGCCTCGGCGGTACATGCGGTCGAGGATGCCATCCTGACCCGGGCGCGGCAGCTGCGGGCGATCGACAGCAAGATCTGATCAAGATGCGACCGCGGCAGCCCGGCCGCGGGGAACAGCAAAAGGCCCGGACATCTGTCCGGGCCTTTTGCGTGTTGCGGGCAGGGTAGGGCGGGTCTGGCCGTCTCAATCGCGCGGCGGGCGCGGCGCCAGAGCGGCGAGCCGCTGCACCCAGTCGACGTGCAGGGGCAGGCAATGGCTGCGCAGGTCGTAGGTTTTCCGGATGTGGGCGCGGGCGGCGGCGCCGAGCCTTGCGCGGGTCTGCGGATCGTCGAGCAGGGCGCAAAGCCGGTCGACCAGTGCCGCGCGATCGAAGAAATCCACCAGCCAGCCGGTCTCGTCCTCGGAGAGTGCCTCGCGCACCGGCGCGGTGTCGCTGGCGAGGATGGCGCAGCCCGCGCTCATCGCCTCGAGCAGCGACCAGCTCAGCACGAAGGGATAGGTGAGGTAGACGTGCACCCGGCTCACCTGGATCATCGAAAGGTAGCGCCCGTAGGGCACGCGCCCGAGGAAATGCACCCGCGCCCAGTCGGCGTCGGAGATCTGCCCGCGCACCTCGTCGATGAAGATCTGCTTCCAGCTTTGTCCGTCCGGAGCCTTGGCGCCGTAGCTCACCTCGTCGCCGCCGATCAGGGTGATCTGGGCGTTCGGGCGGCGGCGCAGGATCTCGGGCAGGGCGCGCATGAAGATGTGATAGCCGCGGTAGGGCTCGAGGTTGCGGTTGATGAAGGTGATCACCTCGTCGTCGCGGGTGAGCACCTTGCCGCCGCCCAGGTCCAGCCGCGCGTCCGGGTTCGGAGCCACGAGGCCGGTGTCGATGCCGTCATGCGCCACCGTGAGCCGATCCTGCCAGGCCTCGGGAAAGGAGCCGGCCTGGAAGCGGGTCGGGCTGATCCCGGCGTCCATGACCTCTTCGTGCATGCGGTTGTTGAGGTTCTTCATGCGGATCCGCTGCACGTCGCGGAGCGTGGTGCCCCGGGCGAACTCGGGATCGAAGCTGAGGAAGTCGGGCGTGGTCCGGTGGTAGAGCTCGCAATAGAGTCCAAGCCGGGCCTCGGGCCAGACGTCCTTGAGAAACAGGCTCTCGCCCCAGCCGTGGTGGGCCAGAATCACGTCGGGCGTGTAGCCGTCCTTCTTCAGGGAAAGCGCCGCGTTGCAGCAGCTCACGCCGCGTAAAATCTTGGTCTCGAAATCCATCAGGTAGGGGTGAATGCCCTTCGTGCTGCCACCCCGGATCGGGTAGGGCAGGATCCTGACGCCGTTCCAGGTCGTCGGCTCCTTGACCTTGGGAGTCAGCGCGGTGACCTCATGCCCGAGGCGCACGAGCTCGGGGGCAAGATGCTTGTACTGGCCAGGGAAATTCTGGTGGATGCAGAGTATGTTCATAGGGTCTGTAAGCGGCTTAACAACACTCCGAGTGTTTCACGACAGTGGGCGGCTGCCCATTAGGAAACCGTTCACGCCCAATATTTGCCGGGCGGAGGTTGCTGAAATGTCGCCCGCCGTGGCCGTGCGGCCAGTCCCGGCACTGGACGTCCGGCGGGGCCTGCCCTATCACCCGGCAAGACCCATCCGCACCGACCCCATCCGCTCCGAGGGACAACAGATTATGTCGCGCTACGACCCCGCCACGATCGAGCCGAAATGGCAGGCCGCCTGGGAAGACGCCCTGACCTTCAAGGCCACCCGCTCGGCCGACAAGCCGAAATACTACGTGCTCGAGATGTTCCCCTACCCCTCGGGCCGCATCCACATCGGCCACGTGCGGAACTACACGATGGGCGACGTGATCGCCCGCTACAAGAAGCAGAACGGCTTCAACGTGCTGCACCCGATGGGCTTCGACGCCTTCGGCATGCCAGCCGAGAACGCCGCCATGGCCTCGGGCGGTCACCCCAAGGACTGGACCTATTCCAACATCGACACGATGGTCGAGCAGATGAAGCCGCTGGGCTTCGGGCTCGACTGGTCGCGCATGTTCGCCACCTGCGATCCGGAGTACTACGGCCAGCAGCAGGCGCTGTTCCTCGACATGCTCGACAAGGGCCTCGTCTACCGCAAGAACGCCGTGGTGAACTGGGATCCGGTCGACATGACCGTGCTCGCCAACGAGCAGGTCGAGAACGGTCGTGGCTGGCGCTCGGGCGCGCTGGTCGAGCGCAAGGAACTCACCCAGTGGTTCTTCAAGATCTCCGACTTCTCGGGCGAGTTGCTCGACGCGCTCGACACGCTCGATGACTGGCCCGCCAAGGTGAAGCTGATGCAGGCGAACTGGATCGGCCGCTCGCGCGGGTTGCAGTTCTCCTTCGACACGCTGGATGCCCCCGAGGGCTTCGAGAAGATCGAGTGCTACACCACCCGCCCCGACACGCTGCACGGCGCCTCCTTCGTCGGTATCTCGCCCGACCACCCGCTCGCGAAAGAGCTGGAGCAGGACAACCGCGAGCTTGCCGCTTTCGTCGCCGAGTGCCGCCGCATGGGCACCTCCGAAGAAGAGCTGGAAAAAGCCGAGAAGCGCGGCTTCGACACCGGTCTCAAGGTGCGTCACCCGTTCGACCCGAATTGGGAGCTGCCGGTCTACATCGCCAACTTCATCCTCATGGACTACGGCACCGGCGCGATCTTCGGCTGCCCCGGCCACGACCAGCGCGACCACGACTTCTGCAGTAAGTACGGCCTGCCGATCGTCGAGACCTTCGTGCCGCTCGAGGGTGAGATCGACATCCAGGCAGAGCCCTTCGTTCCCGCCAAGACCGAGAAGGTGCGCTACACCCGCCTCGTCGCCGGCGCGGAAGTGCAGACCGGCGAAGAGGGCGTCAACGCCGCCGTCGACTTCTGCGAGAAGAACGGCATCGGCGAGGGCGTCACCAAGTACCGCCTCCGCGACTGGGGCCTGTCGCGGCAGCGCTACTGGGGCTGCCCGATTCCCGTGGTCCACTGCGAGGCCTGCGGCGTGGTGCCCGAGAAGAAGGAAAACCTGCCGATCAGCCTGCCCTATGACGAGGACGGCAAGGCGATCGACTTCTCGGTGCCCGGCAACCCGCTCGACCGTCACCCCTCATGGCGCGACTGCGCCTGCCCGTCCTGCGGCGCCCCGGCGCGGCGCGAGACCGACACGATGGACACGTTCGTCGACTCGAGCTGGTACTTCGCCCGCTTCACCTCGCCGCGCGCCGAGACGCCGATCGACATGGCCGAGGCCGAGTACTGGATGAACGTCGACCAGTACATCGGCGGCATCGAGCATGCGATTCTCCACCTCCTGTACTCGCGCTTCTTCGCCCGCGCGATGCAGCTCACCGGGCACCTGCCCGAAAAGAGCAAGGAGCCGTTCAACGCACTCTTCACCCAGGGCATGGTGACCCACGCGATCTACCAGACGCGCAATGCCGACGGTCGCCCGGTCTACCACTACCCCGAGGCTGTCGAGCTGCGCGACGGCAAGGGCTTCCTCGAGGATGGCACCGAGGTCGAGATCATCCCCTCGGCCAAGATGTCGAAGTCGAAGAACAACGTGGTCGACCCGGTGGCGATCATCGGCCAGTACGGCGCGGACACCGCGCGCTGGTTCGTGCTGTCCGACAGCCCGCCTGAGCGCGATGTGGAATGGACTGCCTCGGGCGCCGAGGCGGCCTCGAAGCACCTCGCCCGCGTCTACCGCATCGCCGCCGAGATCGCCGAGTCGGACGCGCCCGAAAGCGCCGACGACAAGGCGCTGCTGCGCGAGATGCACAAGGCGATCCACGATGTCACCATGGGCGTCGAGAGCTTCGGCTTCAACGCGGCCATCGCCAAGCTCTACGGCTTCACCGCCGTGCTCGGCAAATCGCAGGCGGGCGCCGCTGCCAAGAAGGAAGCCGCCAAGGTCCTCGCGCAGCTCATGTCGCCGATGACCCCGCACCTGTCCGAGGAAATCTGGCAGCTGCTCGCCGGCGAGGGGCTGATCGCCAACGCACCCTGGCCCAAGGCCGACGAGGCGATGCTGGTCGAGGACAGCGTCACCCTGCCGATTCAGGTCAACGGCAAGCGCCGCGGAGAACTCACCGTTCCCAAGGACATGGCCAAGGAAGAGATTGAAAAACTCGTCCTCGCGCACGAAGCTGTGGTGCGGACCCTCGAAGGGGCCGCCCCGAAGAAGCTCATCGTTGTGCCTGGCCGGATCGTCAATGTGGTCGCCTGATCGAAGAACCCTGCTTGCAGCCTGCGGCGCCCTGGCGCTCGCGGGCTGCGGCTTCACCCCGGCCTACGGGCCGCAGGGGGGCGGGCAGAAGCTGCTCGGGCAGATCGCCTTTGTTGATCCCGGCTCGCCCGACGCCTATCTCTACACTCGCCGGATCGAGGAACGCCTCGGCCGCGCCGCACCCGGCGCGCCCTACCGCCTCGACACCTCGCTGAAGACCGAGACCTCGGGCCACGGCTCGCTCGCCGACGGCAATACCACCCGCATCCGGGTGATCGGTACTGCCAGCTTCACGCTGCGCGATGCGGTGACGAACGAGGCGCTGACCTCCGGCGACACCTCCTCCTTCACCGGCTATTCCACCACCGGGTCCACCGCCGCGACGCAGGCCGCCGAGCGCGATGCCGAGGAGCGGCTGATGATCATGCTCGCCGACCGGGTCATCGACCGGCTGCTGCTCGCCGCGGCGGATCTGCCGCAGTGACGGGGGTCTCGTGAAACTCGGCGGCCGCGACGCACAGGCTTTCTTCCGCAAGCCGGATCCCACGCGCTCGGGCGTCCTGCTCTACGGCGAGGACGCGATGCGCGTGGCGCATCGGCGGCAGGAGATCCTCACCGCCCTCGTCGGCCCCGAGGCCGAGGCGGAGATGCGCCTGACCCGCATGTCCGGCGCCGACCTGCGCAAGGACCCGGCGATGCTGCTCGACGCGGTGAAGGCGCAGGGCTTCTTTCCCGGCCCGCGCGCGGTCTTCGTCGAAGAGGTCACCGACGGGCTCGCCAAGACCATGGGCGCGGCGCTCACCGACTGGCGCCCCGGCGATGCGCAGATCATCGTCACCGCCGGGCAGCTCACCGCCAAATCCGCCCTGCGCAAGCTCTTCGAGGCCGCCCCCGAGGCGCTGGCCATCGGCATCTACTCCGACCCGCCGGGCCGCGACGAGATAGAGGCCGCTCTGAACAAGGCCGGGCTGACCCAGGTCGACCGCGCCGCCTTCGACGCGCTCGAGCACCTTGCCCGCGCGCTGGAGCCCGGCGACTTCCGGCAGGTGCTGGAGAAGCTGGCGCTCTACAAGCTCGACGACCCGGCACCGCTCGCCCCCGAGGAGGTGGCCGCCTGCGCCCCCGCCTCGATCGAGGCCGAGCTCGACGACATCCTCAACGTGGTGGCCGAGGGCCGTTCGCCCGAGATCGGCCCGCTGATGCAGCGGCTGGAAGGGCAGGGGGTCGCGCCGGTGACACTGCTGATCATGGCGATGCGCCACTTCCGCGTGCTCTACGCGCTGGCCTCGGCCCAGGGCGGCCCGCAGGCCGGGGTGCAGCGTCTGCGCCCGCCGCTCTTCGGCCCGCGCCGCGACCGCATGCTGCGGCAGGCCTCGGGCTGGAATGCCGATCGCCTCGAGGATGCGCTGGGGATGCTGATGGAGACCGACCTCTCGATTCGCTCCGCCGGCGCCCGCGCCCCGGCCATGGCGCTGGTCGAGCGCAACTTCGTACGCCTCGCCTGGCTCGCCTCGCGGCGCTAGCCGTCCTGCTCGCGCTCGGCCAGCCGGTCGAGCTGCCCCATCCGCCAGAGCTTGATCTCGCGCGCCAGCCGCAGCGACGGCTTCACCATGAACAGCACCGAACCGACGGTGAAAAGCCAGATCGCGGCGGTCTCGTACTGCTTCCAGAAGAACAGCACCGAGCCGAGGGTGAAACAGAGCGCGGCGCCGAAATCCACCGCCGTATGGGCGATCTCGAAGAGCGCGTAGACGCGGCGTGTGTCCGCGTTGCGCTCGCGGTTGCGGTGATCGAAGAGCTTCATGCCGCAGAAGATGGCGCGCGCGCCGAAAAGGGAAAGGCCCGGCGCAGATGCACCGGGCCCTGAAACTCTCGCCGCGCTGCGCCTCGGCGCAACAGGTCCGCGCTTAGCGCGACAGGCCCCCATGCAGCGTCGGCACGTCCAGCGAGGCAAAGCCGTAGTGGCGCAGCCAACGCAGGTCCGAATCGAAGAAGGCGCGCAGGTCGGGGATGCCGTATTTCAGCATGGCGATCCGGTCGATGCCCATGCCGAAGGCGAAGCCCTGCCATTCGCTCGGGTCGATGCCGCCGGCCTGCAGCACCTTGGGGTGCACCATGCCCGAGCCGAGCACTTCCAGCCAGTCGTCGCCCTCGCCGACGGTGACCGAGCCGTCCTTCCACTGGCACTGGATGTCCACCTCGGCCGAGGGCTCGGTGAACGGGAAGTGCGAGGCGCGGAATCGGGTCTTCACCGAACGGCCGAAGTAGGCCGAGAAGAACTCTTCCAGCACCCACTTGAGGTTCGCCATGGAGATGTCCTTGTCGATGGCAAGGCCCTCGACCTGATGGAACATCGGCGTGTGGGTCTGGTCGTAATCGGCGCGGTAGACACGGCCCGGGCAGATGATCCGGGTGGGCGCGCCCCCGGCTTCCATCGAGCGGATCTGCACCGGCGAGGTATGGGTGCGCAGCACGTGCGGCGGGCGCTCGTCGCCCGTCGCGCGGTGCATGTAGAAGGTGTCCATCTCGGCGCGCGCCGGGTGGTGGCCGGGAATGTTCAGCGCGTCGAAGTTGTACCAGTCGGTCTCGACCTGCGGACCCTCGGCGACGGCGAAGCCCATGTCGGCGAAGATCGCGGTGCATTCCTCCCAGACCTGGCTGACCGGGTGGATGCTGCCGCGGCGCGTGCCGCGCGCGGGCAGCGTCACGTCGAGCCATTCCGCCGCGAGGCGCTCGTTCAGCGCCGCATCGGCCAGCGCCGCCTTCTTGGCGCCGAGGGCGGAGTTGATCTCGTCCTTCAGCGCGTTGAGCTTCGGCCCCATGACCTGGCGCTCCTCGGGGCTCATCTTGCCGAGGCTGCGCATCTGCAGGCTGATCTCGCCCTTCTTGCCCACGGCCTGCACCCGCAGATCCTCAAGCGCGGCTTCATCCGCCGCCTTGCCAATCAGGTCGATATACTTGTCGCGCAGGTCGTCCATTCCGGGCCTCTTCCGAGCATCTCTTCGGGTCCGTCCACTACCGGCTGCCGGTCGCGCGCGCAAGCCTGTGCCGGCTCCCTCGTTCTTCTAGGTGAAAATATCCCGGGGGAGCCGCGCATTGCGCGGCGGGGGCAGCGCCCCCATGTGGCGGTCGCAAACGAAAAACGCCGCCCCCAAAGGAGCGGCGTTTCCGAAAAGTCAGCCGTTGGCGCCAGATCAGGCGGCCAGCGCGCCCTTCGCCTGGTCGACGATGGCGTTGAAGGCTTCCGGCTCGTGCACGGCGAGGTCCGCCAGCACTTTACGGTCGACTTCAATGCCGGCCAGGTTCAGGCCGTTGATGAACTTCGAGTAGGTCAGAGCCTCGTCGTGTGCGCGCACGGCCGCGTTGATCCGCTGGATCCACAGGGCGCGGAAGTTGCGCTTGCGGTTCTTGCGGTCGCGGGTCGCGTACTGGTTGGCCTTGTCGACGGCCTGGGCTGCAACCTTGAAGGTGTTCTTGCGGCGGCCGTAGTAACCTTTGGCTGCCTTGATGACCTTCTTGTGACGGGCGTGGGTGACGACACCACCTTTGACTCGTGCCATTGTTCAGCTCTCCTTAATCAGCGGTCGTAGGGCATGTAGCCCTTGACGATTTTCGCGTCGGGAGCCGACAGCGTGGTCGTGCCGCGCGCGTCGCGGATGAATTTCGTGGTGCGCTTGATCATGCCGTGGCGCTTGCCGGCCTGACCAGCGACGATTTTGCCGGTCGCGGTGACCTTGAAGCGCTTCTTGGCGCTCGACTTCGTCTTCATCTTGGGCATTTTCGTCTCCTTAACGAAGTGCGTACAGGCGCGACTCGGCATGCCGCAATGGGCCGGCCGCGCGGTTAGAGGCGCCCCTATAGGCGGCGAAGGGGTTTATTGCAAGCGTGAATCATGGCGAGGCGCGGGGCAGGGCTCAGGCGGCGGCCTGCCCGTTCGCCCCTGTGCCGCCGGTGTCGGACCCGGGCGGTTCCTGATGCACTGCGCTGCTGTGGCCCGCGCCGGCTTCGCGCCGGAACTCGGCGATCTTGCTGTTGATCGCGTCCAGCCGGGCCTGGAGGGCGCGCACGTGGTCGGCGGCGCGGTTCACCGCGGCGGCGTTTTCCTGGGTGATCGAATCCAGCTGCTGCTGCACCGATCCCACCTGCGAGACCGACTCGCTCTGTTCGCCGGTGGCCTGTTCGATCCGCGCGAAACCCGAGACCACCGCCTCCATCACCGAGACCAGGTCCACGAGGCTGGCCTCCATCCGGTCCGAGCGCTGGGCGATGGTCTGGATCCGGGCGACGATCTCATTGATCGTCTCGGCGACCTCGGCGGCGGCCTCGGTGGTCTGTTCGGCCAGGGCGCGGACCTCGGTGGCCACCACGCCGAATCCCCGGCCATACTCCCCGGCGCGCGCCGCCTCGACCGAGGCGTTGAGCGCCAGCAGCTTGGTCTGCAGCGCGATCTTGTCGATGACATTGATGAAGTTGCGGATGTTGCCGGTGCTCTGGTCGACCTCGGTCACCGCATCGCGGGTGCGTCGCACCTCGTCCTGCGCGGCGCGGGCGCGCGCGTCCGCCTGTTCGGCGGAGCGCGCCGAGGAGCGGGCGTTCTGCGCGGTGTCGGCCACGGTCTCCGTCAACTCGGTCAGTGAGGCGGTGTTCTCCTCGAGCGAGGCGGCCTGGTTCATCGTTCGCTCCGACAGGCTGTCGAAGGTTTGCCGCAGCTCCGCGGCCATGACGGCCAGCGCGCCGGTATCGGTACCGATGCCGCTGAACAGCCTGTCGAGAAGGGCCTCGCGCTCCCGCGTGGCGCGCGCTTCCTGCGCGGCGAAGAAATGGTCCAGGGTGACCGCGGCGTCGCCCATGGTGGCGAGCTGTACCAGCGCCGTGGCGGCGGGCAGGTCGAGGGGCAGCGCCGCCGCCCGCTCCAGAACCAGCCCGAGGATGCCGGCCTGGTAGTGGGCATAGCCGATCATATAGGCCGGGTAGTCGAGCCCGGCGTCGATGAGATTGCGCGCGATGCCGGCCTGCACGGCCTCATACGCGGGGGAGAAATCGCCGCGCAGGATGTAGCCGAACTTCTGCCGCTCGACCTCGACGACATCGGCAGGCACGTCGCCGGGGGCGATGGTCAGGGCGGCGGCATAGACGCCGCGGATCATCGGCTCGAAGCCCGGCGCGATCACGGCGTGCAGCGCCGCGCCCTGGCGTTTCTGCTCGTCCGTCCAGCTTTCGGAAATGGCGGGGTGCATGGGCTCTCCGGATCACGTCCCCGCAGCCTAGGCTGCGCAGGCTAATCCGGAGTTAAGCCGCGCCCGGCCCCGTGGAGGGCGGGCGCGGCAGGGGGCTTACTCGGGGTCGGTCGAGTAGATCAGCCGTTCGTCGCAGGGGGCGACGCGCAGGATGTTGGTGGTGCCCGACATGTTGAAGGGCACGCCCGCGGTCACCACGATCTGGTCGTCGGTGCCGGCATAGCCCTGCGCCCGTGCCGCGCGGGCAGCATTGACCACCGCCTGCTTGAAGCGCTCGAGCTCGCCGGTCATCACGCAGTTGGTGCCCCATGTCAGCGAAAGCCGCCGCGCCGTGCCGCGCAGCGAGGTCATCGCGATGATCGGCACCCGTGGGCGCTCGCGCGCGACCAGCGCCGCGGTGGTGCCCGAGGAGGTGAAGCAGCAGATCGCCTTGACGTTGGCGGTCTCGGCGATCTCGCGCGCCGCGGCGACGATGCCGTCGGCGACGGTGTTGCGCGCGACATTGCGCGAGGCCTCGATCACCTCGGTGTAGGTCGGGTCCTTCTCGACGCTGATCGCCACGTTGTTCATCGTGGTCACCGCCTCCACCGGGTACTGCCCGGCGGCCGACTCGGCCGAGAGCATCACCGCGTCGGCGCCCTCGTAGATCGCCGTGGCCACGTCCGAGACCTCGGCGCGGGTGGGCATCGGGCTCTCGATCATCGATTCGAGCATCTGCGTCGCCACGATCACCGGCTTGCCGGCAGCGCGGCACTTGCGGATCAGCCGCTTCTGGATCGGCGGCACCGCCTGCACCGGCAGTTCCACGCCCAGATCGCCGCGCGCCACCATGATGCCGTCCGAGACCGCGAGGATTTCGTCAAAGGCCTTCACCGCCGAGGGCTTCTCGATCTTCGACAGGATCGCGGCGCGGCCGTCGCAGAGCTTGCGCGCCTCCTCCACGTCCTCGGGGCGCTGCACGAAGCTCAGCGCCAGCCAGTCGACGCCGAGCGCCGCGGCGAACTCAAGGTCGGCCCGGTCCTTCTCCGAGAGCGCTGCCAGCGGCAGCACCACGTCGGGCACGTTGACGCCCTTGCGGTTGGAGATCGTCCCGCCGGCCTCGACGATGCAATTGGCGAAATCCTCGCCGCATTCCTCGACCCGCATGCGGATCTTGCCGTCGTTCACCAGCAGGTGCGCGCCGACGCCGAGCGCCTGGAAGATCTCGGGGTGGGGCAGGCAGACGCGCTTGTCGGTGCCCGGCGTCTCGTCGAGATCGAAGCGGAAGGGCTCGCCCCATTCCAGCTCCTCCGAGCCGTTGGCGAACTCGCCGACGCGCAGCTTCGGCCCCTGCAGGTCGGCGAGGATGGCGATCGGACTGTCGAGGTCCTTCTCCACCTGCCGGATCGCGCGGTGCAGCTTGGTGATGTCCTCGTGGCTGCCGTGGCTCATGTTCAGGCGGAACACGTCCGCCCCGGCCTCGTGCAGCGTGCGGATCATCTCGTAGGTGTTGCTCGCCGGGCCAAGCGTGGCCACGATCTTCACTTTGCGCAAACGTCTCATCTGGAACTCCTCGACCTCCTGCGGCGGCCACGCCGGGCCGCCTTGCTGTGGAGCTGCGTATTCTCACCCAGCGTAGTGGTTCAAAGTTAAACTATCCACCAGCACACCGTGTAGTTATCGCTAACAGCTGCGATGTTTATTGTCGAATTCCCTTCGCGACGCAACTGATCTAGACATGGCTCGCCATAGATGACGGCAAATTGCGAAGGGATCATGACCCATACCTCCTATCATATCGAAGGCGCCGATCGGAAAGGCAGGTTCGTCGTCACCTGCGATCATGCGACCAATAGCGTGCCGGACGAGCTCGGGGGAACCCTCGGCCTGCCGGCGGCCGACATGGCCCGCCACATTGCCTACGATATAGGCGCGCTCGGCACCGCGCGCGCCCTCGCCCTTGCCCTGGACAGCCCGCTGGTCTGGTCGGACTTCTCGCGCCTCGTCATCGACCCGAACCGCGGCGAGGACGATCCCACGCTGCTGATGCGGCTCTATGACGGCTCGGTGATCCCCGGCAACCGCCACGCCGGGCCCGAGGAGCGGGCCCGCCGGATCGAGGCCTACTGGCGGCCCTACCACGACGCCGTGGCCGGGCTGCTCGAGACCCGCCCCGAGGCGGCGCTGGTCTCGGTGCATTCCTTCACGCCGCGGCTGCGCGGCCGCCTGCCGCGGCCCTGGCATCTCGGCATCCTGCACGCCTGGGACGCGCGCCTGTCGGACGCGCTGCTTGAATTGCTGGCGCAGCAGCCCGATCTGGTGGTGGGACGCAACCAGCCCTATCCGGGCCATCTGCCGGGGGATTCGGTGCACCAGCACGCGCTCGCCCACGGCCGTCACAACACGCTGGTCGAGCTGCGCAACGACCTCATCGCCGAGCCGCAGGCGCAGGCCGACTGGGGCGCCCGGCTCGCCCCGCTGCTGAAGACCGCGCTTGCCCGCGCGCCCGACTGAAAGGAGACAGACCATGGACGACAAGACCCGCACCGAGCTCGAGGCCGCCGCCTTCCGCCGCCTGCGCCAGCACCTGATGGAAGACCGTCCCGACGTTCAGAACATCGACCTGATGAACCTCGCCGGCTTCTGCCGCAACTGCCTGTCGCGCTGGTACGAGGAAGCCGCCACCGAGCGCGGCATCGAGATGAGCAAGGCCGAGGCCCGCAAGATCTTCTACGGCATGCCCTATGACGGGTGGCGCGCGCAGCAGGACGCGGCGACGCCCGAGCAGAAGGCCGCCTTCGAGAAGGCCTTCGCGGAAAACGTCACCAACAAGTCGTAAGCTCCGCGCTTCGTCTAGACGGAAATATCCCACGGGGGTCCGGGGGTGTGAAACCCCCGGTCCTGCCCGCTCCGCCTCAAGGCGCGTCGGGGATCTTCCCGGCGATCCAGCGCGCGAACTCGTAGTTCGGCCGCTCCAGGTGCGACAGCGCGCCGGGGGCGGCAAAGCGCGACTGCATACCCTTCCAGACCCGTTCGGTACACCCCCGGTCCTCGTCGTTCACCGCGTCGAGCAGGGCCTTCAGCGCCTCGAAATGCGCGGTGGCCTCGGGGTCGGCGATGAAATCCGGGTGCAGCCCGCCGCCAAAGAGGATCTTCACCTGTCCCGGCCCGTCCGGGGTGAGGCACAGGTACCAGAAATAGCCCGGCGTCAGGGTGATCAGCAGCGAGGGGTAGACCGCCAGCAGCCAGGTCCGGTAGCGCTCCTCGCCCTGCAAAGCGGTGTTGCCGGGATGGGCGATCGACAGGGCGATGGAGTCGTCCTTCAGGATGTGGTGGTAGTTGAAGCCCTCGAATCCCTCGGGACAGGTCATCTTCTTCAGGTCCACCGCGCCGCCGATGGTGCCGCCGTGGCACATCGGCAGGTGGTAGCTTTCCATGAAATTCTCGGCGAGAATCTTCCAGTTGGTGTTCCACCGGTGCTCCTCGCGGAAGGTCTCGACGTAGTCTTCCATCGCGAGGTAGCCGACAAGGTCATCGACCTCGCGCAGCGTCTCGCCGGGCTCGGGCAGGTCGGGATCGAGTGTGACCATGATCCAGCCCTTCCAGTCGACGCAGCGCACCGCCGGAAGCCGGGTCTGTTCCTTGCAGAAGCTGCCGTTCAGCTCCATCGCCGGCGCTCCGCGCAGCGACCCGTCGAGGTTGTAGCTCCAGGCGTGGTAGGGGCAGGTGATCGTGCGGACGCTGCCGCGCCCCTCCAGCAGCACTGACATGCGGTGGCGGCAGACGTTGGACAGCGCCCGCAGAATCCCGTCCCGGTCGCGCAGCACGAGGATCGGCTCGCCCGCGATCTCCATCGTCAGGTAGTCCCCCGGCGCCTTCAGCGCGTCGACACGCCCGGCGCAGAGCCAGCTCTTGGCGAAGACATGCGCCTGCTCGAGCGCGAGGAAGTCCTCGGAGGTGTAGACCGAGACCGGCATGGCCTGCGCCCTCTCGAAGGGCACGGCGACATTGGCGCGCAGTTCGGCGGCGGCATCGTGGAAGGTCATCTTGCGACTCCGGTGCGGCCCCGGGGAGCCGTTGAGAAACCGTTAATGGACGGCGCGCACCGAGCCCGCAAAACGCGCGCCAGTCAAGTCAAACCGCCGTGCCTTTGCGGAGCTGCCATCAGCCCCGGTGATCGAGGGCCGCACGAAACACCGTTTGACCGTCCCCGCGGGGACGGCGTTTTCTGGGCGCGAACCAGCACGGGACAGCGCTCATGACGAAGATCACCCTCTACGGACACCCAGACAGCGGCCACGCCTGCAAGGTGGCTCTGGCCCTCGCACTGGCCGGGATCGCGCATGAGACGGTCTTCGTCGACATCTGGGCCGCGCCCGAGACACGCCCCGCGGCTTTCCTCGCCGCAAGCCCGCTGGCGCAGGTGCCCGCGCTGGTGATCGAGGGCGAGGCGATGACCCAGTCCGGCGCCATCTTGCTTGAGATCGCCCGCCGCTGGCAGGTGCTGGGCGGCGAGAGCCCCGCCGGGATGCGCCGCGGCACCGAACTGCTGATGTGGGAGGCGAACCGCATCGGCATGTGTCTGCCGCAGCTCATCGAGTCCCGCCGTCCCGGCGGGGACAGCTTCCCTGGCGGCAGCGTGGCGTGGCTCACCGGGCGCTATGAGGTCGACCGCGACACCTTCGACCGTCTGCTGGGGGAGGGCCGCTTCTTCCACGGCGACACGCCGGGGATCGGCGACTGCGCCATCTGGGGCTACATGCAATGGCTGGACAAGGCCGGGGTTGCCCCCTCCGAGGCGATGGCGGGCTGGATCGCGCGCATGCAGGCGCTGCCGCAGATGCGTCCCCGCGGGGACGACTGGTTCCCCGCCTGATATCGCCCGCCCGATTGCCCGCCTGCCGCGTCAGGCGCCCTCGGTCAGCAGCGGCAGGATCAGCGAGAAGAGCTCGGCCTGCGAGGAGATGGCGCACTTGCGGTAGATCTGCTTGCGGAAGACCTTCACCGTCTGCGGGCTGATCTCCAGCCGCAGGGCGATGGAGGTCGTCGAATGCCCGCGCAGGATCAGCAGCGCCACCTCGGCCTGGCGCGGGCTGAGGCCGATGCCATGGGCGTCCCTGAGCGCGCGGATCAGCCTATCGGAGAGTGGCGCGTTTGTGTCCGCGCCTGCGGACGACAGGCCGCCCCATTGCTTTTCGCACAGGGCGCAGGCGATCGGGGCGATCGCTCGGGCCCGCTCCATGTCCCGCGATGAAAAGCTCCGCCCCGATGTGGCGTCCCGTCCGAGACAGACGTGGACCGAGACGCCCGCGGCCGGATTGGCCACATAGGCGATCTCGTCGATCAGCGTGGTGCTGCGGTAGTAGGCGGCGAAGTACTCGTGTCTCAGAAAGGCGTCCGGCGCGATGTCGCGCAGCCGGTAGAGCCCCGCGGGGACCTTGCGCAGGTGCAGGTCGTGGAACGGATCGATCAGGTAAGCGCCGGAAAGGTAATCGCCTTCGAGGCGCGCGTGCACCTTGGGGTCGCGCGACTGGGTGAACAGGACCCGCGGTTTCCGAGACTGGAAGTAGGCCAGCATCGTGGTGTTGTCGATGTCGTAGCTTTCGCTCAGCCAGCGCGACAGGGCGGGGGCGAAGGCCTCGGACCCGAGCGCGTTGATCGCTAGGCCGAGTTGGACCTCGGGGCTGCCTGCCTGCTGCTGCATCATACCTCTTTGGGGGTATATACCCCCAAATTTGCCGATTTATACCCTGATCTTCGAGAAATCGGGGGTATAAGCAAGGAGAATCGATGGCGGCCATTTCCAGACCCGTTGCGACGCCTCCGGCATGTGCCCGCGTCTGCATCGAGGCGGCGCAGGAACTTGCTGCCGTACCCCGGACCCTTCTCAGACCATGAAGAGCTTGAAGATGATGAAACTTGCCCTCTACCAAGCGCCGCCGGTCGGCGATGATCTCGAGGCCGGCTTTGCCCGGCTCGCGGCCAACCTGCGTGCCGCCGCTGCCGCCGGGGCGCGGCTGCTGATCGCGCCCGAGCTCTTTCTGCCCGGCTACAACCAGCCCGAGCTGCACGGCGCCCTGTCGCAACCGCGCGGCGGGCCGTGGTGCCAGCGACTTTCGGCCATGGCGCGCGAGGCCGGCTGCGGTCTCTGCCTCGGCTGGGCCGAGCGCGACGGCGAGACCGTCTACAACGCCGCCACCTGCTGGGATGCCACCGGCGCGGAGGTCGGGCATTACCGCAAGATCCAGCTCTTCGGCCCGATGGAAAAGGCCAGCTTTGCCGCGGGCGACGCCTATTGCGTGTTCGAGCTCGAGGGCATGACCGCCGCGATGCTGATCTGCTACGACGTCGAGTTCGCGCCGCACGTGAAGGCGCTCGCCGAACGCGGCGCCGAGCTGATCCTCGTGCCCACCGCCAACCCGGCAGGCTTCGAGCATGTGTCCAACGTCTTCGTGCCCGCACGGGCGGCGGAATCGGACGTGACCATCGCCTATGCCAATTTCTGTGACACCGACGCCGGGCTCCTGTTCGGCGGCGGCTCCGTCATCGTGTCCCCCGATGCCCGCCTCATCGCGAAGGCCGGGACCGGCGAGACGCTTCTCATCGCCGAGGTCGGCGCGCCCGTGGCGCCCGAGCTCCGCTCCACCCAACTCCAGGACTACAGGGACGTCTGACCCATGGCTCTCGATCTCGACACTTCCACCGATGGCGTGCTGACCGCCGACACCAACCTCGTGCAGAGCTGGGCGGATCTGAATGCGCTCAAGCAATCTGGCGCGCGCACGGTCATCGTCAGCGCCGAGGGCGCCATGGTGCGCGACAGCGAGGGCAACGAGCTGATCGACGGCATCGGCGGGCTGTGGTGCGTCAACGCCGGCCACCGCCGCACCGAGATCATCGACGCGATCAAGCAGCAGCTCGACACGCTCGACTTCTACTCGACGTTCTACAACTTTACCCATCCCGCCGCCGCGGCGCTGGCGGTGAAGCTGGCCGAGCTGGCGCCGGGCAATCTCAACAAGGTGCACTTCGGCAACTCCGGCTCGGTGGCCAACGAGACCGCGATCCGCATCCTGCACCATTACTACAACCGCCTCGGCCAGCCGCAGAAGAAGCGCATCCTGTCGCGCCACGGCGCCTACCACGGCTCCACCAACCTCGCGGTGGCGATGACCACGCCGGGCTACTCCGAGGGCTGGGACAAGTCGGACGGGGTCGTTCACCACCTGCGCTGCCCGCACCACTGGCGCGAGGGCGGCGAGATGACCGAGGAGGAGTTCCTCGGCGCGCTGAAGCAGGACCTGCTGGACACCATTCAGCACTACGGTGCCGAGACCATCGCCTGCATGATCGCCGAGCCGATCATGGGCGCGGGCGGCGTCATCGTCCCGCCCGAGGGCTACCACGCCGAGATGGCCGCGATCTGCCGCGCCCATGACATCAAGTACGTGACCGACGAGGTGGTGACCGCCTTTGGCCGGCTCGGACATTTCTTTGCCTCGAAGGACGTCTTCGGCGTGCAGCCCGACATCATCAACACCGCCAAGGGGCTCACCTCGGGCTATCAGCCGCTCTCGGCCACCATCATGTCGGACGAGATCCACGAGGTGATCTCGGGCCCCGGCGGCATGTTCTTCCACGGCATGACCTACTCGGGCCACCCGGCCGCCGCCGCCGCGGGGCTGGCCAATATCGCGCTGATGGAACGCGAGCAGATCCCGCAGCGGGTGCGCACCTCGGGCAAGAAATTCGAGGCGCTGCTGCGCCAGCTCGAAGAGTTCGACGTGGTCGGCGAGGTGCGCGGCAGCCACTTCATGATCGGCATCGAGTTCGTGAAGGACAAGGCGAGCAAGACCCCCTTCGCCCCCGAGGATCTGATCGGTCTGCGGGTCGCGCGCGAGGCGCAGAAGCGCGGGCTGATCGCGCGGCCGCTGGGCAATATCCTGATCCTGTCGCCGACGCTGATCATGGACGACGCGATGATCGACCGGGTTGCGGACATCCTGCGGGAGAGCATTGCTGCATTGCAGAGCAGCCTGTGACAAATTGACCGTGGGCGGGGCGTGCAGCGTCCCGCTCGCGCCTGACCTGTGGTAAGGGTGGGGCAGTACTATCCTGCTTGGAAGGAGCCCAGACATGGATAAGCCGACCCCCCGCAAGACCTCCACGCGTGGCCAGACGAGTTCGTCGCGGGGCACTGCCACCCGCCGCCGCACGCCGGTGAAACCCGCGGAGGTGAGCCCGGTCAGTGCCGCAACTTCCGTGACAAAAGAAACACCTGAGGTGACCGAGGCCGCGCCCGCGCCGGCCCCCGAGACGCCGAAGACACCGGCTCCCGCGCCGGTGGAAGCCGCCGCCCCGGCGCCCGAGAAACCCGCGCCGAAACCGCGCGCCACGCCGCGCCGCAGCGCCGCGAAACCCGCCGAATCGAGCAAGCCCGCGGCAAAACCCGCGCCCAGGGCCGCCGCGCCGAAACCGGCTGCGGCAAAGCCCGCCGCCAAACCGGCCCCGAAGTCGGCCGCCAAGCCCGCTGCCGCCAAACCTGCGCCCGCCACGGCTGCGCCCGCCAAGGCCGAGGCGCCGGCCGAGGGCAGTTTCCGCATGAGCTGGAATCTCGAGCCCTATGCCGCGACCGCCATGCTCGACACGATGCTCGACATCGGCGCCGAGATGCAGAGCTTCACCGCCGAACGGGTGCGCGAGGACGTGGCGACACAGCACCGGATGCTGCACTGCAAGTCGCCCGCCGAGCTGATCCACATCCAGAGCGCCTTCTTCCAGAAGGCCAGCGAGGATTACCGCGCCCATTGGGGCCGGCTCGCCGAGCTGGGCGGCAAGCTGCCGTTCTTCCCCGGTCAGCCCTGACTTCCAGAACATGCGCCCGCGGCTCCGAACTGGGCGCCGCGGGCGTTGCCGCTCAGCCGAAAACGTAGCTGCCCGGCGCGGCGCCCAGCGAGGGCAGGGCATCTTTTTGCGCCGCGCGCGCGTCTCCCTTGGCCTGCGCGTTCAGCCAGCGGGTCCATTCCAGCCACCACGACCCGTCCTGCACCGGCGTTGCCGCGACCCAGTCCTCGTGGTCGGCGGCGTGCAGCGGCACCGGGCCGATGCGGTAGTGGCGGCGCGGGTGGCCTGGCTCCGAGACGATCCCAGCGTTGTGCCCGCCGCTGGTCAGTACGAAGGTCACCGGCCCGTTGACGAACCGCCCGATCTTCCAGACCGAGGGCCAGGGGGCGATGTGGTCCCTTTCGGTGCCGACGGCGAAAACCGGCAGGCGGATGTCGGCGAGTGCGACCGGATCGTCACCGATCTCGAAGGTTCCCAGCGCCAACCGGTTGCGCAGGAAGAGCTGGCGCAGGTACTCGGAATGCATCTTTGCCGGCATGCGCGTGGTGTCGGCGTTCCAGGCGACGAGGTCGATCATCGCCGCGCGCTCGCCCAGCAGGTACTCGCGGATGGTGCGCGACCAGATCAGGTCGACCGAACGCAGCATCTGGAAGGCGCCGGCCATCTGGTCGGAGCGCAGGTAGCCCTGCTGCGCCATGATGTCCTCGAGGAAGGCGACCTGGCTGTCGTCGATGAACAGGGTGATCTCTCCCGCCTCGGTGAAATCCACCTGCGCCGCCAGCAGGGTGAGCGAGGCCAGCCGGTCGTGCCGCCCCTCGCGCGCCAGCGTCGCGGCGGCGATCGACAGCAGCGTGCCACCGAGGCAGTAGCCCGCCGCATGCACCTTGGTGCCGGGCACCGCGCGCTCGATGGTGTCCATCGCCGCGAAGATGCCCTGGGTGAGGTAATCCTCCAGCCCCATCTGTGCCTCGCCCTCGCCGGGGTTGAGCCAGGAGATCATGTAGACCTCGAAGCCCTGCTCGGTCAGGTGGCGCACCATCGAATTCCGCTCGGAGAGATCGAGGATGTAGTATTTCATGATCCAGGCCGGGACGATCAGCAGCGGCTCGGCCTGCACCGTCTCGGTGACCGGCGTGTATCGGATCAGCTCCATCAGCGGCGTGCGGTGGACCACCTCGCCGGGGGTGGCGGCGAGGGTCTCGCCGACCTTGTAGTCGCCGGTGTCGGGCGTGCCGCCCTGCGCCAACTGGGCGAGGTCCTCCAGGTAATTGTGCAGCCCGCGCATCAGGTTGGCGCCGTGCTCCTCCTGCGTGCGCTTGATCACCACCGGGTTGGTCGGGGCGAAGTTCGAGGGCGCCACGGCATCGAGCAGCTGGCGGGCGGCGAAATTGGTCAGCTGCGCGTGGCGCGGGTTCATACCCTGCACGTCCCGGGTCGCGCTGTCCCACCAGGCCTCGGTGAGCTGGAAGCAGCGCGCGGTGAGGTCGAAGGGCCAGTGCTGCCATTCGGGATCGTTGAAGCGCCGGTCCTCCTGCAGCCGCGCGTGGGCGAAGGGCGCGGTCCCGAGGCAGCAGCCGACCGCGTTCTGCGCCATGCGCGCCGCGCCGGCAACGGCCTCCTCGTGCAGCATCGCCTGTTTCGCCGGCGAGCCCGCCAGGTGCACGGCCCAGTCGAACCAGGCGGTGGCCAGCGCCATGGGCGACAGCCCGCCGGTGAAATTTCCGATGGCCGCATGGAAGGCGCGGTCGATGCCGCCATGGCGATCGCTGGAGTCGGGCGCGGGGTCGGCGGGGGAGGGGAGGGCGGCGTGTTTCATGAACTCTCCAATGACGCGCGGGCGCGGCGCCTGCCTTGATCAGGCGCAAATCGGCGCAATGTCATAGCCACTGTGCGGGGCACGCATGACAGCAGGAAGACGGCCAAACGTCGCGCGGCGCCAAGGCCCTTCGAAAGACCTTGCGCCTCTCTTTGAAGAGAGCTGCCGCGGGAGATGCCTTCAGCGCAGGGTCCGCTCGAGCACCGGGATCAGCGCGGCGGCGATCTCCTGATGGGCGGCGGGGCTCAGGGCCTCGGCGGCCGCGGCGGCCTCGAAATCGGCAAAGACCATGCCTTCGGTCCCGGTCTGCAGGCTGGCGTCGGAAAGCGGCCGGTCGATCACTGCGGCCACGCGCGGGCGCAGGGCCTCGATCATCCCGCGCTCGATGAAGAGCGGCGCCGGGGCGAGCGCGTTCACATGGGTGTCGGGCGGCAGGTGGCCGGCGGCCCAGAGCAGCACCGCGCGCCCGCCGAGCAGGGTCAGCAGCTGCTTCATCCGGGCCACCCAGGCAAGGCGCAGCTCGGCGGTGACCTCGGCAAAGCGCTCCGGCGAGACCTCCAGCAGCCGGCCCAGCATGTGCAGGGTGAAGTGGAACTCGGTGAAATCGACCTCGGGGAAGAGCTGCTGCAGCCGGTCCGAGGCGTGCAGGAAGCGGTCGTTGCGCCGTGGATGCACGCCGTAGTAGCGGTTCGACATGTTCTGGGCCCCCATCACCTGGATGACGCAGAGCTCGGCGCGGGCCGCGAGGCTCAGCACCGCCGGATCGCCGAGATAGAGATCGATCCCGGCGTTCACCACGCCGAGGTTGACGCTGGGCAGGGCAGGGGCCGCCGCGTCCTCGCGGGTGGCATCCAGCGCGGTTTCGACCAGCGCCGGAAAGGGGGTTTCGACGAAGCGCCCGAAGGTCTCCGCCCCGCCCAGAAAGGCGACGTAGCGCCCGTCGAGCCCGCGTTTGGGCCCGCGGAACAGCAGCCGCGACTTGCCATATCGGCACGGAAGATACTCCAGCGCACCCTGAAAGGATCCGGCAACGGACATGACGCCCCCCCAATCTGATTCCCATTCACCCGGTGTCAGGATCAGCATCGCGCCCCAACAATTCGCTAATGCGAAAATCCGTGCAAAAATTGCCGGGCCACCGCTTGCGGCGGGGCCGGGCGGGCGCATAAGGTTGCCGCGCATCAGAGCAGGATAGGGCCCATGGAAATCAAGAGCATCGGTGTCATCGGCGCGGGCCAGATGGGCAATGGCATCGCCCATGTCATGGCGCTTGCGGGCTACGAGGTGCGCCTGTCGGATGTCAGCCAGGAGGCGCTGGACGCCGCCGTGGAGCTGATCACCCGCAACCTCGACCGCCAGGTCAGCCGCGAGAAGATCTCGGGCGAGGCGCGCGACACCGCGCTGGCGAAGATTTCCACCACGCTCGACACGATCGAGATCGCCCATACCGACCTGGTGATCGAGGCCGCCACCGAGCAGGAAGCGGTGAAGACCAAGATCTTCGAGGGGCTGGTGCCGCACCTGCTGCCGCACACGATCCTGACCTCGAACACCTCGTCGATCTCGATCACCCGGCTCGCCTCGCGCACCGACCGGCCCGAGAAGTTCCTCGGCTTCCACTTCATGAACCCGGTGCCGGTGATGCAGCTGGTCGAGCTGATCCGCGGCATCGCCACCGACGAGCCGACCTACCGGGCCTGCCTCAAGGTGGTCGAGAACCTCGGCAAGACCGCCGCCTCGGCCGAGGATTTCCCGGCCTTCATCGTCAACCGCATCCTGGTGCCGATGATCAACGAGGCGGTCTACACGCTCTACGAGGGCGTCGGCAACGTGCGCTCGATCGACATGGCGATGAAGCTCGGGGCGAACCATCCGATGGGCCCGCTGGAGCTGGCGGATTTCATCGGTCTCGACACCTGCCTCGCGATCATGAACGTGCTGCACGACGGTCTGGCGGACACCAAGTACCGCCCCTGTCCGCTGCTCACCAAGTATGTCGAGGCCGGCTGGCTCGGCCGCAAGACCAAGCGCGGCTTCTACGACTACCGCGGCGACGAGCCCGTCCCGACGCGCTGAGGCGCGGCGCCCGGCCGCGCGTTTCTTCTAGGTGCAAATATCCCGGGGGTGAGGCGCGCAGCGCCGAAGGGGGCAGCGCCCCCTTCGTGCATGCTAGCCCTTCAGCGCCAGCGTCTTCTCGCGCAGCCAGGCGACGAACTCGCGCTGGTTGCCGTTCCAGCCGCGCACCTCCTCGGGGCTGATCGCCGGGCCGACCACGGGTTTCTGCGGCCGGCCGCAGGCGTGGATCACCTCGTGGATCAGCAGGCCCTGGCGTAGCGTCGGCGAGATGCGGTTGGCCATCTGGTAGGCGCGGCTGTTCTGGCCGGGGAAGTAGATCGGCACCACCGTGGCGCCGGAGCGCTGGATCATCTTGGCGGTGAACGGGTTCCACACCGCCTCGATGGCATTGCCGAACATCGTCTCCGAGGAGGCCACGACCCCCGAGGGGAAGAGCGCGATGACGCCGCCGTTCTTGAGGTGGTCCATGGCGGTGGCGCGCATTTCGAGGCTCTGCTCGCGCGCGGTTTCCTCGTGCGGGAAGGGCACGGGGATCATGAAGTCGGCGATCTCCTGCACCCCGGTCAGCAGCGAGCGGGTGAGGATGCGGTAGTCGGTGCGCACCCGGCCGATCAGCTCGGCGAGCACCATGCCGTCGACCAGCCCGTGCGGGTGGTTGGCAACGACGATCACCGGGCCGTCCGCGGGAATCCGCGCGATCTGCTCGGCCGGGGTCTGCAGCTCGATGCGCATCATCCGCAGCGCCTGCGCCCAGAAGGCCTGCCCCTCGGGCACGCCGGCGTGCTCGAAGCGGCGCACGAGGCGGATCAGCGGGATCTTCCCGGTCATCCATTCCAGCGCGCGGATGGTATTGGCCTTCCACGGGTTGGTGAAGGTGTTGGCGTAGCTGAGCTTGCGCTTGTCGTAGGGCGCCGGCGGGGAGGCCGCAGGCCGCGCCGGGGCGGTGCCCTCCTCGGCGGGGGCGTCAAAGCTGTCAAGCATGTGCCTACCCTGCTTTGTCATGCACCCATCCGGGCGTCAGTTGTCTTCGCCGAAGCGGTTGGCAACCAGAGCCTCTAGCGCATCGGCGAGCGCCTTGGCGTCGGGGCCCGAAGTTTCGACTTCAATAGAGCTTCCCTTGGAAGCTGCCAACATCAAAAGCCCCATGATGCTGTCGCCGCCGGCGCTCATCCCGTCCTTGGACACTTCGGCATGGGCATCGAAGCCCTCGACCACCTCGACCAGCTTGGCCGAGGCACGGGCGTGCAGCCCCTTTTCGTTGACGATGTTCAGCACGCGGCGAACAGAGGTATCACTCATCTTCAATCTCTTGGTTTCGGGGCCATCTCGCGCAGCGTGGCGCGGGGTCAGACCGGGTCGGGCCTGACGTTCTGGCTGTCAATATACTTGCGGCCCGCCTCGAGCGCGCCGCGCACCGCGTCGGGCACCGGCAGCTGCCGTGTCTTGGCGAGCTTGATCAGCATCGGCAGGTTCATGCCGTAGAGGATGCGACGGTTCTCTGGCTGGCAGGCGAGCAGGCTGAGGTTCGACGGCGAGCCGCCGAAGAGATCGGTCACCAGCACGACGCCGTCGCCGGTGTCGACGCTGTCCGCGGCGGCGCAGATCTCGGATTGCTTCTTGGCGCGGTCATGTTCGGCCTCGATGGAGATCGCCATGATTCCGGGCTGCGCCCCGACCACGTGTTCCACGGCCGAAAGGTATTCCTTTGCCAGCCCACCATGCGCCACGATCACGATACCGATCACGCCTGCGACCTCTCGTCCTGTCCAGTTGCCACGCCCTTGGCGGCTTGGCCGCGGCGTTCCAGTTCTCGGTGCCTAGTTGACACCTGCCAGCCCTGGTCTGCAAGGGCACGCGCGACGGTTTCGGTTACGGTGACGGAACGGTGTTGCCCACCTGTACAGCCGAAGCCGAAGGACAGATGCGCCTTGCCCTCGTCCGTACAGGCCGGAAGGAGAAAGAGCGCGAGGTCGATCACCTTCTGCACGAATGCGTCGAAACGTGCGTCGGCCCGCACATGGGCCTGCACCGGGGCGTCGAGCCCGGTCAGCCCGCGCAGCTCGGGCACCCAATGCGGGTTGTCGAGGAAGCGGCAGTCGAAAACCGTGTCTAGCCCCTGAGGCAGGCCGCGCTTGTAGGAGAAGCTCTCGACCGAGACCGCCAGCTGCTGTGCCTGCTCGGCGGCAAACCAGGTGGCAAGCTGGGCGCGCAGCTCGTGCGGGCTCAGCTCGGAGGTGTCGATCAGGATGTCGGCGGCGGCGCGGGCCCGTTCTAGCAGCGCCAGTTCGCGGGTGATGCCCTCGGTATAGGCGCTGTCGGGGGCGAGGGGATGGCGGCGGCGGGTCTCGGAATAGCGCCGCGCGAGCACGGTCGGCGCGGCGTCGAGGTAGAGCAGCTGCGGGGCGACCTCGGGCTGCTGCGTCAGCGAGGATTGCAGCGAGAGCAGCCCCTCGACGGTGAAGTCGCGGTTGCGGATGTCCACGCCAAGCGCCAGCGGGCGGTCCAGCGCGGGGCCCTCGAGGAGCCGCGGGATCAGCCCCAGCGGGATGTTGTCGATCGCCTCGAATCCGAAATCCTCCAGCGCGTTGATTGCGGTGGAGCGCCCGGCGCCCGAGGGGCCGGTGACCAGCACGACATGCTGGGGTCCTTTCGGTGAGTCATCCATCCTTCGGATCCCTTCTGGCACCCTTCAGATATTGAACGAGCGCTGCGGGAAAATAGGGATGCGCGGCATTGTGAAGCAAGGGGAGATTTCGCGACTGCAGCATGATCTCGCGGGGCTGCGGCAGGCGGTCGGTTTCGGGCGTGTCGAGGTCGAGCACCGCCGCCACCTCGGCGCGGGGCAGGTGGTCGGCCTGCAGCAGCCCCAGCCCGCGCGCCTCGATCAGCCCGGCAAGCGGGGCAGGGGGGCTGGCCCAGAGCGTGTTTCCCTCGAGGGTCAGCACGACGCGGTCGTCTGCCACAAGCTGCGCGCCGCGGGCCATCATCTCGAGCGCGAGGCCGGATTTTCCGGCGCCCGAGGCCCCGCGGATCACCAGCGCGCGCCCGTTCACCGCCACCGCGGTGGCGTGCAGGATCAGCGGGTCCGGGGCGGTCATCGGATCAGATCGGCAGGCCGACGACGAAGCGGGCGCCGAGCGGCTCGGAGGTGATGTCGGCCTCTGTCGGGCGGATGTTCTCGGCCCAGATCACCCCGCCATGCGCCTCGACGATCTGCTTGGAGATGGCGAGGCCGAGACCGGAGTTGTTGCCGAAATCGTTCTCGGGGCGCTGCGAGTAGAAGCGCTTGAAGATCTTCTGCAGCGCCTCTTCGGGGATGCCGGGGCCGGTGTCCTCGACCACCACCAGCACGCGGTTGTCGCGGCGGCGGGCCCAGACGCGGATCGCGTCGCCATCCTCGCAGAAGGAGATGGCGTTGGTGATCAGGTTGACGAAGACCTGCGCGAGCCGCGGCTCCAGCCCGTTGATCTTGATCGGCTTCTCGGGCAGGTCGGTGATGAACTCGATGCCCTTCTTGCGGGCGTCCTCGCCGAGGAACTGGCCGAGGTTGCCGAGCATCTCGAGCAGGTTGAACTCCTGCTCCTCTTCCTTGACCAGCTCGGAGTCGAGCCGCGAGGCGTTGGAGATGTCCGAGACCAGACGGTCGAGGCGGCGCACGTCGTGCTCGATCACGTTGAGCAGCTTGTCGCGGTGCTCGTCCTTCTTGACGATGCGCAGGCTGCCGATGGCCGAGCGCAGGCTGGCGAGCGGGTTTTTGATCTCATGCGCCACGTCCGCGGCGAACTGCTCGTTGGCGTCGATCCGGTCGTAGAGCGCCGCGACCATGCCGCGCAGCGCGCCCGACAGGCGGCCGATCTCGTCGGGGCGGGCGGTCAGGTCGGGGATGCGGATCCGGCGCGAATTGCCCTGCGACTTGTTGCGGTCGCGGCCGATCTCGGCGGCGTCGGCAAGGTCGGAGATCGGGTTGGCGATGGTCGAAGCCAGTACGAGGCTCAGGCCGATCGACACCAGCGTGGCAATGACGAACATCTGCAGCACGCGTTCGCGCTCGGCGCTGACCGCGAGGTCGATCTCGGGCGCGGCGGCGACAAGTGCCACGCTGCCGATGACGCTGGGGCCCTGCCGGATCGGCGCGAAGGCGGTGAACAGCGTCTCGCCGGTCTCGCCGGTACCGGCGAGGATACGCGCGGTTGCCGGATCGCCCGCCTCGATCTGCTGGCGCAGCCGGTCCTCGAGCCCCAGGGCCTCGGTGTTCTGGAAATAGGCGAAGATGCCGGAAATGCCCTGCCAGAGCTCGCCGAGGAAGGTCGAGATCATCGTCTCGCGGCCGGAGGGGCCGTCGGGCAGGGCCGGGGGGGCGCTGGCCTCGCCAACGAGGGCATTGGCCGTGTCGAAGATCAGCACGTCGGTGCCGCGGCGCAGGGTGAGGCTGTCGAGGGTCGCGGCAACATCGAGCCCGCCGGGCGCGCCGAGGCTGACCGGCGCATCGGCCCCCAGTTGCATCTCGAAGACGTCGGCGACCAGCTCGGCCTGCGCAAGGGTCGCATCGGCGCGCTGCTGCGCCAGCGTATCGCGCGAGGAATTCAGCCACAGGATGCCAGCAGCCAGCACGTTCAACGCGATCAGGTTGAACGTGATGATCTTCCGCGTGAGGGGAGAGCGATTCAGGGAAAACAGCGAACGCCGCGCACGGCTGTCGCGCAGTTCCTTTTCCACGGTGCTGTCGGGCGCGATCCAGTCATCGCCCAGAACAACATCTGCATCCTGCCTGTCGCCCGACTCGTCGTCGCGCATCGAGATCCTTTCGGCCAGGGCCATCGCTTACTCTTCGTTGTAACGATACCCGATGCCGTACAGCGTTTCGATGGCCGAGAAATCCTCGTCCACGGTCCGCATCTTCTTGCGCAGGCGCTTGATGTGGCTGTCGATGGTACGGTCGTCGACATAGACCTGATCGTCGTAGGCCACGTCCATCAGCTGGTCGCGCGATTTCACGAAGCCGGGCCGCTGGGCCAGGGCCTGCAGCAGTAGGAATTCGGTGACCGTGAGCGAGACATCCTTGCCCTTCCAGCTCACCGCGTGGCGCAGCGGATCCATGGTGAGCGAGCCGCGGGTCATCAGCTTGGTGTCTTCGGTATCCCCAACCACTTCACCAGCCTGAGCTTCCTGACGGCGCAGGAGCGCGCGGATCCGCTCGACCAGCAGGCGCTGGCTGAACGGCTTCTTGACGTAGTCGTCCGCGCCCATGCGCAGGCCGAGCACCTCGTCGATCTCGTCGTCCTTGGAGGTCAGGAAGATCACCGGCATGCGCGATTTCTGGCGCACACGCTGCAGGAGATCCATCCCGTCCATCCGCGGCATCTTGATGTCGAAAACGGCCATGTCGGGCATCTTCTTGCTGAACGCATCCAGCGCAGACTGCCCGTCATTGTAAGTTTCAACCTCGAACCCTTCCGCCTCGAGTGTCATGGACACGGATGTCAGGATGTTCCTGTCATCGTCCACCAGGGCGATTTTAGACATAGCACTTCATCCTTGTACTGCTCTGTTATGCCTTCTTTTTCCGGCAAGTATGCGAAGTTTCGGATTCATCAACAATCCCATACCGCGAATCAGTACACAGCTGCGACTTAATTGCAGCGCAGATAAGGTAAGGAATGGCTAAAATGCCTCACCTTGCTAGCACAAGTTGCAAGAACCGTGACCTATGGTAACGCTAGCCGGGAAGGGTGCTAACGCTAAAGCCGCATTGGTTGCGCTAACTCCTTGGATGCCTTCTGTTCTTGTCCGATCCTCGCATGTTAAAGGCTCTGATACCGGTGGCGGGCGCTGCCGGTGGACGGCAGCGCTTTTGCCGCCCCAATGACTACCGCCGCCCGGACGTGCGGCTACAGGAGCTTGGCAGATGACATTTGGACGGGTGAACCCGCAATTCCGGCTTGAAGATCAGGGGATCGAAGGGCTGGGCAATGTCTATTACAATCTTATGGAGCCCGCGCTGATCGAGGCCGCCCTGAAGCGCGGCGAGGGCACGCTGGGCAAGGGCGGTGCCTTCTACGTGACCACCGGCAAGTTCACCGGCCGTTCGCCGCAGGACAAGCACGTGGTGAAGACCCCCTCGGTGGAAGACAACATCTGGTGGGAAAACAACCGCGCCATGTCGCCCGAGGGTTTCGACGCGCTGCATGCCGACATGCTCGAGCACATGAAGGGCAAGGACTATTACGTCCAGGACCTCGTCGGCGGTGCGGATCCGGCGCATTCGATCAAGGTGCGCATGGTGACCGAGCTGGCCTGGCACGGCCTGTTCATCCGCCACATGCTGCGCCGCCCCGAGCGCGAGCAGCTCGACGAGTTCCTGGCAGATTTCACCATCATCAACTGCCCGAGCTTCAAGGCCGACCCGAAGAAGCACGACTGCCGCAGCGACACCGTCATCGCGCTGAACTTCGACAAGAAGACCATCCTCATCGGCGGCACCGAATATGCCGGCGAGAACAAGAAGTCGGTCTTCACCCTGCTGAACTACATGCTGCCGCTGAAGGGCATCATGGCGATGCACTGCTCGGCCAACCACGCGCCGAACAACCCGGTCGACACCGCCGTCTTCTTCGGCCTGTCCGGCACCGGCAAGACCACCCTCTCGGCCGATCCCGAGCGCGTGCTGATCGGCGATGACGAGCATGGCTGGTCCGACCGCGGCACGTTCAACTTCGAGGGCGGCTGCTACGCCAAGACGATCAACCTGTCGGCCGAGGCGGAGCCCGAGATCTACGCGACCACCTCGAAATTCGGCACGGTGATCGAGAACATGGTCTTCGACGAGGAGACCTTCGAGCTCGACTTCGAGGACGACAGCCTGACCGCCAACATGCGCTGCGCCTACCCGCTCGAGTACATCTCGAACGCGTCGTCCACCGCGCTCGGCGGTCACCCCAAGAACATCATCATGCTGACCTGCGACGCCTTCGGTGTCCTGCCGCCGATCGCGCGGCTGACCCCGGCGCAGGCGATGTACCACTTCCTGTCGGGCTTCACCTCGAAGGTGGCGGGCACCGAGCGTGGCGTGACCGAGCCGCAGCCGACCTTCTCGACCTGCTTCGGCGCGCCCTTCATGCCGCTGCGCCCGGAAGTCTACGGCAACCTGCTGCGCGACAAGATCGCCAAGCACGGCGCGACCTGCTGGCTGGTAAACACCGGCTGGACCGGCGGCGCCTATGGCACCGGCCACCGCATGCCGATCAAGGCAACCCGCTCGCTGCTGCACTCGGCGCTGAACGGCTCGCTGGCGAAGGTCGAGTTCCGCAAGGATCCGAACTTCGGCTTCGAGGTGCCGGTCTCGGTCGAGGGCGTGCCCGAGCTGCTGCTCGATCCGCGCCGCACCTGGTCGGATAAGGACGCCTTCGATGCGCAGGCGCAGAAGCTGGTGAACATGTTCGCCGAGAACTTCGCGCAATACGTGCCCTACATCGACGAGGACGTGAAAGCCGCCGCGATCGGCTGATGCGCCTCGCAGCGATCCTCATGATGCTGGCCGGACCCGCTCTCGCGGGGTCCGGCCTTTCTTTTGCCGAGCCGCCGGTGCTGCTGATCGAGCGCGGGGTAATCTGCCAGGTCACCACCGAGGGCGCCCGCCCGGCGCCCGAGACCGAGCAGGGGATCATCAACCTCATCGAGCCAGGGCGACGCGTCGATGTCGCTACCGAGGTGGTCCCCGCCGCGCTGGGGATCAGCTTCGGCATCCGCTTCACGCTGGCCGAGAGCGCGGCGCCGCTGGCGCTGCGGGTGATCGTCACCCATCCGCCGATGGGCGCGCGCGGGGTCGAGGTCGAAAGCTGGAGCACCGGCGCCGCGCCCGGCGCGCCGAGCCTGAGCCTCTTCACCTTCGAATATGCCTACGAGATGGTCGAGGGCGACTGGACGATGGCGCTGGAGGCCGGCGGCGAGCGGTTGCTGGAGCAGCACTTCACCGTGGTGCCCGCCGATGCCGCGCGGCCCGTGCTCGCCGCCTGCGACGGCCCTGCGGCGATGTCCTGACGCAGGGTCAGATTTCGGGACATTCCCCAGAGAGCGGCAGTTTTCCGGGTCTCGGAGCGCCAACGCCGCACATGCGCGGCCCCACAGGGGCAATTCAGGCCGTGTTGGCCGTCGGAATTTTCCCGGAGTGCGCACGCCTTTTTCCAATTTTATCCACAGCCCCTCTGCGCGACTCAGGTTGCTGAAAAGACTCGAAACCTTGAGTCCGGCCCCCTGCAGACTCCCCGGAGTTGCCCACAACGGGAGGAATCTGCATCTTGATTAAATAACAGATCACTCCACAAGTTATTGGGTGTGTCTCTAATATTTCGCTTTACAGAAGGTGCCAGCCACAGGCACGATATATGGTAAGAGACGAGGGCTTACCCCCAACATCTCTACGAGCAGGCACCTAGCATCCGGGGCGCTGCCAAGCCCCGAAGCTACAACCATAAGAGGTGGCGCATGGCACTGTCCGAAGACTTTCTGAGCGAAGAGCTGCATCCCATCGACATCGTCGAGACCCTGGCCGAGACCAACGACTGGGATTTCGACCGCGTCGGCGAAGACCAGATCGCCATGGCGGTCGAGGGCCAGTGGCGCACCTATTCGATCACCCTCGCATGGTCGCCCTACGACGAGACGCTGCGGATGATCTGCAGCTTCGAGATGGAGCCGCCGACGGACTCGCTGCCCGAGCTCTACGCGGGGCTCAACGCGGTCAACGACCAGTGCTGGGCAGGCGCCTTCTGCTACTGGGCGGAGTCCAAGCTGATGGTCTACCGCTACGGGCTGGTGCTCGCCGGCGGCCAGGTCGCCAGCGCCGAGCAGATCGATACGATGATCGGCGCCGCGGTAATGACCTCCGAGCGCTACTACCCCTGCTTCCAGTTGATCAACTGGGCCGGCAAGAGCGCCGAAGAGGCGCTGCAGATCGCCATGGCGGAAGCCTACGGCCGCGCCTGAGCGCGGCCCCTCGACAAGCTGCGGAGGGCTCGTCCGGCCCTCGCAGTTCCCTAATGGATACCCAGCGCGGTTTCCTTCAGCATCTCCGCCGAGGCGCGCAGCGCCGCCGCCTCGGACGGGTCGAGATCGGGGGTCAGCGTCGACAGCACCCCGCCCGCGCCGACCACGCGGGGCAGGCTGAGCGCCACCTCCTCGACCCCCTGCACCTGCGGCGTGACCACAGAAACCGAGAGCACCGCCCGCTGGTCGTCGCGCACCGCCTGCACGATCCGCGCCAGCCCGGCGCCGATGCCGTACCAGGTCGCCCCCTTGCCCTCGATGATGCGATAGGCGGCGCGGCGCACCGCCTCGTCGATGCGGGCGCGGACGTCTTCGGTGATCGGCGCATGGACCTGCTCGGCGAACTCGCCGACGGTGATCGCCCCGGCGCGGGCCGAGGCCCAGCCGAGCACCTCCGAGTCGCCGTGCTCGCCCAGCACGTAGGCGTGCACCGATTGCGCCGCGATGCCGAGGTGATCGCCCAGCAGCCAGCGGAAGCGCGCGGTGTCGAGGATGGTGCCCGAGCCGATGACCTGCCCGGCGGGAAGGCCCGAGGCGCGCAGCGCCACCTCGGTCATCACGTCCACCGGGTTCGAGGCGACCAGCAGCATCGCCTCTGGGGCCGCCTTCTGCACGCCCGCGATCACCTGGGCGAAGACCTCGGCGTTGCGCGACAGCAGGCTCAGGCGGCTCTCCCCGGGCTTCTGCGCCACACCTGCGGCGAGGATCACGATCGCCGCGCCCTCGAGCCGCTCGTAGCCGCCCGAGCGCACCTGGCAGGGATGGGCGAAGGGCACCGCATGGGCGATGTCCTCGGCCTGTGCGCGGGCCAGCGCCTCGCTCTTGTCCACGAGGACGATCTCGCTCGCGCCGCCGCGCAGGGCAATGGCGTAGCCCGCGGCCGAGCCGACCATGCCCGCACCCACGATTCCGACTTTCATGGCGGTCTCCCTTTCGCCGGTGATGGCGCTACCTTGGCACGGGCCGGGCGCCGGACCAAACGTGCAGGGCGGGGAAGTTGCAGGGACGCCGGGGTTTTTCGCCGCTTGCCCAGCCCGCGCGCATTCCCGTGTCGCGGCATGGACATACCATGGACACCGGGCCATGGACACGGGGGGCGACGTGGCTATAGTGCCGCCCTCACGAGACGGATCCAGCAGGCGAAAGAGGCCCGGACATGACGGAACAGGTGAAGGTCGGCATCATCATGGGCAGCCAGTCGGACTGGCCCACGATGCAGGAAGCGGCGCAGATGCTCGACGAGCTGGGCGTGGCCTACGAGGTCAAGATCGTCTCGGCGCACCGCACGCCGGACCGGCTCTGGACCTACGGCAAGGCAGCTGCCGGGCGCGGGCTGCAGGTGATCATCGCGGGCGCGGGCGGTGCCGCGCACCTGCCGGGGATGATGGCCTCCAAGACCCGCGTGCCGGTGATCGGCGTGCCGGTGCAGACCAAGGCGCTCTCGGGCGTCGACAGCCTCTACTCGATCCTGCAGATGCCGCGCGGCTTCCCGGTCGCGACCATGGCGATCGGCGCGGCTGGCGCGGCCAACGCCGGCCTGATGGCGGCGGGCATCCTCGCGCTGCAGGATGCGGCGCTGGCAGAGCGGCTCGACGCCTGGCGTCAGGCGCTGTCGGACTCGATCCCCGACGAGCCCGTGCGGGACTGACCTCGCCGCCTCTTGGCCCGGGGCAAGGCCGAAGGCTGCCGGGCGAGTGGTCGTCCATCGTGGCACCTACGGTGCGAGCCCGATGGACGCCGCCGCCGCAACGCGCTGGCGCTTTTGTCTCGGGGCTCCGGAGAACAGCGTCACGCGGACTTGGCCGCCGCAAATCGCCTACCGGAATCGTCGCAGCGCCACCTGACGGACCAGCGTCCCCGGCTCGGGAAGCTGCGTCTGGTGAGGTCTCATGGGCGCACTCCGCCACCGCGCCACACAAAGGGGTGTTGCAAGCCGCGCCAATCCGCAGGAAAAGCGGCGAAACCCGATCCAGTCCCGGAGGCCCCCATGTCTGACGCTCTTCCCCAAGGTGCAACCATCGGCATTCTCGGCGGCGGACAGCTGGGACGGATGCTTTCCGTGGCCGCCAGCCGCCTCGGCTACCGCACGCATATCTTCGAGCCGGGCGCCGAGCCGCCCGCCGGCCACGTCGCCCACGCGGTGACCACCGCCTCCTATGACGACAAGCCCGCGCTGACCCGCTTCGCCGAGTCGGTGGACGTTGTGACCTACGAGTTCGAGAACATCCCCACCGAGGCGCTCGACACGCTGCAGGCGCTGCGCCCGATCCGCCCCGGCCGCGAGGCGCTGCGCGTCAGCCAGGATCGGATGACGGAAAAGGAATTCCTCGCCGGTCTCGGCCTGCGCACCGCGCCCTTCGCGGCGGTCGACAGTGAGGCGGATCTCAACAATGCGCTCGAACTGATCGGGGCGCCGGCCATCCTCAAGACCCGACGCTTCGGCTACGACGGCAAGGGCCAGGCCCGCATCCTGTCGAAGGATGACGCCGCCGATGCCTTCGAGGCGATGAACGGCGCCCCGGCGATCCTCGAGGGCTTCGTCGACTTCAGCCACGAGGTCTCGGTGATCGCGGCGCGCGGTGTCGATGGCGAGGTCGCCTGCTTCGATCCCGGCGAGAACGTGCACCGCGACGGCATCCTGCGCACCACCACCGTGCCCGCCCGGCTGACCCCCGCGCACCGGCAGGACGCGATCCTGCTGGCCGGCCGCATCCTCAATGCGCTAGACTACGTCGGCGTCATGGGGGTGGAGCTCTTCGTCTGCGCTGACGGGCTGGTGGTCAACGAGATCGCACCGCGGGTGCACAACTCGGGCCACTGGACGCAGAACGGCTGCAGCGTGGACCAGTTCGAGCAGCACATCCGCGCTGTCGCGGGACTGCCGCTGGGCGACGGCGGGCGGCACTCGGACGTGCAGATGGAGAACCTGATCGGCGACGACATGGACCGGGTGCCCGAGCTGCTGCGCGAGGCCGACACCGCGCTGCACCTCTACGGCAAGGCCGAGGCTAAGCTGGGCCGCAAGATGGGCCACGTCAACCGCATCGTCCGCGGCGGCTGACACTTCTGAAGCTGAAGGCGGGGTGTCGGGTCGGTCTCGGGCCGGAGAGTCGGCCGGAGGACCTCGCGCGAGACTTTCGCCGGGGCCTCAGCTAATGAAGCGCCCGGCCACATCCCCGCTCATGTAGGCCACGCGGCCCCCGGCAATCGTCGCCACGATGCGCCGGCTGTCCCGCTCGCGGATGATCAGATCGGCGCGCAGCCCGTCCTCGATCCGGCCCCGGTCGGTCAGCCCCAGCAGCCGCGCGGGCCCCTCCGAGACCAGCTTCCACGCCGCGACCTCGTCCAGCAGACCGAGCTCTACGCAGCGCCAGGCCGCGCGGGCCGGGGCGGGGTAATGGTAGTCCGAGGCCAGCGCGTCACACAGACCCATCCCCACCAGCTCCAGCGCCGAAACATTGCCCGCGTGGCTCGCCCCGCGCACCACGTTCGGCGCACCGAGCACGATGAAGTCGCCAGCCTCGCGCGCCGCCTGCGCCGCCTCGACCGTCTCGGGGAACTCCGAGACCATCGCGCCGCGTGCGCGCCAGTCCGCGCGACCGCCTGCGGTGCGGTCGTCATGGCTGCCCATGGTCACGCCGCGCGCCGCCAGCCGGGCGCAGAGCCCGTCCAGCGCCACCGGAACCTCGTCGCCGCGTGCGTGCAGCCCCATCATCAGCGCCAGATGCGCCTCGGGGCTGCGGCCGCTCTTCAGCGCCTGCCCGGTGAGCCGCGGCGGCTTGCGCCCCTCGGCGAGGCGCTGGTGCGGCAGGTGGTCGTTGAACACCACGTAGGAGATGCCCCAGCGCTGCACTGCCTCCTCGGCCCCGGCGAACCCGCCCAGGAAATGCGTCTCGAGCCGCAGCTGCAGGCGCAGGTCGACGGGCACGGTGGGGGCGACCTCGGTGACGGCGGCAAAGACCTCCCTTGCGAATTCCGGCCCGCGCATCCCGCCTTCCCAGGACCAGAACTGCGCCAGCGCAGCGGTGGTGATGCCGCAGGCCGCCAGCTCGGCAGCGCAGGCCTGCACCCCGGAGGCACGTTCGCGCAGCGCTCCCCGGCGCGGCGCCATGTGCCGCTCGAAGCCGTCGCCATGGGCGTCGACGATCCCCGGCAGCACCTCGAAGCCGGAAAGGTCCACCGCCTTGCCGGAGCCGCCGCCGATGCGCCCCCCGGAGATCGGGAGGGGCGCGTCGCTCCAGCCCTCGGGGCGCAGGACGGCGGCGTTCTGAAGGGTCAGGTCGAGCACGGGCAGGGGCCTTTCTTCGGGCCGGTCGGGGGCAGGGCGGGTCGGCGCTTGAGATACGTGCCCGCCCGGCCCTATGAAAGGGGCAAAAGGACACGCCCGAAGGGAAGCCAATGCCGAAGTCCCCCCGCCTCGCCGCCCGCGCCGTGCTGCTGCACGAGGACCGGCTGCTGCTGGTGAACGCCTGGCCCGGCGGCAAGAGCGACCTGTGGTGCGCCCCCGGCGGCGGGGTCGAGACCGGGGCCTCGCTGCCCGAGAACCTCGCCCGCGAGCTGCGCGAGGAAACCGGGCTCGAGATCAAGGTGGGTCCGCCCTGCCTGGTCAACGAGTTCCACGATCCCGCCAGTGGCTTCCACCAGATCGAGATTTTCTTCCGCTGCCACATCGTGTCGGGACGGATCGACGCCTCCTGGCGGGATCCCGAGGGCGTGGTGACCGAGCGCCGTTTCGTCACCCGCGCCGAGATGGAAGGGCTGCGCTTCAAACCCAGCAGCCTGCCGCATGTGGCCTGGGGGCGGGGCTTCGGCTACGACCCGCTCGAGCTGATCCAGCATTGAGCGTCTGGACCGTGCCGCGCCCCGCGCCTAACGTGGCCCCATGCTAGGCTACGCGCTCAAACGTCTGACCTCGCTGGCGGTTTCGCTGCTGGTGGCGTCGCTGGTCATCTTCCTGGTGGTCGAGGTCGCCCCCGGCGATCCGGCCAGCTACATGCTCGGGATGAACGCCCAGCCCGACACGGTGGCGGCGCTGCGCAGCGAGCTCGGGCTCGACCTGCCGAAATGGCAGCGCTACCTGAGCTGGCTCGGCGGGATGCTCTCCGGCGACTTCGGCACCTCTTACACCTACCGCACGCCGGTGGCGGAGATGGTTGCCGAGCGCATCACCGTCTCGCTGCCGCTGGCGCTCTACGCGCTGGGGCTCTCGACGCTGATCGCGCTGCCCGCGGGCATCTACGCCGCCGCCCGCCGCGGCAAGGCGGGGGATGCCGGGGTGATCGGTGCCACGCAGCTCGGCATCGCCATTCCCAACTTCTGGTTCGCCATGTTGCTGGTGCTGCTGTTTGCACTGAAGCTGCGCTGGTTCAGCGCCGGCGGCTTTCCCGGCTGGGATGATCCGCTCATGGCGATGAAATCCCTGACCCTGCCCGCGGTGGCCCTCGCGCTGCCGCAGGCGGCGATCCTGGCGCGGGTCATGCGCTCGTCGCTGATCGACATCCTGTCGGAGGACTTCATCCGCACCGCCCGCGCCAAGGGGCTCTCGCGGCGGCAGGCGCTCTGGCGACACGGGCTGCGCAACGCGCTGATTCCGGTGCTGACCATCCTCGGGCTGCAGTTCTCCTTCCTGCTGGCGGGGGCGATCATCATCGAGCAGGTGTTCTTCCTGCCCGGCCTCGGTCGGCTGATCTTCCAGTCGATCACCCAGCGCGACCTGATCGTGGTCGAATCGGTGGTCATGCTGCTGGTCTTCGCGGTGATCGCGGTGAATTTCCTCACGGACATGGCCTATGCCATCGCCGATCCGAGACTGAGGCGCCCGCGATGAAACCCTCCTTGATCCTCGGCGCGCTGCTGACGCTGACCTTCATCCTCGCCGCGCTGATCTCCTATCTCTGGACCCCGGGCGACGTCGAGGCGGTGAACATCGCCGCCCGCCTGCAACCGCCGTCTGCGGCGCATTGGCTGGGCACCGACCACCTCGGCCGCGACATGCTGAGCATGGTGATGACCGGCGCGCGCACCTCGCTCGCCGTCGCGCTGGTGGCGGTGGGGCTCGGCATGGGGCTCGGCGTGCCGCTGGGGCTGGCCGCCGCGGCGCGGCAGGGCGGCTGGCTCGACGAGCTGGTGATGCGCACCAACGACCTGATCTTCGCCTTCCCCTCGCTGGTCATCGCCATCCTGATCACCGCCATCTTCGGCCCCGGCGCGCTCAACGCCATCCTCGCCATCGGCATTTTCAACATCCCGGTCTTCGCCCGGCTCACCCGCGGCGCGGCGCTGAGCTTCTGGCGCCGCGAGTTCATCCTTGCCGCCCGCGTTGCCGGCAAGGGCGTGCCCCGCATCAGTGCCGAGCACATCCTGCCCAATCTCGCCAACCTGCTGATCGTGCAGGGCACCATCCAGTTCTCGCTCGGCATTCTCGCCGAGGCGGGGCTCTCCTACGTCGGTCTCGGCGCGCAGCCGCCGGTGCCGAGCTGGGGCCGGATGCTGGCCGACGCGCAGACCATGGTATCCCTCGCGCCGCATGTGGCCATCGTGCCCGGCCTTGCAATCCTGCTCACGGTGCTCGGCCTCAACCTGCTCGGAGACGGGCTGCGCGACGCCCTCGATCCCCGCCTGAGGCCCTCCCGCGCATGAGTCTTTCTTCTAGGCAGAAATATCCCGGGGGGCGCGGCGCGCCAGCGACGCGCGGGGCAGAGCCCCCGGTCCGGCAGGCACCAGAGGCGCTGCTGCACGTGGAAGGGCTCACCCTCACCATCGGCGGCACCGCGATCCTGCAGGACGTCTCTATGTCCCTGCCGCAGGGCCAGATCCTTGCGCTCACCGGCGAGTCGGGCTCGGGCAAGTCGATGACCGCGCTCGCCGCCATCGGGCTGCTGCCCGAGCGGGCCGAGACCTCCGGCCGGCTGCGGCTCTCGGGGCGCGACCTGCTGACCCTGCCGGAGCGGGAACTCTGCGCCCTGAGGGGCCGCGAGGTGGGCATGGTCTTCCAGGAGCCGATGACCGCGCTCAACCCGGTGCAGCGCATCGGCGACCAGGTGATGGAGACGATCCTGATCCACAGGGCGATGTCCCGCGCCGGCGCCCGTGCCCGCGCCGCCGAGGTCATGGCCCGCGTCGGGCTCGACCCCGAGCGCATCCCACCGACGCGCTACCCGCACGAACTGTCTGGCGGGCAGCGCCAGCGCGTCGGCATCGCCATGGCCATCGCGCTGCGTCCGAAGCTGCTGATCGCCGACGAGCCGACCACCGCGCTCGACGTGACGACGCAGGCGCAGATCCTCGAGCTGCTCACCGGGCTGGTGCGCGAAGAGGGGATGGCCATGCTGATGATCACCCATGACCTCGCCGTGGTGGCGGGCATGGCGGACCGGATCGCGGTGATGAATGCCGGGCGCATCGTCGAACAGGGGCCCACGGCGCAGGTTCTGGCCGAGCAGCGCCACCCCTACACCCGCCAGCTCTTCGAGGCGTCCCGCCATAAGGCACCGCTGGCCCCGATCACACCCGGAGAGACCCAGCTCAGCGTGCAGGACGCGGTCCGCGACTACCCGCTGCCGCGCGAGCATCCCTTCGCGCCTCGCCGCGCATTCCGGGCGGTGAAAGGCGTCAGCTTCGACATCCGCCGCGGCGAAAGGATCGGCCTCGTGGGCGAGTCCGGCTGCGGCAAGTCGACGCTCTCCCGCGCGATCCTCGGGCTGGAGCCCCTGCAGGCGGGGCAGATCTCCCTCGATGGCAAGCCGATCCTCTCGCACGGCAAGCCCGACCCAGCGCTCCGGCGCCGCGTGCAGGTGGTGTTCCAGGATCCCTACGGCTCGTTCAACCCGCGCCACAGCGTCGGCCGGATCATCGCGGAGCCGTTCCACCTGTTGCCCGATCCGCCCAAGGGCGCGGCGCGGCAGACGGCCATTGCGGCGGCGCTCACCGCCGTGGGGTTGAAGCCCGAGCACGAGGAAGCCCCGATCCACGCCTTCTCCGGCGGGCAGCGCCAGCGCATCGCCATCGCCCGGGCGCTGATCATCGAGCCCGAACTGGTGATTTTCGACGAGGCGGTCTCGGCGCTCGACGTGCGGGTGCGGGCGCAGATCCTCGATCTGGTGGCCGAACTGTCTCGCACGCGGGGCCTCAGCTATCTCTTCGTCAGCCACGATCTTTCGGTGGTGCGTTCGATCACCGACCAAGTGCTGGTGATGCGCGAGGGCGAGATCGTCGAGCGCGGCGCGACTGCCGAGGTGTTTGACAATCCCCGGCACTGGTATACCAAATCCCTCATGGAGGCGGCGCCGAGACTTCCGGCGCCGGAGATGGGAGGAGATGACGATGCCGGAGGGGAGCCCCTTTGACAGCGCCTGCGTGCTCATTGGCGGCACATGGCGCGAGACCGCGGACACGCTGCCGCTGAGCGATCCGTCCACGGGCGCCGAGATCGGGCGCATCGCCCGCGGGGGCGCTGCTGAAATCGACGAGGCGGTGGCCGCGGCGCAGGCCGCGCTGGATGGCGAATGGGGGGCGATGACGGCGCTGGAGCGCGGGCGCATCCTCACCCGGATCGGTATGCTGGTGCTGGAGAACGTCGACCTGCTTGCCCGGATCGAGGCGCAGGACGTGGGCAAGCCGCTTTCGCAGGCGCGGGCCGACGCGGTGGCGCTGGCGCGCTACTGCGAGTTTTACGGCGGCGCGGCGGACAAGATCCACGGCGAGACCATTCCCTATCTGGATGGCTACACCGTCTACACCCTGCGCGAGCCGCACGGGGTGACCGGTCATATCGTGCCGTGGAACTACCCGATGCAGATCATCGGCCGCTCGGTCGGCGCGGCGCTCGCCATGGGCAATGCCTGCGTGCTGAAACCGGCCGAGGACGCCTGCCTGACCGCCCTGCATTTCGCCGATCTGGCGCAGCAGGCGGGGCTGCCGGCAGGGGCGCTCAACGTGGTGCCGGGGCTCGGCTCGGAGGCGGGCGCGGCCCTGTCGTCCCATCCCGGCGTGCAGCACATGAGTTTCACCGGCTCGGTCGCCACCGGCGCCGCCGTGCAGCGCGCGGCCTCGGAAAACGTGATCCCGGTGACGCTGGAGCTTGGCGGCAAATCCCCGCAACTGGTCTTCGCCGATGCCGATCTGGATGCGGCGCTGCCGTTCCTCGTGAATGCCGGTCTGCAGAACGCCGGACAGACCTGCTCGGCGTCCTCGCGCATTCTCGTGCAGCGCGAAGTGCTGGACGAGGTGATGACCCGTATGGCCGCCGCATACGAGGCCAAGCTCGTCGGCCCCGCCATGGACGATCGCGACATCGGTCCGCTGATCAATGCCGCCCAGAAGCGCCGCGTCGAAGGGTTCCTGGAGCAGGGAGCAGAGCTGCCGGTGCTGGCGCGGGCGCGGCTGGCCGAGGGCTTGCCGGAGGGCGGGCATTACGTCGCCCCCTGCCTCTACGGTCCGGTCCCGGCGGAGCACGCGCTGGCGCAGGACGAGATCTTCGGCCCGGTGCAAGTGGTTATCCCCTTCGAGGATGAGGCGGACGCGCTGCGCATCGCCAATGGCACGGCCTACGGCCTTGTCGCCAGCGTCTGGACCCGCGACGGCGCGCGGCAGATGCGGCTGGCAAAGAAGCTGAAGGCCGGGCAGGTGTTTCTCAACAATTACGGCGCCGGGGGCGGGGTGGAGCTGCCTTTCGGCGGGGTTGGCAAGTCCGGTCATGGACGGGAGAAGGGCTTCGAGGCGCTTTACGGCTTCTCGGTGCTGAAGACGGTGGCGGCGCATCATGGCTGAGCCTGCGGTTGCAGGACATGGCTGAGCGCCGCAGGTGAGGATTTGAGGGAGGAGACAGGCATGAGACTGGATGGAAAGACCGCCATCGTGACCGGCGCGGGCTCGGGCTTCGGCGCGGGCATCGCGCGGCGCTTCGCGGCAGAGGGCGCGCGGGTGATGGTCGCCGATATCAATATCGAAGGCGCCATGGAGGTTGCCGCCGAGTTCGGCGGCGTGGCGCATGAGGTGAACGTGGCCGACGGTGCCTCGGTCGAGGAGATGGCGCTGCGCGCCGGGGCCGAGCTGGGCCGGGTCGACATCCTGGTGAACAACGCCGGGGTCACCCACCTGCCGGGCTTCATGGAGGAAATCGACGAGGCGGATTTTGACCGGGTGATGGCGGTCAACTGCAAGTCGGTCTACCTGACGGCCCGCGCCCTGGTGGCAGGGATGAAGGCGCGCGGCGCGGGGACTATCCTCAACGTGGCCTCCACGGCGGGGGTCTCGCCGCGCCCGAAGCTGAACTGGTACAACGCCTCGAAGGGCTGGATGAACACTGCGACGAAGGCCATGGCGATCGAGCTGGCGCCCTTCGGCGTGCGGGTCAACGCGCTAAACCCGGTGGCGGGCGACACGCCGCTGCTGAAGAGCTTCATGGGCGAGGACACGCCGGAGATGCGCGCCAAGTTCCTCTCGACCATCCCCATGGGCCGATTCTCCACCCCCGAGGACCTGGCGAATGCGGCGCTCTACCTGTGCTCCGACGAGGCCTCGCTGGTGACCGGCGTGTGCATGGAGGTCGACGGCGGGCGCTGTATCTGAGGCCGCTTGAAGAGGGGGCGCCGCCCCCGCCGCGGCTGCGCCGCGCCTCCCCCGGCGTATTTGCAAAGAGAAGAAGCCGGGACTTCGGGCTTTCCTTCCGCGCCCCGGCGGAATAACGCGTCTGACCGTTCATCAATTTCGCAAAAGCGCCTGCGACAGCGGGCGCTCTTGTTCTTTTGCCGCAGTGCAGCAAAATGTTTACCAGTGGCTGCAAGGAGTGGACTCATGCGACCCGGTCCCCTGAACCTGATCACCGACGTGCCCGGCCTCATGGTGGGCAATGCCGAAGACTCCTTTCTGAAATCCGGTGTTTCGGTGGTCACCGCCGCGGCGCCCATGGTGGCCTCCGTTTCGGTCATGGGGGGCGCCCCCGGCACGCGCGAGACCGACCTGCTGGCGCCGGACAAGACCGCGCCGGGGGTCGACGCGCTGGTGCTCTCCGGCGGCAGCGCCTTTGGCCTCGCGGCGGCGCAGGGAGTGATGGACGCGCTGCACGAGGAGGGGCGGGGTTTCGAGGTCTTCTCGGCCCGGGTGCCGATCGTCCCGGCGGCGATCCTCTTCGACCTGCTCAACGGCGGCGACAAGCACTGGGGGGTGAACCCCTATCCCGCGCTCGGGCGGCAGGCGCTGGCCAACGCAGGGAGCAGTTTCAAGCTCGGCTCGCGTGGCGCGGGCTGCGGCGCGCAGACCGCGCAGCACAAGGGCGGGCTGGGCTCGGCCTCGCTGGTGCTGGAGGGCGGCATCACCGTCGGCGCGCTGGTGGCGGTGAACCCGATGGGCAGCGTGACCACGCCGTCGGGACGGCACTTCTGGGCGGCGCCCTTCGAGATCGGTGAGGAGTTTGGCGGGCTCGGGCCGGAGCCCGCGCCGGGGTTCCACGAGATGCCCGAGAGCCGCAAGGCCGGGGCGATGGCGGCGCTGGGCAACACGACGATCGCCGTGGTTGCCACCGATGCGCAGCTCGACAAGGGGCAGGCGCATCGCATGGCGGTGGCGGCACAGGACGGCATCGGTCGCGCCATCCTCCCGGCGCATTCGCCGCTGGACGGCGACCTGGTGTTCGCCTGTTCCACCGGCGGCAGGACGCTTGCCGACCCGGTGCGGCAACTGGCGCAGATCGGTCACGCGGCGAGCCTCTGCCTCGCCCGTGCCATTGCCCGCGGCGTCTGGGAGGCGACCCCGGCCATGGGCGACACGCTGCCGACGCTGCGCGAGGAGCTGGGGCTCTAGGGCGCGCCGATCAGCGCAGGATCGGCGGGCTGTCGGGGTCGGAGCCGGGCGCGATGCGCTTGACCCGCTCGGGCTGCTCGATCTCCGGCAGCTCGAAGCGCAGGCCGACGCGGGTGAGGCTGGCCGCCAGCTCGTCGCTGTCGCGCAGGAAGAGTACGTCGAGCGCGCCCGCCTCGATGCCCGAGAAGACCAGCGCCTCGTTCACCGCGCGGGCGAGCGCGTCCTCGGCCCCCGGCGCGGTCCCGGCGAAGGCGAGGATGTGGCCGCGTCCGCCGCCCTCGTAGGTGGCCCCGGCCAGCCAGGCGCAGCGTGCGAAGCCGGCGGCGGTGGCGAGCTTGGTGTCGAGCGCCGCGAGCAGCGCCTCGGGTAGGCCGACGGGCCTGGTGACTTCCTCGATATGCGCCTCGCCCTCGCTCGGGCCATGGCCGAGGGTCGCGGCCAGCCAGTCGACCGCCTCGGCGGGCAGCAGGGTCGAGGCCTCGGAAACCTCGATGTTCACCGCCAGCCCGATGCCCTGACCGGCCAGCATGTTCGCCACGGCGCGGCCCGAGAGCGCGGCATAGGGCGCGGCGCGGCCGACGAACTGCGACAGGCGCTCCTCGCGGTCGAAGACCAGCACGAAGCGCGCGTCGCCGAGGTCGAAGAGCTCGGGCTCGATCTGGTCGCCGTCGATCTCGCGGGTCAGCAGCAGGAAGAGCTCGCCATCGGCCAGGCGCTCGTAGAAGCGCAGGCGGGCGTTGTCATCCTCGGGGGCGGCCTCCATCGCGCTGAGCGCGGCGTCGAGCGGTGTAGTCGTCATGTCAGGACCTCGCGGACACGGGCGCGCAGGACGGGCAGGAGCTCGGCCTCGAACCACGGATTGCGTTTGAGCCAACCCGTATTGCGCCAGGACGGGTGGGGCAAGGGCAGAGCGTGGGGAAGATACCCGCGCCAGCCGGCGACGGTCTCGGTCACGCCGGTCTTCGTGCCGAGATGGTAGCGGTGCGCGTGGCCGCCGATGTAGAGCCGCAGCGGCAGCGGGCCGAGTGCCTCGAACAGCGGGTCGTGCCAGGTGGCGCGGCAGATCGGCGGCGGCGGCAGGTCCGCCCCCTTGGCATCATAGCCCGGAAAGCAGAAGGCCATGGGCACGATGGCAACGCGGGACTGGTCCCAGAATTCCTCCTGCGACAGGCCGAGCCAGTCGCGCAGCCTGTCGCCCGAGGGGTCGTCGAAGGGCCGGCCCGACTTGTGCACGCGCATCCCCGGCGCCTGCCCGGCGATCAGCAGCCGCGCGCCGGGGCGGAACCAGGCCACCGGGCGCGGGGCATGGCGGGTGGCGGTGGCGGCGAAGCGCGCGGCGCAGAGGCGGCAGGCGGAGATGTCGGTCTTGAGGCTGCTCAGGCGGTCGGGCATGGCTCAGAGGTAAGGCGTCGCGGTCCGGCCCGCCAGTGCCGCGAGGCGTTGCGGCGCGAGCACGGCGTCGCCCAGCGGGGCGCTCAGGCGGCAGGCCTTTCAAATTTTGGTCATATTCTAAACCAAATCGAGGGGTAGGGATCCCTTATTCCACGCGCCGCTAGTATGATCGACGCGTTGGCAGGGGCAGTGAAATGATCGAGTTCGACATGGTCAGCAAGTCCTTCTGGACGGGGGAACGCCGGAAGGTGATCCTTGACCGTGTGTCGTTCCAGGTCACCGTCGGCGAAAGCATCGGCATCCTCGCCCCGAACGGCACCGGCAAGACCACGTTGATCCGCATGATGGCGGGGCTGGAAAAGCCGGATGAAGGCGAGATTCGGCGAAGCTCGCGCGTGTCCTTCCCGCTCGGGTTCATGGGCGGCGTGGTCTCGAAGATCTCGGCCCGCGAGAATGCCCGCTTCATCGCCCGCATGTACGGGCTCGATCCCGAATACGTCGAGGCCTTCTGCCGGTGGCTCTGCGGGCTGGGCGAGTATTTCGATCAGCCGATCGGCACCTATTCCTCGGGGATGAAGGCGCGGTTCACCTTCTCGCTGATGCTGGCGCTGGACTTCGACATCTACCTCATCGACGAGGGCATGCCGAGCTCGACCGACGTCGAATTCAACCGCAAGGCCGGAGAAATCCTTGCCGAGCGGCTGCGCACCACAACCATCGTGATCGTCTCGCACCAGCCGGCGATCCTCGAGAAATTTGCCCGTCGGGCGGCGGTCCTGATGGACGGGAAACTGCACCAGTTCGACACCTTGGAAGAAGCGAAACGGCTGTATGACTACGAAACCCAGGGCTAAGAAATTCCGCATCCGCCGCCCCGAGGCGGGGCAGGGTCCGTCGGCGGCATCGCGGGCGGAGGCGGACGCGCGGCCGGGTGCCGGGCAGCCGGACACGCCGCAAGAGGATGACCGGGCGCCGGAGGCCGGCGGCGCGGAGCCCAAGGCGGCGGGCACGACCACCGATCTCGAGGCGATCCGCAACGAGGGGCTGACCGGCCGACAACTGCGGCTTGCCCGGCGGGTGGCGCAGAAGAACGGCTTCGAGCCGGCCTCGGATTACGACGCGGTGCGCATGCTGCGGGCGCGGGGGATCGACCCGTTCCAGCGCAGCTCGATGCTCGAACTGGTGGTGCCGAGCGCGGGCAGCGGCGGCGGTGACGGAAAGGGGCCGGAGGCCGGGCTGCCGGTGCTCCCCGCCGGCTCGGAGGGCCTGCCGGAGCCGGTCGCGGCCAAGACCCAGCTGCCCTCGACCCAGACCGCCAGCCCCGCCGAGCGCCGCGCCGCCGAGATCATGAAGATCCAGCAGGAACTGGCCCGGCGCCGCCGCAAGAAGCAGATGATGCTGCTGAGCCGGCTGGCCTTCTTCGTGATGCTGCCGACCATTCTCGCGGGCTATTATTTCTATGTGATGGCGACGCCGATGTACGCCACAAAGTCCGAGTTCCTGATCCTCAAGGCCGAGAATTCCGCCTCCTCGATGGGCAGCCTGTTCTCCGGCACGCAGTTCGCCACCAACCAGGATGCGATCGCGGTGCAGAGCTACCTGATGTCCAAGGACGCCATGCTGCGGCTCGACCGCGACGAGGGGTTCAAGGCGCATTACCAGCAGGACTGGATCGACCCGCTGCAGAGGCTCGACCCGGATGCGTCGAACGAAGACGCCTACGGCGTCTACCAGCGCAATATCGAGATCGGCTACGATCCGACCGAAGGCGTGGTGAAGATGGAGGTGCAGGCCGCCGACCCCGAGACCGCCGCGCGCTTCAGCCGGGCGCTGATCGGCTATGCCGAGACCCGGGTGGACAACCTCTCGCTGCGCAAGCGCTCCAACGCGGTGTCCGACGCCGAGGTCGGGCTGGAAGAGGCGCAGGCCGAGCGCCAGGATGCCCAGGAGAAGCTGGTGCGCCTGCAGCAGCAGGGCTCGGTGATCGACCCCGAGGGGCGGATCGCGGCGCTGCGCACGCAGATCAGCAACGTCGAGGTACAGCTCCAGGAAAAGCGCCTGACTCTGCAGGCGCTGCTCGACAACGCCCGGCCCAACAGCTCGCGCGTGGAGGGCGCGCAGGGCGATGTGCGGCGGCTCGAAGCGCTGCTGGAAGACCTGAACAGGCAGATGACCAGCGCCACCACGGGCGAGGATTCGCTGGCCGAGAAGGCGGTGCAGATCCAGCTTGCGCAGGCGGACCTGGCCACCCGCGACCTGATGCTGCAGACGGCGCTCGAACGGCTCGAACAGGCCCGCCGCGATGCCGAGAGCCAGGCGCGCTACCTGACCACGTCGGTGGAGCCGGTGGCCTCGCAGGACCCGAGCTACCCGCGCAGCTTCGAGAACACGATTCTCGCCTTCCTGATCTTCTCGGGCATCTACCTGATGATCTCGCTCACCGCCTCGATCCTGCGTGAACAGGTCGCGACCTGAGCGGAGCACGCGGAGGGTGCAAAACAAAACGCCCGGCCAAGAGGCCGGGCGTTTCGCTGTCTGACGGATGCGTCGGGGCCGATCAGGCCGCTTCGGCGCGGGCCGGCTTCAGCGCCTCGCCCCAGACCGACAGCTCGGCGAACATGCCCTTCAGGCCGTCGACGACCGGCTGCTCGGGGCGCAGCACGCCGTCTTCGCCGATGTAGTTGAACACGAAGGGCACCGGCACCGACTGCGGCAGCGCCATGACGTTCATGTTGACCAGAAGCTGGCGCAGCTCCTGCGCGGCGCGCATGCCGCCCGAGACGCCGCCGTAGCTGACCACGGCCGCGACCTTGCGTTCCCATTCCACGGCGAGCGCCTGGATGGCGTTGACCAGCGCGGCCGAGGGGAAGCTGTTGTATTCCGGGGTCAGGAACACGAAGGCATCGGCGTCGGCGATCTTCGCGGCCCATTTCTTGGTGTGCTCGTGCTCGTAGGCTTGGGCGCGCGGGTGGCCGGCCTCGTCGAGCAGCGGCAGGTCGATTTCCTTGAGGTCGACGACTTCGACGTCGAAGCCGTTCTGCTGCTTGGCGATCTCTTCGACCCATTTGCCGATGATCGGCACGATGCGGCCGGGGCGGGTGGAGCCAAGGATGATTTTTACTTTGAGAGACATGGGAGCTGTCCTTCTGCGTTCATGAGGGAGGTGGCGGCCGGGAGGGAATGGCCGTGCCTTGGCGCATTACCTACGCTCGATCGCCGCCGGGACAATTGTCCCGAACGCACAGCGCGGGTGCATTGGTGCACGGGCGCGCAGCGAGATCCCGCTTTCGAAGCCGGCGGACGTAAAAAGGCCCGCCGGTTTGGCGGGCCTTTTTCTGGTCTCTGTGGTGGGGCTCAGACCTTGTCGGTCAGCTCCGGCACGGCGGTGAAGAGGTCGGCGACGAGGCCGAAGTCGGCGACCTGGAAGATTGGCGCCTCTTCGTCCTTGTTGATCGCGACGATCACCTTGGAGTCCTTCATGCCCGCGAGGTGCTGGATCGCGCCCGAGATGCCCACGGCCACGTAGAGGTCCGGCGCCACGACCTTGCCGGTCTGGCCGACCTGCCAGTCGTTCGGGGCGAAGCCGCTGTCCACCGCGGCGCGCGAGGCCCCCACGGCGGCGCCGAGCTTGTCGGCGAGCTTCTCGATCAGCGCGAAATCCTCTTCCGAGCCGACGCCGCGGCCGCCCGAGACGACGATCTTCGCCGAGGTCAGCTCGGGGCGATCGCTCTCGGCCATCTTGTCCTCGACCCATTCGGACAGGCCTGGGTTGTCGCCCGCGCCGATGGTCTCGACGGCGGCCGAACCGGTGGTGCCGGCGGCCTCGAAGGTGGAGGTCCGGAAGGTGATAACCTTCTTTTCATCCTTCGATTTTACCGTCTGGATGGCGTTGCCGGCGTAGATCGGGCGCTCGAAGGTGTCGGCGTCGACCACGGCGGTCACATCGGTCAGGATCATCGCATCGAGCAGCGCGGCAACGCGCGGCAGGATGTTCTTCGCGTCGGTCGTGGCCGGGGCGACGATGTGGCTGTACTCGCCGGCAAGCGACACGATCAGCGCTGCGACCGGCTCGGCCAGACGGTGGCCGTAGAGCGCGTCTTCGGCGACCAGCACCTTGGCCACGCCGTCGATCTTGGCGGCTTCCTCGGCGGCGGCTGCGGCGGAGGCACCAGCGGCCAGCACGGTGACATCGCCCAGCTTCGCCGCGGCGTTCACCGCCTTGGCGGTTGCGTCGAGCGCCAGCGCGCCGTCGTTGATTTCTGCAAGAAGGAGAACGGCCATCAGAGTGCCCCTGCGTCTTTCAGTTTCGCCACGAGCTCGTCGACCGAGCCCACCTTGATGCCGGCCGCGCGTTCCGCGGGCTCCGAGGTCTTGACGATCTCGAGGCGCGGGCTGACGTCGACGCCGAAGTCGGCGGCGGTCTTCTCGTCGAGCGGCTTCTTCTTCGCCTTCATGATGTTCGGAAGGCTCGCGTAGCGCGGCTCGTTGAGGCGCAGGTCGGCGGTGACGATGGCCGGGAGCGCGATCTTGATGGTCTGCAGACCGCCGTCCACCTCGCGCGCCACGGTGGCGGCATCGCCCTCGACGTCGAGCTTGTTGGCATAGGTCGCCTGCGCCCAGCCCAGCAGGCCGGAGAGCATCTGGCCGGTGGCGTTCATGTCGTTGTCGATCGCCTGCTTGCCCATGATGACAAGGCCCGGGGCCTCTTCCTCGACGATCTTCGCGAGGATCTTGGCGACGGCGAGCGGCTCGATGTCGGTGTGAACGTCCTCGGCGGCGGTCACCAGGATGGCGCGGTCGGCGCCCATGGCCAGCGCGGTGCGCAGGGTTTCCTGGCTCTGCTTCACGCCGATCGAGACGACGATGACTTCCTCGGCCTTGCCGGCCTCCTTGAGGCGGATGGCCTCTTCGACCGCGATCTCGTCGAAGGGGTTCATCGACATCTTGACGTTGGCAAGATCGACGCCCGTGCCGTCCGCTTTCACGCGGACTTTCACGTTGTAGTCGATCACGCGCTTCACAGGCACAAGCACCTTCATGAGCGGTTCTCTCCCTAGGTTTCGCCGCGCCTTGCACGGCACTTCGTGGTTCTCCCGAGGGGTGATAGCGAAGTGAACGCGGCGGAAACAGAGGCAATTTGCGCAACCGCAGCAAAACGCCGCGCCACTTGCGCGAGGTCAGCCGGGCGGGGCGCGCGAATGTCGCGGCGGAATTTCGAACGGTCGGAAACGCTTTTCCCAGGCGTTTTCGGCCTGCTCAGGAAATGGGCACACGAAAAGCCATCTCGCTTCGGACCGGCGTGGCGCGGCTCAAAGATGATTCGTGCAGCCGTCATTTCGGCCGCCTCCGGAGGGGCTGGAACGGCACAGGGCCGCGCGTGGCGGCCCTGTGATCCTCTCTGCCGAAGGCTGCAGCCCGCGGGCAAATCTGCTTCGGTCAGGTGAAGGTATTGTCCCGCGGGAAGCCGCGCGGCGCCATGCGGCCGGCGGTGGCGCGCTTGGCGATCCATTCGGCAAGGTCGCTCTGGGTGCGGGTGCGCCCGGCCGGATCCTTCCAGCTGAGGCCGTCGGCCAGCGTGAAGGTGGTGATGTCCGACAGGCCACCGTCCTTGTATTTCTGCAGCCGCACGCCCTTGCCGCGGCCCATCTCTGGCAACTCGTCGAGCATGAAGATCAGCACCTTGCGGTTCTGGCCGACCACGGCGACGGCGTCGCCCTGCACCGGCTTGCAGACCTTGGCCACGGTGTCGTCGCGCACGTTGAGCACCTGGCGGCCGGTGCGGGTCTGCGCCAGCACGTCCGCCTCGGGCACCACGAAGCCGTCCCCGGCAGAGGAGGCGACCAGCAGCTTGCGGTCCGGCACGTGGCTGAAGATGTCGATGATCTGCGCCTCGTTGGGCAGGTCGACGATCAGCCGCAGCGGCTCGCCCATACCGCGCCCGCCGGGCAGGTTGGCGGCGGAGAGCGTGTAGAAACGCCCGTTCGAGCCGAACACCAGCAGCCGGTCGGTGGTTTCGGCGTGGAAGATGAAGCGCGGGCCGTCGCCGTCCTTGAACTTCAGCTCGGAGCCGAGGTCGATGTGTCCCTTCATCGCGCGGATCCAGCCCATCTGCGAGCAGACCACGGTGATCGGCTCGCGCTCGATCATCGCCTCGAGCGGAACGTCCTCGGCCTCGCCGGCCTCGGCGAAGCTGGAGAGGCGGGCGCCGCGGTCGAGCCCCTTAGTGAAGGCCTTCTTCACCTCGCGCAGCTCGGCCGAGATGCTCTTCCACTGCAGGTCCTCGCTGGCCAGCAGGTCTTCGAGCCCGGCGCGCTCTTCCATCAGCTTGTCACGCTCGGCGACCAGCTCCATCTCCTCGAGCTTGCGCAAGCTGCGCAGGCGCATGTTGAGGATGGCCTCGGTCTGCACCTCGGTCAGGCCGAACTCCTCCTCGCCCGACACCGGGGCGGGGGAGACGTAGTCGGCCTCGGAGGTGGCGCGGGCGATCTTGCGGCCCCAATCCTCGCGCATCAGCGCGGCCTTGGGATCCTCGTCGTAGCGGATGATGTCGATGACGCGATCGAGGTTGAGGAAGGCGATGATCAGCCCTTCCAGCACCTCGAGGCGATGGTCGATCTTTTCCATCCGGTGCCGCGAGCGGCGGCAGAGCACGTCGCGCCGGAAGTCGAGGAAGGCGCGCAGCACCTCCTTCAGCGAGCAGACCTTCGGGGTCACCCCGTCGATCAGAACGTTCATGTTCAGCGAGAAGCGGATTTCCAGATCCGAGTTGCGGAACAGCATGTTCATCAGCACGTCGGGATCGACGTTCTTGGACTTGGGCTCCAGCACCATGCGGATGTCTTCGGCGCTCTCGTCGCGGATGTCGGCGAGGATCGGCACCTTCTTGGTCTGGATCAGCTCGGCGAGCCGCTCGACCAGCTTGGACTTCTGCACCTGGTAGGGGATCTCGGTGACCACCGCCTGCCATTGGCCGCGGCCGAGATCCTCGACCTCCCACTTGGCGCGCAGCCGGATCGAGCCGCGGCCCGTCGCATAGGCCTGAGCGATGTTCTCGCGCGGCTCGACGATCACCCCGCCGGTGGGGAAATCGGGGCCGGGCACGTAGTTCAGCAGCGTCTCGTCGGCCGCATTCGGCGACTTGATGAGATGCAGGGAGGCGTCGATCAGCTCGCCGATGTTGTGCGGCGGGATATTGGTCGCCATGCCCACCGCGATGCCCGAGGCGCCGTTGGCCAGCAGGTTCGGGTAGGAGGCGGGCAGAACCACGGGCTCTTCGAGACGGCCGTCGTAGTTCGGACGGTAGTCGACCGCGTCCTCGTCGAGGCCCTGCAGCAGCGCCTCGGCCATGATGGTCATCCGCGCCTCGGTGTAGCGCGAGGCCGCCGGGTTGTCGCCGTCGATGTTGCCGAAGTTGCCCTGACCGTCGACCAGCGGGTAGCGGATGGTGAAGTCCTGCGCGAGGCGCGCCATGGCGTCGTAGATCGCCGCGTCGCCGTGCGGGTGGAAATCCCCCATCGTGTCGCCGGAGATTTTTGCCGACTTCAGGAAGCCTCCGGTGGAACTAAGTCGCAGCCGGCGCATTGCATAAAGGATACGACGATGCACGGGCTTGAGCCCGTCCCGCGCGTCTGGCAGCGCCCGGTTCATGATCGTCGACAATGCATAGGTCAGATAGCGCTCGCCGATCGCCCGGCGCAGGGTTTCTGCCACGTTACGAGGGTTCATGTTGGGGTCATCGACGATATCATTCATGCATATTGTGATACCCGCGCCGAAAAGCGCGGGCAAGCGATCCTCCGAGGGAAATCTGCTTCGTGCAAATTTTTCCCGGTTTCCGCTTAAGCAGAATGCCGAAATCAACTATGGTGTGTGTGACGCCGAGTATTTCAGCGGTGCGTTTGCGGCCCTTTTCAGCCAGCCCTTTCCTGTTCCGGAGATTTCATCATGAAAAGCCTTATGGTCACAACCTTTGCCCTTCTTGGCTGGGCCTGGTACTCGCTCTCAGGTGGTGCGAACTTCGAGCCTGGAATGCATTCCGTCGAACTGCCGAATCTGATTGCCGGGGGCTTCGTGACGAGCGCCGAGGCACGGCCCGCCGCGGCCCCCGAGGTCACCCGCGCCAGCACCGCCTCGCTGGCGGACGTGTCGGCCCCCGAATCGGCCGCCCCTGTCGCAGGAGGTGTCACCGATGACGTCATCGACGTCGCCCTGGCGGCAGTGCCCGATCAGCCGATCTCGGCCAGCTTCGATCCCGAAAGCTCCGCCGGCTCCGCGGCTCCGGCGGTAGCCTCAGCCGCGACCCCGTCCGACCTGCGCCAGGTCACTGGCTCGCGCGTCAACCTGCGCTACGGTCCCGGCACCGACTACTCGGTGGTCGGCCAACTCGCCGAAGGCGACGAGGTCGAGGTGCTCTCCGATCCCGGCGACGGCTGGGTGAAGCTGCAGGCGCGGAACGGCGGCACCGCGGGCTGGATGTACGACGCCTATCTTTCCGCCGACGCCAACTGATCTCCCCGCGACCCGGGCATCTCGCCGCCCGATGAATTGCAGCCCGGTGAATTGCAGCCCGCCGCCGCCTCGCCTATGCCGTCGGAAACTCCGGCAAGGCAGGGCAGGCACCATGGCGCAGGACGAGGGCGAGACTTCCAGACCATCCATTCTGATCACCGGCTGCTCGTCGGGCATCGGCGAGTCCGCCGCGCGCGGTCTGCGCGCCCGTGGCTGGCGGGTCTTCGCCAGCTGCCGTCGCGAGGAGGACTGCGCTCGCATGCGGCTGATGGGCTTCGACAGCCCGCGGCTCGACTACACCAATGAGGCTTCGATGCAGGCGGCGCTGGCCGAGGTGCTGGCGGCCACCGGTGGCACGCTCGACGCGCTCTACAACAACGGCGCCCACGCCGCGCCCGGCGCGCTCGAGGATCTGCCCACCGGCGCGCTGCGCGAGATCTTCGAGGTCAACCTCTTCGGCTGGCACACGCTGACCCGCATGGTGATTCCGGTGATGCGGGCGCAGGGGCACGGGCGGATCATCAACTGCTCTTCAGTGCTGGGGATCGTGCCCATGCCCTGGCGCGGGGCCTATGTCTCGACCAAGCATGCGCTGGAGGGGCTGACCGATGTGCTGCGCATCGAGATGTCGGATACGCCGATCAAGGTCGTGCTGATCGAGCCCGGTCCGATCACCTCGCGCATTCGCGCAAACTCGGTGCCGCATTTCGAAAAATGGGTGGACTGGGAGGCCAGCCCGCGCCGCGCGCAATACGAGGGCTCTTTGCTGAAACGGCTCTATGCGTCCTCGGGCGGCAAGCCGGACACCTTCGAGCTTCCGGGCTCGGCGGTCACGGAAAAGCTCATCCTCGCGCTCGAAAGCGACCACCCGGCGCCGCGCTATTACGTGACCACCGCGACCCACATCATGGGCACGCTGCGGCGGCTGCTGCCGACCCGCCTGCTCGACCTGCTGATCGCCCGGGCGCGGTAAGGGTGCGCGAAGGTCGCAGCCGCGCGTCCTTCGCTTTTCGGCGTGAACCGGCTATGTGGGGGCATCGAGGGTAGGGAGGCAAAACCCATGCGTGAGGATCCGCTGTTTCTGGTCGTCGCCGTCGTGATGATGGCCGTCGTGGGCATCCTGCTCTTTGGGATCGGCTCATTCGCCAAGGGCGGGGCCTTCAACAAGAAGTACGCGAACAAGGCCATGCGCTGGCGCATCATCGCGCAATTCGCCGCCGTGGTGCTGATCCTGCTGTTCGTTCTTATCCGGAGAAGCTGACGATGATCGTGCTCAACAAGATCTACACCCGCACCGGCGACAAGGGCGACACCGCGCTGGTCGATGGCACGCGTGTGCCGAAATACTGCGCGCGGGTCGAATCCTACGGCACGGTGGACGAGCTGAACGCGGTGGTCGGCCTTGCGCGGCTGCAGGCGGAGGGCGACCTCGATACGGCGCTGGCGCGGATCCAGAACGATCTCTTCGACCTCGGCTCCGATCTCGGCCGCCCCGACATGTCGCGCGACGCCGAGGCCGGCTACCCGGTGCTGCGGGTCACGCAGGCGCAGGTCGAGCGGCTCGAGGCCGAGATGGACGCGATGACCGCCCAGCTCGAGCCGCTGCGCAGCTTCGTGCTGCCGGGCGGCTCGCCGGCCTCGGCCTTCCTGCACCAGTGCCGCACCGTCGCCCGCCGCGCCGAGCGCCGCTCGGTTGAACTGGCGGCGGCGGAAGAGGTGAACAACCATGCGGTGAAATATCTCAACCGGCTCAGCGACTGGTTCTTCTGCGCGGCGCGCATGGCCAATGACGGCGGCACCGCGGATGTGCTCTGGGTGCCGGGGGCGCACCGCGACTGAGGACCGGGACTGAAGACCGCGACTGCGGGACGGGATGCTGCCCCCGCCGGCCTGCGGCGGACTCGCCCGGGATATTTCGGCCTAGAAGAAGGTCGGACGGCCCGTCCGAAGGGCAGCGGCGCGTGCTCGGGCCCGCGGATTTGCCCCTGCGGCATCGGCGGTGCGGGGCCGGGCGCGCGAAACCGTGACCGAATAAGCGCGCCTGCTGGCGCGCAGATATCAACAGACGCTTGATTTTCTGCTCCCGACCCAATAAACGGCCCGCGATGCGAAACCGGGTCGCAGTCGACCCCCTAGAGGTGAGACGTCTGGAAAGATGGCAAAGGAAAAGTTTGAGCGCGGCAAGCCGCACTGCAACATCGGCACGATCGGTCACGTTGACCACGGCAAGACCACGCTGACCGCAGCAATCACCAAGTACTTCGGTGACTTCCG